>CAVWHO010000001.1:0-81149 GCA_963754875.1 Nitrospirota bacterium
TGCCGGTGAAGGACATGCGCCATGTCCCGGCACCAAAACCTGCATATGCCTATGAAGATGAGTGTTTTGAAGTATCTCGATAACCTTTCAACGATCCGGAGGATAGCATGAACAAGATGGTTAACATGGAAATTGACGGCAAGGTTGTATCTGTTCCCGAGGGAATGACCCTGGTGGATGCTGCAGCAACCGTGGGTGTGCACATCCCGAACCTGTGCCACATCAAGGAACTGCGCGGTGTGGGCGCCTGCCGGATGTGCATGGTGGAGATCGAGGGTATGAAGACCCCCGTGACGGGCTGCACGACCCGGACCAAGGAAGGCATGAAGGTCCAGACCAGGACGCCCAAGGTTGAGGAGATCAGGAAGTTCGTGACCGATCTGGTGCTTTCCTTCCATCCTCTGGACTGTATGACCTGTCCCAAGGCGGGCAGTTGCGATCTTCAGCGCTACGCCGCAGACCTCGGCATCCGTGAGTCGTCCTTCGGCCGCAAGAGCTTCAATTATGAGCTGAACGACCGGAGCCCCTTCATTACGATCGATAACAACTATTGCGTCCTTTGCGGCCGGTGCGTCCGGGTCTGCAAGGAGCAGGGCACGAACGTACTCGATTTCATGGGACGCGGCATAACGACCAAGGTTTCGACGGCGCTGGGCAAACCGCTCCACGAGTCCGGCTGCACCTTCTGCGGGTCCTGCCTGGACGCCTGTCCGGTGAATTCGATCATGGAACATGACCGGTGGCAGCATGGCCGGGAGTGGGACCTCGCGAAGCAGGACTCGGTCTGTACTGTCTGCGGTTCCGCCTGCAGCGTGGTTACCGGCAGCAAAGAAGGCAAGATCGTGAAGGTGAACGCCAAGGAAGACAATGGCTACATCTGCGCCATCGGACGTTTCGGCTTCGAGGCACTCCATGCAGCAAACCGCATCATCACGCCGATGAAGAAGCAGGGAGACAAACTCGTGCCCACGACCTGGGAAGAGGCCGTCACAATCGCGGCCGATGCACTGAAAAAGGCGGGCAGTGACGCAGGCTTTATCGCCGCGGGATCGCTTACGAACGAAGAAGCATTCGCCGTGCAGGAACTTGCCCGGGAAGTTACAGGAAGCGCAAACATCGACACGCCGGCCTCTGCATATGCAGAGGGGTTGATCTCGGCGCTTCGTTCGACGTTCGGTGATGGCGGCGCGGGTATCGCTGCCCAGGCTGACCTCAAGTCTGCGGACCTGGTTGTCCTGATCGGCGCCGACCCGTCTCAGAAAAAGCAGGCCCTCCAGGAAGTGGATGTCATGATCCGCAGACGGGCGCAGGCAGGGGCCAAGATCATCGTCGTGAACCCCGATCGGATCGAACTGGCTTCCCATCAGAACGCAATGCATCTTCAGCTCAAAGCAGGGACCGATTCCGCCCTCCTTGCCGGGCTCATGAGCGCCGTGCTTGCAGAGGGGGCGGTTTCTTCAGCCAAAGGGATGGATGCCCTGAAAAAATCACTCGTCACGGTTGATGCTGCCGCGTCGGAATCCGGTGTGTCAATAGAGTCGATTTCGAATGCCGCAAAAGCTTTTGCGACAGCTCAGCATGCAGTGGTGGTAATCGGGTCAGGTATCGCAGCAAATGGGGAGGCATCACAGCAGGCCCTGAACCTGGCGCTCTTGAAAAACGCAGGTATTTTGCCGCTGATGCTTGAAGCGAACGCCCTGGGAGTGCTCCGCATGGGATGCATGCCTGATCAAGGGCCGGGTGCAGCTAAAGTGAAAAAAACCGGCAAAAACTACCGGGACATGAAATCCGGTATGAAAGCACTCCATCTTGTCGGTAGTATGGCTCATACGGACTTCAAGTCCGACTTTTTAATCGTCCAGGCAAGCCATATGACACCTCTCGCGGAAAAAGCGGATATAGTCCTTCCCATGGCTGCTTTCTACGAAAAGCATGGTACCATTGTGAATACCTATGGCACGATGAAGACCGTTGCCCGGGCTCAGCAGCCTGCAGAACAGGTGAAAGACGGGATTGCGATAACTTTGGAAATATCAGCTGCCATGAGCAAGACAAAAGTGCTTGAGGAGAAAGACATCATTACTGCCGTTAAAAAAGTGAAGGCCGGGAAAATAACTGCCGGCTCATTTAATCCGGTAAAAGCCGGGTCAACCATGCCCTACGGCATCTCGAGCACAGTGCTCCTTGCCACCATGCATCAAGGCCTGCTTTCGCGTTCAGCAGTAGCCCAAGTCATGGTCGTGAACGAAGGGGCATTTCAGAGGTCGGATACAAGAAAGTAACTAAAATTACCGTATACATACTTTCCCTATCCATAGATATGCAGGTGGGGATAAAAAACGTAACTTCTAGTAGCAATTTTTTTTAAATTTTTGTATAATGCCGTCTGGCTTAAAAATCCAGGGGGCCCCCGCCTCCTTTTTGAGAGGAGTTTTAAAGCGATTATGGAGAAGAAAGAGAATCTAAAATCGGTTGACCCTGCTGCGCAAGTTTTGTTGAAGACGGCCGCAGACAAGGGCTACAAGACGGCGTTTGATCGTGCCGAAAAGATGAAGCAATGCCCCATCGGCCACTCGGGCGCCTGTTGCAAGATGTGCCACATGGGCCCCTGCCGCCTGACGGGAAAAGAAGAGGAGGCTGAAGGGGTATGCGGCGCAACGCTGCCGGTTGTTGCTGCGAGAAATTTTGCCCGGATGGTTGCAGGCGGTACGGCGGCGCATTCGGACCATGCAAGAGACCTCGCCAACACCCTCCTGGCAGTAGCACGCGGGGAAGCCAAGGATTTCCAGATCAAGGACGTACGCAAACTGAACCGCGTAGCGGGGGACCTCGGTATCGATGTTGAAGGCAAATCAACGAATGAGGTCGCCGAAAAAGTTGCACTCAAGTATCTCGAACAGTTCGGACAGCAGCGGGGTGAACTCGCGTACTTGTCCCGGGCTCCCAAAAAAACGCCAGGAAATATGGAAAAAGCTCGGTATCGCCCCGCGCGCGATCGACCGTGAAGTCGTTGAGATGATGCACCGGACAACGATGGGCGTTGACCAGGAACCGAACAATATCATGCTCGGCGCCATGCGTACAGCACTCGCCGACGGATGGGGCGGTTCGATGATGGGCACCGACATTGCGGACATTCTCTTCGGCACGCCCAAGCCGGTCAAGGCCCGGGCAAGTCTCGATGTGTTCAAGAAGGATTATGTGAACGTCGTGGTACATGGTCATGAACCATCCTTTGCCGAGATGCTCGTGGTTGCCACGGAAGACCCCGAGATGATCGCCTATGCAAAATCCAAGGGCGCCAAGGGGCTGAACCTCGTCGGGATGTGCTGCACCGCGAACGAGATCCTCGTGCGTCACGGCATCGCCACTGCCGGCGGCTTCCTTCAGCAGGAACTGGGCCTGATCACGGGCATGGTCGAGGCCATGGTAGTGGACGTGCAGTGTATCATGCCGGCCATCTCCCAACTCGCGAAACATTATCATACCAAGATCATCACGACAACACCCAAGGGCAAAATGATGGACGCGGTCCATATTGAATATGATGAGCACCATGGACTGGATATCGCCAAGAAGGTCGTCCGTCTTGCGGCGGATAATTACCCGAACCGCAAACAATCAGAAGTCGCTCCCGCGAACGTCCAGGTTCACGATGCGATCGCCGGGTTTTCCGACGAGTACATTGAGTACATGCAGGGCGGGCAGTACCGGGCTTCCTACCGGCCGCTGAATGACGCCATTATCGCCGGCCGTATCCGCGGCGTCGTGGGCCTCGCCGGCTGCAACAACCCCAGGATCACCCAGGACAGTCTGCATAATTTCTTGACCCGCGAGCTTATCAAAAGAGACGTGCTCGTGGTCCAGACCGGCTGCTCGGCGCACGCTTCCGCCAAAGCAGGGTATATGACTGCGGAGAACGCGATTGAAAACGCAGGCCCCGGCCTTCGCGAAGTCTGCGAGGCCATCGGCATCCCGCCCGTGCTTCACCTGGGCTCCTGCGTAGACAACTCGCGTATTCTGACGATTGCGTCTAAAATCGCCAACGAAGGCGGTCTCGGCGACGATATCGGCGGTCTCCCGGCAGTGGGTATCGCGCCGGAATGGATGAGCGAAAAAGCCATCGCCATCGGCTTATATTTTGCTGCTTCCGGAGTACCGATCATCTTCGGCGCCAGTTCACCGGTCAGCGCCAGCAAGGTCATGAAGGACATGATGGAGAACAAGTGGTGGGAAATGCTGGGCGCGGGGTTCTACTTCGAAGAAGATGGGGCAAAGATCCTGGAACTGGCCCTCAAGCTCATCGATACCGCGCGGGATAAACTGAAAATTCGCAAGTACGAGCAGGGAGCATTTGGCGGCGAGCGCGTGCTTATGGATATGGCGGCCCGCCGTGCCTCGTCTTTCGCCACGCCTCACGGCGAACAAGTCTAGGGACATTTCTGTAGGGAAACTCAAGGGAGAGGCTTTCGAGCCTCTCCTTTTTTTTTGCCCTGCGCCCGATAATGCCGCAATTAAACTTCATGTTGCATTATCGTCCCGCCTGATTTATAATCTGCCCCGAAAGACAGAAGACAGATACAACACCGCCTGGTGTTGCCTCCGTCTGGTCTCTGATAGCCTGTCACCTGTCATCTGAAGAGTTGGAGGTCAATTTTGGCAGCGACATATACTGCAAAAGATATCACTGTACTCGAAGGGCTTGAGCCGGTCCGCAAACGGCCGGCCATGTACATCGGTTCAACGGATGCGCGCGGGCTGCATCACCTCGTCTGGGAGGTGCTCGACAACGCGGTCGATGAAGCTCTGAATGGATACTGCACGGCCATTACGGTCAGGATCGAGAAGGACGGCGGAGTGACGGTGACGGACAACGGACGCGGCATTCCGGTGGACATCCACCCCAAGACCAAACGACCAGCTATCGAGACAATTCTCTGCACGCTCCACGCAGGCGGTAAATTCGACCACACGGCATATAAATCTTCCGGAGGTCTCCACGGAGTCGGCGCGTCAGTCGTGAACGCCCTTGCCGAGGTCTTCGTTGCCACGGTCTGGCGGGACGGCTACGAATGGACGCAGGAGTTTTCACGGGGCAAACCCAAGGGCAATCTCAAGAAGGGGAAACCGACCAAGGCGCACGGGACCCAGATTTATTTTTTGCCTGATACCGACATCTTCTCCAAAACTCACTTCAACTACAAAAACATCGTCGATGTGAGCGAAAGCAAGGCGTTCCTGAACAAGGGGCTCAAAATCACGATCGAGAACGAACGCGACAAGGAGAAGCCGGTCACGTTCAAGTACGACAACGGCATCCAGGACTACATCAAGCGGATTGTCTCGGGGACCACGGTCGTGAACCCCGAGCCGTTCTACTTTGAGAAAGAGGACGATTTCAAGATCGAGTGCGCCATGCACTGGACCCTTGCCACGGACATGGAAATCCACTCCTACGCCAACTCGATCAACACTTCGGACGGCGGGACGCACGAACTGGCGGTCAGGGCAGGGCTCACCAAGGCAGTGCGCGCCTATGCAGAGCGCAAGAACCTGGTTCCGAAAAACATCAAGACGATTGCACCCGAGGATGTGTACGAGGGCCTCTACGGCATCGTGAGTATCTTGGTCAAGAACCCCCAGTTCCAGGGCCAGACGAAGGAAAAACTCAATAACCCTGAGATCTCCTCACCCATCGAGGCTTCGGTCAAGAACGCCTGCGAGGCCTACTTGCTCGCGAACCCGACCATGTCCGATGCCGTCGTGAAACGCGTGCTTTTGGCTGCCGAGGCGCGTATGGCATCGCGCGCCGCCAAGGACAACGTCACCCGGAAGCTGTCATCGCTCAAGCTCAACCTGCCGGGGAAGCTCGCCGACTGCTCGTCCAACAAAGTGGAAGAGACGGAAGTCTTTGTTGTGGAAGGAGACTCGGCAGGTGGGTCCGCCAAGATGGCCCGGGACAGAAAGACACAGGCCGTTCTATCGCTCCGGGGTAAAATCCTGAACGTGGAACAGGTCTCGTCCCTCGAAAAGATCCAGACTAATAATGAGATCAAAAACCTGCTCGCCACGCTCGGCTGCGGCGTGGGGGCCCACTTCGACCTCGGCAAATTGCGGTACGACCGCGTGATTCTCATGACCGATGCGGACGTGGATGGCGCGCACATCAGCGTGCTGCTCCTTACCTTCATCTACCGATATATGCCGGAACTCATCAACCACGGGCACGTGTACCTCGCCATGCCGCCGCTCTTTAAGATCGAGGCGGGCAAAGAGGTTTTTTATGCAATGGATGAGATGGAGAAGGAGAAGATTCTCGCCAAACTGAACGGGAAAAAGTATGAGGTGGGACGTTTCAAGGGTCTCGGAGAAATGAATCCCGAAACACTTAAAGAGACGACTATGAACCCCAAGACCCGCACGCTGATGAAGGTACAGGTCGTAGACCATAAGGCCACCGGCGATGTTTTCGAGCGGCTCATGGGAAAAGATCCGAAAGCGCGCTTCGTCTTCATCAAGGAACGGGCGGAGTTCGCGGAATTGGACATCTGAACAATGAGTAGAGAGGGAACGCCGATGCACTGTGCGTTGGTCGCAAGCAGCAGATCGCGCAGCGCTTGGCTTCAGCCTGAGAGATGGGTCGCTGGTGCAGGACGTCTGCTTCAAGAGAAACAGGTAGAAGTCACGGGCACAGAACCAGCTTCCTCGTTTCAGTGGCATTCAACTGAGGGAGGTATGCCCGCTCTATTTTCTCCGATATCATCCGATAAGTAGTATCGGACAATGAATCGCGGATTGCCGCGAAAGGATATGGCCCCTGTGCCCAAAAGAATAGTCCTTAAACTCCGCTCTTCCATGAGCGTCAAGATTGCCCTCATCGTCAGCCTGCCAGTCGTTATCGTCAACTCATTTTTTGCTTTTCATAATTATGTTCATGAACGCGATACGTTCTTCCAAAACTCGCAAATACAGCTTTTGCGTATCGGCGAGGATATGAAAAAGCCCGCAGAGTCGGCTCTTCAGAAAAATGATTCAGCAGCACTCCAGCGGATGATCGTTGAGAGGGCCGCCGAGCCGGATATCGAGAGCATCGTGCTGTTTAAAAAAAACGGTCAGGTGGCGGCTAGCAATAAAAAGACGTGGATCGGCAAAGAACCTTCCGCATGGGATAACGGAGACATGAGCAAGGACGACATCGCTGCGATCGAGAAGGCCTTAGGGGGAGGCTATTCCGTGTATTATGATCCGCTCGATGAGCTCTATTGCCTCGTGCTGCCCATAAATACGGACAGAGGAACCGCAGGCGCCCTCTTCATCAGCCTGAACATCAGTTCGGTCAATTCCGAGATCAGAAAGCGGGGTCTGGCAAATTTGGGTATCGCCGGCATCGTTTCCGTCCTGATCGGCTTTTCCATTTATATTCTTTTTCATTCCCTTTTTACGAGGCGCATCAAGTCCGTTTCCACTGCCGCGGTCAGGCTTGCCACCGGCGACTTGGCGGTAAGGGCCGAGGAGAAAGGAACCGACGAGATAGGCTATCTCGCCACTTCGTTCAATGTGCTGGCTGACGAAATAACGAACTGGCGGAGCAACCTTGAAAAACTCGCAGCAAACAGGGTTAAAGAACTCACGGTCCTGTTCGATGTGGTCGATACCATCAGCAAGTCCCTCGATCTGGACAAGGTGCTGCCGAACGTACTCGAGCGGGTGCTTGACAGCATGGGCGTGGGAAAGGGAACAATCGTCCTGCTCGGTCATGACAGCAAAACGCTCTTGCTGAGAGGCCATCGGGGCTTGTCCGATGAATCGCTCTGCCAGGTCGTTGATAAGGGGCAGGGGTGCGTAGGGGACGTGATCCTGAAGAACAGCCCCATCAGGGTTTCGGGTGGAGACGATGAGGAATCTGCGCCGGTGCCGGGGCTGGACCGGGAAAACGTATGGTCAGCCCTGGTCGTACCGATACGGGCCAGGGGCGGAGTGCTCGGCGCCCTTGCCGTGTACGGCGAGAAAAAAGATCAGTTCACCGACGAGGATGAAGCCCTGCTGGAGACGATCGGCAGTCAAGTTGGCGTGGCCGTTGAAAACGCCAGGTTATACGAAAAGACTCTGGAGCTCGCCCAGGTGGACGGTCTGACCGGACTGGCCAACCGGCGCCACTTAATGGAACGTCTGAAGCAGGAAAGAGACCGGGCAGAGCGGTATCATACATCGCTTTCCGTTATTATTCTCGATCTTGACAAGTTCAAGTCCTTCAATGACACGTACGGACATTTACAAGGGGACGAACTGCTGAAAGCGTTTTCCTCGATGCTCAACAACCAGATCCGATCAGCGGATATTGCGGGCCGGTATGGCGGAGAAGAATTCTGTGTCGTGCTGCCGAACACTTCAATCAAAGGTGCGCTTGTCATTGCCGAGCGTATCCGAAAAGTCACGGCTGATATCAAAATACCCGTCGGCGACGGACGACCTCCCGCCGGTGGGACCGTAAGCATAGGAGTTGCCGAGTTTATGGGTGACGAGTCGGTGGAGAAAATACTGAATGCGGCCGACTCTGCACTGTACCGCGCCAAGGAAGACGGTAGAAACAAAGTAGCGTGGTAGCAGGCGAATAGGAAGTAGGCTGTCGGAAGTACGCAGGGGACTCTCTGTAGGAAGAACAAGGACGGCAGCTCACGTACGCGGCGAAGTGTCGGGAAGTGCCTCCCCATAAGGTTTTGCCCCGCCCTCGATAGACATTCTGATTGACACTCCTTGAAACTATCTGGTATAGTACATAATCTTCTTATTTTGCAAGGAGTTTTATGTTTCAGCCCCCCCTCGAAGAGTTCAAGCAAAAGGCGAAAAAAGGCAATCTCATCCCGGTGTACCGCGAGATCCTGGCGGACAGGGAAACACCGGTATCCGCTTTCCTGAAAATCGATGACAAACGCCATTCTTTTCTGCTCGAAAGCATGGAGGGCGGAGAAAAGTGGGCGCGCTATTCGTTTCTCGGCAGCCGCCCGTCGGTCATCGTTAAAAGTTACGGCAGGTCCGTCGAGATCACGAGGGACGGGAAGACGGCAAAGCATTCATTCGAATACGATCCGTTAGAGGTAATAAAGAAAATTCTCTCGGCGTACAAACCGGTACCCGATCCGTCGTTGCCGCGGTTCTTTGGCGGCGCTGTCGGTTTTATGGGATACGATGTCGTTCGGTTCTTCGAGGAACTCCCGGCCCGTGAGAAAGAAGGTCTGAACCTCCCCGACGTTTTTTTCATGATCACCGACACGCTCGTCATCTTCGACAATGTGACCCATATGATCAAGGTCGTATCGAACGCCCACGTCAAGGGTCGGTCGGCAGAGGCCGCGTACAGGGAAGCGACGAAGAAGGTCAATGCGCTCGTGAAAAAGCTGAAGAGCGGGGTCAAGGGGACAAGGGCAAAGCTCAAGGGGAAACCGAAAACAAAAGAGCATGAGCTTACTTCGAATTTTACCCAGCCTCAGTATGAGCAGGCCGTACTTAAGGCCAAGGAATTCATCAAGGCCGGCGACATCTTCCAGGTCGTGCCGTCGCAGCGGTTCGAGACGAAGATTACCATCGAACCTTTCGAGATTTACCGTGCACTGCGGCTTATCAACCCTTCTCCTTATATGTATTTCCTGCGCTGCGGTGATGCGACCGTTGTAGGTGCTTCCCCGGAAGTCATGGTCCGGCTCGAAGGAGACCGGATCGACCTCAGGCCGATCGCCGGCACGAGAAGGCGCGGGACTTCCGAAGAAGAGGACAACACTCTTGCCGAAGAACTGCTTGCCGATCCCAAGGAGCGGGCAGAACATATCATGCTCGTGGACCTCGGCAGGAACGATGTGGGACGGGTGAGCGAGCCGGGCAGCGTTCATGTATCCGAACTCATGGTAATCGAGCGTTATTCCCACGTGATGCACATCGTATCGAATGTGCGTGGAAGACTGTCGGGCAAACGGGACGCTTACGACGTAATCCGGGCATGTTTCCCGGCGGGTACGGTCTCGGGCGCGCCCAAGATCAGGGCCATGGAGATCATCGACGAGCTTGAGCCCACGCGGCGGGGTCCTTACGCAGGCGCGGTCGGGTACTTCGGCTTTTCGGGCAACATGGACACCTGCATCACGATCCGTACGCTCGTCATCAAAAACCGCACAGCCTATATCCAGGCAGGCGGCGGCGTGGTTGCGGACAGTGACCCCGCGGCCGAGTACCAGGAGACGATGAACAAGGCCAAGGCCATGTTGCGCGCCGTGGAAATGGCGGAAAAGGGATTAGATTAAGAAATAGTTCAGAGTTCACAGTTCTGAGTTCAGAGTGAAAATCAAAAATGAGGTTTGCGGGGCTGTTGTGATTTTACTATGAACCTTGAACACTGAACTTTGAACTGCATTTGAGGTTTTTTTATGTTACTAATGATCGACAATTACGATTCTTTCACCTACAACCTGGTCCAGTATCTGGGCGAACTGGGGCAGGACCTGAAGGTGTACCGGAACAACAAGATTACGATCCCCGAGATAGAGAAGATGAATCCCGACCGCATCGTCATCTCACCCGGTCCCTGCACGCCCAAGGAGGCCGGTGTCTCGATCGACGTGATCAAACACTTCGCGGGGAAGGTCCCGATCCTCGGGGTCTGCCTGGGGCACCAGTCCATCGGCGATGCTTTCGGCGGGGACGTGATCCGCGCGCCTTACCTCATGCACGGCAAAACCTCGATGATCCACCACGACGGCAAAACCATCTTTGCCGGTCTGCCGAACCCCTTCGAAGCGACGCGTTACCATTCGCTCATCATCAAGCGCGAGACGCTTCCGTCGGTACTCGAAATTTCCGCCTGGACCGAAGACGGTCTTATCATGGGCGTCCGGCATAAACAGTTCAAACTGGAAGGCGTACAGTTCCATCCCGAGTCGATCCTGACGAATGTGGGAAAGGACCTCCTGAGGAACTTTTTGAAGCTGTGATCTCTAACCACGGATGAACGCTGGCGCGGCTTTTGCCGCGTACGCAGAAAAGGTTTGCGGGTTTTAAAACCAAGGCTTTGCATTTATCAGTGATGCGAAGCCCGTGTGAGCGCCCGCCTCGGTTCAAAATCAGCATATGACGCGGGCCGGGGAAGCTCCTGTGGTTCAATGTTCGAGGTCCTTATGATCAAAGAAGCCATTGCAAAAGTCGTCGCGAAAACGAACCTTACCGAGGCAGAAGCCGAGGCCGTGATGCGCGAGATCATGCAGGGAGAGGCAACGGACGCGCAGATTGCCGCCTACATTACGGCGCTCCGGATGAAGGGCGAGACCGTTGAGGAGATAACGGGTTCGGCCCGGGTCATGCGTGAAAAGGCCGTGCCGATCAAACTCGACGCAAAATACCAGGTCGATACCTGCGGCACGGGCGGCGACATGGCGCACACGTTCAATATTTCCACAACCGTTGCGTTTGTTGTCGCCGGCGCAGGAGTTACCGTGGCGAAGCACGGCAACCGTTCGGTTTCGAGCAAGAGCGGCAGCGCAGACGTGCTCCAGGCTCTCGGCGTCAACATCGAGATCCCTTCCCATCGGGTTGAAGAATGCATGAAAGAAGCGGGCATCGGCTTCCTGTTCGCGCCTATGATGCATTTGGCCATGAAATACGCAATCGGCCCCCGGCGGGAGGTCGGTATTCGCACGATCTTCAATGTGCTGGGGCCGCTGACCAATCCGGCGAAAGTGACGTCGCAGATCATGGGCGTGTATGCGGCAGAACTCACCTCCTCCCTTGCGCAGGCCCTCGGCAATCTCGGCGCACGGCATGCCTTCGTGGTGCACGGCATGGATGGTTTAGACGAAATCACGATTACGGACAAAACAAAAGTCTCGGAGTTCAAAGACGGGAAAGTAAAAGACTACTACATTCATCCTTCTGATTTCGGCATGTCCTGCGGCAAGGCGGAAGACCTTAAAGGCGGGGATGCTAAGGACAATGCAGCGATTACGGTAGAGGTCCTGAAAGGCCAGAAAGGAACCCGCCGGAATATCGTGCTCCTGAATGCTGCTGCCGGTCTTGTAGCTTCGGGCCGGGCTAATGACTTCAGCGAGGGCATCACAATAGCCGCGGAAGCAATTGACTCGGGTTCTGCAATCAGGAAGCTGGAACAACTCAAGACGTTTACGAATAAAGCATAGGGGCCAGGGCCAAGGGGGCAGGGACAGATAAGCGATCTGAATCCTGGACCCTGGACCCTGGACCCTGGACCCGGACCCTGTATCCCATGATTTTGGACGACATCATCGCGAATAAAAAAGAGGAACTGTCAGAGACCAAGCGCCGGTACCCTCTCGCAGATATCAAGGCCAGGGCTACTGATGCCGATTCGGTGCGGGGCTTCGGAAAAGCGCTTTCCGCGGGGACCGGAATCCGGCTCATCGCCGAAGTAAAGAAGGCATCTCCTTCGAAAGGCGTGATCCGCGAGGACTTCGACCCAATCGCGATCGCCAGGACCTACGAGAAGTCCGGGGCTTCGTGCATTTCTGTTTTGACGGAGCAGAAGTTTTTTCAAGGAAAGCTCGAATATCTGGGTGCGATCCGGAAAACCGTCGGGCTCCCGCTTTTGCGCAAGGACTTCATCGTTGACGAGTACCAGATCCACGAAGCGCGGGCAGCAGGGGCTGACGCGATCCTGCTGATTGCCGCAGCTCTCGACAAGAGTCAGATGCAGGATTATATCGGGACCGCGAAACGACTCGGTCTCGACGTGCTGGTCGAGTCCCATACCTACAAGGAGCTGGACAAATCCCTTCTCGCGGGTGCGATGCTTGTGGGGATCAATAACCGGGACTTGACGACCTTCACCGTCAGTTTACAGACTACGCTCGACCTGGCGAAGGACATCCCCAATGACCGGACGATTGTGAGCGAGAGCGGGATCAAGACGCGGGAAGATGTGAGGAAACTGCAGCAGGCAGGGGTGGATGCCATCCTGGTGGGTGAGAGCCTGATGCAGGAGAAGGATGTCGAGAAAAAAGTGAAGGAACTCTTGGGAAAGGAATGATTGCAACCACAGGGGTCACAGAGAGCACAGAAGGGGGTATTTCCTCCGTGTTCTCTGTGTGCTCTGTGGCAGATCGTACAAATTATGATAAAAATTAAAATCTGCGGAATCACCAATCTGGATGACGCGCTTGCGGCAGCTGATGCCGGTGCCGACGCACTGGGGTTTAATTTCTACAAAAAGAGCCCGCGTTATATTGACCCGGAAAAGGCGGCTGAGATCATTGCCCAGCTTCCGCCTTTTGTCATGCCCGTCGGCGTTTTCGTGAACGAACGGGAGGAAAAGATCCAGGAGATCCAGCAGCTCACCTGCATGCAGGCCATCCAGCTGCACGGAGATGAAAGCCCGGAGTTCTGCCAGCGGTTCGGCGGCCGCGTGATCAAGGCCTTCCAGGTAAAAGATAAGGAAAGCATCAAGCATATGGCGCACTATCACGTCGGCGCGTTCCTTCTCGACAGCTACCGTGACGGCGTCCACGGCGGGACCGGCGAAACGTTCGACTGGCACCTGGCCGTAGTAGCCAAAACATTCGGCAAAGTGATCCTGGCGGGGGGGCTCAACCCGGAGAACGTGGCAGAGGCAGTGAAGCTCGTTCAACCTTACGGCGTCGACGTGGCAGGCGGCGTGGAGAAGGAAAAAGGGATCAAAGACCATGCAAAGATCAAAAAGTTTATTTCTGAAGTCCGGAGGGCGTCGCGGCCATGAGCATGCCGGATAAAAAAGGACATTACGGCATCTACGGCGGCAAGTTCGCACCGGAGACGCTCATGCCCGCGCTTGCAGAGCTCGAAGCCGCCTATCTTGCTGCGAAGAAGGACAAAGAGTTCCTGGCAGAGCTCGAGTTCTACAACCGCGAGTTCATCGGCAGGCCCACGCCGCTTTATTTCGCGAAGAGGCTCACCGAGCATTTAGGCGGCGCAAAGATCTACTTGAAGCGAGAGGACCTCTGCCACACCGGCGCGCACAAGATCAATAACTCCCTGGCCCAGGTCTTGCTCGCCAAACGCATGGGCAAGACCCGCGTCGTTGCCGAGACGGGCGCAGGCCAGCACGGGGTGGCCACGGCCACGGCTGCGGCCATGTTCGGCCTCGACTGCGAGGTCTACATGGGCACCGAAGATGTGGCGCGCCAGTCCCTGAACGTTTTTCGCATGAAGCTTCTGGGCACGACGGTGCGTCCCGTAGACCTCGGAAGCAAAACGCTGAAAGACGCGATCAACGAGGCCATGCGCGACTGGATCACGAATGTGGGGAATACCCATTACGTGCTCGGCACGGTCTTCGGTCCCCATCCCTTTCCCATGATGGTCCGGGACTTTCAGTCCGTGATCGGCCGCGAGGCGAAAAAACAGATCATGAAGTTCGAGGGAAAGCTTCCTGATGCCATGATTGCCTGCGTTGGCGGCGGTTCGAACGCCATGGGCCTGTTCTATGAGTTTCTCGGCGATGCTTCGGTAAAGATGTACGGCATCGAAGCAGGGGGCCTCGGGATCGAGCGCGGAAAGCACGCTGCCCGGTTCGCCGGCGGTTCGCTCGGCGTACTCCAGGGGTCCAAGACTTTCATCCTCCAGGATGAACAGGGGCAGATCGAACTTACCCATTCCGTGTCCGCGGGTCTGGATTACGCGGCCGTGGGGCCCGAGCATGCGTTCTATCACGATTCCGGTCGCATCGAGTACACCTATGCCATAGACGAGGAGGCCATGGAGGCCTTCGACCTTCTCTCGCGTCTCGAAGGCATTATCCCGGCGCTGGAAAGCGCGCACGCAGTCGCGTATTGCCTGAAACTGGCGCCCACCCTCGGCAAGGACAAGGTAGTCATCGTGAACCTCTCGGGCCGCGGCGACAAGGACGTGATGCAGGTGGCGAAGATCAAGGGAGTGGAGCTGTAAGTAGTGCCGAATGCACCCTGTACTCGCGCCTTGCACTCGTGAGCGCGGGTGTAAACGGATTTCGGAACGGGAAACTGATCCGGTCATCAGAGGATATATGTCGAGAATAAAAAATACTTTCAATCGGCTGAAAAAAAAAGGCGAGACCGCCCTCATCCCCTACGTCATGGCAGGAGATCCTGACCTTGCCACGACGAAAACGCTCATCCTCGAGATGGAAAAGGCAGGCTGTGATATCATCGAGCTCGGCGCGCCGTTTTCCGATCCTCTGGCTGACGGGCCGACGATCCAGAAAGCGGCGATACGGTCGCTTAAGCATCATACGAGCGTTGCCGACGTGCTCGGACTCGTTGCCGACGTTCGCACGAGCAGCAAGATCCCGCTCATTCTGATGACCTACTACAACCTGATCTTTCATTACGGCGAAGAGCGTTTTGTCCGCGACGCTGTGGCCTCCGGACTGGATGGCATCATTCTGCCGGACCTTCCCCCTGAAGAGGCCGGCCTCCTGATGCCGCTTGCAAAGAAAGCGGGGCTGGACACGATATTCCTGCTGGCGCCGACGAGCACCGGGGACCGGATCAAGCTCGTGTGCAAGGTCAGCCAGGGGTTTGTCTATTACGTGTCGCTCACCGGCGTGACCGGCGCACGGGCCGGGGTCCAGAGTTCGATCGAAGCATCGCTCAAAAAGATCAAGGCCGCCACGGACAAGCCCGTTGCCGTGGGCTTCGGCATCTCGACCCCCGACCAGGCGGCTCAGATCGCCCACTGGGGCGCGGACGGGATCATCGTTGGAAGCGCGCTCGTCAAAGTGATCGAAGAGCATTCAGGTACGCCCGAACTGGTGCCGCGCGCAGTGAATTTTGCGCGGGCACTGAAACAGGGAGTGCTTGCAGGACATGGCAACTAAAAAAGGGAAGACAAGCACCGCGGACTGAAGGGTGAAGATATTCCCATCGACCCTATTGGTCCAGGCAACCGGTGAAGAAACGGCATCTTTTGTAAGGATGCAGAGGTCGCAACGTCGAATTTACACGGGGATCCCGGATCTGCTAAGGTTTTTTGCGTCTCTGCGAGAACGGCTCCTTGCATTTCGACAAGAACTGAATTTACAGTCACTGAAGAGGGGGCATGCATGAGCGACATTCAGGCGCAGCTTTTTTCACGATTCGGTAGAAAATTTCCTGCGAATACGGTACTTTTCCACGAAGGTGATGTCGGGGAAAACATGTATATCATCCAGTCCGGGCGAGTCAAGATCAGCAAACGGATCCGCGGCGTGGAAAAGACCCTCGCCACCCTCGAAAAGGGGGAGTTCCTCGGCGAGATGGCCATCTTGAATGACAAGCCGCGCTCGGCCTCGGCAGAAACGCTCGATGAATGCGAAATGCTGGTCATCGACCGCAAAACATTCGACGCTCTGATCCGCGGAAATGTAGAGATCGCCGTAAGGTTCATTAAACGCCTGGCTGACCGGCTGCGTGAAACCAACGATCAGATGGAAGCCTTGATGATCAAGGACAATACCAGCCGTCTCGTGAGCATTCTTGCCAAACACGTGCGGGAACAGAAAAAAGCCGGTGAGTTCAGCATGACCATTGAAGACCTGGCGGGCCTCGCCGGCATAGAAGCGGCACAGGCACGGTCGATCCTGGAGAAGCTTGCAAGCGTCCGGATCATCGAAGTCGTCGGTGAGAAGATACACATCAGGGACCAGGACCAGGTCGACCGGCTGCTGCGCTATCTGGAAATGCGGGAAATATTCGGCGAAATGGTGTGAAAAACAGGGGAGAGCAGGCGGCATGCAGGCCGGACCTTTCTCCTGAATCGATGGAGTTATGATGAGGCAAAAAGCCGGTAAAGGCGCGGGTATCATCATAGCACTGATTGTGGCCGCAGTATTGTCGATGTTCTACCTGAGCAATGCGCGGCTCTTTAACGTGCTGGAAGAGAAGGCCCTCGATATGCGGTTCACGATGCGGGGGAAGATCGCCCCGGGCCCCGAGACCGTCATCGCGGCGATCGACGAGAAGAGTATCAACAAACTCGGGCGCTTTCCCTGGCCCCGGTCCGTGTGGGCCCGCGTGGTAGACCGTTTAACGGAAGACGGAGCCAAGGTCATCGTGTTCGACGTATTCTTTACGGAGGCCGAGAATGCGAAGTCCGATGACCTGCTGCAGCAGGCCATCCGGAGAAGCGGTCGGGTAATCCTTCCCGTGGTATTTGATTTCACGAAAGCCGGCTTCAAGGAAACGGGTTTCACCGACAAAAAACTGGACTTCATGACCTTCTCTTCCTACGCTGTTCTTAAACATGCCGATGAACCGTTTTCACCATTGAAAGCGGAAATCGTGCTGCCGCCGCTTTACCGGTTTTCTTCGGTCGCGGAATCACTCGCGCATATCAATATGGTCTCGGACGACGACGGTACGCTCCGTTGGGAGATGCTCGCCATCGCATACCAGGGGGACTACTATGCACCCATCGGTCTGCAGGCTGCTCGGCTCTACCGGGGGTTGAAAAGCGAGGACCTCGCACTCGATTACCAGGGAGGGGTCAGCTTCGGCGATACGTCCATCCCGACCGATGAGCATGGACGAATGCTTATCAATTACCGCGGCCCGACCGGGACGTTCCCCACATATTCAATTGCCGATATTTACGACCGGGCAATGCCCGCAGGAACGTTCAAAGACAAGATCGTCCTGATCGGCGCAACAGCCATGGGTATCTTCGACCTTCGCGTCACGCCGTTCTCGAACAACATGCCGGGGATCGAAAAGCACGCCAGCGTGGTAGATAATATCCTGCACCGGGACTTCCTCTACCATACAGAATTCAGCGTTCCCGTGCTTATCGTCCTGTTTGCGATGGTGCTTGGTTTTGCGATCCCCCGGCTCGGTGCAAAAGCGGGAGCGTCTCTTTTCCTTGTCCTGTTCGCCGGCTACCTGGGATTTGTCTATTACCTGTTCGTAGCCAAGGGAATCTGGTTCAACCTGGTTTACCCGGCCTCGGCCCTGTTCTTCGGCTACACGAGCCAGACCGCGTACCGGTTCTTCATGGAAGAACGGCGGGCGCGGGACATCCGCAAAATGTTCTCGAGCTATGTGTCAAAGCGGATCGTGGACGAACTCATCAGGGACCCGAGCAAGACAAAGCTCGGTGGAGACCGTAAGGAGATCACGGTGCTCTTTTCCGATATCCGGGGGTTTACCTCCTTTTCCGAGAAGCACGAGCCCGAGGAAGTGGTTTCGCTCTTGAACGAATACCTGGGCGCAATGACGGAGATCGTGTTCGAGTACGAAGGGACGCTGGATAAGTTCGTGGGAGACGCCATCATGGCCCTCTGGGGAGCGCCCATAGGCCAGCCGGACCATGCGGAACGCGCAGTCCGGTGCGCCGTGGCCATGATCGCCAAGCTTAAACAACTGCAGGCGAAGTGGGCCTCCGAAGGAAGGTATGTCATCGATATCGGGGTCGGGATCAATACGGGCGACATGGTGGTCGGCAACATGGGGGCCGAGGGCAAAAAGATGGACTACACTGTGATCGGTGACAACGTGAACCTCGGCGCACGCTTAGAAGGCTTGACAAGAAAGTACAATAATCATATCATCATATCGGAATATACCTATGAAAAGGTCAAGGACATCGTTGAGGCCAAGGAACTCGATTCCGTGACCGTTAAGGGAAAAGAAAATCCCGTGGTGGTGTATGACCTCATCGGGGTGAAGTAGCAATCAGGCGGAGAGGATCAACTACCGCATAATTCGCAGAGGAGGGTGAATGAAGGTAAAAATTCTGGGTTGCTCCGGTTCCGAGACGATCGGCCACATGCCCCCCGGTTTCCTGGTCAACGATGTAATGATGCTGGACGCCGGCACGATAACTGCCGCGCTCAGCATCGAAGCGCAGAGCAGGATCACCGATATCCTCATCAGCCACACGCATCTCGACCACATCAAGTCAGTCATGTTCCTGGCGGACAATATTATCGGCCGCATCAGGAAACCGGTAAATATCCATGCCATCCCGAAGGTCCTCGACGCAATCCGGAAACACCTGATGAACGATATCATCTGGCCCGATTTCACCAGGATCCCGACTGCGAAGAATCCCGTGCTTGCCTACGCGCCGATGCCGCTCGGCAAGACGGTGAGCATCGCCGGATTGAAAGTCAAGGCAATTCCCATGAACCACCCTGTCCCAGCGGTCGGGTTCCTCGTAAGTGACGGGAAGTCGTCATTTCTCTACAGCGCGGACACGGGGCCGAACGAAGGGCTCTGGAAGGAAGCGGTGAAGGCCAAAAACCTTTCGGCGATCATCGTTGATACGTCTTTCCCGAACAACCTTGACGGCATCGCCACCCTGAGCGGTCACTTCACGCCTGCCCAACTTCATCAGGACCTTACCAGGGCAAAGATCGGCGTTGACGTACCGGTCTATATCTACCATGTAAAACCGGTCCATAAAAAGAAGGTCATCAGCGAATTGAAGGGATTAGGAAGAAAAAACGTGAAGATCCTGATGGAAGGGAAGACGTATAATTTCTGACCAAGTTCAGTGTGCGGAAGAGTTACACTTGAAGGAGTATTATGGTTTGGTTCAAAAAAGAACGACCCGAGAGCGCTGCACCGGAGCCCCCTGCAAAAAAAGTGAAGATCCCCGAGGGGCTCTGGGTAAAATGCGATAACTGCAAAGAGATCATTTACCGCAAAGAAGTCGAGAAGAACTTCAAGGTCTGTCCCAAATGCGACTATCATTTCCGCATCTCAGCGTCGGAGCGGCTGCCCTATCTTGTTGATGAAGGAAGCTTCCTCGAAGTGGAGGACGGCCTTTCCCCCCGGGATTTTCTGTCCTTTAAGGACTACAGGGACAAACTCAAGAGCAGCCGCAAGAAGACGGGGCTCAAGGACGCAGTCATCTCCGGCGAAGCAAAGATCGGCGGCAAGCAAGTTTCGATCGTGATCATGGATTTCAACTTCATGGGCGGCAGCATGGGCTCCGTGGTTGGCGAGAAGATCGCCCGCGCCGTGGAACGGGCCATTGAAAATCACACACCCTTTGTTTCGGTCGCGTCATCGGGCGGCGCCCGCATGCAAGAGGGCATCCTCTCGCTCATGCAAATGGCAAAGACATCGGCCGCCGTGGCCCGTCTCGGCCAGGCCGGGCTTCCCTTCATCTCGGTATTAACGGACCCGACCTTCGGCGGCGTTACTGCGAGCTTCGCCATGCTCGGCGACATCATTGTTGCAGAGCCCAAGAGCCTTATCGGGTTTGCCGGGCCGCGCGTCATCGAGCAGACGATCAAACAGCAGCTGCCCGCGGGCTTCCAACGAGCAGAGTTCCAGCTCGAGCACGGCATGATCGATATGATCATCCCGCGCAAGGAGATGCGCGCGACGCTCGGCAAGGTCCTTGAATTCTTTGCCGCCTAGCTTACCATGAATCAAATGGCAAAAATGCTGATTCTCCTCGGCGCGGTTCTGATCGTCATAGGCCTTGTTTTGCTCCTGCTCCAGAAAACCCCGTTCCTGGGCAAGCTTCCCGGGGACATCCTGATCAGGCGGGAAAATGTTACGTTCTATTTTCCGCTGGCCACAAGCATCGTCATCAGTATTATCGTCAGCCTTATCCTCTACCTCATCGGGAAGTTCAGATAGGAGTTGCGCCTGCCGGGAACTTGCTGCAAGCCGGGCGGCTCATTGTATGAATGACGACGCAGTAAAACGCCCGGCCCTCCTTATTGCCGTTCTTGCCTCATTCCTTACGCCGTTCATGGTCTCATCGATCAACATCGCGTTGCCTGCAATCGGACGGGATTTTCACATGAGCGCGATCGCCATGAGCTGGGTCCCGACGTCCTACCTCCTGTCAGCGGCCATGTTCTTGGTCCCCTTCGGCAGAATCGCCGACATATACGGCAGGAAAAGAATTTTTTCCTACGGCATCAGGATTTACACGCTGGCGGCACTGCTCCTGGCACTCTCTCCCTCGGCCACGTTCCTCCTTGTTTTTCGCATGACTCGAGGGCTTCGGCGGGGCCATGATCTTCGGCACGGGCATCGCGATCGTGACGTCAGTGTTCCCGCCGGGCGAGCGCGGAAGGGTGCTCGGGATCAACGTTGCCGCCATCTATCTCGGGCTATCGCTCGGCCCTGTCCTCGGCGGGTTCCTTACCCAGCAGCTTGGATGGAGGAGCATCTTTTTGACGAATATTCCTGTGGGGCTGCTCGTGATTTTTCTGCTCGCGACCAAACTGAAGGGAGAGTGGGCCGGCTCGCAGGGTGAGAAGTTCGACCGGGCAGGCGCCGTAGTCTACGGCGGTGCGCTCGCGGCTTTCATGTATGGACTCTCTCGCCTGCCGGAACATTCCGGCATCGGGCTCGTTCTCGCCGGGATCATGGGCATGGCTTTTTTCGTTCGCCGGGAGATGAAAGTCGAAAGTCCTCTCCTGAACATGAGTCTTTTCGCCGGCAATGCGGCATTCGCCTTTTCCAACCTGGCTGCCTTGATCAACTACAGTGCAACCTTTGCCGTTACGTTCCTGATGAGCCTGTACCTGCAGTACGTCAAGGGCTTCACACCCCAGCACGCCGGTTTTATCCTCGTTTTCCAGCCGGTCATCATGGCCCTTTTTTCCCCTTTTGCCGGCCGTCTGTCTGATAAAATAGAGCCGCGGGTCGTGGCTTCGGTCGGCATGGGCTTTACAGCAGCCGGCCTTTTCCTGTTCACGCTCATCGGGCGCGAGACCCACCTAGGGTTCATCATAGTGGGATTGATGCTGCTCGGCTTCGGCTTTGCCCTCTTCTCTTCGCCGAACACGAACGCCGTTATGAGCTCCATTGACAAGCGGTTCTACGGCGTGGGGTCCGCAATCCTCGGCACCATGCGGCTCACCGGCCAGATGCTCTCCATGGGAATCGCCATGGTCATTTTTGCGCTCCATATAGGCAGCGCCCGCATCACGCCCGAAAACTATGCAGTCTTTCTGACCAGCATGAAAACGGCATTTGTCATTTTTGCTTCCCTCTGTTGTGCCGGCATTTTTGCGTCCCTGGCGAGGGGAAAGGTGAGGTGATCTGTGGACAGACGAAAATTCCTGAAGCTTGCGGCACTGACCGGCTCAGGACTGGGACTGCCCGACGGATGGGATAAGCTTGCCGGGGCAGCAGAGCCGCCAACACGTCCCGATCTGGTTGTTGCGCATGGACCATCACCGGAAAGGATCGTGCATGCCGCCCTCAAGGGGAAGGTCTTTCTTAAAAGAAGCTAAACCTGCACAAGTTGAAATCCGAGGGGTCTCAGGGGCGAGGGTGTTGAGAAATCGCTTGCTGTATTATAATTCAAGATTTTCATTGCGCCTCTGCGATGAAAGATTTTGAAACTGCAACAGAGGAGTCGGGGGAAGAGGTGACGGGAGCAAAGTTGGGTATATCCCCCATACCCGCGTTGCCACTCGTAAACATCGGGGCAGACGGGAGATCTCATTATTAGAGGGAGCCTCCGTCCCTTGCCGGAAGGGGCTCCACTGCCTGGCAGACCTGGCCGGATGCGTGATCATGATCCTCTACCGGTCCAGCACCTCCCGTATTTTTTTCAGCAGATCGACCGGGGAAAAGGGTTTGAGGATGAGTTCCGCTTCGCGGTCCGGCACGCCGTCCTTCGTAAAGATATCCTCCGCGTAGCCGCTCATGAAAATGCACTTGACGTCAGCACTCATGGCCTTGATCTGCCGGGACGCTTCTCTCCCGTTCATCCTCGGCATGATGCCGTCCAGGATCACAAGGTGAATATTTTCTCTGTTCTCCTTGAATTTGGCAACAGCATCCGCTCCGTCGACCGCCTCGATGACGGTGTAGCCAAAATGACTGAGCGCCACCACGCTCATCTGTCTCAGAGCCTCATCGTCCTCGGCCACCAGGATGGTCTCTGCTCCGCCCTCAGGCGCGATCGGCGTTTCTTTCTTTTTACGATCAGCATGCTTGGGTTCTCGCGTTAGGGGGAGGTAGATTTTGAAGGTCGCCCCCTTTTTCAATTCACTGCTTACGTTGATGAAGCCCTCATGCTGTTTGACGATCCCATATACCATCGACAGACCGAGCCCGGTGCCTTTTCCCTGTTCTTTCGTGGTAAAGAACGGCTCAAATACCCGTGTTGCCGTCTTCTCATCCATGCCGGTGCCCGTATCGGACACTGCGACGAACGCGTATTCGCCTTCTTTGCCGTAACCGTGCGCTTCTATGAAGTCCCTCTTCAAATTGACCTGTCTCGTGTCGATGACCAGCTTCCCGCCGTTTGGCATGGCGTCCCGGGCGTTGGTGACGAGGTTCATGATCATCTGCTCGATCTGTGCCTTGTCCGCCATGACCCAAAGGGGACCTTCGCTACAATTGATTTTCAGCGTGATATCCTCGCGGATCAGCCGGTGGAGAAATTTCTCGAACCTCTTGATCACCTCATTCAGATTGATCACGGCAAGGTTGACCACCTGCTTTCTGCTGAAGGCAAGGAGGCTCTGCGTGAGGACCGCAGCCCTCTCGGAGGATTCCAGGATTTGTTCGATATTGTGCCGAAGCGGGTCGTCTTCGTCCATCTTCATCAACGTGATGTGGGAATAGCCGACGATCGCCGAAAGGATATTGTTGAAGTCGTGTGCAACGCCGCCGGCCAGCAGGCCGATCGCTTCCATCTTCTGTGCCTGGCGGAACTGCTCCTCGAGTTTCTTGCGCTCCGAGATATTGATGCCCACGCCGATGATATACCGCTTATCGCCGATCAGCATACGGTATCCCGTCAGATAGAACGGAACGGGCATGCCGCTTTTTGTTATCAGCGATATTTCCATAACAGTCTGTCCGGTCTCGATAACCTCCTGCATTTTGCCGGCCATCAGTTTGCGATCGGTCCAGAACAGCCGGTATACGTCCATCTGCGAGAGCTCTTGTTGGGAATAGCCGGTCACCTCTTTTTCATTGCTGTTCCAGCGGATGAGACGTCCCTCTTCGTCGCATATATAAAAAATGCCAGGGAGACTATCGATGATCGTTTCGGAGAAGCTTTTTTCCTGCGCCAGTTGTTCGTAGGCTCGTTTGAGAGCCGAGGACCGCTCCTCGACGCGCAATTCCAGCTCATCGCGCGCCTTGACGAGTTCCGCTTCAGCCTGTTTGATGTGCGTGATGTCCCGGACGATGAGCACGTGCGCGAGGGACTGGCGGTCCTCGCCCTTCATGATGGATACGGAAAGATCAAGAATGCGTTTGTCTCCGCCCGGCTGATGGCTGGTAAGCTCTTGGTGAAGAATTGGCCCGCTCGTTTCAGATTCGGCAATGTGACCGGCAAACGCCGTATCGTCGATGATCGCGGTAATGTGCCTCCCCAGGAAGTCCTTCTCGGCATATCCAAACAACTGCGTCGCCGCTTTGTTTACCAGGCGGATGACGCCGTCCGCGTCGAGCACGACCAGCGCGTCATTCATCGTGTCGAGGACCTTCTGCGCGGCAAATTGCGGGGTGATATCCACGAGGCGATACCGCCAGATGGTGAACGCCATGAGAGCGATCGAGGTAAGTACCGGGAAAAAGCCAAATGGATAGACGGGAATGTTCAAATCGGACAGATAATCGACGAATCCTCCGGAAGATATCCCGAAGGCAATCAACAGCAATCGAGTTCTTTTTCGGCGGGTGCTACCCAGTTCCGCCGCCTGATAGTCCCGGTAGTATCGAAGTACGCTCATCCCGAGAAAGCCGAGGAAAAACGCCAGGTAGGCGATGCTGAGAAGGGTAAATCGGGGACGGTACCCCCACGCGAAATGACGGACGCCGTTGATCAATAGGTCGGTGCTTACGAACAAAACGACGAAAAGGGCGGACAGAAACCAGCCTGCCCAGACACATCGCTTGTGCCGGGGATAGGACTTTAAGAACTGTACGGTAAAGTGGTAAAGGGCAGCGGGCATGAGTGGAACGCCGACATAAATTGCCCGCGCCCACCACAGGGCGGCCTGCTCATCGACGGAGCATCGGAGAAAGAACGCAGAGGTGAACCATATGACGACCGTAGACCCGAGGACGAACAGGGTTCTTCCCAGAGCGCGGTCTTCCCGCAGTGCGCCTGCAGAGGAAATAATGAAACAGGCGACTGCCGTGGCTAGCAGGGGAACGGCGCCGGGAGAAGGCTGGTAGCTTGATGTACTGACGATCTGCTCTATCATCACTCAGTTGAGGTCAGCTGCCACCGGCAACCGCTGACGGGTCAAATCACAGTGAACAATACTGGTATGTGGGCAAACGTTTGCTTCACACAATTGGTGGCATAACCATGTTATCAAGCGCACCCATAACACACTAAAATGAGTGAGTCCGACAGATAGAATCATTAGTGACATGTTTTGACCAAATTATATGTCTGATTCGTCAATATGTCAACGATACCGAATAGATATATCGTCGACAGATAATTTTTTAGGAATATATATCGCTAACGAATTCTAGCTGAAACTTAATGTGTTTCTAAGAAGGGAAACGCTAATAGGAAGAAGATCTCACCGCATCCAAGCGCCTGACGAACAATTGATTCAATATCGCACGGAGAGACACTCAATACATAGCTTCGCTATGCTTATACATTAGTCCCAGGCCAAATGCTACGGGTTTGTGTACTACTCTGCATTAAAAGAGCAAGGTTTTCAACTAACTGGTCTTTTGTAATGAAAATATCCGCACCCGCACTTAAAAAAGCCTTATCTTGATGATCACTACTGCAGCCAATGATAAAAACGTCAGGATGGTGATGGCGCAGTAATCTGCAAACTACGTCGCCCTTCATGCCCGGCATATGATAATCAGTAAGAATTACATCAAAATTTTGTTTTTTTGAAAGCTCGATAGCATCAAAGCCATTATGGCAGCAGAATACAACATGATCATCTGCTTCAAGCAGACCTTGAATGGCCCCGGCGAGCAATTCATCATCGTCAACGATAAGAATTACTTTTTTTGCCTGCATGGATTCTCCGCTGTATTATGATCAAGACATTAAATAAAACATAAAGCCTCGAATATTACTGTATTAGTATCACCAATGAGTGGTTAATGCCATACCCCGGTAGGGGTATTTTTAGGGTATATCGTGTGCCCGATTTGCGGCAGGGGGAAGTGGTTGAAGAAAAGTACGGCATATCTCACTTCTCAACTCCGCCAGGGTCTCCATGCCATCAATGCCCGGCATTTTCAGATCAAGGAGGATTACCTCCGGCGCCGCTTCCCGCACCAGTTCCAGCGCCTGCCTGCCGCCTGGATTGTTGAAAATCCCTTGGTCTGGAGGGATTTCCGACAAGACAGCTCTGATCTTCTGATCATCATCAACGATAAGGATGCTATGCATAACGAACGTTTACTCTCTCAAGACGAAGGCTGGGGAAATTCCCTTATGTCCATTCGAAATTTGCCGCTCCACGCTGTATCGCTCCGATACCTTACTCAGTTACAACCTTTTTTAAAACATAACACAGGGTAAATGAATGTGCGATGAAAAGGCTGAAAGGAGAGGGAAAAGGAGGGCCTGTGTTAACTATGACTGTATTAACTATGACTTGCCTTTTTCTTCCGTCTGTATTATCATTTCAACGCATAAAGCAGATGAATTGAATGAATCATGCAAAAACTTCGCAGACTGACCCAGGGACTTTTCCTCCTTTTCTTTTTCTTTTTGTTCATCCAGACCGAGTCCAGGGGAGCTGACTCGCTCGGCTATCCCGTGCGCCTGTTCCTCGATTTTGCCCCGCTCATCTTCATCACAACAATCCTGTTCGCCCATGCCGCAGCCAAAGCTTTTTATTTTTCCCTCATCACCATTGTCATCACGCTCGCCTTCAGCAGGGTCTTCTGCGGATGGGCGGCCGTGCATTATGTGCGAGGAAGTCTGTCCTACGCCGAAGAAGGCCATCTGGACCGAACAAGTCCGGGTGAGCGACCGTCAGGGGAAGAGCGTGCTTCTCCAGCAGCCGCATGTGGACCTCGACTGTGCATCGACTGCGGCATCTGTGAGAACAAGTGCCCCGTTCTCGGCAGGCCGGCGATCTCCGTATCGAGCGTGGGGAAGAGCAGGTCGAAGGAGAACCAGTTGTTGCTGACGTGAAATCTCTTTAGTTGCTGCCTGCGGTTTGTTGTTGTAGATTATTGGTTGATCATATAAACTACCGGTTCAAGAGAGGGAAGATTGAAGCACGCATATATCATCGCCATTATGGTCCTCATTCTCTGCAGCCGCGTGATGCCGGCCGCAGCAGCGCCCCGGCAAAAGATCCCGGTCAAGGCGGCAATCGTCGTTGACTCCAGCGGAGAGGTCCTTTACTCAAAATACCCAGACGCAAGACTCGCGCCCGCAAGCACGGTCAAGCTGGTTACGGCCATGGTGGTCATCGACAGCCTCGACCCGGCGATCAAGGTGAAGATCAGCAAGAATGCCGGGAAGGTCCGGTCCATTCAGCCGAGACTGCATGCCGACGAAGAGATGACGGTGTCCGACCTTCTTCACCTCGCCCTCATGAAATCCATCAATTCCGCGGCAGTGGCCCTTGCCGAAGCGACAGCCGGGTCGGAGCAGGACTTTGTGGTGATGATGAACCGGAAAGCGAAGGAGATAGGGACCAACAACACGCTCTTCGCAAACGCGTCAGGCCTCCCGAAGGGGACCCAGTACACCACCGCAAGCGACCTCGCCCTTATTTTGAAGGCAGCGCTCTCCTATCCCCTCATACGAGAGATACTAGGTACGAAAGCATATCTCATCAGGACGACTGGGGGGAGGGACATCATTCTGGAGAATTCGAACGATCTCCTCTGGCAGACGAATATGATCGGCGGGAAAACGGGCTATACCGGGAATGCGCGGCACTGTTTTGTGTGCGCGATCAATACGGGGAAGGGTCCCTTGTATACCGCAGTTCTCGGGGCGCGTTCCCGGAGGAGTTTATGGAGAAGCACACTCATGTTGGAGGAAATCGGGATGCAGCAGGAGGTCTTGCGCGTACTGGAGAAATCGAGCGACCCTTCAGATGCAGCACATGCTGTGGCAAGTGAATAACGCGCACCCCTGATGACGAGTTCAGGGAGCCGGTCCGATCAGTTACGCAACAATTGCGGGAACCTTTTCCATTCTTCTGCGTACTTACTGATATAAGCGAAATACGTATTACCCTGCCGGGATTGCAATGACGAGTTTTTCCTGTAGTTGTCTTCCCGTGCGATCCTCCGATAGAACGCAGTATAATGCGGGGCTTCCGTGGACGACATCGATATCATAAAACGAGTGCAAAACGGCGATAGCGAGTCCTTTTCCCTGCTGGTGGAAAAATATCACAGGTCCCTTCTCAACTTCATCTATCGGCTCGTCGGCGACGGAAAAATCGTGGAGGATATCGGCCAGGAAGTCTTTTTGAGTATATATAAGTCGATCAGGAATTTCGATGTATTGCGCGGCACGCCCTTTTCTGCGTGGCTGTTTATCACGGCGAGAAACAGGTGCATCAGTGAGCTACGGAAGAACCGCAGTATGCCGCATGTTGCCATCGAAGATTCAGGCGATCTCGTGGCAAAAGGGAAATCTCCCGAAGAAGATGCCATTGAACAGGAACGAATAGAGGCTTTACGCGCTTGTCTTGTGCAACTCGACGAACCGTTCAGAAACACCCTGCTGCAGAGCCTCCGTGGAGATTCCCTCGAGGAGATTGCCGCGAAGACCGGCGCCTCGGTCGGTACGGTAAAATCGAGAATACACCGTGCGAAGGACAGAATACTGGGGTTTATGAACGAACGCATCGGAGGTAAGGACTATGAAAGAGTTTAAATCGTCGAGCATGTTCGTATCCAACGTGATGGAGAATGTCCGCGCCCTCGAACGAGCCAGAGAACTGGGCTTTGCACGATCGCAACAATTCCTCGCGTCACGTCCGGCGCGGCTTGCCCTGTCAACCGGCGGCGTGGTGCTGGGGCTCGTGAACCTTGTCAGGATGTGCCTTACACTGTTTTCCCCGGTTTTGTGCAGATAGGCTGCCGACGGGAACCTTTCTCTCCTGCCTGCGTATTGCTCAACAACAAAGGAGAGGAGGGAAGGTACATGATGAAGGAACGCACGATGGAGAGAAAAAAGTGGCTTGCCGCGGTCTTGGGGCTTGCAATGCCCGGATTGGGCCAGATATATAATGGAGAACTGGTCAAGGGAATAAGCTGCTTCGTTATTACCCTGGTTTTGTACATCGCCGGTTTCCGCGCAACGGTGTTGCTTCCCGACACCCTGCTGCTCGGGGGAGCGATCGGGGCGATCGCCGTTACCCTCGGGGCCTATGCCATCGCCGTTGTGGATGCGTACCGCTCGGCAGGGAACGTGCGGACTGCTCCAGCTCCAAAATCCTACAACCGCTGGTATTTCTACCTTGCTGTCTGGATGCTCGGCCAGACCCTGATAGCCGGCGCTGTATCCGATTACATCAGGACCAATATTATCGAAGCGTATAAAATTGCCAGCCCGAGCATGGAGCCTGCTGTCCTCAAGGGCGACAGGGTTTTCGCGGACAAGACCGCGTACCGCAGAATGGCGCCGAAGAATGGCGATATTATCGTCTTTATGTATCCCGATGACCGGAGCAAGGTCTTTATCAAAAGGATTGAAGGACTACCAGGCGATACAGTCACGCTCATAGACGGCACGCAGGAACGTGTTCCGCACGGTTCGGTCTATGTGCTGGGAGACAAGCGAGAGCAGAGCCTTGACAGCAGGTCCTTCGGCTTCGTTCCGCTCAGGGATGTCATCGGCAAGGTACGACAAGTTTACTATTCATCAGGCGACGAGGGGATCCGGTGGAAAAGGATCGGCACGACCCCCGTGTATCAATAAATGAGACGCCGGATCTCTTCTAATTGTGGTGAGGGAATGGATGTAAAAAACATCGTGAATACACGTCATGGTGGTCCTATTTATTCTGTAGAAAGAAGGTAAAAGCCATGCCTCTCTGGATTGTCGCCATTCAATGGCTCTCCCGCTCGGTCCTGGGACTGCTTTTGGTGTTGTCCGTATGGTCCGTTGCCACCATGCTGCGCTGTTCCCGGCTTCTCCAAAAGGCGGACGGCTTGCCGAAGGAGTCTCCCGGGGAAATGGAAAAAGTCAGCACGTGGGTCGAAACGCGTCAATGGGACCTTTTGCGCGAGTGGGCCTCAAAGGGAGAAACCCTTCACGCAGGCACAGCGCGTACGATTTTCAGCACCTCGTCCGACGATTCGTCCCGGGTTGATCGGGCCGTCAGAAGCTACCTGAGTCTCGAACGATCCCGCCTGGAGCAGGGGCTAACGGTACTGGCCACGCTGGGATCGAACGCCCCCTTTATCGGTCTGTTCGGGACCGTGCTCGGGATCATCCAGGCGTTTGCAGCCCTGGGAGCCCACCAAAACAATGCATCGGACATCATGGTGGGAATATCGGAGGCACTCATTGCGACCGCAATCGGGCTCTTTGTGGCCATTCCTGCTGTTATCGCGTTCAACGTCTTTACGAGGAAACTCAAGGTCCTGCTCGTGCGGTCGGAAGCGCTCAAGGACCTCTATCTTTCCAAGATCGAGAGGAGCTGACCTGCCGTGGCATCCGATCCCTTTTCTTCAAGCGACGACGACAGCGCACCGATTTCCGTCATCAACGTGACCCCCTTCGTGGATGTGGTCCTGGTGCTGCTCGTTATCTTCATGATCACCGCCCCGTTCCTGATGCAGGACAGCTTCGGCATTCACCTTCCCAAAGCATCGAGCGCCGATAAGTCAATCGCCCCTAAGCTGGGAGTGGCGGTGACCCGGCAGGGACAGATCCTGCTCAACGGGATGCTCGTATCTCCCGAGCAGGTCGCCTCGCAGGTCAGGCAGGCGCTGGCTGCGAATCCCGATACACAGGCCCTTATCAGCGCCGATGCCGATGCCAGGCACGGCGATGTCGTGAAAGCGATCGACCTGGTCAAAACCGCGGGGATGACTCACTTTGCAATCCAGATTGAAAAACAATAATCTTGTCTACCTCGACCATCCCTGGGTCGTCTCCTCCCTGCTTCACGGCGTCCTGATTGCTGCGGTATTCGTCGTGCTGTTTATTTCCCAGTACAAACGGGTCCGTGATGTGGATATCGAGATTTACGAAGCCCCCGTGCAAGCGCCGCAGCCGGTCCGGCTCGCTGCGCCGAAGAAAGAAGAGAAACCGCGGGCACACGAGGTCTTCGGCATCACCCCCAAGTCCGTTGCTTCTGACCAGGGAGAAACAGTGAAGGCGGGCAACACGGTTGCCAAGGCCCCGGACCAGGAACAGCTGAGGCCCGGAGACCCGGATGCGCTGCCCATACCGAGCGAAGATTACCTCGTTACCAACATGCCTGCGCTCCTGTCGGAAGTTCGGATTCCCTATCCCCGTGAATCCAAAAAGAAGGGAATCCAGGGCGCTGTTGTCATGGACCTTCTGATCGATGCTACCGGGAAAGTCCGCGAAGCTACTCTTGTCGAAGGCCCCAACCAGGAGCTCAGCGCTGCTGCGCTTGCCGCGGCAAAGGGGTTCCGGTTCACTGCGGCACTGATCCAGGACAAACCGGTGGCGGTCCGGATACGGTATCTCTACCGCTTTGTGCTGGAGCGGTGAGTGAGGTCCACAATGAGTAATTAAAGAATTCGTAAAAAGCCGATAATCGCCGAAGACCGTCATTACCCGCTCCTTGTAAAAAAAATGATGCGGGACTCTGCCGGCTTGCCCCGCTTGCAGGGCTTGTCCGGAATCGTATCTTGTCCTCACGTACCCTATAAATCTCCTCCATCATTATTGACATAGCTTTGAATCCGGCATATAGTCGTGGAAATAAATCGAGAAAAGCATATATCTGTAGATGCTTTATGACGGTTACAAAATTGACTAAAGCATCTACCTGTATATACAAAGTCGGCATCTACAGGTAGATACATGCATATACCCGTAGATGCTTGCATCTATAAATAGATACCTATTTTCGTTTCTATAATATCTTTGTTATCTACTACTTGCTGGCAGATCAGCGGAGTCTATAAATGCTCGGAATAAAAAGACCACGATTCAAGTCAAAGAGAGATGCTTTTCGAACCTTCTCTTCACATTTTTCAGCACCGTGGTTTATCGTGATACTTGGCGTTGCCGGTGTCGGTAAGACGCGTAGTGCCGAACTCGTTTCATACGAACAGGCAAAGCAATCCATTTATTTTATAATTATTGCGGCTCTGCTCTCACTTCCTTATTGGTGGTACAAAGCGTTTTGGGCGGTTTCCGCAATAATGAAAGACGACTATACCAATGAACCAGAAACAGTGATTTGCTTACACTGTCAGACACCGTTCCCATTTACTAAAGTTAAAAGCTTCCAGTGCCCAAAGTGCAAGGGCGTGCTAGAGAATCTGGACGGTTTCTATGAAAGACATTCTGAGCTAATGAAAGAGGAACCGAAGAAGTAAACGAAGAAATGATAACGAGCGGGTCGAGTGAGTCGCGAAAAGCACGCTCCTCACCCGCGCGTTGAACCTGTAGAAAAAGTCATTTTATGCTATAATAGCGCCATCAAAACGCATTAACGAATCACCAAAACCCCTCACCCACGGGAGGCGTATGGCGAGATACAAGGAATATGATTATTCCCAAAGCAAATTGATTCCCATCAGCTTCGACAAACAAATCCTCCCAAATACTTTCGAGCATACTCTTCATTATCTCATCGACAACGAAATCGAGCTCTCGGTATTCGACGTTCGCTACAAAAACGATGAAACCGGTGCCCCAGCCTACGATCCCCGTGTTCTTTTAAAGATCGTCCTGTACGCCTATTCCAAGGGGATCACCTCCAGCCGAAAAATAGCCGACTGCTGCAACGATAACGTCATCTTCATGGCCCTCTCCGCCGACACCCGGCCTCACTTCACGACCATCGCCGACTTCATATCATCCCAGGACCAGCAAACGATGAAACTCTTCCTCGAAGTGCTGCTCATCTGCGACGAGATGGGCTTGATCGGAAAAGAAATGTTCGCTGTGGACGGCTGCAAGCTTCCCTCCAACGCCTCAAAGGAGTGGAGTGGCACCAAAGGAGAACTTACACATAAAAAAGAGAAGATGGAGAAGGCCATCCGGGAGATGATAGCGAAACACAAGGAAAGAGACAAAGCCGAAACCGACAAGGCGGTTGTAGAGAAGGAAGAGCAGTACATAAGCACCCTTAAAACAAAGATCAAAAAGATCAAGACCTGGCTCGCGGAGAATGACGATAAGCCCGGCAGTAAGGGAAAACCGAGAAAGAGCAACATAACCGACAACGAAAGCGCGAACATGAAAACCTCGCACGGCGTCATCCAAGGCTACAACGGGGTAGCCATGGTAGACAGCAAGCATCAAATCGTGGTCCACGCAGAGGCGACCGGAGATTCCGAATCCGCAATACTGAAACCCATGGTCGAAGGAACCCGGGAGAATTTCCAGGAGATCGGAAAAGAAGAAGACATCTTCAAAAAGACCAAACTGACCACCGACAGCGGCTTCCACTCCGAAAAGAACGTGGAGATGGTAATTCAGGATGGCATCGACGCATACATCGCCGACAACAAGTTCCGCCAGCGCGATCCCCGCTTTGCCGACGCCGACAAGTATAAGGAGAGGTTCAAGAAAGAACGGGCCAAACGATCAGGTGTACCCAGCATTTATCAATCTAAAGACTTTACGGTAAGTCCGGATAAAAACTACTGCATCTGTCCTGGCGGCAAGCGTATGTACCGGGACGGCGGCAATGTGCTCATCAACGGAATGCGATTCATCAAGTTCCGGGGAAGCAAGATGAACTGTGTTCCGTGCGGACTTCGAGCAAAATGCATGAAGAATCCCGAACGAACGGTTACCCGCCAGTTCGCCTACTATACTGGGCAGAACGAACAGCAGACCAAGACCTTCACGCAGAAAATGCGGGAGAAGATAGACTCGGTAGCCGGTAAACTCATCTACGGTAGGAGAATGGCGACAGTCGAGCCTGTCTTTGCCAATGTTCGGAGCAGTCTTGGCTTGGATCGCTTCAGTCTCAGAGGGAAAAAGAAGGTGAGCGTCCAGTGGCGGCTCTACTGCACGGTTCACAATCTATTAAAGGTGCATCGATACGGATTTGGTTTTGCAAGTACTTGAGGTAAGGCGAAGCCGAAAGGGAAATAGAATGAAGTAGCAAGCACTAATCAGGTCATCTGAACCGATAAATCAGCAGAATCAAAAAATCTTCCCCACGCCAGGAGCCACATAGGATCATATAACGGGGAGCAGACAAGCTTTTGCAAATGGGCTTTTTCTACAGACTCGTTGTATCTTCAAGTGCTGAGGCAAAATCTATGGTTTTAGACATCCAAAATCGAACCGAAAACTGGGGAACGGTTAATAAGCTCTATGGCCCCATCGCGCCTGAAGTCCTAGGATCAGTAATGAAGGCATTGGGGCAGCCACCGGGCACACTAGCGGATATCGAGCTCTTTTGGCGAGGGTATCGTGACCATTGCTACGATCAGGAAATTACGGCCCGTACGGTAAATTTCCCGTGCCTGCTCGACCGATTCCGGAGGTTATTTCCAAACCTTAGGGCTAAAGTGAAAAGTTTTGCTGACACTAACAACGGCTCCATTCGACTTAATGATCCTTGTAACTATAGGGCAGAAGAACAAGACGGAACTGCCCTATTCGAAAATGTTCGAAACACGGAGTTCGACATAGTCATAGAAACAGAGAATGAGCTATTCATAGGTGAAGTAAAGCAGACACAGACATTTGGAGCGAAGGGTACTTTGGTCTTGCCTCACCAACTTTTAAGACAGTATGTGACCGCGTCCATTCTTTTAGATGAGCGTAGGGTATCAAAGCGAATAATACCGTTCGTTGTTGAAGAAAAAAATGGCGCGAATAAAAACGGACAAGTGCGACTCATGGAATATCTCGGCTATCTTCAACAAGGACATGTGTTCCAGTGGAAGCAACTAATTAAAACATGATGTAAATTGTCTAACCAGCCCGTACCGCCGCGAGGAGCGCGCGGCTTACGCGTGAGTTGTATTTAAAATGACGGCCCAATGGAAGAGAAACAAATTGAGGCAAAACAGAATCAGATGGATCATTCCAGGCCTTACTGTCTCAGATGATATTTAACAATGGCAGACTGTCACTAGTGTCCCAACGTTACAGCAATAGATTCAATTGGTTATCGCCGTCAATGGTATCGGTTTCGTAATTTGGTGAAGAAAGCACCTGCAAAATGGGCGTTTTCTCGAATGTGGTCACACTCAAAATTTGTAGAATTGTGTAAAGGCTCCGATCCAGTTTCAATCGCTTCTTGACAATGGCCACGAGAACGTATACGGAAATGGCGATCCATATTTGGGTCTTCAGCGCGTTCTCGCTGGTGCCATAAAACGCTTTGATCCGCAGGTGCTGTTTGATCCACTTGAAGAAAAGCTCTACCTGCCAGCGGCATTTGTACAGTTTCGCGATCACGATTGCTGGCAGCGTGAAGTTGTTGGTCAGAAAAACGAATCGCTTCTTTGTTTCGACATCGAAGTATCGGATTCGCCTGAATTTCTCGGGATAGTCCAGCAGCGTGTAGAACCCGGTGACCATAATGATTTGGTCTGCACGTACTCCGGTTGACTTGTCTACTGGCCGGGAATAGAGGCGCTTGAAAACGAAATTGCTCTTTGCGCGCGTTACGAAGAACGCGAGCGATTGATGAATCCCATAAAGCCGGGCGAAATCGACATATGCCTTGTCGAAAATATAGATGGCTCCAGGCTCGAAGACAAGATCGTCGAGCGCGTTGACATCGTGCATTTTGCCGTTGGTAATACTGATCACAACGGGGATGTTGCCCCGGAGATCCAACAGCGTATGAAGTTTTACCGCGGCTTTGGTTTTGCGAAACTTGGCCCAGGGAAATACCGAGAGACAGAGATCGATGGTCGTTGAATCGAAGGCGTAAACGGCTTGCTTCAATTCCAAACCGAAGTCTTCGTTTGTGTATAGTTCTCTGGCGATCTTGATCAGCACTTGGGCGAAATCGGCGTAGATTCTCCAGTCTCGGTTCTCGTTGGCATGGGCTAGATTGTTTCGTGAGACGGTGCTCCGGATGCCCATGTGATACAACTTCGGCTTCGCCACGCGAAGGCAGGCTTCTATGTCCCTGAGGCTTTCTCGATACGTAAGCTGGGCGAAGGCCATGCAAAGGAACTGATCCAGACAGGTAAACGTTTTCACCTTGTAGTTGCCGTTGTAACGATCGACACACAGGTGAAAGTGAAACGATGGAGCAAAATCCATGATTTGAGCAAAAACGGTTCTGCCAATGTTCACGATGAGCCATCTCCTTCCGCGGGTTAGCGGAATTATGGCCTATCGGCAGAAATAATTTCAAATCGAAAAGTTGCGTTTGGGAAGAAACCGTCATGTTTTTCTATCTGTTAGGCGATGTTCTCAATTCAACGTTGGGACACTAGTGGCAGACTGTATGAATAAATTAAATTTTCATCGAATAGTGAAATGGTTTTTAGTCGTCAATGTGGCGTTTACCCTGATTTCAAAAGCACGAATGTTAGGTATTTATTTTTCTTGGCGTTCTGATGTGTACAGCTACGCTATGGTATCGTTATTTTTCTTAGGTTGCCTTGGCAGCATAGTTGGTTTGTCACTCAATAAGTTCTGGGGTTTTATTTGTTTTTATGTCTTAATTCCGTTTGCAATATATTATCTCGGCATCTCCATAACTCCACTTGATAGGTTTTTCCCGTACCCTTCAAAAATAACAGCAATCTATTTATTAAACGCAGTTCTCATTGCCTTCGCCAGTTGGCTTCAGATCGCACAGTGGAGAATAAAGAAAGCGTAAATAACAACATGCGGCTCGACTGCGACGCGCCAACGGCGGCGCGTCAGCCGCGCGTTGGGCGGTAGCGAAATCTCGGCGTGGCCATCGTGTGCAGAACGCTCGCTCGACTGCAGGCAGAGGAAAATAACGAATGACGAATGACGATCGCACCAAGGTAATTCCGAGGAGAACGCCGGAATCAGCGGCCATGTTGGCAAGCGTCAAACGAGCTATGGCGATCACCGCTAATCTCAACCGTTTGACGTTCAACGATGCGGATGAAGTCCGAGCCTTGTTCAGCGATCTCATCGGCAAGAAGGTGGACGACAGCTTTTTATTAATCCCACCATTCTACACAACCGGCGGGGTCGATATCAGTGTCGGGCGCAATGTTTTCGTCAATCAGAACTGCACTTTTTATGACCTTGGCGGGCTCGATATTGCCGACGATGTGATGATCGGGCCGAACGTAAGCATCATCACGTCTGGCCATCCCATCGAACCTTCTCAGCGGCGTGCCTTGGTAGTCGCAAAGCCCATCGTGATTGAAAGAAACGTATGGATTGCAGCCGGCGTAACTATCATCGGTGGCGTAACAGTGGGCGAGAACTCGGTCGTTGCAGCCGGCTCAGTCGTCACCAAGGATGTCCCTCCAAATACGCTCGTCGGGGGAAATCCGGCGAAAGTCATTCGCTCGATTGGAGACTGAGGAAATGGGGCCGCCCAACAATTCGCTGCAGCCGACCGCCTACTCGCTGGCGCTCGCAGCCGGCGGTTGAGCTTAAGCGTTATGCAAAAAATAATTAAAAAAAAAGGATAAGGAAAATGACACAGATTAAAACTCCTTTGGACGTATACAAGTTACTCCCAAAATCTAATTGTAAGCAATGCTCACTTCCGTCATGTTTGGCTTTTTCTGCAGCCGTATTAAGCGGTGAAAAGCAACTTGCGGATTGCCCGCATATCGCCGGTAGTATCGTCGGTGAGACAAATAAAATAGATATACATAAATCTACACTTCAAAAAAGAGAGGAAGCCGCCGACTCAGCTCAGAAGTCAAATCCCTTCGATAGATTTACTTACATCTGCTCAGAAGCTCGGCGCTAAAATTATTGGTGAAAAATTAGCCATTAAATGTCTCGGCAAAGATTTCTTTATAGATTCAACGGGGAATATTACATCTGAATGCCACACTCACGCCTGGATAACGCTCTTATTACTTGATCATATTATAAGCAGTAAGGGTGATAATCCGTCCGGCCAATGGATTCCATTCAGAGAATTAAAGAAAGGAGCGGAGCGGAATCCTCTTTTTGAGCAACTGTGCGAAAAACCTCTCAAAGAGATGGCCGACACCCATACGGCTCTTTTTGAAGATCTCATTTATATTTTTAGCGGAGATAGATCGACAAATATGTTTTCATCAGATATATCACTAGTTTTGTATCCATTACCCAAAGTACCTATCTTAATTTGCTACTGGAAAGCAGAAGGCGCAATGGAAGCATCCCTTCACATCTTCTTCGATTCAACAGTTGGGAATCATTTAAATCTTCAGGCAATCTTTGATCTCGGCGTTGGTTTGTCAATGATGTTCGAGAAGGTGGTTTTTAAGCACAAACGTAATTGAAATGCGAAATAGAACAAAAAGTGCGTAGGTCGGGTAGAGCGCAGCGAAACCCGACACAATGCCAATGATTGCTCAACACAAGAGGAATCATGCAATACAAAAGATCAATAGCGAAGGGAGCAACATTCTTCTTTACGATTGTGACGCACGAACGACGTAAAATCCTGTGTCATGAATCAAATGTAGCTTTATTGGGAGAAGCTTTCCAAACTGTCAAGGTGCGTCACCCGTTTACCATTGATGCTTTTGTGTTGATGCCCGATCATCTGCACTGCATATGGACCTTGCCGGAAAATGACAGCAACTTCTCAATGCGCTGGCGCCAGATCAAGAGCCATTTCAGCAGGAAATGCCGGGATGAATTTAAGGGGCGTCAAACGGCAGCCCATCTCGGTAAAGGTGAACAAGCGATCTGGCAAAGGCGTTACTGGGAACATCAGATTCGAGATGATGGTGATTTTATCAATCACGTTGAATACATTCATTACAATCCTGTAAAACACGGGTTAACAAAATCACCTAAACTTTGGCCGCATTCGTCCTTCTATCGCTTTGTGAAACAGGGGATTTACCATAACGATTGGGGTGCGGACGCCGAGATTGTATTCAAACGTCATGTAGGGAATGAATAAATGAAGATGTCGGGTTTCGCTGCGCTCTACCCGACCTACCGACTGAAAAGGAAGGCATAAATATCCTATGAATCCATCGAAACGTATTGACCAACTGATCACAGAACTCACAGACTGGCGTGGCAAAACGTTCGCCAGCATCCGCAAGAGCATCCTCGAGGCCGACCGGGAGATAATCGAGGAATGGAAGTGGATGGGAAGCCCAGTGTGGTCTCACGACGGAATAATCGCGGTCGCCAACGCCCACAAAGAGAAGGTGAAGCTTACCTTTGCCCGCGGGGCGAGCCTCCCAGATCCTGACAAGCTCTTCAACGCGGGCCTCGAAGGCAACGCGAGACGAGCGATCGATTTTTACGAGGGCGATAAGATTAATGAGCGTGCTCTAAAAAATCTCGTCCGTGCCGCTGTTGATTACAATCGTGCCAAATTGAAGAAGAAAGCGCCTGCGGGTACTCGAGCGAAAGTTCACAAAAGTAAAAAGACATGAAGTTAGTAGGTCGGGTAGAACGTTTTTTGTGAAACCCGACGCTTGCATGCTTGAATATTTACAACAGTAAGGAACAGAAACAATGTCGGGTTTCGCTCTGCTCTACCCGACCTACCGAATTTCTAAGCTCCCATCCTGTTTCGAAAAAAGGGCTCTCATGAAACGAAGAAAACTAAGCAGCACTCCCTCGGCAAGAGGAAAAGCTTTTCAGATCGTTATCCTCTCGTTTCTTCTGTCATTTCTGACAAGCAGTTTTACTTTTGCGGAAGAGCCTCCCGCGTTGTTGTCCGCGCCGGTTCCTACTCCTGCTCAGATTCAAGCTCCTGTTGAACTGCCAACAGTAAAAATCGAAGGCACGCTTTGGGAGCGGGGGACGAAGAAGCCGCTGTCCCAGGTCAATATCTACTGCTTTCCCGAATCAAGTCCGGAAAAGCCGATCAAGATCGTGACCAACAAAACCGGAAAATTTTCAGCCGAAATTCCTGAAGGTAAATTCCGTTGGGTCATCTCGGTCTCCGGGTACCAGCGGCTGGAACAGAATGATGAACAGCTCTTGGGAAGGGATAACAAGGCCCGGACATTCTACCTGGAAAAAGTATCCTACCTCACCTACGAAACCACGGTGTACGGCCGGACCGAGAAGCGGGATGACAAAACCGAATCGCTCAGCCAGGCCCAGTTCCTCACGGTCCCGGGAGCGAACGGCGACCCGGTAAAGGCGGTCCAGAACCTGCCCGGAGTGAATCGCACGTCGGCGTTCAGTTCCCAGATCATCATCGAAGGGTCTTCCCCGAACGATACGCGATACAATATCGACAACCAGCCTGTGCCGATCATTTTTCATTTCGGCGGGCTTTCGTCGGTGGTCATGCCCGAAGCAGTGGATCATGTTGACTATCTTTCCGCGGGGTTCGGTCCCGAGTTCGGCCAGACCATTGCCGGCCTCGTGAATCTCACGGTAAAAGACCCGCAGACAGACCGGGACCACGGCTTCGTGTATGCGGATTTCATGAATGCCGGCGGGATGATCGAGGGGCCCCTGAACGATCACTCTTCCTATCTCGTCGGCGTGCGGCAAAGCTACATCGGTGCGGTCTTGGGCGTCGTTGCCCGGAGCAGCAAAGACAATAAGAACTTCGAGCTCACCGCGGCCCCGGACTTCAAGGACACGGTCCTGGAATATAAAAACCAGGTGAGCTCGAAGGATACCTTCAAGGTCGTCGGAGTGGGCTCACAGGACACCTTTGCCTTTCTTTTGAAGCAGCCGGCGGATCAAGACCCAAGCATTCGCGGCAATTTCAATCTTCGCACGGATTTTTTCCGCATCATTCCCGAATGGACCCACCAGTACAGCCCCGACGTTACGGGCCGCATCAGCCTGGGCACGGGAAAGGACACGACGGTCTTCGACCTGGGAGACTTCTATGCCCGCTCCGAGCAATTGGTCCTGACCGGGAGAGCCGAGCTCGAAGACCAGATCAACTCCACCTGGAAGAGCTACTGGGGCGCGGATATCCAGAAATACTGGCTGGACTATACGTACCAGCTTCCCGTCGTGTACAACCAGGGAGGGGTCTCCAATCCCATCGGCTCCGGCACGCTCACCAACGTTGCCCGCCGCTATGCGCCTGAAGCCGACGGGCTTTACTGGAGAAACGTGATTCACCCACCCGATTCGCGCTGGACCTTTCTTCCCGGCGTCCGCTACAGCTATTTCAATATGACGAAAGAATCTATCGTCGAGCCGCGCATCGGTGCGCGGTATGCCCTGGACCACGGCTGGACGCTCCGCGCTGCCGGCGGTCTCTACAATGAAGCGCCTCCCACCGGGGACCTCGACGCGACCTATGGGAATCCCGGGTTGAAATCGCAGAGAGCGGTGCACGGCAGCGCAGGCTTTGAAAAGGACTTCCGGGACGGATCGGCCACGGGCTGGACGATCACGAACGATTTCTTTTATAAATATCTCTACGATCTCGTTGCCAGTTCCACGGCATTTTTGAGTCCGTCGCGGCCTGAGTATTACAACAATTCGGGATTCGGCCATATCTACGGCCTGGAGTTCCTGGGCAAGTTCCGGTCCCTGACCTGGGAAGGCTGGGTCTCCTATACCTATTCGCGCAGCACGAGAGGGGACAACCTGACGCCGGAGACGCTCGCTCAATACGATCAGACCCATCTGCTCACCCTGGTCGCGGACAAGGAGCTCGGCAAGAACTGGAAGATATCCACCCGCATCCGCTACGCGACAGGCAATCTATATACGCCCGTTGTGGGCAGCGTCTTCGACGTGGACAACGACGTTTACACCCCGATACGCGGCGATATCTACTCGCAGCGCATGGGCGACTTTTTCCAGGCGGACGTACGGTTCGACAAGAAATGGGTCTACGACAAATGGATCCTCACGGGCTACCTCGACATCGAGAACGTAACGAACCGGCAGAACCCGCAGCAGATCAACTATTCGTACAACTACCAGCAGTCGGCGACGGTCACGGGACTGCCGCTCTTCCCAACCCTGGGGGTGAAGGCGGAGTTTTGATAAAGGGAAGTGCCGAAAAAGAAATCAAAGAAGCATCCAAGCAATCCACAGTGGACACAGAAGAAATGTGAGCAAGTACGCATAAGATATTTTAAGACGGTCCTCTGCGAACTCTGTGGTAGGATTTTGAATATTACGTTAATGCAGTCAGGAGAACCGACATGATCAAACCCAACTCAAGACGATTGGCCATCACCCTCTGCCTGGCAATTGCGCTTAGCAGCTGCGGAACGAATAATTTCCCGAAATACGAGGACCTTGGCGACCTCCGGATATTGACGATCATCGTCGACCAGCCCGAGGTGAACCCCGGTACGACCGTAACGTTTACGCCTGTGTTGAGCGACCTCAACGGCCAGGGGCGCGCCATCAATTTTGCGGTCCAGGGCTGCATCGACCCGGGCGTGGGTATCGGGGCGGTACCGGTTTGCGTTGCTCCCGATCCTGCCAGTATCCAGACCGGGACAGTAACCATAGCGCCCGGGGCCAGCCAGACCTACACGGGACCGGTTTCATCTTTTACGCTGACCATGCCCGATGCGGCCACGATATTTGCCGGAAGAAGCAGCACAGACCAGTATAACGGCGTGGCCTATCTGGTGTTCTATTCCATCAGCGTTCCCAACGGGCCGACGGTCAACTCCTTCCTGCGGGTCATTATTTCCTCAGCAAGTAAAACGCAGAAGAACCAGGACCCGGTGATGAGCTCCGTCGACATCAACGACAGCCCGATTACCGGCATCATCCCCATGCCTGCCTCGTCAGCAAACTTCAGGGTGACCTATCCGCCGAGTTCTGCTGAGACTTATCAAAGTATGCTGCAAGACGGAAGCGTTACGACGCAAACGGAAGAGCTGATCAGTACGTGGTTCATCTCAGACGGCGCCTTTGATTCGAGCAGAACGATCGGAAATACCGAGGATTCCTGGACCCCTCCGGATTCGAAACCGGTTGGCAGAGGAGGTGTCATTTTCGTGGTCACGCGGGACGGCCGGGGAGGAGCTGCGTTTCAGAAGGTAGAAATGAACTAATCAGTTGCAATCAAATTCTTCTCAAAAATGGGGAGAAAATTTACCGCGAAGTCGCTAAGGAAATCTTTAAGTCATGGTATTTAACAGAAGAATCTTCAGCTCTCCTTCGCGACCATCGCGCCTTAGTGGTTCAGGGGGTTGGGCCGTTTATTTTTTTATTAGCCCTATCTCCCCAGCCAGCCCCGCGCCCCCCGAAGTCACCCTACCCGAGATATGCTGTAGTAGATTACCGTACCTCCACCCCCTCCGCCGCCGCAATAGGTAAGAAGGAAGGTTGTAGCAGCCATCACAAGAAATGACAAAAACAGAAATCTCTTTCGTTTTTAGTTTAATTAAACTCATCATCTTAGGCTACCTCCGTGGAGAAACTTCGTACTCATTGGTATAATTATTGCGCTCGTTGGAAAACAAGTCGAGGAGGGGGGAATAACGAATTAGCCGCAGGCATCAAACTGTGGTAAACCCCAGCGACTCAGCCAGGGCCTGGTTCACGATCTTGCCGTGATAGGTGTTCAGCGCACTTCTGATGATCGGGTCTTCCAGTACGGCTTTTTTGATACTTTTGTCTGCGATGATTTTAATATAGGGCAGCGTTGCGTTCGTGAGGGCCAGCGTTGACGTCCTCGGGTAGGCGCCCGGCATGTTCGCCACGCAATAGTGGATAATGCCGTCAATTGCAAACACGGGATCATCGTGCGTTGTAGGGTGCGAGGTCTCAATGCATCCACCCTGGTCAATGGAGACGTCAACAATCACCGTACCTTTTTTCATGGTCCCGAGCATCCGCCTGGTGATCAATACTGGTGTTCTTCCGCCGGGCACGAGCACCGCGCCAACAATGATGTCCGCATCCCTGATCTCTGCCGCAACAATTTGGGTTGTTACGGGCAGAGTTTCCACTCTCCCCATGAACATCTCGTCTATTTTCTGAAGCCGCTCCGTTCCTTTGTTCATGATGACGGTTTCCATGCCGAGATTCGATGCTACCCGGGCCGCGTTCGTGCCGACCACTCCCGCGCCGAGGATCACGATTTTCGCCGGCTTGACGCCGCTGGCACCCGTTGCCAGGACGCCTGAACCGCCTTTGAACTTCTGGAGATAGAAACTCCCCATGAGGGGGGCCATACGACCGGCTATTTCACTCATCGGTGATAAAAGGGGCAGACTATTGTCCTTGGTCAGCGTCTCGTAGGCGATACCGGTAATACCTTTCCTCAAGAGAACCTCGGTCAGCTCCCGGTTCGGCGCAAGATGGAGATACGTAAAGACCGCCTGCTCGCGCCGGAAAAAGTCATACTCAGCGGGGACCGGTTCCTTCACCTTGACGATCAGTTCAGCCCTGTCAAAGAGGCTGCGTTTATCGGTCATAGCAGCTCCGGCTTTTTTATACTCTTCGTCAGTGAACCCGCTGCCCTCTCCGGCATTGGCCTCGACGAGAACCGTGTGGCCGTCCTGTTTCAGATCCTCTACGCCGAAAGGCGTGATGCCGACGCGAAATTCTTCAACTTTTATTTCTTTGGGGACGCCGATGATCATGTCCACTCCTGGGTAACTTTTTCGCACGTATCTACTCAAATAGTAGCATATGCGCCAACGGGCTGCAGGGCGCTCCGGTCCGTGAATGTTCATGAAAGTATTGACTAAAAGAAAAATTTTCGGTAGTATGTGCCTTCATAAAAAACATATCATCAGGAGGGTTTTGAAATGGCGGAAGAAAAGAAAGAACCTTGGCTCAATTATCTCGCGCTCACGACGGTGATCTTCGCGGTTTGTGCAACGCTTTCAACGCTCAAAGGCGGCGGTTACGGATCGAAGGCGGTCATGTCCCAGGCCCAGGCCTCGGACGAGTGGTCCTATTATCAGGCCAAGAGCATCAAAGGGTATCTTTATGAGCTTCAGCGGGACAAGCTGGACCTGGAACTGAAAGCAGGGGCGCGTGCTGCGGCGGAGTATCGAAAAAAAGTCCAATTCTACCAGGACGAGATAAACCGCTACAGGACGGAAAAGGAAGAGATCAAGAAAAAGGCCGACATACTCGAGGCGAGCCGGGACAATGCACAGAAACATTCCGGCGCTTTCGGCCTGGCGGCCATGTTCCTCCAGATCGCGATCCTGCTCTCATCCATTGCTGCACTGATGAAGCAGAAATACTTCTGGTTTCTCGGCATGGCGTCGGGAGTTTTAGGGCTTTTCTATTTCTTTAACGGGTTTTTCCTGTTTATGAAGTAAAGGACGCACGAGGGTAACCCGCAAAAAAAAGTCCGTCATTGACGGACTTTTTTTTGCGGACAGGGCAGGCCGGTTCGCCCGCCCTATTTTTCAAAGTCAATTGCTTCGCCCCTGCCGATCTCTTCGCTGCTCTGGCTTACCACGGCGGTAGACGTCCGATCCTTCACCAGAAAGACCAGCACCTCACCGACCGCCTTTCTCGGAAAGCCCTTCTTTCCCGGCTCTTGGTATACGATAAACCGGTCGCCCGGCTCAACGCCGTCCAGACTTCCTTTATCCAGGTAAACGATGTCCGTCTGGGCGTTAATCGTATGATGGTCCGCCACTTCGAGAATATATCCTGAAATATCTTTTGACCCTTTTTGCGATGATCGATAGATAAGGGACGGTTCCTGATAGGGGGTCAAGAGGTTTTTCCTCTCGATGTCTCCGAACGAGAGGGTGATCCGCGCAGTGAGCACGTCACTCGAATCCTTGGCCGTAATCTGGAGGATGCCCAGTCCCCGGATGAGCCGTCCATAGCGCTCGCCGGTTTTCGGGTGCCTTACCCTCTCCAGCGGCACGTAAATCAGGTATTTGTCTCCGACATTCACGCTCTCTTTTGAACGTACGTGGATATAAACAATGTCGTCATAGGCATACATTGTTTTCCCTTTGTCTGCCGCGCCGACGATCATGTCGCTGCTCTCGATGTTGTTCACAAAGCCGGCGCTGAGCATGGAGTATTTGTCGATGATCGGGACGGGATGCTCCTCGGGCGCAATGAGCTTCCCTTCCGAGGGGGCCGCTTCTTCAGGGGCTTCTGCCGAAGGAGCAGGCTGCGCCGTTTTTGGCTGCACGGCAGGGCTTTCCGCAGGCTTTGGTTCCTGAACCGGTGCCGCTGCTTCTTCTTTCGGGGCGGGCTGCTGCTCGATTGCCTGTTCCGCGGGGGCCGTCTCGGCCGGGGCCTGGATGGCGCGTTCCAGGGGGGCGAGATTTGGAATGGAAAGTTTATTGCCGGCAAAGATCAGATCCGGGTTGGTTATGCCCGGATTTGCTTTCCAGATGAATGGCCAGAGAAAAGGATCTTTCAGAAACGTGTTCGCAATGTCCCAGAGCGTATCGCCCTGTTTGATCGTGTATGCGGTTTCCTCTTCAGGAGCAGGGGCCGACTGCTCCGCGGCCGGTGACGGCGCTTGCAGCTGTTGTTCTTCCGGCGCCGACTCTGCTTGTTTTCCCGCGGGAGCGCTTACCGTGTCGCCCTGCTTCTGCCGGACCGCTTCCCCGGTTTTTTCGGGCTGCGGCGCTGCAGGGGTGTTCTGCTCCTGGGAAACGGCGATACCGGGAGCAAACAGGACAAGCAAAAAAAGAAGAGCAAGGCATGCTGCCTGTGAAATGGCGTCCAACCGTTTGGTCATTCCTGCCTCCTGACGTATTAGTTTCATTTATTTTTCCCCGTACCAGTGAGCCCTGGCATCGCGGTGATCCGTGTTCCGGCAATGCAAGCAGGCAGACCGCACCGGCGAATCGGTAGGAAACCCGAGAGTCGGACCGATGGCGGAAATATTTGTGTCGGTGCACATTCCGAAGCGATCCTCCTCGTGCCGTTAGGCAAACGCGCTGGGTCCCTCTCTTCAATCCCGATGGCCGTCCGCTTGCCCTTGTAAAGGGGCTTGCTGGGGCCGATTTTTTCTAAAGATTAACGAGAAACCTCTGGTTTGTCAAGAGAATAATAGAAACCGGGCCAAACCATACCTTGCTTTTGACCGGTGTTTTTGGTATTCTGCCGTTACCATGGTTATTGACAGCAAAGAAGGCCAAACCGGGCGGAAAGGAGTCCTGTATCTCTTCGGGTTTCTCGCACTGACCGCACTTGCCATAGTGCTGCAACTCGAGCACCGGGGGTTTGGAGGCCCGCTTTCCGACAACATTCTCATATTCCTGCTCGTGAGCGCGAACTTCCTGCTCTTTGCCGTTGTTATCGTCATGATCGCCAAGAGCCTCTGGAAGCTCTCGGTCGAGCGAAAACACGGAGTGCTGGGCGCCCGCTTCCGGAGAAAGCTCGTTTTTGCCTTTGTCAGCCTTTCCTTCATCCCGCCTGTTCTTCTGTACTTTATCGGGAGCGGCATGTTCACCAGCAGTATTGAACGGTTGTTCAGTCTGCGCATTGAAAATTCGCTGAAAGATTCCGTTGCTCTGACGCAGGAATATTACGACCGGCTTCAAAAGGACGCCTTTTTTTTTGCGAAGCAGATCAGCAGGCAGATGAGCGAAACCCACCTCCTGACGCGATTTGAAAACCCCGTACTCAAGGATTATCTGTTAAAAAAGGGGAATGAGTACGGCCTGGGATCGGTCGAGCTTTTCCTTGGACCGAATAAACGCGCCATAGGCGTCGTTACCGGCCAATATCCGGCCAGGACTTTTACCCGGACACCGTCTGATCTGGTGGCCGAGGCGCTCGCGGGCCAGGAAGCAGCTGATGTATCGAGTGCGGGAAGAAAGGGTGATATCCTGCGGGCGGTGGTTCCGCTTTACGAAACTCCGGAGGGGGGGGCGGTGGCTGCTGCAGTCGCGGTCAGTTATTATGTCCCGCAGCACCTGTCGAAGAAAGTGGACATGATCCGCGACGGGTACGTGCAGTACCGGCAGGCGTTCAAAGAAAAAGAACCGATCAAGGTCGCCTACCAGCTCGGTTTTCTTGCCGTTACCCTCACGCTCCTTCTTGCCGCGATCTGGGTGGCGCTCCGGGTCGCTGCAGGCATCACCGTTCCGATCAAGAAGCTGGCTGAAGGGACCGCGGCGGTAGCGGCAGGCAAATTCGATTACCGGATCGACGAGAAGTCCGGCGATGAAGTGGGTGTGCTGATCGATTCCTTCAACTCGATGACTCAGGAGCTCAAGGCCTCCCGGGAGCGGCTCGAGCAGGAAATGAACTATAAGAAGACGATCCTGTCGAACATCGACACGGGAGTCGTATCCATCGATCGGGCGGCCCGGATAACAACGGTCAACCAGTCCGCCTCGGAGGTCCTCGGCATCCGGGAAGAGGACGTGCTCGGGAAACGGTACGATGAGGCCTTCGGGTTCATCGAGCTGGACCCGATCCGCGGCCTGTTCCGCAAGCTGGAAGAGGGCCAGGGATGGGCCGAGGAGGAACTGCAACTGAACGTTCGCGGCCGCATGCTTACCTTGCGGATGCGGGTCTCGACCCTCCGCGACGGCGGAGGCATGCTCATCGGCTCGGTCATTACCTTCGACGATCTTACCGAGCTCCTCCGGGCGAAAAAAGCAGAGACCTGGCAGGACGTTGCCAGGCGGATCGCGCATGAGTTCAAAAATCCGCTGACGCCCATCAAACTTTCCGCAGAACGTCTTCGGAAGAAACATGCCGAGGGGGCGCCGGACTTTGACGCCGTGTTCGACGAGTGCAGCCGAACAATCGTCCAGGAAGCCGACGGCCTGCGGAACCTTGTCGACGAGTTTGCGAATTTTGCCCGAATGCCGAGTGCAAACCCTGTCCCGCAGCCGCTGGCGCCGGTGCTCGAAAGCGTGGTCCAGCTTTACAGCGGTGCGCACAAGGACATCGCGGTTGTGAAAGACATTACGCCGGGCATGCCCTTTGTGCTTCTGGACAGTGAACAGATAAAGCGGGTATTCATCAACCTTTTCGAAAATGCCGTGGAGGCGATGGGCGGCAAAGGCAGGATCTGGATCACGGCGGGAATGAAATCCGACAGTGCGGCGCAGATCATCGTGGCCGATGAGGGCGCGGGGATAGCGGATGAAGACGTTCCCAGGCTGTTTGAACCTGATTTTTCGAGGAAGAAGAAAAAGAGCGGACTCGGCCTCGCCATCGTTCTCCGGATCATCAAGGACCACGGCGGATCCATACGCATGGAGCAGAACAGGCCCCGGGGTGCGCGGTTCGTCATCGAGCTGCCGGTTGCGATCAAGAACACAGAAGTGCATAGTTCATACTAGAAGAAGTGCGATCTCTCACTCAACTGCCGAAACTTTGAACGGTGAACACTCTGAACTTTGCATTTTCTAAAGGGGAGGACCTACATTTTGGATACAGCATCAACAATACTGATTACACTCGCCGCAATCTACCTGATCATAAAACTGTTCGGCTACCTGAGCCGGCTGGGAATCAAGCAGCTTTCCCCGCGTGATCTTGACCAGAAAAAGGGGATCGTCCTCCTCGACGTCCGCACGGACAAAGAGTACGCACAGGGGCATATTCCCGGCGCCGTCCACGTTCCGCTTACGGATATCGGCGAAAAAGTCAAAAAACTCAAGAAGGACAAGGACGTTGTCGTTTTTTGCCAGAACGGGAACCGCAGCATCTGGGCGATCAAGCGGCTGATGGGCATGGGCTACAAGAACCTGTATAATCTAAAGGGCGGCTATCGTGCCTGGAAAAGAACTCATTGATGAACTGAAACGCGACTACCGCTTGAAGAGGCCGCAGATCGTGAAGCGCCTTGCCGAGTTTAGGAAAAGGTATACAAAAGGCGACCGCGCGATCTTCGAAGAGCTCTGTTACTGTATCGTGACTGCCGGCAGCAGTGCGAAGATGGGCATGAAGACGGTGGAAGCGCTTCAAGATATTTTGCATTCGGGAAGCGAGCGGGAGCTTCGAAAGCGAGCACAGGCGCACCGTGTGAGGTTCTGGCGCGTCCGGACTTCCTACATCTATCACACCCGCGAATATTTGCGCGATGCCTGCGGCCTCAAGCTCCGCCGGCTGCTTGAGTCCTTCGACTGCCGGGACGCCCGCCGAGATTTTTTCGCACAGAACAAATCCGTCAAAGGCCTGGGGTATAAAGAAACGAGCCACTTCCTCCGGAACATCGGTTTTCCCGGATATGCTATCCTTGATAAACACATCATGAACAGCCTCCGCGAAATGGGTGTGATCAGTAAAAGCATGCGCCAGACGACGCGGACCGGATACCTGGAAATCGAGAAACGGCTTGAACAGTTTGCTCATGAGATCGGAATCGATATGGACCATCTCGACCTGCTCCTGTGGTCGCGAAAGACGGGAGAAATATTGAAATAACAGCGGACGGCAGGCAAGCAGGGTGCTCCAGAAGTGGTGCGGGATTGCATTATCCTTGCGAAAGCTCTTGGGTATTTGAAAGCATGTGTCGTGATTTTAAATGAGCGCATGGAAGTAGAATGGTGCAAGAACCAGCATTTATGTTTACGTGTATTGTAAACGCTTTTAATGACCGGCCGTAACATCAGTGAATATCCTCCTCTCCCTGGACAACGAATAGAAGCAATTATACATTTCCTGTATCCTTTAAAGTTTCCATTTCTCTAAACTGATAAAGCTGCCATTATCGACACCATCTACCCCACAAAAAATTTAACATCTTTGACCTCACCGGGGATCGCGCGGCAACTCCAGCTGTAATCGATTTCATCGATAAGCCCCTAACAATATTGATTATTCCATGGCCGCGCCTCCTTTGCAACATGTGCAATCCCCCCAAAAAGTCACCCAAAAAAGCCATAAAAAAAGCAAATCTTAACTTGACGTACGCATCGAAAAATGATAAATAATCCCCACACTATTCAAGTCCCTTCCTTCTACTAGAGGTAATCATCTTCCTTGTTTGCGAAGGTCATCCAGATAGATGGACGCACCAGGGAACGACGTCATATGTTCCCGTCGACAGCGGCAGATCATCTCCGTGAAGTTGAACGCGCACATTGCTGAAAAATTTTTTGTCTTGACTTGAACAAATAAAGTCTTTTTTGCCGTACCTCCAACCTTGAAGAGTAGAGTCGCAACATTCGCAAAGTAATCAATGGGAAGCACGAATCAAGCAGGGGAAGGTGTGGACGCCGTCTCTGTATTGATGGCTCCTGCCCTGCCGTTTCTTTGATACAACTTACAAAATCAACCTAAATACGCCCGCCGGCAACAATGTGCGCAGAGGAGCAGCCCTATGAGGAAACGGAGAGCCGTCGTTATCGATGACGAAGAGATTATTATCCATCTGTTAAAGGATTTTTTTTCCACAAGGAATTATGAGGTGCTCTCTTATACGAGGCCTGTTGTTTGTCCGATTTCTGATGATAAAGGAAATCCCTGTAACACCGATTATCCTTGTGCTGACGTTGTCATCACGGACTTCAATATGCCCGACATGAACGGTCTTGAGCTGCTCCAGGAGCAATCGACGCACGGATGCAAGCTGATGAGGCAGAATAAGGCAGTGATGTCGGGGTATATTGATGAGGAGAGTCAGAAACAGATCAAACGACTGGGATACGCTTTCTTTCAAAAACCGATAGAATTCGCTGATTTTTCAGCCTGGCTGGACGAGTGTGAAAAAAGGGTGGATCTTTCGAAGCCGTTAGGCTCTCGGAGAAAAGAAACACGGCGTGCAACCCAGTACGAGGTGCGATGCCTGGTGGATCTTACGAACGAACTCGTGAACGGCTTGACCGTCAATATCAGCGACGGCGGTCTCTGCCTCAAGCTTGCAGCCCCTCTCGTGACAAAGCAGACAATACACCTCGATACGGTTCACCCTATTTTGGCATGCCGCACTGCATCGGTGCAGTGGGTGAGTAGGAATCAGGACGGCTCGTATCTGGCAGGTTTGTCTTGTCATCAGGATCACGCAGCGGCCCAACTTTAAATGCTATGCGCAATTCTTTTAATTGCCCTCGTCACAATTGTGCTTGCAGCAACTGCCAAATGCAAATACTGTTCACTACAGTAATCAACTCAATATCATCACGCTATTTTTCGCATTTCGTTTTTTGCTTCCTACTGCCTACCGGGGGTGCTCATGTCCGACAAGGGACTTAAAAAGGCGGTTCTCGTCGGCGCAGTGCTCGGCGCACTCATTACACTGGGCATCGCCCTGTCCATGGATCTGTTCTTTTCCGACTCCCTTCAGGGGACCTGGCGGGACGCTTCAGCGAAGGACGTGACCAAGATGTTCGGACCGGCATGCGGTCATAACGTTTTTGTCGTGTACCTGGTCCTCGTCATTGTGATGGGGTTCCTGGCGGGTTTCGGGGCGATGCTCGGCGCGGCCGCAGGCCTCATAATGAACCGGTTTTTTAAAATGGTGTTGAAACTGTAGAACCTTAGAGGCGATTCACCTCCCCAACCCCTCCTTGGCAAGGAGGGGAGTAAGTAAGTTCCTCCCCTTATCAAGGGGAGGCCAGGTGGGGTGCTTTCAGTTGGCGCGCTGAGCTATCAGGTTAGAAATTTGAAGGCAGGAAAATGAGAACGGATGAACTCTACAGGTTCATCCGTTCTTTAATTATCGGAAGGTCTATTTATTCGGCAGCAGAGGGGAAAAGGGGTTGCGCGAGCGCAGGTCCTGCCGGACTTCCGAGAGCACCAGTTTCATGATGTTCGGCACTTTGAGCTTCCAACCCTTGACGGGCCAGTCGAGCTCATGCTTGCCGCACACGATATCGAGCGTATTCAGGCTGAAAATCTCTTTGCGCAGCTCGTCGTCAATATGTTCGGGATCGGTGATTTTTTCACTCAGGACGATCGCCCGCTCAAGATGATCCCGGAGCTTTAAGGCGGTCTGCTGGCTGACGGCCCCGTATTGTTCCTTGATCGCAAGAAGCTTTAAAGCCCCATCGTAGGTAGCCTTTACGATCTCATCCCTCGTCATCCACTTCGTTTCGTAGTTCAGCGAGAATTTCCAGCTCGGCTGGAGCATGGCTTGCCGGTGTTCTTTCAGGGTCTTCGCGAAAAAACGGTACCCGTATTTCTCCGGGTTCTCGAAAATAACGCTGCCGGGGTCGATGAAAGGCGCGAGCGGCGCGATCAGGGGAAGTACTTTTCCCCGGTTGCCGTTGCTGCCGAACTTCTCCAGGAGTTCTCCGCAGTAGGAGACGGTGTCCATGACCGACTGGTAGGTCTGGTTCGGCAGCCCCACCATGAAAAAGAGGTCGACCCGCTTGCACCCGACGTCGATGAGTGTCTCGATCATCCCCTCGAGGGCGTTGTTGTCGTAATCCTTTCCAAAGGTCTTGCGCACGTTGATATCGTGCGATTCCGGCGAAATTTCGACGTTGAACGTTTCGATGCAATCCGCCGCTTTTTTGAGGAACTCCGTCGTCGGCGGTCTGAAAAATTCGATACAGATCTCGTTCCTGATGCGGTGCTTCTTGACGGCCTCCAGGAACCGATCGCTGTACTCCCGCCCTGCCTGCAGCAGGTCCCCGAGGACGATCATCGGCGCCCCGGTGTAATCCGCTATCTTTCTGATGTCCTCGGCCATGAGTTCCGGTGAACGGAAACACGCATGGGACCGTTCGCATATTGTTTTAAACGCTGAAATCGACCCCCCGCAGGTGCCGCAGTTGTGGTTGCATCCGCGGACGGAAAAGATCGCGGTCACAGGGTAGCTGAGCCAGTACCTGAACGGTATGTATCCCGAGGGGTCCCGGTACTTGATCGCCATCTTGAGAAGATGGGCGTAATCGAAGTCCACGTAATCGAGGTTCTCCGGCTTGAACGAGCGTTCGTTTACCCTGACGCGGCCCTGTCCATCCCTCCATACGAGGTTCGGCACCTCTTCGAATCCGGAGCCGGCTCGTATCGCCTGCATCAGCAGCCTGAGCGGTTCTTCGGTGGATTCGCCGCAGACGATGAAATCCACAAAGGGATAGTCCCGCATGATCTCTTCGTGATAGTACGTCGCGCTGAGGCCGCCGAGGATGACCGGTTTTTCGGGATGATATTTTTTGACCATTTCCGCAAGGCTGAGGCTTCCATCTACGTGGGGCAGCCAGTGCAGGTCGATGCCGAATGCCCCGGCGTCAAGGTTCTTGACGAAACGCTCAGCGTCGAAGGAGGGGGAGCGCAGCATCCTGAGGGCCATGTTGATGATCCGCACGGAGATGTTGTGCTTGGTCAGATAACTCGAAATGGTAAGAAACCCGATGGGATAGATTTCGAAGATCGACGAAGACGGCACGACGTCGCTCACCGGGCCGAAAAAGAGCGGCAAATCGCGGAAACGGAAGACGCTCGGCGGGTGGAGCAGAAGCAGATCGGGCTTAGGCATGGACGGTTTCATCTCCAAAAATTTTTCTGGTAAAGACGTCGGTCATGTCGTTCGTTATCTCCTCCATGGCCTGGTACATGACATCGGCGTAGGAGCCGATCGCTTTGTTCAAGGGGCCGAAGAGGCGTAGGGAATGGCTCAGTATCCTTGTTTCCTCATTATAGAGGTGCAGGATGTCCACGAGGCGTTCTTTGAATTTCGTTCCCGTGTAGGCGTTTCTGGCGGCATCAACAAAAGACGCTTCCTCCGGCCAGTTCGACAGGAGAGCGTAGACGGTTTTGGAAATGAGCCAGATGCGCTGGATCCGGATGTCGGCGAAATCGCTGTAGCGCAGGTGGAAGGATAGGGAAGGAATGATAAGATTATTCAGAAAGACCTTGTCCACTTGTTTCGTTTTCTCGAACATATCTTCCAGGTCCAGATCGCAAATGGGCCTCCCTGCTCTATATTCTCCTGCAGCCACCTCGATGATGAGCCGGTCTTTGTCGACCTCTTTTTTGACATTCGCATCCAGGTAGGCTGCGAAGAAGGGGAGGCCGGCGAGCAGCAGCGAGTGCCGGCCGGCGCGGCTGAGGCTCTGCCGGGAAAAACTTTCCATCATGTCCTTGTCTTTTTCGCACAGGATTGCAACCCTATCCACGTTTCACCGCCGTATACAACGTTGCAATGCCGAACGTCATTGAATCAGCCCCTATGTTCTCGAAACCGCTTTTGTGAATCATGTCCTTGAATTCGTCGGGCGGATAAAAGGAGTTAATGGAACGGGGCAAATAGAGGTAGGGCGCAGCGGTCTTAACGACCAATTTCCCGATCAACGGCATGATCTTAAAAACGTACCACTCGTAAAGGAAGCGGAACCAGCGGTACTGGGGCCGCGTCAGTTCGAGGCAAACGAATTTGCCACCCGGCCTAAGGACGCGATCTATTTCCCGCAGCGCCAGGGCCGTATCGGGGATGTTGCGCATGCCGAAGGAGACCGTAACCGCATCGAAGGTGTTGTCGCGGAAAGGAAGCCTCTTGGTATCGGACAGGATGAAAGAGAGGTTCGCATGATCCCCCCCCTTTTTGAGCCGCGCGCGATCGAGCATCTCTTCGCAGAAGTCGGACCCGGTGACCGAACCTCGCGGACCGACGCGGCGGGAGAGCAAAAAGGCAAGTTCGCCGGTCCCGCTGCAGACGTCGAGTACGCGCTCACCCTCGAGGATGCCTGAGCGCAGAACAGCCTCTCTGCGCCAGAAGCGGTCAAACCCGAAGCTGAAACTGCTGCTGAGGAAGTCGACGTAGGGGGCCACTGTCGTGAAGATATGTTTGATAAAGAGGTCACGCTGTTCTAATGACATATATTAGTAGAGGAACTGTCCCACCACGATCAGAATGAGCAGGCCGAAGCCGACCAGGACCACGGCAAAGCCGAACAGGATGCCCGCATCGGTGATCCAAGTCTTTTGCGGCGCGACGAGGTATGCATCAAGCCGGTTCTCAGCCACAAGGCGCTGGTATTCGAGAGGGCGATCATGCTGCAGTTCATGGAGCGTAAGCCTCCCGGTGAAGATGACCGGATCCATGGGGAATTTTTCCGGCCGAAGGTGAGTATTGAAGTAATGGATCGTGAAGATGAAGCCGGCCGCGAGGAGCGCTTCATCGCTGTGAATGACCGTGGCAATGTTGAACGCCCATCCGGGCAGGAAGCGGCCGAAGAATTCAGGGAACCAGAGGAACAGGCCTGATACGCCGATCATGCCCACGCCCCAGAACACCGCCCAGTAGTCGAACTTTTCCCAGTACGCGAAGCGGTCGAACTGCGGCCGGGGCCCCATGCCGAGGAACCAGCGGAAGCTCCCGATGATGTCCTGAAGGTCCTTGAGCCAGGGCACCATGGATTCCGGCCCCACGATGTTGAACTTGAACTTCCGTACGATCGCGATATCGTAAATGACATACCCGATGTGGGCGGCGAAGTACCCAAAAGTGATGACGGCGCAAATCCGGTGAATGAGCCCGGCTGCATAATACCCGCCGAGGAGCCTCATGAGCCACGCGGCCCAGGGAGCGTTTGCATACTTGAGCGGCATGCCTGAGGCCACAAGACCGACGAAGCTCACGGCCATGGCGACATGGAGTACCCGGTGATAGGCGTTGAAGCGTTTTATCTCAGCCACGTTACTCGCCCCCTTTTTTGCTCATGCGCTCTTTCAGCGAGCGGTAGGCCCACAGGAACGTGTGGGTGAAAAAGAATGCGAAGGTGCCGAGCAGCAGCACGGTCATGCCGAGGAAGGTGTAGTACAGCACCGGGTATTTCGTACGGTCCTTTTCCTCGGCATGAGCATAGAATTTGGTGAAGCCCGACGTGGCCGCAGGATGGCATTTCTGGCAGGTCGTGAGGATATTTTTCTGCGAGAGCGTCGAATCCGGGTTGTCGATCCTTTGAATGCCGTGGGACCCGTGGCAATCCGAGCACTTTGCCACGGTGGCATAGCCGAGTTCCGTCACTTTGCCGTGGTACGTTTTGCGGTAGGTCTTTATTTCTTCGGAATGACAGTTCCCGCACTGTTTAATCAAAGACAGCTGCCACTGGTTGCTCGCCGTGGGAGGTGTCAGGTGCTCCAAATGGCACTGGAAGCAGGTAGGCGCTGCCGGGTTGTTGTCTTCCAGAAGCTGTCTACCGTGAATGCTGGTTTTATAGACCTCGAACTCCTGAGGATGACATTGGGAGCAGAGGGCCGGAATCTTCTGTCTGTTCGTGGCGGACCGGGTGTCAGCGGAGGGGTAGATATAGTGAGAGCCGTGACAGGTCTGGCACGTCGGCGCGCCGGCATTTCCCATTGCTTTGGCCTGGTTGTGCACGCTCATCTTGAACTGCTGGGCCTGCTCTTTCGGGGCGCCTTCCGTGCCGATGAAATGGCAGGCCCCGCAGTTGACTTTCGAGACATTTGCGTGCGGATATCCTGATATGTCGTAATGACATTTGGTACAAGCCAGATGGCCATGTGCGGATTGCTCGAACGCCGATCTGTCTATGTACCCCTTCATGCCCTTCTGGCCGTGACAATCATAACACATGTCTTTGGCAACAGCAGGCGAAGGGAACAGGAAGTATGAAACAACAAGGAGAAGTGTGAGGTGTTTCATGAGTGAGGGATTCATGACTACATTCTAGCAAAGAATCACAGGCTGTCAAGGCGACCCCGGATTTTCGGAGAAATAAATTTCATTGCGATCGAAACGCGGCGCTTCTTCATGGCAGAATGACAGAAGAAGATTGATTGCAAAGGCATTTTTAAATAGTAAACGCTCCTGGCGTGAAAAGAGGAGGGATCAGGTTTCGGTTAAGCCCTTGTGGCCGAGCATAATGTTTCATTCTTCTTCATGAGGAACAGTTAAGGAGTTTATAATGTGCAGTCATGGAGATGTTTTTAGTCAGTTATAAATCAAAAAACTCCAAGCAGAATGTATAGAAAAAAATCGATTCTTTTTGACAGGATCACAGGGTTGACAGAAGTTTCAGGATGAAATGCTTTCATCGGCTTTTATCCTGCCCGTGGCCTGTGGGCTTGAACCTTTTAGTAAACATGCTGCTCTACGGTTAAACGATTCTTGACACTCCCACCGCTAAAGCATGTGGGTTTTCTCGCGCTGGTTTCCATAAACTGAGAACGCATCGTAAGGCCTGGTTCAATCTGAAAGATTGAACCAGCGACAGAGTGAACGGCGGATTTTTCAACAGCCTGTTAGACGGAAAGTATGCATGGTCATATCGATTTACGGTAAAATGCAAGGAGGAGGAAATGATGCGAGATAAACCGAAAGAACCTTTTACCCCACGGGAAACACATGATACGATCAGGCAGGAGATCATTGCCGAGCTTCTCCAGGGCACGTGCTCTGCCAGAGATCTTTCCGCTGCGGCGAAGATCCCGGAACGCGAGGTATATACTCATCTCGAGCACATCCACAAGTCCCTTGCTTCGTCTGACCGGCATTTCATCATCACGCCTGCTGAGTGCAAAAAGTGCGGTTTTGTTTTTGCAAAACGGGAAAAGCTGAAGAGACCGGGAAAGTGCCCGGTGTGCAAAGGAGAATCAATCCGGGGACCTCTCTTTGCGATCGAGGACTCGCGTTAGCGTGGTCACGATAGTGCGCGGCTGGCGGTCGTTTTCGTGCTGTCGTTGCCGGGGAGAAGAAGGAAGGGAAGGTGTGCAAGAAGCCACAATTGGAAATGCACGTAATCGGTCTTTCCCGCCGGAATGTCGAGAAACCGCAATAAGGCTTCGGGATGTTCGAAGAAAATGCGGAGAAAGAGACGGGGATGCCGATCGAGCAAATGCGCCAGACGTAGCGCAACACGCAGCTGTTTTGTGATCCGGTCATCGGTTTCCCGGCAATACCGCGCGATTACGGCTGCCGGACGCGTCTGATTTTTGATTGCGTCAGCGACAGCGCGGGCGGCGAGCTTGCCGGAGAGGATGGCATGAGATATCCCTTCGCCGTGGAAAGGATCTGCAAATCCTGCAGCGTCCCCTGCTAATAATACCCTGCCCCTGGCGACTGATCTTTTGATCCCTCCAAAGGGAATGAAGTGGCCTTGCACGTCTGAAAGTTCGATGTTTAACGTCTCGGCGAGTTTCGTCAGCGCTTCCCGGGGTTTGGAAAAGCGCGCTGCAAGCCCCGCAATCCCGGTGGAGAGGTAGCCGCGGTGCGGGAAGAGCCAGCCATATCCGACCGGCGCGGTCCCGAAATAGAGGTCGAGGGTCTTGTCCAGCCGGTTCCTGATATCCTGTCCCTCCGCAGGAATCTGAGAAACGAGCGCAAGCGCCATGCTGCCCTTGTCCAGCGGAGGCCTCAGGGTACGTGCCGCCTGGCTGTGAATCCCGTCAGCGCCGACGACAAAGAGGGACCGATAGGTCCTATTTTTTGTTGCAACTTCTGTGAAGTCTCTGCCATCCCGAACAGCGATGACCTGCTCGTTCGTACGAAAATCAGCTCCGCTTTCGACGGCCTTCTCCACGAGGAATGCGTCGAAATATTTTCTCGTTACAAGAACCGCGAACGGGGTATTGCGCGTTGCATTCACTACATGACCTTCCCGGTGGACCCGGACGCTCATGCATTCTTCCTCGATGATGGCATCCGGGAGACTGAAGTCGAGATACGAGAGTGCCTGCAGGGAAACGGCGCCTGCACAGGGTTTTGATCTCGGGAACGTATCGCGGTCCAGCAGGAGTGTTTTGAGCCCTTGTTGTGCGCATGTTCGCGCAGAGGTGGAGCCTGCCGGCCCGGCTCCTATGACAATGACGTCGTACATCATCAACTCTTTACTCTCCCTGAAAACAGAATAGAATTGCGGACGGCTACGGATGAACGCAAAGGAAATTTTCGATGGTTTTACTGCCTTGCCCCTCACCTTGGTCTTTCCTTGATGCAACAACATTTACTTCATTTGCATTAGTATAGCCTATGCAACTCGTTTGATAAGTTTACCAAACTGAACATCGAATTGCAAAATATTTGCTGTATTTGACCATTTTCCGGTTTCTGCATTACGGTCTTTTCGTCTGACCCTCACAATCAGGCACAGTGGAATGGGCGAACGACCCTTCGTACGGTTACGGCCGGAATATTCTCAATCTCATATAAACAGAATTTTGCAAAGCAAAATCAGTGTCACTAAAGTTCTCATTCTTTGCTAAAATGAAGACATGGAGAATAATATTCTGCGCGAACATCATCGATGTGGAAAAAGAGATCCAGCAGTCTCTTGATCGGGAAAAGCTGAAAGACGCGTGAGTGGCTTGATGCTCGTAAAAAGGAGATCGAAAGCGACTTTCCGCGATGCAGGAGCAGAATATTCTCCAGTCCTATCAACAGGCCCACGAGAATGCCGAACAGGAAGCGGGAAAACCGCCTCAGAGCTTTTTGAGCAGTCGAAACGCCAAACAGACAAGCTTGCCCATCTGGAAAACGACATCTTGGTAAAAATCGTAACAGACAACATCAACAAGATCCTTCCGGGATGACCTATGATCGTCAGGATGGCCAAAGTTGAAATCGTGGGCGCAAAAGGGCTGCTTCAGGACGTTCTCGTGTGCCTTCGCGAACTCGGTGTGTTCCAGATAGAACCGGCAACGATCGGTTTTCTCGAAGCGGGACATGAAGATGATATCCGCGCTTTCATGCCCGACGAAAAAACAATGTTCGAGCGGGTCTTTCTCGAAGGGCTGCGGACCAAGGTCACCGAGCTCCTGTCGGCGCTGCCGACGCTGCCGAGTGCGAAACAGCTATCTCGATCCACGTCCGGTCATTGATACGGTCGGGGCGATCGTTGAACGGCATGCAGCGATGATCAAGGTGCGGAATGAGCGGAAAGAGGAACTCAAAAAAGAGCTCACTGAGCTTGAACGGTATGCTCTTTTTCTCGGAACGCTGGCCCCTCTCGTCGAGAGCGTCAAGGAAACGCCGGACATTGATTTTATCGGACTGACTATACGGGAGCCCGATATGGTGGTCCGTCTCAAAGAAGCGCTCTCACGCATCACAAACTGGAAGTACGAGCTGGTGACGGAACCCGCGGAGGACGGCTCCCTGGTGGGGCTGATCACCGTGGAGCGTGACCTTGCCGACCGCGTAAAAAAGACCCTGAGCGACGAGCAGGTGCCGGAGCTGACGTTTCCCGCCGTCCTACAGCAACCTCACCTTTTCGGAAAAGGTCGTCTACGTGAAGAAGAGGATCGCGGAAGTTTCGGCGGAAGTGCAGGGAATCGATGCTGAACTTTCACGGTTTACCCAGCGCTGGGCCCCGATCTACCGGAGCGTGCGGGAGTGGATCGACGACCGGCTGGCGGTGCTGTCCACGACCGCGGCGGCATTTGAAACGCGGATGTGCTTCTTCATCAACGGGTGGATGATGGCGAAGGAGGTCGGGAGGCTCCGGACGACGATTGCAGCAGGACTTTCAAGGACGGCGTGGTCCTGGATGAGAAAGAGCTGCGCGAACATGATCTCGACCGCGTTCCGATCATTCTGAAGAACCCTCCCTACTTCAAACCATTCGAAATCTTTACGAGCATGCTGCCGCTGCCCGCTTATACGTCCTACGACCCGACGCCGTTCATCGGCATTTTCTTCCCCGTCTTTTTCGGCATGATCCTCGGCGACGCGGGCTACGGTCTTTTCCTCGGAAGTCTCGCCTTTTTCCTGATGAGGAAGTACAGGCAGAAGAAGATGATCAGGGACGGGGCAAAGATCCTGCTGGTTGCGTCGGCCTATACCATTTTCTTCGGCATCCTGTTCGGCGAGTTCTTCGGAGACCTGCCCGAGCGGCTCTTTCACCTGCAGCCCCTCTGCATTGAACGCAGGACCGCGATCGTCCCGATGATCTTCTTTACTCTTGCCGTGGGCGTGGCGCACGTACTCCTTGGGCTGCTCTTCGGCGTTATCGCGGAGTTCAGGAAGAAAGAAACGAAAGAAGCCGTGTATAAACTCCTGAGCATCGTCGTGGTGCTGGCCATGATCGTGGTGCTCGCTTCCTTCTTCAACGTATTGCCCACAGTGCTGGCCAGGCCCGTCATCATCGGCATTTTGTTCCTGACCCCGATTCTGTTCTTTACCGGCGGTCTTCTGGCGCCCCTGGAACTTTTGAAGAACATCGGTAATATCATCTCCTATGTCCGTATCATGGCGATCGGCCTCACGTCGGTGCTGCTCGCCTTTGTGGCGAACAATCTCGGCGGCCTGACCGGCGACGTCGTGACCGGCGTGGCAGTGGCCGGGCTGCTCCATCTCCTCAATATCATACTCGGCGTGTTCTCGCCGACCATCCATTCGCTCAGGCTCCACTATGTGGAGTTCTTCAGCAAGTTCATGCAGCAGGGCGGGAGGAAGTTCGAGCCGCTGAGCAAGACACAGTGATTCGAACAAGGCGTAAAAGACTTTTTACCGCAGAGGACGGAGATAATCTGAACAAAAATCAGCTTGTTATTGTTTCTCCGCGGCTCTGGGAGATCTTGACTTACGAAACCAACCTCAAGGAGGGATGTATGAATCTGGAAAAAGTACTCATCGCGTTGAGCGCCGCCCTGGCAATCGGACTCCCGGCATTTGCAACGGCCTGGGCACAGTCAAAGATCGGGGCAGCGGGGGCAGGGGCCCTTGCCGAAAAGCCGGAACTGACCGGCACGGTCGTGATCCTCGTCGCCATCCCCGAGACGATGGTGATTCTCGGTTTCGTCGTGGCAACGATGATCCTTTTCACGGTGAAGTAGCATGAGCTCCCGGGAGTTGATCGAGTCGCTCCGGCAGGCGGGCGAAGAGAATATCCGTGTTGTGAAGCGGGAAGCGGAACAGGAGATGGCTGCCCTGCAAGCCGCTGCCGCCCAAAAAATCGCTGATCTGCAGAAGCACTATGCGGAGCAGCTTGGCCGTTGTCAGCGGCGATGAATTACGACGGGCCCGCGCGGAGGCGTCCAGCCGCGCCCGTGCGCTCAGGCTGGACGCGGAAGAAACACTCGCAGACAGCCTGTATTCGATCGCCCGCTTTTCCCTACACCAGCTGCGGGACGACCGCTATCCTGCGGTTTTCGAGAAGCTGGTCCGGGAACTTCCCGCATTGCAGTGGAAGAGCGTGCGGGTGAATACGGCGGACGTCGACCTTGCGCGAAAGTATTTCCCCGATGCGGAGATTTCGCCGGTCGGGCATATCTCGGGAGGCGTTGAAGTGACGATGGCTGACGGGGCGATCAGGGTGATCAACACGTTCGAGAAAGAGATTGGAACGTTTATGGGCCGACCTGCTTCCGCAGATGGTCAGTGACGTATACAGCGAGGTGGGCGATGGATCTTCTCCACAATCCCGGTGACGCGGGTTACCCGACCGAGTACCTGTTGTCGCGGATCAAAGGAAGACGGTCTTCGTTGATCAAAAACTGGAAATCCCTGGTCTATGATCAGGACCTTTTTCTCTCCGACTTCGCCGCTGAAACAGGGCGTACTTCGCACGTCAATTGCTCCCGACCGGATCTGGGCGGAACTCATGCGGGAATACCGGTGGGTGTACGGGCAGATGAACCAACAGCTTCGGGCCATCTTTTATCCCTATTTTCTGTACGCCGAATTGCGGAACGTCTGTATCTGTCTTCGGCACCTTCGTGACAAGAAGGAAGGGCCAATCGACGAAGTCCTCGGCAAAAGCCTGCTCTCCGATGAGGTGAAGGGGGTGTTCGTACGCAGCAGTGATCTGGCGGAAGCCGTTGCCGGCGTCGAGCGGTTGTTTTCCACGCTCTCAAAAAAATTTGCAGGTCTTTCCCTTGTCGCGCAAGAAGAGGGCCTGCGCGGCGTTGAGCAGCATCTGATTGAGACGTATCTTGCAGTTATGGTCGGCTCCAAGTTACATCCACTTTTGCAAAAGTTCTTTTCGCGACTGGTCGATGCGCGGAACATAATGAGCCTCTATAAATATCTGCGCCTGGAGCACACAGAGCCTCCCCCGGTCCTGCCGGGTGGCAGTATCGCGGCAGAGAAGCTGCGCGAGCTTGCAGCAAAAGACGACATCGTTGCAGTAGGACCGGTGATCCGCGCATTGACCGGCATAAAGGTGGAACGGCCTGAGCCGACGACGGTTGAACTTGCTCTCTATAAAGGGATGACCCGATGGCTGCGGATTGAAGGACGGGAACCCTTCGGCGTAGGGCCGATCCTGGATTACCTCTGGCGCTGTTCGATCGAAGCGATGAACTTGAGCGTACTCTATCAGGGAAAGGACCTGGAGCGGGATATTGTCACTGCTGAACTCGTGATGTGAGGACAAAAACAGGAGAACATAGGGCTCGGGTCTCACATGAAAAAAATTGCGTTCATTACTCCTTCTGATGCTGAATTTGGATTCAGCCTGAGCGGCGTTCCGCAGAAGACCGCGGAAGCGGCTGATGCCGAAGACGTGCTCACACAAACCATGGCAGAACCCGACATCGGTCTCGCTGTTGTCGATGAACGCCTGCTCACGGGCATGCCCGATGAACGGCTTCGTGAGCTCGAACGGTCATGGCAGGGCATTTTTCTGGTCCTCCCGTCTCCTGAAAAACCGCCGGCAGAGGTCGAAGACTATGCGGCACGGCTGATCCGACGTGCCATAGGGTATCATGTGAGACTAAAATTATGATGATGCAGGCTGTGGAGCTGCCTTACTGAGGGTCGTATGGACTAAAAACCAGAGATTCCCTATCTGCTAGAGGGTAAATGCATATGTCGAACAACGGCGGTACAATCCAGAGCATATCAGGACCGACGGTCAGCTGCGACCTCAAGGGGCTGAAGCTTTACGAGCGCGTCTACGTCGGCCATGCCATGCTTACCGGCGAGGTGGTACGACTCGAGCGCGACAAAGTCGTGATCCAGGTCTACGAAGACACGCGCGGTCTTGCCGTGGGCGAGCCGGTCAAAGGCGTGGGCAGGCCGCTTACGGTACGGCTGGGACCGGGACTTCTCGGCGGAATGTTCGACGGTCTCCAGAGGCCCCTCGAACGACTCAGGGAAGAAATGGGCCCTTTTATCACCGGCGGCCGTGAACTCTATGCCCTCGATTACATGAAGCGCTGGGATTTCTCACCGGCCCTGAAAAAGGACGATGAGGTCGCGGGCGGCACCGTCATCGGGACGGTGAATGAAGGGACTTTTAAACATTACATCATGTCCAGCGCCGACGAAAGCGGCACGGTCGGCCAGATCAGAGAAGGCAGCATCAGCCTCGACGAACCGCTCGGCGAATACATGGACAACCGGGACATCCCGGGATGTCACGAATGGCCGGTGCGAATCGCGCGACCGTACCGGAAAAAGTTTCCTCCTGCTTCGCCGATCGTTACGGGCCAGCGGAGCATCGACTTCCTTTTCCCGCTCGCCCGGGGCGGAACGGCTATCTTTCCCGGCGGGTTCGGCACGGGCAAGACCATCCTTGAGCAATCGATCGCGAAATTCGCCGACGTCGACATTGTCGTTTACGTGGGGTGCGGCGAGCGCGGAAACGAGATGGCGGACATGATCGCGGAATTCGAGGAGCTGCAGGACCCGCGGACAAAGCGGCCGCTGCGGGAACGTACGGTGCTGGTCGTCAACACCTCGAACATGCCGGTGGCGGCCCGCGAAGCCTCGATCTACACGGCGGTAACCATGGCCGAGTACTACCGGGACATGGGCTACCATGTGCTCTTTCTCGCTGACAGCCTTTCCCGGTGGGCCGAGGCGTCTGCGCGAGATCTCAGCGTCGCTCGAGGAAATGCCCGGAGAAGAAGGCTATCCGACCTATTTGGCCTCGCGCCTGGCCGGTTTCCTGGAACGGGCAGGGGTGGTCGAGACTCTTTCCGGGAAGATCGGATCGCTCAGCATGATCCTGTCCGTTTCTCCTCCGGGCGGCGATTTCACCGAGCCGGTCACACAGTCCTGTCTCAGGACGACCGGCTCCTTCCTCATGCTCGACACTTCGCTCGCGCACAGGAGACATTATCCGGCGATCAACTGGTTCCAGAGTTATTCGCTCTACGGCGGGGAAGTGGCCGAGCACTACCGGACCAAGGTCTCCCCGGAATGGGACGAACTACTCCAGCAGAAGCAGGCAACTTCTGCAGCAGGAGGAATCGCTCCGGGAAGTCGCCGAGATCGTGGGAGCTGAAGGGCTTCAGGACGCGGACCGCCTGCTCATGCGTACAGCCGAACGGATCCGCACCGAATTCCTCCAGCAGAATGCCTACAGTGAAGACGCCTTCTCCTCTCCGGAGAAAACGTTTTCGATCATAAAAGGTATCATCGGACATTACGACCGGGCTGCGGAAAAACTGAAAGCGGGAGTTGCGCTGGAAGAAGCGATAAAGAGCAGGAGAAGTGAGGCAGGGGGAAAGTCAGGATCCAGGTACAGGTAGTAACCATCTGACTGTCCATCGTGCATCATGAATCTATCCTGATCATGAATCTTTAACCGGGGAAGGTACCATGCGATTATCCGAACATATATACCGTACGATCTCCACAATCGCCGGCCCGCTCCTGTTCGTCGAAAACGTCCAGGATGTGCGGGTCGGAGAAATGGTCACGGTCCATACGCCTGACGGCAGGGACATGGAAGCGGAGGTGCTCGAGATCGACGGCGCGACGACCCTGGTCGAGGTGTACGGCACTACCCAGGGCCTGGACATCGAGCGAACGACCGTTTCCTTTACCGATGCGGTAAAAAAGGTCCCCCTGTCCCCGGACATCGTGGGAAGGATCTTCAACGGCTCCTTCGAGCCCAAGGACGGCGCCCCGCTGTTCATCCCCGAGAAGAGGATGCCGATCACCGGCGCGCCGATCAATCCTGCGGCCCGCGCGCGGCCGGCTGATTTCATCGAGACGGGATTTACCACGATCGACGGCTTTGAACACGCTCGTGCGCGGCCAGAAACTTCCGATATTTTCCGTGCGCAGGGCTGCCCTCGAAGGAAGTCGTCGCCTCGATCCTCAGCAACTCGCGGCTTGCCGACCCCGCAAAAAAATTTATCGTCATCTTTGCGGCCCTCGGCCTGACGTTCCACGAGTACTCGTTCTACATGAAAACGCTCGAGAAATGAAGACGGGGTTCGTGGCCTTCGTGAATATGGCCGATGAACCGGTGATGGAGCGGCTGCTCGCTCCCGCGGTTCGCCCTGACCGTTGCGGAATACCTGGCCTTTGAAAAAGGAATGGACATCCTCGTGATCATCACGGACATGACGAACTACTGCGATGCGCTGCGAGAGATCTCCACGGCCCGGGAGGAACTGCCCGGCAGACGCGGGTATCCGGGCTATATGTACTCGGACCTGGCGTCACTGTATGAGCGCGCGGGCCGCATCTACGGCCGCGAAGGCTCGGTCACCATGCTGCCGGTCGTGACCATGCCCGAGGACGACATCACCCATCCAATCCCGGACCTCACCGGGTACATCACCGAAGGCCAGATCGTTCTGTCGCGGGAACTTCATCAAAAAGGGATTTTTCCTCCCATAGACGTTCTCCCGAGCCTGTCGCGGCTCATGCAGAAGGGGATCGGCGAAGGACGGACCCGCGCAGACCACCGGAAGGTTTCGAACCTTTTGTATAAGTACTATGCAAAGGGAAGGGACCTGCGGCGGCTCGAAGCCATCGTCGGCCGGGACGGCATGACCAAGGCGGACATTCTGATGCTCGATTTTGCCGATGCCTTTGAAAAGGAACTGGTCGGCCAGGGAGGGGCGAGGCGCACGGTAGTGGAGAGCCTTGACGCCGGACTGGCGCTGATGAAGAGGTTCGGGCTGGAAACGACCTGAAAACAGTTCAGAGTTCATAGTTCAGCGTTCAAAGTTCAAGGTAGGAGGTTATGGCGTCTGTTCTTTTCACTATGAACTCTGCACTCTGAACTTTGAACTTCTTTTAGGGGTTCTATGATCCATCCTACCCGTACAAACCTGCTTTTGCTAAAGGACAAGTCAAGGTCCGTGGCAAACAGCATCGCGATCCTGAAGGCCAGAAAACAGGCGCTGATCAAGGAATTTCTTGCAGCGACCCTGCCGTTCCTCCGCTCCCGGGAGGACATCAGACAGTCCTACGGCAAAGCGCTGCGAGAACTGGCGCTGACGCTCGGACATGAGGGGAAGGACACGGTCGATCGATTGTCGTTGCTACGGAACGGGAATTTGGTATCGATGTTATCGAGAAAAGTATTTGGGGGCTCCGCTACAAGGACATAGTATTTCATGATACGCCGGTAAGAAGCCCGGACAAACGCGGTTACGATGAGCGGGGAACGACTCCGCACCTTGAGGAAGGCACCATTCTGTTCGAAAAACTTCTCGAGTCCATGCTGCACATAGCGGAATATGAGTCCAAGCTCAAACGTCTCGGCGAGGAGATTTTGCGGACCACGAGGCGGATCAAGGTGCTGGAAGAGATGGTGCTCCCCGACCTGAAGGTCCAGATCAGGAGCATCGCCCAGTACATCAGCGAGCGGGAGCGCGAATCGTTCTACCGGCTGAAACGGGTCAAGAATATCCTGACCGCAGCTAAAGAACAGACTCAAACCGCAAGGCGAGGCTTGATGAATGATTCATAAATAAGTTTTACAAAAGCATAGAGAGAGTGGCACATCACCTTGAAGACAGTCAGTTTAAGAACTTCCAATAAATAATAAATAGTGATACAATCGATTTAGAATTAGAAAATATTCTTGTTTCTCGTTTTCTGCGGGGCATATACCGATGAAGCATGGACTTCGACCATGGATAGTTGTTTTTTGTGCAGCACTGTTTTTGACCGCAGGCTGCAGGGCCAAACAAGAAACAACTGCTCCAGCTACTCTGGTGTCTATTAACATTAATCCCTCCTCACCGAGCGCAGCTCCCAACACAACAACACAACTTCAGGCCTTCGGCATATATTCAAACAATTTGCAAGTGAACCTGACGACGTTAGCAACATGGGATTCGGCAAATACCGGCGTTGCCACGGTGGATGCCAAAGGGCTTGTCACGACCCTGAACCCGGGATCTTCTACCATCACGGCGAGTTTTCAAAACATTACCGGATCTACGGTACTGACCTCCTCCGCAACCGTATCGATTGCGTTGACGCCCGCTGATCCCACCATCGCGGGCGGTACCGTTGTCCAGTTTTCCGCTCTTGGTTCGCTCCAGAACGGGGCAACGCAGGGCCTTACGTCCTTCGCTTCGTGGAGCTCTTCGGATGGGGGAATAGCCACGGTCAACAGCAGCGGGCTCGCGACCGGAGCTGCCTCGACAACCGGGTCAACGACGATTAGTGCCTCATTCGGAGGAATTACCGGGACCACGTCTCTCACCTTGGCAACGGTAACCTCCCTTTCCGTCTCACCAGCCAGTGCGACCATTGTACTCGGGGCAACAAAGCAGTTTACCGCTTCCGGCGCATTAACAGGCGGAGCCACGCAGGACCTCACGGCCTATGCAGTGTGGAGTTCATCAACCCCGACCGTCGCGACCATCGGGACGGGAACAACGTCGCCCGGACTCGCCGTATCAGCCGGCACCGGTTCGACTTCGATCACGGCATCGTTTGGAGGAGTGTCTTCGAACTCCGCAGTGCTGACGGTGACTCCCGCGGTCCTGTCATCGATCTCAATAACTCCCGTCAATTCGAGCGTTGCTGTCGGCAAGGTGCAGCAGTTTACTGCTATTGGCGCATATTCCGACGGTTCTAAAAAGGACATAACCGCATCGGCAACTTGGACGTCGAATAATACGCAGGTCGCGACAGTGGGCAATGCTGCGGGAACGAAAGGCCTGGCCACGGCCCTGTCAGTCGGTACGACATCAGTGAGCGCAAGCTTCAGCGGAGTCACGTCAAATGCCGTTACTCTGACAGTCACCGCGGCTGAGCTGACATCCATAATAGTAACGCCGCCCAACCCAATCATTAGCATCGGCACCGTTGCGCAATTCAAGGCACTGGGTGTATTTTCCGACAATTCGGCACAGGACCTGACAACGACAGTCACCTGGACTTCGTCAGACGCCTCTGTTGCGATCATTTTCACGGCCCCGGGTTCACAGGGATTCGCCACAGCAAACAACGTGGGAACAACCACGATCACAGCCACGTCCGGGACCGTCTCGGGGAACACTCTCCTTACGGTGACTTTCTAATTTCCCTTGCAAGTGCATCAATAAAGATGTCGCCGGTAATCGGTTTGTAGTGCTGCCCGCCAAAGGAGTATTACAATAAAGTCGGGCCAACTTCAATTTACAGAGATGCTGTTTTCTGCCACACTCCTGAGTGTCGCTTAATAACATGGTTGAAAAGATCTGGACTACCAACAGCCAGAGGTGGTTTAGAAGGTGTCGCAACGTTTATGAACGACAATGAAATGCGGGACATGCTCATCGACTACATGGGCAAGGGCTTCCTCGACAATATTATTGCTTTGTGCAAGCAGGACCTCTCCGTTTTGCGGTTCATTCCTGACATGCTAGGAGCGGAAAACATCCGGGTCCGGCTGGGCGCTACGGCACTCGTGGAGGAACTGGCTCCACACCATAGAAACGAACTCCGGACAGCGGTGCCGGGGCTTATCGAGCTCCTGAAACACGAGAACCCGACCATCCGGGGAGACGCTGCATCAGTGCTCGGCATTATCAGGGACCGGACGGCCGAGAACGCGCTGCAGATGAGTTTGGAAGACGACCATCCCGGCGTTCGGGAGGCCGCCCGCGATGCGCTCGCTGAGATGGGGTAGATAAAAACAAAAAGGCGTGCTTTTTGAGCACGCCTTCATTTCCTGCAGCCGATGGTTGATTACCAGCCGACGTCCAGGGTTACGAGCTGCCGCCTGTCCTTGTCCTGGCCGGCATAGGCCCCGAGCTCTTCGGTGTACATGGCGTAGGAGATCGTGAAGATAAGCAGCCGGAGGTCAAAGCCCAGGGTCGGGGAGCTATTATACCACCCTGCACGGAGGGCGACTTCAGCAGGTAAAATATCAAAGAGCTGAAGCTCGGCGCCTAACCTCAATCTCTTGGCCATGTCCTTGTCTTGCTTGAAGTTGTTCAGCAGATCAATATAATCGGCAGCTACCGTCAGCGATCGGGACCAGGAGATGGAAGGATTGATGGCGAAACCCACGTTGACTGTTTGCGGCAAGGTGCCGGCATCGCCGAAATTCAGATTGCCGACGTTCAAGACCGACGCGCCGAATGTCGGCTTGAGCTGGGAAGCAGGCGCGAATTTCCAGATAACACCGAGATCAAAGCCAGTTCCATCGCCGCTCTTTTTAAGGTCTTTCTGGATATAGTCGCTCAGGTTGTTCTGATTGTCCACTAATTCCCTGGCAGTAAAATTATGGATCAGCGTATCACGATGAAGGGACTTGACCGAGATGCCGGCAAAAAGGTTGTCCGTGACCCCGTAGCTGACGCCTCCCACTCCGCCGTAGGTTGCGTCTGCGTCCACTTCGAGAAAGCCGTCTGAACCGAAGCCTTGATGGGTCAAGGCATCCAGCCTGCCGCTCCCGATCCCACCGACGCCGAAAGCCCACCGGTCATAACTATGGCCGATCGAAGTAAAGTCCGCGACCCGAAGATGCAGGTTTTCTCCGCGATACTTTGCAAGAACGTCGTTGACTGCCCTGAGCTGGTCGTCGCTCGATGAGCCGTCCCCGTTCAAGTCTTGTGTATCAAGCGCATCCTTCATGTCCTTCAGAAACTTTTCGCTATTTTTCCCATATTCGGCGCTGAGATTGATCAAATTCACTTCCCAGCCCTTGTCCTGAGGGATGTTGATCAGGCCGGCCGGGTTGTAGAACAGCGTATCTACCCTGCCGCCGACAGCGGTATAGGCACCGCCCATGCCCATTGCCCTGGTCGACTTATAGATGTATGGGTATTCGAGCATGGAAGGATCGGCAAAAGCGGATGCCGGGAGCACAATGCATAAAGCACTCAACAGAAGCCAGTGTAATTTAATTTTTTGGACCGACATATTCATGCCTTCCTCCGTCGTTTATTTTAAGTTTGTTTGCAGGTAGTTCGCCAGATTCTGCGACGTGCATGCAGTTGTGCACGGTGCGCACGGTGTCGTAGTACAACCGCAGCATGCCTGGGCCTGTATATCATTAATGGCCGTTTGAACGTCTGTAGTACCCGTAACTGAACTGGTTAGTGATGAGTTCAGGGAACTGACCGAACCGGTCAACGTCTGGTTGACGGCGTCAACAAGGTTAAGAGGCTGATTATTCTGCACAACGATGGGGCATGGCCACGTGCTGAGGGGGTTGTTTGCATCCGTGCACACGTCATTCGACGTAGTTGCTACCCAGTACAGGCTGGTCGTTGGATCCTTATAGAGGAGTTTTTTGTAAGTCGTTGTCCCGGACGGGATACAGGCCGATGCATTGCCGCCGGAAACTTGCGTGATCGTAATGGTTACGCCGCTATAGTACGTCTGCGGATATGTCCCCGTGGCCGCCGACACAATATTCCCAGAGGGGTCTTTAAGTGTCATATCGACGGGAGCAGCAGGAGCATAGGTTGCACCGCTGCACGTCTGTGTCGCCCCGGTACTGATTCTCGCGGCGGCAATAAGCGCACAGGCCGTGGCGTCTGCGTCATCCGGTACGCCGTTATTATTATCGTCACAGGCGGTATTCAGATTTCCATTCGCGTCCAGTATGTTGGGGACAACGAGCTTTATGAGTGTTAAACCCTTTAAAGCATCGACGAGGCTGATGTAGAACTGAGCATCCTTGTAGTTATCGGAAGTGTAGCTCCCCGTTGTCGATGTCGTTGTGACATTACTATAGGCACTTATCGAGTCGTCCATATACGTGAGGGAGGTCCCGGTCGCGTTGGTCACAAGGGACGTCATATAAACGTTCAGATCGGTTTGTGTGTTGGTTGAGGCGCTGGTAGTGCCGGTCTTGCTTAAATTGTTGATCACGTCCTTTATGTCGAAGCCGGACAGGCCGAAATAAGCGGCGCCTTTCTGCATGTCATTGGCGCATGACGACGAGAGCACGGCGGCGTAATCGCCTTTGTCGAGATTTATCGTTACTTGATGAATACAGGCCTCATCGGAGCTTTTATTGCTACAGCCGAAAAAAACTGTCGCTATTCCGACTGCGAAAAAAAGGTACAGCAAACGTCTGTTCATGGTATCCTCCTTCATGTAATAATTATCTGATATTCTAATGGTGTCGATCACTCGTCGAGTGGTTGCAGTATGGCCTGGCAAACCGACTATAGGGTAAAGCACTAACGCCGTCAAGTGAATATTCCCCAGCGGCCTGCGCTCGGCGCAGGAAGGTTGCGCATACTGTACTTTTCGGAACTTCGGCCAGATTCTTTAATCGATTTATGAAAGAATCCCCAGTTTTCTTAAAAAATGGGCCGCTAAGACTCCGAAGAGAAAAAGGGTACCTGTTATGCCGATGAGCGTTAAAATAAAGTAGAGGAATTTCCGCGCGTGTGACAGGTCACGGGGCCTGATCGAGAGGAAGTAGACGAGGAAGCTGAAGCCAAGCCCCAGAAGGAGAAAATACGGTTTCCATCATGTGGATTATTGTAACTAAAGGTAGAGGGGCTGTCAACCTCTTTCATGCTCCAGTCAGATAAGGATTTTTCATTTGACAGGGCCTTATCTCTCAATTAATATTCAATCAATCCTATTGTGAAACGGCATGATGAAAATAGCAACGAAGAAGAATGGGAATACGGCGATGTCTGGAAACAAACGACTCCGGAGGGGGCCGTTCCCGACGATGATGTCGACTACGTTGAACTGTTGCGCGCCGATACCGGCATGGGGTATGACGACACTGTTATGATGGATCTGGTAGGCTACCTCGGCTCCCGTGGAATCCGGGCCACTTTTGATTCCTTTTCCCTGGGGCTTGAACCCGCTGCGATCAAGATCTACGTCCTCAAGGTGGAGGCGGGGAAAGAGGGAGAAGCAACAGAGTTTCTGAAAGAAAAGTTCAGGGAACGGTGAAAAATCAGGAGTATACGTCAAGGAGGTCCAGTGCGAACTCCGTTTCCGTGGCTTAGACTTCCTATCTTAACCCAATCTGTATCAAAGGAGAGCATCATGTCGGAAGAAATAGAAATCAAGGAACTGGATGAGTCACTCGATGTCTACAAGTCCAAAGTTTCGCAGGTGAACAAGGCCACCCTCACCTGGGACAAGGACCTGATTTTTGTGGGCCGGACGAACCGCGGATATGAGGTTGAGTACGATGCTGAACAGCAATGGGGTTGCTCGCCGACAGAAACGCTCCTGTTAAGCGTTGCGGGGTGCATGGGGATCGATATGGTGTCATTCCTGAAAAAAATGAAGTGCGAAATTAAATCGTACAAGATGGACATTGTCGGCGAACGCAACCCGACGCCTCCCCAGTATTATACTGCCATGGAGATGATCATTGCCGTGACCGGCAGCGGACTCACGGCCAAGAAGCTGGAGCGGGCCATTTCTCTATCGCACGAAAAATACTGCTCCGTCTACCATACGCTTAGGAAAGATATGAAGATGAAGGTGGACTATACATTCGAAAACGTATAAGGGCCGTGCGCTGTGCATAAAAGAAGAGTAAAAATGGCAACAAGGCTTCGTCACGTTGCCGCTGATCAGAGTTCTCGCTCCATCCCAAATTCCCCATGACTTTCGTACGGCTGCTCAAAAACGGTGTTGAAGCTTTTCCCGCGATGTTTACCGCCATAGACCGGGCGTCGACATTCATCGCCCTCGAGATGTACATCGTCGCGGACAACGAGACCGGCAGGGAGTTCCGCAATCATCTTATCGATGCGGCCAGCCGGGGCGTCCGGGTCAGAGTCCTGATAGACTCCTGGGGATCCTGGAACCTGCCTGACTCTTTCTGGGACGGTCTTCGCAGCGCCGGCGGCACGGTCCGCTGGTTTCACCCGCTTTCAAAGGGGCTCTTTCCGTTCCGGGACCATAGAAAACTGTTGCTGATCGACGAACACGTTGCTTACCTCGGCGGGCTTAATATTTCCGATGAGTACTACCGCGGCGCGAACAACGAGCGACCGTGGAGGGACAACGCGCTCGAGATAATCGGACCCGAGGTCGCTCGGCTGCGACGCTCTTTCTTCCGCATGTGGGGCATGGCGGATACCACGCTTGCAAGATTGGTTTTCAGGCTTCGGCTCGACCGCAGGGCTACGAAGGACACCGACTGCGGTGCGGTTCCTGGAAAGCGGGCCGGAGAACATGATGCGACCGGTGCGCAAAGGCGTACCTCCAGGTGATCCACAACGCGAAACATTCGATTGACCTTGCCATGGGATATTTTTACCCCCACGGCAGGATGCTGCGGGCGCTCAAGCGGGCGGTCCGGCGCGGAGTGCGCGTACGGCTCATGATCCCGCTCCATACGGACCTGCCGATCACCCGCTGGGCCGCACACGGTCTCTATGGCAGGCTTCTTCGCGCAGGCGTGGAGGTCTGGGAGTACACTCCATCCATGATGCACGCGAAGCTCGCGATTGCCGACGATACCGTTATCGCAGGGTCTGCCAACCTTGATGTCCGGAGCGGGAGGATCAATTACGAGCTTGTCGCGATCATAACCGACGCTGAACTCGCGGGAAAGGCCCGAGCCGACTTCGATGATGATCTCAAACATTCGCTGCGCATTTGGATGGAGGATTGGCAAAAACGATCTGTGGTCCAAAAATTAAAAGAGCGGTTCAGCTATTGTCTGCTCGCGCGGTTTGATATTATCGTTGCCCGGCGGGAAATGGCGAGAAGAATGCGGTAAATCCATGCGGAAGTACGGCCAGGGCTGTTTTGCATGGCCGACCTCACAGCCAAAAGAATAGGGGGGTTGTGGTATGAGACTCAAGGGGACGAAAACGGAAAAGAACCTTCTTGCTGCCTTTGCCGGTGAATCGCAGGCGCGGAACCGCTATACCTTTTTTGCGAGTGCTGCGAAAAAGGAAGGGTATGAGCAAATCTCCTCGATTTTCCTCGAAACTGCGGAGAACGAAAAGGAGCATGCCAAGCGTTTCTTTACCTTCCTCGAAGGAGGCATGGTTGAATTCACGGCGACTTTTCCGGCGGGGAAGATCGGGACCACTGCCGAGAACCTGATGGCAGCGGCCGAGGGGGAGAACGAGGAGTGGACGAAACTGTATCCGGGCGCCGCGGACATCGCCCAACAGGAAGGATTTTCGGATGTGGCCGCAGCATTTCGGTTTATCGCCAAGGTGGAAGTGGAACACGAAAAGCGGTATCGAAAGCTTCTCATAAATATTGAAAAGGGGAAGGTCTTTAAAAAGGATGCGGCCTCTACCTGGATCTGCCGGAACTGCGGTTATCACCACGAAGGCGTTGAGGCTCCGGGGAAGTGCCCCACGTGCCTGCATCCGCAAAGCTTTTTTGAGTTGTGGGAAGAAAATTATTGATCCTTGGAACAACGTTCATTGTGAATCCCGCGACTTGCAATCCCCGGCTCCCGCCGGGGGTTCGCGCCGTAGGCCGCGGGAGGTCGCGTTATTCAGGGGAGCCTCCGGCTCCTGCCGGAGGGGGCTCCACTTGGCGGGAATTGCCAGGAATCGGCTGGAAAAGGAAAGGTTGCGTGCCGTTTTTACTGGGCCGGATTTCCTGTTGCAAACAGGGTGGGCAGCGACGTATAATGTCTTGTTCTTTGATGGTTGTTTTAGGAGGTTGTTATGATGGATACCACAAACTGGAAGGTCACCGAGGCCCCGACCTGCCCGCATTGCAAGACGACAATGGAGAAAATGGACTCGCGCCACCTGGATTGGGAATCCCCCTATCTTTGGGTCTGCTTCAATGACACGTGTACGTTGTTCAAAAAAGGCTGGAATCACATGATGGAGAGCTACGGTCAGCTCGTTTCCTACCGTTTTATGATTCACCCCCAAAGCGGCGAGTCCGGGGTCATCCCCGCCTTCAGCCAGCAGTATCTGCAGGAAAATAGTAAATCTAAAAACACAAACTGCGACCCAGAGTAGACTCGACGCAGGTGAATAAAAAAAGCCGGGAACTTAATCGTTCCCGGCTTTTTGTTTTTATGGCGGTCGCAGCGACGATCGCTTCTTGTGCTCAGGCTTTCGCCGCAGCAGGAGAAAGCTTGCTTTCCGTTTTCATCGCTTCGATTTTTACGGCGCAGACCTTGAACTCGGGGATCTTTACCACGGGGTCGAGCGCGTCATTCGTGATCACGTTGGCTGCGGCCTCACGATAGTGCATGGGGATGAACACGACACCCTGGGGAATGCCGCGCGTTACCCTTGCCTTGAGCTCCACTGCTCCCCGTACTGAACTCACCCTGATCGTGTCACCGTTTTTGACGCCGAGCTTTCCGGAGTCAACGGGATTGATTTCAACATATGCCTCGCCGGCATGGCTCTCAATGGCCTCCACTCTGCGCGTCATGGACCCGGAATGGTACTGGAAGAGGTTCCGTCCTGTCGTGAGGATGAAGGGATACTGTTTATCGGTAACTTCCGCCGGAGGAGTGAACGGAATGATTGCGAAAGGCACTTTCCCCTTCGGGAACCCGTCCTTGTACAGATATTCGGTGCCGGGATGGTCCTTCGTGGGGCAGGGCCAGGCAAGTCCGTTCTTCTCGATCCGGTCGTAGGTGATCCCTCCCATGGCCGGCCAGAGCCTGCCGAACTCCTCCAAAACCTTCTCAGGCGTAATATTCTCCATGGGATACCCGAGGGCGCCTGAAAGCGTGGCGATGATGGACAGGTCATCGCGGACCTGTCCGGGCGGATCTACGGCTTTCCGGACGCGCTGGACCTTGCGCTCGGTGTTGGAAAAGGTGCCGTCCTTTTCAAAAGAACAGGTCGCAGGCAGGACCACGTCGGCCAGTTGGGCTGTCTCGGTCATGAAAATGTCCTGGACCACGAGGAACTCGAGCGAATCGAGCGCCTTGATCGTGTGGTGCATGTTGGCGTCGGTGATGATGGGGTTCTCGCCCATGATATAGAGGGCCTTGAGCTTCTTGCTTACTGCCGCATCCATCATCTCGGTGGCGGTGAGCCCGGCCTTGGAAGAGAGCGCCACGCCCCAGGCCTTCTCGAATTTTTCTTTGATCTCGGGCGCGTCGAGCTTCTGGTACCCGGGAAAGACGTTCGGGAGGCACGCCGCATCGGACGCGCCCTGGACGTTGTTCTGGCCCCGGAGGGGATTGACGCCCGTGGATTCCCGCCCGATGTTGCCGGTGAGCGTTGCCAGGTTCGCGACTGCCTTCACATTGTCCGTGCCGCAGGCATGCTGGGTGATGCCCATGGTGTAGAACAGTCCTGCGCAACGGGACTTGCCGTACAGCCTGGCTGCCTTGACGATGAGGTCTTTCGGCACGCCGGTGGTCTTTTCGACCTTCTCCGGCGTGAACTCCTTGAGCGACTGCTTCCACTGCTCGAAGCCTTCGGTCTTGTCGCGGATGAAGTCGTCGTTCTGCAGCCCTTCGCTCACGATCACCTGGGCGATCCCGTTCAGGAGCGCGATATCGGTGCCCGGCTGGAGCTTGAGGTGCAGTTCGGCAAACTTCACCAGGGGTACCTGGCGCGGATCGGCAATGATGATCTTTGCGCCCTTGCGGTACGCTTTGATCATCCTGTTCGCGATCACGGGATGCGACTCCTTGGTGTTGGAGCCGATGATGAAGATGACCTCCATGCCTTCGATCTCGCGGATCGAGTTGGTCATTGCACCGGAACCGAATATGGCGGCCAGCCCGGCCACCGTCGGAGAGTGTCAGAGACGGGCGCAGTGGTCGACGTTGTTGGTGCCGACCCCCGCGCGCATGAGTTTCTGGAAGGCGTAGTTTTCTTCGTTCGTGCAGCGGGCCGAGGACAGGCCGCCGATGGCATCAGGACCGTGCTTTTCCTTGATCTACCGGAGCCGTTCTGTTGTGAAGGAGATCGCCTCGTCCCACGTGGCCTCTTCAAACGCCCCGTTGCGTTTGATCAGGGGCTTCGTCAGGCGGTCCGGGCTGTTGACGAACTGGTATCCGAACCGGCCCTTGACGCAGAGCCAGCCCTCGTTCCACGTGTCGGGTTTCGACGTGATGCGGATGATTTCATTATCTTTCACGTGGGCGGTGATGTTGCAGCCCGTGCCGCAGTAGGCGCAGACAGTGTCGACTTTTTTGACGTCCCCGTAACGGCCTTTCCGCTTCCACTGTTTGCCCGTCAGCGCGCCGGTGGGACAGACGGAAACGCATTGCCCGCAGAATTCACAGTTGAGGTCGTCTTCGAAGTTCGTGCAGATCTTGGACTTGAAACCGCGGTACCCGAAATCGATCGCCTCCACGCCCTGGACCTCGTTGCAGACCTTGACGCACCTGCCGCAGAGGATGCATTTTTCGAGGTCGCGTTCGATGAAGGCGTTGCCGTCCCGTTTCTGATAGATCCTTCGCTCGCCGGGGTATTCGACACCGCGCACGTTGTACGCGTAGGCCAGCTCCTGCAATGCGCAGTTCCCTGTTGCCTCGCATACCATGCAGTCGTTGGGGTGGTCCGAGATGATCAACTCGAGTACGAGCTTTCGCATGTCCTCGATCGCCGCTGTCGACGTCGTGACCTCCATCCCTTCGGTGACAGGCGTGGTGCAGGACGCCACCGGCCGGGGAATCCCCTTGACCTCGACGATGCAGAGCCGGCAGCCGCCGGAGGGGGTGAGCTTGGGGTGGTTGCAGAGCGTGGGTATGTAAATATCGTTTTTTCTCGCCGCATCCAGAATCGTCGTGTTGTCCGCTGCCGTGATTTCCCGTTTATTGATTGTTATCCGAGGCATGGTTAATCCCTTCCTACTGAATTGAACTTGCAAACCTCAAAACAGGACCCGCACTTGATGCACTTGCTCTGATCGATCTTGTGGGGGACCTTTTTCTCCCCCGTGATCGCACCGGAGGGGCATGCCCGCAAACAGGCGCCGCAGGCCTTGCACTTCTCCGCGCTGATGGTGTAGGTGAGTAGGCCCTTGCAGACCTTTGCCGGGCACTTCTTGTCCTTGATATGGGCTTCGAATTCCTCGCGGAAATATTTGATCGTGCTCAGAATGGGGTTCGGCGCTGTCTGGCCAAGGCCGCAGAGGGCCGTGGACTTGATGCCTGCAGCGAGCTTTTCGAGCCGCTCGATGTCGTTGCTCCTGCCGTGGCCGCTGGTAATACGCTCCAGGGTCTCCAGCAATCTTTTGGTCCCTACCCGGCAGGGAACGCACTTGCCGCAGGACTCCGCCTGGGTGAACTGGATGAAATATTTCGCCATGTTCACCATGCAGTCGTCCTCGTCGACCACGATCATACCGCCAGAGCCGACGATGGAGCCGGCCTTGGCGAGGGACTCGTAATCCACGTTCAGATCCAGCATGCTGGCTGGTATGCAGCCTCCCGAGGGACCGCCGGTCTGGACGGCTTTGAGCGGTTTACCGCTTTCGATGCCTCCGCCGATTTCCTCGATGATCTCCCGGAGCGTAATGCCCATGGGTATCTCGATGAGGCCCGGGTTCTTGATCTTGCCGGTGAGCGCGAAGACCTTGGTGCCCTTGGATTTCTCGGTGCCGTAGGAGGCATACCAGCCGCATCCTCGCTTGATGATGTAGGGGATGTTGGCCAGGGTCTCGACGTTGTTGATGACCGTGGGCAGCTGCCACAGCCCCCGGTTCACCGGGAAAGGCGGCTTGGCTCGCGGCGCGCCGCGCTGGCCCTCGATGGAAGCGATGAGTGCCGTCTCCTCGCCGCAGACAAAGGCCCCTGCGCCGAGTTTGATCTTGATGTCGAAATCAAATGGGGAGCCGAATATTTTGCTGCCGAGGTAGCCCCGCTCGGTTGCCTGGGCCAGGGCGCGTTTCAGGCGTTCAACGGCAAGGGGATATTCGGCCCTGATATACACGTAGCCGTGGTTCGCACCGAGCGCGAAGGCGCCGATGATCATGCCTTCGATGACGGTGTGCGGATTGCCTTCGATAACGGCCCGGTCCATGAACGCGCCGGGGTCGCCTTCGTCGGCATTGCAGACGATGTACTTGGTCGTGCCGGCCGCTTTTCTCCCGAGCTCCCATTTAAGCCCCGTGGGGAACCCGGCCCCGCCGCGGCCCCGCAGCCCGGACAGTTTTATTTCTTCGATGACTTCCTCAGGTTTCCACGACTGGAGCACGTCGCGGGCGGCCTCATATCCCCCGATTGCCTCGT
>CAVWHO010000002.1:0-84193 GCA_963754875.1 Nitrospirota bacterium
CGCCACCAATTGCCGACTGCCAATTTCCCCCACTGCTGTTCTTCCTGCATACTGCATACGCCCACCTGTTTGTTCACGCCGAGAGCGTTCCATATCTTTTGCGATGTCGACGGCATGACCGGGTAGAGGTAGAGGCCGATCAGCCGGAGCGATTCCGAAAGATTGTAGAGCACGCTCCCCAGCCGGGCCAGGTCGTTCTTCTTCGCGAGAGTCCAGGGCGCATTCTCCTCCACGTAGCGGTTCGCTCGCGTTACAATGGTCCAGACGTCCTGAAGGTATTTCGTAAAGGCCAGCGCGGCGAGGTCATCATCGACCTTCACCGGTATCGACGCGGCCGTTTCGCGCAGCTCGATATCGACGGGTTGTTCAACGCCTGCCGGCGGGACCTTTCCGTCAAAATACTTATTGATCATCGTGACGACCCGCGACAGAAGGTTCCCGAGATCGTTCGCGAGCTCCGTATTAAACCGCGTGGTGAACGTCTCGATCGAAAAATCACCGTCCAGGCCGAACGGCACCTCGCGAAGCACAAAGTAGCGGAACGCGTCCGTACCGTGCGCCTCGGCAACCTCGTTCGGGTCAATCACGTTGCCGATCGATTTTGACATCTTTTTCCCGTCCCGCGTCCACCAGCCGTGGGCGAAGATATTCTTCGGAAGCGAAAGCCCGAGCGCCATGAGCATCGTGGACCAGTAGACGCTGTGTGTGGTCAGGATGTCCTTGCCGACGAGGTGATGGTCTGCAGGCCACCAGAATTTTTCCCGCTCTTTGGGTGCACCGGAGCCTTGGACAGACGGGCTCAGGTAGCGCGTAGCGGAAAAGTAGTTTACCAGCGCGTCGAACCAGACATAGGTAACAAAATCCCGGTCAAAGGGCAGTTCGATTCCCCAGGAAAGCCGTGCTTTGGGCCGAGAGATACAGAGGTCCCCCAGTTGTTGCGTTTTAAGAAAACCGAGCACTTCGTTCCGCCGGCTCTCGGGCCTGATGTAGTTCGGGTTCTGTTCGATATGGGCAATGAGCTTCTCCTGATACTTGCTCATGAGGAAGAAATAGTTGTCCTCGGTGATGCGTTCGACCGGCCTGCCGCAGTCCGGGCATTTTCCCTCGACGATTTCCTTCGCCGTCCAAAACCGCTCGTCAGGCGTGCAGTACCAGCCCTCGTAGGTTCGCCGTTCGATCTCTCCCTTGTCAAAAAGGTTCTGCAACAGCTCCTGCACAACGGCAATGTGCTCCTTGTCCGTTGTGCGGATGAAAGCATCGTTCGAGATCTCCAGCCTCTTCCAGAGCTTCTGAAAGTTCACGGTCATAAGGTCCGCATGCGCCTTGGGCGTGAGGCCGCGATCGATCGCGGCCTTCTCCACCTTTTGTCCGTGCTCATCTGTGCCGGTGAGAAAGAAGACAGCATCGCCCATGAGACGATGGTAGCGAGCAAGCGTATCCGCGGCGATCGTAGTGTAAGCGTGGCCGATGTGCGGCACGTCGTTTACGTAATAGATCGGTGTGGTAATGTAAAATTTTTTCGTCATAATCGTTTTGTTCTAGAAATAGTTTACCACGAAGAACAGGCGGAGCGTGAATGTGAAAGAGGGACTCAAAAATTCCCCGCATTTTTTCTTCACGCACTCCACGTACTTCGTGGTTTTTAATTTTTTTACTGCTCGATGTAAACCTGCAGAGCGCCATTTTCACTACCCGTCAGGGCGTAGCGGGTCCTTGCGGTTTGTTGTCTCCCTGCTGGCCGCCCGGTCCCTTCTTCTTTTTGCGCCAGAACCGCCGTTTTTTCTTCTTGCCGGACTTCTCGCCTTCCTGCTGCGGCTGCTCAGCTTTCTGTGCCTGCGGTTGGGGTTTCTCCTGCTTTGACTTCTGTTGTTGCTGCTGGCGCTCCCGGGGCAGGACCGCCCGACGGCTGTTGCGGTTTCCTCTCCTGTTGCTGATCTCTTCTCTTTTCAGGCCTGCCGTCGCCCTTCTGCCCGCCTTCTTTCTGCTTTTCCTTCCGGTGTTCCTGTTGTTTACGGTCTTCCTGGCGTCTCTTTTCTTCAGCAAGCCGACGCTCCTCAGCTCTTTCCGTTCCTCTGAAATGCGCCGTTCTTCCTCTTCTCTCTTTTCTCTGACTACGGCCTCTTTCATGCCTGCGACATCTTTTTTAATCTCGTCGTACATTTCATATTCATAGGACAGACAGCAGAGCAAGCGGCCGCAGACGCCGGAGATCTTCGCCGGGTTGAGCACCATCTCCTGTTTTTTGGCCATCCGTATCGACACAGGCTCGAAGTTTTTCAGGAACGCCGCGCAGCAGAGCTCCCTGCCGCAGGGTCCGAACCCCCCGATCAGGCGCGCTACATCCCTGACGCCGATCTGGCGCATCTCGATTCTGCTGTGGAGCTTATAGGCAAGATCTTTCACCAGTTCGCGGAAGTCAATCCTCGACTCGGAGAAGAAATAAAAGGTGGCACGCGAAGCATCAAAGGAGTATTCCACGCGGATCAGTTTCATCGGCAGTTCCCGTTCGGCGATCATGTCCTGCGCAGTCTTAAAGGCCTCTGCTTCGAGCCCTTTGTTCTTCTCGTCCCGTGCGAGATCATCCCCTGTTGCCTTGCGCAGTACCTTTCTCAGCACCTTCGGCGCCTGTTTGTTTCCGTTGGCAGAAGCGTCCGGCGCCGTTTCACTGGGTGACTCTTCTTCAATCTGAAGCCCATGCTCCTGCTGAACAGGTTCCGGGGCCGGGGCCGGCGGGGCAATTTGTTTTTTAAGGCGCACAACCGTGGCAAGCCCCTGCCCCCGCTCGGAATCTACAATAATCTTGTCGCCGATGGCGACCTCCAGATCGGTTGCGTCAAAATCATAGACCTTCCAGTTGTCGCGAAAACGCACGCCTGCTATTTTTATCATCGTATCTGTCATCGGTTTACCGGTTTTAGTCCTCTGTTTTGGTATTTACTCAGGCCTGCGCCTGAATGCAATGAAGCACGCCGCGATACACTGAATTCCGTCACTCGAATTTGTTTCATACTCTTCCCAGTTTGAAGAACAGGTTCTCCGCAACCAATTGCGCGCTCACACGGCGGTCGAGCAGGCTCTGGCTGGCTGCAAACAACTCCAAGTCCATAAACATCTGGGAAAGCGGTACCCGTTCTCCCCAGTTCCGGTACTGTTCTCCTGCCTCTGCAAACACGAGCAGCCGCTCGTCTTTCGTCTCCCGATAGACCATGGCGTCACGCAGACACTCGATTCCGATCACGAGCAGGCGATCGAAGCGGTCGCGGTCCTTCGCAAATGTTTCAGCCAGGGCCAGCGTCTCGCCGGGACCCATCTGCGGCAGCCCGGACCAGAGGTCCATCAGTTGGCTCCGCTCCGTCTTTTCCTGTTCCACGTCCATGTCGAGGCCCCGCCCCATGCTTCCCTGCGCAAGCGCCGCGACAAACCAGGCGTCTGCTTCCGAAAGCCCTCGTTTTCGCATAAGCGCCTGAGCAAGCGTCTGTCGCGAAAGCGGTTGAAACCGTATTTCCTGGCACCGTGAACGGATCGTCGGCAGCAGGCTCTGCGGCAGAGAGGTAATCAGACACGATCAGCGCTTCTCCCGGCGGCTCCTCCAGGGTCTTCAAAAAAGCATTGGACGATGCCGCGTTCATGCGATCGACGCCGTCGACGATCAGGGTCTTCTTCATACCCTCAAAGGGCTTAAGCGCAAGGTCCGACTGCACCTGCCTGACTTGGTCGATCTTGATCTCTTCACCGTCAGGGACAAGAAGGTGAATGTCGGGATGCCCGCCGGTTGCTACCTTGCGGCATGAAGGGCAGACATCGCAGCCCCCCGCCTCGCTGGCATTTTGGCAGTTCACCGCGGCTGCGAGCGCGAGAGCTGTCATTTTTTTCCCGATCCCCGCTTCGCCGGAAAAAAGATAGGCATGGGCGAGGGTCTTGTTCGACAGTGCCCGTTTTAAAATAGTGACCGGTTTTTCGTGTCCCTCTATGGCAGCAAACGACATGTCGCTCAGCTCCCGTGAACATTTTTCAATTCGACATCACGACGATATCGCCCACGATCTTCCGTATCTCCGCTTGAATATCTTCCATCGACCGCGATGCGTCAACGATCCTGATACGATCCGGTTCCTGTTCTGCCAAAGCGAGGTACCCTTGCCTGACGCGTTCGTGAAAGGCAATCGCCTCATTCTCGAACCGGGCTTCCGTTTCGAGGCCGCGGCTGTTGTTTCTGCCCCGTGCGCGCGCGACACCGGTCGCGGCATCGATGTCGAGGAGAATCGTGACGTCTGGCCTGAGCCCCGCGCACACGATCCGGTCAAGCGTACGGATAAGGTCGATATCGAGCTTTCTCCCGTATCCCTGGTAGGCAAGCGTCGCATCTGCGAACCGGTCGCAAAGCACCACTCCCGGTGCCACAAGATGGGGCAGGATGACCTCTTGTAGATGCTGTGCCCGGCTCGCGGCATAGAGGAGGAGTTCCGCCTTCGGATCGAGAGCTGTATTTTCGGGATCGAGCAGGATCTTTCTCACCTGGTCGCCGATGAGCGTGCCACCTGGCTCCCGCGTAAGGACCATACGTATACCGAGAGATTTCAGATAATTCGCAAGCAGGACGATCTGCGTGGATTTGCCGGAACCCTCGATACCCTCGAGGGTGATGAACTTCCCCTTCATTTATTTAAGCTCCGCGACCGCATCGCCGGCCGCTTTGAGCGCGGGGTTAGACGTGAAGAGGATTATCTGGGTTTTCGTTCCGAGGGCCCGAAGGACCTGGCATGCCGATTGTTGCCGGACATAATCAAAACCTGCCAGTGCGTCGTCGATAATGAACGGCAGACGCCGTTTGCCTACGATCGCCTCAACCAGCCCGGTTCTGAGGCAAAAGGTGACAAGCGCCTTTGTCCCATGGCTCAGTTCCCGATAGGCCAAACGAGCATCGTCTTTCGTGTGGACAATAGGCTCGCCTTCATGTCCCGCTTCGATCCTGACATACTTGCCGCCGGTGACCGCAGCAAGGTTCCTCTGAGCGGCAGCCTCGACGGCAGGGATGAGTGTTTCCATCTCGATACCGCCCATCCTGCTGGCAACGGCCAATTTGACAAGAAACCCGTCCTGCTGCCCTGCAGGCACTCCAAAATCTCCCGGCAAATCCTGCCCCATGGTGCCAATATCCCAGGAAGCACCAGCAGACGAAGCCTCTCCTTCCAGCCGCTCGATGTCTTGCCTGATACTGTACGTATCGATATTATGGGGTGCAAGAGCCCGTGCAGCCTTTTCCAGTTCCATGATCTCTTCCTGCTGCCGGTCGTACTGCTGATGCAGGATTTCCGGCGTCTGATCCCCGAGGATTCGCAGCCGCTGCTCTTCAATGTCAGTCCGCAGCCCGACGAAGTAGCGAAAATTTTCGGCCCGGTCTTTGAGGTCAGCTACATTAGCTGCTCCAGCTGCGCGCAGGCAGGCGGTGACAGCAGCGCTCTCCTGGGCGAATTTCTTTTCAAGTTCGGCGATATCTTTCTCCAATGCGTCTATATCCTCTTTGACGATTTTTCGCTGTGCGTTCTTCCGCGAGCCGTTGTACAACGCCGCGGCAATCAGGACCAACGCCGCGATGAGGCCGATATAGAAATATTGACCATATTCCGCCGTCAACACGAACATCCCTGCAAGAATCGAGAGAGCACCGATGACGACGCCGGCAATGAACAACTTGTCGGTAAAGAAATTGACCGTGGGGATCGCCTCATACTGCATCTTCAGCATGTCCAACTGCTTGTTCAACTCGTCGGTTTCAACAAGCTTCTGACTCTGGCGCCGTTCCTGCTCGTCGATCATTTCCGAAAGGTCCCCCGGCAGGCTTTCACACCCTTTGAGCTCAGCGAGGGACGCTTCAATCTCGGCTTTCTTTTGTTCAACCTCTTCGAGGGACGATAACTTTTTTTTGATTTCGTCAGTGGCAAGTTTTGCCGATTGGTGTCGGTAGTCGGCGTCAGCAGCCTCTTCTGCTTTGCGGAGCGTCTCACGAAGCTCGGCGAGTTTTGCCTGGGTGGCCGCAGATTTTCCACCGCCTGGCGCCGTGGTCCGCGCGGCTCCGGCAAAAGGTGCGGTCACGGCTGGCGCGGAAGCAGGAGATCCGGCATGGTCAACCACCTGTTCACGCCGAAGTATAAATAGTGTTGAAAAATCCTCTTCAGAAATCCCGGTCGTCAGACCTCTCAATACCTGCACGGTGTTTTCCCAGTCTTTGTGCAAGAGACTGAATTCCTTTGATGCGGCGTTGTACTTGGATAGATTTACCGCACGTTTTGAAAAATCCTGGATCACCCGGTAATACGCCCCGTCATCGAAAAACGCGACGAGGGCGCCACGCGATGCATCCGGTGTTTGGCGCGAAACGAGCGCTTCCATCGCTGAAGGCCTGCTGTTCGGAAAAAGGAGGCGCTGCATCGTATCAACGGTAGTGGTCTTCCCCGCTTCGTTGCCGGCGGCAATAAAGTTGAACCCGCTTTGAAACCGTAAGCGGGCAAGTTCCCGAATTCCACGCACTCCCTGCATCACGAGTTCCACCAGGAACATAGCATGGCTCCTTTCCCGTCGTTTAATTGACTACTATAACGCAAGTGTCCTAAAGTTGCAACAGGGAAAATGCTGTTTTTACAGCATCTCAAGCGCTTTCTTGAGCGCTTCCGCCTTCTGGAGCGTCTCGAAATATTCCCGCGTGGGATCGGAGTCGGCCACGATGCCTGCCCCTACCTGAATATGCGCCTTCCCGTCTTTCACGACAAAAGTCCTTATGATGATGTTGAGATCCATGTCCCCGCTGTTCGAAATGTAACCGATTGACCCGGTATAAGGCCCCCTGGCAACCGGTTCCAGCTCATCGATGATCTCCATGCACCGAACCTTGGGTACACCCGTGATCGTCCCCCCCGGGAACACGGCGCGGACGAGATCAAAGGCGTCTCTTCCCGCCTTGAGCGTACCGCGCACATTGGAGACGATATGGATCACGTGGGAATAGTCCTCAACAACCATCATTTCATCGACCGTTACGGTACCGTAGTCGCACACTTTGCCGAGATCGTTGCGCTCGAGGTCGAGGAGCATGATGTGCTCGGCGCGTTCTTTCTCATTGGTCAGAAGTTCTGCGGAGAGTTCCCGAGTTTCTGCGTGGTCGCTCCCCCGCCGCCGGGTGCCCGCAATCGGCCGCGTATCGACGGCTCCCTCGTGAAGGCGGACGAGACGTTCGGGCGAAGAGCTCACCAGTTGCAGATCGCCGAAGTCCAGGTAGGCGGCAAAAGGAGAAGGGTTGATCTCGCGCAGGATCTTGTACAGGCGGAGCGTGTCGGCATCGCCGATTGGCAGGGAAAGCCGCTGGGACAGGTTCGTCTGGTAAATGTCTCCCGCGGCGATGTACTCTTTGCTTCGCCTGACCATGGCCTCGAACTCGGCCTGTGTCAGGTTGGACGTTACCGGAACCGGCTGTATCACCTTTTTTTTGTCGATTGCCGCCGCATCTCCCGACGTCGCCGCTCTCCGCAAAGCATCGGCGACGGCAGTCAGCCTATCTACGGCTGTATCGTAAAGGCCGTCCCATTGCTCCGGCCCGGGTCGGCGAAATCCCAGCTCTTGTTCACGCGCGCCGGGGTTCACGATCACCCAGGTTTTTTTCAGAACGTGATCGAAAGCAACAACAAGGTCGACGAACACGAAATACGCTTCCGGGATGTCAAGGTCAACCGCCGCTTTGCGCGGGAGCTTTTCGAACTGATGAACAAAATCGTAGGAAAAAAAACCGACTGCTCCGCCGGTAAACGGCGGCAGACCGGGAACGCGCCCGGTCCGGTAATTCTCCATAAGCTCCCGCAGTTTTTTGATCGGTTTCCGCTTCATCGTTGCCCGCTTGCCGTATTTCCCGGCAGGAGTCTCCGGCAGAATGAGTTCGACTGTCTCGCCCCGCGATTTGAAGATCAAATAAGGGTCCGCTGCGACGAAAGAATACCTGCCGATCTTGTCGTTCATTCTCGCACTTTCAAGAAGCACGGGAAAGCCCAGGTGCCGCAAGGCCTCAAGCGCGGCGAGCGGGGTCAGCGCCGGCGCATCGATTTCAACGGCAACGGGGTCAATCGTACCGGACAGAAGATGACGTAAAAATTCTTCCTTTGAGGGGTTGATTATTTCCATGGGTAAGGTGATGAAATTGTAGAGACAATTCCCCGGATGGTCAAGATAATTCTGAGAAAATATTCACGCTTATCGCCTGAAAATGTGGTATTATATTTATAGAGAAACATTGGAAGAGAACGAAACAAGTTGGTCTTTGAAAAGAGTGAATGGATAAGAGGGCGTTGCCGAACCAGCACCGATAGGTGTACAGATGATAACCCGTTATAAAGGGGATCAGGCAACGCGCGAATGAAAACCGAGGCCGGAGCGAAAGCTGCAAGTTGAGCAGTCAGTTCCCCGGTTTGTTTCACAGGCGACCATTCGAGCGCAAGAGCCAAAACCCCTAAGCCACGGGGATACGCGGGACGAGGCCAAAGGCCACATATACACGACGCTTCACAGGGTCTGCAAAGCAGAGCCGCAGAAGCAGGATGTACCTCCCGCAGTACACGTGGCCCAGCGGAATATCAATACCGGTTCGCAGGCAGCGCCTTTTTTTGTTTCCCCACCATTTTCTCCCTCTTTTCTTGCCAGAAAGACACTCCCGCTCTGAAGCCAATTGACCGATCGACCTCGTTGATTTGCATGAACAAACCTTCGCAAGCCGCCTTGTACCATCTTCCTCTCGACAAAACTCGTGAAATATTCTAAACTGCTTTTCGAAAGCCGGTTGTTCCCGCTGTTTTTAAACAGGAATCCGGCTCCTTTTTGTATCGAAGACGCTGACCCGCGACAGAACCATTCGCGGATGACAAAATCCTGAAAGGAGAACCGGATTGAACCATTCGATGGATGTGCACATCTATTACGAGGACACTGACTGCGGCGGGGTAGTTTACTACGCCAACTACCTGCGCTACATGGAACGGGCGAGGACAGAATACCTCGCTTCAAAGGGCTATTCGGTCAAGAAACTGATGGATGAGGGCACGATCTTCATGGTGCTGCGCGCTGAAGTAGATTATCGCTCCCCTGCCCGCTACGGCGACACGATCGAGATTGAAACTTGGGTCAAGGACGTAACGCGTGTTACCATGATTTTTGAGCATATCATGCGGGACAAAACGTCCCGGCGAGTTTTTGTGGAATGCAGGACAAAAGTCGTCTATGTCGACGCTCAGGGAAAGCCCAAGCGTCTGTCTGACGAGTATGTGGAAAAGGTAAAATGACGGCCGTCACTCAGGACAGCATCTCTCTCAGGGGGACTGGCATCGTAAGTATCACCCAACCGAAAAAAGGCGCGCGCTTCACGATGGATAGTCTCCTTCTTGCGGACTTCTGTTGCATCAAGCCCCGCGACAGGGTGCTTGAACTCGGAGCGGGAACGGGCGTAATCTCTCTTTTACTTGCGAAAAAATTCGCCAGCGCCAGGTTCGTCGCTGATGAATTCGAGCAGTCAGCGTACGATCTGCTCAACCGCAATATCAGAGAGAACGGCCTTCTTGAGCGAGTTGTGTCTGTTGACCGTGATGTGAGATACATAAGTCGGTCGATCGCACCAAATGCCTTTGACGTCATTATAGCCAATCCGCCCTATTTCAGGTGCGGGGCCGGTAGAAAGAGCCCCTCCATTGAGCGTCACACTGCGCGGCATGATCAGTCTGCACCCCTTCATACCTGGCTCGATCGCCGGGACTTACTGAAGAACAAGGGCAGGTTCTTCCTCGTATTTTCCGCCAACCGGACTGTCGAGTTGATATCTTCACTCCGTGAAAAGAGATTGGAACCCAAACGTCTCCGTTACGTGCACCCCTTTCATCATCGGCCCGCTACCTTAATCTTAGTCGAAGCGGTAAAGTCGGCCGGCAGCGGCCTTGAAGTCCTACCACCCCTTGTTGTTCATCATACTCCAGGCGTATATTCCGAGGAGATGCGCCGGATCTACGACATACCCTAATCCCGCATTGCATTTTCTTTCCTGTAAGGACTCAGCATTGATCCATACAACTGTGATATATTTAATACGGTAGTGTAAAACAGATGTTTCTCCTGCTTTAAATTCTGGTTCACAAGGGAAACCGTCATCGCAAGGAGGCGCATCATGGTTGACCAGAAGTACACGTATGTGATCATCGGCGGAGGACTTGCCGGAGCATCGGCCGTAGAAGGCATCAGGGAAAGAGACAAGAACGGCAGCATTCTGCTCCTGAGCGCGGAAAAGCACCTGCCCTATGACCGGCCGCCGCTTTCGAAAAAGCTTTGGTTCGGGAAAAAGAAGATCGAAGATATTTTTCTCCACGATCACATATTTTACGACCAAAACGGGGTGACGCTTGCCTTAGACACGGAGGTCACTGCGCTTGACGCACACCAAAAAACCGTTACGACAAACAGAAAAATTCAATACCATTTTCAAAAAATCCTCCTTGCAACCGGCGGGGCCCCGAGGACGCTGCCGGTTCCCGGCGGCGATCTCGAAGGCATCTGTTATTACCGCACCCTGGACGACTATCTGCGACTGCGTGCGGAAGCAAAAGAAGGAAAATCCGCAGTCGTGATCGGCGGCGGTTTTATCGGCTCGGAAATCGCCGCAGCGCTCCGGATCAATAAAATCGACGTTACCATGATCTTTCCTGATTCCTACCTGGTGAACCGGATCTTTCCCGAATCCCTCGGAAGGGCGCTCATGGATCAGTACCGTTCGCGCGGGATAACGATCCTTGCCGGGGAGAAGCCGGCTTCATTCCAGAGAAGGGGCGCCAAGTTCGTTACCCGCACCGGGAGCGGCAGGGAGCTCGAATCGGACATGGTCATCGTGGGCATCGGCATCGCGCCATCCCTCGAACTCCCGCGAAAAGCGGGACTGCAGACTGCCAACGGGGTCATTGTTGACGAATATCTCCAGGCGTCGCTGACCGACATCTACGCGGCCGGCGATATCGCATTTTTCCCGTACCAGGCTCTCGGGAAGCAGACGCGAGTCGAGCACTGGGACAATGCCCTGAACCAGGGTAAATGGGCAGGCCGGAACATGGCAGGCGCACGCGAACCCTACACGTACATGCCCTACTTTTTTTCCGACCTTTTCGAGTTCGGGTACGAGGCGGTCGGCGACGTGAACGCGGATCTCGAAACCTTTGCCGACTGGAAGAAGGAAAATGATACAGGGGTGATTTACTATATTCGTGACAACAAGGTCCGGGGCGCGATGATGTGCAATGTGTGGGACAAAGTCGAGGCCGCGCGCAAGCTGATCAAGAAGGGTGAGAAGGTAGCGAAAGAAAGTCTGCGTGGATTGATACGATAAGAAAATAATTGCTACGGAGACACTGAGACGCGAGAACAATAATGGGGTTGTTCGGTGGCTCGGTTACTGAATTTGGGAGGTTACTATGAAACTCTTAGAGCAAAATGCAAAACCCGTCACAGCGGGGACCGTCCCGTTGTCCGTGAAAGAATCGGAAGCCTTGCTGCTGCAAACGCCGGCCTGGTCGCTCGGCGCAAAGGAGATCGCCCGGGATTTCCGGTTCAAGGACTTTCGCGAGGCCATAAAGTTCGTCAATGAAGTGGCAGCCATAGCGAACGAGCAGGACCATCACCCCGATATTTTTATCGCTTACAACAAGGTTCGCGTGACCTTGTCGACGCACAAGATCAGCGGGCTGTCGCTGAACGATTTTATCGTCGCGGCAAAAATCGACCAGATGGCGGACCTGCAACGACATGAGAAAGCGGCATGACGAGCCATACCAAAGCTCAAGGCGGCATGGCGCAAAGTTTGAAGGGCAAGGTCGCCCTGATTACGGGAGCAAGCAGGCGGATCGGTCGTGCGCTTTCCATGGCCCTTGCGGAAGAAGGAGTGAACATCGTTGCTCATGACCGCCGGGACCTTGAACAGGAGACGGCGAAGCTTTGCGACGAAGTAGTCGGCTGCGGAGCAAAGTCCTGGAACGTGTCCGCCGATCTTGAGAAACCGGAAGAGTACGAAACGCTTATTGCTCGGGCGCAACGGGCCGCCGGATCGCTCGACATCCTTATTAATAATGCATCGATCTTTCAGCCGGGCACGCTCATGGACATGGGATCCAGCGATCTGATGCGTCATCTCCACGTGAACGCGTGGACGCCCCTGGTTTTAAGCCGCGAGTTCGCGAGGCATGCAAGCCGCGGCAAGATCATCAATCTGCTTGATACGAAAATCACGGGCTACGACCGGGAGCATGTTGCGTACATCCTGAGTAAACAGGTGCTCGCTTCGCTTACGACAATGTGCGCCGCGGAATTCGCCCCTGCGGTCACCGTGAACGCGATTGCGCCGGGACTCATCCTGCCCCCGTCGGGGAAAGACGAAGCCTATCTGGAGTCTTTGGCTCACACCGTCCCGCTCAAACGCCACGGCGCGCCCGGTGACATCACCGATGCGGCGCTCTATTTATTGAAAAGTGACTTTGTGACAGGCCAGGTCATCTACGTTGACGGCGGCAGGCACCTGAGGGAGGAGAGCAATGGACCGAATCGTTATCAGTGATCTGCTCGTGCGGTGCATCATCGGCGTTCGCGACGACGAGCGCAAAGAGAAACAGGATGTCCTCATTAATCTGACACTCGACGTAGACCTGCGCAAAGCCGGCAAGAGCGACCGGATCGATGATTCAGTAGACTACCGCGCCTTAAACAAGCAGATCATGAGAATGGCAGAGAGTTCTCAATTCTTTCTCGTGGAAGCCCTTGCCCAGTCCGTGGCAGACATCTGTCTTGCCCACCCGGAGGTGGAAGAAGCACGCGTGCGGGTCGAGAAACCGGCAGCACTCCGGTTCGCAAGAAGCGTGGGCGTGGAAATCACGAGGAAACAATCGGGCTGATCATGACGCGGGCGTTCATAGGCATCGGATCGAATATCGAACCGGAAAAGAACGTGAAGGAAGCCTTGCGGCCTGCTCAAAAAGCAGGTGTCTCTCCGGGCCATTTCCACGGTGTATCTCACGGAGCCCATCGGTCCGACAGTCCAGCCTCCCTTTTACAATTGCGTCATTGAGCTTACAACGGAGCTGCCGCCTGCAAGAGCTGAAACACGCGGTTCTGCGAACGGATCGAGGAGGTTCTGGGTCGGAAGCGAACGAGCGACAAATTTGCGCCGCGCACAATCGACCTCGACCTTCTTCTGTACGACGATCTCGCGATGACGGTGGATGACTGGACGATTCCGGACCCGGACATCGTCCGACGGCCGTTTCTCGCAGTCGCGCTCCACGAACTCGCTCAGGGGCTGGTTTTGCCGGGTTCGAACGCGAGCGTTGACGACGCTGCGGCAACACTGCCGCGCGACGGCATGCAGCCGCTCACGACCTACACGGACTTTCTACGAAAGGAAATACTCCATGGCCGAAAATAATGAGAAGATCCAGAGACTGGTCAAAGAACTGCTTGTCGAGCTCGGCGAGGATCCGGAGCGCGAGGGCCTCGTCAATACGCCGAAACGCGTTGCCGCCGCTCTCGTCTATCTGACGTCGGGATATAAGGCAGATGTCGAGAAATTGCTTAACCAGGCCTGTTTCGAGCAGGAAACGACCAGCATGGTCGTGGTGAAGGACATCGAGGTCTACAGCCTCTGCGAACACCACATGCTGCCGTTCTACGGCCGCTGCCACATCGGATACATCCCCCGGGGCCGGGTGTTCGGCATCAGCAAGCTCGCGCGCCTCGTGGATATGTATGCGCGAAGGCTCCAGATCCAGGAGCGGCTCACGGAACAGATCGCGTACGCGATCAAGGACTCGATCAATGCCGACGGCGTCGGCGTGATGATCGAGGCGCGCCATCTCTGCATGATGATGCGCGGCGTGGAAAAACAGAATTCCAGCTTCGTGACTTCATCGGTGCTCGGCGTGTTCCGTACGAACCCCGCGACCAGGGAAGAATTTATGTCGATCATCAACAGACGCAGGCCGGATATTTAGGCCTTATCGGCTCACCTCTGCATCGATGGAATTCGTTTATGTCGTTTACGATCCATACCATCGGCCATTCCACGCATTCCGCGGAAGAGTTCCTCGAGATACTGAAGGCGCACGGCATAGAGCTTCTCGTCGACGTCCGGACCATTCCTAAATCCCGCCATAACCCGCAATTCAACAGTGACCCTCTTGAGAAGGGCTTGAAAGCGAACGGACTTGATTACATGCTTATGCCGGGATTAGGGGGACTCCGCCATGCGAAGAAAGACTCGGTGAATCAGGCCTGGCGAAACGCATCGTTCCGGGGGTTCGCCGATTACATGCAGACTGAAGAATTCGAGGAGAGCCTGCTGAAGCTGATCAATATTGCAGGAGTGCAAAAGACGGTGATCATGTGCGCCGAGGCAGTGCCCTGGAGGTGCCACCGGTCGCTGATCGGCGACGCGTTGCTCGTGCGCGGGATTTCGGTCATGGACATCATGAGCAAGAGTTCAGTGAAAGAGCATAAGATGACGCCCTGGGCCGAGATCCATGGTACGGGAGTTATATATCCGAAGAAATGAGAGAGGGAGTCGCTTCCATGGCGGGGCTTTTTCTTTTCGACAAGGAAGCCCGAGGCTGCACAAAACCGGGCCAGCGCAAATTGAGGCTTTATTTTTTTGTTTTTTTTCTGCTCAAAAAATCCTTCTCAATGACCCTTCGGATCGCGTCCCGCGTGGCAACATCGGCGACCTTAGCGACATATTGCTCGATGGTCGCCCGCTCTTCAGGATCGAGCGGAGTCGCCGGGGGCTCCTCGGGCGTGAGCTCATGGTCGACGCGGATCTCGCCCAGCTTCAGCGTGATGTCTTTGATCACCGTTCTGCCCAGGCTCTTGTTCAGTTTTTCGATGATCTCCGGCTTGAGCAGGGTAAGCTGCTGCATCCATGCGGGGCTGTCCACGACGAGCGAAAGCCTGCTCCCGCGGACCGACTGGGGCTGCGCATGACGGGCGATCATCGCGCCCACGGACTGTTCCCATTGCCCGAAGATGCGGTATTCGTGGAGACGGCCTTGAAAACCGCTGGCCTTAAGGAGTTTACCGAGGGTCATGGAAAGTCTGTCGAGCTTGCGCGCCATGGGGTTTCATCATAGCATACCAAGAGTTCTTTTGACAACAGGGAAGGACGCGGATATAATAATAAAATCCGCTGAAAAAAAGCGATTGTAGCCTTAAGGAGTAAATATGCCAGAACTGCGAAAAGACCCCATCACCGGCCGGTGGGTCATCATCTCGTCGGAGCGGGGCAAACGCCCCAACGAATTTCATGACCAGCGCGACAAGAAGCGCGCCGGTTTCTGCCCCTTCTGCGCAGGGAATGAGCGCACCACGCCGAACGAGATCCTTGCCTACCGGGACAACGGACAGCCCAACGGACCGGGATGGCGGCTCAGGACCGTGCCGAACAAATTTCCGGCTCTCCAGATCGAAGGCAACCTGAACAAACAGGGTGAGGGCATATTCGACAAGATGAACGGAATCGGCGCCCATGAAGTCATCATCGAGAGCCCGGAGCATACGGCGACGCTCGCGACCCTTCCCCAGAAAGCAATGGAAGAAGTGCTCTGGGCATACCGCGACCGCATGGAAGACCTGAAAAAGGACACTCGGTTCCAGTATACACTCATCTTCAAAAACGAGGGGCTCACGGCCGGCGCGACACTGGAGCACACGCACTCACAGCTCATTGCCCTGCCGATCGTTCCGATCCAGGTGCAGGAAGAGATCGACGGAAGCAAGAGACACTACGGGCTCAAGGAACGCTGTATCTTCTGCGACATCATCCGGCAGGAAATACAAGCAAAAACGCGTGTCGTTCTCGAAACACCGCTCTTCATCGCCCTGGCCCCCTATGCTCCCCGTTTCCCCTTCGAAACCTGGATCATGCCCAAACAGCACCTCTCGTGCTATGCCTGTTCGACAAACGACGATTTCCATGACCTCGCCGGGCTTCTTCAGAACGTCTTGCGGCGACTCGACCGGGCGCTGTCGAACCCGCCCTACAACTACGTCATCCATACGTCGCCCTTCCGTGACGAGCGGAACGATTACTACCATTGGCACATCGAACTCATGCCCAAGCTCACGAACGTGGCAGGCTTCGAGTGGGGTTCCGGATTTTACATCAATCCCACGCCGCCTGAGGACGCTGCGAAATTTTTGCGGGAAATAAAATTGTAAACTGCACATTTACCGCAGAGGACGCAGAGAAGAATGATGCAAAACAATGTGAATTTGAGCCGCTGAGAAGATTTAAGAAATTATTATTTTCTTTTTACTCTCTTTTCTGCTCAGTTTCAATCTTGGCCTACCTCCGCGTCCTCTGCGGTGAAAACTATTATTGGGGATTATCGCACTATGAATATTTTATTCGCGACGTCTGAGGCGGCCCCTTTTGCCAAGACTGGCGGCCTCGCAGACGTCGCGGGGAGCCTGCCGCCTGCCATTGCCTCGCTCGGCCATGAGGTGAGCGTCGTCATGCCCCGTTACCGGCAGGTAGACGTTCAAGCACTCAAGCTCAAACGGGTCGCAACGTTTACGGTCCCCCTCGGGACGTGGAAGGAGCGATGCGACGTGCTCAAGGGCACGATGGGCAAAAACGTCACGGTCTATTTCATCAACAAGGACGTTTTTTACGACCGGCCGGAGCTCTACGGCACGACCCACGGCGATTACAGCGATAATGCCGAGCGCTTCATTTTTTTCTCACGGGCGATCCCGGAACTGTGCAATGCGCTGCAGATGAAGCCCGATATTATTCACTGTAACGACTGGCAGACCGGCCTCGTGCCGCTCTACCTGAAAAAACTCTACAACAGCGCGGAGAAGCTGCGCCAAACAAAAACCGTCTTCACGGTGCACAATCTCGGATATCAGGGCCTGTTCTGGCACTGGGACATGCCTCTTACGGGCCTCGATTGGAATGTATTCACGCCAGACGGGATCGAGTTCTGGGGCAAGATGAACCTGCTCAAGGCCGGCCTCGTCTCGGCAGATATTATTACCACGGTCAGCAAGACCTACAGCCGGGAAATCCAGACGCCGGAGTATGGTTGCGGGCTTGAGGGCGTGCTCGAAAAACGCTCGGCTGATCTTTACGGGATCGTAAACGGTATCGATTATAAGACCTATGACCCGCTGCACGATCGCGCCATACCCCAGCGGTACGGAGCCTCCCGCTTGTCGGGTAAGGCAGGGTGTAAAAAAAGGCTTCTCGGACTCGTCAAGCTGCCGGACAGGGGAGACCCGCTCATAGGCATGGTCACGCGTCTTGTTGATCAAAAAGGGATGGACATCCTGACTGATGCCTTGCCGGATATAATGGCACTCGGTGTACAGCTGGTTATTCTCGGCACCGGCGACTCAGCGTATCACCGCCTCCTGACTGAAGCCGCAACCCGTTACGGGAACGCGATGCGGGTGCTGCTCCAATACGATGAGGGCCTTGCAAAAAAAATTTATGCGGGATGCGACATGTTTCTCATGCCGTCCCGGTATGAGCCCTGCGGTCTCGGCCAGATGATCGCTCTGCGTTATGGGACCGTACCGATCGTCCGTAAAACGGGCGGGCTCTCGGACACCGTGGCTGGTTGCAATGCCGGGGCGGGTCGCTGCACCGGTTTTCTGTTTGAAGAATATTCTGCGCCGGCACTGATCGACGGTCTGCGTCGGGCTCTCAAGGTTTTCAGCAATAAAGCGAAATGGCAGCGCCTGATGCGGGCAGGCATGAAGCAGGACTTCTCCTGGGAGCATTCGGCAAAAGAGTATGCAGCGCTCTACCGGACGGCGACGAAGAAAAGGTAGGGCAGAGGGCAAAGGGTCCCGTTCCGGGCAAGAGCCTTGTCCATCTTTTTTTTAACTGGCCCTGCCCCGGCTGCCAATCCCCTGCATTTCAACTATGGAAACTTCTGAAAAAACTGAACTGGGCATACTGAGCGAGATCGGACGAATTTCGAACTCTGCCGTGGGGCTTGGGGAAAAGCTCCGGCGTGTCGTCGAGGCCGTAGCGCGAGGCACGGGCAAGGACGGGGCCTCGGTGTTCCTCATCGACCGCTCGGGAAATACGGTCACGCTTGCCGCGGCCGTCGGGCTGAACCAGGAAAGCATCGGCAAGCTCAGTTTTCCGCTCGGCATGGGGGTCGCGGGCTGGGTGGCGCAGCAGAAGGTTCCGCTTGCGCTCGAAGACCCCTACTCGGACCCGAGGTTCGCCTACGTCCCCGAGTCGGGCATCGAAAATTTCAAGTCCCTTGTAGCCGCGCCCATCATGGACGAAGAGAACTGTCTCGGCGTGATCTTCGTGCTCTCCTCCGCCGGCTGGCAGGCCACGTCGTCGGACATCACGCTCTTAACGACCACGGCAAACCAGCTCAGCGGTGTCATTAAAAGCGCTCGGCTGTTCGAGGGCCTCCAGGACCGTCTCGCCGATCTTGCCTCCATCTATGAAATCGGCATGGCACTCACGTCCACGCTGGATCTGGAACAGCTCCTGACGCTCATAGCCAAGAGCACGACCCAGTCTCTTCGCACCCAAGGCTGCGCCATAAGACTCATGAACCTGCCGGAGATCGTTTCCCATAAAACGTTCGCGTTCCACAGCGATATCGGAAACGCGATCAGGGAAATGGACGCGCGGATCGGCAACGCGTTAGCAGATCGAGTCGCAGCGGGAAAAAAACCACTTCTCATTCAGGACGTCGGACGTGACGGGTCTCTCGGAGCTGCCAACCTGTCCGGTTCTGTTATCAGCGTGCCGCTCATATTCCGCGAAAAGGTGATCGGGGTCATAACGCTTTATAACAAACAGCAGGAGGGGCAGACATTCAGCGATGACGATCTCCAGTTCCTGACCACCGTAGCCAGCGGTGCGACCATAGCCGTTGAGAACGCGGCCATGTACGAACGTATGGAGGATCTCGCGCTCGAGGCCAGGACCCGGGCGCAGGAGCTGTCCATACTGAATGACATCGGCACGGCCATGAGCACGACGCTCAACCTCGACCGATTGCTCAGGATCATCCTGACCGCCGCCACAATGGGAGGCAGCGGCCTCGGCTTTAACCGCGCGATCCTTCTTTTAACGAATGAACGCACCAACACGCTCCAGGGCATGATGGGCGTCGGCCCTGCAAACTGGGAAGAAGCCGGTCGGGCCTGGGGCGAAGTTGCCGACAGGCACAAGAGCCTTATGGAATGGATCCAGACCGGAGAACTCTTCGAACACCGCGACTCAGCGTTGAATGCACTTGCCCGGGGCATCAGAGTCATGCTCAACCCGGCAGAAGGCGTCCTCGCCTTGACGGCGCTGAATAAACGTCCCTATAACGTGACTAACGCAGCCGCGGACCCAACCGTGCCGAAGGACCTCCGGGAACTGCTCAAGGTAAACAGCTTCGCAACGGTGCCGCTCGTGGCAAAAGACCGCGTTATCGGCGTTATCCTCGTCGATAATATGTTCAATCAGCGTCCGATCACCGACGGCGACATCCGGTTCCTCAGCATGTTTGCGCACCAGTCGGCGCTCGCCATCGAAAACGCAATCATTCACACGAATCTGGAAACCATGAACAAGGACATGCGGGCCCTGCACGAACAGCTGGTCCAATCGGAGAAAATGGCGGCCCTGGGCGCCATGATGGCGGAGATCACCCATGAGATCAGGAACCCCCTCGTCTCCATCGGCGGGTTCACGCGAAGGCTGGCAAAAAAACTGCAGCACAGCGAAGATAAAAAATACATCGATATCATCTTAAGTGAAGTCTCCCGCCTTGAGGGGATCATTCACGACAATTTGTCGTATATCAAGGAGGTTTCCCTGCGCTTGGGCGAAGCGGACATCAACGCCCTGATCCAGGATATCCTCACGCTCTATGAAGACGAACTTGCTCAGCGGCTCATCACCGTGGAAAAGAATTTGTCTCCTTTCGTTCCGACGCTCAAGATCGACCCCCAGCAAATAAAGCAGGCAGTGATCAACATCCTGAAAAACGCTATGGAGGCCATGGAGAGCGGCGGCACGCTTTCCATCAGGACCGTCTTTCTGGAAGAAACGCGTGAAGTTGCAATCGAGTTCGGCGACTCGGGTCCCGGCATCTCTGCCAAGGCCATGCATAACATCTTCAATCCCTACTACACGACGAAACCGCGGGGGACAGGGCTGGGGCTGCCGATCACCAACAGGATCATCAAGGCCCATAAAGGAAAAATCGAACTGAAAAACAGGGAAACCGGGGGGGCGCTGTTCACGATCAAACTGCCCTGTACCGCATCGGGATAATAAAGGAGCATGCGGAGGTCTCAAGCGCCAGCAGCGTGCTGGGGAAAAGTCTCATGATTCACGGACCTGTAGCCGCAGTGACAGAGCAAAGCACCGGCGCATTAAACTGTTGTAAATTGTTTTTAAGACGAGCGATAATAGCCAAGGAGGCACCGATGAAGAAAGTACTGGTTGTCGACGACGAAGAGAATATCCGGGAGCTCTATAGGGAAGAGTTGGAAGAGATGGGCTATGCCGTGACGACCGTTTCCGACGGCGTACAGGCGCTCACCGTCATGGACACGGGGAAATTTGATCTCGTCACCCTCGATATGCGCATGCCCGACCAGGACGGCATTGAGACCCTGCGAAAGATGAAGGAAAAGGACAGCACGCTGCCGGTAATCATCTGCACGGCCTACGAAGAGTACAAGCAGGACTTCGGGAGCTGGTGCTCGGACGCCTACGTCGTAAAGTCAGCGGATACCACGCTTCTGCGCGAAACAGTAAAGAAGATCCTGGGATGAACGAGCGGGCGGAAGTGATCGTGGAGAAACTTGTCCACGGCGGCAGCGGTCTTGCGCGGCTCGGCACGGGCCAGGCGGTCTTCGTTAACGGCGTGCTGCCCGGCGAGCGAGCCCTCGTAGCTGTCAATCGAAAACGGAAAGGCTTCTTGGAAGCCAGTGTGGTCGAGATCATCACTCCGTCGAAACACCGCATCACTCCCCCCTGCACCGGGGAAAAGCAGTGTACCGGTGCGACGTGGCCGCATATCGCCTATCCTGCCCAGCTCATGTACAAACAGGAGATCCTTCAGGACACCCTCTCAAGAATCGGCGGCATCACTCCGAGGCGCCCTCTTTCCATTCTCCCGTCCCCCCGGATTGACCACTACCGGCTGCGCACGCAATTCAACGTCCGAACAGCGGAAGGAGAACAGCGGATCGGTTTTTTCCGCCAAGGGTCGTACAGCCTCGTAGAAGTCGATGACGCATTTCTTATCCATCCGCTCATCAACAAAACGCTGAAGGCCGTCAGGTCGCTCGTTCACCAGCTTCCTCCGGTCACGGAAATCCACATTAACGCGACCCCCGGCGGAGAAGTCCATCTATTGTTTTTCAGCGGGCTGGACGCGCTGCCTTCAATGGAACCGTTTTACATGAATCTAAAAAAAGCAGTGCCTGAGGTGATCGGGATAACCGGATTTGCACACAAGAATAAGGCTTTCGTCCTCGGAAACAACCGGCTGTCTCTTGAAGTGGGTGGATTGAAATACCGCGTCACGGAAGGCAATTTCTACCAGGTCAACTGGGAGCAGAACAAAAACATGGTGGGGACGGTCCTGGATTTTGCCGAGCTCGCGGGACAGGAGACGGTCCTCGACCTCTATTGCGGCATCGGCAACTTTTCCTTGCCGCTCGCCCGGAAGGCGGGGAACGTCATCGGCATCGAGTCCGGCTATGCCGCCATCGAAGATGCAAAAGCAAATGCAGAACTGAACGGAATTACGAACGTGGAGTTCATTGCCGATGATCTGCAAAAAGGCCTCAAGACGCTCTTACAGCGGAAGATGCGGGCGGATGTCATTGTCCTGGATCCGCCGAGGGCAGGCGCTACGCTGAAAACCCTCGAACGCGTGCTTGCCTTTGTCCCGCAGAAGATCGTTTATGTGTCGTGCAATCCCTCGACGCTCGCGCGGGACCTGAAATTCTTCCACCTCTTCGGTTTCCGCCTCGACCGCCTCCAGCCCGTGGACATGTTCCCTTACACTTATCATATCGAATGCATCGCAGAGATGAAGCGGGAAAAATAGACGAGTCGCATGAATCGCGTGTCAGTGGTTACGCGCCTTTTTTTTCTTCTTTTTCCCGGAACCGATGTCCTTCCGTGCAGGTGATGCTCGCTCTTTATCCTTCACAGCCGATCCTGGCGTGGGTGTTGATGCTGAAACGGCGCTACTCGGCGTTGAAACCGTCATCGGCGAAGGAAGGGGAGCGCCTGTCCCCGTCGCTGTCCCCGCAGCATCCTGCAGTATCGCGCCGGGACTCGTGGGCGTGCTTGTTGTAGTCACCTGCGGCCGTATCACGGGCGGAACCGTGAAGGACGGCAGTGCCGGCTGGACCGCAGAAGGCTGCCCGGACGGCCGGTTTGCCCGCATCTCGTAGAACAGGACGCCGCCTGCCGCGAGCACGAGTATTGCCGAGGCAATGAGGGCAGTGCCGAGCCGTCCGATTGCCGGCGCCTTTACTACGGCAATCACGGTTTCCTGGTCCGGGGCCGCATCGAACACGTTCATGGACACCAGATAGCCCGCGATTCGCCGGAGGGAATCGGCTTTCGTTGACCTGCGGCCAAGCCGCTTTTCCAGTTTCCTCTGTACCTCGAGCACTGACCCAAGTCGTCTTTTGGTCTTCTTCCGCAGGCACTTTTTGATGAGCCGCTGAAGGCCCCACGGGATATCGCTGTTCACGCGGCGCGGGGCAGGGAATTTGTCTTTCAGGATCTTGGCCGTGACCGATCGCGTATTATCATCCCGGAAGGGCTTGATGCCGGTGAACATCTCATAGAGCACGATGCCGAAGGAAAAAATGTCCGACCGGGCGTCGAGCGACTGGCCGAGAATCTGCTCGGGAGACATGTAGGCCGGCGTACCGATGAGCGTGCCCGGCATGGTCAGTGCCTCCAGGTTCCTGCTCTGGGCGATGCCGAAGTCCATAAGTTTTACTTCGCCGTTCCGTTTGATCATGATGTTGCTCGGTTTGATGTCGCGGTGGATCAGCCCTCGCATGTGCGCGTAATCGAGGGCGTTGCACACCTGGATGGCGATCATGACGCCGACATCTACAGGCACCGGCCCGGTCTTCTCGATGACGTCGGCAAGGTTGGCGCCGTCCACGTACTCCATCACGATGCTGTAATGGGGCCTTTTCCAAAAATCATAGATGTGGACGATATTTTCATGCTGGAGCGAAGCGGCCACTCTGCTTTCGCGTTCAAAACGCCGGACGATCTGGGCGTCCGCCTGGTAGGCCTTCTTCAGTTCCTTGATGGCGACCGGCCGGTCCAGGGACTTCTGGACGGCTTTGTATACGGTGGCCATGCCGCCGGAGCCGATCTCGCCGACTATTTCGTATTCATCTTTTATCTGTCTCGTCATTGGCTTTTCCTGGATGCAATGCTGCGCGATGACATGAGTAAACTGGAAACCATGCGGTTCTTTCTTTCTCCCAACCCGAACGCGCAGCTGCCAGACAAAACTATGTGCCGCTTATGGCACAAAGTTCCCGAAGCGCGACGGTGTAAAATTTTCCTGCCGCTTTGACAAGAATATAATTCGTAACTGACTCAAGGGCCTATACATCCGTTATCCATACCACAACCGCGGTAATATTGTCCACCCCTCCCCGGTCGTTTGCCGCAGCCAAAAGCTGCTGCACGGCTTCCCGGGGTGCTGCCTCAGCGAGAATCCGGCCGATGTCTTCATCATCCACCATCTCCGTCAGGCCGTCGGTACACAGGAGAAACCTGTCGTTCTTCTGCACACTCTGCCGCATAACGTCCGGCTGGACCCCGTCGGCTGTGCCCAGAGCCCGGGTGATCATGTGGCGGTAGGGGCTCGATCTCGCCTGCTCAGGCGTCATGACGCCTGCGCGGACCTGGTCCGCTACGAAGGAGTGGTCGTCCGTCAATTGTTTGAACTCGCCTGACCTGAGAAGATAAGCGCGGCTGTCCCCGACGTGGGCGATGCAGACAGACTCTTTTCTGAAGAGGAGCGTTGCCAGCGTCGTCCCCATGCCTGCCAATTCTGGACGCAGCTCTTGAGCATGCCGGATTTCGTCGTTCACAAAGGTGACAGCCTGCCCCAATATGGAGTTTTCCGACCCGGTCTTGCGGACGGGCCCCGGGGGTGCGGTCTGTTCTTTTTCCCGAATCAGATTTACTACGGCCTCGGCAAGCGCCTCCACGGCGATGCGGCTTGCGACCTCGCCTCCTTCGCTCCCTCCTACCCCGTCTGCAACGGCATAGAGCCCCGTCTCGTCATCAAGCAGATAGGCATCTTCGTTATTGCTTCTTCTTTTTCCTTGGTCGGTTCCGCCAAACGAAATTATTTTCATATCTTTGGTCTCACCTGCCTGCTCCGACGGCAGCGTTCACGGAACAGACGCCATACAATTCCTCAGGGTATTCGTACTTTTCTGTTTCCCCTGGCTGCGTAATTCCCTGAGCTTATGATTATGATAGGGCAAAGCCCTACCTACGTCAAGGTGAAATCCGTATTCTTTATCGGTCCAGTATGCTACAATATCGATATGAAAAAAGCTGCGAAAACATCCTCTCCTCCGGCCAGAAAGCCGGACCAGACTGAAGTATTGGCCGGCGTAGGGCAGAAGCCGCTTGTTCTCAAAAAAGCCCGTTTCGTCGTTACGAAAGGCAAGGATGACGGCAAAGAAATGGTACTTCAGAATCCCCTCGTCACGATCGGCACCCTGCCGGAAAACAGCCTCGTGCTGACGGACCCCACGGTCTCTCGCAGGCACGCCAGTGTCGAGGAGACTTCCGGCGGCTATGTTCTGCGCGATCTCAACAGTACGAACGGGACGTTTCTCGAAGGCGTACGCGTCGGCGAGGGGTATCTTCAGGCGGGCTCCCATATCCGTCTGGGACAAACCGAGATGGTCTTCTCGCCTCTGGAGGAACGTATCGAGAACCTCCGCAGTTCCTCTGACCGTTTCGGCGACCTCATCGGTACATCTCGGACCATGCGGGAAGTCTTCGGCATACTGGAGCGCGTTGCGCCCACCGATATCACCGTGCTCATCCAGGGCGAGACCGGCACAGGGAAAGAACTCGCAGCACGGGCCGTCCACAGCCGCAGCCGCAGGGCAGCGGGGCCCTTTGTCGTGTTCGACTGCGGCGCCGTTGCCCCGAACCTGATCGAAAGCGAACTCTTCGGCCATGAGAAGGGTGCATTCACCGACGCGGTCAAGTCCCGCCAGGGGGCCTTTGAGCTTGCAGAGAGTGGTACGCTCTTCCTGGACGAAATCGGGGAACTTGCCACTTCACTCCAGCCCAAGCTCCTCCGCGCCCTGGACCAGCGCGAGGTGAGGCGCGTCGGCGCCGAACAGACCGTCAAGGTGAACGTCCGCGTTGTCGCCGCCACAAACCGTGACCTTGAAAAAGAAGTAAAAGCCGGTCGTTTTCGTGAGGACCTGTTCTATCGCCTTTCAGCCGTAAGCGTACAACTCCCTTCGCTCCGCATGCACAAGGACGACATCGAACCGATCGCCGGACACCTGCTCGCCGGAATATCCAAAGAGGCGGGCAAACAGCTTACTGGCTTCTCGCTCGAAGGCACTGGCGGCACTTACGGCGTATGCCTGGCCGGGCAATGTCCGGGAGCTCAAGAACGTGCTTGAACGCGCAGCAGCGCTGTGTGAGGGGAATCGGATCGAAGCAAAAGACCTGTTCCTCTCCCAGGGGAAGAAGACCGCGACGCTTGAGGGACTGAGTGGCAAGACCCTCGAAGAGATCGAAAAGGCAGCCATCTACGCCACGCTCAGGTCCGCTGCCGGCAATAAGACCGAATCCGCAAAGGTGCTCGGCATTGCCTATTCGACACTGTATGAGAAAATGAAAAAGTATGGAATCAAGGAATAGAGAGCTGTGCAAAAGTTGATAAATTCGATCTCCCTCTTTTTTCGTTCTTCCGCCCTTCACTGATGTAATCGTACAAAAGCATCCTCACTCAAAGGCACGAAGACACAAAGAAGAATTGACTTTTGTTTTTCAAAGCGTCTTTCTCCGGCCTCAGTGCCGATCTGCGAAATTATTACTTTTTACGAGTTTGTCATCATTGCCGCTGTCGCAATCACCGCAGTAATCGCCAGTGCCGTAAAAAGTACCCACGGCCACGATCTCCTGAATAGAAGTCTCGGACGAAGAACGCCTGAATCCGTCTTTACGGTGATGTGGGGCCTGTATTCCCTACCCGGTTTGAGCATCCTGCTCTGAACGCGGAACAACAGCCACGCCGCTTCGGGACCGAACGACGTAGGCTTCGGTCTGATCCAGCGGTCGTCCGCGGACAGGGTCCCCGTCGTGCCGCTGCAGCCCAAGGCCATCACGGGCACGCTCACCCAGGCTGCTTTTCTCCACCACGAAAGCTTGATCACCTTTCCCGGTTTGGCATAAATGATTTTCGCTCTTTCTCTTCACCGGCGCCGATAAGATCGAGAAGGACCTTCTGGATGGCGATCTTCATTTCGTATGCGCTCTGGTAGCGTTTGGTCATGTCCGGTGCGAGCGCTTTTTTGATAATGGCCGCCGTCTCACGGCTCATCTTCCGGTTCATCTGCCTCGGGTCCTTGAAATCCAGCAAGTTTTGCGGCGGGTGTTCTCCGGTAAGGCAGTGATACAACGTAGCGCCGAGCGAAAACAGGTCCGAACGCACGTCGGTCTGGCCCGTGCCGTACTGTTCCGGCGCGGCGTATCCCGGTGTGCCGTACACGTAGGTGTCCTCGGTCCGCTCCTCCTTGAAGAAACGGGCAATGCCGAAGTCGATCAGCTTCACTCTGCCGTCATGGGCGATCATGATGTTCGAGGGCTTCATGTCACGGAACACGATGGGCCGCGGCTTTTGCACGCTCAGAAAGTGCATGGCCCTGCAGATCTGGAGCGCCCAGGAAAGCGCCAGCCGCTCGTCCACCGGTTTCCCGTGCCGGCTGTCCAGCATCTGTTCCAGCGTCTTGCCGCGGATGTACTCCATGACGATGTAGTAGCGCCCTGCAGCGAGAAGTAATCGTAGACTTTCGGCAGGTTCGGGTGCGTCAGGCGCGTAAGTATCCGCGCCTCGGTCTGGAACTGGGCGAGCGCTTCGCGGACCTTTGGCCACGTGCAGCCTGTCTGTCCGGAGTTCCTTGACAGCCAGGACTTTTCCTCCTCCGCGAGCGGTCCGCAACCTTGTACACGCAGCCCATCCCGCCTTTGCCGAGGATGCCGACGATCTCGTATCGTTTTTTGAGAAGACGATTCATAAGTTCTCTCAGAAGTCTTGGGCGCGCTGTTAATTTCCTCCCCTTCAAGGGGAGGAGTAAGCTGGGGATGGGTCTCGCTGGATCGACAAGAACCCATCCTCACGCCAGCCCTCTCCTTGAAGGAGAGGGCTTTTTGTTGCGGCAGAAGTTGAAGTTGTGGAGACACCGTAAACCTGCTCCCCTGCCCCTCTGCTCCTTGCTCAACTCCTACGCCGCCTTCGCTCCGCAGTGCACGCAGAACTTGGCAGCTGTCTTGACCGGACTTCCGCAGTCCGCAGCACGTGCGCTTGTTTTCTTCGCTGAACACGATCGTGGTTTTTCCCACGTCGATCACGTCTCCGTCTTTGAGCACTTGCCTGCCGGTGACTTTCTTTTTGTTCACAAAGGTGCCGGCACGGGTTCCCTTGTCTTCGATGATGTACTCGCCGCCTTCCTTGAGGACCGCGGCGTGGTGCTCCTCAATGCTGCTGTCCTTGAACAGGCCGAGCGTGTTCAGCTTCTCCCTGCCGATGGTCACCGGTGCAGCTGATGTCGATGTCCTTCTTCGTGCCTTGACCGCGAACAAGGCTGAGATGTCCTGTCTGGTACTGCTGTTCGACCTTCCTGAGCGAAATTCCGACAAGCCCCAGAATGCTTGCCAGGGTCACGCCGAAAGCCCAGCCCGGAGCCGCGGCGCTCGCGCCGAACAGCGATGACTCGGGCTGGAAGTACGCGCGCGTAGCCTGCTGGCCTGTCTTGAGACTGAGCGTTACGTTCCTGAGGTAGTCGGCCCTCTTGTCCGTCAGGTAGGTAATGACGTACTCGTTCCGGATCCTCTTGCTGATGGTCTCGTAGATCTCCGACAGATCCATCGGCAGCTGGGCGTGAAGAAGTAAAAGCCTCCGGTTTCCTCGGCGATGAGCTCAAGGCGGGAGGCCCGCACGTCTTTTCCGAGGCCGATGACGTAAACGGAAACGTCTTCTTTTACCGCCGCAGCGATCGACTGGTTCATATCGAGGGCGCCGCGGTTGGCGATGCCGTCAGTCAGGACGATTACGGCCCTCCTGCCGGGAATGTTCTGCACGAGTTCCACGCCGCTTGCGATGGCGTCAAAGAGCGCCGTATGGCCGCCGGCCTTGATGGTGTCCGTTGACTGTTTCAGCCGCGCCATGTCATCAGTGAGCGGTTCTACCCGTTCAACACGGTCGCTGAAGGTAATGAGGCCCGCCCGGTCGCCGGGCTCCATGAGCGACAGGAACCTCTGCACCGATTCTTTGGCACGCATGATCTTCTCGCCGATCATGGAGCCGCTCCGGTCGACGACAATGGCAAGGCTGAAAGGCTCCGGCTTGCCGCTTGTACCGTACATCAGCATCGTATCGATCGAAACGGGCTGGTTATTCTCCGTGAGCGTTACATCTTCTTTTCCCAGGCCGCGTATTGGTTTACCCGAGGAGTCGAGCACTGAAACGTAGGCCTTGACCACGGGGAAGTTGCTCAAATCAAACTGACTGATCTGGACCGAAGCCGGGTCGCCGGCCAGTGCCGGATGCGCTCCCAGGGCGATCGTGCCGAGAACGACGATCGCGGCCGCAACAGCAGCCTTCTTCACGGCTGAAAACATGAGCAGGATGCTCCCCACCCGGATGACATCGCCGTCGGAGAGTCTGCTTTCGTGGGTCAGTTTCTGGTTCACGTACACGACCTTTCCGTCTTCATCCGCTTCTATCGAGAAGTGGCCGTTCTTTCTCTTTATGAAGGCATGCTGTAACCCGACGCCTTCCGCACCCGAGAGACAGACATCGGAGCGGTCGTCCCTGCCCACGACGTTTGTCTCTTTGAGAAGCGGGAACTCCCTGTTGATGTGCCTTCCCTTGATGACCTTCAATTTCGCCGATACGAATGCCTCCTCAACGAGGCTGATGAAAGCGCCGATGGACAGGCCGAGCAGAATGAGCCCGGCAAGTGTTGACCAGATCGACGTTGCTGAAAGCTCGTTGAGCATGAGCCCGCCGAGCAAGCCCGCCGATAGCGCCCGCCGAAGAAGGCCGTATAAGGCGCGCTCTCGTGACCGGATCATCACGCCGCCGCTTACTCCCACGGCAGCGCCGAGGATTGCCCATCCCAGTGCAACGGCGAGGGCAACGCCCAGAGATGCTTTAAATCTTCCTGCATTCGCAACGGCCGCGCCGAGCGCCGTAAAGGCCGTGCTGCCCAAAACTGCGCCCACAGCGCCGCCGACCAGGCCTGCTGCTGCGCCGTATGCTGCACGCTTCAGTGCGGCCTTATACTGCCTTCCGGTGATCGGCTCGTGACTCCAGAGGAATGCGCCGATAAACATGCCTGCAAGGCTGCCGAGCATCATTTCAGTGACCAGCCCGCTTGCGGATGTTGTTGACAGAGATATAACGAACGCCCAGGCAGCAGAGCCTCCGAGAGCGCCCGCAATGGCATACAATACTATGTTTGCTATGGTTGTCATATGATCCTCCTGTAGCAATAAGGAGACGAGAGCCAGGCATCAGGAGTCTTTTTTTGACTCCTGACCCCTTGCCCCATTGCTTTCCTTACGCCGCCTTTACCGACAGCGACAATTTCCCGAACTTGACTTCATCGCCGGGCTTGATCGTCTTGCGGCGCATGGGGCTGAATCCGTTTCCTGTTGATGTACGTACCGTTCGTGGACCCCATGTCCTCGACGGTATAGTCAGCGCCTGAACGGTGAATGACCGCGTGTTTTCGGGATACGCCCTTTTCCATGCCGCCCAGACTGGTCAGGTCCACATCGGGAAACACCTCGCTGATGGGGTCTTCCCTGCCGATGACTACTTCGTCTTTTGCCGGGATCTCTAGTTTGCTTCCGTCAGGAGATGCGAGCACGATGTGCGTGTTGCCTGTTTCTGTTGCTGTTTCGACAAGCTCCGGCATCTCATCCAGCTTTGCTCCGCACTCTTCACAGAAGAGCGCTCCTTCGATATTTTCCATCTGACATTCTTTGCATTTCATGGTAGTGTCCTCCTCTTTTTTTTGGACCGCGGCAACCGCGTTGCCCTTATTAAACGTCGACATGGTCGGCTCGCTCTATGTCACTTCATTGCCTGCGTCAGCTTTCTCGTGCCGTACTCGAGCTTCTTGGTCCCCACGGAGCTCAGGCTGCCGGTCTTCTTGAGCGTCAGGATTTCCCTTTCCGCTGTTTCAGCGAGTTCGTCTTCACCCAGGTTCAGAAACACCGTGGCGGCAGCCTGAAGCTTCTGCGTCGCGGCTGCGATATTGCCTGCCTCCGCTTCCGTCAACGCCCTGGTCTGGAGCTTGAATGCGCTCACTTTCTCCACAAGGTTCATCACCTCGGCATTCACCTTCGCTGCTGCTGCAGCATCTGCAGTGAACGTGACGAAGAGGTCCGTCTTGCTCTTCTGCGCCCTGATGCCCTCCGTCGGGAATGTCATAGGAGACTTCCACCTGGCCGAGTCGGAACTTCCCGGCCTTTTCTGCAGGAACGCGCGCCTCGATCAGCATTGCCTGACCCCTCGCCCCGTCGAGGGTGCCGAGATCTGCGGACACGATGCTGTTGTTCACGGCTTTATGCGTCACATCGGACGATCATCGGGACCGTCGTGTATACTTTGATGGGCCGAACGCCGGGGCTCATGCGCATCAGTGACGTTTCAGGTTCGTTGCAGCCACGGCCTGCATGCCGTCCACTTCCTGCTGGAACGCATCGAGGATCGAGATGGGGTTCTGTATCCAATGGGAGTTCCCGCGGGACCGCTCTGCGATCTGAAGCAGCAGTTTTTCGTTCCAATCGTCGCCGATGCCGATGCTCGTGATCGCGATGCCCTGCTTTCCCGCCTCGTCGGCCACTTTGAGGCTCGCATCCTCGTCGTCCCAGGTCCGGCCATCGGTGAGCAGCAGAATCCGGTTTACGCGATCCCTTGCATATCCCTTCATTACTTCTTTTAATCCGGCCCTGAGCCCGTCCGATATCTGGGTCCCGCCGCGTGCGATTATTGACTCGATCTTTGTCTTGATCTCGTCGCGGTTCTGTGCAGCCTGGTTCGAAACCAGCGTTTCGACCTGGTCGTCAAAGATCGTGACCGAAACAAGGTCGCGGTCGCTCAAATGATCAACCACGTAGCCCACTGCTTCCTTCATGTTCTCCATCTTCTCTCCGTCCATGGAGCCGCTCCGGTCAAGTACAAGGGCGAAGTTTGCGGCCATGGCGCCGAGCATTGTTCCGCTTTTCGGCTTGATGTCTATGAGCGCATAGACCGCCTGCTCCGAGGCGATGGCCGGCAAGGTGTCTTTGCTCATAATGCATCGTACGTTTAATTCGTTCTTCATTGTTTGTTCCTCCTTTTCGTATTCGGTACAAGGCAGAGAATTGAGTGCTGAACATACAGGTGCCTATCTCTACCCTTTGTTTCCAGCTATGCTCACGATACTCTCGCGACTATCGCGGTAATATTGTCTTTCCCTCCGTTCTCATTCGCCAGCCGTACCAGTCTTGTTCCAGCGGACACGGCGTCGCTTGCCTCCGTACATATCCTGTGGATGTCTTCATCCGCAATCTCTCCCCAGAGGCCGTCCGTACAAAGCAGTAACGTCCCGCCTTTCTTGAGCTCTACACAAACGGTATCTACTTTGACAGTCTCGTCAGTCCCGATCGTGCGAAAGAGCAGGTTGGATTTGGGGTGGTTCCTGGCCTCTTCTTTGGTCAACCTTCCCGCCGCAACGAGTTTCGCTACCAGGGAATGGTCGGTGGTGATCTGGGAGATGGACCCGTTCTCGATCCAGTAAACCCTGCTGTCGCCGACATTCGCAACATAGGCAATGTCATTTGCCACGAGTGCCGCACTGAGCGTTGTGCCCATATCGGACCCCTTGCGCACTGCCTCCTTCAGCACTTCGCTATTGGCCTCCTGCACAGCACGCTCAACAAGACCACGGTGATCAGTACTCAGCGAATGATTCTCCTGCACGACTTTGCAGACCGTCTCAACAGCGATCCTGCTTGCCACTTCTCCAGCATCGTGACCGCCCATGCCATCGGCAACAATAAAAAGGACCTTGCCTGCAAATTCAAGGACTGCAAAATTATCCTCGTTGTGATCTCGTACCCCGCCCGTGTCCGTGATCCCGTACCAAATCGGTGTGCGATCTGACACATCAGAAGGAACCGGACCATCAGGTTCGGGTCCCAGTCTCAGTGTGTGGACAGGCTGGAGCACTCGTGTCGCGTTAAGGGACTTCTTCACCGTTGGTAAAGTTTGACTGCTTTGATCACTCTTTCCAAAAATCAGAAGATGCTGCATCATAACGACCTCCTGTACGCCTCTCCCCGTGATCTTTTTCAGACATCCCATAAATCCATGCTCCATATCCGTCTCCCGTCTTTTATGCTGTTCTGTTCCGTACTTATGCAATGGTGTTTTGCATAGCATGTGCCAAAACTCGGAAAGGCCATCACCACTGTATTTGCCCGGAAGAATTGTCATACGATTCCGAGGGTTGCCGTTTTTCAAGGGTGCTGGAGAGGCATTCGGGTTGTGCAGTCCAGGGAGAGAAGTTATTTGATTATCGAAGAGCAGTATTCGATTTTCGAATGCTCTGGAAAGGAAAGTTTTTAATCAAAGCAGGTATCAACAGTGTGCCGCTTTTTTGAATGGGGAGTAAGAAGGGATTGCAGCTCAGGAGATCCTCAGCACTTTCGCGCCGCGGATCTTTCGTTCTTTTAGTTCGAGAAGGGCGGTATTTGCTTCCTCAAGAGAATACTCCTGGATTTCCGGCCTGAGAGGCATATCTGCGGCCAGTTTTAAAAAGCCCTCCACATCGGACCTTGTGATGTTCGCAACGCTCTTGATCTCTTTCTCCATCCAAAGGTCTCTGCGAGTAATCAAGATTGAGGAGCACATCCTTGTCCGTGTCCTCTTTCCTGATTGCATTGATCACAAGCCGCCCCCCCTTTTCGAGGTTTTTCATGGCATCAACGATTGGCTTCCATGCGGGCGTCGTATCGATAACAGCATGCAATTTTTCAGGTGATGTCTCTTCTGAGTCTCCGGACCAGACAGCGCCGAGCTCCGTTGCGAACGCCCGTTCTCCCTCCGTTCGGGAGAAGACATAGATGGACGTTTTAGGATACAGGTGTCGCACCATCTTGAGTACGAGATGTGCTGATGCGCCGAAACCCGTTAGCCCGATCGGATCCCCGTCTTTCATATTTGCCAGACGAAGTGCGCGATAACCGATAGCACCTGCGCATAAAAGCGGAGCGGCTTCAGCATCGGAAAATAATTCCGGTATCTTGTACGCGAATGCCTCAGGGACCGTTGTATATTCCGCGTAGCCTCCGTCAGCGTCCCTGCCCGTTGCCATAAAATCGTCACAGAGGTTTTCCCTTCCGCGTGTACAGAACTTGCAAGTACCGCAGGCAGAATGGATCCAGGCAATGCCGACTCTGTCATTGATCTTGAATGTGCCTGCTTTGTTGCCGAGTTCCGCTACGCGCCCGACGATTTGATGACCGGGTATGATCGGATATTTCGTGGGAGGTGTCCTGCCTTCGATTTCGTCGAGCTCCGTGTGGCACACGCCGCAGACTGAGACCTTGACAAGGATTTCACGGTCTTGAGGAGCCGGAACAGGCAGGTTGACAAGTTCGAGGGGTGAACGGTTTTCAGCGAGGTTCGTGCTTTTCTTCAAAGCCATGGCTTTCATAGTCTTCGCCTCGAACACAACGATGCGGTGCTTCATTTTTATTATATCAGATTGTTTATTGCGTACGACTGGGAGGAGACGAGGGTATGAGCGTTACAGTTCTTTGAGCAATACTTCGGACAGGTCTTTACGTTTCGAAGCGTGTTTCTGTGACGCTGGGTGCCCCAGGGCAACGACAGCCATGAGTTCCAGCTCTTGCGGCAATCCGAGAAGATCCCGCACTCCCTCGGCATTCTTGAGAATTTCACCGAGCCAGACGGCGCCGAGACCGAGGGCATGGGCGGCGAGGAGCATGTTCTGGATGCAGGCGCCCATGGCCTGGTGGTCCTTAACGTCGTGGTACATCGCGCTTCTGTCCACAAACACGGCAATGCATGCGGCTGCACGCTCGATGATGAAATTATACTTTGTGTGCTTCGCCAGCTCGTTGCGGACTTCGGTGCTCCGCACGATAACGAACCGCCAGGGCTGGTTGTTCGTTCCTGAAGGCGCCCAGGTTCCGGCTTTGATGATCTCGATAAGCTGTTCACGTGCGATTGGCTGGTCAGTGAACTGACGAATGCTGCGGCGGGTATAGATACCTTCTAACAAATCCATGGCAGTCATTATAGTGCTTTTAGCCATTCATTTCCACGATTATGGCGCATCGAGTTGATTCACAATAAATGTTATCCAATCACATTTTGAAAAGTATCCTTGACCCGTACCAGAGATCGTCTTTATTCATGTTTTCACTCTGCAGTCAACCGAATAAATTTATTATTATCTATCATGGAGATGACAAGTTAGTTTCTTCTATTTGCCTCCCACAAAGCTATTGCATGCTGGGCGAGAAGAAAAGTCAAGCCGTAAATGGGCGACACTAAGAGCCATGGACTACAACACTTTGAACGATCCCAATACTTTCTCTATTTCCGCCTGTTCCCGTTCAAAGTTATCTTTAGGGATTGAAATCGCCACTCGATACATTGACTTTTCCTGCTGTACCAGCAATAAGTCGGTTCTCATCAAAACACCGTTTTTAGAAGTTTCTAGATAACCTCTTCTCTGATCCGTATTTTTGCCCTTTCCTTCAAAGACGTATGTCTTGGGAGGGTCGGCCTTCGCCCCAATCTGGATCAGATCTTTAACGAGGCTATCAACATCTTTCACCAATGCTTGCTTCATAACGACTATGGTAAAAGAAGTTTTTTGATCACTGTTTCTGTTCGTTGCGATAAGAGAAACGACACTGCTCGAACTTGCATAGGTAAGTCCCTTGGGGATTAATATTTGATAGCCATCCGGAGATTTAAATAGCAGTTCGTCTGAAGCGATGGAACCGTTGCTTAATGCATTTGCCAGTTCATTGTTCGACGGAATTCTTTGCGCCGAAATTTGATGAAACCCTTTATATGTCTCGCTGCCTGCAAGCGCAAGGAAGATCAAGACAACGAGCAGGACCCACCATTTTCTGTGAAGTCTCAGCTGCCGTTTGTTGAAGTAATAAAAGAGGAATCCACCTGCAATGACTAAATAGACCGCGGCGTACACAAATATGGGCAGATAGGCTTTCACGAAATGTTTCCTCCTTGTGGCCTGCAATTCTTTCTCTAATATGATTCAGTGGAATTCCTAACTGACTAATACGGCGCCGTGAGCGACACTATCAAAGTTGCGCTCGCCGCCGTATTGCCCAGCTTCGCCGTGATCGTTGCCGTCCCGGCGATGTGTTGCGTGATCACGGTCATCCCCTGTCCATTTACATTATAGGATCCGATCTTCGCAACCGTTGTGTCCGATGAGCTCCAGATCACCGACTGGGTAAGGTCCTCCACAGAGCCGTCATTGAATGTTCCGGTGGCGGTAAAGAAGACACCTACCATTCTCGGGACGACGTCATCCTTCGGATTGACATCGAGTGACACGAGCGCCCTGCCTGATACGTTAATGATCGCCTCGTTCGAGGTAATGTTCCCCCATGACGCCGTAATGGCGGCGGTCCCGCCGCCTACGCCCGTAACCGTGCCTGAGTCAACGGTAGCACAAACGTCATTGGAAGTGCTCCACGTCGCCATTGAGGTTATGTCCTGCGTAAAAGTCTCGCCGCCGTTGGTGAACGTCCCCATAGCGGTGAGAGCGGTCGTGATTCCGCCGTCGACATCAGCGATGGCGGGAGAGACAGCGATGGCGGTCAACTGCGCGTTCTTTACGGTCAGAGCCGCGCTGCCTGACAAGCCTCCCGGCTCCGTTGCCGTGATGGTGCACGTATCGGGGCCGGCGACCTGGGCCGCCGTTGCCACACCCGATGCGGAGACGGCCACCATCGTGTCCGAGGAGGTCCAGTTTACGAACGTGGTCATGTCCTGCGTGGAACCATCCGAATACACTCCGGTGGCCCGTAACTGCAGTTGAGTTCCTCCCGCCATCACGGGGGCAGGCGGCGTGATCTGGATGGACACAAGATTGTCGAATCCGAATTGAGACACCCGGCAAGCGTTGACCGATGCCAGGCCTGCAAATACGGCCGTCGCTGCAAGTGTGAGCACGATTGTGCGGACTTTTCTTTTTTGTGGCGCTTTCATAATGTATATACCAGGTTAATCAAGTGAAATAATGCCGTGGGACGGCTGTCTCCGCGAGGGATCATCCTGCCGTTTCCGCATCGTTAGCCGGGGCCTGCACGATCTGTCCGTCCCGCATTTCAAGTATGCGATCTGCCTGCTTGGCCAGTTCCACGTTATGCGTGACCATGAGTATGGTCACGCCGACTTCCGCGTTTATTCCCTCCAAGATCCGGACGATCTCCGTTGACCGCTTTGAATCGAGATTTCCCGTGGGTTCGTCGGCCAGCAATATTTCCGGGTTGTTTACCAGCGCCCGCGCGATCGCCACCCGCTGCATTTCACCTCCGGAAATCTGGCCGGGGAGATGGTCCTTGCGGTGATCGATCCCGAGCATCTTCAGATAACCGGAGACGTCCGTCCCGGCCCCTTCTTTGCGATAGAAGGTCAGAGGCAGCATGATATTTTCCAGCACAGTCAGGGTGGGGATAAGGTAGAAATTCTGAAAAATATAACCGAACGCCTCACGCCGGATTTCCGTAAGTTTTTTTTCGGACAGCCGGCGGCCTTCACTGCTGAAGATCGTGCGCCCACTAAGCTGCAATTCGCCCAACGAAGGGTTGTCGAGACAGCCGAGAAGGTTTACGAGGGTGGTCTTGCCGGAACCCGAGGGTCCGATGATGGAAACGAATTCCCCCTTCATAATCCGCAGCGATACATCGTGCACTGCGGGGATCGCCTCATTTCCTCGGTGATACACCTTGGTCAGGCTTATCGCTTCCAGAGAAACGTCTTGCCGTGTCATCCTCCAACCTCGCTCCGTATCGCCTCAAGCGGCCTGATTCTACCCGCCTTCCAGGCAGGGTAAAGTCCGCTGAGGATCCCTATACCAAGGACTGTTCCCAGCGTCAGCAGCACCAGGCGCGCGTTGATCAGCACCAGCCCTCCATTCGGCGCGAACGTCAGCAGGTGGCGAAACAACAGCTCCGTGATCCCAGAAAGGAGCATCGCCAGGACCACACCGAGGATGCCTCCCGACGTGCAGATGAGCAGTGTCTCGATCCAAATGATCTGGAAGATGTCGCCCGGCATGGCGCCGATTGTCTTCAGAATGCCGATCTCCTGGAACCGTTCGTGGACCGACATCAAAATGGTGTTGACAACTCCGACCATTGCGATCAGGATTGCGATGATTGCAATCGAAATAACCAGCACCTTGGCCGTGGAAACGAGCGACAGGATCGTTTGCTTTACTTCCGCCAGGCTTACCACCTGGACGCCAGGGAGCGAGTACAGCGCATTTTCGATCTTGTCGACGTCGGCGTCCTTCTGGATTTTTACCCCGATAGTCGTCAATTTATTCTGCTTATCGAATATTTTCTGGAGGGCGCCCAGCGGCACGAATGTCGTCCCGTCGTCCTGGGTGCCGGTCCTCTTCAGGATCCCAACCACCTTGAGCGCCACGTTTTTCTCGGGGATGAGGATCATGTCCCCGACCTCCCGTTGCTCCAGCTCCGCAGCCTCGTATCCCATGACGGCTTCATAGGCTTGCGGATCCGTGAACCACCCTCCCTGGCGAAAGGTGAAATAGGTCTTCATCGCGCTATAGCTTTTCGGCTCGACGCCCCAGTACGCGGCGAGGCCCCCGTTTTGTCCCTTGTTCGGATCGAATACGGCTGCCATCATCATCGGGGTGATCTGCGCCACGCCCGGTTCTTTTCTGACCGTCTCGCTGACAGACTGGTCGATATACTTCAGACCCGCGCCGCCCTTCAACATCATAGTGGCGGCCTCGTAAGGGCAGCCCTTGGCCATGACCAGCATTTGAAAGCCCATATTATTGATATCGTTGTTCAGCGCGGTCTCGAAACCGTTATTGAACCCTAGCAGACTCACCAGCACCCATGCCGAAATCGCAATGCCGACGACAGTCAGAAGACTGCGGACTTTCTTACGCAGCAGGTTCTTATAGGCCACCTGAAATTTCGTGATCATCGTTGCACTGCTCCGTTCGACGGCGACTGCGCCGCATACACTAGTTCCTTCATCAGGACGAGGTTCTTCTTCGTTGCCCGCATGACTGCCCGGAAATCCGCTTCAGCCTTGGGCGCCGGATTCTTGATTTCCGCGATCCTGCCCGCCGCCTTTCCCGAGACGACGTCATACTCGTCGAAATCCTTGAGCGTGAGTCCTATGAACTGCTTTCCGAACGCGGCAGCGCGCAGTTTGCCCGCATATTGACTGGTCATTTTCTGGATGTAAAACGCTTTGATGCGCTCGTCGCGGTCGAGGGCGAGAAAAACCTGAATGCCGCCGTACTGACCTTTTTGGTTGACGCCGTGGATGTAGCCGATCTTCTTTTTGCCCCCGTAGATCTCGTACACCGTATAGGGGTTTTCGATTGTTTCGTACAGCCCATGAAAGGTGTCGCCCAGCTCCGCTTCGATTTTTTTGAGGAGCTTTTCTCCCCCCTGATCCACGATGTTCACGTAAAACGCCTTATACCCCGTCGACTCCGGGAAGATCCACGCCACATCGCGGTCGGGGTCGTTGAGCGAGCAACCGACCGCCCCCCAGGCCGAAAGAGCGCCCGCCAGCAAGGCGATGAGGCCCGTGGCAACGGCGATCAACGCGCGCAGCCGCAGTGCCGGGTATATTTGCGATCGCCGTCTAGCGGTCTGCATTGGTTTCGTTCTCCTTTCCTGCCGGCGAATCCGCGCAGGTTACAGGTGCAGCGGGCTGTAGTAATAGAGCTGCACCAAGAACCTGTTGTCGTTCAGAAGGCGATCGTAGGCATAGGACGTCCGCACCGTGAATTCCGGCGTAGCCTGGAAGCTGAAGCAGAGGGCCGGCCGCTGATCCAAATCTCCTGCGAATTTCCAATACATGTCCTGTATTTCGAGCTTGTACCGCGCCTCCGGGTCCAGGTTTATGCCAAACCGGTAGAATAACGCGAAGAGGTCTTCCCCGAACCACTTGCCTGTGTACAGTTCGAAGCGATGTTCAAGGTTGTCTTGGAGAACCGTCAGATCGGTGCCCGCCAGCTGCATCTGGAGCGGCTCGTGTTCCATGAGTGTGTAGCCGGTCGTCTCCAGGGTCTTGCCATACCCCAGGGAAAATCCGGCGTTATAATTGTCCCGCTCCAGCACCCCGTAGGACACACGGGCCGCGGTCATATAATGGCTGTCGAACGGCAGTCCAGGAAGGCTTTGATAGAGCGGCATCCCCGTCCCGGAGGTCACGCTGGCCGCAATATTGCCCCAGGAATAATCTCGGTAGCCCCCGATGCCCCAGTCACGATCATAAAAACCAAAGCGCATGCCGACCGTCTCAAGCAACAGACCGTGGCTATCGAAATAGGATGCAAGACCGAACGCGGGACGATCATGGCCTACCCACACATAAGCCCACGGCGTTTTTACTTTCAGCCAGGCGTTGAATATCTGCGGCTGCAGGGTATAGCCATCCTGCTCCTTCGTGAACAGCTGCGGTTCTGTTCTGTAGCCCGCGCCCTGTTCAACCGGCATGACCGACATCCGGCCCTGGAGAGCAAAAACAGCGACGTCGCCGGTCTCGCCGGAAATTCGCTGCAGGTAATCGAACCCCAGACTCGGCTGCTGCATCTCTGATTGAGGATTGATCGAGTACGACACCGTTTTCCCGAGCGCGGACGAGTAGCCGAATATGTCCTGCGCTTCGAAATAAAGGAGGTGGTCCGAGGCCCGCGCGCCTTGCGCCAAAAACAGAAGACATGCACAGCAGATGAGCGTCTTATACATCGAAGCGATAGCCGCCGCGGTAAATGACCTTGCTGTCCTTCACCATGGTAATCTTTATTTCCCAATCGCCGGGCATGGTAATACTGACCGGCGCGAGATAGTCTCCCTTCCTGGAGAGCTGGAAGGAATAATGGTCCGTCCCCATGGAAGGCATGGAGGGCATGCTGGAATCAGCCGTAATAGCGAGCGATCTGTCTTTTTCTCCTTTATTGTTGAACACCTGGATCTTCATAATGACCGATCCCATTTTTGGTTTCTCAACAAATCCGTAGATCATGTACCTGTCGTTTCCGATTAGGACTTTTTCCCCGGGACCGGGCATTGAAGCGAAAGTGGCCGCTTGCCGTGTTCCCGGCGTTTCAGGGCTGCCTGCGTAAAGAGACGGACCGGGAAGTAGTGCCAAGAAAAAAAAAGCAACGATGAAAAGGCGCCTTCTATGAAGCAACATGATTTCCTCCTTCTTATTTATAAAAAATGCAGCTTCACTGCGCAAATTTTTCGTAGTGAATGTTACTTCCGCTTATGAAAGTTGTCAAGGTTAATTGCATCTTCCTGCACGTTTGGATAATGCTTCTGTTACCAGGGCATTTCATTCGATCTGAGGCGCGAACGTGCAAGCTCGTGCAGCAATGGCACGAGTTATGCTAACTTTCCGGCGAAGTTTCTTATTCAAAAATAAGTAAAAAAAAGGGGAGCGGTTATACCGCCCCCCTTGAAAGATGAAAATCTTACAGAAACTAGTTTTTCTTGAAAAGAACACCGCAGGTAGCGCGGGTTGTAACATCGCCAGCAGCGACATGGCACTGCCCAGCGTTCGATCCGCAGGTCGGTGTTACGTTGCCAATGAACGCCTTGTTATTGATATCATAGAGCTGAACGCCGCTCGTCTTATACCCCGGCACGCCGGCTCCTCCGGCTTGCGCCTGGGTTTGGTCGGTATAGTACCGAAGGGACAGGATAGCGTATTTGCTGTCCGGGGTCGAAATAACGTCATGTACTTCAATGCCGCCGTACGTGCCCGCTCCCAGGCCGGTGGTGATGGCTCCGGGTTTCGAGACGGAGTTAGCATTGCTGGTGGTACCAGTGTTGGAATAGACGCTCAGGTCGCTGGCATTGAGGATGATCAAGCGGTCGGACCCGGATTGCAGAATATAATTGCCGTTAGGTGTAAAGGTGGCGCGATACGCAATCGTCCCCTGGAGCGAACCGTCGCCGCTCGTGGTTGAATCGGACGGTGCGACAGTGACCGTTCCCGTCGATAGGACTTTCTCAGGTGTCATGGTGCTGATGCCGGGCGTCGAGGTGCTGGCTGATTCAAGATCGCTAGCATTGACCAGATACGTTCTGAGGAAACCGGCCAGGTTGTTCGTAGTGGAGAGGCCGCTAACGACGTTCATGACCATGTAAACCTTGCTTCCGTCGGGACTGGAACCGCCGTGAATGAACGCCAGCGGCGGCTGACCGTAGTTGCTGGGGGGATTAAGATTATCCATGGCGTGGTCGATCTGCCAGATGTACGTTCTGGTAAAGTCCGAGCCTCCGCTCGCAAGTACGTTGCTGACGCTGCCCTGTGCGCCGGCATTCAGTTTCGCCAGCGGAACAGCATCGAGGTAGGCCGGGAAGCTCATCGACATGGGGAGATAATAGCCATTCGTCTTGTCCATTCCCGATGCGCAGTATTCAACGGCCGACGTGGTGCCGAACTCCTCAGGCGCCATGGCAGATAAGGCCCCGGCGATGTTTTGGCTGGCGCCATAGTCGATATCGATCACCGAGTTTATTCCATTGTTCGTCGCCGCAGTATTGGCCTGCGTCAAATCAACGTAGCCGATATCGGCAACTCCGCTAGAGTTGGGGTGGGAGGGGGAGGTGGGTACGGGCCTGGACATGATCGCGGAATAGTAAATCTTCGTGGGGTTAGTCGCGTCGTCAAACCTTATGTCGTGGAAGACGGTTTTAGTACTAGACTGGCTGGGCGCGCCGTTAAGCTGAATCTTGGACGCACTTGCTGTGTTCACCGTGATAGGTGAAGTGGTATTCGTCGGGTCGATCGTTACTGAATATACGGCGATATGACCGCCATTCTGGGATGCCTGGTAGAGCGTGCCGGAAAGAACTGGAGCAGCCACTACCGTCATCGTGCGCGTCCCGGAGACGGACCCCGACGTTGCGGTGACCGTGACCGGCCCGGCAGCAACGGCTGTTGCGAGACCAGTGCTGGCGCCGATCGTCGCGATGGCCGTGCTCGACGTGGACCAGGTTATTACAGGCGACGTGGCGGTGCCGTCTGACATTAATGCCGTTGCGGTGAACTGCTGGGTATTGCCGACCGTAACGGTAGGGGCAGTAGCCGGGGCCACCGTTATCGAGGCCAGCGTTGCAGGGCCCGCCGGGGTACTGTCGCTGCTGCTGCTGCCGCACCCGAATAGCATCATCATACCAAGGACAAGGACGACCGATAAAGCAGTGAGAAAGGTCACTTTTGCTGACTTTTTCATAACTTGCATTCCTCCATAGTTAAAGTTATTAGGTCGTTTAGGAGACTTGACACGTTACCGGGCATTGCTTGTCTGCCATTTTGAATCTCTGGGTTCACCTCCTTTGAATTTATCGATCATACTTCTACTTTTGTTTCGGAGAAAACCGGGCTGGTCATGATAAGTCTGACAATCAATTAGTGGCCCCCCGCTCCATTGACAGGCAAGTAAATACTGCCCGTAATCCCTCCAATTGTTGCGGTGATTGTTGCATGACCCAGATAGACCGCTGTCACCACGCCTGAACTGTCTACGGTAGCAATATCAGGGTTCTCCGAATTCCACACAACCTGCGAGGTAATATCCAGAGTGGTAGTATTCTGGGTGGCGCTGTCATAGAACGTGCCGGTCGCGGTCAACTGGACAGGAGGTTGTCCTACCTTAACCGTAGACGCTGCCGTAACTGCGATCGACTGCAATACTCCCGAATTCAAAACAGTCAACGCAGCCGTGTTGGAAGTTACACCGTTCCATTGCGCGGTAATATCGGTTGCTCCCGGGGAAACGGCTGTTGCCAGGCCCGAGTGAGCGTCAATGGTAGCGACCAAGGTTGTTGAGGAACTCCAGGAAACCAGGCCTGTGATATCCTGGCTCGGAATTGTCTCGGTCCCGTCGCTGAAAAGTCCGGTTGCGGTGAACTGCTTAGTCAATCCGTTGTTTACGGATGCAGCGCCCGGAGATACCGTAATTGTCTGGAGGGTCAGGTTTTTGATGGTCAATTGCGTTGACCCGGTCATCCCCTGGCTGGTAGCGGTGATATTGCACGTTCCTGATGACGTGACGGCCGTGACAAGCCCGCTGGCAGATACGGTGGCGATCGATGAATCGGTTGTGCCCCAGGTAATCGATGCAGACAGATCGGTTGTCGTCAAATCGGTGTATTGACCGGTTGCTTTTAACTGCTGCACGGTCTGTGCCGCCATCGTGACGCTCCCTCCCACTGCCGTGCTATTGACTGGTGCTATCGAAATAGAGGAAAGCTTCTTTCCTTCATAGGATGTAAGACCGCAGCCGTGAACCACAATTATGGTTATCATCAATGTTGAAAGCGCAAGAAGAACTGCAAGTAATTTCTTGTCTTTGAATATCTTCATTTTGGAATCCTCTCAATCGTAATGATTTAAAATCTTGCCTGGAGCTGGAGCAACGTCGTATTGAAATCCTTGGAAGGCGGTTTGTTAAAGGCGATTTGTTCCAATTCAAGCGTAAGTCTCAGGTCCTGTCCTTTTATATAGTAGTTGAGCCCTTCCGCGTTCCAGTCTATGTGCTGATCAGCTACACCGTTTAGGCTCGCGAATGCCCATTTTTCCATACGCCCATAGACCTGCAATTTCCAGAGCATGTAGGCGCCCTTCCAGTAGTAGCCGTTTTTTTCTCCGTAGATATCCACGGCTCCGGGGGCTCCGCGCGTTCCTGCTCCGCCAAAGTCCTGCTTCAGATACGCGCCGGAGAGCGTAAACGTGCCGACCTCCGTCGGATACTCGAAGAACCCGTCGTAGGTATAAGCTTTATAGTCATCCTTGCCGCTGCCCACGCCGGTGGAGGTGTCGAAGGCCGAATAGACTGCGTTGGCCTCCGTTTCATACCCGGCGCCGAAGGTGAGCACTTTTTTCTTGCCGAGGTAGGACCCTTTGTAGCCCAGGTTGGATTCAGGATCGAGCAGGGTGACATGCACCCTGCCGGTATAGCGGTAGCCCGCGTTATCCGGTTTTTGATCGCCGTAGTTGTTGCCGTTCATCACGGCTGCCCGATATTGGAAAACATTATTGAAGAGATTGCCCCAGAACACAACACCGCTGTCGCGAGTCGTTTTGTCCCCATTGCCGAAGGGGCCGAGAATAAACGGAGAGCGGTCCATCGAAAGCGGATCGAAGCAGCCGTCGTTCACTTCACGGGTCAGCTGTGTTTTTGTTTTTCCCGCGCGGATTTTGAATGCATCGGCATAGTCGGCGGTCAAGTAATAATCAAGCGCCGAGAGCGCATACTTGCTCGCTTCATCGGTTACAAACGTATCGCCGATTTTTCGTCCGCCGACGTACTCCAACTGCAGCGCGTATCCATAGGTTTCATTTGCCATCCCCAGAAAGCTGAGACGATCTCTCATGAGGTAAAAATTATTTGTCGTTTTGTTGTCCCCATTCACATCGATGCTGCTCTGCGCCTCGCGGGCCTGCACCTGGTAATCAATGTCCAGAAAGCCCCCGTTGCCGAACTCGACCACGGTGTACGCTTTGGCATTTTGGCCACCCGGTCCAATCAAGAGAAATCCACCAACCAGCACACCCAACATCAATCCTTTTAAGAAACGCCCCATGTCTTCTCTCTCCTCCTTAAAGCCCTCCGCTAGGGATGTTAGATTTAAATTATTATTCATATTTCTGAAAGCGTTTCAGAACTTTTAGATCCGATGTCGTTTGATGCACGTAATTTCAATTTATTTAGCGGAGAATGAGTATGTTGCATTATATAAAAGGATTAACTAATGTCAACGTGAAATTTTGTGCAGCTAGGATTCTAAAATTGAAGTTTTAGCTGTTCTGTGCAACTTTTCTTCACACTAGGGAACAAAATATATAAAACCGCATTTTTTTTAGTTTGTTGCATAGTTTCACAACTTAATCATGATTACGAAGTCATCTCTTCACTTTGAAACGTAAAGGCTCACGCGGGAGCGTCTTTTTAACCTACTGATCCGCAAATTTCAATTGTGTCTTTGCCCATTGCTGGCGCTCATATCGTTTAAACGAGGATTTTGCCCGGCAATAATGAAACACGGACACTCCTCTTCATGCAACAGAAGCAATATTTTTTCTCTAAGACCGGTTTCTAATTTCTTTCTCTTGCATTTTTTCACTGGCTGTATTACCGTACGGAACCATGCATCTACAACACAGATTTGGATGGCATCGCTTCGTCATTCCCGGAATAATTTGCCTGATCGGCATTATCATTCCTCTCGCACAATACTATTTCCGCAGGTTCGATGATAACACCTTTACCAGCTGGCACATGATTTTCAGTGCCACCTCTTCGTTCAATTATTTTTTTGTCTTTCTCGGCGGCGTCTTGTCGGCATTAATCCTGTTCAAGATTCGGTTGCCCTTACCGCGTGCTCTCTTCCTCTTTCTCGCATGCTTTGTCGCGGCCGCCTTTTTTTGGAGTATGCCTGAAGTAAACACCGTGAGCGCCCGCTACGTTACCCAGGCAAAATATCTCGAACTTTACGGAGTGCGTTATTTTTTCAAAGAATGGGGACACAGCATCCAGGCATGGATGGACTTGCCCGCCATTCCCTTTCTAAACGGAATCATATTCGGGATCGTTGGAGAATCGAGAATCTATATTCAGATACTCACGGCTTTCCTCTTCGGGATGACCTCGGTCGTGACGTACCTGATCGGGAAATCGCTTTGGGATGAAGAAACCGGCTTTTATGCAGGCATTTTGCTGCTCGGAATTCCCTATCTCATCATTCAGACGCCGCTTATGCTCCTTGACGTACATACGATGTTTTTCCTTACCCTGTCGATCTATCTTTATATCCGGGCACTGGAAGGAGGCCTTGCCCGGGCGATAGTTGCTGGGTGCTCCATCTTTGTGGCTTTTTTTTGCAAATACTCGGTTTGGCCGATGCTGTCCGTATTGCCGGTCATATCGTTTGTTTATTATTTTCGTAAGGAAGGTCCCGCTCGCCCCGAGATCCTCCGGAGAAGCCTCCGGGTATTCCTGCTTACCCTCCTTCTTATCGGCGTACCCGTCCTACTCAAATTCGATGTCATCGTCTATCAGATCAAACTCATGATGGAATTTCTGAGGCCAAGTCTCGGTCGGTGGACAGAGAAGTTCTCCTCAATCTATCTTTTCCAGATCAGCCCCGCGATCACCATTGCTGCAGCTGCGTCAATCGTTCTGGCGGCAGCAAAACGGGACCTCAAATACCTGGTCGTGGTTTGGTTGCCGTTTCTCGCCGTCTTTTTTGAGATAAAGCGGGTCCGTTACATACTCCCCGTTTTCCCGATGCTGACGCTGATGGGGTCCTACGGACTCGCGGCGCTTCGAAGCCCTGAGCAGCGAAAGGCCGTCGTCACTGCTGCGGTTACTGCCTCGCTGGTGACCTGTTACTTTCTCTTTCTGCCTTTCCTTAATCAATGGAGCTTCGTCAACTTGAAACATGCGGGGGAATTTCTGGATACTCTGGACGTCAATACGGTTGAGGCGATCGCGATTCCACAACAGCATTACCCCGTCAACCCGGCCGTTGCCGTGCCCCTCCTCGATCTCTATACGCACAAGAGGATCTCCTATGAGTATGTCCCCGGCGCTTCCACCCCCGATGAAGATTACCATACCTCGCGTTTCCGCGACAGTTGGGAGTACGTGAACCCTCCGTTCTATGCAGGCGATACTCGGACCGCGTCAGGAAAAACAGCCTTTGTAATAATAGCCGCGGACCCGCATGACAAGATTCCACCCGAATTAAACCCTGCCATCAGCGCGATGCACCATGAGAAAGCATTTTCCACGAACATCCCTTTTTTTTACAATCAGACCCTCGTCACGATTTACTGGTAATAATGGACTTAATTTCTTATAATATTAGAGCACAATGGAGAAGCGTGGATGAGCCAGGGGAGTGATTGCAACGGAGCCGAAGACCGGATCGTCGTTCTGGGCGCGGGGCTTACCGGACTTTCCGCAGGATATGTCCTGTCCGCCGCCGGCCGCACGGTCGCTGTTTTCGAACATGATTCCGTTGTCGGCGGGATCTCGAAGACGATCGAACGGGGCGGGTTCCGGTTCGACCTGGGGCCCCACCGGTTCTTTACCAAGGATGCGCGCATAGAGGCCTTTGTGAAAGACCTGATGGGTGACGAACTGATGAAGGTCCCGCGCAAGACGGAGATCTTTATTCGCGGAAAGTATTTCAATTATCCGTTAGAACCCGTGAATGCCGTGTTCGGCATGGGCATTTTTACGACGCTGCGGATCCTCGCAAACTACGGATGGGAGCGGTTCAAACGGCTCGTGCGGAAACCCGCGCCCGTGTCCCTCGAAGACTGGGTGGTCGCAAATTTCGGACGCACCCTGTTCAATATCTATTTCAAGGAATACAGCGAGAAGGTGTGGGGCGTCGATTGCAGCAGGATCAGCGCCGAGTGGGTCGCACGGCGCATCAGGGGGCTTTCGCTCTCCAAAGCGGTGATGAACGCGTTCTTCAAGTTCAAAGGCAGGGACATCCCGTCGCTCGTCAATCAGTTCCTGTACCCCCGGCGGGGGATCGGCCGTATCTCCGAAAAACTGAGCAGGAAAATCGAGCAAACAGGCTCGGTGTCCCTCAATACCTCCGTGGAACGCGTCAACCGCTCCGGTTTCACGATAGACAGCATCGCGGTCAAAGACCAAGAGGGCACCCGCATCATCGGCGGAAATGAATTCATCTCGAGCATCCCGGTCACGAAGCTGATCAGCCTGCTGGACCCGCCCGCGCCTCCGGACGTTCTCAAAGCGGCCGCAAGCCTCAAGTTCAGGGACATCGTTGTCGTTACCGTCATGGTCGACCGGCCGCACGTCACGAACCAGACATGGATCTATATTCCGGAAAAGAACATCCCCATCGGCAGAATCCACGAGCCGACAAACTGGAGCAGCGACATGGCGCCGGAGGGACAAACGCTCCTCGTGACGGAATTCTTCAGTTTTGAAGGAGACGCGATATGGAATACGAGCGACGCCGGTCTGATATCGATTGCAGTAGACAGCCTGGCCCGGCTCGGCTTCATCCAGCCCCGTGAAGTGATCGAAAGCGTGGTCACCAGGGTGCCGAAAGCCTACCCTTTGTTTGAGGTAGGATATCAGAAGCAGGTCGAGGTAATCGAAGACTATTTTTCCCGTTTCGCGAACCTCCACCTCGCGGGCAGGGTGGGAATGTTCAAATACTATAATATGGACCATGCAATCTGCTCGGGGATGGGGGCCGCGGAAAAAATCCTCGCGGAAAGATCTAAAAACGGCCGCGGACAAGACTGCTCGGACGCAAAGGAAATCCTTAAATCCTGTTTGTAAACCAAGAGACAAGCCTTTCTTTCCGGGCGTTGCGTCTACGCAAAAATTGCACGGGATTTTGAATTTTTCTCCCGGAGATTGGTGCTTGTTATGAAGTGTGCTCTTCTCATACCTTCCTGGGTCCCGGAAGATATTTTCGCTTCCAAGACGGCTGCGTCCCAGATCAATTACTGGCAGCCCCTCGGGACCCTTTCCGTGGCCGCAGTGCTTCAGAAAGCGGGCCATGACGTGATGTTCCTGAACGGCGCATTTCTAAGGCAGGAAGAATTGCTGCAGGAGGTCGAGAAGTTTTCTCCGGCATTCGTCGGGATTTATTCAACGACCTTCGGATGGGGAAAAGCAAAGCGGACGGCGCTCGAGCTCAGGACGATCTTCGGAAAGAACGTATTCATCTGTTCAGGGGGGCCCTATCCGATCGCGGTTCAGGAACGGAGTCTTGAAGATGCGGGAGAGAGCATAGACGCCATCGTGACCGGCGAAGGCGAATTTACGGTCCTCGAAACAGTCGAACGGCTTGCGGCAAGGAAGAGTCTGGACGGGGTACAGGGACTCGTCTGGCGCGATCACGGAAAAATCATAAAGAACCAGCCCAGGCCGCTCATCGAGGACCTCGATTCGCTTCCGTTCCCCGCGCGGGAACTCCTCGGCGACCCGAACCTCTACATTCCCACACCCGCCACGTACCGCCGTAAGCCCGTAACCGTCATGATGACCTCGCGCGGGTGCAACAGACACTGCATCTACTGTTTTCAGCTCGATAAAGAAAGAAAGACCGGGATCCGCTACCGCAGCATCGAAAACGTTATGAAGGAGATCGAGCACTGCCTCGCGCAGGGCTACCGGGAGATAAAATTCCTCGACGACACGCTCGCAGCCGATTACAACCGGGCCATGCAGTTCGCCCAAGAAATCAAGGCGCGCAAGCTCGATTTTACCTGGTTCGTATCAGCCTGCGTGAACCAGGTCGACAAGCCCCTGCTCCAGGCGTTCAAGGACGCTGGCTGCTGGGCAATCCTCTTCGGCGCCGAAAGCGGGGTCCAGAAGAACCTGAACACGATACGGAAAGGAACGACGACTGACCAGATCCGAAAAGCGGTGAAAGCAGCGAAGGAGGTCGGCCTTGTCGTCCAGACGCCTTTCATGTTCGGCATCCCGGGTGAGACCTATGAAGAGGGCCTACAGACGATCGAGTTTGCTATAGACATCGATCCCGACATAGCAAGTTTCCACGCCATTACGCCTTTTCCAGGCACTTACCTTTACGATCATTTGGCTGAATACGGCGAGATCTCCGAGGAGCTGACCGACTATACGTACCAGGGCGCAGCGTTCATTCCGCGGACAATGACGAGGGAGCAGATCCTCGACCTCAGGCAGACCGCGTTCAGAAAATTCTACTCCCGTCCCTCTTTCATTATAAAAAGAATGTTCTCCGTCAGGAGCTGGGACGACCTCGCAACTCTGTTCAAGGCAGGCCGGAGTCTCTTCTGGCTTTGGTTCGCAAAAGACCTTTTCAAAAAAAGAATGTAACTACAACAAACCTGTCTCACTCAAAGCCACGGTGGCCGTAGTTCCCCGAGATAAAAGATGCCTGATATCCTAACGAAGGAACATTTTCCCTTTCTTGCATTTTCATTTGAACTGAATTACTGTACAAGATCATGACTCCCTCCGCCGAATACGAATCAGCAAAAAGATTAACAGCCTGGCTTCCGGCTCTTCTCACCTTGACCACGACCGCAGTGCTGTTTTTTTTCCGGCGGTATGATGACAACAGTCTTGCCAGTTGGAACGTCATTTTTCTGACCGTGGGCAAACCCGGCCGTTTTTTTATTTTCTTATCAGCGGCGTTGTTCTTCGCGTCCCTGATTTCCTTCTGCCGCCTTTCCCTGCCCGGCCGCACACGCCCGCTCCTTCTTTTTGCCGCATCGGCAGCAATGGCAGCGCTCTGCTGGTCGATTCCGGAAGTGAATATCGACGTGTCACGGTATTTCGAACAGGCGAAATACCTCGAACTGCACGGCGTCAACTTTTTTTTGAAGGAGTGGGGGAGAGAGATCGCGGCATGGACAGACCTCCCCACGGTCCCCTTTCTTTATGGTTTGATCTTCAGGCTCTTCGGTGAAGAGCGGATTTTTATACAGATATTTACTACACTGCTCTTCGGGATGACGACGGTTCTCACCTCGTTCATCGGCGCAACGCTTTGGGACGACGACACGGGGTTTAACGGCGGCGTCTTACTTCTTGGAATGCCCTATCTCATAATGATGGCGCCTCTTATGCTTGTAGACGTTCCGACCATGTTCTTTCTGACACTCTCCGTCTTTCTTTTTTTGAAAACAATCACATCAGGGCGGACAGGATGGGCATGCGGTGCTTTAGTCTCGGTCTTTTTTACTGTTTTATGCAAGTATTCAGCACTCTTTCTGCTCTCGGTTTTGCCGCTTATATCCATCATATATTGCCTGAAGCATCCGAGCCAACGCCGCCTGATACTCAGAAACACTTTTGCGGTAGTTCTATTTTCCGTTCTTCTGCTCGGCATCGCAGCGATCCTGACCCATGACGTCGTTGCGGAGCAGCTGCGGCTTCTTTTCGCTTATCAAAAGCCGGGGCTGGGCCGGTGGTCTGAGAGTTTTGTTTCCACCTTTTTATTTCAAATCAGCCCCCTAATCACGCTCGCGGCGCTCGCCTCTCTCTTGGCGGCCGCGGTCAGGCGGGACCTGAAATACCTGATAATAGCATGGCTGCCCCTCCTGATCTTCATTTTTCAGATAAAACGCATCCGCTATGCGCTTCCCGCTTTTCCAATGGTTGCGCTTATGGCTGCCTACGGCCTCACCGTTCTCAAGGACCGGCGTGTTGTAAAAGCAGCCGTTTCGTGCGCAGTTGCCGCGACCCTTGCCCTATGCCTCTTCGCGTATATCCCCTACCTGAAACAATTGAGTTCGGTAAACCTTCAGGAAGCGGGCGCATTTCTTGACACCCTGGAGATCGATGCCGCGGAGGTCTTCCCCGTTCCGGAGCGGGAATACCCCATCAATCCCGCGATTGCCGTCCCCCTCTTGGATCTGTTCACGAAGAAAAAAATTATCTTTGCCTATGACCCCGGGGCATCTTCTGCCGACATGGATGTCAGTCTGTCCCCCTATCGTTTCAGCTGGGAATATAAGAACCCCGCTTATTATCTCCCTGGCGCCACGGGCGCCACGGAGAAAAAAGCGATCGTGGTGATTTCCGGCAGAACGAGGGACAGCATGCCGCCGTCAATTGAAGAAAGAATCAAGGGGTACACCCGGTCTAAAAAATTTTTTACCGCTTGCCCGTTCTATGAATATAAAACGCTCGTCACGGTCTTCTGGTAAAGATCAGGGATACATCTGTTTAGGGGCGCTGCATTAGTTTGGAGGATGTCTTGACTCAGGCGAAAAAAGAGGTCCTTATCCTCGGAGGAGGCCTTACCGGACTCTCAGCAGGCTTCATCCTGGCCGGACACGGCCTTCCGGTGACCCTGTTCGAAGCGGACTCCGCGGTGGGCGGCATATCGAAAACGATCGAGCACCAGGGATTCCGTTTTGATCTCGGCGGCCACCGTTTTTTCACGAAAGACCCGCGAATCGATGCCTTCGTAAAAAAACTGATGAACGGTGAGCTTATCACCGTGCCGCGCAAAAGCAAAATTTTCTTGCGCGGAAAATATTTTGACTATCCGCTCAAACCGTTCAATGCGGCGTTCCGCCTGGGGCTCCCGTCCACGGCCCGCATACTCGGCGGATACGGGATAGAGCGCCTGAAGCATCTCTTCAAGGAACCTGAAGCAGTCTCCCTCGAAGATTGGGTAGTTGCCCATTTCGGGCGGCCCATGTTCGATATCTACTTCAAAGAGTACAGCGAAAAGGTCTGGGGGATCGACTGCAATCGAATCAGCGCGGAATGGGTCGACCAGAGAATCCAGGGCCTTTCTCTTTCCAAGGCGATTGCAAATGCCGCATTCAAGAAAAGAACAGGCGAGATTCCAACACTCGTCGATAGTTTCATGTATCCCCGGCTTGGAATCGGCCGCATATCAGATGTCTTGAAGGCTGGAATAGAAAAGTCGGGCAGGGTCTTTACCCGGACCCGGGTCGAGCAAATCAACCATGCCGGCGGGAGAATGGAAAGCGTCGTAGTAAATAGCAGCGGAGCTTTGCGCAGAGAAGATGGGAGCCAATTTGTTTCAAGCATGCCGGTTTCCGCTCTCGTGAAAATGCTGGACCCGGCCCCGCCGGAACGGGTGAAGGCCGCTGCGTCAAAACTCAGGTTCAGGGACCTTGTGATAGCAGCCGTAATGATCGACAGACCCCGGGTGACGGACCAGACGTGGATCTACATCCCCGAACGGAAGATCCCCTTCGGCAGGATCCACGAGCCGACCAACTGGAGCGCGGACATGGCCCCACGGGGGAAGACCCTCCTGGTGCTTGAATTTTTCAGTTTCGAAGGCGACGTTATGTGGGATGCAGACGACCGCACGATCGCCGATATCGGAATCGACCATCTTGAGCAACTCGGCCTCATCAAGCGCAGCGACGTGATTGACAGCGTCGTCGTGCGGGTCCCGAAAGCATATCCCCTGTTCGAGGTGGGCTACGAAAAATATTTCAATGAAATCGCCGCGTATCTCGCAGGCTTCGAAAACCTCCATAGCGCCGGCAGGTCCGGGATGTTCCGGTATTACAATATGGACCATGCGATGGAGTCGGGGCTTGACGCAGCGGAAAAGATTATTCTCAGATCGTAATACACTTATATCTTCACATATTCCCGAAGGAGGAGGGGATAGAGCCCAGGATTGAACAGGATATTCGTCATGAAGTAGCACTCATGGGTGCAGAAACATTCGCCTTGTTTGATCGATTCGACCGTTTTTTTCGCCCTTGCTGAACTGAGGACCTTCCCGATGTCATACCCGGCCTCCCGTACGTTTCCCACAGAGCCGGACAGCATCTCGCACGGCTTTACCTCTCCGGTTTCAGTCAACACCACGTTCAGTCTCCCGGCAAAGCACGGAATGATCCTTTTTTGTTCAAGCACGGTTCGATGAATCAGCTTCCGTTGAAGGATGTCCTGGGCGGCCTTGATTCGCGCACCCGCGAATCGATACGTCTTCGCGGACCCGGCGGTCAAGTTCTTCCCGAGCCTCTCGATCGCGGCCCGGTATTTCTCCGAATCGACCTCCTTATACCGAGCGTCGGACAGGTTTCCCCTGACAAGCGAGATCGTGTGCGTCCCGATGTACTTCATCCCATTCACAAAATCAATTATCCCATCCATCTTGTCCTGGTTCTCGGAGCAGAAAACCGTGTTGATGCCAAGTTCAAAATGGGGATATTCCGACAGAAGCGGTTCGAGCAGGTTATACGTCTCGATCGTTTTTTCAAAGCTCCCCGGTGTCGCGCGGACCACATCGTGGTCCCTGCCGATTCCATCGAGGGAAACCTTGACCACGATCACGCTGTTTCGGCATTCTTTGAGGATCCTCTCGGTCTTCGAACGGATAACGGCAGGAAGCATGCCATTGGTCGAAAAGAGGATAACAGCCGGCCTGTTCGCATCGTGGAAGGTCTTGCTGATTTCGACGAGATCATCCCGCAGATAGATCTCCCCGCCGGAAAAGGCAACCCAGAGGAGTGATCCGAACGAGCGCGAAATTTTCCGGATCTCGTCGAGGGACAGCTCCTGCTGTCCGGTTGCAACGGAATCCGAACTGCGCAGGTAGAAGCAAAAGGGGCATTTCGAGTTGCAACGACGGGTCAGGAAGAACGTGAGCTGAAGCGGTTTCCGCTTCCACAGGATCGAGGGTGCATGTCTGAGAGGCGAGTGCATAACTCAAATCCAGATTATATCAGGAGTTTTTGCCGCAACTAATCCATTCTTTCTTCGTGATCTTTTTTTTCCTTTGGCTGAGATATGGTAACCTTTTTACTGCCCCGAATCAAGCCATGTTTGACGAGCCCCGCCAAACCTCCCGCGATCACGGGAAAAGGGTAGATCATCGTGTAGTAAAATCCCCCGATTACCGTAAACCAAAGTCCCTTGGACCTGTTGAACAGTGTGAGCAAACCGCTGCTCAAAAAGAGGTTGACAGCGAGCAAGAACGGGAGTGGCAACAGCCAGCCGGGTTGATGCCGGATGAAAAAAAGAAGCACAAAAAAAACGCTCAGGGAAAAAGAGGCCCCATTGATCTTGAGCTCCAGGGAAGCCGTCCCGGAGTCTGCCAGCAGGTCCTTGTTTAGGAAAGAATAGGCCGTCCAGTACAGCGACTTACGAAATGCATTGCGGAGCGACTTGATCGGGGTAAAATTGAAAATATGCATTACCTGGATCCCGGGCTTCATAACGAGCCTGAACCCGGAATCCCGGAACCGGTGGCAAAATTCCACGTCTTCCAGGATAGGGAAAAAATTTTCCCTGAAGCCCCCACTCGTGCTGAATATATCCTTGTCGATCACCAACGCGTGGGTCGCGATATAGTCCGGCTCTTTCTTCTTTGTTTCCGAATAGTGAATAAACAGGGACTGGAATAGACTGAAGAAATCGGTATCGTAGGGAAGTGGCGTATAGGTCCCGCCGATGACCGCACCTGGATTCTCGGCCACCGCCTCATTTGCGAGTGAGAGCGCATCGTCCCGGATGAGGCAGTCCGCATCGGTGAAAAAAAGAATTTCACCCCGACTTTTTTCCGCCCCCCGGTTTCTGGCCGAGGACGCGCCTGTGTGCTTTTCGAGGGCAATAAGCCGCACGGGAAACTGCCTGATGACCTCGACGGAGTCATCTTCAGAACAGTCGTCGACAACGATTACCTCGAAGCTCCCATACCACGACGCACATGCTGCTTCGAGACATTTCCCGATCGTTGAACTCCCGTTATAATTGGGGATGATGAGGGAGATTGATTTTTCCATTATTCCGTTCGAAAGGCCGGTGTCGACCCTTGGAGAGCACCATACACCCTTTTGCATCTGCATGCCACTTTTTTCCGGACGTGACGTTTTTCCATTGGATGTGCACATCCGGATAGTAATAAGAATCGTGCGTAGCCTGATTTCTCCTTACCTGACTTGCTGGGGCCCACGCAGTTCGCTTCGCATATCCTCGATAGGGATGCCCGGTTTGTTTACACTTCGCAGCGCTCACATGATTACCCGGCGAGCTGCCATATCGTAGGGCGGATCCGCTATGCGACATGGTGTAGCCTGTAGCCTTCACCTTCCGGATAACGTTCAGAGCAACTGCTCCCGAACCCGCAGGTGTCGGCATAATTGTGCTGCGCTATTTACAATAAAGGCGAGCAGAAAGAAATGAAAAAGTGCACCCCACCTCCCGGGTCAGAGAGGTGGGGTGCGGGGAGGAAATATGACGAATCATATTCCCGGACTGCCTAGGTGAGAAACAGGGTTTTCAGGGCCATCCTAGTCCGGTAGCGCCAGTGTCCCCGCTTTCCCTGTCATGGAAGCAGAAAGGCTGTTTTTCAACTTTGCCAAAATGCAACTTTATGAACCAAGTATTAAAGAAAAATCTCATCTTGTCAACTTGAAATTATGAGCAGTATTGCTTCTAAAATGCTAGATGTAGTCGTAACATTGCTGATGCAGAAATCCTCAGGGAAATCGTGACAGAGAGACATCCTCGGCTCAGAAAAGGAGTAAGCAACGCGTCGAATAGGCCGGGCATATCAGCCTCTGTTCAGGTCAGCGCACGTTTCAGACAGATGCATTTTCTTGCCGTGAAAAGAGCGAGAATTGGGGGTATCATTTACCAAAACGCGAGGGAAGAGAGAACTGCATCAGACACGGCTCCGCGCCGTCCTAGTATATCATTTCAGAATGCATCGGCTTGCGGCAGTTGACGTCTCTCAAACAAATGCCGGTGAAAGGCAGGAAAGCGTACTTCAATGAGGAGGATCACGGAGAAAACAGACGCAGTCTAAAACGACCCTGCTCCTCTGACATTCGTGCGAGTCCTTTTTTATCCAATCTTCAACCAGCGGCGCTATGGGTTTTAGCCGCTTCAGCGCATAATAGACTTTCACTTTCGACGTGTTGCTTTCGAGCCTTGCAATGTCTATAGCAAAGAGCATGTCTACGTCAAGGACGCCCGCATAGGCTATGCTGATCCGCGCCATGCCGTTTTCCGCGTCAGCGTCCCCCCTAATCCGTATGTTGTCCCCGTACACCGCCCCTTCGTAACAGTTTTTTGCATGATCCAGTGTCTTTCGGTAAACAGCTTGGTAGTCCTCATCCACGGTGAACGAATACACTCCGGCCGGATTTTTGCGGAGCATGTCTGCGGTCGTCTGGCCGCAGCCGCACATGAGCAAAATGAGCACTCCGGAAAAAATATTTTTCACAAAAAACCTTTGCATCATTTCGTATCGTATCATGAGTCAACCTTCGGGCGCCATGCATTACAGAAGAGGGCATTTATTGTGCGCCTTGTCGAATTCTCCACAGCAGCGCGGATATTCTACTCCGCGTTATCAAACGCCTCATTCAATGCGGCGTCGTCACATTCATTTCAGTAGTTCCCCATATTCTCCTGGCCTGCGGTTTTTGAGGAAGCCCCAGGTCTCGGAAGCAGCGGCGCGTTCCGCAAGGTTGACGTCCGCGATCACGATCGCCTCTTTGCCGCCTGCCAGTTCCGACGCCATCTCGCCCCAGGGGTCGGCACAGAAGCTCCGCCCGTAAAACGAAATGCCTTCTTCCTGACCGACGCGGTTGACGCGAAAGATGAAGAGATTGTTCGCAAAGGCGTTGGCCGTAATGGCACGCTCCCAAAGTGTGTGAGAGTTAAGGGAGGAAGCGGTCGGTGAAAAAATGATCTCCGCACCCTTGAGCGCCAGGATGCGGCTCCCTTCGGGGAAGAGGTTGTCCCAGCATATCTGGACGCCGATCTTTCCCTGGGATGTTGCGAATACGGGGAAGCCGGCATCGCCGGGAGCAAAGTAATATTGCTCACGGTAGAGCGGCAGGTTCGGTACATGTATTTTGCGGTAAGTGCCAACGATCTTACCTGAATCGAATACCGCCGTACTGTTATAGTAATTGTCCTTCGCGCATTCGAAGAAAGGTATGAGGAGAACCGTTTTCGTGTTTTCGGAGAGTGTTCGGAAAAGTTCGAGATGCTCGCTCGCGGCATCCAATGCCCAGGAGAGAAGTGAACCCTCTTCGCGCCTTGGGAACCAGGGAGTGAGGAAGAGCTCAGGATAACAGATGATCCTAGCGTCCTTGTCAGCCGCCACCTTGGCCATATCCACTGCGCGCTGCACGTTCCGTTCGAGGTCATTGCCAGCGCTTATCTGTATACCGGCGATTCGCATAAGGGATCTTTCCCACCGACGAACACGGAGAAGTCAAAAAAAAACCGAATCGTCTGGGAAACCGATGAACTCAGAAAGACCGGATGAAATTACCCGGTCCTGCCTTGTCGCTGCGCACCTCCACAAACATCAGCGCCCCAAACATTTTAACTTTTTTTACTTTGAACTGAGAACCCTGAGCCGCGAACTACATGCCATTCCTTTCATTCATTGGCATTGAAAAATATTACCACGGGAGGAAATGTTTGGCTACTACATCTTGTAGTTAGCCATACTTATTCCGGAAGGACCTCTCCGTTTTCGTGTATTATTGAGGATCACTGTTAATAAGCAGGCAGGTATAAAATAGAGTAATTCGTTAAAAAATATTTCTCCAAAATTCATTTTCTGTTTTTCCGATTTTACGAACTTTTCCAAGTCATTAAATGTATCTTGTTTTTCAATAGTTATGTTTTCTTTAAAATTGAAATTGTCTTCCCAAAAGAAACTTACAACAGGCGAAGATACATATAGGTTGAGATAATATTTGGGGTATTTTAATAGTGCAGGCGTTTTATGGGTAAAAACCAAGGTCCCATTATTGTCCCTCTCAATTAGCCATCGGTGGTGATAATAGCCAGTATATTGCCATTTTTCTATTCCCCTTGTAGTTTCGAGCGCCCTTGATGGAATCTCAATATATCCTCTTTTGCCGATTCTAACGATTTCACTACATACCCAGATTGGGTCTCTAATATCTTCTAATGTATGGGAGCAAAATACAAAATCTACTTCCTTGTCTTTGAAAGGGAACGGTGTCCTGTCACACAAATCCCTCACTATCCAATCGGTCTTTGAAAAACATTCTTTCTCATCAGCATCGCCAATAGCATTATTTATTGATCTTGTTTCATAGGGAAGAATGTCAATTATCTTATTTGCCCTTTTAAGGGGTTGTACCCACCCACCAATATCAACTACCAAGTCGTGCGGATTAATTTTTGACAAAATCTCCTTGCTGTCTATTTGCATTAGATTACACTCCTCCACTTTCATCCATTTAATTGTGAGTTCCCCTTATCCTCAGGACTACAAAGGCGCCTCGCGTTCATAAGAATGCTCAGGGACCTCTTCCGGCCATGTCATCTATCGACCCGTCTTGACCAAAGCACGAGAAAATACTTAGACAGTACAATGTCTAGGCTTTTTTCATTTTTTCAGCTTATATGGACGGCATATCACTTTTAATTCACAGCGACAGCCCGAAATAACCGATTTCATTCAATGCAATAATAAATTTCATCCGATGCGAGAACTTACATAAACTCAATTACTTCCCATGACACTTCTTGTACTTGAGCCCGCTCCCGCAGGGGCACGGATCGTTCCTGCCGACCTTCTGTGCTGCATGGACAGGGGCGGGCTTGGCTGCAGCCGCAGCATTGCCAGCGCCCATGAAGCTCAGGTTCGCGATCTGCTGGCGCTGCCTGCGCTCGATCTCCTGCCCTTGCTCCTTGGCAGCCGCCTTGATGCGGAACAGGTTCTCGACGGTTGTCTCGACGATGCGCAGCTTCATCTCCTCGAACATTTCGAAGCCTTCCCGTTTATACTCAACGAGCGGATCCACCTGTGCATACCCTCGCAGGCCGATGCCCTCCTTCAGGTGATCCATGGCGAGGAGATGGTCTTTCCATTGATGGTCCACGGCCTGAAGCATGAACACCTTTTCCAGGTGCCGCATCAGCTCCGGACCGATCTCCTGGTCTTTGTCGTCATAGCTCTGCTTGACTGCTGCCCACAGCTTCTCGCGGAATTCCTCACGGGGGAGAGACTGGGGATCAATGCCGGTCATACGAAAGGAGAACTTTGATGCAAGGGCGTCGGTAAGACCCGTAACGTTCCACTGCTCGGGATAAGCGCCCTCGGGACAGTAAAACCCGACCATGCCGTCGAGCATGTCCTCGGCCAGCCCGAGCACCTCTTCTTTCAGGTCCTCGCCGGCCAGGATCTGGCGGCGTTGTTCGTAGATCACTTTTCTTTGCTGGTTCATCACGTCATCGTATTCAAGGATGTGTTTACGGATATCAAAGTTGTGGTCTTCGACTTTCTTCTGTGCGTTCTCGATGGCGCGCGATACCATGCGGTGCTCGATGGGAACGTCCTCTTCCATGCCGAGCCTGCCCATAAGACCGGCGATGCGGTCCGACCCGAAGATCCGGAGCAGGTCGTCCTCGAGGGAAAGATAGAACCTCGACGAGCCGGGGTCTCCCTGGCGGCCGGAACGTCCGCGGAGCTGGTTGTCGATCCGGCGAGACTCATGCCGCTCGGTGCCGAGGATATGAAGTCCGCCCGCAGCGATGACTTTCTCCTTTTCATCGGCGCAGAGGGCCTTGAACTTCTCAAGTGTCTTGTCCCACTCTTCCTGCGCATGTTCTTTTCCCTTAAGGGCCTGGCGCGTAAGTCCCTCGGGGTTGCCGCCCAGGACGATGTCGGTGCCGCGGCCCGCCATATTCGTTGCAATCGTGACCGCTTCATGCCGGCCGGCCTGCGCAATGATCTCTGCCTCCATCTCGTGGTACTTGGCGTTCAAAACCGAGTGTCTGATGCCTTTTTTCTTCAGAATTGCGGCCAGGGCCTCGGACTTGACGATTGAGATGGTGCCGACCAGCACGGGCTGGCCCTTCTTGTGACACTGCTTCGATTTCTTTGACGGCAGCGTTAAATTTTGCTTTCTCGTTTTTGTAGATAAAGTCCGGGCTGTCGGTACGGATCATGGGACGGTGTGTGGGAATGACAACCACGTCGAGGTTGTAGATCTTCGCGAATTCCCCCGCCTCGGTCTCGGCCGTACCGGTCATGCCTGCGAGCTTGTTGTAGAGCCGGAAATAGTTCTGGAACGTGATGGACGCCAGCGTCTGGTTCTCGTTCTCGATCTTGACGTTTTCCTTGGCCTCGATGGCCTGGTGGAGACCGTCGCTCCAGCGCCTGCCCGGCATGAGCCTGCCCGTGAATTCGTCCACGATCAGGACCTCGCCGTCCTTGACCACATAGTCCACGTCGCGGTGGAACAGGGCATGGGCCTTCAAGCCCTGATGCACGTGGTGCACCAGATCGACGTTCGAGGGGTCGTAGAGGTTGCCGGCGTTCAAACAGGCGCTCGACCTTGATGTTCCCCTCCTCCGTCAGCGCCACGGTCTTGGTTTTCTCTTCGATCGTATAATCCGCGTCTTTCTTAAGGCTCGGTATGATCCGGTTGATCTTGTAGTACTTGTCGGTGGACTCTTCCGCGGGGCCGGAGATGATGAGCGGCGTCCGGGCCTCGTCGATCAGGATCGAGTCCACTTCGTCCACGATGGCGTAGTTGAGCTCGCGCTGGACGTACTCCTTGAGGTCGAATTTCATGTTGTCGCGCAGATAATCGAAACCGAACTCGTTGTTCGTGCCGTAGGTCACATCCGAGCCGTACGCCGCCTGCCGTTCCTCGTCGGTGAGCCCATGGACGATGACGCCGACAGAGAGGCCGAGGAAGCTGTAAACCTTGCCCATCCATTCCGAGTCGCGCCGCGCCAGGTAGTCGTTGACGGTCACGACGTGCACGCCTTTGCCTTCGAGGGCATTCAGGTACACCGGCAGCGTGGCGACCAGTGTTTTACCCTCGCCTGTTTTCATTTCCGCGATCTTGCCGGAGTGAAGAACGATGCCGCCGACAAGCTGGACGTCGAAATGCCTCATTATGAGGACCCGTTTGGCCGCCTCTCGTACCACGGCAAAGGCTTCGGGCAGAATGTCGTCAAGTGACTCGCCTTCCTGCAAACGCTTCTTGAATTCGTCGGTTTTCTCTTGCAACTCTGTATCAGAAAGACCGGAGATCCCCTCTTCAAAGGAGTTTATTTGGTCCACCTGAGCCTGGATGCGTTTTAGCTCCCTGTCGTTCGCCGTGCCGAATACTTTTTTCAGGATCGTACCAATCATCTATTTCTCTCCACCTTTGCTCAGCCTCTTTAGAGAATTTGGCCGCCGGCCACGGGTCTGCCTCCCACGCCCTGTGAGAGGCCTTCTATTCACCCCACTGAGGATGCGGCCGCCTTCTCGAACAAAGAAAAATCATTTTTCTTTACAGTTGATTATAATATCATTTTTCCCCGGGAATTCAAGAGAATAATCTGGCGGTGACGGGGAGTGAGATTATGGTTTAGCTGTTTGAAGGTGGGTGAGATGTATAGAGGTGCTTATTTAACCTCTCTGTGCAGAGGTATGCCGGCTAATGCAACATTTATTACTTGACAAAAAAAAGCGACAAGTGTATAAAATTGTAACATGAAAAGCATTTTAACCGATAAATCCATATTTGAAATGCAGGCTGAGATCTGCAAGACCCTCACCAATCCAAAACGCATCGAAATCCTTAACACGCTCAAAAATGAGGAAAAAACAGTGACGGAGCTGGTGGGCGCCCTCGGCGCTTCCAAAGCGAATGTTTCCCAGCACCTTGCCGTCATGCGCCACAAAGGAATCCTTGCAACGAGGCGGGACGGCGTGAACATTTACTACCGCGTAGCAAACCCCAAAGTCATCGAAGCTTGTTCCCTGATGAAAGAAGTGCTCTTTGAACAACATGCGTCCAGAAAAAAAACAGTGATGGGTGTAGCGAGTTGAACCGGAATATTGATTTCAACCTTCCCTTCTTTCCTGTCTCATAAAATATCTCCGATTAATAATTAACTAAAAAAACCCCGAAGATGGGGGCTCTTCGGGGTTTCGAACACTCGATACAAAATTTACAACAAAACAATAGACCTGTTGACTGCGGAACTTGTCGCTAAGACGTTTTAGCTACGTTCGACGCCTGTGGACCTTTATCGCCTTGTATAATGTCGAACTGAACCACCTGTCCTTCTGATAGCGTTTTGTATCCCTCGCCCTGAATAGCGGAATAATGCACAAATACATCGCGACCTCCGCCGTCAGGCTCGATAAAGCCATATCCCTTTGATTCGTTGAACCACTTTACTTTCCCCGTAGACATAAAACTTACTCCCTCCTTGTTTGTCTCCGCTGCGCTGGCAATTGCCCCCCGGCCAAAACCATGGCGGAAACGGTTTTGTTTCAAAAGGGAAAGAGTTTTCAGTCCCGCGTGGTCTCTTTTCCCTGGCCAACCATAGGTCGCTGCTATTAATTAATGGAGAGGAAGAATAGATTTAGATGTGAGGATGTGGCTGCCCGATATGACCTCTTTTTAGTTCAAGTATTTTACCGGATTCACGGGAAGACCGTTCAAACGAACTTCATAGTGAAGATGCGGTCCCGTGCTGGAACCGGTATCGCCCACATAGGAGATGATATCACCGCGCTTTACCTGCTGTCCGGCCTTCACGTTGAGCCGTGAGTTATGCCCATATATGGTTTTGATGCCGTAGCCATGGCTGATTTCTACCATATTGCCGTAACCGGTGCTGAAACCGGCTCTGACCACGACACCGTCTGCAGGCGCCACCACCGGTGTTCCCGTCTGAGCGGCAATATCGAGTCCCTCATGAAAGGTAAGAATCCCGCTGAACGGCGAAGTCCGATTTCCAAAGGGAGACGTGATCCAACCTCGAACAGGCCAGGTCGACGGCGTTGACGCATAGAGCGAACGCTTGTCCTCGAAATACTCAATCAGCATCTGTAGACTGGTTTCCTGCCGCGAGGCCGCGCCTTTGAGCTGGGTGAGTTCCTGGTGCATTTCCTTCAGCGCCTCTTCCTGCTTCTTCTCACCCATGGCCGTCAGATTCTGAAGGCCGAGTTCGTCAGGTCCTCCGATGCCGAGCACCTGCTGAGCCTTGTCCCGGGGGCCCAGGCTTACAACACGGCGCAACTTTGTATCGAGGTCCCGGAGAAAAAACATCTGGCGTTTATAGTCGAGGAGATTAAGCGCAAAGCTCTGCACCTGCGCCTTTTGCTGCATCAATTCCTCGCGCACGGACTGCAGTTCCCAGATTTTGTCTTTGACATCGTTGTATTCGTAGATAAGATAGAGGGAGAGGACAAGAAGCGCACCTAAGGAAAGAAATACGGTCTTGAGAACGGATTTAGATATGCTCAATGTTCGGACGCGTTCGTTGGGACCGGGCAGGAACATAAAGGTAAAATATTCTTTTTTCTTCTGTTTCCTGGACTTATTTACCCTCATCGTTCCTCCGAAAAGGCACACCGGCTCAATTAAAAAGTAACACAAAGGGTGCACAAAAGTCAAGGTTTATTCTTTTATACATACATGCGCAAAATGCATATAACACAAGATATAGTGTCTGTAACCCTGAACAAGTAACTACATCTGGAGGAAGTCAGCAATTTCACAATCTTCAGAAAAATCTCTTTCTGTTTAAATTCTTTACTCCTTATTTTCGTTTTGTTACGGGCTCTGCCCGGTGATTCATCCCTGCGTCGAATCATTGAGCCAGCGAAGATACTCTGCAGAACCGCCGACGATCGGAAGGGCAATCACTTCAGGCACAGATATAGGAATGAGTATCCTTGACCCGGGCAATGATGCGGTCCAGAAACGGCTGTCTGCTCTTCACGATGATAAGCGTTTCGCTCTCGTCCTGCGTCTTCCCTTCCCAGAAGAAGAGGGAGCGGATCTGGGGCACGATATTTGCGCAGGCGGCAATGTGCTCGTTCACGAGTGCGGTCCCGATCCGCGCGGCTTCTTCCTTCGATGATGCCGTAATGAGCACAATGATTTCATCGGCCATAACCGCCTCCGTACCTATTGTTTGCCGTATGCACCGATGCCTTTGAGGTCCAGCATCGCCATGAACCGCGACTCTCCCGGCACGATGGTGTACGTCGTCCTGATCCCCCAGCACTGTGCCGAATAATTCACGATATAATCCAATTCGGTGATCCTCTTGTGCTCCATGTCCCGTGTCAACTGGGCCCCCAGGCCCCACTTCCCGAGCTTAATGCTTCCTCCGCCGATGAGAGACTGCGTTGCCGGTTCCCGCAAATATTGTTCGGAGAGATTCAGCGATAGCGTCCCGGTCGTGAGCCCGGCGCCCACGTGTGCGACGACATCGCATGATCGTACGTGTCGAAACTGGCGTTCGCTGTGGCTGAAAACAGCTTCGGCGTCTTGATGTACATCTCACCGAGAACATCCGACCGCACATGGCCGTTCGGCTCTCGCGCCGCATTCATATTGTAGGCCTGCGAAAGCTTCATGACCATCAGATCGAAACTCGTATACGCCGGCGAGTCCTTCGATTCCTTGTAATGGGCAGTCAGACGGTTGACCAGCGAGACCGTCGTGGTGTTCATTGACGCCACGGAGTCTACGGCGTCGAACTGAGGAATATCACCGTGATCGATATGGGGAATGTAGGTATAGGAGACCGTTGGTTCGATCGAGTGTCTGATCCGGCCGATGCCGGATTCCCTTGTCCGTCCCGTAGATCCGCGAAATGCGCGCGTTCAGGTCCACTCCCGCATAAGCAAATTTTCGCTCCATCGGTCCGGCTGAGGAGGCGCTCTGATCGTAAAACGTCGCCCGCACGCCTGCCCGCGGCGTCAGGCTCAAGCCGCTGCTCCCGAACGGTGCGGCAAGCTCCGGGTTGAAATCCACGCGCCTGGTACCGTCTCCGCTCTGCTTCACGAAATTCGTGGCCGACCCTTCGAAGTTTACACGGACCGGACCGCCGAGCGTTTCTTCATAGATGGTGTACCTGAGCTCCGGCAGTTTCTGGACGGTCTTGTCGTTCGGTTGGGTGAGGTCGGTCGAATACTGGCCAAGAAGGTAGAGAGATGCCGTGTTCCACCGCTCCACGTAAAAGGCATTCGAATCGACGTAGGGTTTGGATTTCACTTCCAGCCTTTGATCGAGGTCGTAATAGTACTGGTCATCGCTCACGAGATTGATATCGGCCCTGAACGACAGGTCCTCGGCAAACTCTTCCTGATGTTTGAACTGGAACTCCCACCTCGTAGTGCTGTTGTGGTTCATGTCCCAGACTTTGGCATAGGCCTGTCCCATGGATTCGCGGGAGTTGTTGTACCGGTACTCGATGCCGGTACCGTTTCCAACGCGCTCCCGGTAATCGGAAGATAGCGTCATGTCCTTGTAGTCGGAGATTGCCCAGAAAAACGCGTTCTCGACAAAAAAACCGTCGCGGCTGCTGTATCCGGGAACGGGGATCAGAAACCCGGACTGTCTGCGCACGGGAAAGAGAAAATAGGGTGTGTAGAACACCGGCACGCCCGCCACATTAAACGATACGCCGCTGCCCGTCGCATACCGTGCCATGTCGATATCCATCACGTCGGCCTTGAGATACCATTGGTCCTCATCGCAGGTCGTAAACTTGACCGTTCTCGACGTGGTAGGCAGTTTCCGACTTCCGTTCTATCATATCACCCTTCATATGATAGTTGTCTTTCTTCATGAACAGGTCGCCCTTCGTGACGATCCCCTCGCTGGTGTTCAGGTTGACCTTCAGGCTCTCGGCATGAACAACGTCTCCTTCGTCTTGAAGATAAACGTTGCCCTCTGCTTCGGCTTCGCCTGTTTTATTGTTCAGTACGACCTTGTCCGCCTCGAGCCGGATGCCCTCATACTCGATCTTCACATGCCCAATGGCAATATACACGTCGTTGGTCCGGTCATAATCGAGTTTGTCTGCCGTAACCGTTACCGGGATTTTCTTCGGAAGTTCCTCTGCCAGAGCGTGCCGCGCCGCACCGGAGGCCATCAGACCGGAGAGAAGACTCGAGGGCAATGACGAATGCGGCAATCTCTGTCCTCGTCATCCCGCTCGGTCCATCAGCGTTTTGTTCTGCATTCCGCACCCGGCATTCCAAATTGGCCGATCTCATCCTTTCAGACTCGTGAGCGCCCCTGCCCGTCCCCTCTCCGGGGAAAATAAAGCTCTCGCGTCGCCGACGACATAGAGAGATCCGGTGATCAAAATAAGATCGTCCGCCGACGCCCTCTCCCGCGACTCGTTCGATCGCATCTCCCACCGCTGCGGCAGCATCGACTGAAGCGTGCAGGTTTCGGACCTCTCTTGCCAGCACGGCGACATCCAGGGCACGCGAATACTGCGGCCTCGTGACAACGATATGATCGGCGAGCGGAACGAGTTCGGCGAGGATCCCCTGGTAATCCTTGTCACCGAGAATGCCGATGACCAGCACGAGCCGGCGGTACAGCCGGTTTTAACTCCGCGATGGTCCCGGCAAGCGCTCGCGCCGAAGCGGGATTATGGGCGCCGTCAAGATAGATATCCGGCCGCTGCGCAACCCGTTCCATTCGTCCTTCCCAGCGCGCCTGAGCGAGTCCGGACCGCAGAAAGGCATCGTCAACGGTTATGCCGGCGTCTCTAAGGCATTCGATCGAGGCAAGAGCAAGGCAGGCGTTGTCCACCTGGTGCCGTCCGGTCAGGTTCAGCCGCAGACCCGCATAGGCGGACGTCAATCCCCGGTAATCGAAGACCTGGCTTATTCCCGGAACGCAGTTCTCGGGCCAGAAATCCCTCTGCAAGCGATACACGGGGGCGCCTTTTGCCGCTGCTTCACGTTCGAAAAGTTGATACACTTCAGGCTGTTGTGCGCCGGTCACGAGCGGCACCGCGGGTTTGATAATGCCCGCTTTTTCACCGGCGATCTGCTCCAGTGTCGTGCCCAGAAACTCAGTGTGCTCGACGTCGATGTTCGTGATTATCGATACGAGCGGGGAGATCACGTTCGTCGAGTCAAGCCGTCCGCCCATACCCACTTCGATCACGGCAATGTCGACGCCTCGATCGGCGAAATACCGGAATGCAATGGCTGTCGTCACCTCGAAAAACGTAGGATTCATCCCGCCCGACCCGCCGGGATCTTTCAGGCCGCGATATGCGCCCCGCACGGTTTGCGCCAGAGCAACGACGTCGGCCTCGGCAATGGGCTCGCCGTCCACCCTGATCCGCTCGGTAAAACTGATGAGATGGGGAGAGGTGTAAAGGCCCACACGGTAGCCGGCAGCCTGAAGCATGCTCGCGATACATGCTGAGGTCGATCCTTTCCCGTTCGTACCCGCTACATGAACAGTTCGAAATTTCCGATGGGGATCGTCCAGGATCTTCATAAGCATGACGCTGTTCTCCAGCGCCAGCTTTACACCGTGTTTCTGGAGGGCAAAAAGATAGTCAATTGTTTCCTGGTATGCTCTGTCAAGAGGCATGCTCGATTGTTATCCGTTTCTCTCGGTCTGGTCCGCCGTTCTGGAAGAGGTTGCGCCCCCGACCGTCATTCCACGGTCGAGTTCGTCGGACCAGTCGCAGGCGCAGCAGGTATCGCTGTCACCGTGGGCGCCTGCACGGGTACAGGCCGCTGGGCCGGCGCGGCAGACGGCGGATGTTGCTCAACAGTTTTGGGTGCGGCGTGCAGCTTCAGAGTAAACGGAACCGACTGGGCGCCGGGAATCGACTCGAGCCGTTTCCGGTTGAAACTGACCCGTGCCACCGGTTCGATCCGGTCAAAAAATATTTCGAGCTCCCCGGCCGTCAGACTGCCGGACACCTCCCGGTCAGATTCGCTGAATTTTTTTTCGCGAAGCTGCCCGTTTCCGCGCATAATTTCGTTGATCCGCAGGACGGCTGCCGTATCGTTGTCCGGGATAATGTTCACGACCAACCGTGCCACAGCCGGGGCTGAAGGGATCGTTGCTGCCGGCACGCTGGCAACAGGCATCGTGGCCACGGCAGTCTCCGTTTTCGGTACTGCCGGTGCAGCGGCCGAGTTTTTTTCCGGTTCGGTCTTCACGATCTTATCAAGCTCAAGATCAAGCTGGCGCGGTGTCGTGGCATAATAATATATTCCAGCCGCCGCCAGCACGATCGCCGAAAGCCACAGCGGCCGGTAGAATACTTTCTTCAGGCCTGACATCAAGGATAACCCGTCCTTCACCCGCTGGACAAGGCCCTCGGACACATCAATGTCATTCAGTATCCGGCGCGTCTCATCTGCTCGTCTCAGCCCTTCGAATTCTGACCTGCAGATCACGCACGCGGCCAGGTGGCGCTCAATCCTGGTCCGTTCGATCCTGAAGACATGGCCGCGCAAGTATCGGGGAAATGCTTTTCTGGTCCGTTCACAGTCTTTCTTCATGGTACATCCTCATGCCGCCCGCAGCAATTGCACCGCCGGAGCTTGGAATCATTCCGAATCGAAGCGGATCTCGTTCTGAAGTACATTGTGCCGTCCGCAATGCGGACCTGTGGTTCCTGTTCGTCATGACGGCTTCTGTCTCTTGGAATTCAGGAACACTACACGCCGCCGACCTTCACCTGTTCGGCGCGCAGGAGCGAATCGCCGAGGAATAGTTTGCCGATTTTCTCAAAACGTGCGGGCGTGTCGGTAACATAGTACTTCCGAATACCCTCGCCATTTCCGGTCCCGCGCCACTTCAGCTTTTCGAGCACGTCGGCCACTTCCTTGGCTGTTTCGGTCGCGGAATCGATCAGCGTAATTCCGGCTCCGACAGCCTTGCTGATCACCGTCTTGAGCAGCGGGTAATGGGTGCAACCCAGCACCAGGGTGTCGATGCCCGTGTCTTTCAGGGAGACAAGATATTTCCGCGCGACCAGTTCCGCAACGTCGTTGTTCGTCCAGCCCTCTTCGGCAAGCGGGACAAAGAGCGGGCATGCCAGGCTGTGACACGTCTACGTCGGCGGCGAGCTTCTTGATCGCCTTTTCGTATGCCCCGCTCCCGATTGTGGCTTCTGTGCCGATCACACCCACCTTTCGCGTCCTGGTTGCACGGACCGCGGCGCGCGCGCCGGGTTCGAGCACGCCGATGACCGGCAAAGGAAACTCCTTCTTCACCGCATCGAGGCTGACGGCGGTCGCCGTGTTGCAGGCCACCACGAGCATCTTGATCTCCTGCGCGAGCAGGAACTGCGTGTTCTCAAAACTGTAGCGCGTCACCGTTTCCGCCGACCGGATGCCGTAGGGCACGCGCGCCGTGTCGCCGAGGTAGATGATGTTCTCGTCAGGCAGCGTTGCCACGATCTCTTTGAGCACCGTCAGCCCGCCGATGCCGGAGTCGAATATGCCGATTGCTTTTTGCATGATTATAAGAACAGTCTCAAGTTTCAAGTCTCCGGTCTCAAGTTATAAAACATGAGACTTGAGACCAGTTTTACTGTTTTACCAGATCCATCCTCTTCGTGAACGTCCGCGACAGGTCCATATGCCCGGCGAGCGTCTGCGCTTCCCTGCCGTCCACCAGAAAGCGGACCTGTTTGATCTCCTCGAAATTCTGCATTACCGTGTTCACCATCGCAAAGAGGGCGAGGAACTCTTCTCCTGCCGATGCGCTGATGTCCTGTTGCCGGGACCGGACGAGATCAATGTACGCTGTTCCCTGGCCGTCAAGGTAGAACGCCTTGAGTTTGATGTCGCGAAACACCGCAGTCTGCGCGGCCCGCTGGTCGCTCAAAACTGCGGCCAGTGTCTCCCGCGCCTGCGCCTGCGTATCAGGCTGTCGTTTGACCGATGCCGTGCCGGCCAGAAGTGCGCCGTTTACGGGATAGTAGACCGTAATGGTAAGCGGCTCGTTCCGGAAAGCAGGCTGCACCAGGGTTTGAGGGCCTTCCCTCGTTCGATTTCCGCACTCCTCTGGCGCCATGCGTCCGTATCCACAGGAAGGCCCCGCCTGCCGCCGCAATGAGAACGAAGACGAGCAACCAGGACGAGCAGCATCCGGTTGTCCCTGATGCTCCTATCGGTCATCTCTGACATAGTGTTCGATCCCTCCGGCGATGCTCTCAGCAACCTTCGTCCGGTCCTGGTCCATCCCGATCTCGATCAGGACCGCCGCGGCATCCACGGCCTTCAGTCCCGACAGCGGCGCCTGTACGGCTCGGCGCTGTTCACGCCGGAAAGCTGCCGAGCGAGCAGCCGGCCGAGCACTCCGCTTTTCTGCAGGTGCGCTGCCTGCTGCGTGCCCCACAGCATTTCCTGCTGTTCGCTTCCGGTTTCGTAGCCGAGAAAATCTCCGCTCACGGGTTTCGTCTGGGCCGCAAAAGCGCCCGTGTCGCCGGAGACGTCCTGAATATAGACGCGCGATTCCATGCCGGCTGCGCCGTGAATGCTCACATATACCGCAGCGCCGGCGGCATTGGCAAGTGCGGCCCGCTCGTCGAGTGAAAGGGCCTGGTCCTTTTCGCGGGTCAGGACAACCTTAATCCCGTCGCTTTTTTGGAGCAGTTTCCTGACGGCCAGAGAGAGGTCCAGAGCAAAGGTCTTTTCCAGTCCCTGGGCTGTCAGGACCCCGATGTCCTTGCCCCCGTGTCCCGGGTCGAGCACGACGACCAAACCGCTGCCTGCCTGCACGCGGCGCAACCGGGACCGTCCCCTTCGCAATATCGATCACGATCCGGTCCGGCGCGCGAAGCGTGAAATCCTTCACCTGACCGGCCGCGGCATCGAGGTGTATCACGGCATAATTTCTGCCGCCCTCTTCTCGGGCCTCAATGCCCGCGATAACGCCGTCATGGACAACGGGCATCTGCGATTTGAGCAGCAGCGGGCCTTCATAGGAACTCAGCAGCACGCTCCGGCCGTCCTGGGACCGCGTCAGAGAATAGGGCGCCGCCGTTTCGATCTCGAACACGATGCGGGTAAATGCCGCATAGGAGGACGAGCGGACCGTTTTTATCGTCAGTCCCTTTTCTGCTGCTGTGGCCGGAGCAGTCAAGAGCGCAAGAGAGAGAATAATGAGTAGTGAAAACATTACGCATACAGCGTGGCATAGTAACATATCAGGCGGATTAGTGCAACCGAAAGCCGGGAAAAACCCCTAAAAAAACAGGCAGTACAAGTAGAATTTGCATCTTCCCCGGGGCTGTGTTAATCTGTCAGCCTGATGAATGCGCTCAAGATCTTCGGCGAAACGGGAATGATCGCGCAGGCCATGCGCATGGCCTACGAGCACCGGCCCCAGCAGATTGAGATGGCCGCGGCTGTCGAGAAAGCGCTCGGCGACAAGTCGCATTTGATCGTCGAGGCGGGCACGGGCGTCGGCAAAAGCCTGGCCTATCTCGTTCCCCTGGTCATCTGGACGCGCGAAGAGAACTGCCGCGCTGTCGTTGCCACCTATACCAAGGCGCTCCAGCAGCAGCTCGTGGACAAGGACCTTCCCTTCCTCAAGAGCGTGCTCGGCGATTTCCGGTACGCGCTCTGCGTCGGCGGCGAGAACTACCTCTGCCTCCGCCGCTTTGACTATCTCCGCATCGGCAATCTCTATGAGCAGAACGAGATCGAGCCCTTGAACCGGCTCTTCGCCTGGTCCACGATGACGCGCACCGGGCTCCGGAGCGAGCTCGACATCGAGCCGCCCGCCGGGCCTCTGGGCCAAGGCCTGCCGCCAGGCCGATCTCTGCTTCGGCAAGGAATGCTCCTATTACAAGGATTGTTTCTACCAGAAGGCCAAGGCGATCGAACAGCAGGCCCACCTCCTCGTGGCGAACCACCACCTTTTTTTCGCGGACATGGCCACGGGCGGCAACGTGCTGCCGCAGTACAGGGCCGTGGTGTTCGACGAGGCGCACCAGGTCGAAGACGTGGCCACGGATTATCTCGGCGTCGAGGTCACGAACTTTTCGGTGAAGTACCTGCTCGACACGCTCCTCTCCCAGCGCACGCGCAAGGGACTGCTCACCCGCCTTACCGTGCAGGATGCCGATGTGCAGGTTGTGCGCGGCATGGTCGACGGACTCCGCGTCGATCTCGGACAATTTTTTTCTGAACCTCCATCCGTTTCTCGCCAAAGAACCCGCGCTCCGGATCAGGCAGCGAAATATCGTGCCCGATATTCTGAGCGAGCCGCTCATGGAACTGCGGGATTCGCTCCTCGAACTCACCGCCGGAATCGCAGGAGGAGGAACTTGAGGTCAAGGCCTTCGCCGCCCGGGCCCAGTCCCTTGCATCGGCCGTACGGATCAACCTTGACCAGAGCGCGGACGGCTTCGTCTACTGGGCCGAGCGGGAGAACATGCGCTACCGGCTCGTTGCATCGCCCATCGACGTTGCCGAGACGCTGCGCGAAAATCTCTTCGGCAAGACGGATACGGTGATTCTCACCTCGGCCACGCTCTCCGCAGCCGGCACCTTCACCTACATCAAGAACCGGCTCGGCCTCGACGCGCCGACGGAATTGCTGCTCGACTCGCCCTTTGACTTCGAGAACCAGGCCCTGCTCTACATCGCATCGGGCCTCGACGACCAGCAGGCAAGCGGGTATCAGGAACGGTTCGACGCGGAATTGAAGTGCAGTACTGTCCGTAACGCAGGGAAGAACGCTCGTGCTCTTCACCAGCTACGGCCAGTTGCGGAAAAGCGCGGAGACGCTGCGGCAGGGAAATGCCGGAACTCGGTTTCCTCTGCCAGGGAGAGATGCCGGCGTACCGGCTGATCGAACAGTTCAAAGACATCCCGAATGCCGTGCTCATGGGCACGGCGTCGTTCTGGCAGGGCATCGACATCCCCGGCGACGCGCTCCAGTGCGTCGTGATCGCGAAACTGCCCTTTGCCGTGCCTGACGAACCGATTGTCGAAGCGCGCATGGAGCGGCTCAAGAACCCGTTCTTCGAATATCAGGTCCCGCAGGCAACGCTGCTCTTCCGCCAGGGCTTCGGCAGGCTCATCCGCACGAAGACCGACCGCGGCGCGGTTGCCGTTCTCGACTCGCGCATCATGACCAAGAACTACGGCAAGTGGTTTTTGAAATCGATCCCGAAGTGCAGGATCACTGATGAGCGGGAGGAGTTCAGGAAGTTTTTTGAAGGGTTAAGGACTACCGAGTAGATACACGACGTCACTCCACAACATCAAACAGGAAGCTGAAAAAAACATGGCACAGCCATGGCAAACCATAGATAAGGCTGAAACCCCGGACGGTCTCCTTGAACTGCGCAGACGGGGCGAGCGAGACTTCCTCATCATGATTAACAACCGCGTGCTCATGAACAGCAGCGCGAACCGGTCGGAAATTGTGCTGGGAGAGCAGGCTTGCAATCTCGTAGCTGCACGCAAAAATCCGCGTGTGCTGATCGGCGGTCTGGGTATGGCGCTCACCTTGCGCGCTGCCCTTGACTCTTTGCCTCCATCATCCCAGGTCGTCGTGGCTGAGCTCAACCCCGTTGTAGTCAGTTGGTGCCACGGTCCTCTTGCAGTACTGACCAAAAACGCGGCATCAGATCCGCGCGTCACGCTCGTGCTCGATGATGTTTCTAAAGTGATAGCTCAGGCAGCACAACCAGGATCGCAAAAGTTTGACTCAATCGTTATCGATCTTTATGAAGGCCCCGGCTCAGCCACAGACGCAAAAAACGACCCTTTCTACGGCAGCCGTGCGCTCAGTTCAACGGCCGCAGCCCTTACTCCGGGCGGTGTTTTTGCTGTCTGGGGAGAGAACCCTGAGGCTGATTTTGAAAAACGGCTCGCTGCTGCGAGATTTTCAATAGAGCGCCTGCGACCGGGAAAAGGCGGGTTGAGGCATGTAGTATATATTGCGCAGGTCCGCCAGTAGAACAGAGCGGTTCCTTCAATCTCATTCATTCTTATGTAGTAGTTCAAAATCACCTATCTAAAACTGCTCAATCTGCAACTTTTTCCCGATTCTCGAATATAGTCTCTATCTAACACTTTGATATTTTGCAAATTGTAACTCCTTTTTACTCTGGCACTCCGTATGCAATAAAGGGAAACAAGAAGACAAAAGAAATCGGTGATCAGGATGAGATATTATCCGCTGACAGACGGCTACAGTGACGAAGAGGACACAGAGATCGTAGATATATTGATCGATAGCTCTCTCTATCTGGATATGGACCTCGCGGAACGGTTCAGGCTGGTGCGCTATCTTGCAGCGTCTTATTACCACTGCTCTTCCAAATGAAGCGCAGGATTCTCAGACCGGCTGATGAATAGTGTTCTGAGGACAAGCTCTTTCGGAATGGCAGAAGTTAATTACCTCACCCCCCCATCCGTTCGCCCTTTGGCGGTGCTCAACGGATCAATTGCTTTGTTGCTAAGACGAATGGGGATCACTTACCCACAGTACCTGTAATAGCGTTCTGAAACTCCTGGGCCGTCACGACCATGGCCTGCCCGGGAAAGACCTTTTCCAACAGCACCCGGTGTACTTCATCGCTCCGGTCGGCACAAGCATCACCAATAATGACGAGTTGGTAGTCCATGTCAGCGGCCCACCGCACCGTTGAAAGGACCACACCGCTCGTTGCTATGCCGAACATGGCGAGGGTGTTGATGTTCTTCGCGCGCAGGATGGTTTCCAGGTCAGTGGTCGAGAAAGCACCGACGCGACGTTTCGTAACCACGATGTCCCCGGTTTGCGGCGCAACCTTCGGATGAATTTCAGCTCCCGGAGTGCCTTCTCGCAGCCAGCCCGATTTTTTCAAACCGCTGAACATCCTGTTCTGAGGATTGATCTCGGGATATCCGTCCCGGAAACGCACGACCACATAGATCACCTGAAGGCCAGCCCCCCGCGCTTCCTTCAGGATAGCACTTGCCTTCTCCAGCAGAGGAGCGCGGTCCTTTTCCGGAAGAAAGTTTACGATATCGTTTTGATAATCCATGATCAAAAGAGCGGTCCTGGTCTTATCGATGGTAAGCGCCGGCTTGTCTTCGGCAAAAACCTGGACCTTGAATACGGGGAGAAGCAAGATTGCCAGGGCAAGAGAGAGCATGATACGATTGTTGAAACGCATTGGTATGGTCCTCCATTTTTATGAGTTTTTTATTTTTTATCTACGCTGAGCGGACCTGAGCCGAAATGCGCGATCAGGAGAGCAGCTCCCAGCATGGAGATGTTCTTCATGAAATTAGCCATCTGCATCTGCCTCATCATCGCGTCTGAGTATGCCCAAAAATTATGGATCATGAAGGTAACCGGCAAGAGAAAGACTACGATGAGCCACGCGCCGTACTTCGCTTTATATCCCAGCAGGATGCTCAGCCCGCCCACAAAGGCGATTATTCCCGACAGAGGCACGACAATCGAAGCCAGAGGTACCCCCTTATTTGCAGCATACCCGATGGAACTGGCCATGAAATGAGTAGGGCCGGACATGATGAAGATCGACGAGTACAATATTCTTCCGAGCAAGACGATATATTTCATAGTTGATCCTCCTTTTGGCGGCACTATTTACAATAAGTATACCACGGAGCATTTGAGGATAAAGGCACGGGGACAACGAACGTCAGGGGCTATCGGCGATCCGCAAGAGTTTCTGCAGCGATTTGTTCGATTGAGATACCGAAGTCGTTGTGTAACTGGTCGAGAAATTCTTTCGCCTTTACTGTTGCATCCGAAAATCTCCGGAGGAACAATTCATTGCCCTTGTAGCGCCGGGCGATCGATTCGCAGCGCCCAGCGAAGGTAGTCGGCCTGTCAAACTCGACCATGCCGTCGATGAGCGGGACCAGACGTTCTTCGATTGAGGTGGGGAAAAAATCCTGTTGAGGGAGACCATAGAGCGTCGCTTCAGCGCTTGCCATTCCGCACAGGACGTGAGAGGCGCAGATAAAGGCTTCGCGATCATGGCCGAGGCCCCTGAGGAGCCAATAACCTTCCATTCCATGCAGGATCGGATCATGGGTTTTATACCTCCCGATATCGTGCAGCAGCGCGCCAGTCGTGAGGTATTCGGCATCGATAGGGCATTTTGGCGACAGGATTTCTCCGACCCGTTGTGCGACCCGGGAAACAGCAAGGCAATGCCTGATCCAGGTCGCGTCCCCGCCGTAACAATAGAGCAGTTTCAAAGCATCATCGTAAGACAGCATCGTAGCTCCAAAAAAAAGGCTTGTCGAGGGCCGTTCTTATGCCCCACAGTACCAGGTGTATGCCGCTTTGTCAACGATGCAGCGCCCCTTCCCTCTTGACTTTCATCGCGCCTTTGCCTATTCTCATTGAAGAAACAAGTTCTTGATGTGGGATCCCCCTATCCTTTGCCGATGATGCTCCGACAATATGCCAAACAACTGGTCGTGGTGATCGCACTTCTCCAACCCGAAGCCGCGGTGCCTTCCCTGCTATTCTTCGGGAAGACGGCTACTGCCTGTATGGCTTATCCCGGCCGCGCCTGGGCAGATGAAAGTCCTTCTGCACCCCACGCACCTGCTGCACGGACGGAGGTTTGGACGTCGCCGACCATATCCTCCCTTTCCCGGGTTGAAGAAAAAAAAAGTCGGCCTGTGACGCCCCTGAAGCCGGAAGAAAGCAAAGAGGAGCCGACTTTCGTAGATGTGCTGCATGGCGGGATATCGAACGAAATCCTGTCGACAGCGGACTGGATGGATTCTTTTTTTGCCGACCCAAATTACGTGAAGGAAATAAACCGGTCATACGTTCGGTTCCGCTATGAAACTTTTCAGGAAGAGCGAGCGAAGCCATCCTTCAAGCCCGCAGTCGACTTGCGGCTGGCCCTGCCGGAGCTGGAACGGAAGACGCATCTCGTGTTCTCGGCAGAGCCGAACGAACCCCCCACCGGCCCCAGTGCACCGGTGCGGACTACCGCTGAACGCTTCGGCACAACGGAGCAGGCGAACTTCACGACTGCACTCCAATACTTTCTCAGGACGACTCCCAAAGAAAATTCCGCCGTACTGAGCGGCGTACAGTTCAGCAGATTCTCGCCCGTTTTGTTTCTCGAGCCCCGCTACCGCGTGCTCGCCCCGTATCGCGTCTGGCAGTTGAGGTTCACACAGGAACTCCTCTGGAGAACGGACACGGCCTGGCAAACGGATTCACGATTTGAATTCGAGCGGCAGTTGCCGAAAGATTTCTTTTTCCGCACGTCTCTTGACGGAGTTTGGGCGTCACGCGTCATTGGGTACGTCTACGGCCTCGCTTTTTTGCTGCGCCAGTCCTTCGGCCCAACCCAGGCCGTTGACTACGAGTGGATCAACACCTACCAAACCAGACCGGTCAACGAACTAACGGAAATCGACTTCAGGATGAGATATCGCCACAGTTTCTGGCGGGAGTGGCTCTTTTTTGAAGTGGCCCCCCAGGTCAGGTTCCCAAGGGACAATAATTTTGACAACATACCGGGGGTTTTGTTCAGGCTGGAAATGTTTTTCGGAAGGAATGCGGGATGAGGCGGACAGGTTATCTGCTTTGCTGTTCCAGGGAATCAGCTTTTATCATCTACTCGCCTGAAGTCTATATGCCCACGTTCCACATCCGTGTGGACGAGCTGTACGCGAACGCGTTGCCCCACGTCCATCCCCTCAAACCCGCTTGACAACCTTCCTTCAATAGGCGGGTGAAGCAGCCTGACCCAGGTGCCTTTTGCGGCAGCGCCGGTAACGATGGCGTCGAAGCGCTCCCCGATCCGGTGTTCCAGAAGCATGGCTGCCGCGGATTTTTTTACCTGCCGTTCCACCTTCTTTGCCGCGTCCTCTTTTTCCGTGCAGTGTTGGGCCAGCCTCGCAAGCTCCTCGTGTCCATAGGGGAGTGATTTCCCCTCTATTGCGGCCTTGAGCAGACGCTGCGTGATCACGTCAGGATACCGCCGGTTCGGTGCCGTGGCATGGGTATAGTCCTTGACTGCGAGGCCGAAGTGGCCCCCTGATGCAGCGCCCGGCATCTGGACAGCATATTCACCGGGCCCCATGAGCTTGATGACGGAAAGGGAAAGATCGGGGAACCGCAGCGGGTCATCGGCCCGCTCCCGTGTCAGAAACGTTTCCAATGCCCTGGCGTCGGGCTCGTCCGGAAGTTTGAAACGCCGTTCCGATGCAAGCTCAACGATCCGGTCCCACCGTTTCGGCGTGCGTACGATCCGGCGGAGGGAGGGCAGTTTTTTTAAGGCGAGAAACCGCGAGGTCACGCCGTTTGCCGCGATCATGAAATTCTCGATGATGTCCTTCGCCCTGTTCTTTTCTTCAGCTTCAACGTCCTTGAGATCGTCTGCATCGAACACCAGACGCGCTTCCACCGTTTCCAGGGTCAGCGCGCCGTGATCGTGCCGGGACGCTTCCATCCGTTGCGCGACGCGGTCCTGGAGCCGCAGGTTTTCGGCCAGGCCGACGACTTCATCGATCTCTTTCGGCAGGGGCCCGGCATTTTCCAGCCAGGCGGCGACACTGTTATAAGCAAGTTTCGCGCGGTTATGGACCAGCGCGCTGTACACATCGGATTTATCCAGGCCGCCGTCAGCATTAATTTCCATTTCGATCACAACGGCAAGCCGGTCTGACGCGTAATTGAGGGACGTCAAATCCGTTGAAAGCTTCTCAGGCAGCATCGGGAAGATGCGAGCCTCGGTATAGACCGATGTCGTGTTTTGGCGGGCGTGTTCGTCTATGGCCGAATCTTTTTTAACGACGGCATCGACGTCGGCAACGGCGACCAGGATCTTCACGGCCCCATTATGCAGAGCTTCCGCGACCGTAAGTTGGTCCAGATCGCGTGAATCGTCGTTATCTAGGGAGCACCAGAGCAGGTGCCTCAGATCGCGTGTGGGGCCTTCTGCTTTTGCGGCAAGGCCTTGGATGCTGTCAAGCTCGGCAAGGGCTCCGCGGGAGAAGTCCGGGAGCAGCCCCCGTTCGAGCATGGCGTGACGGGCGATACGTTGAAGGAGGGCACGGTGTTGTCCGGAATGTGCATGTGTCATAGCATGAGAAAGTATTATAGACGACAGCACAAAAAAGTGCAAGCCAAGAGATGGGGAAGAGGCGCTACCGGTGTATTCTCGTCGTTCGTTCCCCAGCTCGAACACGCGGTTAGGGATCCTATTTTTTGTACGTACGACGATGAAGTGTTTTTCAAGCAAGATAAGTGGAAAATCCGTCGCTCCGGCATGTTCGAAGGCAAAGGAAGACGCATAGAACGATCTTACATTTTTGTTCTGGGCATGCCGTCTTCCGGCATGTTCGCTTCGACGAAGTTTCCGGAGGGGATATCGGCCACCGGTGCGAAAAAAATCCTGTTTTTCGTCGCCTTGTTGAGCACGATAATATTTCCACGGGACAGGACGATCGTAACGTCGTCGAACATGGCATCAAGCCCGGAGTGGTTGGAGTCAAAAGAATCAGTTACCGGGTTTTGAGCGGTGCAGTACTGCTGGAAGATCGGCGACAGCATGGCCATCAAGCTGTCGACGACAGCCGGGAAATCCTCAGCCGCGCGCTTGAACACGGCCGGATCTTCCGAAAGAAAGAACGCAGACGAATCGGTGGATTTGGCAGCGCCTGCTACCGCGGCATGAGAGAACGGGTTTATGTTCGCCGTATCAGACCCTGCATCGAGAGAGAGCAGGCTTCGCATCACCGCTCCCTCTTTCCACTCGACCTTCAGCAAGAAGGGCGCCGCCAGTCCCCGGACATCGAAGGAGAACGATCCGTCACGCTTCGTCGGGGTGGTAATGACCCGCGGCGGGAAAGAAGAATCTTTCAGCGAAACAGTGCCGACTATCGGTGTCCCGGATGCCGCAGCGCCCGACACGGTCGGAAAGGCAAAAATCGGTATGATTGGCGCAGGGCTGCTGCTGCGGATGACATATGTGGCGCCCAGAGTAACTGCGCAGGACAATAAGATGACCCAGATCATGTTCCGCATCGAAATCTCCCGAGTAAATCCTGCCCGTACTGCTTTCAAAACTGCATTCTTTCTCTATGGATCAAAGCAAGTCAAATGCCATCTCACTATTTTTTTATCCCCTTGATTTATGAGCATATTTTTTTCCTGCGCCCTTTTATACAGTCTATATTACTTCAGGTTTGTATGAATAAGCATTCAAGAGAACCGGTGCAGACAACAGAAACCGGCAATAGTCAGCGAAAAATCCGTTAGTTACATTTCTGTAGGGATTTACATGCACATAATCAAAAAAACGAGCGCTATTGCTCACATCGGGGAGAGGTCCCCTGAGCCGGTCGTGTCAAGAAAAGGGGGTATGCTGAAGTAGGCATAAGCCGGCATCGTCGAGCAAGTGCATCGTGGAAATAGGTTAAGCTGGGTTTTGCGGGAACGCGTTCATCGCGATTGTCGTAAAGTCTGACCGTTTGATGACGATCTTATTTCTGGCAGTATTCTGAGAACGGTGTAATCATTTCATAAATCTGAGAAATCAGCACCTTTGATCAAGGGAGCAATGTTAAAGATATACCAATGCTTGACTATTTTAGTTTCTTTGCTTACACTACACTTATGAAAAAAACACTCCCGTAATCAACCTGCCGTTGCATGAATAATCGTCGAGGCAGGGAGTTCACAGACGAGCATTCCCGTTCCCCTGGGGAAGACAGTTTCAACCAATTTTTAGAGAAGCGAGATCGCACATGACCGATACTTTAGCTAAGATCCGATGCAAAACCTGCTTGCAGTTGAACCGAGTATCCCTGGACAAACTCGGGGAAAAACCGCTCTGCGGGAGTTGTAAGACAACTCTGGACGTCCCTTCTCGACCCGAATGGGCCAGAGCCGATAGCTTCGACCGAACGGTGTCGTATTGGGCTGAAACCCTTCTCGTCGTGTTCACAGCCCCTCTCTGTGTTTATTGCAAGATATTCGAGCCGGTGTTGAATGATCTTGCCCGGAAACGGATGGGGAAGCTTAAGGTGCTGAAAGTCGATACCGAGGTGGACATAATTCTCGCACAACGTTTTAAGATCGAAAAAACGCCGACGTTTATTGTGTATCGAAGCGGTGTGCAGCTCATCCGTGTCGACGGCCCGCCAAAGGACAAATCCGACCTCGTCATGTGGATCGACAATCTCATTAATTCGACGAATGTATGATCCGCTCTGCCCGATACCGCGAGCACAGCCCGCGCCAAGGCATCCCCCTGCCTCACTGCCTAGCCGCCGGTAAGCTTACCCGCAGAGGTGGAGATGGGTATGGTCTATGATCAGGCCGCTAATTGTTTCCGGAGGCACAAAGTATCCTCGCAAGTACGTCGGCGACAGCTACCTCGGGTACATTCAAACGTGCGACTCTGGGAGGAAAAGGCTGAAGGTAGTGCCTATCCCGATTTTGCTGTCGACGCGAATAAATCCGTCATGTTCTTCGACGACCTTCTTGGTGATCGAGAGACCCAATCCCGTGCCTTTCAAGAGCAATTTCGTTGTAAAGAAGGGTTCGAATATTCTGTTGATGTTTTCCGCCTCGATTCCCTTACCGGTGTCCTGAACGCGTATCGCTACATACGATGTTCCGCGTACCTGCTCTTCGTCAATGCCGACCGTCAGGGTCCCGCCCTGGGACATCGCATCAATGGCATTGGAGAGAAGGTTCTCAACTGATTGAAGTATCTGCTCCTTGTTTCCGAAGACGGCCGGGACATCCGTGAGATGACTGCTGACAACGATGGACTTTTCCCTGCAGATGTCTTCATACATCATCAGGGCTCTCTCCATGATTTCATGAACATTGCACTCCCCCCTGCGGTCGGCGTCCCGCCGCGAGAAGAGGAGCACGTTCTGCAGGACATTTTCGAGCCTGATTGCCTCCGTGAAGATCAACCCTGCATATTTTTTTTCCTTGGTCCCTTCAGGCAGTTTATCAAGCAGCCTGTTCGCGAACCCGCCGATGGCCATCAATGGATTTTTGATCGTGTGTGAGACATTGGCCGTGATCCGCCCGAGGGCCGCAAGTTTTTCCGATTCGTTGAGCTGCTCCCGAAGACGGTTTTTTTCCTTTTCCGATTCATACCGCTCGATGAGTCCGGCAAGTGAATTTGCGATCGCTGCGAGAAATTCCTCCTCTTCCGGCATGCGCCGGTGACCGCCCATCACTGCCACGTTGATCATCCCCAGGGTCCTCTCACCGAACGCGATGGGAACGCAGTACTGCCCTCCGGATCCCGCAACGGTATACTGGATTTCGTGAGGCACCTCAAGGCAGTCGGCGGTAATGATCTGACAGGATGCCGCCTGTACAGCGGTCATGCCTTTTTCGAGGAAAACGGTTTTGCAGGAATCCACCTGCGCCACGGAAAAGCCATGCATTGTCTTCAACTCGAGCGTTTTCGGGTCCTGGGTTGTAAGATAGATACTCCCTCTCGCATGCCTGGCAAAACTCGGGATCGTGAGTATCAGATCGAGGACTTGGCTGAGCTGATCATCGAGCGATATGGGCTCCAGGGATATCTTCAGGACCGAGCTGATGGTCTTCTGGATCTGGTAATTCAAGGCGATCTTGTGCTCGGCATTTTTCTGCTCCGTGATGTTCCTGACCACCGCCATGGGAAACAGTTCACCGCCCGTCGTTAAATAACTCAAGCTGATATCAATGGGGAATTCCGTGCCGTCCTTTTTCAGTCCAAACAGTTCAAGGCCGCTCCCCATGGGTCGGACATGGGGATCGGCAACATAGCCCGCCACATGCTTGCGATGACGGGCGCGAAAGCGCTCGGGCATGAGGATCTCGATATTTTTCCCGAGCAATTCCTCTTTCCGGTAGCCGAACATTTTTTCCAGCTGAGCATTGATATGGGCGATCTTCCCTTCCTTGCTGATAAGAACCAGACCATTGGGAAGCGATTGAAGAAGCTTGTCATATTGCTGCATCGACAGCTGCAGCTCATGCCTGCCTGTTTCCAATTTTTCCTGTAGCTTCGGGGCCTCCTCCGTGTTCACGCTGAGACAATCAATTGTCGTGCACCGTTCCGTCATACTTTGTTCCTCTGAATCTATAATTCCTGAAGCATTTGATGTTTATAATTTACCACCTTTTTTGTCCTGTATCATTGCTTTTTCTTGTTTTCAGCATCAGGTTCCTCATGAAACGACAAAAAAAGAGCGGAGCCGGTACTTGACCCGGCTCCGCCTGCACTTCGAAAAACCGACAATGATCGGCGATTACTT
>CAVWHO010000003.1:0-86975 GCA_963754875.1 Nitrospirota bacterium
ATGGCCAAGTTCGCAGAGTACGGGTTCAACAAGTCCCACAGCGCGGCGTACGCCCTCATTACGTACCAGACGGCCTATCTCAAGGCGCATTACCCCGTCGAATACATGGCTGCCCTGCTCACGAGCGAAGTCCAGGACACGGACAAGGTCGTAAAATACATCTACGAAGCCCGCCTGATGGGCATCAACATCCTGCCGCCTGATGTGAACGAAAGCCGCTGGGACTTTACCGTCGTGGAAGCCCATGACCGGGAGAACATCGAGCCCGGCAGTAACATCGGCTCCGTCCGCTTCGGCCTTGCCGCAGTCAAGAATGTGGGGATCTCGGCCATCGAGGCCATGATTGAAGCTCGGGAAAGCAAAGGAACTTATACCTCGCTTGCCGATTTCTGTAAAAAGGTGGACCAGCGCAGGGTGAACCGCCGCGTGATCGAAGCCTTGATCAAGTGCGGAGCTTTTGATTTTACGGGAGCGCGCAGGGCCCAGATGATGGATGCCATCGACATGATGATGGATCAGGCCGCAAAGCACCAGGAGCAGGAGGCCGTGGGCCAGTTCAGCATCTTCGACTCCCTGACCGATCAGAAGGACCCCGAGCTCCCGAACGTGCCTGAATGGAAAGAGAGTCAGCTTTTGTCGTACGAAAAAGAAAGCATGGGTTTTTACATCTCCGGCCATCCCCTTGCGGCGTTCCAGGACGACATGAAGCGCTATGCCTCGGCAACGACCGAGACGCTCGACAGCATCCCCGACGGAAAAGAGATAACTATTTGTGGCATCATCGCGGGCCTGAAGCAGAAGGTCACGAAAAAAGGCGACAAGATGGCCATCCTGAACCTGGAGGACCTGTCGGGCACGGTAGAGACCGTCGTGTTCCCCGATCTCTACAAGTCCTCGCACCATCTGCTTTTGACTGATACGCCGCTCATCGTAGCAGGACAACTCGATAAGAGCGAGCAGGGCAACAAGATCAAAGCCATGCGCATTCACCTGCTTGCGGACATCAAGAAGAAAGGCGCCACGCGCCTGGACATCAAACTCTCCGCAACCGGCCTGACCCAGGACGACCTGCTCAAGGTCAAGGACATCCTCCTCCGCTACGGGGGCGATATCCCCGTCTATCTCCGTCTCCAGAACCCTACGCGTAAAGACTCTCTGATTTCCGTCGGCAGGGACATCCGCGTGAACCCCAGCGATCAGCTCATAAACGAGATTGAATCCATCCTCGGAGCAGGCACCGTTTCCCTGGTGTAGCAAGTACCCGGGTTAAAAAATAAAGTCATCTCGTCTGTATCTCCCACATTTGTCCGCCCAATTCATCACTTCTGCACATTACTGATACTAATCGATACGAAAATAGTAGCACTACTACATCACACGCATCAAATGTGCTAAACTTAAATCAGAAACAGAAAATTGCAGGACCGCAGGTCTAAACCGCTCGTTAAGTATAGAGTAAAAGGGGGTTTCAGATGATGAAAAGCTCAGAGCTTGAAGCGACTGCTCGCGCGCTCGTGGCTAAAGGGAAAGGCGTGCTTGCGGCAGATGAGAGTCTCCCGACCATACAGAAGCGATTTTTGGCACTGAACATCCCGTCAACGGAAGAGAACCGTCGTGCTTATCGCGAACTGCTCTTTACCACAACCGGAATAGAAGCCTACATCAGCGGTGTGATCATGTTCGATGAAACGATCCGCCAGCAGACGCGTGAGGGAAAGCCATTTGTCGCTCTGTTGAGCCGTAGAGGAATCCTGCCTGGTATTAAAGTCGATAAGGGAACCATCGACATGCCGGGTTTTCCCGGAGAAAAGTTAACAGCCGGTCTGGACGGCCTTCGTGAACGACTGAAGGAATATCGTGACTTGGGCGCCCGGTTCACGAAATGGAGGGCCGTCATAACCATCGGCAGCGGCGTTCCCACGCCGGTCAACATCGAAACCAATGCACGCTCGCTTGCGCTTTTCGCGGCTTTGTCCCAGGAAGCAGGTCTGGTGCCGGTGGTTGAGCCCGAAGTATTGATGGACGGGGACCATGACATTGAGAGATGCGAGGAAACGAGCTTTGCAGTATTGGAAAGCGTTTTTTCAAGACTCCGCGAATACCGCGTCCGTCTTGAAGGCATGCTGCTCAAGGCCAGCATGGTCCTCCCGGGCAAGCTTTCGACGGACCAGGTCCCTGCTGCACAAGTCGCGGAAACGACCATAAGGACCCTGCGACGGACCGTCCCTGCCGCAGTCCCAGGCATCGTATTTCTTTCCGGCGGTCAGAGCCCTGAGCAGGCCACAAGACATCTCAACGCGATGAACGCGTTGGGCAGCCAGCCCTGGGAGATCAGTTTTTCTTTTGGCCGTGCATTGCAGGATACTGCGCTCAAAACTTGGATGGGGTCGGCATCCAACGTTGCAGCCGCACAAAAGGAATTATTTCTTTGCGCGAAACGCAACAGTGAAGCGCGCTATGGCACATACTCGGGAGAGGCTGAAAAGGCTGCTTGAGTCGGGCAGTCAAAGACAGCTTCCCAAGAGGAGGCGATAGTATGGCAGTTTCTGAAACAGTAAAAAAAATCAAAGATACAATTAGAAAAAGTAAATAAAGGAGCAGGTCGTAGATTTCACATTCTATGGACCTGAAGCAAAAACAGTCTTTCTCGCAGGTAATTTCAATGCCTGGAATACGAAGTCTCTTCCCCAGAAGAAGGGCACTGACGGCATGTGGCGACTTTCGGTCAAGCTTCCCGCGGGACGACATGAGTACAAATTCTACGTTGACGGCGCCTGGGCGCAGCAATTGCCCTGCTCCACGACTACTTTCAACCCCTATGGGACTTACAATTGTGTGATCGGCGTTAGCTAAAAGGGTGTTTCGCGCCTATAAGATGCCCTTTGCATCAAACAATGACATCAAACAATGACGTCAGTTGACAGAATTGGAGAAATGTCCTATATTCGTACTGGTATTGTGATCCTTCGCCATTTCACCTCTCCGCTCGGATAGAGGAGAAAGGCGTCTTCAAGGAGGGGCGGAAATGTGTAAAAAACTCTCCCGAATTCAAACTTCAATACGCTCAAAATCACTTTAAGGACAGGTTATGCAACCGATTCAGCACCTGTTACAGGACTATCCTATTGTGGCCGAATTTCCCGTTGCCTGGGGTGAGATGGACTCATTTCAGCACGTAAACAACGTCGTCTATTTTCGCTATTTCGAAAACGCACGCATCATCTATTCCGAAAAGCTTGGCCTGCACAAATATAAAGAGCAGACCGGCATCGGACCGATTCTCGGCTCTACCAGCTGCAAGTTTAAGCATCCCCTCACCTATCCTGATACGGTTTCCGTCGGAGCAAAAATAATCAATATCGCAGATGACAGGTTCATGATGGTTTATGTGGTCGTGAGCCATCGACAGGGGAAGATCGCTGCTGAAGGTGAAGCCGTGATCGTAATGTACGATTACCGCGAAGGCAGGAAGACGGCGATCCCCGACGAGTTGCGCCGGAAAATGATGACTTTGGAACAGAAATAAAGAGCACGATTTATCCCCTCACCCGCACTCTCCGAGGTGCTATCCCATGAGGAGAAAACGCAGATGAGACTACGTATTCATGATAAGTAAATTGCAGGACCTCAAGACTATTACCATAAAAGATGTGAATGCAGCACTACTTCGGGACGATCCCGCTGAACTCGAGCTCCTCTCCATAACAATCGCGCTCTCCGATCTCGACATTCATTTTGTTCAATCAATCTGCACGGGGCTTACTTCCTACCATAACAGCAAAGTACGAGGCAATGCGCTCGTGAGTCTCGGACATCTCGCAAGGCGTTACCGCATGCTCGATGAGCAGTCCATCAAACCGATCGTCGAATCTGCCCTCCTTGATGCTGATGAATTTATCCGGGAAAGCGCCAAGTCGGCTGCTGACGAAATTCATCAGTTTCTCCACTGGAACATCCAAGGGTATGTCTATGGCTGATGCTTCCCTTCTCCTTCCACTCGATCCGGTCGATCGTTCTTGCAAAATTCCTATCAGCACGGTATAGTTACGTCGCTACAATCTCTTCTATCCCATAAAGGCGCATAATGAAAACCTTCACAGATTATCTGGAACAATACGCTCTCTTTTCGATGGAAAAACAGGACAAGCTGTCGAGAATCATCGGCGAGAATATGCATGAACTCGACCTCGATGCCGGCTTGATTCGGTTCAGCCGCGACCTGGCTTTCCCGTTTCAAGTCCTCGGCACGGAATCGGACAATACGCTCACCTGGCTGTGGGCATGGGCCGAGGAACACACGGAAATCCCCGAGAACCTCGTACAAACTTCGTTGCAACTCCGCGACTGGGGCGTGGGCGAAGGGATCCGTGAATTCACGATACCGTCCCTTGATCTCGACCATGCTGATGGCAACTCCCTCGCAATGGTTTCCACGCAGATCGCCATGGCAAACAGTTACTTTCGCGACAGCTACGAAGGTGGGGCTGCGTATCTTCTCATCTTCGATAAATCGATTGAGAACGAACCGTCATTCGATCGGGCAAGCCTGTTTAGCCATCTGACGAGCCTCCTTTCCCGTTACGAGCTCAACCAGAGGAACGTATTGTTGTCCTACTTGGAGAGGAAGGGACTCTCCCCTGTTGCGAAAGACGTCGTGACTACCTGTGAGCTGGAATCCGGAGAACGGGTCATTGCAGAATTTGATGATACGGGGAAATTGAGGGTATGGAACGGGGAAGCAATAACCGATTAGCAAAATACATTCGTTCAAACGCGATTATTTCATGACGTTCGGGCGAGGTTCCGGATTACTCACGGTGTTGTTTTTCCCCCGATCAAGGACCTGTTGTATCGTGGCAAGCAGCAGAGCGCCATCGAAGGGTTTTTTGAGAAGAACGTCGATGTCCCTCGCTTCATTCACGAGCGAACTGCCGCTGAATCCGGTTATTCCGATCACCTTGACTCCTGGTTTCAATTGCTTGAACTTCCTTGACAACTCCGAGCCGCTCATGAGCGGCATGATCATATCGGTTATGACCAGGTCTATGTCGCCGGTCTTTTCCTGAAATACTTCCTGCGCGTATTCCGCATTGTCCGCGGCAAGGGTCCTGTATCCGAGGCATTCAGGGTATCCGTGATATAAGACAGCACTTCCTTCTCGTCATCGACAACAAGCAGGCATTTGCTCCCCTCAGCGGCAGACAGCGAACCGGCTGCATCCTCCAACAGTGCCGGCTTTACTTCCCCGGGCAGCGCCGGCAGAAATATCTCAAAGGTCGTGCCCGCGCCCGCTTCGCTCTGAACCCGAACTTCCCCTTTGTGGCTCTTTACGAGTCCGTACACCATGGCCAGCCCGAGTCCCGTACCCTTGCCAACGGGCTTCGTGGTAAAGAACGGGTCGAAGATCCGGTCCCTGATCTCCCGCGGGATGCCGTGCCCCGTATCGCTCACCGAGAGAACGGCGTATTTCCCCGGTGTCAAAAGAGGATGCACCTGTACGGCGTTCGATCCCAGGTCAACGACTGAAGTTGAAATCGTTATCGTTCCGCCTCCGGGCATGGCGTCCATCGCGTTCATTACCAGGTTCGTGATGACCTGTTCGAGGTGGATGCTGTCTCCGTTGATCGCGGGAAGACGCTGCCCGGTCTTCACCGTTGCGGCAATATTGCGTTCAATGAGCGCCCTGCCGAGGAGTTCTACCGTGTCCAGCACGACGACGTTCAGGTCGATCGGCTCCAGTTCCAGCGTCTCCTTCCTGGCAAAACTCAGCAGCTTCGACACCATCATGCCCGCGCGCTTGGCTGCGTCCTCGACGGTCTTGATCCTTCTTTTTCCGAATTCGTCTTCGCCGATGTGCCTTCGCAAGACCTCGGTATGGCCGAGTATGGCCGTGAGGATATTGTTAAAATCGTGGGCGATGCCGCCTGCGAGCACGCCCATGGACTCCATTTTCTGAGACTGCAGCACCTGTTCCTGGAGTTTTTTCTTTTCTGTCATATCGCGGTGGAACGACTGGATATGGAGCACGCCGCCGATATCGATGGCCCGTGAACTGACTTCGAGAAAGATCCTGGTCCCGTCTTTCCGGTAGTGTTCTGCTTCATAGACGAGGGACTTGCCGTCCAGGATTTCCTTCAGCCGTTCATCTATCTCTCCGCTGCGCCGTTCGATTTCCAGGATCCTGATGTTCGTCCCGACCACTGCGTCCCGCTCAAAACCGTGGATCTCGCAGAAACGCCGGTTCACGTCCGTAATATTTCCTGCCCGGTCCAGAACGGCGATCCCGTCGTTGGCATTATCGAAGAGCGCTCGATATTTCTGTTCGGTAATAGCAAGCGCCCCCGATTTTTCCGAGACGAGGTCTTCGAGGCTGTTTGAATACTGTTCAAGCTTATATTTCTCCTCGGAAAGCTCGGCCCTGAGCTGGAGCTCCGAGACCAGCAGTTTTTGGTTGTTATACCTGAGCAAAAGACCGATGACGAACATCGATATGAGGAAGACATTGTTGCTGACAAAGACACCGCTGGTGATTGTTTCGGTGAGCATGATCGGCACGACATAAATGCTGTAAACAATCCCTATCAGGAGGAACGAAAGGGGCATACTCATCGGCGCAAAGCCCAGGCAGCAGATTGTCAGAATCATCATTGCGGCATAATAGAGGGAGCTTTGGCCGCCGCTCTGCAGAATAGCGAGCTCGACGGTGACCGCGCTCAGCGTGGCCCCGATGGCGGCGATGACGTATTGGTAGAGCTTGCTTTGTCTCAGTTTGTTCAAGAAATACAGCAAGACAAGGAGTGCGGAAATGACCAGCCGGTACAACAGAAACCGCACGAATTTGTTGGGAGAGATGAAATAATCCATGAATTCTAGGGCGGGAAAGAGAACAGCGCCCATGAGAAGGATGGAACCGATCCATTTCTGCGTCAGGCTGGTTAAATGATCTTCAGGAGAGTATTGCCGTTCCATGAAAAGAGTATATCACCATAATTATTACATTATCAAATACTATTTGGACGGTGACAGCAGGAGAAGGACTTGCCGGTCAACTTGACAAAGTCCGTTCATTCACGGTATGCTGTCCCTACGTGGGAAATGCGAAAAGCCGCTTCCGGAACGTCAAATATACTGAGGGAGTAATTCATGTCTCTATTGAACAACCTTGAAAGAAAATTCCGTCGTTTCGCGATTTCAAATGTCACGCTCTACCTCATTCTCGGGCAGGTACTCTTCTTTGTCTTCGTCATGTCAGGCCGGTTCATCCTGGGACGGGTGGTGCTCATCCCGGAACTCGTTCTCGCAGGAGAGTGGTGGAGGCTCATCACGTTCCTGTTCATTCCTCCCATCACGAACCCGATATTCGCGTTCTTCGCCTGGTATTTGTTCTATCTCATGGGCAATGCCCTCGAAGGACATTGGGGCGCGTTCTGGTACAATCTCTTCCTCCTGATCGGATATCTGGTGACCGTGGCCGTGGCGTTCCTGTTCCCCTACTCCGCCGCCACGAACATCTTTATCGGCGGCTCCGTGTTCCTTGCGTTCGCCTACCTCTATCCGGATTTTCAGCTCTACATTTTTTTCATCCTCCCGGTTAAGATCAAATGGCTGGCCCTGCTCACCTGGATCGGCTATGCTTATGAGGTGATCGTCGGTTCCTGGAGCACGCGCCTGCTCGTCCTGGCTTCGATCAGCAACTTCCTGCTTTTCTTCGGAAAGGATATCTATTGGAGGATCAAGACGGGGAACAGGAAAATGGTGTTTCAGGCCAAACAGTACTCAACCGGCCGGGATCCCTTCCACAAGTGCGCTGTTTGCGGAAAAACCGACCTATCGGACCCGCAGATGGAGTTCCGCTACTGTTCAGACTGCGGCGGCCTCGGATACTGCAAGGACCACATCCTTAGCCATGAACACGTGAAAAAGGTGTCCTAACTGAATTGAAGGGGGGAATTTTTTCGATTCCTGACCCGGACAAGCCGGAAAGAAAGGTCGAAATAAAAATCATTCAGGATAAATGGAGAAAACGTCGAGTTTTTTTCTTCCCCTCCTTTCGCCTTTCACTTTTCCCGTTCTCCATCAGGTTTTTCGAAGATTAACAATCTTTTGTTGATGGTAGGCGTAAGCGCCTATCAAAAATCGATGCCCAGTCTCCGGGCAACCTCGATAGCGGACGTTACGGCATCTTCATGCAGACCAAAGCCGAAGTGGCTGCCGCAATAGTAGGTGTTCATTCTGCCGTTCAACGAAGGCAGTTCTCGTATCGTCGCGCAGGACGAAAAATCAAACAACGGGGTCCTGAAGACTTTTTCGAACACGACGCGGCCTTTTTCGATCGGGAAATTCGGATGCTGCGTGCTGATGAGGTCGCATTTCTTTGATACGTTCGGCAGCGACCACAAGGAGCCGCTGACCGAAGTTTCTATATACCTGCCCTTCTCCTCGTACAGGAACGTATAGCCTTCCATCAGTTCCCGCCTGGGAAAGTGCGAATGGTCGCGATGGACAATGATCGTCCCCTCCGTATATTTCCAGGCTCCCAGCAGTCTTTTTTCGTCAGCCGTGGGCTGGTCCAGCAGTTTCAACGCCTGGTCGGCATTACAGGCGAATACGACCTTGCCGAACAGCCTCTCTCTTCCGTCTTCCGTGCAAACCCTGACCCCGTCATCACCCCTCATGATCGATTTAATTTGTGCATTGAGGCTGATTTTGTCTCGGTAAGAGGCGGATAAGGCCTTGACATAGCTATTTGTACTGTCCTTTGCAAAATGGACCGAGAAGAGAGCCTTGGGTGGGACAAGATCATCATGTGTGTTTAGTCTTTCGAAGAAGAATTCAGCAGGAGCATCGAGGACGTCGTCGCAGTGCATGGAAGATATCAGGCACAGGCAACTGATAAGCATCAATCGAGCATCCCCGCCAAATTGGGGGACTTTTTTTAAGGCATCTTCAACAGTCAGGCCTGCAAGAGCTCCGTTTCGCAATAAAGCCTGGGCGCGCCGCAAGCATCGCGCAAGTTGAAGAATGTTCTTCATGTGGCCCGGTCTCAGTATCTCAAAATTCTGGGCGAGCAGCCCTTTCATCCCCGGTGTCAGATATATTCCTTTTTTTGTGTTCAGATTATAAAAACATGCGCCGAGGCCGGACAATTCGAGCGGATGCATTCTGAAGGAACTTATGGTTTCGATGTTTAATTTTTTGAAAAGCCTGAAAAGATTCTTGTAAGACCATCTCCCAAAGACTGCCGCGGCGATATCAACGTTCTCTTTGTCAGGCGTCGTCAGCGTATATGCGTTGCCGCCGAGCCTGTTGGATTTTTCGAACAAAGTAATGTCGTACTTTTCATGAAGCAAATAGGCCGCTGTTAAGCCCGCTATGCCTCCGCCGATAATGGCAATTGTATTATTCCCTAAGCCCACAATGTCTATTATATCGTAGAATTAGGCAGAAGAGGCAACGATAACGCCTCGGGTGAGCGGCACGTAGATTTTCCCCGACTTCCGAGCGTCTTCACCGCTGTCCGTCTCGATTCGTTTGTCGACCTCGGCCTGTTTCTCGGAGCTGTCTTTTTGTTTCGCTGTATCATACGACAGGTACGGAAATAAATTATAGGAAGGGGTAAGCTGTGTAAATGTAAAAGGCGCACAGATCAAGTCGATTTCTCGGATTGGGTGGGTGCACGCACACAGAAGGATGAGCTCAGCCAGATTCGTCACGCTCTCGGCTACTAAGGGCAAACAAGTTATTCTTGACGCATTTGCTGAATATAATTATACTTTGATACGGACTAATAGGCATTAAAGCATGTTAGTCACTTTACTGTATGGGCGCTCTGTATTTTCCTTTGCTCGAATCCATGCGATAATGAACGATGAAGAACGATTCTGTTGAACAACCCATTGACGGGACACTCGATTTGCACACCTTTCAGCCTGTCGAGGTGAAGGACCTCGTGCCGGATTATCTTGCTGAATGCCGGAAACGCGGGATTCTCCAGGTGCGCATCATTCATGGGAAAGGGACCGGCGCGCTGCGGAGGACGGTGCTGTCAATCCTGGAGAAACTCCCCTATGTGGATTCATTCAGAACAGCGGAGGAAGATGCAGGAGGATGGGGTGCGACGATCGTTACGCTGAGAGCACAGGAGTAAGGACCTGGTTAGATGCGGATGTAGAGAGACGGCTTTTTTGCGCGAGACGCCTTGTCTCTTCTTGTTGATAGCACTAATACAAATGACGTAAATATTGTGACATCCGGAAAAGTCCCCCTCACACCCTGCTCTTGCTTGTGGCCGCAACTATGGCTGGAGAGAGTAGACAGGTGTGGGGCAAAGCAGTAAGGATTTAATTCTTTTTGCGGGTATGAGGGAATGTAATGACAGGTATGACCGAACGAAACAAAGGCAGGGGCCCCTGCCTTATGTGGTCGATGAGTGTCTCATCGGGATCTTCAGACGCTGACCGATCCTGAGCAATCTTCCTGAACGGAGATTGTTCGCATCAAGGATCCTCTGCGTGCTCGTCCGGTACCGGAGCGCAATGAGGGACAAAGTCTCGCCGCGCCGAACGCGATGGACCACAAATTCCACCTTCGGCGGCGACCATTTCGGCATTTTATCGAGGCTGGCGAGCACCGCTTCTCCTTTTCCGGGTGGCACTTTGAGTGCATAAGCAGTATTTGGCGTGGCGTCGCGCCGCAATTCGGGATTGAGTGCCGAAAGATCTTCCACATCAATGCCTAATTCCTTTGCCACTGCGCTCAAACGAACCGGTCTTTCGATGGTCACCGTCTCGCAGGAGAGCGGTTTGTCAGGCTCGTCCAGCGTAAATCCATACTTTGCCGGATCATTTATGATCGCCAAAACGGCAAGGAACCTGGGGAAATAGCGCGCCGTTTCACGCGGGAGCCGCTCGTAGAAATCCCAAAAATTATCGAGGTAATCGGCTTTTTCTTCCCTGATCACGCGCGCTACGGAACCTTCACCGCAATTATACGCCGCAAGAACCGTTGCCCAGTCGCCGAACATCTGATGGAGCTCTTTAAAATAGGCGATAGCCGCTGCCGTAGATTTCTCGGGATCGAGCCGTTCATCAATCCAGGCATTTCTCTTGAGCCCGAATTTATATCCCGTCGACGGGATGAACTGCCAAAGACCGAATGCTCGAGAGCGGGACAATGCCCGAATCTTGAACCCGCTTTCAATAAGCGGTAGCCACGACAGCTCTTCGGGGAGACCGGCCTCTTTCAATGCCTTCACCATCTCGCCGCGATACCTGCCTGAGCGTTTATAGGACTCGAGGAAGAAGTCTCGTTCCTGGGTCTGGAAGGACTGTATCTCACTCAGCACGTGATCGTTCACTACCATGGGGATCGCGTTATGGTTTCCCTTGACTGCGACCTGGCGGGAAGCGTACATTTCCATGATTCTTTTGGAAATCATGAAGCGGAGATCTTCTTTTTGTTGGGAGAGCTTCGAGTTGTTCGGGACCTTCAAAATAAGGGCGTAGGCCTGGTCCAGCGATTCGATCGCGTGGTCCATGTCGTCATCTTCCCAATACTCTTGCGCCGTGTCGGTAAGCTCCAGGGCCGCATCGAGAAGCGACTGGTCATCATCGGCTGGCTCTTTTTTCACGAGCGTGGAATCGTTATCATTTTGGTTCTGCGAAGTGATATCCGCTGAAGCTGAATCGGTTGGTTCCTGTCCTACCCCGCTGACAGAAGAAGCTGTTTCGTCCGATGCCACTGCCTGCAGAGGAGGTTGCAATTGTGGTTCAGGATGTACGCTCGTTGCGATCGCCGGGGTAGGTATAGATTTGTGCGCGCAGCCGAGCAAGATAATGGACGCTGAGCAGAAGAGAATACTTATTATGAATAATGAATGCGGTAATCTCATAATTATCAGTCCGCATAATAAACGAACAGGAATGAAAAAGCAAACCAAATTATGAAATCCCTGAATTTTGTTTACAACGCGAAATGAACGATAGTTGTTTGACAGAGAACAGTCTCGGGTATTATACTGAGCCACGCTTGTTGTACTAACGGCTGTCCACTGACATGATCAATCTGATTGGGGATAGAAATCATGCAAAGAACATCATTCAGCGCTTTCATGAAAAAAGTGGTTTTGATAATACTGCTCGCCTTTGTTGCTTCCTGCGCAGGACCTCAGCCTGTTCGCTCATCCAGGCTCCCGGAGCGAAAAAGCAAACCCGGCATAAACATTTCAAAACTCGAAAAAACAATCCACACCCTGATCAATCAAGAACGTCAACGGAACGGGTTGTCCTCGATCTCGTGGGATAATATGCTCGCAGAAATTGCACGAAAGCACAGCAGGGACATGACAAAAAGAAATTATTTTGACCACTATTCTCCGGAGGGACATGATTATCTGTATCGCTATCGGCAAGAGGGATATCAGTGTGCCGTAAACGATGGCCGTATAATCCATATGGGCGCCGAGAATATTGCCCTTAACCACCTCTATGATTCCGTAACGACGGTCAACGGTGAGGCCTTTTATGATTGGAATTCGCAGAACAAAATAGCCGGAACAACGGTCCAGGGGTGGATGAAAAGCCTTGGACACAGGAAGAACATCTTGACCCCTTACTTCAGGAAAGAGGGCATCGGTGTGGTCATTTCACCTGACGGCAAGGTCTATATTACGCAGAATTTTTGCTGACCTTACCCCTTCCATGCAATAAAATCCATTTCAACGGCGACATCCTTTGGCAACCTTGAAACCTCCACGGTGGCCCTGGCAGGAGGATCGGACGGGAAGTATCCCCCATAGACTTCGTTCACAGCGGCGAAATCAGCCATGTTCTTAAGATAGATCGTCGATTTAACAACGTTCAGCATACTGCATCCTGCAGCCAATAAAATGGCTTTGGCATTTTCCATCACCATTCTCGCCTGTGCACGAGTATCCGCCTGAACAACATTTCCTGATTTCGGGTCTATAGGTATCTGGCCTGACACGAAGACAAATCCTCCGGCTTCCACGGCTTGTGAATAGGGGCCGATCGCCTGTGGAGCATCCGTTGTATTAATGATTTTTCGCGGCATCACAACCTCCATTTAAACATTAAGTTATTGTTGTAAATATTTAATATTACGTTGTAATTTTAATATAAAGTAAACCATTATGTCTTGTGAGGGTAGAATGCTCGCTGATTGCTCAGGAATCATTTTGACTCGAGCGTAACGCGTGAGTATTTTATAATCCGGCGTTGGAATTTGTCGTTGACCCGGCGGTAAAAATGACTATCAGGAATTCCCCGGCCAGCCTACCCGGTCTTTACACGCTTGACATCGAGTACGCCCTTTATTCCCTCGATGTTCTTGATGATCTTGTTCAGGTGCTCTACGTCCTTAATGTCAATGGTGAAATTAAGCGTGGCTTGCCGGTCCTCTCCGGTGATCGCTTCGGCGTGCGTGATGTTGGCATCTGCAGCGCTGATTGATGTCGATACGCTGGCCAGAAGACCAGGCTTGTCCTGGGTCTTTACTGATATTTTGACTGCATGGGCAGCGGCCTGCAAATCTCCCCAGGAAACGTCGATGAGCCTGTCCTTGTCAAAAGTAAGCTCGCCCACGTTCGGACAATCGGCCGTATGAATGGATACTCCCCTTCCCCGCGTGATAAACCCGATCACTTTGTCGCCGGGTACGGGATTACAGCACTTGGACAGGTGAATAAGCATGTTGTCCATACCGCTGATCTTCATTGCTCCGCTTGATGGCTTTGCTTGCTTCTGGGGCGGTTTTTTGGGGATAGGCTCGATATGTGGTTTTTCAGGTGCCAGTTTGTTCGCCACCAGGTGGGCCGATACTTTGCCGTAACCTATGGCTGCAAGCAGATCATCGAGGGTGTTGTGGGACATCTCGTTTGCCAGATGAATGAGGTCTTCTGATTTGAAAATCTTGGACGGGTTGAGCTCGTGCTTCTTGAGGTCTTTTTCCAGGAGCTCCTTGCCGAGCAGGATGCTTCTTCTCCGCTCTTCAGCCTTGAGCCATGCCTTGATCCTCGTTCGGGCCTTTGAAGTTTTGACGAACTTGAGCCAGTCACGGCTCGGCGTATGGCCGGCCTGAGTAGTGACCTCGATCTTGTCGCCATTGCGCAGGACGTGTTTCAACGGGACGATCCTGCCGTTCACTTTTGCGGCTACGCACTGATGGCCGATGTCGGTATGGACGCTGTAGGCAAAATCGACGGGCGTCGAACCCTGGGGCAGCTCTTTTACGTCCCCCCGCGGGGTGAAGACGTAGACCATGTCGGGAAACAGGTCCCCCTTGACCGTATCCATGAACTCCTTGGCATCAGGGAGGTCCCGCTGCCATTCCATGAGCTGGCGGAGCCAGGCGAACTGCTGCTCTTCGCGCTGGCTGATGGCGGATTTCTCCTTGTACCGCCAGTGCGCGGCGATGCCTTCCTCGGCCAGGCGATGCATTTCCTCGGTGCGTATCTGGAATTCCACGCGCTCGCCCTTCGGCCCGATGACCGTGGTGTGGAGCGACTGGTAGAGATTAGACTTGGGCACGCCGATGAAGTCCTTGAAACGGCCCGGCACGGGCGTCCAGAGGGAATGAATAAGGCCGAGGATGGCGTAGCAGTTCACCTTGGTGTCGGTTATGATGCGGATCGCAATCAGGTCGTACACGTCTTCGAAGGAGATCCCCTGTTTCTGCATCTTCTGGTAGATGCTGTAAAAATGCTTGGGCCGGCCTTTGACCTCGCCCTTGTATCCGTGCTCCGCGAGCTGCCCTTTCATGACCTCGATAAGGTCGTTGATGTACGTTTCACGCTCGATGCGTCGCTGGTTGACCTTCCGGCTGAGGTCGTCGTAGGCCTCGCGGTTCAGGTACATGAACGAGAGGTCTTCCAGCTCGGTTTTGATCTTGGAAATGCCGAGGCGGTTTGCAAGCGGAGCATAGATATCGAGCGTTTCCTGGGCAATGCGTTTCTGTTTTTCCGACGGGAGCGATTTGAGCGTACGCATGTTGTGGAGCCGGTCGGCGAGCTTGATGAGAATGACCCGGATATCCTTGGCCATGGCCACGACCATTTTGCGGAAATTTTCGGCCTCGCGCTGCTCGCGGCTCTGGAGTTCCATCCTGGAGAGCTTCGTCATGCCGTCCACCAGCATGGCGACCTCGGCGCCGAACATTGTCGTGATCTCTTCGAGCGTGGCGCTGGTGTCCTCTATGGTATCATGCAGAAGGCTCGCGGTCACGGTCGCGGCATCAAGTTTCAGGCTGGTAATGATGGCGGCCACTTCTATGGGATGGTTGAGGTAGGCTTCGCCGGAGAGGCGGGTCTGTCCCTGGTGGACCTTTGCAGAAAAGATATACGCACGCCGTATCGAATCGACGTCCGCGTCGGGGTTGTAGGTTTGGATCCGCTCGACTATGTCTTCAAGGCGAACCGCAGGCATAATGACCCTCGAACTCGAAGTGCCCAACAGGAAGCTTCATGTAACATCGAAGAAGCAATTAACCACGGATGAACACGGATAAATTCTGATTCATCCCGGCATCCAACCGACAGGAGGACCAATTCTTGGTGAGTTGTTTAATTTGACTTAAGCAGGCTTTGTTTTTCTGTTTAAAACCGTGTTCATCTGTGGTTCCAACTGCATTTTTATAAAAACATCCTGAAATACCCAGCAGCTCTGCTGCTGGGATGAAAAGGATATCCTGACGAAGTCAGGATGAGAATCTGTTACAATACGGGCCATGAGCCCATTGAGAAGAAGCAAACATAGCGTCTATGATCTGAAGTACCATTTTGTATGGATACCAAAATATCGAAGGAAGCTGTTCAGCGATCGAATGACGACGAGACTGAAAGAGATATTTCGTGAGATCGCAGAGCGATATGAATTTGAAATAGATACGATGGAAGCAATGGATGATCATGTGCATTTGTTTTTGGTTGTGCCACCGAAGTATGCTCCAGCGAGGGTAGTACAGATAATCAAAAGCATATCGGCAAAGATGATGTTTCGAGAATTCCCCGAGATAAAGAAAAAACTTTGGGGAGGAGAACTCTGGAATGACGGCTACTTTGTCCGTTCGGTTGGCGACAAAGTAACGGCAGAAGTTATAAGAAAGTATATTCGGTATCAGCATGATGAGCAAGTTGGCTTTAGGTTCTAGCGCATTTAGGATGCCCCGCAGCTCTGCTGCGGGGTAATTCACTTATCCGTCTTGATGTCCCGTATCTCCAGCTCGACTGTCGTGGCTCCGTTCCAGACATTGAGGCGAGGCGTAAATACGGCAGCCAGCCGGGCGCCGTCTCTCACCTGCTTGCCGAGCAGACTGCCTCGATTGAAGGCAATGGCACCGACGGCGGTTCCTTCTCCCTGTTTGAGGCGAAGCTTGAGATGGTTGCTGCCAACGATCCGGGATGAAACCACTTCGAGGCCTCGCGTCCCGAGCCGGGGCTCCGGATTACCCTGACCGAAGGGTGCAAGCTTCTCCATCTCCCGGACCAGGTCCATGGTCAGATCATCGAGCGTTACGGCGCCGTCCACGGACAACATACGCGTAAAGCCCTGCGGTCCCATACGCTCCATCACGATGCCGCTCAAACGCTCGCGGAACAGCGGTATATTGTGCGGCGCTATGGTAAATCCCGCTGCATACTTGTGGCCGCCGAACCCCAGAAGGAGGCCCCTGCAGTCACGAAGGCCTTCATAGAGATCAAAGCCCTGGATGCTCCTGGCAGACCCTTTTCCCACGCCATTTTGTACGGAGATGAGCGCCGTAGGGCGATAAAACTCTTCCACTATCCTCGAAGAAACGATACCGATGACGCCGGGGTGCCAGGCATCTGACGACAGGACGATTGCGCCTACAGCCGAAATATCCGTCCGTAGACAGTGCTGCCGCGCATCGCTCCAGATGGACTCTTCGACGGCCTGACGCTCCTTGTTCACTGCATCGAGGGCAGATGCAAGTTTCCCGGCCTCTTCAAGAGAATCCGTCGTGAGCATCCGGAAGGCCATATCGGCCCGTTCGAGCCTGCCGCTCGCATTGATGCGCGGCGCCAGGGTAAACCCGACGGTGCCGACGCTGATCTTTTTTCCATGAAGCCCGGCTACCTGTTTCAATGCTGCAACACCCGGCCGTTGTGATAGTAAACTCGACGAAAGGAGGTCCAGTCCGTGTTTTATCAATATCCTGTTCTCGCCGATGACTTTGCCTACATCCGCTATTGTTCCGAGTGTCACCAGGTCGAGATAGGACAGGAGGCGCTCGTCATCGGCATTTGCTCCCAGAAGCGCTTGCGCAAACTTGAAGGCAATACCGACGCCGGTCAGCCCGCTAACCGACAGGCGAAACTCTGATGAAGACCCCTTCGTAACCAGCGCCGGATGAAGGATTGCAAAGGCATCGGGAAGAATAACGTCAGCGACACCGGAAGGACTCTTGGAACCGTTCAATCCGTCAGAATGGTTGAACTCATGGTGATCGGTAATGATCAGGTCTAACCCAAGAGTACGGGCCGTAACGGCCTCCTGAAAGGCCGTAATACCGCAGTCAACAGATATGACTACGGACGCACCGGATTCCCGCAGCTTCGTCAGTGCGGCCGCGTTCAGTCCATAGCCCTCGGCAATCCGGTCAGGGATATAACCGCTTACCTTCGCACCGAGCCCTTTAAGCACGAGATAGAGGAGCGCTGTCCCGGTAACCCCGTCGACATCATAGTCGCCGAAGACAACGATATTCTCACTCGCGGCTATCGCCGTTCTGACGCGGTCCACTGCCCTGTCCATATGGCAGTACATCGCCGGGTCGGATACCATCGACAGATCACAGGAAAGAAAGGACTTCGCTGCAGCCGGATCGGTAATCCCGCGATTGACCATCAACCGCGCAATGAGCGGGTGGAGCCCTGCCTGGTCCGAGAGCGTGTCTGCAATACGGGAATCAGGCTCTGCGAGGACCCATTTCATACTCACGGCTGATCCTCATCCTTTATTTTCGCCTTTGTCCTTCTTTGACGCATCATCATCGGAAAGGCCTTTTTTGAAGCCCCGAATGGCCTTCCCGAGCCCTTCACCGAGCTGCGGCAGCCTGCTCCCTCCGAAAATCACCAGCGCAATGACCAAAATAATAATTAACTCCGGCATTCCCAATCCGCACATGCAGCCTCCTCGTAGTCCTGTGGCGTATTTAGATTTTTAAACGATTTCCGCCCCGGATCAAAGCGGTCTACTTCCTGCTCTGTCACGTAACGCATCTGTACCTGTCCGAACAACTCTCGAATGCGTCTCCGATCATGCTTTATCTGTTTTTCTATGAGCGGGATGAGGCTTTTTCGATACACTGCGTGCAACGGTTCAAGCAGTCCGTCGATAGATGGGACGACAACGTCATGGCCTTCGGCCAACCCTGCCATGTAGGAAATCAGGGCCGGATTCAGGTACGGCATATCGCAGGCCACAATGAAATTGTATTCTGTATAAGACCGCACAAGACCGGAGTAGATTCCGGTGAGCGGTCCCCGTGTATCAAACGCATCGGCCACCACGTTTACGCGGTAGGCTGCATACCGGTCCGGTGCATTCGTAACGATAATGATGTCGTGAAACACGCTCTGGAGTGACCTCAGAACGTGCTCGATCAGAGGGGCTCCCGCAACCTTCAGAAAAGCCTTGTCAGTGCCCATGCGCCGGTTCTCGCCGCCTGACAATACAATGCCCGTCATGTTTTAAAATTACAGCATTTACCCTGAGGTGTCAACAAGGAACTTGAGCGACCTTCATGATAATAAACGAAAAAAGAGGTTCTTTCATGATAGAGTTAACTGATTTCCCTTCGGGGCAAACCTTTAGAGGAGAAAGGGAGAAAAAAACGGGGAAATGGGGAAAAAGGCCGTGCACCAGTTTGCCTTCCCCCCTTTCGCATCTCATTTCACCCTTTCCCCTAACAGATTTTAGCCAGTCAGGAAGCAAATTCCTCAGAAAGTGGAGAAAATATTTTGTCGCGAAGACATCAGGAGAATTTACGCACCATGACGCCTGCGACGTCGCTCTTCTTTTTCAGGATCTCTTCGATCTCTTCAGCAGTGAACAGCCTGCCTCTGCCCACACCTGGGCAGGATGGCGCGACCTCCTGTTCCCAGACATCGCCGTTCATGTTCTCGGGCCAGAACGGCCAGGTACGGCACTGCCAGGGTCGGGAAGCATAGACATCGCATTTGTTGTCTTTGAGAAAAGGGCAGTCCTTGTCAGTATATTTGAGTTCATGGAGACCGTCGATTTTTTTCACATATCTCGCCGTAAACTCCGTTAAGGAAAGGTGAAAATGGGCAGCCAGCCGCCGCCGGTCATTAAACGACAGGTAAACGTACCCGTATCTCCCCCGCGTTACGCAGCACTTGCCGTCGCCCTGGCATTCGAAGCGTATCCCATCCTGAAAAAATTGCTTTCCTTTACTCACCGTTTTCAGGCCTCCTTGACCGGTATCCCCGCTTTCCTCCCGTGGTTTCCTCAGCAGGCTATTCCGGCTCTATCGTCGCAATCAGCGAGAATGACCGGAGCTGGTCCCGATGAAGCTCCGCTTGTTCCAGCGGCTCCACAATACACAGCGCAACGCCGTTATGGTGCGCTTCGAGCATGATCCGCTCGCATTCCTCCTTAGCAAACTTGAAAACCTGCATTAGAACGAGGACAACATGGTCCATCGAATTTTTGTCGTCATTATGAAGCAGAACTTTATAACGCGGGATATGCGCCGTGTGCAGATGAGTGAGCTTCTCTGGAATGGTCGATGGCAGTCTGGTCATTGGTATGAGCGGCTTGTCCGCAGGAAACAGTCGGACGCAGCGGACGGCATTGTGTCTGCCGTGGTCAAGCCCCTTGAATTCCGGACTCCTTCCTGAGTTTGTGCTCGTACATTACTTGATCGGCCTCCCGCGGCAGTTCGTCGATCAAACTTTGCTGATTAGGATCGTGAACAGCCACTGCCGATTTCCTATCGTTGAATAGGTTGAATAGGATGTAATCGACGTGCCTATCATATCAAATCCCGGCCCACGAAGCGAGCAAATCTTTGCGACTGCTGCTTTTACCGCAACATCCCGGCGCATAAGATTTGTTCCGCTCACCACCTTGACACCATATCAAGTCAGCGCTACCATTTATCCAGAGAAATTAAGACAATTAGTATCCTGATATATCATAGACCTTTTGTAGCAGAGGAGGAGGAGGAAAGACATGATTACTATTCTGGGAGCAACAGGAAACGTCGGGAGAAAAATAACCGACATCCTCATAAAGAAGGGTGAAAAAGTACGGCTCGTGTCGCGTTCCGCTGAAAAACTGCGGCCAATCGTCGGCCGGAATGCGCAGGCCTTTTCCGGCGACGCCAAAGACACCGAATTTCTGTTAAAAGCATTCAAAGACTCCGATGCTGTTTTTACCCTCCTGCCGCCGAACATCACGGCTGAAAAGTTTATGTCCTATGCCGATGTCATGGGAGAAAGCATTGCCCGCGCACTGCAACTCGCCAAGGTAAAATACGTCGTCAACCTTTCGAGCCTCGGGGCGGAGCATACCTCCGGCACGGGCCCGATCGCGGGTCTCCATAACTTCGAAGAACGGTTGAACAGAATCGAAGGGCTGAATGTCCTGCACCTCCGTTGTGCCTACTTCATGGAAAACCTGCTTATGAATGTGGGGCTGATCAATTCACGGGGTATCATAGGCAGCCCAGTCCGGGGAGATATGAAGCTCCCGATGATCGCAACAAGGGACATTGCGTCCGTTGCTGCAGACAAACTCGTAAAAAGGGACTTTTCCGGATCCTCCATCCAGGTATTGCTCGGAGAGAGGGACCTCAGCATGATTGAAGCAACATCGATCATCGCCAGGAAAATTAATAAGCCCAATCTTTCCTACGTGATGTTCTCCTATGACGATGCAGAAAAAGGATTCGTGACTGCCGGCCTGTCTCCTGATATGAGCAGGCTGTACGTTGAAATGAGCAAGGCTTTTAACGAGGGGCGCATTACCGGAACGACAAAGCGGTCACCGCAGAATACTACACCTACGTCGTTGGAACAGTTCTGCGACGAGACTTTTGTGCCGATTTACACGCAAAAAAAGGTCGCATAGGATTAATTCACAACAGGCGTCACGGAAAGCGAAAGGAAGTCGCTTCACGCAAGGGGGCAGGAACGATTTCTGACGCTGAACCGTGACCCTGGCTTCATACTATTATTTACCCTCGTGCCCGCTGCAAACCTTTCCCTTGTAGGAAATCTTCTTTAAATAACAATCGAGCAAGAGATTTGCCGCTTTTCAAGTAAATCGATAATTGAACGCACAGGAGTGAGTGAAAATGCGGTTCGGTGGGTAGTAAAGCGGTCCGCTGTCACCACGAATATTCATGTGAAACAAATGAAAGAAAGAAGAGAAAACATGTTCTGCAGATGGGACCGTAGTCCCTCTTCAGAATACAGCAAGTCGTTGTTCAGCGCGCAAGGTGAAGACAGCGGTCGCGGTTCCCGTTCATTCAAACGATATGGAACCGTAGCAGTGCTGTCAACAGGGAGGTGCGATGTGATTTTTTGACATCCGCAGTGTTTTTTCGTGGTTTAAAAAAACTTTGCGGAAGTGAAACCCGTAGATCGACAGCGTGATCGCATGTGAAATGAGGTTGGGCTTTCTGAAAAGCGACCAGATAATGAGCTTCCAGTAATGGATCCTCTCTTTTCCGATGATGCCGAGGCGGAAGACCGACTTGACCCCGGCCTTGAAATGGCTGAGTCGATAGCGGGGTCCCCTTACCCGAACGGGACGGTACTCTTTCAAAAATTTTTTCACCCGCGCATAGTACTGCTTCGGAGAATAAATGGTATCGAGGATCGAGCGGTAGCCGGTAAGCAGGGATTCTCTGTTCATCTTGGGCACGAAGTTAATGGAAAAGTCCGTATTATCGCCCGTTGCGGAATTTACGAGTCTCCCCTCCTCCTTCATGCGGTGGTACAGTTTTGTGCCGTGCGGCGCGTTCAGCAAACCGACCATGGCCGTTACGATCCCGCTTTCCTGGATGAACCCGATCAATCGTTCGAAGATGGAATCCGGGTCCTTGTCGAATCCTACGATGAACCCTGCCTGCACTTCGAGGCCGGCCTGCTGGATCTTCCTGACGGAGGCGATGAGGTCGCGGTTCCGGTTCTGAAGTTTGCTGCATTCGGCCAGGCTTTCATCGTTCGGCGATTCGATTCCTACGAAGACCTGGTCGAACCCGGCCCTGGCCATGAGTCTCATCAATTCCTCGTCATCGGCGAGGTTGATAGACACTTCCGTGTAGAGTGTAAATGGATGCTTTCGCTTCTCCATCCATTCGATGAGGGCAGGAAGGATTTCCTTTTTGAGTTTTCCTTTATTCCCGATGAAATTATCGTCCACGATGAACACGCTGCCTTTCCATCGTTGGGTGTACAATGCATTTAACTCGGCAAGGATCTGATCAACGCTCTTGGTGCGAGGCACACGGCCATAGAGAACGGTGATGTTGCAAAAGTCGCAGTCAAAAGGGCAACCCCGTGAATACTGGATGTTCATGGATGCGTACTTTTTCTTATCGAGGAGGTCGAAGCGGGGCACCGGCGTGGTCGCAAGGTTCGCCCATCGCGGGGAGGTGTAAAGATGTCGGGCCTTCCCTTGCTTCAAGTCTTCGAGAAAGAGCGGGAGCGTAATCTCGGCTTCGTTCAAGATCAGGTGGTCTATATGAGCAAATTCCTCAGGCATGGCCGTAAACAGAGGGCCACCAGCGATTATTTTGACGCCCAGTTTTTTGCATCGTTCGATCATGGTCTCTGCGGATGCCCTCTGGATTGACATGGCGCTCAGGAACACATAATCTGCCCAGCGCAGTTCCGAGTCTTTGATTGACTTCACGTTTTTGTCTGCGAGACGGATCTCCCATTCCGAGGGCAGCATTGAAGCAACGGTAAGAAGTCCAAGCGGCGGAAGGCTAGCCTTCTTGGAAATAAACTTGAGCGCGTATTTGAAACTCCAAAAAGTCTCTGGATATTTAGGATAGACGAGCAGGATCTTCATGAATCCTCCTTAGGTTATGCAATGAGATGCTATTACGAACAGACAGGAGTGCTGAAAAAGAAGCAGAATGCGAGTTTGCCCGAAAGTGAGTGTAGGGTATTATCCATCTTTCAGAATGTATTCACAAGTTATATTTTAGCTTAATCAGCGTCAATTTGCAACGTTCGATGAACCTGGATGATGCGTCCTTACTCAGATGTATCCTATGTTGAATAAAAAATTGCAAAAGAATAAGTATAATTTCTATTGGAGAGCGAAATATGTTCTTCGATATCGTTGATACATTCAGATTTTGAATGAATGAGCCCTACTAGATGGAAAAACCGGGAATAAGATGCAGTACATCGAATGCTCCGGCCTGACGCCTACGCTTTGATAGGAGTTTACCTTGATGATGAAGCTGAGCACTAACCCGTCGTGAAGTGCAGGGGAATCGTCCGCTGTTCAGAGTTGACACCGGGCGCCGTCCCCATGACTCAGCAGCTCAGCGTACTGTCTCGTTTCGCAGATATTACTTCATCAGGGCTTCAAAATAAGGCGTGATTTTTTTGAGCATTTTGTCCGCAGCCAGGGGGATCATTTTTGCAAAAGCGTCAAGATTCACGAGGGCATTCACGTTCACGTCGTTTTGCGCTGCTCCGACCATCCGTTCCGCGAAATCTCTGTTCACTTCGGCCACCTGACCGTAGATCCGTATCAGTCCGTTGAGGTTCCATTCAGAGCTTTTCCCTGCCTGATGCCGGAGATACTGGGCAACGAAGTGCATGGACACCATCCTGAAGATCGTCTCTTCCAGGCTCGCGAAAGGTAAATGGAACCGCACCATGGGCTTGAGCTGCTCAAGGATGGGACAGCCGCTTGTGGTCATGATGATGCCGAGCAGCGAGCTGACACCCATCTGGACCGTCGTTGTTTTTGAATAGGTCCTCTCTTCAACTATGCAGGCCACGCTTACGCGATCGTGGGAGGTAAACCTCCTGAACTTGTCCACAATGCCGGAGAAATTTGCCGCCACCGGGCAACGGGGATAGGTTCGTTGATCAAGGGGGCACGTCGCGCACTGGCAGTAGCCGAGGAGCGTCCATTCCGGCAGGTCCGGGCTCTTCTCAGGAAGAAGATCGAGCGTATCCGCATCAAGAAGAAGGTCAAATTTATCGTGGAATTGTCATCAAACCGATAGAGATATACGATTTTGAAATAATTTGTCATTTCACGGTCTTGGAATGCGTGAACCTTCAACCTGACGCAAGACAACAAAAAATAAAAACGGGACCAGCTCATGTCATGACTCGCTTTCGACGCTCACGAAGAATGAGCTGACCCCGTTGTTTGAGTCTCTTACGCTTGTCCTGCTGAACCGAGTACTTCTTTGTTTTTGTGGATGATCATCTTGATCAACTCGTCGCGGGCAGGACCGAGGTATTTTCTCGGATCAAACTCGGCCGGTTTCTCGGCCAGGGTCTTGCGGATCATTGCGGTCATGGCAAGACGGCCGTCGCTGTCGATGTTGACCTTGCACACGGCGCTGCGCGCGGCCTTCCTGAGCTGGTCCTCGGGAATGCCGACGGCGTCTTTGAGCGCTCCGCCGTTTTTGTTGATGATCTGAACGTAATCGGGAATGACGGATGATGCGCCGTGAAGCACGATCGGGAACCCGGGAATCCGCTTTTCTATCTCGTCAAGGATGTCGAACCGAAGCGGAGGCGGCACGAGAACGCCGCGTGCGTCGCGTGTGCACTGCTCGGGTTTGAACTTCATGGCGCCGTGGGACGTCCCGATGGAGATGGCAAGGGAATCGACGTTTGTCTTCTTCACAAAGTCTTCGACCTGCTCGGGTTTGGTGTAAGTAGATTTCTCGGCTGATACTGCGTCTTCGATCCCCGCCAGAACGCCGAGTTCCCCTTCCACGACCACGCCATTGGCATGGGCGTATTCGACGACCTGTTTGGTCACTTTAACGTTGTCATCATAGGAGTGGTGGGACCCATCGATCATGACCGAAGAAAAACCCGAATCAACACAGGACTTGCAGAGCTCGAAGGTGTCTCCGTGGTCCAGGTGCAATGCAAATTTCACCGAAGATCCGGCGTCCTTGATCATGGCGACGGCGCCCATGGCGAGAAACCGCAGGAGGGTCTGGTTCGCATATTTCCGGGCTCCGCTCGAGACCTGCAGGATGAAGGGGGACTTTGATTCCACGCATCCCAAAACGATTGCCTGCAGTTGCTCCATATTGTTGAAGTTGTACGCCGGGATCGCGTACTTACCCTTCATCGCTTTTGCAAACATCTCCGTAGTCGTAACCAGGCCTATGTCCTTGTACGAAACCTTCTCCATTCCAATACCCTCCTGAGTAAAATAGTTTATTTCCTGAAAGAGCGACGTTCTATCCCTGCAATCGCTCCCAATGTATTTTCTGGCTGTTTGCTTCAGAGGTAAGGCATGAGTGCCGGCGCTTTACTCCACGGATTTACTGTGCGGGCTGCATTTTAGCACGAGTTATATATAAACTTCAAGCATCTTTCATCGACCTTTCACCAGAAAAACCCGCGGCGCACATAGTTGCAAGGTTAAGAAATCATAATCAACGAGCGTTGCAGAAATAGAGGTATTACAACGCCAGGTCATGCTTTCGGCCAAACGAGTGCAGCCGGATCGTGTCGACAGGTCAGCGCCTCATGCATGGCGCATGCTGCTCATCGAATTCGATGGACATCCCGGACGTGACTGACCTAGCCGTACTTTAGGATTGATTATTAGCAGGCCAGTATGCTATATTTCCGTTGCTGACAAGCACCCGGATGCCTGCCAAACGCTTTGCGATCTACCTCGAGACTGGATGGCGGGTCTCTGACGGATTTGACACTGGATATGATGAATTAAAAGGTGGAGCCTATGCCCTATAAAGCCTGGTTTCAATGCATCAACGAAAAGTGCAGCGAGCGGTATCCCCTGAACACGGTCATCTACAAGTGCAAGGCCTGCAATTCGCTGCTCGAAGTGCGGCATGACATGCAGATCCTGGCACATCGCAGCGCAAAGGCATGGATGAAGCTGTTCGAGGACCGGTACAAGTCCACGGAATGGCCCTACGGCTCCGGCATCTGGGGCAAGAAGGAATGGGTCCTGCCGAACATCCACAACGACAATGTAGTATCGCTCTACGAGGGAGCGTCGAATCTGTTCTGGGCCGAACGGCTCGGTAAAATCGTTGGTCTTGACAGCCTCTGGATGAAGATGTGCGGCAACTCCCACAGCGGGTCCTTCAAAGACCTCGGGATGACCGTCCTCGTCTCCCAGGTGAAACAGATGATCAGCGAGGGCGTGCCGATCCAGGCCGTGGCCTGCGCCTCCACCGGCGACACGTCAGCGGCCTTGGCGACTTACTGCGCCGCTGCCGGCATCCAGTCCATCGTACTTCTGCCCAAAGGAAAGATATCCATCGCCCAGCTCGTCCAGCCCATTGCCAACGGCGCGCTGGTCCTTTCGCTCGATACGGACTTCGACGGGTGCATGAAGGTGGTACAGGAAATTACGAAGGATGAGACCATCTATCTTGCCAATTCCATGAACTCGCTCCGGATCGAGGGCCAGAAGACCGTAGGCATCGAGATCGTCCAACAATTCGACTGGGAGGTGCCGGACGTCATCATCATCCCCGGCGGGAACCTGGGCAACGTATCCGCGCTCGGCAGCGGTCTTTTGATGATGCGCGACCTTGGCCTCATCACGAAGCTGCCCCGGATCGTGGTTGCCCAGGCGGAGCGCGCCAATCCGCTCTACCGGTCATACCTCAAGAACTTCGCGTCCTTCGAGCCCATGGAAGCTCAAAAAACGCTCGCGTCCGCGATCCAGATCGGAAACCCGGTCAGCATCGAGAAAGCGATCCGCACGCTGAAACAGTTCGACGGGATCGTGATGGACGCCACGGAGCAGGAACTGGCGGACGCTGCCGCGCTCGGCGACACCACGGGCATGTTCAACTGTCCGCATACCGGCGTGGCGCTCGCGGCCATGATCAAACTGATCAAGGCCGGGAAAATCGACAAAGCCGAGAAGGTCGTGGTCATCTCTACGGCCCATGGGCTCAAGTTCACCGATTTCAAGGTCCAGTACCACCAAGAGAAACTGGGTTTCCCCTGCAGGTTCGCCAACAAACCTATCGAATTGCCCCCGACCGTGGACGCTGTCAAGAAAGCTCTTGAGCAGGCGCTGAAGAAGAGGAGAGAACAGAATGCCTAAGAAACCATCGAACCCGAAGAAGTGGAGCCCCGCAACCCTCGGCATCCACGGCCTGGACCGTGTCCATCACGCCAACTTCGCGGTTTCTACGCCGATCGCGCAAACCTCGAACTACTATTTTAACAATACCCAGGAAGTCTACGACTTCATGAAAGCCAAGAGCGAAGGAACGGTGATCCGCGATCATGAGTACGGCCGCTACGGCAACCCGACCCAAACGGAGTGCGAGCGCAAACTCGCCGCAATAGAGGGCGCCGAGCGCGCGGTATTGTTCTCCACGGGCATGAGCGCCGTTATCCTGACGATTATGACCTTTATGCGCCGCGACGGGCATATCATTTTCACGAGCGACTGTTACCGCCAGACCCGGGACTTCGCAGCAAACCTACTGGCCGAATTCGGCATCCAGGTATCGATGGTCGACCCGACCGCGGAGGCCATTGAAAAGGCCATCAGGCCGAACACGAACATCATCTTCACCGAATCGCCGACAAACCCCTATCTGCGGTGCCTGGACCTGCCTGCGGTGGTGAAAGTCGCAAAACAGCACAACGTCATGACCATCATCGATGCCACGCTGGCCACGCCGTATAACATCCGCCCCCTGGACCTCGGTGTCGATGTTGTCATCCACTCGGCAACAAAGTACCTGGGCGGACACAACGATCTCCTTGCCGGTGTCACGCTGGGCTCGGACAAGCTCATGAACGACGTCTACCGCATGCAGCGCATGATCGGCGCGACGCCGGGGCCGCTTACCTGCTTCCTTCTGGAGCGGGGTCTGAAGACCTTCGGCCTGCGGATGAAGCACCATAACGAGGCCGGCCTTGCCATTGCTCGCATGCTCGAGGCGCACCCCAAGATTGAGAAAGTCTGGTATCCCGGTCTTGATTCCCATCCGGACCGGGCAATCGCAAAAGAACAAATGAAGGGCTTCGGCAGCGTCGTCACCTTCCTGCTCCGCGGTGATGATGCAAAGACCAGGAAGTTTATCGACTCACTCGAACTCTTCCTGATCACTCCGAGTCTCGGCGGAAGCGAAAGTCTCGTTACGCAGATGTGGATGATGTCATTCTTCGACTATCCGGCAGAGTACCGGAAAAAGATCGGCATGTCGGACAACCTGGTCAGGCTGGCTCTGGGTCTGGAGGACGTGGACGACTTGCTTGCTGATTTGAAGCAAGCGCTGGAAAAGGTGTAAGAGTCAGAGTAAGAGTAAAACAGGACTGAGGACTGAGTGCTGAGGGATGAGTGGACGCGAGCTTTAAGGTTTTCCTCGGTCCTCAGCACTCATAACTCAGTCCTGATTTCGGAGTCCCCTCACCCCTGCATCGTAATGTCCTTCATAATCTGTCCTTTGATGAAATTCCTGAGCAGTTCCCGGTCCGTTTCCGATATTTCGCTGAACTTCAGACCCATCCCCGGCTCTTTGAACAGTCCCTGGCTCATGGTGACGCTGCGTACGACGACGGCCTTGAGTTTTACGGGAATGGAATGAATGATCAGGTTGACCGGGACGACCGCATTGGCCGGCCGGGGGTTCAGGGTACGTACGAAGACACCGTTTTCCGACAGCTCCGAGACGAATTCGACACTGTTCGCGGCATCGATCGAGGTATGTCCGCCGACCCTGACTGGCAGCAGGGTCCGCAGCCGCACGAACTGCCGCGGTGTTTCTTCGGTTGCATGCTGAATGGCGCTATAGAGCGCATCCAGCTCCGCAGGCTTTCTGAGAAATGCCGCACAACCGGAAGCGCGGCAGTGTTCTTCTCTTTTTTGGTCACCGACTGCCGTCTGGATGATGACGGGGATGCCTTTGGTCGCGGGGTTGTGCCTGAGATGGACGAGCAGCTCTAGGCCGGACATCTGCTGGAGCGAAAGTTCGGTTATGATCAGTTCCGGCAAGGCAGCGTCGATGATTTTGAGAGCATCCTCCCCGGAGTTTGCTATATATACGTCGTAGTCGAGCCGCTGAAGAATCATGCCCGTTGCGAACAAGTCACGGACATAACCGTCCACGAGAAGAGCATAAGACTTTTTCCGGTCCGGCGTCGAGTTTTCCAGGACAGCGGGGACAGTCACTGTAGGCGTGTCTCCTTATTCCCAACTGAAATGCAGACTAGGGTAGCTGATTGTTGCTTGGAACATAGATATATTATAGAGACCGAAAGTCATAGCTTAGAGCGCATCTGTTTGCTTTTCGGCTCGAAATGCTGGCAGTAAATTCCTGAAGACTGAAAGACAACAAAAGTAGCAGCATTTTTTGATTTGAAACCCATGGCTCTACACCCGTGGGGGAAGTCTTTTTCCCAGGTGACAAAATAATGTCTGCATTTATTGCAGGATATTTTCCCTTGCTCGTCTGTCATAAGCCTGACCCGGCATAGCGCGAAATTACCAACATCTCGCCGGAGATTCAGTAAGGATGCGCAAAAAAAAGGAATAGATCTGCATTATGCGTTCTCGGAGCAGGGAATACAGACGATTTTCCCGTTCTTCACGCGGCCACGGGATTCCATGAATTTTTCACCACACGAGGCGCACCGTGCAGACCCGCGAACTCTCGCTTCCTCGGGGGGCCGCGAGGAAACCTCTGTGATGGTCATGATCTCTTTTTCGTCCGCCTTCAGGATCGCTGCGGCCTTTTCCATTTTAAATGCCTGCATGTCAACGGAAACGTCTTCGCCGGCATCCTGCCTTTTTTTCAGTTCTGGAAAACGGGAGTCGCCTTCGAACCCGCGATAATCTTCAGATATGCGGATGCCTTTGCCGGTCCTGCGATTAAAGAACGTATACACGTGCTTGCCGTAATCCCGAAAGATCAGGTTCCCTTTCCCGAACGTGCAGCCCGTAATGAACTGGATAGCATCCGCTGCGCAGGAATCGTTCTCGACGACAGCAACAAGCTCTTCATCCTGCGGCCGCTCGGCCTTCAACTCCCGGAGCGCCGCTTTTGCCACGCGAAAGCCGAGCGAAAGACCGGGACAGAGATGGCCGTGAAATTGAACGGTCTCTCGTAATTCATCATTGTTCAGCCCATGCATAAAAAACCTCTCATTCTTATTGTACCGCAGAGGGCAATCCGTCTGGGCTCAAACTTTATTTTTTTAGAATGAGCTTTGCCGCAAGGATCGCTTTTGCCCTCTTCAAATGGCTTTTCACCGATTCACTGTCAACGATGGCAAGGTGGATCTCTTTGGCGATCTCCTCTTCCCCTGCCGCGCTCGCCTTCGCTGCCCAATCGCGGTAATTCTCCATGTGGCTGTCGCCGTGTTCTATCCAGTGTTCGAGCATGACCTGCAATTTTTGCAGGTCTTCAGTGCCGTGACCATGCTCCTGTTCGTGGGAATGGCTGTGGTGTTTGTGGTTATCGTGCATTGCGCCTCCATTTGAGTGAATATGTCCGAAATGACCATGCCGGTGGACATGGGCCGTGTCTCCGTGATAGTGAGCATGTTCGTGGATCAGATTCACCCTGAGCAGCAGTTCCTCATTCGTCATGATGTCGGAAAACGCGCCGTCCGCCGCCACGGAGTGGTCTTCCGAAAGAACGACGGCCCGCTCGGCTATATCGCCGGCGATTGAGAGATCATGAGTGGCTGAAATGATCGTCTTCCCTTTTTGGTGCAGGTCATGAAGAATCTCGATGAGCCAAACCTGGGTCCGGGGGTCGAGTCCGTTCGTGGGCTCGTCCAGTAAAAGTACTTCCGGGTCAGTCGCCAGGCTTGACGCGATGGCCACCTTCTTCTTCTGACCGTCCGACAGCGTATGAGGAGCGCGATCGCGAAGTTCCGCGATGCGGAGCGACTCGAGCTGTTTCTCTACGATATCGTTGATTTCCGATGGCGAAATACCGAGCTGCAGCGGGCCGAAGGCGATCTCGTCCCAGACGGTGGCTGAAAAAAGCTGGACGTCGGGGTTCGAAAACACGAGGGCGACCCTCTTGCGGAAATCCGTGGAAAAAACCCGTTCCTCGAGCGCAACTTCGGACAGCGGCCTCCCGAAGGCCCTGATCGTCCCCGAGTCGGGGAAGACCAGGCCGTCCATGAGAAAAAGGAGCGTGGATTTGCCCGTGCCGTTCGCGCCCAGGATAACCGTACGGCCTCCTGCCGGGAAGTCGAGTGTCATGTCCCGTAAAACCGGTGTGCCGTTCGCATAGGCATAGGTGATATTCTGTAAACTGAGCGCATGCGTCATCGGAAGGCTCCCCTATCCGCAAAAAGAAGCAGCGCTGCGATTGCCGATACGGTCAGCATCCAAGCACAATCGAGTCCCCTCATGCGGAAACGGCTCACGGTCCTGAATTCGCCGTGAAACCCCCGGGACAGCATGGCCTTATACACGTCATCGCCCATTTCTATGGTTTTTTTGAAGGTGACGCCGATGCGCGACGCGGTCCAATTCCGCTCAACTGCAGGGGTCAACGGCCGTATTGTCCTGCTCATCCTGCCGCGGTACATGTCCTGGACCAGCCGAAGCAGAACGAAGAGATAGCGCTCGGTCATGCTGAGCGTGACCACGAAAATGCGGGGAACGAACAGAGCGCGGAGGCCGGAGAATATCTCGGCCCACTTCGTCGTGAGCGTCAGCAGAACGGCCAAAGAGACCGATGCAGAGACCCGGGAAACCAGCATTACTGCGCCCCAGAGCCCCTGCCGCGTCACCGCGATTTCCGCGGGAATCGTGTAAGGCCCCCAGGTATGGCTTCGCGAGAGCTTCAAAAGGACCAACACCGGTTCGCCAGGAGTGATGATATTCAAGATTGCCGGCAGAACGATCGCCGCCGAAAACAAGCGGGACAAAGAGCCAGACGCGTTTGATGAAGAACCAGAGCGGTACGCGGGAGAAGAGAGCCAGGACGAGGCAGAAGCCGTAGGCGATCCAGATGGTCTGCGGGGTGCGAAACACACTGACGAGAACGATGAGGCACAGGAAACTGACGAGCTTCACGCGGACATCGAGCGCCTGAAGCAAGCCCTGTTGCCTGGCATAGACCTCGGAGAGCAGGGACTGCTCTGCAACCTGAGCTGCAGCCAACAGCGTCTTGTCCAGGAATTTAACGTGAGACAAAACCGTCTCCTCTCACAGCCGTCACGGCCTACCGCGAGCCGTTCTTACGACTCAGCAGCTTCGTAATAATATACATGATGCCCGCTATGAGCGCAATACCGATGACGGCGGAAAGCACATAACCAATACTTTCGACTGCCAGCCTTTTGCTCCCGGCGGGTAAGTCGTAATTAGGCAACGGCGCCTTCCAGATCCCGGCTATACGTTTAAATCCTTCAGGAACGGACCCCGCGACCTTCTCGATCTCCGTAAGACCCCACTCGCCCCATGCGCCGCCGGCGCCGAACCACTTCGGGATGATGATCCCGAGAGGCGAAAGGAGGGCCAGCACGCCTACGCAGATCCACAGTTTTTTTGATGTGGTCATGCTTCCTCCCTTTCACTCCGGTTCAATGAAGCATTTCCGGATTATTCTTCTGAAAGTATTTGACCACCAGGGCGGTGATCAGGGCTTCGACAAAACCGAACAACAGCAAGTGCTCTGCTGCCATGGCCGGGATCGCAATGCTCAGCGGAAAGGGAGAATAGAGCGGTTGGCCGGATGCGGATTTTTCCAGGATCGGCTGGATGCCGAACTCGATTGCCGTGACCAGAGCAGACACATTCAGGCTCACATACGCTGCGATTGCAGCGGCGACCAACCTCCTTTTGTCCGTTGGAGCAGAGTTTGCAGCGATCAGGCGATATACGCCGTAACCGGTAAATACCCCGACCACGGCCATGTTAAAGCAGTTCGCGCCGATGGCAGTGATGCCGCCGTCGCCGAACAGGAGCGCCTGAATGATCAGCGCAACGGACACCGAGATCAACGCGGCCCAGGGCCCCAGCAAAATGGCGACCAGCGTGGCGCTCGTCGCGTGGCCCGTGGTCCCGCCGATGATCGGAATGTTGAACATCATGATCACGAAACTGAAGGCCGCACCGAGCGCCAGATAGGGCGCCTGTTTCGACTGGAGCGTTCTGTTCAGCTTTCGGGCAGCAATCGCCCAAAAGGAAATGGTAACAGCATACATCGTTCCGTACGTGGCCGGTCCCAAATACCCGTCGGGAATATGCATGATCTTCTCCCTCCGAAACAGTGTGCGCGTCATGCTTCAACTTTACTTAAAATCTGTACGTAAGGCCAAAAGCGACCAGTGGGTCTCAGACGCTGCACCGGGCATGCCGCGCTCGACACCGGCTTTGATCACGGTGCCATCGGCCTGTCCCTGCCGGAATCTTCGGTGTTACTTTTTTATTTTTTGTAACACAACAGAAGAATGTTGTCAAGAATTATTGTGCTACGTTTATGTATTCAGTAACACAAACACTGGTTCCAGCCAGCGCTGGGGCCGGGTACGACGGAGGAAGATTGATAAGTAACCTATGAGGAAGGTAACTGCAATTTGATCAGTGTTGGCCGTAGCCCGGCATGCAGCCTGCCCCCTGGAGAAGGACAAATAATCATAACGGTCGCGGGCTTTGCATCCAGCGTTATCGTTCAGAATCTCCAAGCCGTTCCCGCAAGTGTCGTATAGTCTTCGGCATCCTTGCTCAATCCGGCGCGCGCGGCGAGATCGATATACCACGTCCGGGAAATATCATACTTGAAACCGGCCATGAACGTATAGGGCTGGGTAAACGCCTGTGTCCCCAACTCTTTATTCTTCGTTTTTCTGTCCTCGCCTGCAAGCTCTGTTAAAAAATGAAAGGACTCTGTGATTTTGTGTTCCAGGGAGAGGCCAAAACGAAAGGCGTAATTCTCGGCAAAATGCTGACTCTTCCAGTCCTCACCCACGAGTTCGTAGGCGGCACTGACACGATAAATGTTGCTGCAGCATCCCTGTTGGTCCATTACTTGGATACCGAAGAGCACGTTATCGGTTCCGAGTCCTTTGGCTACGTCCCCGGTAGGAAGGCCGGCGTAGATTTGGAAACCGGAGGACTGGTTCACTTCATTCTCGTTAGTTCGGTATTTAAGCTTCAGTTGAACGTCTCCTACTCCTTTTTCATACTGATCCGTAACGGGGCTCCGGTCCAGCAGAAGATAGGGGACCTCAAGGATGACATCCGTATTATCGCCGGTTCCTGCCCTAATGACCCCGCTCAGGTCGGTTGCCGAACTGCCAGTGTTTTTCAACTTCGTATAGTCGCCGTTCAGCTCGAAGAGAAAGTTGCCCTTTCCCTGCGTGTCCGTATCTTCCACCTGGGACGGATGGACGGCCCATACCGACGTCGGCAGAAGCAGTAAAATACCGAGAATACATCCTGCTATTGCATTGCGCATACACGATCTCCTGTAATTTTCCTGTGTCAAAAAAGGGTTGTGATGCCGCTTGACCGGCGCTACACCAGTTCTTTCCCTGTTGTCGTCATCGTCAGCTTGCCGTGCTTCACTCCGCGTGTGCCGATAAGACGGTCCGCGATCTTTTTGATCTCATGGCTCTTGCCCTTGACGACCAGGACCTCGAGGCAGTTATGAGCGTCAAGATGAACATGGAGAGCAGAAATGATCTGGTGGAAGGATTGGTGCTGCATGTCCGTGAGCGCGTGCTCCAGTTCGCGGGTATGATGGTTGTACACGATGGTAATGGTGCCCACCGTCTCCCGATTTTCCGCTTCCCATTCCTGCTCCACGAGGCTGTCGCGGATCATATCGCGGATGGCCTCGGAGCGGGTAGTATACCCTTTCTTACGACGAGCGCATCAAATTTTTTTATCAGCTGGCTGTCAATGGAAACGCCGAAGCGGGTCAGGCCGGACATGAGGACCTCCGTGTTACGTTTTTTTAAATTAGTAACACGATAGCATTTTTCTGTCAAGCGTTTTTTCGCTCCGGCCATATTCACCTTGACAACCCCACCCTTCCTTTGTTACTTTATAGCCATCGTAACGATGCCGAATCTATGTGCACAGGAGAAATAATTATGAGAAGAATACAAATGTTCGCCGTAGGTGTGTTCGTCCTTGCCATGCTCGCTATTCCCTATCGCGCTTTTGCTTTCCTTGGACTCGAAGTGGGCGTGGGATACTGGAACCAGTCACCGTCAGGTACGCTGGGTTATAAAGGGACAACGGCAGCTGATGAACTTGATCTCAAAAACGATCTAAATTACAACAGCAAGAGCAGCCCTTTTGTTCGCGTGAAGATCGATCTTCCGCTGATTTTGCCGAATATCTATCTCATGGCTACGCCAATGTCCTTTGACGGGACCGGGTCCAAGACCGTCCCCTTCAGTTATGGCGGGCAGACTTTCAACGCCAACGTTCCGATCAGCTCGAAAGTCAAGCTGGACCACTACGATGTGGCGCTATATTATCCGATTCCTCTGCTCAAGACCGCGACACTCGGCAAACTCAATATTGACCTCGGTTTGAATGCGCGAAAAATTGATTTTGAAGGTACCATCAGCCAGGATTCGCTAGGTTTGACCGCGTCCAAGAGCCTGTCGATCTATTTGCCGATGGTCTATGCAGGCGTGCAGGTGAAGCCGATTTCACTGTTCGCCATCGAGGGGGAATTCAGAGGAATCGCCATAGGCCAGAACCACTATTATGATTACATCGCCAAGGTGAGAATCAATCCGATCCCGGTAGTCTACATCAGCGGCGGGTACCGGTCCGAGGACGTCAAGATCGACCAGAGTGACGTGAAGGCAAATTTAAAGTTCAGCGGCCCCTTTGTCGAGGCTGGCGTAAGTTTCTAGCCGCTCAACGCTGCAATATCTCGAAGCTACGTAAAAGCCCCGGCCATTATGCCGCGGGCTTTTTTTATTTCCTCCCTTCCGCTTGATCCGGGCTCACGTTAGAGACAATAATCTTGACAAACTATCATCCCTTTGATAGGGTAACGTCACGTCATCTCTGGCAAATTATCAGTGGAGCACGGTATCAATAAGGAGGCTTTACATGAAGAAATCGGTATTAGTACTTCTGATTTTAGTTCTCTCCGCAGTTCCTGCAATGGCAAACACGAGTTTTACTTTTCAGCCTGGTTATACACAAGACATGTTCAAGAGCCTCAGCACCGAACTCGGTCTCGCCATCAGCTATAATCCCCTCTCGCCTGCCGAGCCCCTCGGCGGGCTTCTTCCGGGTTTTGATGCCGGCGTCGAGATGACTGCGGTGAAAATCAACAAAGATAGTGCATTCTGGTCTCAGGCTGTTCAAGGATCATCCCTGCCGACGTATCTCCCCCTCGCCAAGGTGCATGTTCAGGTCGGTCTTCCCGTGATTCCTCTCGACCTCGGGGTAATGTACTCGGAAGTGCCGAACACTGATATCAAACTCATCGGCGGCGAACTCAAGTATGCTATCCTTAAGGGCGGCATCGTCATGCCGGCTGTCGCGGTTCGGGGAGCCTACACCAAATTATCCGGCGTTGACGTCTTCGACATGGAGACCAAGTCTCTCGACCTTTCGATCAGCAAGGGTTTTTTGATCCTGACCCCGTATGCGGGTATTGGCGAGGTGTGGATAACGAGCACGCCGAAAGGTGCCGCAGCGGCTGCTCCCCTCAATCTCACGAAAGAGAACATAACCCAGACCAAGGAATTTATCGGCGCAAAACTTGCCTTTTTCCCGTTCATGAACCTTGTGGCGGAAGCCGATTTTTCAAAGGTGAACGCCTACTCCCTGAGATTGAACGTGCATTTCTAAAACACTGCTTCGAGTCGTCTTTCCCAGCCCCCGGTCTGAGACACGGGGGCTTTTTTTGTATCCTTTTCATGGACCATACCCTTGCCGCATCTCCCTCTTTGTGTTATATTCCCTTCGTGGAAACCAAAAGAGAAACGCCGGTGCTCAAAGTGAACGGCAGCAACGTCGAAGGAATCATCGATGAAGTGGCGTCAGAACTGCCGATCAGGCTGGTACTGAACAATGAACCGCTCGTTACGCTCCTCTGCACTCCGGCCGAGCTCAAAGAACTCGCTGTTGGTTTTCTCCTGTCCGAAGGGCTTCTCCGGGACAAAGCTATGATCAAAAAATTGGAAGTAGATGAGCGGGAGTCGGCAATACGGATCGAGCTCTCTGATCTTCCTCCGGATTTTTCCAAACTGTTCGAAAAGCGGACCATCTCCTCGGGCTGCGGCAAGGGCGTGACTTTTACGAGCTACCAAATGCCTGCAGACAAAAGAATCGACGTCAAAGGCCGGCTCATGGGCCTCGACGACATCAGGCGCCTGCTCGGGACCTTCCGGACCATTTCAAAACTCTACCTCGATACGGGCGGTGTACACAGCGCTGCGCTCTCCGACGGAAAGGAGATCCTCCTTTTCTCAGAGGACATCGGACGGCATAATGCCGTGGACAAACTTATCGGCAAGGCGTTTTTGCAGTCCCTGTCAGTGGAGGACAAAATCCTGCTTACGAGCGGCAGAGTCACGTCGGAGATCGTGACCAAGGCCGGCAGGAACCGTTTTCCCATATTGATCAGCCGCGCCGCGCCGTCCTGTATGGCAATCAGTTATGCCGAAGACATGGGAATCACGCTTGTCGGATTCGCGCGCGGAGACAGGATGAACATCTATTCGTGGCCGACGAGAATACAATTGGATTGATTAGACCCTCCCCGTACCGGACAACCGGCCATGCTATTGCAACCTGCCTCATGCGCCACACGTGCTACCTTTGTCAGTTGAAATACAGCGGTATTTCTGTTATCTTTAAGTGCAGGGTATTCCGAATCGGGAATACCTTTTGGTTTGAAGGAGGAATATGAACAATCTGCACGAATTCACCGCCGAGCCCATGATCTCCTACTTTTCCATGGAAATCGGCGTAAAAAACGATATCCCGACCTATAGCGGCGGCCTCGGCATCCTGGCCGGCGACACCATCAAATCCGCGGCTGACCTGGAGCTCCCCATCGTGGCGGTAACGCTCATCACGCACAAAGGATATTTCAATCAGGAAATAGATGCCAGCGGCTGGCAGAGGGAAAAACCCGTGGTGTGGGACCCCGCAAAATATATGACCCTTCTCCCCGAAAAAGTCAAGGTTCAGATCGAGGAGCGGGACGTCTACATTCAGGCCTGGATGTATATGGTCGTAAGCCCCACGGGCGGCAAGGTGCCCATTCTGTTTCTCGACACGGACCTGCCGGAAAATGCAACGCAGGACAGGGTGCTGACGGACTATCTGTACGGCGGAGACAGCGATTACCGCATCAAGCAGGAGGTCGTCTTGGGCATGGGGGGTGTCCGCATGCTCCATGCCCTTGAATTTCATATCAAGAAATACCACATGAACGAAGGTCATGCCAGTTTCTTGGCGCTCGAACTTCTCCTGCGGTTCAAACGGGACATCGAGAGCGTATGGGACGAGCGATCGGTGTGGGATGTGACCAGGGTAAGGGACCTCTGCGTCTTCACCACGCACACACCCGTTGAAGCAGGGCACGATAAATTCCCCTATCCCCTCGTCAAGAAGGTACTTGGTGAGATCATTCCCTTCGATGTTTTAAAAGATCTCGCAGGCGCGGACAACCTCAACATGACGCTGCTCGCGCTTAATCTGAGCAATTACGTCAACGGCGTTGCGAAGAAACACGGTGAGGTGTCACAACACATGTTCCCCGGATACCATATCCATGCCATCACGAACGGCGTGCATACTTTTACCTGGACCTGCGAAGATATGGCCAAACTCTTCGATAAATACATTCCCGGATGGGCGAATGAACCCGAGCTTTTCGTCCGTACAGGCGTTATTCCGGAGTTGGAGCTCTGGGAAGCGCACCGCGCAGCGAAGAGAAAGCTGCTTACCTATGTCGGCGAAGCCACCGGTGTTGTGATGGACCCCAATGTTCTGACACTGGGATTTGCCCGCCGGGCAACGGCATATAAGAGACCGCATCTGCTCTTTTCCGATGTCGACCGTCTTCTCAGGATCGCTGAAAAAAAAGGGCTGCAGATCATCTACGCAGGCAAGGCGCACCCTCATGACGACAACGGCAAAAGGCTGATCCAGGGGATCTATGGTTACCGCGATAAACTCAAAGGAAAGATCTCAATTGCCTTCCTCCCCGGCTATGACATGGACATAGCGCTCAAGCTCGTCTCCGGCGTGGACGTGTGGCTCAACACGCCGCTGCGTCCGCTCGAAGCTTCGGGTACAAGCGGCATGAAGGCCGCGCACAACGGCGTCGTGAATTTCAGTGTGTTGGACGGTTGGTGGATCGAAGGGCATATTGAGGGATTTACGGGGTGGTCGATCGGCGCTCTGCCGACCGAAAAGGCGTTGCCGGGCTCGTCCGACGCCGAGGATGCCGCAGACCTGTACGACAAGCTTGAGAACTTGATTATTCCGAAATATTACGACCCGGACAAGAGCAAGTGGAGCCGTATGATGAAAAATGCAATCAGCAAGAACGCCTACTACTTTAACAGCCACCGAATGATGCGGCGGTATGTGACGGAAGCGTATATCAGATGAATTTAAGAGGTTCGTCGATGTAACGTCAAAAAAATTACTTCGGCTCTATCCGCGATCGCTTATTCCTCCTCTGCTTCTTGCGTTACCCTGAGCACTTCTTCAACGGACGTGACACCGGCTGCGACTTTGAGCAACCCTTCCTGGCGCAGCGTCTTGAATCCGGCCTGGACAGCCGCTGATGTGATGGCGGAACTTGCCGCTTTGGCGATGATCAGCGTCCGTATGGCCTCATGCATTTCAATAAGTTCATAAATCCCGACCCGCTCCCGATAACCGGTGTTCTTGCAGGCAGGGCACCCCTCGCCCCGGTAGAAAGTTGCACTGCCGGGCGTTATTCCGAGGCTCGTGAGCAGTTCAGGAGTGGCGGGGTACGGTTTTTTGCAGCGGTCGCAGATCTTCCGCGTTAATCTTTGGGCGAGGATGCCGATAACCGAAGAAGCGACCAAAAACGGTTCTACCCCCATGTCAATGAGCCGTGTAGCAGCGCTTCCCGCATCATTCGTATGCAAAGTGGCAAAGACCAGGTGCCCGGTGAGAGCAGCCTGGATAGCGATTTCAGCGGTCTCGCGGTCTCTGATTTCTCCGACCATGATGATGTCCGGGTCCTGGCGGAGGATTGAACGCAGTCCGCTGGCAAAGGTCACCCCGGCCTTGGGGTTCACCTGCAACTGGTTAACGCCCATGATCTGATATTCGACGGGGTCTTCGACCGTCACCACATTATTCGCTTTTCTATCGATCGAGTTGATACTGGCGTAGAGCGTCGTGGTCTTGCCGCTCCCCGTCGGCCCTGTAACAAGGATCATGCCGTAAGGCCTGCTGATCAGCCTACGATACCGATCCAACATGTGCGGTGAGAAATTCAGCCCTTCCATGTTCAGAATGATGTGAGATCGGTCGAGGATGCGCATTACCACGGTTTCGCCTTGAATAACCGGCAGCGTCGAGACACGCATATCAACGGTCGTATCGCCATCCAAGCGCAAAAAACTTCTCTCGTGAAACACGGCTGTAACAACAGGACCGGAATCGCTGTGGGTCACCCGCGCCTGGAACCGTCCGTCCTGCGGCGCCCGCTTTTCCGCGATATCCATACCTGCCAGGATCTTGATCCGCGAGACGATTGGCGCGTGCATTTCGCGCGGGAGCGTCCTCACCTCGGCGAGTACGCCGTCGATCCGGTAACGAACTTTAACATTCTTCCCTTCGGGGTCGATGTGGATGTCGCTGGCACGATCCAGGATAGCCTGGGCGATCAGCATGCTCACCATCTTGACGACGGGAGCATCTTCTGCAGCGGGACCGGCTATCGTCGCGGTCTCACGGCCCGCGCCTTGTTCATCTGCGAAATCTATCGCCGCCGCATCGATGGTCTGGCTCATGCCGAAGTAGCGGTCGATGGCCCTCAATATATCGGACCGGGTTGCCACAACCTGCCGGATTTCCAGGCCGGTCGTCTTGCGAATATCGTCGACTCCGAAGATGTTCAGAGGGTCTGCCATTGCAACTACCAGGGCTTCTTTATCCTTATATAAGGGAAGAGCAACAAGACGTCTTGCCATGTCTCCGGGAAGTATTTGTACACTCTCGACGTCGACCAGCTGTTTGTCGATATCGATATAAGGGACATTGAGCTGCCTTCCGAGAAATGTTGCTATATTATGTTCGCTGATGAACCCAAGGTCGACCAGAATCTCGCCGATCTTACCGCCCCTTTTCTTCTGATCTTCGAGGGCTTTCATGAGTTGTTCATCTTTTATCAGTCCGCCGGCGACCAGCATTTCACCGAGCATTTTCTTTTTCACTTCCGTAGAGGCCATAACGCGCTCCTTTTTCATTTGCAGTCAGTATGCCTGCCCGCATGGTGCTTCGTAAATATTTTACGTTCGATCCATTCTGAGCTCTGAGCAGCACAGAAGATTACATTTGAGCTCGGTTGCAGGAGAATTCACGCTCCAGCGTAACAACTTATAAAAGAGGGAAACGTTGGACATACTGGGGGAGCAAGAACCGAGCCCTTTACGGATTATACCAAAATAATATTTGGTCAGTAAAGATAATTCTGGTACCAACGGTAAAGAGTTTGCCTGGCTAAGATTTCATAAAATTAAAGTTAGCCCGATAGTTGCCGATAAGATAGAAAAGAAAAATCCGGATGTGGGGTTTTTCGTTCAGTTTCGGGGCGTGACGCTGCAATTCATGGTCATGGTGCGTCATACTTGTGCGGGGAAAACCGGTAAGTGGTCCGTGCACCGGTGAAGACTCATTACTCATCAGAAAAAGAGACAGCATTTTTCGATGTTTCGGATAAACTTGTAAATAATTTCGACCTGGAGCGATAATATTCAAATGTTCACTACATCTCAATACGATCCCGCTGTTCCATCCAATTTAAGTATGCCGGTTTTTAAGGTAGGAGGTCCTGGGGAAATGGCCGATAAGGGGAAGAATACCCTGCTGATTGTTGATGATGATCCCTACGTGCTCGAATCCATTTCAACGCTGTTGAAAGAGTACGGATTTACTGTCTGTACGTGCCAAAATGCGGCGGATGCCATAAAAATGGTCAATAAAGTCAATTTCGATGTGGTCTTGACTGACATCAAAATGCCTCAGGTGACCGGCATCGAACTTTTGCAGAACATTCATGCCTACAATCAGCAAATCCCGGTTATTTTAATGACGGCCTTTGCCGAACTCGACGTAGCTGTTGACGCAGTCAAACGGGGTGCCTTCGATTTTATCACAAAACCCTATAATCCCGACTATCTCTTGCACTCCGTTGAAAAAGCGGTCAAATATACGCGCTTTATCCAAATGGAAAAAAATTACAAAGCCATGCTGGAAGATACGGTCCGTATACGCACCCAGGAACTCGCGGACGCTTTGACCATGGTCAAAAACATGAGTTCCGAGATCATCCAGCGGTTGACGGCTGTTGCAGAATACCGTGACACCGATACCGGCGCCCATATTGCACGGATCGGCCTCTATTCTCACAAGATCGCCAAGGCCATGAATATGCCGCCCGAATTCGTGGAAACGCTTACTTTTGCAAGCCCTATGCATGATCTCGGGAAGATCGGCATTCCCGATAGTATCCTGCTTAAGACCGGCTCCCTTATACCGGAAGAGTTCGAGGTCATGAAGAAACATACTACGATGGGCGAGAAAATGCTGACGGGTTCAACATACCCGGGGATTCAAGTGGCCGCGTCCATTGCGTTATCACATCACGAACGATGGGACGGCAAAGGATATCCTCGCGGACTCAAAGGCAAAGAGATACCCATTGAAGGGAGGATCGTCATGCTCGTGGACCAGTATGATGCGTTGCGGAGTAAAAGACCGTACAAACCGGCATTTGATCATGAAAAAACATTTAAAATCATCACTGAAGGAGATGGAAGAACGATGCCGGAGCATTTCGACCCGGCCGTATTAGAGGCTTTTGTAACAGTAGCCCCGTTTTTTAATGAAATTTTCGAGGCACATCAAGATTAAACGGAGCTGCCACTTCACCTTGTCACGAACGTATCATGCCCGAGCTTTCAGCCCTCGCCCACTGCACGAAAGATCTTTTTACCAGCCGTTTTTTTCTTGAAGAGTGTCCCGCTCCCTGTTAAATTTCAATGGCAGTTATGTTATAATGGTCCAAAAGGGAGGAGCTATGCATTCATCGTTCCTGAGATATGTTCTCCTGGCAAGCAGTCTCATCCTGATACCCTCGTGTCAGACAAAACAGCAGGAGGGGGCGGTTGAAGGAGCAGTGGTGCCGCCCTGCCCCGGTGCCCGCGTCATTGTCAGCCGATCCGGGAATACGGTGAATGCAGTTGACGCCGATATGCGTACCGGCACATTCAGGATCACGTTGTCACCGGGCGAATACGACGTGAGGATAAGCGCACCTGCATCGCCGTTACCGGTGATTTTTTCAGGTGTAAGCGTAGCCCCTGGAAAAACCGCTCAGTTGCCGCCAGTCAAGGTCGCTCAGCCTGCCGGAGCGTCATCAATATCCGGTACCGTTTTGCCAGCCGCTGCCGATACCAAGATTACCTTGTTTTACGAAGGCCAGGAACGAGCATCAATAAACGCTTCCTCGGAAGGTAGATACGAATTCGCGGCCCTTCCGTCGGGAACGTATACGGTTTTGGCAACGGCTCCCGGCTACTCCGCTGATAAAACGGAGCTTCGCATTGCGGAGGGCCGCTCCGTTTCGCAGAATATGAGGATGCTTTATGTTACTCCGATCAATGGGATCGATTGGGAGCGTGCGGCAATCCGCGCCACGGGAAGAGGTGTGTATCCGGCAAACGCTTCGAACCCTACGGCGCTGCACGAGATGGCCAAACGCGCTGCCCTCTCCGAGGCTGAGCGGAACCTTATTCTGATTGTCGAGCAGATAAAACTAGATCCGAAGCATGACCTGAAATCGCTTATGACGGGCAGCGCCTATACAGTGAGAATCCACGGGTTCCTCCAGGGGTTCAAAATCGTTGAAGAGCGCGAAGTGGGCAATGGTGTTGAAGTGATACTGGAGCTTCCCCTCAACGGCCCGAGCGGTCTGACTCGGCAAATTTCTGATTAACTTACGCTGCCTTGTAAATATTATGGGAAATTCACGTCATCCACTGCCCGTCAAGCTGTTTTTCGGTATGCTTACTCCGGAACCTTCCCTATTCGACACCTGCATAGAAATCCTGAGCAAGGAATACGGTCCCCAAGACGTACAGAGCGAAACTTGGCCCTGGGACAAAACCGATTATTATCGGACGGAAATGGGGACGGGCATACTCAGAAAATTCATTTTCTGCGAACGGCTCATCGATCCGGCGGTGTTTCCCGCGATCAAACAGTTCACCAATGCCTTGGAACATACCTTTGCATTGCCCGGTGGCGGCACGCCACGGCGCAGGATCAACATTGATCCGGGCTACGTAACAGAGGCGAAGATCGTTCTCGCGACGACAAAGGATTTTTCACACCGGATCTACATCGGTTCGGACATATACGCAGAGGTTACGCTTCGGTACCATTTGCGCGAGCGGCGATTCGTTCCCATGGATTACACCTACCCCGACTACCGCAGCGACACTTATGTCTTGATGTTCAATAAAGCAAGAGAGTTACTGAGAAAAGCCCTCCATACACCGTCTACAGTCGATGATCGTGTGAAGGAGTAGTACTACAGGGGAGTTAGAGGGAGGTCGTGGTAACGGCCGGTGCGGAAGACATGTCTGCCGGCGGCGCCTCGTGCGCAAGGAATGCCTTGACTGCGCGAATGGTATCAGACGGGATAAACTCCTGAGGCAGTAAATGTATGCGGTCAAAGGGCTTGATGTCTTTATTCGTAAAGCTGAGATTCGGACTGTCCCAAGCCTGAAAATCTTTTACCGCCTTCCTGATCTGTTCGTGAACCATCATTTCAATCACTTCAAAAGTTACTTTGCCTGTCTTTAACAGCAATGCACCGAGAGGGGTATAGGAGTTCATTTTTTGCAGTTTCAATGTTTCGAGCAGATCTTCATCCGTGATCACTCCTCCTTCTACCAACAGATCTCCGATGGCACGGGAGTAAGGAGAAAAAGCCTGGAGAATCTTTCCCCGATGAAACAAAATCGTGCCGATATTATTCCCCGATTCCATCACCAGTTCCCCGGTGCGGGCCTGCACCCCGATCAGAAACAGGATATCTGCAACTGATAATTCCAAAGAACTTGCCTTCATGGGGGACTATTTAATCATAAAAGCTGGCGCATGTCAAACAAATAGGGATAGAGCTTCCGCCCGACAACAGGAATGTGTCACTCTCGCGAAAGCAAAAATGTTCAATGTATGGCGCCAGAAGTCAAGATTCAGGTGTGCAAGTAGTCGGGCAGAAACAGCACCGAAAGTTCAGGTCGTTTGACGAAAAGATCAGGAGGATTTCGGCACGGTCGCGGTCCTGACACCGGCAATCATGAGGTCTCGCGACAGAGAAGAAGAAAAAAACGAGCGCAGCAACGGCATCTCCTGCCCGATCCTTGGAAAAACCTTTCCGTTTCAAGATTCGGGCCAGAGATCACCTCTCTGGAATCCTACGCGGATTTTAACTTCAACGGTTGGGAAGTCGGGATGCTCTTTCCTGCTCGATTCGGAGATGCAGTTTGTTCGGCACTTTCGAGGGCTGCTTTTACGATCCGTCCAAGTTCCTTGGCTTTGACCGGTTTATTGACATATTCAAAAACGCCGAGACTGAGCGACTTCAGATAGGATTCCACGGCACCATATGCCGTAAGCATTACTACCGGTACGGATGGCAAAATCCGTTTGAGCAGAACGAGAAATTCCAGTCCATCCATACCTGGCATTCGATACTCGGTTATGACGAGGTCCACCGATGCTCCTTCCCGGATGGTCGTGAGTGCCGACTGGGGATCCGGCTTTGCAATGACTTTGAATCCAAACCGATTTAATACTTCGCCGAGACTCCTTAAATTTTCAAGCTCATTGTCCACCACGAGTAAGGTTTTCATAATTGGTTTTCTCCGTTTTTGATGGGTCAATTAAGCTTTTGTCAGCCGATCGCCTTTATTGCTTTAAAATGCTAAACAGCTTTGTTTCTTTGGCGCATAAACTTTATCTTCAAAATTGTTAAGCTGAATAACCATGAGATTCCATGAGAATCACTGCAAGAATTTTGCCGGGTATTTACTTCACAAAAACCACGACTTGCATTTTAGGGCAATGATGGATTTCAGACACTGTCGACCCACATTGCGAAGCGTGGCAGTTAACATATTAATTTTAAAAGGTTATTGATATGTCTGATTTTGGACTGCATTAATGCCTCGGTCGACATTCATCTCCTCTGCGAGAGCGCCGATATCCATTTTTGTATCTACAACAATCCCGTGCTTTTGGATCTTGCTGTAGAGCGTTGATCTGGGTATTCTTAAAATTTTTGCAGCAAGATGTTTGTTACCGTGGCAGTCTTTCAATGTTTTCATGATCAGATCCTTCTCGGTTTCCCGGAGCGACATCAATTCATTGTTCTGCTGCAATTCATGCGACCTTCCTTGAATGTTTTCCGGGAGGTCAGACGGCATGATCTGCGTCCCTTTCGCCATCACCATTGCGTATTCAACTGCGTTCACCAATTCTCTTACGTTGCCGGGCCACGGGTAGCGCAGGAGAAGGTCCATGGCCGACGGCGAGACTGAGTGGACGCGACTGCTCCCCTTGAATTTTTCCAATATGTGATTGACCAACAGGGGGATATCGCTTAATCGTTCGACAAGTTCAGGTAAATTGATTGTAATGACGTTCAGACGGTAATACAGGTCATCACGAAACATTTTCCGGCCAACTGCTTCCTTAAGATTGACGTTTGTAGCCGCGATCAGTCGAAAATCCACATAAATCGATTTCGATCCCCCGATCCTTTGCAGAGAATGCTCTTCCAGAACACGCAGCAGCTTCACCTGGGAAATGAGCGGCATCGTATCGATCTCATCGAGGAAGAGTGTGCCTCCGGCCGCGGCCTCCACCCTGCCGATAGCTCGCTGGACCGCGCCGGTATAGGCCCCCTTTTCATGGCCGAAAAGCTCATTTTCAATGAGCGTTTCGGTGAAGACACCGCAATTCACCGCTTGAAAAGGACCGTCTGTTCTCAGCGATCGGTTATGGATCGCACGGGCAACGAGTTCTTTGCCGGTGCCGCTTTTTCCTTGAATGAGGACCGTACTGTCCGAAGGTGCAATATTGTCTATGATGTCACGAATGCGTTCAATCTTCTGATGGGTGCCAATAATGTCATAGCTCTTCCGGAGTCTCCGGATCTCTCCCCGGAGCTGTTTATTTTCCATAAGCGATTCGTAATAGGTACGTGCACGGTCGAGGATTTGAAGAAGATGTGGCGGTGAAAACGGTTTCGTAAGAAAATCGAAAGCCCCTATCTTCATTGCTTCCACAGCGAAATCTATGGTCCCTCTGCCGCTCATCATAATCACCTGGGTTTCGGGAGTCTGCGATTTAAGGGACTTGAGCAAATCAATGCCGGTAATGTCCCTGAGCATCAGATCCGTGATAATGACACTATACTGATCCCGCAGGGCTTTATCGAGGGCAATCGTGCCGTTTTCTGCCACATCAATCTGGTACTTGTCTTCATGGGATACGAGTTCCCGAAGCGAATCCAATACCAACGATTCGTCGTCGACCAGCAATACTTTTGGTTTCAGCTCCATACCCTGCCCTCCCTTGTCACTGCCGTGCTGAGAATTCAACGTCTTTCATTGCGTGCCAATGGCACAACCGGTGATCAGTTCAAACGAGCCTCAAATCAAGAGAACATTATGGCTGTTTACAATGATAAAAATTTTGGGTTAAAAATTGGAGGTGATGCTCTGCTCCCGACATTGGGCGTCTATGAACGCACAGATATACCACCCCCGTATTTCTTATCGGTAAAAAAGAATAAAACTTTAACAACAGAACGTTTTATTTACAGCTGGAGAGGAACATCTGTAAGAAAATAAACACCAGAAGAGTGGGGCCAGCTTGCGAAAACGCGGCTATGCACGAGTGCATGCATGGCACGGTTTACGGCGCATTACCCAAGGCCGTAGACGGGGGATTCAGTTTACGGGTCGACAACAGGACGTAACATGCCCACTTACAACACCGTTTTCCGGCTGCTTTCGGTGCTCAGACTGCGGATCTGCATCATTCGGTCGCCAGCGGGAACAGTGACCGTATCAAAATGGTATTCCAAGCAAAAATCGGATCTCACTGTCATTGGTCTTATGATTGAGAGCATACACTGCACCGATATTTGCCCAAATTCTGCTCCCGGTCCAGGCGAATGACGGGCCGACTGTATATTCATTCTCGGTGTAGCTTCCCTTTGATTCAACCACCACACGAAGCCAGGGGACCATTTCATAGCTTATACCGGCTGCATACTCATGCTCGGTCACACCCGTTTCATATGGTCGGTCGTATATCTGGTTGTATGCCACATTGAGCCTTCCGATGTCTTTAGCGAGGACCAGCTTGCCCTCAAAGGTATTCCCTTCAACCTAATTTACTTCGTGCTCAGCTTAGAGGAGCACATCTAACGGCAGCATATTTTTTTCTGCTATTCTGTATCGCATTTCCAGATTATAGCCGACATACATAAAAGAGGAGCTGTCTGCATCCTGCTGGTAGACCTCATAAAGGCTTGCGCTCAGGCGGTCCGTTATGCCATACTCCAGTTCGATCTGCTGGCTCCAGTCACTGGCATTTCGTATGTGCCTGCCCCGTGTTATGGCGGTCTGGAAAAACTCAATTTCTGTACTGCTTTGCGCCGGGGTCGAATATTCCTCAGTCCAAACATAGTTCCTCTGGTCCGCCAGTGCAACCCCTCCTGCACATGCCAGGACCGCAATCAGCATGCTGCCATATACGACTTTCTTCATCAAACCCTCCATTTGATATTGATAATCATTTTCAGTATATCGTCAATAAAAAACGGTGGCTGACATCGATGCAAGCCACCGCAGATCGTCTTATATTTTTTTTACAAAAATCTCTTTCGTAATATCCTTATCCACGGCGATCATCGTCTCGCCCAGTTGAAGCACATATGATGGCTTTTTCTGATGGAGTTTGACAACGCTGCCGGGGACAACGCCCATTGCTGATAATCGATCCAGGCGTGAGTGCGACCCGGGAGTTATGAATACGATCTTGGCCTGCTCACCCGGCACAAGATCCGCAAGCGGCGCTACGAGTGGCTTCATTTCTTGCCGGAACATGGCGCAGCATTCCCCGCGGGGGATCGGCTTTCCGTCAGGGGAATTCGGCGGGTGGCCAAGCAGTGTGCACACGCTGTCGGTCACCTCCGGCGAGAGAATGTGCTCGAACTTGCACGCTTCGGCCTCGGCGCCGTCAAGCGCAAAAAGGTCATAAAACAGCCGGAGTGAAAGGCGGTGGCGACGAACCAGTTCCCGCGCACGTTTCTCACCTTTCGACAATAGTTCCACAGTCTGTCCTTTGATCTCAATCCAACCATGTTTAGCAAGATCTTTCAGAATACTTCCGCAATCTTTGAGAGTACAACTTAGCACTATCTGATCCAAGGTCAGGTTCCCCTCTTCTGCTAAGGTCCAGATAATCTCGAACAGCTCATCCTCTTTTTCGATCTCCGGAAGTACGCACAGGGCCGGATGCCCCGCCTTGCCTTCAACCGTATCCAGTCTCTTATGCTCCGACATAGTACCTCCTTAAGAATCAACCCACAGGGTGCATGAATCAGATGGGCTTTGTTCTCGATAACTCCACTTAGGAGCTACAGCGCCACCTTCATCATCCTCAGCGCCCAATTCAACACCCCCCCAACGCCAAACGCAAAAGGGAAAATGAAAGCTACCATATACAGCGCGGCCTTCATTCCCTGTTCCTTTACCATCATGAAAAAGTTCGCGATGCAGGGAACGAACAGGGTTATCACGACAAGGCTTACAACCGTCTGTATCGGGTCGAGCAGCCCCTGCTTCTGCATCACGAAGAGGCCCGCTGCGCCGTAATCCCTGCGCAAAAAACCGATCACAAATGCCTCGGCAGCCCTGCTGGGAAGACCGAGAAGACCCACAACCAGCGGATCGGTCAGCTTCTGAATATATTCGAGCGCGCCGACCTTATGACCGACAAAGAGGATGAACGTGCCCAGAATAAAAAGCGGCACAGCCTCCTTCAAATACCACTGGACCCGCGCAAGGGTCTTGACCAGAATATTCGTGAGCTGCGGCACCCGGATCGGCGGCAGTTCCAGTACAAAATCCGACGGTTCGCCGGGTATGGCCTTCGCGGCAAGATACCCCACGAGAAGCATCACCAGGACCACGGTCCCGATCCATATGGCAGTGGCAAGCCCGGAGATGCCGGAAACCATGCCGAGTACGACGCCGAGCTGCGCGGAGCAGGGCACGCCGAGTGCCAGGAGCAACGTCACAAGGATGCGTTCTTTCTTTGTCTCGAGGATCCGGGTCGTGAGCGTCGCCATGGTATCGCAGCCGAGGCCCAGAACCATCGGGAGCACCGCTTTTCCGTTCAGGCCCATGATCTTGAATATTTTATTTACCATGACCGCGAGCCTCGGCAGATAACCGGAGTCCTCTAAAATACCGAAGGCGATGAAGAAAAACCCCACGATCGGCAGCACGATCGCAACGGAATACGTGAGCGCCATGGTGATGAGACCGTAATCACCTACCAGCAATTCCTGCATAAACTTGAACGGAAATATGAAGTTGACGATCTTCGTAGCCCAGGGATTCAAATAAACGCCGAAAACGGTCTTTTCCAAAAAGTTTACAGCCATCCCTGCCCCGAGCACGCCCACGAACTGATACACCAGATAAAGAACAACGAGAAGAACCGGCAGGCCATAGACGGGATGCATGGATAGCCTGCCGAGATGAAACGCGATCGTTGAACCTTTTCCCGCCTCATGGCGGGTAGTGACCTGTGCAAGGATTTCGTCGGCTTTCTTCATGCGGCGCTGGTTGATGAGATAGCCGAGGGAGTTGTTGAATCTCGACTGAATATTCTGCCGGATCTTTTCGATCTCAACGATCACATGGTCTTGAAGGTTCGCATGGAGCCAGGACTTGAGGCTCTCATCGCCGGCAAGGATCATGAGTGCAAGTGCGCGCCGGGAAATGTACGCTTCGGGAAGAAGCGCTGAAACGTCTCTGATACCGCCCTCTATAGTGTCTTCATGCCGGACAGAGATTGACGACGGTCTTGGATGCTGGAGGCCTTTTAAAAGCTTATCGATACCGCTTCGCCGAATGGCAACGGTTTTAACAACTTCTATGCCGAGAAGATTGGCGAGCTTCTCCTGGTCTATCATAATGCCCCGGCTTTTTGCTTCGTCATCCATATTAAGATCGAGTATGAACGGCACGCCCATTTCCGCAAGTTGAAGTGTGATCAGAAGGCCCCGCCTCAAGTTCTTGGTGTCCGCAACCTGCACCACGACGCCGGCGCGGTCCGTGAGCAGGATGTCCCTCGTTACCTTCTCGTCTTCGGACATGGGCACCAGGCTGTTGACGCCCGGTGTGTCGATAACGAGGCTGCGCGTCTTATTTAAAACAGCGTTGCCGTACGTCACCTCCACCGTTGTGCCCGGATAATTGGACACGGTAACATATTTTCCCGTCAGCAAACCGAACAGCGCGCTTTTCCCGACATTAGGGTTCCCGATCAATAAGACCTTATTCAGATTGGAGTCGCGGTAGCGTTCTCCGTCGTTTGGACCATGGTCGTGCATGATAAACATATCCTCACTATCGAAACCCCTCGGTGGATCCCGATTTTCGATTATTTATCTTTTTTCTTTTGACACTCGGAACAAAGGCCGTATAATTCGAGTTTGTGATTTAAGACCTTAAAGTGGTTTTTTCTCGCCACATCCTGCTGGAGGGCCTCGATACGCTCGTTCTCAAATTCAAGAATGGCCCCGCATTTTGTACAGATCAGGTGGTCGTGGTGCGCATCCGGGTTGGTATGCTCATAGCGGGTAAAACCATCATCAAACCGTCTTTCCTGAGCCAGACCTGCGTCCGTCAGCAGCTTTAACGTTCGGTATACTGTCGCATAACCAATACCCGCATGGGTCTTTTTTACCCGTACGTAGAGTTCCTCAGCGCTCAGGTGTTCTCCCGCCCTTGTAAAAATGTCAAGGATCGTGTTCCGTTGGCTGGTGGCCTTAAGCCCCTGGCTTTGAAGATATTCGCTTAAATGTTCGGCAGGTCTTTTTTGCATAATTGATATTGATAACCATTTTCAACAACGAGTTGTTATACCATCTCCCGCTGCTGGTGTCAAGAGCTTTGTTCCTGGGAACAAAAAAGCCGTCCGATAATTCCGGACGGCTGCAGAAACGCTGTTTACAGCTTAGAACTGGGTTTCCTTGTCCCGCTCCTGGTTCCACTTCACCCAGTCGTCGGAATCCGCCTTGGGGTCAAAATCTTCCGGTTTCGAGGGCACACCCTGGGGTGAAATGGTGATTTGTTGCATGGCCTTCACGATGGTGGTCCACTCCTCCATGGATACTTCGTGATAGGGAGGCGAAACTGCGTGGGGGCCCGACACCTCGTGAGGTGATGTCACCTTGGCTGCCTGCGATGTGTCTCTCGGGGGATTTGCCACATACACAGAGCCGTCGTATACTTTGACCACGGCGCTTTTGTCGTCTTCCACGTTTACGCGGTATACCGTTCCACGCACGCCGGCCACGGCGTTTGAGGTCCTCACTTCAACCGAAGAATCTGGTGTGGTAAGTTTCTTTACTTTCGCCCAGAGCTTGCCGATAGAAAGGTCGACCTTGACGTTTTTGCCCTCAGTCTGTTTGTTGTACGACAACTGATTTAGCTTAAGATGAGACTTTTCGGCAAGACGCATGATGGTCCCATCGGGGAAACGGACCTCCATCCGGGACTTTTTGGCAACTTTCACTTCCTGGTCCTTTTTGAGCACGTCTCCCTGTTTAAGAAGGCGCCCTTTTGCAAAGCCTTTCGAGTAGACCCGGGCGGTCCCCTGTATCACCGTGACGACGGCATCGTTCGCACCTGACTCTGCCGTCGCTGCCGCTGAGAAGGACACTGCAAGAACGAACAAAACGAGAGCAATGACTGCATATCGTTTTACCATGGCCTCATCCTTTCGGACATGTCAGCACTACTTATTTCCCGACGAACTTTACCACATCACCCTGTTTGAATCCTATGCCCGATGTGGTTACGGCTACGGACATATCCGCCTTGTCACCAAGATCATTTCGCTGAACAATGGCCTGGCCTACCCTATCCTCTGTTGTTCCTAATTTCATATGCGTATCAGGGTCTATGATATCTTCGCCTACCCGATACACATCAAGCTTATCTCCTACTTTCAAGCCTGTTTTTTTGCCCGCATTGATGTAGAGTTTATTGCCGGCGACCTTGGCGATCTTGCCTTTCCATGGCTCATTCTCAAGTTGCTTCATCATGTTTACCATGGCTTTGGTAAGTGCGTCCCTGAGCGCGCCATCACGAAGATCGGTATCATAGCTCGCCTTGCCTCCGGCTCCGAGAACGGTCGTTACTTTTTTCTCGTAGATCCCTGCTCCGGAGTCAGCAAGGAGCTGCACTCCCGTCGTCGTGTCAACAACGCGGTAATCAACTGTTACCCGTGCTATCTGTTTTTTAGTCTTTCCGACGATAAAATCGCTCCCCTCTTCTGTTTCGGAGTAAGCTGTAATCGCGCCGGTCACGATCGCATTGAGACCCAGGATTTGACCCATTTTAGCCGCAGTATCGGGATTGACCGCACCGGTTGCCCCAAACCTTTGCTGTCCCAAAATCGACTCTATGTCTTGCTGGGGGATCACGATGAACCTATCGGTCTTCTGCATGATGGTGCCCAGAATGTCCGCTGCTGCTTCACCGATACCGAGCACCCTTGATGGAGTTTTATTTTGGAAGTTGACGACGCCGACCCTGAGTTTCGGCCCCTTGTATTCGGAAACATCACTGCTCGTCTTCAACTGCTTTGATGTATCGGTCAAAGTCGTATCGTCCCTGACCGCACCGGACATTGTGGGTCCGCAGCTGCCCATAATGAGAGCAACCGATACGAATAACATGCCCGTAATTATCAACCGTGAACCTTTTTTCATTTTGCTTCCTCCTTTACTTCAAATATGAGTTTTGATCATTTAGTTTTCTGCTCCGGTGCCATGATATCCATAAAACTCCGGGCTTCAGTATATCCTGTCGGTATCTCGAACAGTGAGGCATGGGGGGTCTTCAAGACGATATTCTTGATTTCCGTCGTCACTTTATAGTCTTTGTTTTCCACTTCACTCTTGATCGTCATCCCGTCCAGTTCCCTGGCATTCCAGATAAATCCTTCTTCAACTTTGCCTTCTTTGTAAAGGATCCTTACCTTATACTTATCAGTATGATATTTGCCGATGACCTCGCTGCCGACTTTGATCTTTTCGACCTTTGGTTTTTCATCGACCGATTCCTTCTCAGTATGAACCATATACTTTAGCGTGTTGGGATAGAGTGTGTAGCCGATTTTTTTGTCGGCCCTTTCTATCACGGACATCTTACTGAAAGGAGACTGACTGTCTCCCTTCATCATTTTAGACATGTCCATGTCCATGCGCATTTTCTTCCCGGCGACGGCCATCGGGATTTCCATGTTGAAGGGTTGGTTCCTGTTCTTGTCGAAAGACGAGGAATAAATGACAGCTGAGAAGTCCCTTTTGCCTTCCCAATCCATGTATCCGAAGGAGGGCGGCTCGGGCATTTTCATCTCAGGCATGGTGAACTTGGGCGCGGGGGCAGTTGCAACCGTTGCTGTCGAGGTGCCCGGCCCCCAGGGAAGATCGTACGTGACCCTCCTCGCCAATTCCGAGGATTCATGGTCGAGGTGCACGCCGAACGCTTTACTCGCCAGCTTCGTCCCCAAACCGTAGACGAATGACTTCCCGAGATTATCGCTGCCTGTCGTCGTGCTCTCGATCGTCACCCAAGGCACTTCCTTGTCCCGTGAATCAGCGGCCCTGGCCGCGATAGTTGCTGCTGCTCCGCCTCGTCCCTCCATTCTCATCTCACTCCGGACGCCGAGACCACGCGACCACACGGTCTGGCCGGTCATGGCATTGACCAGTTTAAACTTGCCGCGCACTTTCTTCACATCGATGGCGCCGGTCGTCAATTCGTCGAAATCCATGAGCGTTCCGTAGAGCACGCCTTCGACGTCGAGCTCCTGTCCGAGCTTCTGGGCTGTGGCCAAATCGATTTGCCCTCCCAACGTGATCCCCATCCTATCGCGAAGGATCTGGTCGGTTTCCTTCAAATCCTTTACTACATAGGAACGATTTTCCAATGCTTTGACCATCTTGTTCCGCATCACGTCAGGGCCCTCCACATCATTGGTGTCGTTTTTCATGGGAAGGACCGCTACATGTTTGAGCGGATTGTTAGAGTCATAAGGAAGCGGCGGATGCGGAATGGCACAACCGGCAAAGATGACCATTACACAGAGCACTGCCAGATTCTTTATCAGTTTCATCATTCTCAGACTCCTTTATGCTGCATCTTGATCATATTGGTAAAGGCATGATAGCGGATTAAAAACATAATCACGTCTCACAGCAAAGTACCCAAATGGACAGTATCTGTCAAGCTATAATGCGCAGGGCATTGAAAAGACAGTGATATTGTCGTAGAACTGCCAGGACATCCTTAATAGACGATTATGACCCTGCAGTATTGAAGAAAATCGCCTTTCCTGCTCAGTTGTCGGAGAGTCTGTGCATCGGCCTGGCTCACCACAATATCGGTCCTGGCCGCACCGGATGCGCGCATCCCCTTGATGACAGCAGGATTGTCCGTGACCCTGAAAGTTGTTTGCGGCAGCATTCACGTCCTTGGCATAACCTGCAACGCCCTGATCAACGGCATTGGTTCTTGTGGCCACCTGTCCTACATATATTTCCTGTCCCTGGGGATCGATGACTTTGGGAAGGAGCGCAGGCCGCAATCCGAGTCCTCTGCCATCGATGACCAGGCCGGTAGCGGTACCGCCTTTGAAAACCGTCGTCGATTCATCAGGAGGCGCGGGAGCGGGCCTTACCGGTTCAGGTTGCTTCGGAAGTTCCGGTTTCTTTTCCGGAATTGAAGGAACAGGCGCCGGCGGTACCGATTTTTTCGGTTCAGCAGGCTTTAGGGGAGAAGAAGGGGGAATCTCCGGTCTCGACGGCTGCGGGGTAGAGGGCGCTGGTATCTGGGGCGGTTGCGAGATGAGTGGCCTCCCAAAATTTTCCGGTACTATAGCCTCCATGAGCGCACCTTTCATGGGCATGGATACGAGCACCTCCACGGACCCGTCCGACATATACTGCGTTTTGACGATGCGCGCCCCTCTCACGATGCCGTCTACCCGTGTCCTGATCACATCGCTTTTTACCATGAAGTTCTCGACCACCGATCTAGGAATCGACGCGAACGCCTTTCACGATTTCAAGAAGATTCCTGATTGCAACGACGAATGCGGCTCGCTCTGTCATGGCGCGCGCCTGGGCGGCATTTACCGGATGTGAAGGAGGCGCACCGATTCCTGTTGCAAACACCTCGCCGCTGGTCCAGTTGATCTGACCCGAGCCGGTTGTTTCGATTGCGTCACCCGGATTTCCAGTCTGGGCAAAAACTACTTCAGCAGCAAAACAGCAGAAGAAAAGGATGAATATGAGCCCGCCTATTTTTTTCATGACGTACCTCGACGCGCGGTCAAAAATGAGAATGACTCGAATGTGTCAGGCGCATGTTTGCGGAGTCACGCGCACTGTATCCGAATACTAAACAAACTATTTTACCTCAAAATCCGTCACCGTTTCCTTGCCGGCCTCGACGGCCACCGTGCGAGAAATTTCTTTGTCGCTGACCACGGCCGAAACCTTATATTGGCCCGGAGATAGCCCCTCTATCTTGTAGGTACCGTCCCGATCGATCGAAACGCCGTAGCTGGTGCTTCCGTCGCGATAAAATACATCGCCGTCCTGAACAGGCCTGCCGCTACCATCAATAACCTTGCCCTTGATCACGCCGCCGGGCTGGAGAGTAAAGTTGATCCGGTACACCTGCCCTTGATCGACACGAAGCTCCTGAGAGGACTTTGCAAATCCGGGTCCCTTGAGTTCCACCCGATACATGCCTGCCGCAGTCACTGCAGCAGCGAATCTGCCGTCGGAAAACGGCGTGGGTGTTCCCCTTCCGTCCTTCCAGAGCACCAGGGAACCTTTCGGCACTGCAATCCCCGCTTGGTCGGTCACGCGCCCGGTCACGAGCGCGGAATGCTGACGGTCATCAAGTCTTCGTCCGAGTCGTTTTTCCTTCGGAAGCGGCAATTCGTCGACCATAACGGTCTTGTCTTCTTCTTTGAAAATCGTATAGAACGTTGCCTTGTCGACCTCGAGATATCCGCCGGCATAGGCGCCGGGCATTTCCATGCCGTCGAGACGGAGAATGATGTGAAAGGGATCGACAAAATTATGGGAATGTTCGGCATCGGAGAATGCCCAGCCCGTGTCCGGATAGTAGATCTCGAGATAGGCATGGAAGCCGCCGTCATTTACTTTTACGCCCCAGTAATCCTTCGAAAAACCCCACTCATATCCCGGGGGTAAATAGCCGTGCGCTACACGTGCCGGTATGCCGGCAGCCCGCAGCAAGGCCACTGCCAGGTTGGAGTAACCGACGCAGTAAGCCTTTTTGTAGTTGAGTGCAGAGATCGCGTCCGTCGGGACGGTAATGCTCGTGTCAAATGTAAGGTTGTCCGCTATCCAGGACAGGATGGCGTTTGCTGCTTCATGTGCGTACCTGCTTCCCCTGGTAATTTGCCTGGCAAGTTGCACAATCCGCGGGTCCTGTGACTGTCGGTCCCGTTCAGGCATGAGATATTGAGAGACCGAGGCGGGAAGCACTCCGGGCGCGATGGGGAAAGGAACCCGCGTTTTTAACGGACCCATTCTTCGAGGTAACTTGAACGCGCTTGCTGAACTCGTCCAGATTCGTTACTTTCTGTTCAAAAGACTCGTTTTTATAGTCCGGTATAAATGCAACGCCCCGGGGATTCACGATATCGTAGACGACGGTATGTTCTCCCTCAAGCACTTTGAGGCCGGCAATAGAGCCGGAGGGATGGGAGAGAAACAGAACAAATATGATGGTTGCTAATAATTTGTTCATAATAGACGTCAAAAAAACCCGCTCCGTTTGTGCGGAGCGGGCACTCTGTCATCAGTTAAAATTTAAGCTGGTTTTTGAACTCACGAATTGCCAGGAGTGCATCAGCGCCCGAAACGGTATCCCCGGCTTTGAATTCTCCAGTCGCTTTGTCGGCTTCCAGGAATCCTCGTGTCGTTACGGTCATGATCGCATTGAACGCATAGAGATCGTTCCGGACATCGGGAAACGGTGATGTCGCACCAAGGAACTTGGTCGCCAAGTTTTTCGTCACCGGTCACCTTGATCAGGATATCCTCGAGCATGAGGGCAAATTCTCCCTTGGTGATGAGCTTGTCGGGTTCGAATTTATGATTCGGCCCGGCTTCGAGTCCGCGAACCTGAAGTTTGAGTATTGTCTCGATGCTCGGTTTGAGCCAGTTGTCGGCTATGTCCGTAGCAGGCTCCATCTTTACCGCCGTCTCCGGAGAAAACCTGGTGGATGACTCCGTTGGTGACTTAAAAGTCGTGTCGTAGGTCTTCGTTCCGCGCTTGGTGAAGAGCTTCTCAAGATTCATCTCCTGGTCGAAGAGCGCCGCGATATCGGCACGATCGATTTTGTCGATCAGAGCGATCTTCTTGCCGATTTCGCTCCCCGGTGCAGCACGCTGGATCTTTTGGATCACCGCCCACTCCGCGTTGGCTTCTCCGACAAAGTCGCGGTTCATGTCAAGAACGGCACGGAACATGTTCGCTGCCTTGTCGAAATCGAGCGCCGTCTTGTAGCACATCCCCATATAGTAATGCAGCCTGGGGTTATTCGGCTCCTTCTTGTCGGCCGACTTAAATTCCTTCTCGGCTGATTTGACCAACTCATTTACCCGTTTTTGCTCCTTGGCCATCTGCAATCCGTAGAGCCTGATCATGCCGACGCGTGCTTCTATACCGCTGGTCTCATAGCCCTTTGCTTTTTCCATGTTCTCGAAGGCAGGTTTGAAATCACCCTTCTTGCCCTGGACCAGGCCTTTTCCGATGTAGCCGAGCGACGATTTCGGATCGAGCGAAATAGCCCGATCGAATTCGCGCATCGCATCATCCAGCCTGTCCGCCTCCATCAACTTCAGCCCCTGATTGTAATGGTATTCAGGTGTATCCATGATCGACGTGGACGGCACTGCTTTCGGTCCGCAACCGCTGACCGCTGCTGCCATGAACAGCACTGCCAGAACTACCATGAGGCGTTTGATCTGCGTAATCATTCACTACCTCCAATCGATATTCTCAGAATCGGCTGCCGGGAAGCATACTATTTCCCGATGCGCCTTAGACTAATCAACGAGGATGATCACCCGGCACTTTTCGAGCATGCTCAGATTTTGAGAGGCGCTCTGGAGAGCTGCGGCATCGGCATTGCTGATCACCGTATCCACGCGAGCATCGCCGGAAACTTTGATTGCTTTCACCATCATCGGTTTGTCTGTTACGCGGGGGTTGGTCTGAGCAGCTGCGGGGTCTTTGAGATACCCGACCATGCCTTCGCGTACGGCGTAGTCCCTGTTGATCCAGGCCGAGCCGTACACTTCCTTGCCGTCTTCATTCAGGATTCTCGGCGCCATGGCCGGCCTCACGCCGAGTCCCCTCGCATCGATGATCAAGCCGGTGTAGAGCTGGCCCGGTGTTGCTGATGTTCCTCCCGGAGCGGCCGAGGGTGACAGAGGCGTTGCAGGTCCCTTTGGCAAAAGGGCGTCAGCGAGAGCGCCAGTAAGTCTCATCCCCACTGTGACCTCTACGGAACCGTCAGACATGTATTTTTTATCAACAGGCATTGCGCCCTGGATAAAGCCGCTCACTTCAGTCTTGATGATGTCGCTGGACACCATGAAATTCTCTACGGTAGTAGTGGAATCTACCCTGACCCCTTTTACTGCTTCAAGCAGGTTTCGCAAGGCAACGACCTGTGCTGCCCGTTCTGCCATTGCCCGCGCCTGAGCGGCATTCGCAGGCTGGGCAGGAGGCGCGCCGATTCCTACGGCTGTAATCATGCCTGTAGTCCAGTCAACCGTGCCTGTTGAACCTACCTGTTGTTCAACATCCTTGATCGTGCCTACCATCTGTGCGGATACGCTGCCCGCTGCAACCGCCAGTAAGGCTGCACAAATAAGTATTACCATTAACGGTTTCTTAACCAACATGTTAAACCTCCTTCTTTCTTAGAATATATTATATTAACGAATGTATATTTTTTGAGAAACGAATAAATTGCTTTCAAACCTGCGACGCTTTCACCTCTTTGTTGACAACGTTGTATATGAGAATTGTTAACGGTCAAAATAACAATATAAGGCTGTTTGAGTCAAGGGAATATTCACATCACGGAGCGTTCAATATGTTAGTGCAAATCATGCTTCTCGTTGAAGCAGAACGGAGGATGAAAGCTTTTACGGGTCTCACTGCTAAAGCTCAACTATACCTAAGCATTATACAATTGTCAAGATTATGAAACCTCTTGCATGCTAAATTGCTCGCGCGAGTGTGCAGGCAGTGACTTGGTCAGCCCCTGCTCTTTTGAGAACCGCAGCGCATTCGTTCATCGTGGCACCGGTCGTGAATACATCATCGATCAGCAGTATATGTTTGTTCTCAACGATCTCCGGGAAGCGCAGGGAAAAGGCCCCTGCTACATTTTTTACCCGTTCCTCCCCCGTCAGTTCAACCTGCGGCCTCGTGGGTCTTACTCTCGCCAGATTATCGTAGACAAGCGGAATGCCGTACTTCACGTTCATGGATAGGCAAGAAGAAGCGCCTGATTAAACCCCCGCTGCCTCAAACGTTTCGGGTGAAGAGGAACCGGCATGACCATATCGATGTTCAACAGCATCCGAACCCGATCCGCCATCCATGCTCCCAGCGGGGTTCCTAAGGACCGACAAGGACGATATTTGAACTGGTGGATAGCCTCCCGAAGGGGTCCCTCAAAATACCCGACTGATAAAGCTTGGTCAAAGAGACGGTGGTGACGTTCTGCAGGACGAGCAATGAAAAGCGGGGCTGTGGGTCAATGTTTCCGGTGAGTCAAACGGCCTGCCACATCGGTTGCAAACGGGTCCGGAAATCGGATCGAAATCATCCCAGCAGGCCCGGCAAAAATGCGGGACGCGGGAATCGCCGATCGTCTCGTGGCAGTAGGAGCACGACGATGGAAGGAGGAAATCGAGAAGGTGCCGAAACAATGACATGGGGGAGCGCCTTAAACAATACGCAATCTCACTGCGAGACGCAAATAGAGTCGAAAGGCTGGATGTTTCGCATCAATCACGAGGTCGGCAGGATAAGGCTCTTCCCGGTCATTTCAGCGGGAATGCTGATCCCCATCAGTTCGAGGACCGTCGGAGCAACGTCTGCCAGAATTCCGCTTGTTCTAAGCTTCAATTTCTTGGCCGTGATGATAAATGGCACGGGGTCAGTCGTGTGTGCCGTATGGGGCTGGCCCGTCGTCCGATCGGACATGACTTCGATATTCCCGTGGTCCGCGGTAATAAGCACCTGTGCCTCGGCCTGTTCCGCTGCGCGAAGCACGCGCCCCAGACATTCGTCGAGCACTTCCACTGCTTTGATGGCAGCACCAAGAATCCCCGTATGACCGACCATGTCCGGGTTAGCGTAGTTTGCGAGGATGAAACCATATCGGTTCGATGCGATACGTTCTACCAGCTTATCCGTGATTTCCCGAGCGCTCATTTCCGGCTTTTGATCATACGTGGCGACATCGCGCGGCGACGGGACCAGCACCCGATCTTCCAGCGGAAAAGGCGGCTCTTCTCCGCCGTTGAAAAAAAAGGTGACATGAGCGTATTTTTCCGTTTCAGCAATACGGAGCTGCTGAACGCCCCGGTTGCTCAGGACCTCGCCCAGGATATGCGTCAGGCGTATCGGCCCGAAAGCAACAGGGAGATCGAACGTTTCGTCGTAGGTCGTGAGGCACACAAACATCGAAAGTTTCGGAAACAACCGTCGATTGAAACCCTTGAACTCTGGGTCCGTCATTGCCCTGGTGATCTCCCGCGCACGGTCGGAGCGGAAATTGCAGAAGATGACAACATCGTCGTTCCGGACGGTGCCAACCTGTTTGTTAGTTTTTTTATCGATGATCACGGCCGGAAGCATGAATTCGTCAGTCCGCTCGTGTTCGTAGCTCTGCTGAATTGCCTCGACAACGGAAAATTTCCGGATGCCCTCTCCCGTAATGATGGCCTCGTAGGCTTTCTGGACACGCTCCCATCGTTTATCGCGGTCCATGGCGTAATATCGGCCGGAGACCGTTGCAATCCTGCCGATACCGATTTTGGCGAGATGCTCTTCCAGTTGTTTGACATACTGGATTGCGCTGGACGGCGGCGTATCTCGTCCGTCAAGAAAGGCATGAAAAAAAACATCTGTGATCCCTTGTGTTTTCGCCATATCGAGCATCGCAAAGATATGGTCCATACGGCTGTGCACGCCTCCATCCGACAAAAGTCCCATGAGGTGGAGTGCCGTCTGTTTTTCCCGAGCAGTCCGCATGGCGGAGAGCAGTACGGGATTTTGAAAGAATTCATTGTCACGAATCGCCTTGCTGATGCGCGTCGAGTCCTGGTAGACGATCCGTCCTGCTCCCAGGTTCAAGTGTCCGACTTCGGAATTGCCCATCTGGCCGTCAGGCAGACCGACGGCCTCGCCGGACGCCAGGAGCTCCGTATGCGGGTATTCGGTGATGAGCTTACTATAGGTGGGAGTCTTCGCCGCAGCTATTGCATTTCCCTCGATATTTTTGTTGATGCCCCAACCGTCCAGAACAAGCAACACTACCGGTTTGATCGACATGCAAACTCCTTACACTAAAAATCATAAATCCTGAAATGTTATTTTCGACACTGTTCAATTCCTGTAATCGATGAAGTTTTTGAAGTAGCAGGAAGTGAGACTTGGTGATTTCGGGATGTATTGATATTTTGGTACTTGCCGTCTGAATTATCCGCGTTAACAGGTCTTCTCGAGATTTATTCCGAAGGTGTTCCATTTGCCGCAGTTCGGACACCGGCCCGACCAGTCAGTGGTCCGGAGTTCGCAGTTTGAACATACATAGGGAATGATAATCTGTTTTTTGAAACCGAGTGCTTTTTTGAACTCCGATGCGGCCAGCCCCAGGGAGCCGCGGCGAAGGTAGATGTTCCCCAGCAGTTTGTGCACGTCGGGAAAATCCTTGTCCCCCCAATCCACGGTGGATAGAATTTCGAAGGCCTCATCGATCATTTCGAGACGGTAATAGAGTTTGCCGAGAAAGAATTTCAACGAATTATCCTGAGGTTTCCAATGCACAGCTTTCGTATATATCTCAATGGCTTTTCCCGGTTCTCCCTGTTTGAGGTACAAATCTTCCAGTCGCAGGAGGAGCAGAGTCGAGGACGTCATTTTATAAGCTTTTTCCCATAATTCAGCTGCATCAATGACCTTTCCCTCTTCGAGATACACTTCCCCCAGTCCCAGGAATGCAGGAATAAAGTCCTTGTCAAGCTTGATCACGCCGCGGAATATTTTTCGTGCCCGCTCCAGGTCGCCGGCTTCGAGTAACGAACGACCCATCTCGTACCGGAAGCCGACAAGCCTCCGGTGTTCGACCTCCTGCTCTGACGGCATGAGCGGTCCCGCCAGGAGTTTCCGTTGCGTCTCGGACAGTTCATCCCACTGGTTCAGACGCTGGTACAGGTCGCGCATCTTGATGAGGGCAGTCAGGTTTGAAGAATCCTTCGAGAGGATCTTCGTGTACATGGCAAGGGCATCTTCGAAGCGCTTTGCTTCTTCATAATCGGCAGCGAGCGAAAACATCACTTCCTGGTTGTCAGGGTCGAGATTCAGGGCCTTCTGGTGAAGAAGGACGGCTTCCTGTGGGTTCTTTTCACGGAGTTGGCTGATCCCCATGCGCAGCAGCGTGTTCACATGGTTTTGGTCTATAGCGAGCACTTTTTGAAAAAAAGTAATCGCTTCTGCATTCCTCTTTGCAAGAAGCGAGTTCAATCCCTTGGTGTAGAGTTCCTGGATCTTGAGCCTTTTTTTCTGTTCGCGTTGGACCCGGAGCCCGCGCAGGAAGCGCTTGACGTCACGCAGGAGATAGAGGAAGAAAATAATGCCTGCGCCAATAGCCAGCGTAAGCAGGAAGAAGGTCGATTTTGAAATTTCGTAAGATTTCGATGGCAGGATATTGACCGTGATCATGCCGGGGTTGAATTCCCGCAGCATCATGACGACGATCACAAGGGCGATCAGCAGCACAGTGACGATAAATCTCATCCACGGTCCTTTCTTAACGATTCCCGTTGCGGCGGTTTTTGACGGCGTAAGCAGTTAAGTTCTTCCTGTCGGAATCAATAGTGGTACGTTTTCCCCTTGATGATCGTGAAAGCACGGTACAACTGCTCGATCAGCACCAGCCTCGCCATTTCATGAGTAACGGTCCAGCGAGAAAGTGCGATACTTTTGTTCGCTTTCTGCGGGATGCTCTCGTCCAGACCCAAGGCGCCGCCGATGACAAAGGCTATTTCCCTGACACCCGATTCCAACAACCCATTGATAAAAGCAGCGAACTCATGTGAGGTAAACTCTTGTCCGCGCTCGTCCAGGGCTGCAAAAAAAACATTTTTCGGTATAGCTTTAAAGATTCGTTCCGCTTCTTTTTTTCTGATGAATGGGGCGTCTTTGAGGTCTTGGATCTTCTCTTCCTTAAGCTCTTTGATCTCTATATCAGCATAGGGCTTCAGGTACCGGGTATATTTCCCGATTCCCTCCTGGATAAAACGTTCCCTGGTCTTCCCCATACAGAAGATGGTCAACTTCACGTAGGTATGCCCTGTAGTGACTTCAGGGGGGTGACAACGGGTATCCGAGGCGCATCGCCCCAGAGCTTTTCGAGGCTGTAATAAACCCTGGTTTGTTCATCGAAAATATGGACAACAATATCTCCGTAGTCCATAAGCACCCAGTTTGCCTCGGTTTCACCCTCTACGTGGGAAGGGTGGACACCGGCCTTGGCAAGCGCTTCGCCAATACCGTCCGAGATTGCTCCCACCTGGGTCGTGTTGCTCGCCGAGCAGATGACAAAGTAATCAGTAATGTACGTCAGGCTGCGCAGATCCAGGATCAGAATGTCGAAGGCCTTCTTATTGTCCGCTGCTTCTGCGCAAAGCTTCGCCGCTTCTAATGAATTAAGCATACAGTTTATTTTTAATTATATAGGTTTCAACCATTTCAGGCAAGAGATATTTGATACTTATTCCCTCTTTAATCCTTCTGCGAATGTCCGTCGACGATATATCGTACAAGGGAATCATCACCAGATAGACGGTGAATGCTCCGGCATGAATTTCGACATGCATGCGTTGTCCCCGGTCCAGTTCGATCATTTGAGTCTCAGCCGGTCTGAGGAAATCGATCTTCAGGAGATCGGCAAATCGATAGCCGGGCCGTGACAATACGACGAACGTACACAAGCGTAAGAGCCGTTCCCAGCGGCTCCAGGTCTGAATATCAAGGAAAGAATCTACCCCGGTTATAAAATACAACTCCGCCTCAGGGTACGTCTTTTGGAGAGCTTCGATCGTGTCGACCGTATACGACTTGCCCCCCCGGCTGATCTCGATGTCGGAGGGCTCGAAAGCCGCATTCCCGGATGTTGCAATACGGACCATTTCCATGCGGTGGACGGCAGAAGGGACGTCATCTTCCTGCTTATGGGGAGGGTGAAAGGAAGGAATGAACAGAACCCGGTCCAGTTTCAAGCGGTCCCGGACCTCTTCGGCGGCGGCAAGATGACCATAGTGTATGGGGTTAAATGTTCCACCGAGAATGCCGAGTTTCTGTGACAAAAAGACCTCCGGTTAAACCACGATGGATGAAACACGACCGCTCGCGTGGCTCGCTTGGACGATGGACGATTTTACATCCTTCGTCCCTCGTCTCTCTATTTCCTGATCTGTCCATTCCCGAACACGATGAACTTGGTGGAAGTCAGTTCCTCCAGCCCCATGGGGCCACGCGCGTGAATGCGCGTTGTCGAGATGCCGATCTCGGCGCCGAGGCCGAATTCGAACCCATCGTTCAACCGTGTGGATGCGTTCACAAAAACTGCTGATGCATCCACTTCGCGCTGAAACCGGCGTGCATTCTGATAATCATTTGTTACGATTGCCTCGGAGTGCTGCGACCCATGGGCGGCAATATGCTCCATCGCCTCTTCCATACTCGTGACGATCCTGACGTTCAGAATAAGATCATTGTACTCCGTGTCCCAGTCTTTGTCCGTTGCAGCGGTAATGTCTGATACGATTTCCTTGGTCCGGTAGCATCCGCGGATCTCTACGCCTGCCTTCTTCATTCTGATCAGGATTACGGGCAGGAACGTCTTGGCCACATCCTGGTGTACGAGCATGGTCTCCATGGCATTGCAGGTGCCGGGCCGCTGGACTTTGGCATTAAAACAGATTTCTTCGGCCATGGAGAAGATCGGCTTTGCTGTCCACGTAGACGTGGCAGATTCCTTTGTCATGTTTGATAACGGGGATGGTCGAATTTTCCGAAACCATACGGATCAGGCCTTCGCCTCCCCGGGGGATGATGAGGTCGATATACTGGTTGAGTTTCAGCATTTCCATGACGCAGGCACGGTCGGGGTTTTCGATGAACGACACGGCTCCTTCCGGGATGCCCGCCTCGGCCCCGGCCTTTGAAAGGACCTCAACGATGGAACTGTTGGAGTGTACTGCCTCGGAACCGCCGCGCAGAAGCACTCCATTGCCGGATTTGAGACAGAGCGCCGCGGAATCAGCTGTCACGTTGGGGCGAGATTCATAGATGATGCCGATAAGCCCGATAGGAACGCGCATCCGGCCCACTTCCATGCCGTTCGGTCTTCGCCACATCTTGAGTACTTCGCCCACCGGGTCAGGAAGAGCACCCACTTCGCGTAGTCCATCCGCCATTGCCTTAATGCGATCATGGTTTAGCGTCAACCGGTCGATCATCGCCTTGGAAAGCCCTTTTTTTTCGGCTTCCATCAGATCTTTTCTATTTTCTGAGATGAGCTTTGCGGCCTCCCTTTCAAGGCCCGCTGCCATTTTGAACAGTGCAGTATTCTTGATCTCCGTTGAGATGTTGGCAAGTCGCCGCGCTGCTGCCTTGGCTTTTACCGCTTTTTCGGAAACGTATTGTTTGATGTCCACAGCACTACCTCCGGTAGATGATCACGATTATTTCAGTAGTTTTCCGGCGGCATCTCTCAATGCCTGTTTACTGTCGATTTCACCGTAAATAATATGCTTAATCTTGCCGTCACGGCCGATAAAAAAAGTGACCGGCAAAAACCTGATCTGATATTGTTCGCTGACTTTACCGTTTCGGTCGCTCAGAACAAGAGGTTTGTCCACTTTTAAATCGGCAAGAAGTGCATTGATCGATTTAAAATCTTCTTTTACTCCGATGAGCACGACTTTTACGCCTTCTCTCTGCATTTCATCGGAGAGTGAGTTGATTATCGGCAGTTCGTTTCTGCAGGGTATGCACCAGGACGCAAAAAAGCTCAGGATAACACCGCTTATCTGTTCTTTACTCTTTACACCCTGGACATCGCTCAAGTAAAAATCGTTGCCCGCGCTGTCACGCAGGGAAAAGGGAGGAGCAGCGTCATTCGGTTTGAGTGCAGCGAAAGAAGAAGATGCCGACAAAAATATGGCTAACACAGTAGTTACAATTATTTTCATAATTCGATTGCGATGTTCCTCAAAGAATCACTAGATCATCCCGGTGGATTACTTCGTCATAATCTTTGTGCCCCAGGACGGAGGATATCTGTGATGTTTTAAGACCTTTAATGAGTTCCAGCTCTGGGGCAGAGTATTTCACCAGACCCCGAGCAAAAGCAGTCCCGGCACGGTCCACACAGGTTACACAATCGCCGATTTTGAAATTTCCTTCCACTTTGACAATCCCGCCCGGCAGCAGGCTCCTGCCTTTATGCACAAGTGCCTCCCGGCCGCCATCGTCAATCATGAGGCGACCCGCTGAGCTGACCGTGTAGGCGATCCAGTGCTTCCGGCTGTCCTGTTTCTCGGGTTTTGGAAGAAACAGTGTGCCTACTTCCCTGCCCTCAAAGAGCGCCGGCAGTACTCCGTTCTTTTTCCCATTCACAATCACCATGGGCGCGCCATAGGCCCCGACTTTCTTTGCTGTCAGGATCTTAGAACGCATTCCCCCCGTACCGACCTGCGAGCGCGTGCCTCCTGCCCCGCGCTCGATTTCAATGGTAATTTTCTCGACGATCGGAATCAGTTCGGCAGAAGAATCGAACTTCGGATCTGCGGTGTAGAGACCGTCGATATCGGAAAGGATCACGAGAAGGTCCGCGTCCGTCAGGTGGACGACCATGCCGGAAAGATTGTCGTTGTCTCCGAACTTGATCTCGTCGACCGAGACGGTGTCGTTTTCATTGATGATGGGAACGACTTTGAAATCCAGGAGCGTCTGGAGCGTACTTCTCGCATTGAGGAAGCGTGTACGGTTTGAGAGGTCGTCGCGTGTGAGCAGCACTTGGGCCACCTTATGTCCATGTGCGCCGAAGGTCTTCTCGTACATCCACATGAGGCTCGATTGGCCGACGGATGCAGCCGCCTGTTTGAGCGAAAGAGGCATGACCCTTTTTTTCTTCAATCCCAGTTTTGCAAGGCCTGCGGCTATCGCGCCTGATGAAACCACAATGACCTGCCGCCCCTGGCTCATGATGGTTGAAATGTCGGCTGCAAGACGCTCGATGCGGCCCTGGTCCAGCCCCAGTTCTGATGACGTGAGGACCGCGCTGCCGATCTTTATCACGATGCGGCGGGCTTGGGAAAATATTGTTTTCCTGCTTGTCTCAATATTCTTCATGTTGTATTCTTTGCGTGCTGCGTCGTTGGCTCAGTTCTCTATCTTGCTGTTCTCCACGGCTTCGGGAGCCTCTCGGTCCTTCCCTGCCCTTTGCCCCTGCTCTCTCAAGTCCCTCTCCTCCACCACTTTATCGGCAAGGAAGTTGAGAAGCGGCTGCAAACCTGCGCCCGACACTGCTGAGATCGGGAAAAAAGTATATCCGTTTTCATGGCAGTAAGCGGTTAACTCATCCAGCTTCGCCTGGTCTGCCGCATCGATCTTGGTAGCAGCAACAGCCATGGACTTTTTCACCAATGCCTCGCTGTAGAGCTCGAGCTCTTTATTGATCTTTTGAAAATTTTCTACCGGGTCACCGGGAACGATGCCCGACACGTCCACCATATGGAGGAGGATTGACGTGCGCTCCACGTGACGTAGGAATTCAAATCCCAGTCCTGCGCCCTTGTGAGCATTCTCGATAAGGCCCGGGATGTCGGCTACCACGAAGCTCCGCCTGCCTTCCGGTTTCACTACGCCGAGCACGGGGGACAACGTGGTAAAAGGATAATCCGCGATCTTGGGCTTCGCTGCCGAGATGCGCGAGATGAGCGTGGACTTGCCGGCATTCGGGAAGCCGACCAGACCGACGTCCGCAAGAAGTTTCAGCTCAAGAAACAGCCACTGCTCTTCTCCCGGTTCGCCGGGCTGAGCATGCCGCGGGGCCTGGTTCGTCGCCGTCTTAAAAAAGGTGTTTCCCCTGCCTCCCCTTCCTCCTTTTGCGATAATGTACGTCATTCCATCGGTGTCAAGATCAACGATGACCGTCCGTGTCTCGGCATCCTGCACGATGGTGCCAACGGGAACGCGAATGAACGTATCTTTTCCATCAGCGCCGGACTGTTCCTTGCCGCGGCCCTGCTCGCCTTTTTCGGCATAATAATGCTGCTGGTACCTGAGGTCTATCAGCGTACCGAGCTGTTTGTCCGCAACAAGAACGATGTCAGCTCCTTTGCCGCCGTCTCCGCCATTAGGACCGCCGCGCGGCACGTAAGCTTCACGCCGGAAGCTCACGCAACCGGGTCCGCCGTGCCCCGCTCTCACCTCGATCTTCACTCTGTCGATAAAGTTGGACATTTACTGTCTCTATCCCCCTCGCTCACCTTCTTAATAACGTTAAAAGGGGTATTTGAATAATGTTTTCAATGAATTATACAGTTCTGCATCTAAAAATGCAAGCCCGATCCCTTCTGAAAAACAAAAAAGGCGGCATAGACAACTATGCCGCCTCGGGTGTCAGATCGTACTTGCTGCTTACGTTACGATGCCGCGTATACGCTCACCTGTTTACGGGTCTTGTCCTTGCGCTCAAACTTCACCACGCCGTTGATCTTGGCAAAGAGCGTATCATCACATCCCTTGCCCACGTTCTCTCCGGGATGTATTTTCGTGCCCCGTTGACGGATAATGATCGTCCCTGCGTGCACCTGCTCGCCGTCGTACCGCTTCACACCGAGGTACTGGGGATTGCTGTCTCTTCCATTTCTTGAACTTCCAACGCCTTTTTTATGAGCCATGACTCATCCTCCGAATTCGCTAACCTTATGCGATGATCTCTTTCACTTTGATTGCTGTATAATTCTGACGGTGGCCGTTGGTGTTACGGTATCCTTTGCGCCGCCTGTGCTTGAAAATGATGATCTTCTTGCCCCTGTCCTGTTCCACGACTTCAGCAGTGACCTTGGCGGATGCGAGCAACGGCTTTCCGATCGACAACTTTTCGCCGTCTGCGATCATGTAGACTTCTTTTAATTCAATAGTATCGCCCTTCTTTGCATCAAGGCTCTCCACCCTGACTATATCGCCGGGTGCAACCTTGTACTGTTTCCCTCCGGTATTGATGACTGCGTACATTAGAATCCTCCTTCACAAATTCAAACACCAACGTATTAAGAGGGCATAAAATACCATGTAACTTGCGGAGTTGTCAAGGGAAAAAACCGAATGAACCAAAAAAAATAGCTGCAAGGTCATTTGACAGAAGTACCAGACGCCTGTACAATTCAGTACAAAAGGCCCGCATGCAAGGTCACTCCATTTTTATGGCATATCACAAAGTCATCATACGAATACCCTCCCTTTTCCGCGACACACTCATTCAGAGATTGACAAAAGCTGCAATGTGTCTCGGCGTAATTGAAGAGGACGAATCCGTTACCGCCTTCTTTCCTGAAACAGCTGATATGACTTCAATCAGGAGTGAACTGTCCATCATGCAATCGCTCCTCGAAAAATCCGGCCGGGAACCGGCCTTAACCGTTGATTTTTCAATTATAGCAGACCAGGACTGGAACGAATCCTGGAAAAAGGGATTCGTGCCCATTGACGTGGGCAACCGCTTTACCATCCTTCCGCCATGGGAACAGCCAGAAAAAAGACCGTGTCAACCTCATCATCGATCCTGCGATGGCGTTCGGTACCGGCCATCATGAAACCACGCGGTCTTGTTTGGTCCTCATGGAACGATATGCAGAGACAAGCAAAAAAAACAGTTTTCTCGACCTCGGGACCGGCACGGGGATTCTCGCAATTGCAGCATTAAAAATTGGGCTTTCATCGCGTCGTCGCAGTTGACACTGATCTGCTCGCCGTTGAAGCGGCACGGAAGAACGCTGAATTGAACCTGGCCGCTGGCATTGAAATCCGGGAATGTAGTATAGGAAGTTTGAGCGAGACCTATGATTTCATAGCAGCGAACATCATCTCAGGAGTCCTTGAACTGCTAGCTCCGCTGATTGCCACACACGTGAAGCCGGGAGGCATTATCGTCCTTTCCGGTATTCTTAGCGGTCAGGATGAGGCAGTGCTTACGGCAATGACGCGGGCAGGCCTTAACCTCATGGAGCGGTATCCGGACGGCAAATGGATGTCGCTGGCTGTCACACGCTGAGCAGATACATTATGGCAAATTCAGGGCAGAATCTCAGCGCAGATGCGAAATTTCTTTTTGCGGCATTAAAATTCGACACGAGACGAGTCTCGATTTACAAGTCAGCGATTTTTGTCTATAATGATTTACTATGATTGTCTATATACGTTTCGCATTGCTTTCGCTTATTTTCCTCATCGGTCCGTTTTTTTTCTTGCTGCTCGCCCCGTCGCTGACCTATGCTACGCCCGAGTATGCCCGCCAGACAGGACTGGAATGCAAAGAATGCCATATCGATACGATGGGCGGCGGACCGCTTACCGATGCCGGCAAACGATTTTTTGCTGATATTAAAGCCAAAGGCCGGTATCGTTCGCTGTCATTCACGCAGCGCGTTATTCGCCTCATCGTCGGCTATGTTCATATGCTTTCCGCGATCATCTGGTTCGGAACGATCATGTATGTCCACGTTCTCCTGAAGCCGGCATACGCTTCCAAGGGCCTTCCCAAGGGTGAACTCCGGCTCGGCTGGATTTCGATGATCGCGATCCTGATAACGGGCATATTCCTGACCATCGCGCGCATGCCGACCTGGTCCGCGTTCATCGAGACCCGGTTCGGCATTCTCCTGAGCATCAAAATTGTTCTTTATCTGATCATGCTGTTCAGCGCCGTTACGGTGACGGTCTATATCGGTCCTCGGTTGAGGAAGCAAGCGGCAACTCCGGCTCCGCTCCTGTCCGGTTCCAGCACCATCGACGACTTGCGCCAGTTCGACGGCAAGGAGGGACGACCGGCATACATTGTCTATCAAGGGATCATTTACGATGTGACCAAAAGCAGACTCTGGAAGAACGGTGTGCACGTCATGAAACATGCTGCAGGAAACGATTTAACGGATTTCCTTCAGAATGCCCCTCATGGAGACGACAAGATACTGTCTTTACCCCAGGTAGGGAAATTGCTCGCCGCGGGCGAGAAAACCGCCCGCCCGTTCCACGAGCAGTTATTTTATTTCTTTGCTTACATGAATCTTGGCCTGGTGTTCGTAATCATCTTTGTCATCGCGTTGTGGAGATGGTGGTGAATAACCCGCATGCAAATCATAAAAAATTCGAATAGAGATCACGTCAAGCAATAACCGATCCGGCTCCATCCTGGAAGCCCCGGTCACACGAAAGATGTCGGCTTTGAACCGGAATCGGCTGTGCCTCATGTGGGAGCGGAAGGAGCGCCTGAAGTGGCTGATATCAACGTAGTCCGTCTCCTGTACATGGAGGATGACCCCGGGCTTGCCCGCCTGCTGCAGAAGACCCTGAACCGGCGCGGTTTTGTCGTTGATATAGCGGCAAATGGTGAAGACGGGCTGGCGATGATCAACTCCTCCCGTTACGACCTCCTGCTCATCGATTATAATATGCCGTTCCTGGGCGGTATTGATGTCATCCGCACGCTCGCAACGAAAAAATCGCTTCTGCCTACGATCATGGTCACCGGTGAAGGTAATGAACTCGTTGCTGTTGAGGCGCTTAAGCTGGGAGTGGCGGATTATATCGTAAAAGACGCGGACATGAAATATCTCGATCTGCTCCCTTCCGTCATTGACCAGGTCCTGTACAAACAGCAACTGATGAGGGAGCGGCAGCAAATGGTCGAGGCCATCAGGGGAAGCGAGGAACGCTATCGCCTGCTCTTCGAAAACAACCCCATCCCCAGCATGGTTTACGATCTGCAGACCCTCAGGTTCCTGGCCGTTAATGACGCCGCGGTTCTTCATTACGGCTATAAGCGTGAAGAATTTTTGAGTCTGACGATTCATGACATCTATACGCTTGAAGAAATGCCTGCGTTGCTCAGCGTGCACTCACAACTTGACCAGGGCGCAAAACAGTCCGGCACCTGGAAGCACCGGCTGAAGAACGGGACCGTCATCGAAGCGGAAATAACGTCTCACCGCCTCACGCTGAACGATATCCGGGCGCATCTCATTCTTGCCAACGATATTTCGGAACGAAAAAAGATGGAGGAGAACCTCCTGCGTGCCCAAAAACTTGAGTCCCTCGGCGTTCTTGCCGGCGGACTTGCCCATGATTTCAATAATTTTCTTACGGCAATTCTCGGGAATATTTATCTGGCGAAACTGGATGCCCCGCCCAAGAGCTCCGTTACCCGATATCTTGAGGAGGCCGAGAAAGCGACCTCACGCGCTCAGAATATTACGCAGCAATTGCTGACGTTCTCGAGAGGCGGCGCCCCGCTCAAAAAAATGATCCCCGTGCAACAGTTGATCGAAGAGTCAGCCGGTTTTGCTCTTCATGGTTCCAAGGCGAAGAGCGAATTTCGCCTACCTCACGATCTCTGGATGGTCGAGGCCGATGAAAGTCAAATCGGTCAAGTGATCCACAACCTGGTCATGAACGCTGATCAGGCCATGCCCGGAGGCGGCACCGTGACCATCTCGGCCGAAAACATCGCACTCAAAGATGCTCATCACCTTCCGCTTAAATCAGGCAACTATATCAGAATATCAGTCACAGACCAGGGTGTCGGCATCGCGGAAGAATACCGGGAAAAGATATTCGACCCCTACTTTACAACGAAACACAAGGGCAGCGGCCTTGGGCTCGCAACCTGCTATTCTATCATTAGACGTCACGACGGCCACATGACCGTTGAATCAACCCTCGGAAACGGGGCGACTTTCTCGATGTACCTCCCCGCATCTACTCATGCTGCGCCCGAGTCCGTAAGCGATCAACAGCCTGCCTGCGGAAGCGGCAGAGTACTGATCATGGACGATGAGGAAATGGTCCGGGATGTCGCGAGCAAAATTCTGTCTAACCTCGGCTTTAGCGTCGTGAGTTCCTGTGACGGTGCTGAAGCGGTGGAACTGTATCAGGAGGCCATGCAAAACGGCCTGCCCTTTGATGTCGTGATAATGGATCTGACCATTCCCGGCGGGATAGGCGGCAAAGAAACTATTAAAAAGTTGCTGCAGGTTGACACCGGAGTAAAGGCCATCGTATCCAGCGGCTATTCGAACGATCCAATCATGTCACAGTTTAAGCAGTACGGGTTCAAAGGCGTGGTATCGAAACCGTATTCCGTCAAGACCTTGAGTGAAAGCGTTCGGAACGTCATCGAAGGGAGGACCTCCTGACGCGGTATGATGCCGATCATAGCTTTTTGCCGGCAGCCATGCTATTTTATTTACATAAAGTTCAGAAGCCGAAGAACTCTAGGAGGTTACTCTCCGAACGCCGGGCCAATAAGGGAGGACTGCCGTGGAAATTCTCGATCTCAAGAAACTCATTAAATTTAATCCTGACAAAATCTCGCGCGAGATGCTTTCCGACAAACCCGAGATGCGCGTCGCCCTCATGTGTCTGAACGCCGGCCAGAAGCTCGATCCGCACAAGGCGCCGCTCCGGCTCATGATGTACTGTGTGCAGGGCAAAGGAACGTTCACCATCGGCGACGAGAAAATTGAAGCCGACGAGAAGACCTGCCTCCTCTGCGAACCTAACGTCCCTCACGGTTTTGCCGCTGACAAGGGTGAAAAACTCGTCGTCATGGCAGTGGTCACGCCAGTCGATTGACGTTCACAAGTGCAAAGGGATACGCTTTCTGCTCAAAATAAAAGCCCTCATTTGTTCTCGATTTGGGGGTTTTCTCATTTGCCGATAAAAAAGATCAGATCTGGCGAGGGGATCCAGTCACGCGGAGAAAGCTGCGCTGTTTTATATACCGGGACGAGAGATATTAAGGTCAATCCCCCGCTTTTTTCCCGCCCGCGGGGTTTATACTATCTCCGCAGAAACAAAGCTCAAATCTCTGCAGTTTTCCTTCTGCAGGAGCCAAAATGAGAACGGGAGCGATGGATCTGTTACGTTACCATGGGGAAAATCTTACTCATAGATGACGATACAGCATTTCTGAAATTGCTTGAGAAATACGTGGAAGAGCGTTATCCCGGCCTTAAGGTCCTTACCTGTAATGACCCTGTTAAATGCCTGGTTTCCATCACTGATGACCTCGATCTCCTGCTGGTCGATCTGGAAATGCCCGGTTTGGACGGCTCCAAGATCCTCAACTATGCCGTGTCCAAGGGACTGAACAAAAATCGCATCATCATCCTTTCGGGACGGGACGCCGAATATCTGCACCGGAGGTTTCCCATGGGCAGCTGTCTTGCCGTGCTCAATAAATACGAAGGTAAACAAAGAAATGTTCTCGACATGATTTTCAGTTCATTGCAGCAGAAAAGTCTGGGAAAAGACAAAACTTGATCATATGTACCAGAAACAGAAGTTGTTCTGATCCGTACGGAGTATCAGGGCAAATATTTCTCCAACCGGTTGATTCTGAATTGGAGTAATAGATCGATAAAAGTCCGTGAATGGACCGGGTCTTCCGACATTCCGAAAAGATGGCTATTGCAGTCGCAATCCGATGACCCGAACCCCTTGACCTCCCACTCAGTGATTTTTCTGAGATCGGCGGCCATCCCGCATTCAAGGTCTTCACTTGCCCGGACCGGCAGTGCGGCATGAAAATCCGCGGCACCTCTCAGAAAATCGATATGCCAGTGATAGTTTTTGAGAAGGCGTCGATGCCGCTCGATCCGTTTGGCAAGATCGGCCTTTGCCGACCCGACGTAGACGTAATACCCTTTCTTGAATTTAACCTCCCCGAGCTTTCCGACCAATAAACACCGGTCCCTCTTGAGATGCAGGATGATAAGATAACTGCCGCTGTCATGGGACTCCTGTTCCACCAATTGCCACGGGATGATCAGGTCTTTGGTCCTGCGGGGCATGAGCGCTGCATCCCACTCCACGGACACGGCCTTCACCAGGACCGTGTCCTTAACCGCAAGCAGGGTCCGCGCGAATTCCAGGTCTGTATGGTGTTCAGGCAGGAAATACTCCGCTTTGGGCCAGTGGACCAGGAAGACCACGGCAGTCTTCATCCTCCTTTTTGCAAGACATGCGAGTTCTCGCAGGTGTTTTGTCCCCCGCGCTGTGACAGCATCAGGAAACATGGCAATCCTATTCCCCACGAGCGTGCACGATTTTATTTCTACGACAACGTCCTGCCCTGTTCTGGCTGAGCAAAAAATCAAACCTGCTGTTGCCGATAGCGACTTCCGGCTTTATAACCGAAGAGTTTTCGAGTCCCGTGATTCGACCCTGCTCAATGAGCTGCCGTGCAACAAGGTTGTTCACATGGGTATGGAGCATGATCGGAAGACCGTCACGCTCGACAGCGACCACCGTATAGTCCGTGCTTCCTTCATAAGAAGCATCATGCCTGACAAGATAGAGCACAACTCCGGGAAAGAACAATTCCCAAAGCCTGCCCGGGTTCGGGAGGTAGGCGCGCGTTGGCCTGTTGTACACAATGCATTCAACGATAAAACGGTTCGGTCTGTCTTTATAGATGCCTTTGACCGTTTTCGGGAAAAAAACTTCTGTTTTCATGCCTCATAGTACCCGAAAGGCCGGTGACTGTCACCATATTCTCGAACTGTGGCCCCTGCATTGATGTTTGTAATCGCACCTGCATGTTAGTTTTAAAAATAACAGGAAATTTCTGAGAGCAGCTGTTCAAGGGGACAAATAACAAAACTGCGTAGGCTGTCTGCATCCCAGACAACGAACTCGCCCCCCTCTCGTTTTATCCTCTCTATAGCCAATCCTTTATTTCCTCGTTGCAGCTCATTCATTGTGATTTTTGTCTGTTCTGGAAGTAGGATTTCTTAACAATTCTCGTATACGGCACCATGCAGGCAACATCTCTGTGATATAATAAACAAAGAGGCGGAAGGGACAACACAGTGCCGCTTTTCATTAATTTAAATGTCGCGGCCGGTGAACTCTAAAGTGAGGAGGGAATGAGTATGTCTGGTGACTGCTGTAGTCTCCGTGTTGGCCAAGGCGTTCCCGATTTCAAGCTCGAAACTTTTGAGCAGACCAAGGGTGATTTCGGAGAATTCACGCTTGCCGCTCAGAAAGCAGCTAAGAAGTGGACTGTTCTGTTCTTTTATCCCGCGGACTTCACCTTTGTGTGAGCAACGGAATTTGCTGCTCTGGCAGAGCAGTACGAGGAATTCAAAAAAGCGGGAGCTGAGGTCGTCACAGTCAGCACGGACACAAAATTCGTCCACCTTGCCTGGCAGCGCGACGAAAAGATGCTCGCAAAAGTAAAATTCCCGATGGGCTCCGACCGCACGGGGGACCTTGCCCGCCAATTCGGCGTCTATGACGATACCTCGGGAAATGCTTTGCGGGGCACCTTCATCATTAGTCCCGAAGGCACACTGTTCAACTCGGAGGTAAACTTCTACAACCTCGGGAGAAATGTCGAAGAAATCCTGAGAAAGATCAGGGCGAACGTCCATCTCGCCTCCTCACCCGCGGAAGCATGTCCTGCTCAATGGAAAAAGGAAGGCGACAAGACGCTGAAACCATCAGCCAAAATAGTCGGGAAAATATTCGAGGAGCTAAAATAACATTATGCTGGTAACCCGGGAATCCGATTATGCCGTACGAACAATTCTGTATCTTGCCAAGGAACGCAACCGCACAGCAAGTGTTACCGAAGTTGCCCAGGCGATGCACATCCCGAAAAGTTTTTTGGCGAAAATCCTGCAGCGTCTGGTGAAAAGCAATATCCTGAAATCAACGCGCGGTGTGAACGGCGGATTCCAATTGGCCCAAAAAACATCTGACATCTCGTTGTTCTCGATCCTGGAGGCCATCCAGGGTCCCGCCGGCATCAATCTCTGCGCCGTTGACAGCAAGCAGTGTAAATTGAGCGCCGGCTGTTCCGTTCATCCGGTGTGGGTAGATATTCGCAAAGAGGTTGAACGCCGCCTGAAGAAACAGACCATCGCGGAATTGCTGTGAAAAAAAAGTGCTGATGTGAATTGCATGAATCGACCGCTCCCGCACGAGGCAAAAACGTGCTCTCGAGCCACGAAAAACAAAGCTCTCAAAACAGCGAGGGCTTTTCTTGTGTTCAGGGGGGGATGTTTTAGAGCCAATACTCAGGATACTTTCTGTGCACAGCGAGATTATTGACAATGAGGGCAACGAGCAGAAGGATGACTGCTCCCGCACCCGCGGGAATTAAGGCGTAGAGATAGCCGAGGCTGTGGACCTTGGTCCCTCCAATCACCGCGATCAAGGCCGTTGCACCGCCCGGGGGGTGAAGGGTCTTCGTCACGAGCATAATTACGATGGCAAACGATACGGCCAGGGAAGCAGCGAGCCAGAGCGTGCTGCCGAAGAATTGATAGCAGGCCACTCCGGCAAGGCCTGACAGTACATGCCCACCGACCAGGTTCCTCGGTTGGGCAAGAGGACTTTTTATCGCGGCATAGACAAGGACCGCAGAAGCGCCGAAGGAACCAATGAGCAGCGAAAGGTCGCGGGGTTCAAAATAGCAAGCGGAAAGATAGGAGCAGAGTCCGATGCCGATAGCGGCTCCCAGCCACGACCAGACAAGATCACGAGCAGGCCCGCTGGGGGGGCTTTTTGCACCTCCTTTCATTTTTGAAAGGTATTCATCGAAAGTCATAGGATTTCCTGTGAAAAAGCAGGTTGAAGCCTGCTGCCATCTTCCGTTAAGAACATCGTCCTTTTTGTTCACGGTTTCGTCGCTATTGACCGTACGATGTCTGCGCGCGATATAATGCCGACAAGTTTACCATCGTCGTCTACAACAGGCAGCCGTTTTATCCTTCGGTCATCGAGGATCTTCGCGACGTCCCCGACATCGTCGTCGGCTTTGGCGGTGAGGGGAGGAAAGCTCATGACGTCCTCGACCTTGTTGCCGTTTTTCCTTGCAGGTACGGGCTCTCCTAGGACGTTCCGTAAAATATCCTTGAAGGTGTGCTCTCGTTTCATGCCCGCAAGGGTCAGAATGTCCGCTTCGCTGAGAACACCGATTACCCGGCCCTGCTTCATCAACAACAGGTGCCCCGCTGATCCTGTTCTCGGAGAGTATCTGCGCCGCCTGATGCAGGTCGGCGTCACGGGCGATCGTGACGACGCGTTTCGACATGACCGCACGAACGGGCATCTTGAGCGCTACACGCTCCTGCGCGTGACGCAATGCAATTTCATAGATCTTTTTCAGATCGTCTTCGGTAATATCGACGTAGGCTTTCATTTCGCGAAGAGCAGCATCCAGGTCTTCATCCGATAACCCGCAGGAATTAAGATAGGGGTTTTCCATAGGTCCTCTTTAATGGTATTTATTATATTTTACCAGTCACGATATAAAAGCAGTATGACGGAGATCATACGAGGGGAGGTATTTTTTCAGGCGTTCCGTTCCTCAGCCTTGGCGACTATCCAGTAAACGAAACCGATGACGAGGATGGCGGCAATGAGGTAGTAGATGGACTCCGGTTTTTCGTGCTTGAGCGTGGCGATCATGGTCTCCCTGATCATGGTCACGAGGGCAACACCCACGAACACGCTGATATGGAACTTACTGCCTTTCAGGTGGGAGATCTCCGTATTCATGAGCTCGATCATTAGCCAGAGCAGCAGCATGGATCCGAGTGCTGAGATAATGCCCCCGACCACGTCCCCCGACAAGAGGTGCAGAACGTCCTGCACGAAGAGCCACACGACCGCGATCGTCAGTCCAATGAGCGCAATCACCAGAATGAGATTGGTTGTTTGCGAGAACCGCTCGGCAAAACTGATCAGTACGCTCTTGACCTTGTAAGCCGGAGAATAGGCTTTCATTTCTTCCTCAATGTACGAACTCGTGATGACGTCGAGACTGATATCAAGAATCTTTCCTACGGATATGATCTTATTCGTCACCTCGGTCTTGTCCTCGTCCAGTTTTTGAAGGATGCCGGTACAGGCGTTTTTGACGAGGTTCACTGCCCGGTTCATATAATGGGTATCCACTTTGTGTTTTACGTGGGCAGTGCCGATCTTCATGAGTTTTTCATAATAGCGGTTATCATATGAGCCGGAGAACAGTTCAAGAAACCACTCCCGTTGCGACCCGAAGACGTGTTTTTTTCTCGACTCCTCGGTAAAAAAATAGGCGGCCCCTTTTGTCCCCATGATCCAGAGACTAAGTGTGCCCATGATCTCATCGGCATGCTCTTCCATGACAGGCCTCAGGTTCGCGAGCCGCTGCTCGTCTTCTTCCGTGAAGCGATAATCGTGCTTTATTTCTCGGAATGATCTCATCTGCACCTCAAGTCTAATTCAATGTTCGCTTTTTCCGCTTCCGGGGGCGGATTTGGTAAATGCGCCTGATCTTGATCACGGTCTCATGCTCTCACTCTTCATATCTTTTCAAATAAATCTTTGCTCGCTCCGCAAACGGGACAGAGCCAGGTATCAGGAATTTTTTCAAAGGGTGTTCCCGGCGCTATCCCTCCATCAGGGTCACCTACTTCCGGGTCATAAATCCAATCGCAAACCGTACATTTCCATTTTTCCATAAAATTCCTCCTCTGTGTTGTCTTGCTTTATTTCATATATCCCGGTATCTGGGCGACAAAGTTTGGGTATTCACCCAGTCACTTCCCCTACCGCATGTTGGTTTTGGTGGTTATAGAGAAACAACGATTAGTAAACAATGGGTGCATCAACATAACGCTTAATGAAAATATATCACAATGTAGACGGTTAATTTATGTCCTGAAGCATATTTTCTCCAAAATCCTGATTCTTTCGTATCAGAGTATGCTGGACATGAACCGAAGATACATTTATTTGCACTCGGGAAAACAATGGTTTCCACATTAACCAACGAATGCAACTTTCAAACATTGACGAGAGCATTTCAGACAAAATCAAAAAAAGTCAACACGTCTACCCCAAAAATACCCTTGTGCCGGTACTTAATTTGATTGACACCTTGAAAAGCAAAAACTTATAATTAAGATATGGTCTCCCGCCGCACCTACACAAGGACATTAAATGACCAAAAAAATATATACGTTTCTCTTTGCTGTTCTCGCCGTTCTCGTCTTTTCCCTTGGGCAGGAATCAAGTCTCGCGAAAGAAAGTGTACACCAGGCACGAGTACACCTGGTGCTTGACGGAGACACCGTAACGCTCCGCCTCGACGGCAAGAAGTACCGGACCCGGCTCATCGGGATGGATGCTCCCGAAATGGGTCAGCGACCCTGGGGGAGACGGGCCAAAGAGAATTTGATCCAGATCATGAGACGCACGAACTGGACTGTCTATGTTGAAACAGACGTGGAACGTCAGGATAAATACGGCAGGCTTCTCGCTTATCTCTGGACGAAAAAACACGCTTTCATTAATGAGATGATGATCGCCGACGGATACGCCGTAATGTTCGCGATTGAACCCAATACGAAATATTCCGACAGGTTCAGCAAGGCAGGGGGCCGAGCGCGCGAGGAACAGAAAGGAATTTGGGGCCCCCATGGATTGAAGGAAATTCCGGCCGAATGGCGGAAGGAACACCCAAGGAAGGATTAAGAAAGATCTGAAGGAACATTATTTGTCGGGGGTGAACATGAAACGTTTCTACACCGCTGTTATCATGATTTTCGTCGCATCTCTGGTCTTCTACGCCCTACCCGGTACATCGGACGAGAATAAGCCGATTCGCCACTGGTACAGGCTTGAGATTCAAACAGGCGACACAACGTATCAATGCCTCGGAAGCTCTGCGCTCGATGAAAAGGAGTTTTCCAGGCAGCTATCGGGCGATGAATATGTCGTCCTTGATGATGTCGAGTATCTCGATAGCACAGGCAAGATCAAAAGATGGCAGGAATGGGACCCAAAATCAATTCCCCGGCTGTACGTGAATCCTGACTACGTCATTTTGTTTAATCCGATGAAGGATGATCCGAGGAAGTCTCCTTCTGCAGGAGCAGCACGGAAGTAATCACCTATTGCTCATCCTCGTGAGACCGTCCTTTAATACGCTACACGGTATCAGCGTTGTGCGCAATTTTTTATAAAAACATCCTGAAATACCCAGCAGCTCTGCTGCTGGGATGAAAAGGATATCCTGACGAAGTCAGGATGAGAATCTGTTACAATACGGGCCATGAGCCCATTGAGAAGAAGCAAACATAGCGTCTATGATCTGAAGTACCATTTTGTATGGATACCAAAATATCGAAGGAAGCTGTTCAGCGATCGAATGACGACGAGACTGAAAGAGATATTTCGTGAGATCGCAGAGCGATATGAATTTGAAATAGATACGATGGAAGCAATGGATGATCATGTGCATTTGTTTTTGGTTGTGCCACCGAAGTATGCTCCAGCGAGGGTAGTACAGATAATCAAAAGCATATCGGCAAAGATGATGTTTCGAGAATTCCCCGAGATAAAGAAAAAACTTTGGGGAGGAGAACTCTGGAATGACGGCTACTTTGTCCGTTCGGTTGGCGACAAAGTAACGGCAGAAGTTATAAGAAAGTATATTCGGTATCAGCATGATGAGCAAGTTGGCTTTAGGTTCTAGCGCATTTAGGATGCCCCGCAGCTCTGCTGCGGGGTAATTCACTTCAGTTCCAATCGTTGTATATAGCTATGGCTATTGAAAAATCCTGCATCCAATTCCCCTGCTCTTTTCCTCTGAAAGTCATGGGACTTAACAACGAATTGTTTGAACCCGCGGTGAGGACGGTTTTTGAAACGTTCGTCCAGACAGGACCGATCACCTATACAAAGCGGCTCAGCAGCACCGGCAAGTATGTATCAATAACCGCCACGTTTACAGCCGTGAGCCGGCAGCAGCTGGACGCTCTTTACCGCGCATTGAACAATCATGAACTTGTTGTGATGACGCTTTAAGCTTGTTTTTGGTCCGAGGCAACCGTGTTGCCGTAAGCGTCAACGCCGACGCGGTCGGCTTGGTCCATAAATCGGTTGGGCCGGAGACCGCGTTTTGATTGAAAGAGAGCGCAAAAATATGGAACACAATTCCGAAGAAATCGATAAATGCATTTCATTCCTTGATGATCTCGCAAAAGATCCGGAACGCTTTGCGGCCCTTCCGGAAGAACAGAGGATCGCTCTTTTAAAAGCGGCCGGCCGAGATATCCCGCCCCGACAGGGATGAAGCGATAAAAAGGAATAAAGCCGCAAAAAAGGCCCAGAGCCTGGCGCTCCTTGAAAAGGACCGGCGCGCCAGAAATACCACCGGCATCCGCAGCGCGCGCATGGACCGCGGCCTTCAAAGCGCCTCCCCGGATAGACTTCGATCCATCGGGCACGGAGCAGCGCGGGAGAAACGATACACGCGCCGCGCAATTGCTACGTGTGCAAGGAAGAATACACGGACCTGCACTTTTTCTACGACACCATGTGCAAAAAATGCGGCGACCTGAATTACCAGCAAGCGTTTTCAGACAGCGCCTCTTGACGGGCAGGTCGCTTTGATCACCGGCGCACGCGTAAAGATCGGTTATCAGGCCGCGCTCCTGATGCTGCGCGCCGGCGCCACGGTCATTGCGACGACCCGGTTTCCCGTTGACGCGGCCATCCGGTATTCCCAGGAAGAGGGATATGCGGCGTGGGGAGACCGGCTGCACATTCACGGTCTCGATCTCCGGCATATCCCGAGCGTGGAGCTGTTTACCCGCTATCTGGAACAGCGGCACGGACGCCTCGACATCCTGATCAATAATGCGGCGCAGACCGTACGACGGCCCCCGGGGTTTTATGCTCATCTCATTGAAAACGAAACAAACGGCTTGAGCGCATTGTCCCCTGAGGCGCACAAGCTTCTTCACGACCATGATACGTGCAAAAAACAGCTGGTTTCCCCCGGCACGACTACGCGCAATCAGGATTCCGCCCTTGCCGCATCATGGCAGGACCCAGGCCCCGGCATCGGACTTCGCGAGTCCGCGCAGTTATCGCAGATCTCCTATGGCCAGGATGAATCGCCGGTTTCCGAAGAACTGTTCCCGAAAGGGAAGCTCGACGCCGATCTGCAACAGGTGGACCTGCGCAAGACGAACAGCTGGCGTCTGCGGCTGGGCGAGATACCCGCCCGGGAGATGCTCGAAGTGCAGCTGGTGAATGCCGTGGCGCCCTTCGTGCTGTGCAACAGGCTGGTATCCCTTATGCGGAAGGACTACACCGGGCAGAAGCATATCGTGAATGTGACCGCCATGGAAGGCAAGTTCTTCAGGTTCAAGAAAGACGACCGGCATCCGCATACGAACATGGCGAAAGCGGCCCTGAACATGATGACGCATACCTCGGCCGAGGACCTTGCCAGGGACGGCATCTATATGAACGCGGTGGATACCGGCTGGGTCACGGATGAAGACCCGGCGGAGCTTTCCCAGTTCAAGCAGAAGGTCCATGATTTCCAGCCGCCCCTCGATATCGTCGACGGGGCCGCCAGGGTCTGCGATCCTTTCTTCGACGGCATCCTGACCGGCAAGCACTGGTGCGGAAAGTTTCTGAAGGACTATTTCCCGATCGAATGGTAGCTGTTGACCACTGAGTAGAAGCGAAAAGGGAGGGACTCTATGCCGCCACGGAGGGGTTGGAGAGGTGGTTCGGACCTAATGCTCGTGAAGGACTGCAAGCCCCTCTTCTTAAGAAGAGAGCCCGTTTAAGTTAAGAACTATTGGATGCCTTACACTAGCTTCATTCCTGCTTACATTCCCTTCTCCTGCTGGCTCTTTTCCACGAGCCCAATAATCATCTGCTGTGCTGCTTCAAAACCCGCAACAGCCGCATCGATGCAGAGGTGATAATTCCTGGCATCGTACCAATCGGTGCCGGTCATGGTTTTGAGGAATTTTTCTCTCTGGTGCTCGGAAGCCGTTATTTCTTCTCGTGCCTGTTCTGTTGAAACATCGTGAAACTTCTGAAACCGCTTGATACGAAAATCCATAGGCGCGTGGATAAATACGTTCACTACGTTCGGCCGTCTGCGAAGCATGAAATATCCGCCACGGCCAACAATGACGGCATTATACCGGTCCGCAATCGCCGTGATAATCTTTGATTCCGCTTCGAAGAGTTCCTGATCATAGACAGGCCGCCGCGAGGGAGGAACATAGGACGCTTCGGGTGTGCCGAAGACAAAGCTTTTCATAAGATTTTCAACAAAACCCGCGTGGCGCTCATCGAGTTTGGATAGCTCGGAAATATCAACGCCCAGTTCCTTGGCCGCGGCATGCAGAATTTCACGTTCAACGTATTTGTAACCGAGTTTTTTGGCAAGCAGATGGCCGATGTAAGCGCCGCCGCTCGCCATTTGGCGTGAAATGGTGATCACGATCGTTTGTTGTACTGGCATGATCTTCTCCTGAAAAGAAACAGACCTTGATGGTAAACGTTTTGCACAATGAGGCAAGAATGAGTGGCTTACAGAAAACCTAAAACTGTAAGGGGAAAGGGGGAATTAAAATGCGAAAGGGGGAAAACAAACCATTCAAAAAGTCTTTTCCCCATTTCCCCGTTTTTTTCTCCATTTCTCCAATAAAGGTTTTCGCGGAATTAAGATCAACCAATTCGATCAACTCTATTACGACAATGCCAAACAGTACTTGTG
>CAVWHO010000004.1:0-65461 GCA_963754875.1 Nitrospirota bacterium
CCCATTGGCATGGCCGGGCACTTGTGGCCGTGAAACTTCATTGCAGTCTCGAAATACTCGCTCAATTCCTTCATGGCACACCTCCGTTGTGATGAGTTGGTTTTACATCGAACATTGAACCCCGTAATCTCAACCGAGTTACCAGCCGTTCCACCAGCAATGGCAAATGACGGAAAAGCGTTTTTTGACCCTCACTTTTCGTTGTCTCATAATCAGATCCTCAAAAGTGTACTATACCGATATAAAGTCCGGCCACGGTCAGCACCGCGCCACTAAGTCTCTTCGACCAAACTGAGAAACTCTTGATACCCTTCGAGATCACGATACTCTCCGTCAGACCGATTGATAGACCTGCGATGAAAATGAAGGCACAATGTCCCACGGCATACACAAAGAGGAGCGACCCGCCGTACAGGACATCGCCTTGCGTTGACACGTAGGCGAGGATCACAGCGAGCACCGGGGTTGCACAGGGAGATGATACGGTGCCGGTCAGAAGACCGAGAAGGAACGCGCCCCAGAGACCGCGAGACTTGACCTGGTGCGATTTCTGGAACGGAAGCGGGATCGAGATGAGGCCCATAAGCTGGAGCCCCATGGCCACGGCAATCACTGCAAGACCGATATACAGCCACTGGCCCGCAAACGAGAGAAAGTGCCCCATGGCCGATGCCGTAGCGCCGAGAATCGTAAAGGTGATCGAGAGCCCGAGAATAAACACGAGCGAGTAGATCGCGGCTTTTTTCTTATCTCCTCCGGAATAGCCGCCTACGTACCCGATGATCAGCGGGATGGCCGCGAGCACGCAGGGACTGGCCGCTGATATCAGACCGCCGATAAAAACGGCGAGATAAGCGAAGCTGTGGTTGTTCTGGACGATCGATTGAATATTGTTCAGCATGGATTCCATCACGAATTACCTCTTCATCGTTTCATCATATCCCCGCTTTTTTCAAAACCGGCGTTATCTCCTCAAAAGCATAGAATCCTATATGCCGGTGGAACTCGTTGCCCTTGGCGTCCAGAAAAACCTGCGTGGGGATCATATGCACATTGAATCGCCTTCCGGTCTTATTGTCCTGGCGCACATCGATAAAGATCACTTCAAGTTTTCCTGTATATGTTTCACGAAGCTTCTGCATTACTGCCTTCATCTGCTCGCAGGGTATGCAGCCGACCGATCCGAGCTCAAGCATGACGATCTTGTTTTCCGCTTTCGCCTTGTTCAACACGGCGTCCAGGTCTCCTGCGCCGGCGCTGCTGCAGGCTGTAAAAAGCGTCAACATAAGGAACGATAACACCATGGTCTTCAATCTCATTTGGCCTCCTTCAATCTTTCAGCGAAGTACGGCGGCAGTCCGCTCGCCACGATCGCCTGAGCAGCTTTCTCCACATCATAAGGAACGCGCAGGAACTCGACCTTGACCGCCTCAACAGTCATGTCGATCAGGGCGACACAGGCCCTCGGATCGCCGTCCTTCGGTTTGCCTACGCTCCCCGCATTGATAAATATCTTCCCGGCCTGGTCCTTCCGGTAGGGCTTATGCGTATGGCCGTAGATGAGAATATCGGCATCGACTTTCTCCGCCATCTCATGAAAGAACTTTTCAGGCCGGTCCTCGTACCAGTAGAGATTGTTCTTTCGTGGCGTTGCGTGAAAGAGCGCTACTTTTCTGCCGTGAACCGTAAATGTGATCTCGGGCGGCAGCTTTCCCATGAACTCCTTTGTCTTTTGGGAAGCGTGCTCCTTTGTCCAGGCAAAGGACCGGTTCGCCATCTCCTCCTGCACCGGGTCCTCTGCCTTGCATCCGCAGTGCTCCCGGTCATGAGCAACGGTCTCGTCGTAGTTTCCCTGCACTCCCTCGATGCCGTGTTCGATGATGAAATCAACAACCTCATTCACAAACGGCGAATAACCGCCGAGATCGCCGAGATGATATACTTTCTCCACGCCAGCAGCCTGCGCCGTAGCATACGCCGCTTTCAGGGCCTCGATATTCCCGTGTATGTCTCCGAATACCGCGAATTCCATATGCTGACCTCAAAGAGCATCGGTTCCCTTGACCCTGCAATACTCAACGCTGAAATAGGTTCGCTGAAAATACTTCGCCACGTTCACCAGGCTGATCAGCACGGGCACCTCGACCAGCGGCCCGATCACCGCAGCAAACGCGGCCCCTGAATTGATGCCGAACACAGCAACAGCCACGGCTATTGCGAGCTCAAAGTTATTGCTCGCTGCGGTGAAAGAAAGCGTCGCGGTCTTCGGATAGTCCGCGCCGATCTTCTTCCCGAGATAGAACGAAACCAGGAACATGACCACGAAGTAGATCAAAAGCGGTATCGCTATCCGCACAACGTCCAGCGGCAGCTTCACGATGTAATTGCCCTTGAGCGAGAACATGACAACGATGGTGAATAAAAGCGAGATAAGCGTGATCGGGCTGATCTTCGGGATAAAAACCTTGTCGTACCATTCGCGGTTTTTCACCTTGATGAGGGTGAAGCGCGTCAGCATGCCCGCAATAAACGGGATGCCGAGATAGATGAACACGCTCTGTGCGATCTGGCCGATGGTCACATTCACGACCACGCCCTTAAGCCCGAACCAGACCGGCAATACGGTAATGAAGATATAGGCATATACCGAGAAGAAGAGCACCTGAAAGATCGAGTTGAACGCCACAAGCCCGGCAGCATACTCAGGGTCCCCGCAGGCAAGATCGTTCCAGACGATCACCATGGCAATGCAGCGGGCAAGTCCGATCATGATCAGGCCGACCATGTATTCGGGATAGGAGCGGAGGAAAATGATGGCAAGTGCGAACATCAGAATGGGACCGATGACCCAATTCTGAACGAGAGAAAGGCCAAGTACCTTCTTGTTCCGGAAGACCTCGCCGAGTTCCTCGTACTTGACCTTTGCAAGCGGCGGATACATCATGAGGATCAAGCCGATAGCGATCGGGATATTGGTCGTCCCGACCTGAAAGCTGTTGATAAAGGATTCGGTCCCCTGGATGAAATACCCGAGACCCACCCCGAGGGCCATCGCTGCGAAGATCCAGAGCGTAAGAAACCGGTCAACAAAAGAAAGCTTTTTCCCCTCTTTACTCGTCATTTTTTGCTCCTTTGCTTCCGCATATCATTCAGCCATTCTTCGATCTTGGTCTTTATCTCATCTCTGATTACCCCTGTCTTCTTCAGCCGCTCTTCGTGGGTGCCTTGCAGCGCGGAGGGGTCTTGAAAGCCCCAATGCAGCCTCTTGATCGCAGCGGGAAAGGTCGGGCACTTCTCGGCGCTGGCCTGATCACAGACAGTTATGACGTACTGGTACATCTTGCCTTCTTTGAAAAATTTGAAAACACTCTTCGTCTCTTTTCTGGAAATGTCAATCCCGGCTTCTTTCATCGATTCAACCACCAGCGGATTCAAAGTTCCCGGCTCCAGACCGGCGCTTTCCGCTTCAAATTCTTCGTTTCCTAAAGCATTCAGAAATGCTTCAGCCATCTGGCTTCTTGCGCTATTGTGAATACAGACAAAAAGAACCTTAGCCTTGCTCATTACAATCCTCCCGTTTATATACTCTTAAGTTATTTTAGCTCTGCTGCTCCGCAGGAGCAGGCTTTGCTCTTCTTCGGTTCACACCCGGGACCGGACTTCTTCGATTTCAGAAACCGTCCTAGCCGTTTCTGGTCTTCCGTGACCAGGCTGCCGTCCGCCTTTTCACAGACGGACACCATGAGCATCCGCCTGAACAGGTCCGACTCGTTCAGGCTGTAATGGATCCACTTCCCCTCTTTACGGTCCTTGATGAGCCCCGCTTCCTTGAGCGCACGAGATGGAACGATACCTTCGGCTGCACCATATCAAGCGCAGCAACGTTATGTCGCACACGCATAATCACCCTGTTCCGAGCAGCTTGATGATCCGGAGTCTGGTTTCGTCGGACAGCGCCTTGAATATCGTCATGAGTTCGTTCCATTTCCGCCTCTACGCCTCTTTCTTGATCAGTTCCTTCACCTTTTCCAGGCTCGGAAGCGGTTTGCCGGAATGTATTATCTTCCCATTCACGATGAGCCCTGGCGTCGAAAGGATCCCATGCATTGCGATCTGACCGATGTCGGTGATTTTTTCTACCTTCGCGTCAATGCTGAGCTCCTTGACAGCGGTTTTAGCCATCTCTTCCATCTTTTGGCAGTTAGAACATCCGGGGCCAAGTACTTTAATTTCCATATCGTGTTCTCCTTACAGAATTGAGTTGAACAGGTAACCGACGCCAATGATGGTGACCGTCATGACAGTCACAAAAACAGCGAGCAGTTGCACTTTCAGCACCTTCCGCAGTATGATCATTTCGGGCAACGACAGGGCGGTCACCGCCATCATGAAGGCCAGCACCGTGCCCATGCTCATCCCTTTTTCCATCAGAGCGTAGACAATGGGGATAACCCCGGCTGCATTAGAGTACAGGGGCACACCAAGGGCAACGGCAACAGGGACGCCGAATGGATTTTGCGGGCCGGCATACCGCACCAGGAAGTCCTCGGGCACATAGCCGTGAATGAAGCCGCCTATCCCGATGGCGACAATCACGTACAACCATACCCTCTTGAGGATGTCCACAGTGCTCCAGCGGGCGGAAATGAGCCGTTCCTTGAACTTCTGCTTCGCGATCTCCTGAATAGCCCCAAGTGAATGGATCTTATACACATACTCCTCGACCCACTTTTCGAGCTTCAGCTTGCCGATGATCATGCCCGCGATGATCGCAACAATAAGACCTGTTCCCATATATATAAATGCAATTTTCCAGCCGAACAAACCCCAGAGGAGCACAATGGCTACCTCGTTTACCATAGGCGAGGAAATGAGGAAGGAAAAAGTCACACCAAGCGGAACTCCGGCCTCGACAAAGCCGATAAAGAGCGGAACAGCAGAGCAGGAACAGAACGGAGTAACAATGCCCAGCAAGGCGGCGAGCACATTACCGATAAATTCTCGTTTATGGGAAAGGATGCGCTTCGTCCGCTCAGGCGGAAAGTAGCTCCGGATGATGGAAATGATGAAGATAATAACGGAAAGGAGCAGAAAGATCTTTATTATGTCATATATAAAGAATTCAAGGGCATCTGACGAGCGGCCCTGCACCATGCCGAACAGGTCATACACCAGATAGTGAGCAAAAGCCTTCAGCACCGCTTCACCTCATATAAATCTATTTTTATATGTTAGCGAAGTGAAGCCGGTTTGTCAAGCGCTTATTTTCTGCTTACTATCATGGATGTTCCTCCACCCAGACTTCCCCATCCGGAGTGGTTTCCTTCTTCCAGATGGGTGTGATTCGTTTCAACTCGTCGATACAGAAACGGCAGGCTTTGAACGCCTCGTCGCGGTGTTCCGATGCGACGGCGATCAGTACGATGTTCTCTCCCACTGGCAGGGTCCCCACCCGGTGAATGATCGTTGCGTCGGTCACACCGTATTCTCTGATCGCCCGGTCCCGTATCTCGGCGAGCTTTTTTTCCGCCATGCCTGGATAGTGCTCGAATTCGAGCTTTGCCACCCGCTTTTCCTGCGAGATGTCCCGCGTGGTCCCGAGAAAGGTCACGATGCCGCCTATGGAAGACGAAGACTGTTTTAGTCTGTCAACTTCATCATCAAGAGAGAATGGCTCCTTCTGAATCCTGACAATGCCGAAGCGCCCGGACCCGCCCGAAAAGGGCGGCATCAGAGCGACTTCATCGCCGTCCTGCACCAATGTATCCTGTTTAACGAATTCCTGGTTCACTGCGATCAGTATCCGGTCCAGCTTCACGAGCTCGGACAAAGAGGGATACTCCCGTATCACATGGCCTATAAGCTCCGATACCGTACCCGACGAAAAGTCGAGAGTTACCACATCCCTGCCGGCACGGTCTTTTAATATGGCGAAGAATCTGACGGTTATCATATCTTGTTATTTCCTCTCGAATATCCCGCTCTTGCCGCCAGTCTTCTTCATCAGCCTGATGTCGGATATGGTCATACCTCGGTCAACGGCCTTGCACATGTCATAGATCGTTAGACACGCTGCCGAGACAGCCGTCAGCGCTTCCATCTCTACCCCGGTTTGTCCCGTAGTTGTTACCGTGGCAAGCGCTTTCACGCACGAAGTCCTTTCGTCAGGCTCAAACGAAATATCCACTGATGTCAGGCTCAAGGGGTGGCACAACGGTATCAGATCGGCCGTTTTCTTTGCCGTCATGATTCCCGCGATCCGCGCTACTCCGAACACGTCTCCTTTCGTAACCTTGCGATCCAGTATCAGTCGAAGTGTCTCGGGCAGCATAATAACACGGCCCGCAGCGACTGCCTCGCGGGCAGTTCCCGGCTTGTCCGGAAACGTTCACCATGCGCGCGGCGCCGTCTTCGTCAAAGTGCGTCAACTTATCGGTCATTTTTTATCCGCCTATCTGGGACATGGGAGACAAGGAAGGATGGTCCAAAGACCCGTCGCGCAGCATGTGGCTTGCGGGTTTGGACAAGACAGCGTGGCGATAAAGAGCTTCGAGTTCTTCGTCGGACGCGCCGTTCCTGAGAGGAGTTTTAATGTCCACTGACATTTCTGAAAAAAGACACGGTCTTAATTTACCGATTGCCGTTAGCCGCAGCCTGTTGCAGGAACTGCAAAAGCAGTCGCTTATTGCGCTGATGAAGCCGATCATTCCCGGCGCGCGCCTTCGATCCGGTAATTTCGTGACGGGCCTCCGCCCTTAAACGGAAGCTGGATGAGTTTACCCACGGAAGCCACGCGATCCATGATCTCGTCCTTGCTCAGATAGGCATCGGGTTTCCATGCGCTCTGCTTTCCGATTGGCATGAACTCAATAAATCGAACGTGAACGTCCTTTTTCAATGTCAAGGCCGCAAAGTCGGGGATTTCATCGTCATTGACGCCCCGTACCGGCACCATATTGATCTTGACCGGCGAGAGTCCCGCGCGCTCTGACTCCATAATGGCTTCCCATACGCGATGCAATTCGCCGCCCCGCGTAATGTCGTTATACCGCTTTTTCTGAAGCGTATCGAGGCTGATGTTCACCCGGTCGAGTCCCGCTTTTTTAAGCGCCTCTGCCTTACCGGCCAGCCGCTGCGCGTTCGTCGTTATGCTGAGATCCTGAATGCCGGCGCGCTTGATGCCTGTGATAAGCGGAATGATATCTTCCCGCAAAAGAGGTTCGCCGCCCGTAAGCCGCGCCTTTTTAACGCCGTATTTGCATGCGATTTGCACGATCCTGATGATCTCGTCGCTCGTGAGAATATCGGCTTGGGCGAAGTGCCTGAGCCCTTTTTCCGGCATGCAATAAATGCATTTCAAATTGCACCGGTCGGTTATAGATATCCTGAGATAGTCTATCCGCCTGTCGTATGAATCTGTAAGAGCGTCGAATCCCGGTAAGCCGTCAGTCATCATAAATCAGCCGATCCAGCAACAGTATTTTGTCTCGTTTTCATGCACGCCGGGCGGACAAAGTCATCGCCCGGGCAATGCAAGTTCAAGCTGTTTTCTCTTCCTTCTTCTCAAGAGACTCAACCGCGTCTTTCGGATCATCTTTTTCGGCTAACGCTTTTTTAAATGATCGTATGCTTTTCCCCAGGCCTGCGCCGATTTCCGGCAACTTACCGGGGCCGAATATGATCAGTACGATGAAAAGTATCAAAATCAAGTGCATGGGTCTCAGCAGTCCTTCAAACATGTTTAGTTCTCCTTCTTAAACTAGAGTTAAATTTTCGCACCGGCTATCCCAGCTTCCCGAAAGGACAGACAGGATACCTGCATACGTCGCACTTCAAGCAGAGTCCGCCATGGCCCAGCGCGGCGACCTCTTTTCTCCCTATCCGCTCTCCGGCGAGGACCCTGGGAAGAATCAGATCGAAGATTGTGGTCTTTGCATACATGCCGCAGGCAGGTATGCCGATGATCGGGACAGGGTCAAGGGTCCGGGGTCCAGAGTTCAGGGAAGTCTTTTCCGGCTCCCGGCCCCTGGCTGCCGGCCCCTGCTCCAGATATGCGATAAGAAACATAGCACCGGGAAGAACCGCCGAACCGTAGGTGATGTCGCCCGCGCCCAGTTCCTTGATCGCGAACCGCGTTACGTCATCCGGATCCACCGACATACCGCCTGTGGTGATAAGGAGGTCGGCTCCGGCGTTCAATAGTTCCCGAAGCCTGTCCACGATGAACGCTTTATCGTCCGGCGCATAGTAGACGCCCACAAGTTCCCCGCCGATCTCCTCGATCTTTTTCGTGATGACCGGTGCAAAGGCGTCCTTGATCCTCCCGTGGTATACTTCGTTGCCCGTTATGACGACGCCGGCTTTGGGCTTGCGGAGTTCTTTAACCGCGAGGACGCCGCTCTGGACCGAGGCAACCGCGTTGCCGTGCGATATAACGCCGACGCGGTCGGCTTGGTCCATATTTGCAATCCTCACCGCCGCCTCCACAACCTGTTTCTTCACCACCAGCGGAATCGCCCGTGTTCCCGCCACGGTCTGGCCTTTTTTAACGACCGTATTATCATGCAGCGTTGCACACATGACATCGCCAAGCATGTTAAAGTTTAATAACGCATCCCTATCTATCTTCAGGAGGCCGTCGCGTTCCGCGATGATGCTGATTTTCCCTTCCTTCGGCTCTCCCTTGATCGCTACCCCGTCTCCTATAAGCGCATTCGCGATAGCGAATGCCGCGTCGTTCTCGTGCATTTCATCTTCAGCGACCTGTAACACAAAGAGATGTTCCTTGCCGAGCCGCTGAAGGTGACATACGTCTTCCTCCCGGATGATGTGCCCTTTCTTAAAGGCGCGTCCTTTGAATTCACCCGGCCTGATCTCGGTAATATCATGGGCAAGGACCGTGCCGACAGCCTCCGTTACCCGAACCGTTTTATTTGATAGTTTGCTCCCCGTTTCAGAACCATGGATATCGCACATAACCCCCTCCTACGCTCTAACTAGCTTTTTTATACCTGATAAACCGTAGTGAACCGTCAACCCGGCTAGAAAGCCCACGGTAAGATTGCCGAGTGCAAATCCCAGTGCGCCGACGGCAAACGCAACGAACACCGACTTCTTATCATTCACGATATCTTTGATGAACAGCGCATGCTGAATGCCGACATAGCAGAGAAGAACTCCAAGAATACCGGCGGGAAAAGCTTTTATGGCGCCAAGTGCGGACCGGCCGCATAACAGGCCGACACCAATGAGAAAAAAGCCGATGATAAGACCGGACCTTCCGCTGGTCGCTCCGAACTTATTGTGCGCCGTGAGTCCACCGCATCCGTGGCACATGGGTGCGCCACCGATCAGCCCGGAAGCGATATTCGCGACTCCCATGCTCAAAGGAATGCTTTTCAGATTGAGCCGCTGCGCTCTTGCACCATAGAGCAGCCTGCCCGTTTCGTTCGTCGCCACGATGGCATTGCCGAACGTCAACGCTATCTGAGGCACTACCAGGATGGCAAACCCTTGACAAATGTTTTCCCAGCTCGGGATCATAGGAGTCAATGCAACAGGACCGATTGACGACAGCGAGGTCTTCTTAAGCGAAAGGGCCGCTCCGAGAACGAGAAGAGGAATGAGCGGAGGGATTTTCTTGAGCAGAGTCATCGTTACAACGAGAATGATCCCGGCAACGATCACGATGACGAGGTCCGTCCTCATGAGGTCGAAAGAGGTCCTTACCAGCATGGCGCCCAGTCCGAGCTGAATGCCCCGTATGACCGAGGTCGGGAACAATTGTCCCAGCCGCGCGCTCATTCCCGTTACGGCGATGAGAATGAGAATAAACCCCATAACGATGCCGGCCGCATTGATGACGCTGAAACCCAGGCCCGAGGCAATGGCGATGGCCGACAATGCCTTCAGCGGCTGCACCGGCATGGTGATCCTGAAATACAGGGCCGCTGCGACATAGAACAGGCCCGTCATCAGGAAAAGGGCGGTCGGATTCATGCCGTTCTTCACAATCAGGGCTACGGCAAGGGGGAAGAGGACGCCGATGTCGCCGAAAGCCCCGGAAACGTCCCACAGAAATTTATTCATACTATCTGAAAACCTTCCCGAAGCGTTTATCAACGATCTCTTGTATGCCTTTTTCCAGCGCTTCGTATTTCTTCAAAAACCTCCGCGCTTCTGTTGTCAGGGCCGCGCCCCCGCCGTTCTTGCCGCCGGTTTGTCGATCGACAAGCTTTACGCCGAGTCGCTCTTCCATGGCCTTGATGTGGCCCCATGCCTTGCGAAAGGAAATATCAACCTCCTGCGCAGCCTGGTTGATAGAGCCGTGCGAATCGATGGCCTCCAAGAGAAAGCGCCTGCCCCGGCCGAAAACGGGTTCACCATCTGCCTCAATCCATAATTTTGATCTGATAGCCAGACCGTTATGGCTTTTCCGCATAACGCACCCCCAAAAAAGGATCTTGCACCGCATAGTAGCCGCCATGAGCGCAGGGAACGCACAGGATCTTGCCGTCCCGATAGACCTCTCTCATGTCCTGAACATGCTCACCGCAGGAGTCGCACTGCAATCTGCGCATCGGTCTTCCTGGCATGTCCTCGGGTGCAACCTTAACGATCACTTCCATCACGTCGAAGAGCTCTTCATCGGACATGATCTTGTATGCCTCAAGTTGTCCCGCATATTTGTTCTCGATCTCGGGGAAATATTCTTTTGCCTTTTGACGCGCATCTTCCCGCGCAACGATCCGCACTGCCTTGCTTGTTTTAAGGTTCACGTACGTCGCGGCCATCTTGCCGTAGTCCATGAACTTCATGGTCCGGTGACCGAGGCTGCAACCGGTTACGGATTGCACCGCGTCCGTAGCGCACCGGTCCATCTCGACATAAACGATGATGCTCTTGCGGTCCTTTCCCCGCGGGTCGCTGATACCGATCTCCCGAAGCCCGAGCATGGACATGCGAACACCCAGCACCTGACCGGCGCAAAGATGGCCATGGACTTTCACGGAAACGTCAAGACTTCGTTGAAAATTAAAAGCGTCGGGTTTCATTCATTATCTCCATCAAGGTTTCATAAACCGAGCACGGATCGAAAGGCTTTTCAAAGAAGGCCCGAACATCCAGGCCCGCTAATTGCCGCGTTATCTCCAACCTCTTCACGGTGGCGGACATCATTACAACTTTACAGTTCTTATCGTGCGTCCTCAGTTCTCTTACAAGTTCAACCCGTTCATGGGCACCATGAAAACATCGGAGACCAGGATCTCGAACGTCTCTTCGCGAATTAATGACAGCGCATTGTCTGACGATGCGGTCCAAACAACGTCAAAATTCTTCTCGGTGAGATATAAACCCAACGACTCAGCGATAAGTTCATCATCATCAACCACGAGGACCCTCGGTTTTCCGACGCCTGCACTCAATTTGCCTCCCCCTTTTACAACTCATTCCTGATTCGAATGGAATTCTTATAGTCAAAGTCGGCATATTGAGCTCTTTCAGTTGCACGAAAAATCGCCGTCACCTACCCAATCCGGCAAATCATCTTTCCCGCTCTTCCTGTTTTTTTTATCATTGCCCTTAATGCTGGTTTGTGCGCGTTTGCCCGTTTTTTTAAAACGGATGCCGGATGCAATGCCTTTCTAGGACCGTTCATCGAATTGCTACCGGAGGGTGCGGAAGAAATCATACCGCCTTTACTCGTAATGAGCTCCGCATGAGCTCCGCTTCATTCGCCGCCAAACTGATTGCCGGCAGCGTCAGCAAGCATACGGTAATAAATATATTTTTTGTGTCCATGGAACTTGCTCCTAACCATTGCAGATAAGGCAACGGGGAACGGGAGAGCATTCCCGTCCCCGTCGTATCGCTGCTTCTGAGACGCCTATTTTTCCGGAGAGTGAGAACAACAGTTCGCCGGAACAATGCGCCCTCTCGCCGAATGTGGGGGGCATCCATATTTTTCACCATCCTACGCCTTCACGACATCAACCCGTGAATCGTAGAAGGAACAGCTGCCGCCGATAGGGTCTGACAAACACATGTTTTTGACTGCCGGGTCAACCCTCATCACGGCATTTGGACAAATGCCGGCGCCCCGGCGCGGATCTCCTTTGACAATCTGGCCGTCAACGCTTACGTCATGGCTGCCATAGGCCCAATGGCCGAAACTCCAACTGGCGGCCACCGTGCCGGGCCGGATACCTTCGACAACGCGCAGCATGCCGACCACGTCCTTGGTACGGTTGTCAGTCAAGGGGATAGTGCCGGTGGGGTTATCCTGCCCTACCAGACGCACCCGGTCGCCGTTCTTCAGACCCAGTTTTTGCGCATCGACCGTGTTCATCATGACGTAGTTTTCACCCATTTCCGCCGTCATGGTCCAATAGTTACTGATGGTCCTCGATTGGCCGCCAAGAACCAGCTTATAGGTAAAGAGCTGAAAAGAAGCTTGACTGTTGAACTGAACATTTTTCCCGGATGCATCCTGCACCGGCTGATAAATCGGCATGCCAGGCAGATTTTTACCGGTCATGGAATGCTTGCCCAGCGCGACGTTCTCAACGAACAGGTTGAACTGGCTTTTGAACTGGTGTGTCACCTTGTCTCCGCTGTAGGCCCCGCTTGCTTCTTCGAAGCGTCCGCCCCGATTGAGAACGGTAACCACGCGCCGCCACATGCCGCCGACCGCGCCGTTCCAGCGTTTTTCATCAAAGACCGCCGGGGAGAGATGACGCCGGGCCTTGAGAAAGATCTTCATTTCTTCATCGGATGCCGGGGGCACTTTGTCCTCGCCGTCCTTGTCGCCGAAAGCGACATTGGCCACTTCCTTGAGATAATAATCTTCACTTGAACGGAAATCCAGTCCCGGCCCAAAACCGTCTTTCCCACACCCCGGAGCTTTCAGTTTTTCGGCCAGGGCCAGATGGACCGCTTCCATGGAGATGTGCTGCTCGTGTCCAAAGACCGTACAGGTCTCCACCAGAGATTCCACTGCTGGTTGCCGGACCTCGCTGCCGGCAGTCAGGATGGTTGGGGTAAGGTGCGGCATGCCCCAACGCTCCCAGATTGCCGTATCCGGAAAAATATAGTCACAGTACATGGAGGACTCGCCGATTACGATATCATCTGTAAAAAGAAGCGGAATTTTCTTGGGATCTCGCAGAATTTCAAGGGTCGAGTTTGCTCCCGGCACCGACAGCCCGGGAGTTCCCATGTGCAGAAAGAGGGCCTTGATAGGATAAGGATACCCAACTGCCGCGCTGGGGATGACCTCCTGATAGACGTTGGCCGTGTAAGGATACCAGGTACGCTTGGCAGGATAACCGTGCTTTCGGAACAGACTCGTCTCTTCGTAGTGGATTTTTTCCCTGCTTACAGGCACTCCGAAACAGCCAAGTTTTCCCGGATGCAACTTAGCAAGCGGAAAGGGCTGGCCCTTCTGGTCGCCTGTCTCATGCCACCCGCCGCCGCCCGCCATCAGGCCGCCCTTCCAATCTCCATTGCCGATCAGCAAATTGAGAGTAAGGATGGCATGACCGTTGTGGTAGCCGTTGGTATGCTGCACCGGGCCCCGGTACATATCCGCAACGGCTTTGCGGCCGTGGCTGGTAAACTCCCGGGCGACCTCAATTACCTGCTCCAGCGGGATACCGGCCTCGTCCGCCCAGTCCTGAACGCTGTGCTCCATGACGATATCGCGCAAAAGGGCGAAACTGGTTTTGTATTTGACGCCGCCAATTTTGCCCTCGGCAAAAAGATCGCCCACGAGGGGGGCGCCTTCCTCCTTGTAGGGGTCGAAGGGAACGAGTCTGCCGTTCACGCGCACCAGAAAATCATGGCTCGCGCTGACCTTGCATTCATCACCCCGCAGCATTTTGACGCCTTTTTTGCCGTCCTCGCTCAGCATGACCAGATGAGCTGCGTTGCTCCAGGTCGTATCGCCGTTTTGTTTGGCGGCGCTCCTGTTGGCTGCCCGAAGATATGCCTCATTATACCGCTTGTTGTCTATGATCCAGCGTATCATCCCAAAGGCCAGGGCCGCATCGCAGCCCGGTTTCACCGGCAGCCAGTAATTGGCCTTGGCGGCGGTGTTGCTCAAGCGCGGGTCAATGACCGCAAATTTAAAATTATTTCTGGCCTGGGCGTTGGTGAGGTACGAGGCCCAGCATGTGGGGCCGAAATTGGCCTCGAACGGGCTGGTGCCGAAGAACATCACGAATTCAGAATTGGGAATATCGGGCTTCATATGTTCTTTGCCGTCATTCCATTTTCCGTCTTTGTATTGTCCGGTAAATTGCTTATAAGCAATATGATGGGATTGCTCACAGACGGTGGTGTGCTCGATCCAGTTGGCGGACCCCAGGGAATCTATTAATACGCGTTTGGAAAAATCCGCCCTGCCGGGTTCGATACGCCCGGCCAGAAAGACAAACTGGTTGTTTTTCGGCCCCAGATCCGGATGATTAGGATCAATTAACTTGTCAAGATCGGCCCGATGGGCAGCCTGGAACTGGGCGACGCTCATTTCGCCTTTGGCAACCTTTTGAGCATCGCCCTTCAAGGCCGCCATCTGAGCGGGATCACGCACGGCAAGGATTTTTTTCAGGCCTTCTACCGGGCCTTCATCAAAGAGATTGCCGCCGTTGACTATTTCATCGATAGCCTTATCAAAGTCAATGGTTACCCATTTATTTTCGCCCCGCTTGGTGCCGGGCTTTCTTTTCAGCACCTTTCTGATCCGATAGGGGTCATAAAGGGTTTGCACCCCCGCCTGGCCCTTGGGGCAGAGACGGCCGTCATAGCGTGCGGCCTCCTGTGGACTGGTATTATAGGAGAGCTGCGGAGTCATGTTCATGGGACTGTAGGGGTTGCCGTCAACCTTAACCATGGTCCCGTTCAGAATACTGGCCTTGATCGTACAAGCAGTGTGGCATTGCAGACAGCAGGTATAAATGATGTTTTCCGCCTCCCCGAAAGGGTAGGCGTTGACAAAATCGTCTGCCGCCTTGGCCGAGCCGGAGAGCAGGTTCAGACCGGACAGTTGGCCAAGCGCTAAAACCCCGCCGTAGAAGGCGGTGTTTTTCAAAAAACAACGCCGGGTCATCGGCATCCGAACCCCGTCGATTTCCAGCGTATCCCCTAGGGTTTTGTCTCGTTTTTTCTTATCCTTGCTCTTCATTCTGCCACCTCGCTGTTCTCCGTATTTACGATCGGAAGGAATTTTTCGCCAATCAGAAAGAGCAGTACGCTAAAGGAGGCAACCCATAGCGATACCAGCCATTCCATGGCGCTGGGCTGATAGGCGTAGTGCAGACCAGGGCCGGTGAAGGCGTTCTGCAAGCCCGCAATTTCGGGATTAATCTGGGCCGGGATGACGATATTGAGACGGACAGCCATAAAGGTCACCACGACCAGGAGACAGGCAAAGGCGATGGCACCGCCGGACGTTGCATCAGGTTTCCTGCCCGGCAAAGACTTCGAGAACAGGATGACAACCGGAAGCGCAATGCCGAATAAAAAATGGACGAGCCAGAAAATGTACCAGTGCTGCCCTGTCAACATCGCTTTCAGGGGGATGCCTTCAGCCGGAATTCCGGGATAAAGACCGATAAGAATTTCCGAGATCTCCAGCAAAAAATCAAAGAGCACGAGGGCCAGAACGATGGTACCCAGGAATTTCATTGTTTCATTAAACTGTTTTTTGTTCTTATCCGGACCAAAGATATACGTTACGGCGGTCAACAACGCTCCACCGGAGGCCAGCGCCCCGATGAGGAAGGCAATGGGCGTTAAACCGCTGTGCCAGTGAGGCCGGGCGCCGACCACGCCGAATAAGGCCCCGACGCCGCCATGGAAAGCGATGGCCAGGGGTACACCGAGGGTGCCAAGCACTCTGAGCACCCGGCTGTCATGTTTTTTTGCTTCCTCCGATGTGTCGGTGCTGCCTAGTGACAGAAGTCCGGCCAGACCTGCGGACCCTCCCTTGCCTGTACGAGCCGCGTTGATCAGATCCACCCTGGTGGCATACCACAATTCAACGAGAACAATGAGAAAATAGGCGGAATAGAGATATCCCATCCATGACATCATTGACGTGGGATTGAGAATTATTCTGTAAACCCTGAACGGGTGACCGATGTCAAGCCAGATGGAAATCAGGGCGGCCACCAGACAGCCAAAGGCCGTGAACAGGGCCAGTTTGCCTATCTTTTCCAGTTTCTCAATCCGCACCACATATACCAGCGTGGACAGAAGAAATGATCCGGCTGACAAACCGATAAAATAGATATAGGCTGCCACCCAAAGCCCCCAAGGAATATAGGAGCCGTAATTGGTTAAACGGTGACCGGTGGTAAAGCGGAAATACATACCGAAAAGCCCCACCCCGAAGCCGATAACGGCGAGTAACCAGATAAGTTGCTTTATTGACCGTTTCATTTTAATTCCTCCTTGTTAGCCCAAATATGACGTGGTCGGACGGGTCCCTTCTTCCTCTTTAAGCTTTTGGATCCGGGGAGAGCCGAGAAGCCTGGAAACAAGGCTCTGGGGATCATTGGCATCGCCGAAATAGGTCGCGTCTCCGAGACAGGTTGCAACGCAGGCCGGCAGCATGCCCTTTTCCACCCGGTGGAGGCAGTAGGTGCACTTTCTCGCATTGCCTACCGGAGAACTCTCCCGGTCCTTGCGGGGCCATTCCTGGCCGTACTCAAAGTTCTGCGCTTTTTCGTATTGAGGAATGAAGGGTGTGTTGTCGGAGTAATAAAATCCCAAATCAAAGGTCCTGGCCGAATAGGGGCAGGCGTTGATGCAGTAACGGCAGCCGATACATTTTTTGTAATCAATTTCCACAATGCCATCGGGCCGCTTCCAGGTGGCTTTGGCCGGACAGACTTTTACGCAGGGCGGAGAGTCACATTGCATGCAGGGCCGCGGCATAAACGTCTTGCGCACATTGGGATATTTCCCGACTTCCTTTTCAATAACGGGCCGGTATACAACCCCCGGCGGCAGATGATTTTCCGCTACACAGGCCGTCGTACAGGCCGTGCAGCCGATACATTTCGCCAAGTCGATGACCATGGCCCAATGCCTTTGATTGCTCGGTTTTTTCAGGGCGCGTTGTACATCCTTTATCATCAGCTCCCTGACTTCGTGAGGTTCGATGTCAATAATGGCCATTGTTATCCTCCCTTTTCAAAATTTCAAAACCACTATCTTCTTCCAAATGCGTCGCTCAGCGGCATATTGTGCGGTTCAAAATCTCAAGTTGTTATTTTGTGTCCCTATCTTTAGAAACCGAATCACCCTTTTCCCCTGTCATCGCCTTCTTGAATCCCCCGATCGCCTCGCCGAGTCCCTTGCCGAGGCCGGGTAGACGCGACGGCCCGAAGAGCACTAGGACGATCACGAGAATAATTACGATCTCGGGCATACCCAAGCCGAACATATGGCTCCTCCTTTTACTCGTACGGCTCCACTAATTTATGGATCTTTGCACAATGATATATACGGTTTAAATCTCCTGTCGCGCTCTGCCGTATCTTCGCAAGACAATACAGCAGTGCAAATACCTCTGTGATCTTATACAAGCTTGATGCCAGTCATAACTTACTGATTATCAATGGATTGATATTTTCAGTATGTTACGGTCCCGAAACACTTAAATGGGGAAGGTGTCTCTAATATTCTGTTATTTCATACTAAATGGAGTCGAGGGAAGATCGAAGGTGTGTGTTACGAGAAGGTAACGCATGAACGGAAGGGAAATTGAGTATCAACTCGATTCTTTTTTTTCAGATGTCAATCCTGTAGGATTTCACTTTTTCCCAAAGAGTCTTTCTGCTTATGCCGAGCACTTCTGCCGCTTTTGTCCTGTTGCCGTTCACGGTCTTTAAAACGCTCACAATATGATTCTTCTCGGCGTCCGCGGCAATACCCGAAAGAAGCGCTCTTCCGTCATTCTGGCGCTCTTTCATCAAAGGAATAGGCAATTCTTCTCCGGCAATAACGTCCGTCTCTGCAAGGGTGACGCATCGCTCAATAATGTTTTCAAGCTCCCTGACGTTGCCAGGATAATCATACGCTAGGAGCGCATCGACTGCCTCTCTCGACAACCTGACGTTCTTTGAAAGTTTGCTTCTGAATTTGTCCATGAAAAATTCCATAAGGTTGGGGAGGTCTTCGCGCCGTTCCCGGAGCGGTGGAAGACTTATCGGGATGACGTTCAGACGGTAATAGAGATCCTCGCGGAAACGGCCTACCTTGACCTCTTGCTCAAGGCCCTTGTTGGTCGCGGCAAGGATCCTTACGTCAGCGGCCAGCGTTGAAGTCCCGCCCACGCGCTCGAAGGTCTTTTCCTGAATGACCCTCAGTATTTTTGTCTGCGTGGAAAGAGGAAGGTCGCCGATCTCGTCGAGAAAAATCGTTCCTCCCTGAGCAAGCTCGAACCTGCCGGGCTTTCGCCTGACGGCGCCGGTGAAAGCGCCTTTCTCGTGGCCGAACAGCTCGCTCTCGATCAGGCCTTCTGGCAGCGCGGCGCAGTTGACCTTGATAATTGGCTTGCCCTTCCGTTTGCTCTGATAATGGATCGTCGTGGCTATCAACTCCTTGCCGGTTCCGCTTTCCCCGCGGATCAATACCGTTGAGTCAGACGGGGCGACCTTTTCGATGAAAGAAAAGACTTTTTTCATTTCCCCGCTTTCGCCGACTATATTCGGCGCAGAGTAACACCGGCTGAGATCCTTCCTCAGCCTGATGTTCTCCTCTTTAAGTCGCTTGATTTCAACGGCCCGTTCGACGAGCAGGAGGAACTCATCGAGAGCAAAAGGCTTCGTGATGTAATCAAACGCCCCCAGCTTCATCGCCTCGACAGCGTCCTGGATCGTGCCGTAGGCGGTCATGACGATAACGGGAACATCCTTTTTGGCGGTGATTTCCTTCACGACCTCGAACCCATCCATGTCGGGCAGCCTGAAATCGGTTACGACGATATCGAAGGAGTTTTGTTTCAGGGCGTGCAACGCCGCGGCCCCCGTCTCGAAGGACATAACCTCGTAGCCGACCCTGGCGAGCGCATCTTCGACGCTGATACGCATCAGCTTGTCGTCTTCTATAACGAGGACCATTTCTTTCATACTGCCCCACCAAGAGGGAATTTCATGATAAACCTGCTCCCTTTCCCGATTTCGCTTTCAACCGCGATTTCTCCAGTATAGTTTCTAACTATCTCGTAGGTCAACCAGAGACCGAGGCCGGTGCCTTCTCCCGTAGGCTTCGTCGTAAAAAAGGGATCAAAAATCCTGCCGAGATGGTCTTTTACGATGCCGCAGCCGCTGTCAATGACCTCGATCACAACCTGAGAACCTTCCAGCCGCGCCCGGACCTCTAGCGTGCCGCCGTCTTTCATGGCATGAACCGCGTTGATGAACAGATTCAGAAGCAGTTGCTGAAAATCATGAACGTCGAAGGTTATGTGCAGTTCCTCCGGGACACCGTTCCTGAAGATGATCCGTCCCTTCTTCATCTTATATTCGAGAAACGAGTATACGCTGTCCACGGTGTTCCTGACCGGCACGTCAACGGGTAGATGTTCGGCCTTGCGCGACATCCACAATAGCTTGCTGACCGTCGTTTCTATGCGCTCCAGGCCTTCATTGACAAGATCCAGGTACTTCCGTCGAAGTTCAGGATTGCCGCCGTCCTGCTTAAGTATTTGGAGACAGTTGAACATCCCGCCGAGCGGATTATTGATCCCGTGGGCCACGCCCGAGGCGAGGATGCCGACGGATGCGAGTTTTTCCGACTGGACGAGCTTCTCATGGGTCTTTTTCAGCTCTTCATTGGCCTGCCGGATCCTCCCGATCATGCTGTTAAACCGCTCTCCCAGCACCGCAAGTTCGTCATGGCCCCGTATATCGACTTTGACGTCCAGGTAATCGCCGCGCGCCAGGTCCATGGTATTGGCGAGCTGCGTGATCGGGCTGATGAACCTGCGGCTCAGGAGCAGGATGATTACAAAGCCCGCAACCAAAAGGATAACGGTCAAGGTTATGATTTTAACGATGGTAGCACGGATTTCATGCTCGGCCTTTTCGAGGGAAATGCCGAATTTCAGGGTTCCCCATCTCTTTTTGCCGATGGAAAGGGGCACACCGAAGTCCAGAGCATTGTGCTCGCCGTTGGAAAACCGCTGAATGATCGTGCTCTCGGCGGCAAGGGCGGCTTTGGTCAGAGGGTCTGAATAGACTTTTCCATATTCCGCAACCTTGTTGTGAGAAATGACCTTGCCGTCTTCATCGAGAATGGCGATATAAAGGAGATTCAAATCCTGACGGTTGAATATCTCCATAATATAGTTGTCCAGCAGACCGCCTTCCTCTACCAGGCCGAGCCGTTCATAGATCAGGTCGTTGATGATCGGGATCGCGAGCGTTTCGCCGAGGAGGCGCCCCTCCTTTTCCACTTCGTCGGAAAGGATGCTCCTTTCCCGGTCGACGGCAAGATATCCGGCGATGCTCATGACCGTGATGATCGCGCAGGTCGCGATGAGAATGAATTTTTGCCGGATGCCCAGATGGGCAAGGAATATCGATGCCCTGCTCATAGTTTTATCTTCGGATGGCAGCTTCTTCCACAGGTATGGGGGACCGCATTGATCTTGGCGCGGATACCGCCGTAATCCCTGTCCGTCGCCTCAGTGAACCCGCTCCTGAAATCATCGTCAAGTCGGTGCAGTATCTTCGCGTCGTTCACGTCCTCGGGATCCAGTGCAAGCAGCGCTCTTTTGATGTTTTTAATGACGGCATGAGGCGTGCCGGGCCCGGCCACGAGAGGCCCGGTCGGGATGGGGGCGGATTCGGCAAGGACCTCTATGCCGAGCTTCATGTATTTTCGAGCAACGGCATCCCGAACGGCCCCGGCGTCATACCGGCCTTCCAGGACCGCCTTGACAACGGAATCATGATAATTAAAATTTTCATAGTCGCTCAAATCGCTGAGGTGTATCCCCGCGTTTGCCAGAAGATAACGGGGGATGAGATTTCCCGACGTGGATTTGAAAGAGGCAAAGGCCACGCTTTTTCCTTTCAGATCCGCAAGACTTTTGATGGGAGAACCCTTCTTTGTTATGATGACGCACGTATAGCCCGGCGTGCCGTCCGGCCCACGGGGCTTCAAGATGCTTTCCGCCCCGTACCTCACATGGGCCTCGAGATAGGTCAGCGGCCCGAGCAGGGCCACGTCCATTTCTCCGCTGCCGAGGGCGGTGACCGTCTCTTCGTCGTTCTTTTTTAAAACGAGTTCATACTTATAGTGCGTCTTGTCCGCGAGATAATCAAGCAAGGGCTGATACTTTTCATACAAAATCCGGGGGTTGTCCCGCGGAATGACCCCGAAATAGACGGTTTTCCTGTCCCTCCCGTGCAATGCCGCCTTAGGGGCACCGACTACCGCCTTCTCCATCGCGCGGATCGTGTCGTAGTTCCGGTCCGGGACCTCGACGAACCCGTCGATCATCATGGCGTCAAGGATCGCCCGTCCCTTGCCGTTCTTCCCCATGCCGAGAAAGGCTTCCTTGACCTTTTTTTTCAGCGCCGGGTCGATGTCACGCGTGACGACAACCGGAGGGATGCCGTAAAGCGGAGAACGTTTGATGATTTTGGTATGCCTTATGTAGGGAGAGCCTTTCTTCAGCATATATTCATAGATGATGCTCTCGACTGCGGCGCCGTCCACGATCTTTTTCGCGACCATCTCTACGGACTTGTTGTGGCTGTAGCTATAAAGAACTTTCCTAAAGAACTTCTCGGGGACGAAACCCATGGTCTTCAGAAGGTACGTCGGATACAGTTTTCCGGAATTGGACTTGGGGTCGGTAAAGGCGAAGGACTTACCCTTGAGATCCGAAAAGGACTTGATTGGACTGTCACTAGGGACGATGATGTAGGAGTGATACGTGGATTTCCCATGCACGCTCGGCGCGACCAGCAGCTCGACGCCGAAGCGCGCGCGGTTCCTGACGTACGGAGCGGAGCAGATGAACGCGACCTTGACTTCTCCCCGTTCGAGCAGTTCGTCCATCTCTTCATAGGTCCTGCGATGGACCATCTGGACAGGCTTGCCGATCACGTTGCCGATGTAGTCGATCACGTCCTGATAGTATTTGACCGCGTCCATCGGAGTTATCATCGACGCCACGCCGATTTTGAGGGGAGGCTCGGCGGCATGAGCGGACGGCAAAAGACCGACAAGAAGGAAGAAAAGTACGACGGCGAGCAGTGATTTAGTGATGCTGCCCTGTTCTTTTCTATAAATCGGGATCACGCCCCTTTCATACTATGCCACGAGAAATATATTAACACGATACTTCAGATATTGTCTATGACGTTCTTACGTGTTCACACCGTCCAGGTACTGAGGGTCTATCGCAAATCACGGAAATGAGTGTGCAAAACAAGATCCGAAAGGGCAAAATCATCGTAATAGACGGACTCATCACATTACGGCCAACCCTTTGATTCGGCGATTAAAACCCGGAAACTAATACAAACGCATTTAGATTCGTTACTGCCAAGTCAACCATGAGCGTTAAACTACGACTTCAGCAGGTGAGGCACCATATCTTCACCGAAGGTAATATCATCGATATGCCCCACGATTTTGCTCACACGCGGGCCGAAATGGATGTGTAGCGCGTTCTGCGTGCCGGGTCCTTCTTGATTGCAGGGGGAAACCATCGATTAAAACACCGGGGTGGGCACGCTTCCCCACCCGCTGCCATGAGGCAACTCTTTGACCTCGAGCAGCCGCAGGTTGTGTACGTCCACGTCGACCATGAACTGCGGCACGCGCAGAGCATTAATAGAGAACAGATCGGAAGGATTTCTCACAGGGACATCCTCAATGGAGATGAAGATCAGCCTCCTGATCATGCCGCTCTCCATACCTGCACTGTTTTGATGCTGCATATGCATGCTGTCGTGCATTGCATGGTGTCCCTCGCGCAGATGACCGAAGGGATTGAATATCCAGTCCGTGATCATGGCCATCGAGTGGTGCTGATTGAACAGCTTCCAGTCGCCGCCCGTATCTGCGATCATTCCCTGCATGATGTAGTATTGGGGTATGAAGTAAACAAGGTACTGTTTATTGTCCTGGATCCGTTCTTTCACCTCTTTCAGCGCCAGAATATCGGACATTCTATGGTCCATCATGACTGCGTCCTCGGGAAGGATAGCGACTGCAGTAACATTCTGCGACTTTGTCCAGGTCGTCAGCTGACTGATGGTATAGCCACGGAGCAGAAATGCCAGACCGATGACTGCGGCCGCGAAACCTGCAGCGAAAACGACTTTCCCGAAGGTTGACGACGGTGTCAGCGATTTTTCAAGACCTCTCGGTAAAAACATGCCGGTTTTGCCCATGTACGTGCGGTACGTCTCTTCATGGGCATTCAGCATTCTCCGTTCTTCGTCCTTGGCAAGGAAGTAGTAGACCAATACCATGCAAATCCACAACACGATCGTCAGGAGCCGCGGCCAGAGGATGGAGAGCCCGAGACCGGCTATCCCGAGAGCGAGATACTGGGGGTGGCGAATGGCGGAGTAAAGACCGCCGAGCACCGCCCCTTTTCTCCTGAACTTGGCGGTGTAGATCTGGGCGGCACAGACAAGGAAAATGGCCATCCCGGCGACGAACAGGATTGATCCCATGACGCGTATGAATTGCAGGAACAAGTCCTGCGGCAGGACCATATGAGGCAAGAAGAACGCGCTCAACCACCGTGTGGAAGCATTACTTGCAAGTTTGAGCAGTATGGGGTTGAAAACCGAGTAAAAGAACCCTGCAAAGGGACTGATCATGATCAGGACTTCAAGGGCGATGACAAAATAAAGGACGAGCGCGCTCCTAAGGAGCGTTTTCCTGGTATTCATGAGTGACCTCCCTGGATAGAATATTACCACGGAGCTACGGCATCGGGGAGAAAAACAAGGAATCTTTGAGAAGAGCAAGATTGAGGATGAATATGATTGACCTTGGCCAAAGCATCAGTGATTGCAACTCGCGTAAAGGCGCTTCCATCAGAAAAGTCAATCCCTCGGGCCCTTTATCTTTTCGCCGAACCCATGGCGAGACCGGATATGATCCTGTCGAGAAAGAACGTATACAGCAAAGCCACGGGAATGCTTGCCAGGAGCGCGCCGCCCATCAATGCGCCCCAATAAAAGACATCTCCCCGCACGAGCTCCGTCGTCAAACCGACGCCGATCGTCTTTTTCGCAGAGTCCTGGATGAATGCAAGGGCATAGATATATTCGTTGGCAACAAGCGTAAACGCGAATACGACCACGCTGATGATACCGGGTACCGCGAGAGGAAGCAGAACCCTGAAGAATGCGCCAAGCCTGCTGCAGCCATCGATTAGGGCTTGCTCCTCGATGTCCTTGGGAATGGACTTGAAGAAACTCATCAAGAGCCATGTACAGAACGGGACCGTAAAGGTCGGGTAAACCAGGATGAGCGACCAGAGGGAGTTCTGCAGTCCGAGGATCGATACGATGCGGGACAGCGGGATGAACAGCAAGGTCGGCGGAACGAGGTACGTCAGGAAGATGCCGATCCCTATACTTTCTCCCCATTTCCCCGCCATCCGGGCAAGGCTGAATGCCGCAGGAACAGCCAGGAGAACGGTTATCAGGACGACCGCAATGCCGACGAGAAGCGTATTCCATAGGAAGGTGGTGAACAGCGTCTGGGAGAACAGGAGCTTCACGTGGTCCAGCGTCGGCAGCTCGGTAAAAAAGAAGGGGTTGTTATTCGGGTTAAAAAGGTCATGGCTCTTTTTAAACATGGTGACGAGCATGATATAAAAAGGCGAAGCGGAAAAGAGGATGAAGAACGTCAGCGCTCCGTAGAAGCCGCCTTTTGAGAATAGTTTTTTCAGCATAGTCGAAGAACTCCTGACTCCTGACTCCTGACTCTTTCTATGTCACGATCGCCTTCTTTGCCAGTCTCAGCACGATGATCGCCAGGCCTGCGAGCACGGGAAAGAAGAAGATGGCAATAGCAGCCCCCTGGGCCAGATCGCCCCCCTCGATGCCTGTCAGGAAAGCAAGACTCGCCAAAACCTGCGTTGCATTGGGCGGCGGTCCGCCCCTGGTCAGGACCCAGACCACAGTCATGTCGGTAAACGTGAAGAAGGTAGCGAACAGGACCGTCACCCCGATCACCGGGAAGAGCAAGGGGAGGTTGATGTGAAAGAGCCGCCGGAAATACCCTGCCCCGTCCATCTGGGCGGCCTCAACGATTTCCTTGGGGATGGAGTTCATTCCCGAAATAAGGATGACCGTCCCGAGAGGAACCAAGCGCCACACATGCACCAGGATGATGGATGCCATTGCCAGGACCGGCCGCCCGAGCCAGTAGAGGTTGCTCGCTGGTCCCAGGAGCGCCCCCGGTTTGCCGAGAAGTCCAAGCGTCCTCAGGAGCCAGTCAATGGGACTGAAGACGGAATCCAAAAACCACAAAAACCCGACAGCACCCAGCGCAATAGGTGCAGTCCAGGGAAGCATGATCAGAAACCGCACAAGCCACTTCCCCTTGAAGTCCCGAAGCAGAAGTTCGGCAAGAACATGGGCAAAGACGAGGACGAGCGCAACGGAAACCACGGTGAAGATAACGGTATTCAGGAGAGACGACCTGAACACCGGATCTTCGAGAATATCGATAAAGTTTTGGAGGCCAACCAGCTTGAAATTGGGATTTCCCACGGTCACGTTGCTGATGCTGTACACAAAGGACATGACAAAGGGAAAGCCGACGAACAGGATGATGTACAGTCCTGCTGGGACGAGAAGCAGCGGAGCGAGGACTTCCTCGCGGTCAAAGAAATGTTTAGTTTTCATATGATCAACACCCAGTTCCGAGTTTTTAGTTTTAGACTGAGGACCGGATTCCTTCGAAACTCGAACGCCTCAATGCGAAACACTATTTTTTTATACTGACTCCCGTCTCTCTATTATAATATCGTACGTCCTTCGCACGGACGGAAAAATCGTACTCCTTGCCTTCTTCCAGGGGGACCCGGAGCGGGAGATTTGCGATGACGCCCGTTTCGCCGATGGTGCCGTAGGCAAGCTTGAATGACCCCAGGTTTTCGACTCTTACGACCTTGAACCTGAATTTCACCTGCTCATCACCTGAGGCCAATTCGGCAGGAAGAAATACCTCGGGCCTGAACCCGACGATGACGCCTTTCTGTTCGATGAAGTTCATCGGCGGATTGCCGATAAAACCTGCAACAAAGGTATCGGCAGGTTCGTGGTAGATGTCCTCCGGAGCGCCGATCTGGCGCACCCTTCCCTCGCTCATGACCGCGATCCTGTCGCCGAGGCCCATTGCCTCGGACTGATCGTGGGTAACGTAGATCGTGGTGACGCCGATCTCCTGCTGGAACTTCTTCAGCTCAACCCGCGCCGTATGACGGACCTTCGCGTCGAGATTGGAAAGGGGTTCGTCCATGAGCAGGACCTTCGGTTTTCTGACCAGGGCCCGCGCAATGGCCACCCGCTGTTTTTCTCCTCCTGAAATCTGGGACGGCAGCCTGTCGAGGAGGCGCCCGATCCCCAGGAGTCCTGCCGCCCACTCCACCTTTTCCCTGATCTCCGATTTGTCCAGTCCTTCGACGGTCAGGGGGAACGCGATGTTCTTAAAAACCGTTTTGTGGGGATAGAGAGCATAGCTCTGGAACACCATGGCGATCCCGCGCTCGCGCGGCGGGACGTCGTTCACCACTTCACCATCGATGACCAGCTGCCCTCCCGTCGGTTTTTCAAGCCCGGCACAGAGCCGCATCAATGTCGTTTTGCCGCTGCCCGAAGGGCCGAGCAGCACCAGGAATTCTCCATCCTTGATCTCCACGTCGACGCCGTCAACCGCCTTCACTGTGCCGAAGTGTTTCTTAATACCCCTCAGTTCAACGAATGCCATGCGTTATCCTCTTAACAGGAGCAAGACTCAGAATTGAAAAGACAAAAAATTTCGGACACGGATTTTCATAAAAAACCGGCTGGACTGAGGCGATAGAGAATGTATCATCGTCCAAGCCGGCTTTTCTGATTGTATCCGTGTCCAGGTTCTTTTTTATGGGCTGCAACAGCGACGGTTTATCACCGTTTCTTGATCAGTCCCTGTGCTTCCCACTTTGCAAATATCTTGTTGCACTCGGCCGCCGCCTGTTTGACCGACTCTTCGGCACTCTGTTTACCCTGGGCCACGCGCGCAAACATATTGGGGATCACAAAGGTGCCGAAGATCTCCCCTTCAGCCGGATTCGCCGGCCCCGGGTGACCGACGTTCGTGCTCCACTTTTCCGCGTCCTTGAGCGGAAGCAACTTGCCTTTCGATTCACCGGGTAATGCAAAGGGATCGTTGTCAAACCAGGCGTGAAAGACGTCCCTCGTAGTCTTGGCGCCCTTTACTGCGGGATATCCCCGCTCGCCATGGGGCACGGCTGCACTAAAGAATGAAGGCGTGGCATAGAGCTCGCTTTCCCAAACTGCCCGGTCGTAATTAGCGACAAGGTCGAGCAGGAACTGCTTTGCCAGGTCCGCATTCGCCGTGGCGAATTTGGGTATGACCGATACGTAGATGACGTGTTCGCTGCACAAGCCTGTTCCCCGCGGCCCCTTCAAGGCGGGCGTGAAATAAACGTCCTTGGCGATCTCGGGCACGTCCTTTTGCGCGGACCGGTACGCGGAGATGGAGTTTAAAATATAGGATGCGCGGCCAGCAATGAGGGCCTGGTTGTTCGAAGCGGGGGTCCATGCAAACACTTCGGGCGTGAGGGTCTTGTCATAGAGCTCCTTCATGTATTTGACGGCCTCGACCGTCCGCTTATTGTCGAGGACGACGCGCTCGTGATCGTCCTGGATGCTGGTGTCAAACGACCAGAGCAGGGCCCTCCCCGCCATGTTCGTGTCCAGTTCCTGGGAGAGCCCGACCCCGTTCTGGATGCCTAGTTCCTGCTTGATCTTTGCCGCATAGACCAGCAAATCCTCCCAGGTCCTCGGCCCCTCGGGCTTTCCCACCTTCTCCCATAGTGATTTTCGGTAATCGCCGGGATCGATGGTCCATCCGTGGCAGAACCCATAGTATTTCTTGGTATCGGGGTTGTATGAACTCCGTGTGGCTACGGGGACCGGTTTCCCGAATCGTTTTTCCGCTTCCTGGTTGACGTCGGTCAGGTCGAGGACGCTCGGCTCGAAATCCGAAGGAGGGTTGATAAATTCGATCAGATCGTGCCCCTTGCCTGCTACGATTTCTGAAGCAAAGGTGCTCCGAAGATCGGAAAGGCTGATGTGATCAATGGTCACATCGACATTGTGCTTCTCTCCCCACGCTTTTGCATAGGGGTCGAACCATTTGTCATACCGCGGGACAAAATGGCTCCACTGCAGGATTCTAAGGGTCCTGCGCCCTCCTGTTTGTGCAAATACCTTGTTTAAATCCAAAACCGACGAGCCGATTGCCAGGCCCGCCGCGCCCACTCCTGCTTTCTTGACAAAATCGCGTCTTGTAATCTTCTTCATGGTAGCCTCCTGTGTGATTTTACATCGTCATAAATTCACAAAATCCAGCTCTGCATCCCTTCGAAGAATAAGTACAGCCGTCGGGATATCAAATCATATATTTGTTTCAAAGGCAAGCACAAAATTCATCGGGAAAGGGCCATTTCATGCGCCTCATAAATCCTTCAACCGGTGCCGGTACGTATCATAGTTCGGCACCAGGCGCTGATACTCTTCAGTCATTAATGTCGACGATATCATAAAATCCGCGGTCGCCCGATTGCACGCCGCGGGAATGTTCCAGACCACGGCGATCCGCAACAGTGCTTTTACGTCAGGATCGTGGGGCTGCGGTTCAAGGGGGTCCCAGAAAAAAATCACAAAATCGATGGCCCCTTCTGCGATCTTAGCGCCGATCTGCTGATCGCCGCCCAGCGGCCCACTCTGCAACTTGATAATTTCAAGACCAAGTTCCTTTTCCAGGAGCAGTCCCGTCGTTCCTGTTGCATACAGCCTGTGCCGGGCAAGAAGGTCTCTGTTAAATTTCGCCCACTCAAGAAGGTCCTGCTTTTTGTTGTCATGGGCAACCAGAACGATATTCTTTTGGGGCCCCATTTCTATTTTCAGGTGATCATCCATAGTACCATTCCCTCACTCCAGCGTCCCGCCTCATCGTGCGATGTAATCAGCGAGGTCGAGCAGGCGCCGCGCATAGCCGTATTCGTTGTCATACCATACAAACGCCTTGACCACCCTGTCTGCAAGGACCTTGGTAGCGTTAGCGTCCACGATGCCTGAATGTTCGTCCCCGATAATATCGGCGGACACCAGCTCATCCTCGGTGTATCCCAGGATGCCTCTCATGTCCCCTTCTGCCGCCCGCTTGAACGCGGCGTTCACCATCTCAGAGGTCACATCTCGCTTCACATGGGCCGTAATATCGGTGAGTGAACCGCTGGCAACGGGCACTCGCACTGCTATGGCTGAAATTTTCCCCTTAAGTTCTGGAAGCACCCGCTCCGTGGCTGTGGCAGCACCTGTACTGGATGGGATCAGCGAAACAGCGGCAGCCCGCCCCCGCCGCCTGTGCCTGGGAGAAGAACTGTCTATAAGGGCCTGGCTGGTGGTATAGGCATGGATTGTCGTAGCCATAAGGTAATCGATCCCGAAGGCGTCATTCAGCACTTTGACAGCCGTTGCCAGACAGTTCGTCGTACAGGAAGCGTTGGACAGTATATGATGTTTTTTCGGATCGTAGGACTTCTCGTTCACTCCCAGAACCACGGTCAAATCCTCGTTTTTTGCTTCTGCGCTGATAATGACTTTCGATGCTCCGGCTGCGAGGTGTTTGGCTGCATCTTCCCTTTTGAGGAAAAGACCGGTACATTCCAGTACGATGTCAACACCCAAAGCCCGCCAGGGCAATTGCTCAGGGTCTCTTTCATGGGAAATTGCTACTCTCGTCGGCCCGAGTTGGAGATAGTCCGGTCCTGTTTTTATTTCGAAGGGGGCCCGTCCGTGGACTGAATCGTACTTGATGAGATAGGCAAGCTCTTCAACCGGGGCCGGGCTATTAGCTGCAACTAAGGTTACATGCTCTGGCGCGTTTAAAACATACTGGCGCATGACCAAACGTCCGATGCGCCCAAGGCCATTAATGGCTATTTTTTTCATGAAGGGCCTCGTCAATCGTGAGGAGCCCTTTGGCAGATACTCTTCTTTGGAGAGAGAAAATAATCTGTTCCTTTTAACGGTTATGTCATTCTGCAAACTTAACGTTGAAGAGAATTGCTCCCATAACGTGAGTACTGTCCGGGCAACGAATAGCTTTCGCATATTGTTAATAATTTTATTATACCAGCATTGTGCATTAATTGGGCAGCGTCGGGAAAAGATAATTGCTAACGCGATGAGGGAGGGGAAGTACGAAAAAGGCTATACAGCGCTGATTATATCAATAATAAATATTTTGAGGTCGAACAGCCGGTGTCAAAGATAATGCCTCAGCATCTTCAACGTGTTGCAGGCACTACATCATCTCCACCATTTTCCGGAAGTGTCGGCAGTTCTCAATAAGGTCCGGACCATGTTTGAACAGCCCGCCGCCGATCAGGAAGATCAGGTCCTGGCCGTAGGTGTCGAGCATCTCCGGCACCTTATCCAGGCTCATTCCGCCTCCCGGTGCCGGGAAGATCGCTTTCAGGTGGCCCATGTGCTCAGTCGTCCCCCTGGCGATTTCCTTGCATTCTGAGCAACTGAACGAAAACCGTCCTCCGAAATTCGGGAAAATGGTTGCATCTGCGCCGGCAAGGCGTGCGAGCTGGCCGAAGAGGACGCCGTGGGAAATGCCGTTGCGGCTTGTCACAAAACTCCCCTGCAAAGCTGGGTGCGTCAGGATCGGCAGCCCGATCGATTCGTCGTCAGCCAGTTCCCGCATCAAGTCCATGCCGATCAATCCGGGCGCCGCCATCAGTCCGCCTGCTCCCACGTTTTTTGCAAACAGTGCTCTCTTGATCACCTCAGCATTCGGCGCAGTGATATTCGCAATAAAGATCGCACGTCCGCCTGTTTCCTTATTCGCTTTCCGGACCGCTTCTGCGCATCGTTTGACCCGTTCCTCAAACGGAGAGCAGCACTGGTCCGTGAGGCCGTGGTCGTCCTTGATCATATCCATGCCGCCTAATGCGAATTGGTACGCGAGGTCTGCAAGCTCCTTGCACGACAACCCCATAGGCTTAATGGCAGTAGAGAGGAGCGGGCGTTTCGGAGCATTGAGCAGTTGTCGCAACCCTTCCCTGCCGAAACGAGGGCCTTTGAAATGCTTGAGCAATGACTCCGGAAGGTCAAGATGTTCCACGCGGATGCCGGGCTTGATACTGCTGTTCCCGAAGACGACGTTCAGAAATTGCGTCAGTTCCCCTGCTGCGATCTCGACGGCATAGCTGATAATTGCTTTGAAACTTTCCTGATCAATCCGTTCGAACAGTTCGATCCGTCCGAAGACATGGTCCCTGATGATCCCTTCCGGCACCTCGTCTGCAGGGAACTCCACGGTCTGTTCGATGCAGATATCGTCAGCCTTGTTGCGTGCTTCTTTCTCGGTACCGAAGAGACGGTAGGTAACGGTGAAACGGTCTCCGGAAAAGAGGGATTCGGGCGTGCAGGTTTTTTGGATGATCATGGAAAAGCTTTCACCTTGCGGATGGCGATTATTCCTCAACGTTGCTTTTTTGGCTTCGCTGGTTCAATCATTTTGATTGAACCAACCGTTACCGAACGCTGTATCGCCAATCATGTTTATGTATGGTTCAATCTACAAGATTGAACCAGCCAAGAAACACTACTTCGATTTAAATTCCTTCAGCCTTGTACACTCGACAAGCATATCCAGATTCTGCAGCGTAAAGACCTTCCCACGGGTAGCCAGAAGCATTTTTTTCATATCCTCACGCCGGACCCCGAACCCTCGGCCCGCGATACAGGCAATGACCTCGTATTTCGGCTTTCCTTTCGGCTGGTCTGCCATGCTCAACTCGCCCAAATGCTGGATACGCGTAACTTTATCTCGCGCTGTTCCGTCATCTTCGGTGATCTTCGCTTCGATTATGACTTGCGGGTTGAACTCGCTCGGGATGATGAAGTCCGGGGATTGATCAAAGCCCTGAATTTTCTCGGCCCGTTTAGTTTTCCTGGCCGTAATGCCTGCCTTGTGCAAAACGTTCTCGATCGCCGATTCGAGAATGTCGCCTATCAATTCGCTCACTGAATCGCGATGCCCGGCAAAAGGTCTGCCGAGGAACCGCTCATACAGAAGCATGGCATAGGGCGTCCCCAACTCCGCCATGGCCCTGATGCTGTCCAAACCCGCCCTGGTGTCCGCCTTGTCAAGCCGATGAAGCCTGTCCGGGCTCGTGGAGGGAATGCCTGTTGAGAGCAATGCGCACGCTACGTTCACCAATGCGTTTAGTCTCTCCGCTGTCGCACCTTTGGCCTTGAGCGGCGCGAGAGGTGCCACCCGGACTTTTCTGTCCAAGGTGCGGACGAAATTCTGGGGCACGTCGATTTTCGCATGTTGCGCGGCCACATAAGCCCACTCCGGCGGGGTAAAGCCGAGCATAGTACGAATGACAATCAGGGATATGGGATTCGAGAGCACACAGCCCTGCACCGTCGCGGGCGTGAAGTTTCGGAACCCGGCTGTGGCCTGCTTGAGTGCCTCATAGCCTTGTTCAAACACCGGATAATCGATGAACCCCGCGCCCTTGGGCATGGTAAGGAATTCAGATTCCAGTCCGGTGAACACTGCTGTTACGTACTGATCCAGGTCTGCCTGCACTTCCTCAAAGGGAACTTCAAAAGGAAATTTCATCGATAGTCGCTCCGTAGGTTCGGCTTTCTTCTTTTACTGCGGAAGTTCGCACTAGTGCCGGCTTCATCATGCCCTCGTTTAAAGACTCTTCAACTGATGACAATCCCCCAAAATCATGGATCTTCGCTGCAATTGCCGCTGTTTTTTCTTTTGTTGGCTTCGTCTTGTCCCATCCGTGGCGCAGGTCCCAGACAGCAAGCCTGATAAGATGTCCGTAGATGATGCACCTGACATCGCCGCGTGTTTCCTTGAGACCCGCTTGCTGCAGCTTTTCGATATCGTCTCTCACTAGATTGGCAAGGGCGCTTGAGGTCTTTGCGAGCCATGAGGCAGGCACCGCGCCTGTGCTCCGGCAAACAAAGACCGTATCCACAATAGATGATCCTGTACCGCTGATATGGATCGATGCCCCCATCTCAGCCGGGCACGGCAGGGATGCGGAACAGACCAGACCGGAATCGAGCATGGCAATAGCAATCGGATAGTAGGCTTCGAGGGTGTTGTGATGATAGGTAAACGCCAGGGGGTGGCCGGGCTTTAAGGCCCGGGCCATTTTTTGGAACACGACAGACAGCCCCTCGGTAAAATGATCGAGCCCCCGCTCCATGTTAACGTTTCCTGTAAGTTCCTGATTGGCTCGTGTCGTGTGATGTTTAAACGCTGGATCGTCAATGAGCTTTCGTAGCCATACATAGCAGAAATCCATCAGTTCAGCATACTGCACGTTCCCGTAATAAGGCGGATCGGTAAAGACTGCGTCCACTGATCCAGGTTGAAGGTCCGCCTCCATAGAGCTTTGGCTATGAAGCCACACCTGGCGTGTGACCGGCGAAGAAGCCCCGTTTAGCCGATCCCCAATCCATTCATCTGGAATAGACACCAGGATCTTGCGGCCTTGTTCGTGCCGTATCTCAAAAGGCGCATCGCAATATGCTTTGGCCTTATAATATTTGTCGATGATATTGCCCCATCCGCCGCTCCCAACGTTCACCCCGCAGCCGTTTACGATCCCAAGAATGTTCGACTCGCACTGCACAAGCCCGACCGGAAAACCGTGCACGGAAAAGATATCGAGCGACTTAAGCGCCATTGAATCATACCTGCAGAGCATGTTCTGATACCGAAGCAAGTCCGAAAGATTGGTCGCAAGTGCATTACGCACGCGTTCGTTTTTGACGTTAGAAATGGCTCGGCAGCTTAGCTCCAGTCCGAGAAGCTGGCGAGCATTGAACATCTCACTATATTTCTCATAACCCCATCGATGGAGCCTTGCTGTCTCGTCGCCGCCTAATATTACATCATCCGGAACAAATGCGGTCTCCACGCTGCTTAATCTGGTTGAGGCCTCCGTATATTTAGCCAAGTCTGTTCGTGACGGTTTTTTAAAGAACCTTCCCTTATGTCGTGATTTGCATTTTTTACAGTGATATTCCATAGCATACATCCGATGAATAGGTGGATGCTCCGGTTTGAAAGAGTACGAGTTTGCCTTGCCGCAGTGTTTGCATTCGTATTTGCTTCTCTTTGCCGGTCCATCGATGATGATACGTTCGCCGCAGGACTTGCATTTGCCCGGCTTGGCCCGGTCCTTTGCGCCGTGCAACTCTCCGCAAGATGCGCACACATATACGTTCTCCGTATGCCTTCTGTCTTCCGCAAGAAGATAACCGGGGAAAAGATCATTCAACTTGCTACAGCTAGTGCAAGTATGTTGTTTTACCCAAAGGAAATACTTGACATCTGCATTTCGTGCCCCGCACTCAAGGCAGGTCGTTTTGTAATAGCTTCCAACCTCTTGCTCCAATCCCTTGATGAGCTCATCAGCCGCCTTGCGATAGGCCTTTAAGTCCAGGTGTTCTATTTCCTGACGCACGATCCAGTACGCCATGGGGTTGATGTCATATCCGATCACATCACAACCAAGTCGGTTCGCTTCAAGGAGAGGCGTGCCGCCGCCCATGAAAGGATCGAGAATAGTTAGACCGGAAAGATTGTTGGAGGAATAGAACGTATCCCGAAGAGGTTTGTCTACGAATTCGGAAAGAATCAACCCGCGAAACAGCGTCCCCGGCCGCCGTGCAAACCACTTGTGAACCGCGATGATAGGTCGGTAGTTTTGCTGTATCTGCTTCTCGCGTAGAGCCAGGGATGAGATAAATGGGATGTCGAATTTTTTTTCGATGGACATTGTGCCTTCTAGAATCGCGCGTTTAAAAGATACATCCAACAACAACTTGAGCTTGCGAAGGAAAACTTTCAAAACAACCTGCGGAGACATCCAATCCAGGCATCTTCCCGGTAAAACAAGTAGCGCAATGGTTTTCTAGCATTCTATCGAATATTAGCTATGGTTTAGGGGGCAGGACAATCGCAGATTGAATTGCTTCACATACCTGCTCAATAAAGGTTATCGTGTTTTCAACATCTTGAAGGGAAATCGGCCAACGGCTACCGGGATAACTTGGATCCACGTCTGCTTCGTGAGCTATTTTATTTCTTCGTTCCACAATGAGTCTCAAGCGGGTTTTTACATCTTCTACTGATATTTTTAGCTGGGCTGCCACCGAAGGCCATAGTTCACAAGATGAAAAGTGTCTAACGGCATCTGCTATTTTGTCGGGGTGCTGAAATGCGAGATATCCGTGCTTCTCTCTAATTTCATCTTCAAGCCACGATGCCCCTCCTTTGCCAGAAGAAATACCCAATAACGCTGCGTCCATGGTAACTTGAAAACGACGAAAAGCACCAGTTGCCGGTCTGGCACCGCTAAGAACTTCAAGCATACCAAGTCGTGTAATCTCATGCACATAATGATCTAGTGCACTGACGGCGAGGACTATTTGTGCTCGCAGTATATCTGAAGTATCGACGATGGGGGTTGTCAGACGAGAAAGTGCCGCATACAGTCCACCTAATGCCCGAACGCGTTCAGCGTTAGCTTTAAAGTGTTTAATCGCATTATGCATTATTAATTATTTTTAAAATACGGTCAGCGCCACCTGAATACAGCTCTTGAAACTGATGCATAGATTTTTTTGTTCTCTCCAATACAACACCGGTCTGTTCGAGCTGCTTATCTGACAAATTAAAAATTGGTGATTTATGTTTCTGCGACAACGCAATTAGGCTATTGAAATCAGATAGCTGCAACAAGGGTTTACTTGGCTTTACTCCTGCTGTTGTATAAGTTTCGCTTGGTAGCATTAATCCATTATCCGTAAGCATTGGCATTAATCTTGTAGAAATCGCAGCCTCTATTTCATCTATCCATTTTTGAAATGCCGCTGACGGTGTTCTCCCTTCACGAAGACGATACTTCTGGATAATGGTGCCTAAAAATTTGGGGGTTTTGTCAGGAAAAGGATAAGTAGCTTTCTGAAGAATAGACATCTTTTTTGCTTTTTTTGCCCAAGCGACCCACTTCGGCAAAACAGCAGTTAAACTATCTATTGCCATAACAGAAAAATAATCTGGCGCCATTGGGACAATGAAGTAATCGCTTGTCATCAGAAGGTTCTGATTAATCGCCCCGAGACTCGGACTCATATCTACAAGAAGGATGTCGGCTTTATACTTCTTTGCTGTAATCTCAAAAAGGTGTCGGAGAGAACCTGGCAAGTTTTGTAGTGTTACTAAAGAACCCGTAAGTTCCTGTGCAATACCTAATGTAACTTCATATTCGGCAAGACCAATGTGCCCGGGCAGTAAAAACATTCTAGGCTGCCCCTTTACGGCTTCACATATCACAGGTTCTATTGCCGTGGGCCTCGACTCAAAAGCAGGAGCCAATCCATCACGGATGTTTCTGACTCCCTTGCCTTTATAAATTGCTTCAAACTCATCAGCTTTCTTAAATCCCAGAACCATGCCCGTTAGATTACACTGAGGATCACAGTCAACAATAATAACTTTTTTGCCCTTACTTGCTAACATCCATCCCAGGTTAAAAGTTGTTGTTGTCTTGCTTACGCCACCCTTGTGGTTAAACAGCGCAATCTGAGTTACCATACCTACCTCCATGGTCGTCAAATGAGTGATGAACTTTGGTGACGTTGTTTCTAATTATGCTTTTCGCTTCCCGGCATCAATGCTTTCAAATCTTGGGAAAGACAATTTTTCTTTCGTGGGTTCTGACCGATTATAGTACCCAGTCTGTTTTTGTCAAGCGATTCGGTGGGTTAGAAAAAGACAGTGAAAGAGGTTCAAAGTTAGTGTTCAGAGTGCAGAAAGCTCAAAAAATACGAGACGAACGCCATGCGCAATTCGGATTGGACGAATGCGGAATGTTGCTACGAAGGGGACGTCGTGGCGGGAGGTATCCCCCTCTTATGGTTCTTTAACCATATATCCCCGTTTGTGCCCTTCGGTGTCTAATCGATGCGCGGTAAGGTCCGCGGCAACGGTATCGATCTTCCCACCCAGATCCTCATTCATGCGATCCATTTTTTCGGCAATCATCTGATGCCCTTCCGCGACCAGTTGCAGCTTGTGTTGAAAATCTTCAGAGAGAATGCCCGTTTGAAGACGAAAATCGTTTTTTATCTCCTCTTTGAAATTTCCAATCATCTCTTCGATACGTTGAAAGTCTTTTTCTTCCATAATTGGCTTTTCCATCCTCTCCAATATTCTTCATGATTATAGTACAGTACCTGCTTTTGTCAAGGAGATTGAAGGCGCGAAAGGGTTAACTACAGTTCAAAGTGCAGGAAGCTCAAACGCGAGCAGGAAGTTATGCGGAATACTTCCTGATCAGGAACGACTGAATGGTCGTTGTTGAGTGAGTACACCCCGAAGGGGACGTTGTTGCACCCGTTGCGTCGGTGTTTTCCCATACTAACGGGGAACTGACAGCGGGTTCATGGGACGAATTTCCGAATTTCCAAGCCGGATATTTTTTTAAAGTGTTTATGATTCGCGGTGGCGAGCGTGTCGTCTTCCCGCAGCGCTGTTGCCGCCACAAGCGCATCGATGGTCCTCAGTCCGTCCGCTGAGGCATGCCCTTCGAGCAGCGCAAGCGCCTTTTCAGAAACATATTCATCGGGGTGAATGACAGCCGCGATGTTCGAGCGAATGAAGTTTTTCACCTCACGCAGCTCCTGCCGGTCCCGGCAGCCCTGCACCAGCTCCATAACGCAAAGAGAGCTCACCTGCCGGTCCCTGTAGGAAACGCCGGAGATGAACTCCCTTGCTTTTTGATTGCCCCGAAAATACCAGATCAGCACGTCGGTGTCGAAGATCATCGCGGATACCGCTCTTTTCTCCGTTCATCGAGCCACTTCGTCACGTCCTTCATTTCCTTCCGGCCTTTCCATATGCCGAAGCCGACAGGATTGAACGGTTTGTCAGTATCGCTCATGGGTTTCATGACAGCGATGGATTTTCCCCGCATCGTGATGACTACCTCGTCACCCTTCCTGACGCGTTCTAGAATTGCCGACGCATGGGTGCGAAGCTCTTTTGCCGTCGCCGTCTTCATGGCAGCCTCCTTAGTGTACACTTTGAAGTATATACTTTAAGGCTGCGCCGGTCAAGGCCTTTTTCGAAGCAACCCGGCAAGCGGGATAGCAAATGATTCCAAGCGATCATAGTATACGGCCTGTTTTTGTCAAGGAGTTTGAAGACGGCGCATAGCGCGTGGCGCCAAGGGGGAGGAGCTTTGCAGCCTGCAAGACGAGCGATCACATTACAATTCGTTAAATTCCTCTACCGATATTTCAGCTTGTTTGAGAAGCTTTCGTAACAGCCCCGGACCGAGTTCATCATGCTGTGGAACGGATAACGTCCACTGGTATATCCGGGTTTCGTCAACATGACGTGCGATCCTCTCTGTCTCATAACGGTCCAACCAGCTCGCTGAAGCTTTTTTACAGCCTCCAAGCCGGAAACCAGCTTGAGCTCGCGTCCCATCAAACAGTTACTTCGATGAGATGAGAGGGCGGCGGGACAACCTTCGCTTCCATTACCTCAAGCCATCCCTCAATTGCTTCCTTAATATTCGCAACCGCCTCGTCGTACGTTTTCCTCTGAGAAAGGCAACCTGGCAAGGCAGGGACTTCTGCTACGTAATAGCCTGCTTCATCTTTTTCTATGGTAATGTGCAATTTCAACGGTTTGTCCTCCTGGTTAACCACTCGTAATATTATTGCTAATTATACTGAGGTGATCTCCCGGTTTCAAGAGCTCATTCTTTCCCGAATTGAGATAATCAGCAGAACCCAGCTACACATCCTCCCCGCCGCTTTTTTTCACTTTCCCTTCCAACTGTTTGTACTTGCGGAAAGCGACGGAAAGCGTGGATGATTCGGAGATCGCGCCTGCCACGAGGAGCGCATCCATGAGCTCTTCCAGCGACGCGCCCTCATCCATTGCCCGGTGCAAGTGGGCTTCGAGACAATGGTCGCACCGCAGGGCCGCAGCAGCGCCGACGGCAACCAGCTCAGCCGTTTTTTTGTCCAGCGCGGAAGGCTCCTTGTAAATGGCCATGCCTTTGAACAGGAAGGGATTGAAGTTGCGCGGTCGCTCCTTCATCACTTTTAAAAGAAATCCCAATTCACCGTTCTTGCCTGTGTGCAATTCTGCCAAAGCCTCCGTGAGCTCTGCCTTGCCGAGCAGGGCCTTTGCCTCTCGCAGAAGATTCGTTCTGGTTTTATCTTTTAATGTAATGCCATTTTTCTTTTTCGTTTTTTTACTATGCACTTTGAACTCCGTACTCTGAACACCCTGCTCTCGCGATAACGCGGGTGCAAGCTATTATTAGAGCGCCTCTGCCTTCGCAGTGCTGTGGACAGCGGTAATGTGGGTTTCAGCAAGCTCCTCTTCAGCTATGTTGAATTTTTCATTCACCAGCGATTCTATTTCACTGATGAGGGACATCGCATCCATTTTGTGTTCCTTTAACAGGTATTGTTTGCTTGCACCGTGGCTGAAGGTATCCTTGAGCCCGATTCGTATGAGTTTCTTCGCACAACCCGTTTCCGCCATCTTCTCGGCAATGATCGACCCCAAACCGCCGACGATCGTATGGTTCTCCATCGTGATCACGCCGTGGCGCGTACGTGCAATCGCATCAAGTATTGACTGATCGTTGAACGGCTTTAAGGTGGAGACGTGCATGTGCTGGATCGAAATCCCACGTTTTTTGAGCACCTGGACCGCCCTCATCGCCTCTTCGGTCATGATGCCGGTGGTCAGGAGCGTTACATCCGTCCCCTCCGAGATCACCCGCGACTTTCCGAACTGCATCGGCTCGGTTTTATCGAAGAGACGCGGCATCTCGCCCCGCAGCATGCGTACATATACCGGACCATTGATGCCCTGCATGACATCGAGCACGGACTCGACGTCGGTTGCATCACCGCATTCGAGCACCGTCATGTTCGGCAGCGAGCGCATGAGCGAAATGTCTTCGATTGCCTGGTGCGTCGCCCCGCCGGGCGTGGTTATCCCCGGTAGAAATCCGATCATGCGTACGGGAAGGTTCGGATAAGCCACGGACATGGCGATCTGATCAAAAGCCCTTCTATAGATAAAGACCGCAAAGGTATGCACAAAGGGAATAAAACCTTCCCGCGCGAGGCCTGCAGCAAAGCTCAGCATGTTCTGTTCGGCGATCCCCATGGACAGGAACCGGTCAGGATAGGTGTCGCGGAAAAGATCGATCTCCGTAGAACTCGTGAGATCAGCGGAAAGTACGAGGACGTTGGGTTTGTCCGCCGCCCACTTGACGATATTTTTCGCATGTACCCTGGTCACGATCTCAGGGCCATTTTGCGATTTCGGCTGCGACGCGGGCTTCTTCAGCTCAACCGTGCTTTCTTTGCCCCACAATTCGGCACAGGCGGATACATAGCGGTTCCTTTCCTCTTCAGAGGAGAAGCGAACGTAATGCATCTTCGGCGCCCGCGCTTTAAGGATATCAAGCCCTCTCGCCGCATCGGTATCGCACAGCACAACAACAGGCCTGCCGTCCGGCGAGACTTCTCCGGCAGCGGCCAGTTTTTTAATGTCATGACCGTTCACGCGGAATACACGGCAGCCGAAGGCTTCGAGTCTCTTGTCCAATGGTTCTATGTCCATGACCGCGCACATCTTGCCGTCGCACTGGAAGCCGTTCACGTCCACGTAGATGAGAACGTTGTCGAGCATATGAAAGGACATTGACTGGAGCGCTTCCCAGGTCTGGCCGATCTGGAATTCGCCGTCGGACATGAACACGAACACGCGTCCCTTCTCGCCCTTTCTCTTTCTGGCCATGGCAATGCCCGCCGCCTGGCTGGCACCCTGGCCGAGCGAGCCGGTCATTGTCTCCATGCCCGGCGAATGCTCGGCGCCGATCATCTCTACGCTGCTTCCGTCTTTATTGAACTGGAGAAGGCCTTCCTCTGCCATACGGCCCGTCTCGATGAGGGTCGCGTACAAGACGAGAGCATACTGGGCAGGAGAGAGGAAAAACCTATCACGATGTTTACCGGGGCCGTTGAACGAGGCGCCCGTAAAATAATGCGGATTATTGGGACCGGGCACTCCGGGAAAAGGCTGCGGCACAAGGGGAGTCTCTATTTTCCCGAGGTCCATGACCTTCACGTAGAGCGTTGCCATGATCTCGGCAGACGAACATGCCTGAGAGAGATACCCGCCGTTGTTCTTTATAGTATGCTCCAGTACGCGCCGCCGGATTCCGGCTGCAACGCGTTTAACTTCGTCCTGCCATAATGGAGATTCCTTTTTTTTGGCTGATGCCTTCATAGCTCCCGAACGTCTCCTTGAAAATATCATCTAAACACAAAGGTCTTAAAAAATACCTGTTCTGCTGGTACTCACACTATGCTCCGAGGAACAGGGTCTCCTGTTTAATGGCGTTGATTATCACGCAAGGCAAGATGAGAGTCAAGGTGAAATTGCCCCGAGAAGGTATCGCTGCAAGAGGGCATCGTAAAGAATGAAGCAGCAGAAATTATCCACGCGCATGCATATTGATCATACCGATGGGATTCGGCGAGCGACGGCTATACCCCTTCTGTTGTATCACCATATCCAGCGGCAGGCTCATGAGATCGGCCAGGTCCGGACCGAAGCGGGAGAGTAATTCCGGTTCCACATTTTTCACATAGGATTTACACGCATCGCAGGTATGGACGGAAAAGCCTTCTTCGCCCGTAAATGTAAAGATATTCATCTGCGCTGTGTCCTGATTAAGACACACGGGACATTGTGCCCGCAGGGCCTCTCCGCTTGTTCCGCAGAACGAGCAGTAAAACCCCTTCCTGCCGTCCTTTGTCAGGGAAGATAACGACGGTTGAGCATTACACACGGGACATTTCCCCTCTTCCCATAATCTGTTGTTGAGATTGCAAGCCTCGCTCAATGCAAGGAAGAAAGGCTTGCTCACCAGAAAGAGGATCATTGCCAGGTCCTCCTCGGCATAGGGGAGTGAAAAGGCGGGCACTTCGCGCAAGGGCAGTCTTGTAAAATCGATTTCCCCCAGCTCCAGGGCCTGTTTGAGCGGAGAAAGTGTCCCCTCGGGAAGTTCGAGCGCACGCGAAAAAATGTCCACGATCCTGTCAACGACATCAGGAGAATATGCAATCTGAGCGGGCTTCGCGGAGACCGTCAATTCTTTTGCTGCATCCATGAACCTTACGGCCTTTTCATAAAACCGGAGAGGGTCAGCGAGGTGCGGCTTCTTTTTGATAAGTTCTTCGATTATGTCCATGACGACCTCATCTGTCATCGCTGAGAGGTAAACAGTAGCGCGCCTACAATACACCACAGCGACCTCTGCGTCCTCTGCGGCAAATATTGATTTTTCTGTTTTCCTGAATTTTCTCTGATACCGGCAACGCTGAGCTTTATGGCACTTTTGGATAGTCGAAAGCTGTCTCTTCGCTGCTCAACGCTTCAGTAAGAAACGTCTTGAGATAATTCTTTTCCGTATTACTCAAACCCAGCGGTTTGAGCGCGGGATTTTCCTTGCCGCCGCCCTTGTCGAAAAAATCGATCACGTCATCAAGCGTCTGGAAAATACCATTATGCATGTACGGCGCGGTCTTCGCGATTTCGCGCAACGTCGGCGTCCTGAAGGCTTTCCAGTCTTTTTTGTCCTTCGTGATCAGGAACCTGCCCGGATCTTCGGCCAGGTTCCGGTACTCTTCGTAGTGATAAATTTTGGCCACGTACCGACGCGTGGTCGCCATGCGCGAATCGCCCTGGTGGTCGGGGTTCTCGGGCACGTTCAGGGCATGGAAATTGTCATCTGACAGGTTAACGCCGTAGTGGCACTCCCCGCACCTGCCCTTGCCCATGAAGAGCACGAGCCCCTTTTGGGCCGCGTCGGACAGGGCCTTTTTGTCGCCCTTCAGGTAACGGTCGAGCGGTGTATTCACGGAGACGATCGTCCGCTCAAAGGAGGCGATGGCCATGGCGATCCGCTCCCGTGACGGTTCGTCGCCGAAGACTTCTGGAACGCATCGACATACTCCGGCACCGACCGGATCACTTCCTCGACGAAATCGAGGTTGCGGTTCATCTCGAATGCCGACATCATCGGGAACAGGGCCTGGTCCTCGAGCGTCAGGGCGCGGCCGTCAAAAAAAAGATATTTCTGAAACGCCACGTTGACGAGCGTCGGAGCATTCCGCCAATTCTTCGTCGTGGGATAGCTGAGGGAAATGTCAAGGCCGTCGGTAAAGGTCTTCTCCGGGTCATGACAGGTGGCACAGCTCATGGTCCCGTCGCCGGAAAGCCTCCGGTCAAAGAACAGTTTTTTCCCGAGTTCTATCTTCTCCGGCGTCTGCGGGTTTTGCTCGGGCACCGGAACGGACTTGAACGGTTCGAGGTTTCCGGCGAGCGCTGTGCGAGCCACGATAGTCACAATTCGCTAGCGGTCCGTGAATAGTCGAGAACAACATGGTCCTGAACTCCTCTGCACTTTTAATTGCGGATCGCGAGCTCTTCATCGATGATCTTTTTGAAATACGAAAAAGGTCGCTCGCCGATGACCTTACGTCCATTGATGAAAAAGGTCGGCGTATTATAGAGGTCCAGATCAACGGCCAGTTTCTTGTCCCGTTCGATTTCCTGCGCATGCTTTTTGGCGTCGAGCGATTGCGTAAACTTCTTCACATCTAGCCCGAGTTCACGTGCGTACGCGATGAGGCTCTCCCGGTCGAGTTTCGGCGATCGTTTGAGCAAGAAGTCGTGCATCTCCCAGTACTTGCCCTGGTCGCGCGCATCGAGTGACGCCTCAGCTGCCTGGTGGGAATAGTCGCGGTAGATGTAGGGATAGTTCTTGATCACCAGCCGGACTTTTGCTTTATACCTGTCCACGATCTTTTTGACGGTCGGACCGGCCGCCACGCAGTGCGGTCACTGGAAATCGAGAAATTCAATGATGGTCACCGGAGCGTCAGCAGGGCCGAGCGTCGGGGAATCATTGATAGGGACCGAGTAGCGTTTATCCTCTGCCGCGACATTCCCGCTAAGAAGGATGATCAGGACAACGAGCACAAGTCGTCTCATTCTACGGCTCCTTCAGAGAACATCTTCCCGCAAGGCTCATACCGCACGATTCGTGAAAAGAAAAACCATTTGCAGTCTGACAACCACAAATGGGTTTGCTGATTTTTCCGCCTCCCCTGTTGCCCGAACTATACGCGCCTTCCACATCATGATGACCATCTGCGTATATTATAGGTTCCAACAGGGAGCCTGTCAAGCGACGGGGCTTCTGTGTCAAAGGCAAAAGAGCGGCTCAATAGTAGCTCTGCGCGAAAAGAGCACGAGAAATTTCCCCTTGTTCCCCGCATGGATGATCCGAATAATCTCCTCGAAAAGGGCAGCCCCGAGAAGAGAATGTTGAATTTTCCTCACAGGAAGGGGAAGTTGTCGCTTTGACTGTTCGGGAAAATTGATTGAAGTGAAGAAACCCCAGGGAGAGGATGTTTGCATTTGCTCTCCCCGGGGGGAGAAAGCTTCTGTTGCGAAACCGGGCCTATAATTTACCTTTGACGAGGCTATCGACAACACTGGGATCTGCCAGGGTCGAGGTATCGCCCAGCTCGTCCACCTGGTTGTGCGCGATCTTCCGGAGGATACGGCGCATGATCTTGCCGCTCCGCGTCTTCGGCAGGCCGGGCGCGAACTGGATCTTGTCCGGCGTAGCGATGGGGCCGATGACCGAACGCACGTGGCCGGCAAGGATCTTCTTGAGCTCCTCGGACGGCGTCTGACCTTCCTTCAAGGTAACGTACACATAAATGCCTTCACCCTTGATGTCGTGCGGGTATCCGACCACGGCCGCCTCGGCAACCGCTTCATGGCTGACCAGCGCGGATTCGACCTCTGCCGTGCCAAGCCTGTGTCCCGAAACGTTGATCACGTCGTCCACGCGGCCCATGAGCCAGTAGTCGCCGTCCTCATCGAACCGGGCGCCGTCTCCCGTGAAGTACCTGCCGGGGAACCGGCTGAAATAGACTTCTTTGATGCGCTTGTTCTCGGGATCGCCGTAGGTGCCCCGCAGCATGCCGGGCCAGGGCTTATTGATGCAGAGGTAGCCGCCTTCGTTCGCCTTGGCAGGCTTGCCGTCTTCTTTGACCACTTGCGGCACGACGCCGGGGAAGGGCTTCGTTGCCGAACCGGGCTTGGCCGTTATAGCACCGGGAAGCCCCGTGATCAGGATCCCGCCGGTTTCGGTCTGCCACCACGTGTCTACGATCGGCACCTTTTCCTTGCCGATGTTTTTGTGGTACCACATCCAGGCCTCGGGGTTGATCGGTTCTCCCACGGTGCCCAGGACCTTGATCGACGAAAGGTCGTGATTCCCTACCCACTTCTCGCCTTCTTTCATCAGCGCCCGGATCGCCGTCGGAGCCGTGTAAAAAATATTTACCTTGTGTTTGTCCACGATGTCCCAGAACCGGCCCGGGTTCGGGTAGGTCGGGATGCCTTCGAACATCAGGCTCGTGGCGCCCGCGGACAGCGGTCCGTACACGATGTAGCTATGGCCCGTGACCCAGCCGATGTCGGCGGTGCAGAAGTGGATGTCCTCGTCATGATAGTCGAAAATCCACTTAAAGGTGAGATTAGTAAACAGCAGGTAGCCCGCCGTCGTGTGGAGCACACCCTTGGGCTTGCCCGTGGAACCCGACGTATAGAGAATGAAGAGCGGGTCTTCCGCATCCATCTTCTCGGGCTCGCAGTACAAGGCGATGTCGGGGGCGTTCATCTCCTCGTGCCACCACGTGTCCCGGTTCGGCTCCATGCTGGTCTTATTGGTCTTGGCATGGGGCACCACGATGACGTCCTTGACCTTGGGGCATTCGTGGAGGGCCTCGTCGGCGTTGGCCTTCATCGCCACGAAGCGGCCGCCGCGCACGCCTTCATCGGAAGTGATGAGCAGCGTGGACTCGCAGTCCTGGATCCGGTCCCTGAGCGATTTGGCGGAAAATCCGCCGAATACGATGCTGTGGATCGCGCCGATCCTGGCGCAGGCAAGCATGGCGATCGGAAGTTCGGGGATCATGGGAAGGTAGATCGTGACCCGGTCGCCCTTCTTGACGCCTTTCTTCTTCAGGACGTTCGCAAACTTGTTGACCTCGTAATACAGCTGCTGGTACGTGTAGGTCCGGTATGTGCCCCCGTCGGCTTCCCAGATGATGGCAGCCTTGTTGCGAACGGGCGTATCGATATAGCGGTCCAGACAGTTCACCGAGACATTGAGCTTTCCGCCGACAAACCACTTGATGTAGGGCTTCGTGAAATCATAGTCCAGCACCTTGTCCCATTTCTTGTACCACGTCAGGTGCTTTTCCGCCATTTCTCCCCAGAATTTTTCCGGTTTGTCGATGGATTGCTTGTAAAGCTGCTCATATTCCTTCATATTCTTGATATGGGCTTTTTTGCTGAACTCCTTCGATGGCGGAAAGGTCCTCTTTTCCGTCGATAAAACCTGAAAGCTGTCAGTTGACATTCCTCTCTCCTCCTTGATAGTGTCTCAACATAACGCCGGACAGAACCCATTCGCCCGACGCAATCAGAGCATACCACAAAAAAAGCCGCCTTGGTAGTGACGCGCGCCCCCGCTCAAATCGTTTTTCGGTTCTGTCCTGAAAAAAAAGAAGTGAATCGGTGACTGTGGAGGTGGGGGAACTCTCCACATGCTCTTCACCGATTCACTATGTTGCGGCTGGTCTTTACCGCGTTACGAGGAGAAGGTTATTCCGCACCGATGCCCACGTACTCCCGGACCTTCTCGGAGTCGAACTTCTCCTGCGCCTCTTTGTCCGGCGACATGAGCGAGACAAGAATACCGATCAGGAAGGCCGCACCCATGGAGAAGATGCCCGGGTTCCTCATGGGGAAGATCGCTTGAGGCATCTGGGACGCCACGTCCTTCTTTTTCGCAACCAGAGCTCCTTTGTCATTCATCTTCGCGTTGACCGATGACTGGATTTCCGCGTTCTTCTTCTCGGCAGCGAACATGTCCTTTTTTTTCATCTTGGCGATCGCATCAGTGCTCACCATCTTTTTTTGCAGATCAGTGATCTGGGTATCGACGCCGGCAGCTTCCGTGTCGATTCCCTTGATCTGTGCCGTCACGGCTGCCACATCAGCCTTATGGATGATTTCGACCCATATGGTGGGGCTCAACACGAGGAGTACCACCGCAACGATCAAGCCGCCGTAGATGCTCGTCACCGCTCCGTAAGTCGTGAACTTCTTCCACATGATCGACATGAGCAAGGCCGGGAAGTTGGCGCTTGCGGCAATCGCAAAGGTCAGACCGACCAGGAAGGCGACGTTCTGTCCCTTGAACAGGATGCCGAGAAGGATTGCGCATATGCCGAGGCCGATGGTGGCGATCTTCGCGACCTTCACCTCTTCCTTCTCATTCGCGACGCCGCGGCGAATCACGCCCACATACAGGTCGTGAGACAGCGCGGATGCGCCGGCAAGGGTAAGACCCGAGACCACTGCGAGGATCGTGGCAAAGGCCACGGCGGACAGGAAACCAAGGAAGATGTTCCCGCCGAGCGCCTCGGCGAGCAGCGGACCGGCCATGTTGCCGCCCGCGTCAATGCCCATGATGACCTTCTGGCCCACGAGAACGGCTGCGCCGAAACCGATCGTCACGGTCAGGATGTAGAAGTAGCCGATGAACCCGGTTGCGTAGAACACCGACTTGCGCGCCGTTTTCGCGTCAGGCACTGTGTAGAATCGCATGAGGATGTGCGGGAGACCGGCGGTGCCGAACATAAGAGCAAGGCCGAGGGAGAAAGCTTCCAGCGGACTGGTTACCAACCCGCCCGGCTCCAGGAACTTCTGCCCCAGCCCTGTTGCGGTAGATGCCTGCTTGAACAGATCGGCATAGCTGAACCCGAACTTTGCGAGGGTCATGATCGTGAGGAGCGTGGCGCCGCCGAGGAGCAGGCCTGCTTTTATGATCTGGACCCAGGTCGTGGCGATCATGCCGCCGAAGATAACATAGCAGATCATGAGCGTACCGGTAAGCACGATGGCCAGCTCAAAGGGGAGACCGAACATGAGCTTGATCAGCGTGCCTGCGCCCACCATTTGCGCGATCAGGTAAGTGAGAACGACGATGAGCGAGCCTGCTGCCGCTGCCGCGCGAATGGGCCGCTGCTGGAGCCGGAAAGCGACGACGTCGGCAAAGGTATATTTCCCGAGGTTACGGAGGGGCTCCGAGATGAGGAACATGATGATCGGCCATCCCACGAGCCAGCCCACGGAGTAGATGAGGCCGTCATAGCCCTTGGTGGACACGAGACCCGCGATGCCGAGGAACGATGCCGCGCTCATATAATCGCCGGCGAGGGCGAGCCCGTTCTGGAAACCCGTGATGTTTCTTCCTGCTGCATAAAAATCTTTCGTGGTTCTCGTCCGTTTTGCCGCCCACCAGGTGATCAAAAGAGTGGTAATGACGAAAAGAACGAAAAATGCTATTGCAACTGGGTTAGCTTGTCCAATGATTGTCTGATGCATGTTATGCACCTACCTTTTCTATGACTCTTTTGACCATTTCGTCATATTTTGAGTTCGCCCACCAGATATAAATCCCGGTGAATATCCATGACAGTACGATGGTTCCCACGGCGATGGGGATCCCGATCGTGGCTGCGCCGTCTGCGCTCATCTTCTGGGAAAGGAACGGCTTGTGTTCAGCGACAAGGTAAATGAACCCAAAGTAAAGCACCAATTCAAGGATCGTCAGGATCAGCGAAATGGTGTCCTTCTGACCGGACAGCTGTTGAAAATCGGGGTCGTTCAAGATGTCTTCCTTCTTAAACTTGCTCATGATTCATCCTCCTTTTGGAATTAAGTATCTAGTCCTAAAAATTGCCGAATTCGTTCGTTAGTTTGAAGCTATCACCCCCCTTAAATGGCGTTCCTCTTCGAAGGAGATCCTTGATGTCGGAGACCCCTGCTTCAGCGAGAAACGGAAGAAAGCGCTGAAACAGCTGGGCCGTGGTAAACGCATCCTTAATGGCGTTATGGGCGCCGTTCACGGGAATCCCGAAGCACTTGGCAATATCGAAAAGCCGGTATGCGTCGGGCGCAGTCTCAAAACAAGCGTGCGACAGGTTTCGTTTCCGGAGCCATTCGTAAATGCTGAATGTATCAATCACGGGATTCGAGATTGCGGCCCGCCCGGTCCGCAGGATCTCCCGGTTGAGAAAATTCAGATCAATGGAAACAAAATGACCGACAAGTACGGCGTCACCGCAAAATGCAAAAAAATCGTCAAGCACGAACTCAATGCCCGGCTCTGCTTTCACGTCCGACGGCGTGATCTCGTGGATCACCACGCTTTCCGCGGAGAGCGCCGTACGCGGGCTCACGAGCCGGTAGAACGTATTCCCGAGTTCAATCCTCCCGCCGGTCATGCGGACGGCCCCTATCGAAACGATGGAATCCTTTTTTTCGTCCAGACCGGTCAGTTCCGTGTCCACGACCACATAGGGCACCTCGGTTATAGGCGCTTTCTCGCTGATGCCCTGAAGCTTTTTTTTCTTTCCGCGGAACAGGCTGAACATGCTCGGGATCAGGGCAACCGTTTTGCCCGTTCCTTTCCAGGCGCTCCGGGACCATCACCAAATGAGCGACTTGTATCGCTCGATGATCTGGTCCTGTATCCTCGAAATAAGATGGAATGCTTCCCTGATCGAACGCTTTTCGAGATTGCTCAGCAGGTTCGGGTTGATAAAGTTATCAGGCGGCTGGCCCAAACTGATCTGTTGGTACTGATGGTGGATCCGGAGCAGCATGATGAATTCGAATGCGTGTTCGAAATCGTCGGCGTACTCCTCGACAATGGTGTGCATGCCCCTGAGGGTCGCAATCCTCTCGAGCGTCGGCGTCTCGCGAATTCTTTTTTCGAGGGAGAACAGACGGATAATATCGACGAGCGGCGCCAAGCCCTTGACTTTAAGATTGAGCTCATCCTTGTGCTCGCCACCCTTCTCGACGACGAACGATTTGAAAAAGCCGATGGGCGGCGTATTTTTGATCGCCATGTTCGCAAGGTAGCCCAGAAAAACTTTCTGGTCCTTGAGCAGCAAGTTCAACTCGTCACGAAGTGCGTCAGCCAGGGCGATTTCGCCGTACATGGGCCGGAAATCGAAAAAGCGTCAGTGAATTTAATACCGCGTCCGGAGTCGGATTAGCAATCCATGTTGCATAGTATTTCTTCCAGACTTTCAGCGGTTGGCACCACTGGGGATTGCTCGCCATGTAGTTTGCCGGACAGGGAGGAAACCCGCACTGAAGCAGGTTGTCCCGTACATACTCGGCGAATACTGCAAAATATTTCTTTGCAGCCGTTGCCTCGGCCTCGGTCGCCGGATCGGAATAGATGATGGCATTGTCCTGGTCCGTCTTGAACGTTTGTTCCTTGCGGCCCTCGCTCCCGAAAGCGATCCAGCAGTAGGGAACGGGGGACTTGCCGTGTTTCCGCTCGGCAAATTCAAGGACCTTGCGCACCAGCCGGTCGTTGATCTCGGTAATGATCTTGGTGATGTTGCTTGCTTTCGCGCCTTCCTTGAGCAGGAGCCCTACAATGCTGTTGATCTTCTTCGAAACCGGGATGAGGCCTTCAATGGTCTGCTGGCTCTCGATGTCTTTTGTAAGCGAAAGCGGCGACGTGCCCTGCAGCATCATAAGGTCGTGGTTCGTAATTACGCCCATGAGCTTGCCGTCACTGATGACGAGGATGTGATGAATGTTGTATTTGATCATCTTGAGCACGGCCTCGAAACAGTAGTCCTTGGCATCGACCCGGATCAGGGTGGCGCTCATGATGTTCTTGACGGGTTCCCGGACACTCCGGTCTTTTGAAACAACTTTTTCCCGGAGGTCCCGGTCCGTGACGATGCCCGACGGGAGGTTGCTCTTGTTCATGACCACGATCGAGCTGATACGGTTCTCTGTCATGATCCGGGCTGCTTCGCGGATCTCCGTGTCCTCCTGTGTATGAATCACACCCTTGATGGCTATGTCTCCGATCCGCGTCGTGAACAAAAGGCGGTCGCTCCCTCCGTAGAACATGCTCTTGTCCTGCATCTCTTGGTAGGTTCGGTCGATATATCTGGTGATGTGCGACTTCAGGAAGTATTCAGTGAAGGAGCGTTGTGAATCGAGGAGCTTCTGGAGCATCTCCTGCCCCAGCAGGTAGCAGAGGGTATCGTCTACGGCCGTAATATTCGAACGGACGCGGTCCTTGCCGACCATCGACAGGAAGCCGAAGGTATCGCCTTCGCCGCGGTAATCGATCACGACCTCGTCTCCGCTCTCCGATGTCATCGATACTTTCACGCCGCCCTTTTTAATGATGCGAAGGGCGTCGCTCGGCGGCTCGTCCTGTTTCAGAATAACCGTGTCCTTGGGATAGAACTCCAGGGAAAGGTTACGCGCGATGAATTGCAGGTTTTCATCGTCAAGAAACTGGAAGGGCGGCACCTTCTTCAGAAAGACAATAACGTCCTCCAGAATCATATTGCTGCCGTTATTCGGTTTTACAGTGGCATGCATGCCCAAAAAAAGAGCAAGATATATACCAATTTTACTCGATATGTGCTGAAGGACATGCTCGGGTAAAAGACTGAGAAATGTTTGTTCGTTTATGCAGTAATTGTTGCAGAAAAATTAAACAAAATTACATCAATCAGCAGCAGCACAGCAATCTTCAATTTCAATGAAATCAATATGTTTTTATAGTAATGCTTATTAGTTAGATATAGAACACAAAAAAAACAGATAATAAATAAAATTACAATTTACATAAGATTACACATTACAAATATGCACTTAGCATGATTTTTTTTAATACTCGCAATTAATTTTCTTGTCATAGATCCCTACCGAATGAAATTATGTAACGAAAAGTAATTACACACATCGGTGATTAGATACGGAAAGTAACTGATTCAAAATATCCTAATTATGCAACTAAAGATGCATGAAGGCTCCATTTTGCAATTTTTTTTATGAAAGTCATCCGAACTGATTGCACATTTAGCAGAGTGACCGTGTCAATTAATCCAATTGAATTTCTATGTCTCCTCGGTAGGCGCGACCCGCAACTTATGCAGCTTAAATCACACGGTGAAAAGCATCACTGACCTCGTTCAATTAGTGAGGTCACGGAAGTTGTCCGAAGTATGGTGTCATGAAAAGACCCAACAAATATGACTCGTCATCTGGCAATCAGGCAGGCGGAATACCGCCTGCCTGATTGCAGCCTTGACTTGCTATGCTGCAAAACAATCTCTCATACTTGTTTCTATTAACGGCTATTTCTCGAAGAGCTTGGCATATTTCCCATAACCGTCCTTCACCAGATCCTCCTTCGGGATGAACCTCAGGGCCGCTGAATTCATACAATAGCGCAGATGTGTCGGAGCAGGGCCGTCATCGAAAACATGCCCCAGGTGTGAATCAGCGTGCTTGCTCCTGACCTCGGTCCTGACCGCGAGGTACCACGTCCTGTCCTCCTTTGTCACGATGTTGCTTGGTTCGAGCGGCTTCGTAAAGCTGGGCCATCCGGTGCCGGACTCGTATTTGTCGAGCGAACTGAACAAAGGTTCGCCGGATACGATGTCGACATAGATACCGGGCCTGTGGTTGTCCGCGTACTCGTTGCTGAAGGGAGGCTCTGTTCCCGCCTCCTGCGTAACCTTGTACTGCATGGGGGTAAGGCGTTTCTTCAGTTCCTCCTTACTCGGTTTCATATAGACATCGTTAGGCATTGATGATTCAACCATCGACGTATGCATAGCTTTCTCCTTCTCCTTACCCCAGATTTTCTCAAGATACTGGTCGCGTCCCGAATTGTAGCGGTAGAATTTGTACCGGACGGGATTTTTCTTCCAATAGTCCTGATGATACCCCTCAGCCGGATAAAAGGGACCGGCGGGCAGGATTTCAGTCACGATCGGTTTGTCGAACCGGCCGGACTGCGCGAGCTTCTTTTTCGATTCTTCGGCAAGTCTCTTCTGCTCCTCGCTGTGATAAAATATGGCGGACTTATACGACGGACCTCGGTCCACAAACTGGCCGCCAGCATCAGTGGGATTGATCTGCATCCAGAACACATCGAGCAGTTTCTCGTAGCTTATTTTCGAAGGATCGTAGACAACCTCGACAGATTCCATGTGGCCCGTTGTCTCCGAAGTCACGTCTTCATAGGTCGGATTGACCGTGTGGCCTCCGGTGTATCCTGAAATCACCTCTTTCACTCCGTCAAGCTTTTCAAAGGGCGGAGTCATGCACCAGAAGCAGCCACCCGCGAACGTGGCCTTTTCCGTATGTTCCATATTCCCTCCACTCTGCATTGAGCCCGCATGAACATTCATTGTCATGAACGGCAATATAAACAACGTTCCAAGAATGATTCTGTATACCATAACCCTATCCTCTCTTTCTCCTAAAATTATACCTCTTTGGAATCTCTATCCTGAGAATCTGTTTCACCATTATTCCCGAATGGTATCCTTGTAAGTTCCGGCGCTTTTCAAGGCTTTTTCCATCTCCTCAATCGTTACGACGTTTGGATCATAATAGACGGTATTTATCTCCCGGAAATTCCGGAACCCCTTGTCAACCTTTCGTATGCCTTTTAAGCCTTTCAGGGCGTCATGGCCTTCGTCATAACAGTGAACGACAAAGACGACTTTCGACGTGTCGGCTTCCTGGGCCGCTGCAGAGGCATTTGCCGTCAAAACGGACGAGAACTGACTCCCGATCCTCAAACTGTAATGAACGGCCCCAAAGAGAAAAATGACGCCGACGATGCTGAGCCATAGAATGATGGACTTCTTTCTCATAGAACACCTCCGTTTTCGTTCCCTCAGGTTTTTATCTAACTGAACATAGATTACCACTCGATGGTCACGGCGAGGTCACGGAGAAATAACATGTTCGTCACGGAGAATGGGATGACTAAAGGTTGATTGCGATCTAGCGAGTTATACGCTCATGACGTGGAGTGGAATATCGGAAGGGTGAACGAGAAGGTCGTGCCTCTCTTGACAGTGCTGGTAACCTCAAGATCGCTTCCGTGCAGTTCCAGGATGCGTTTTGTGATGATAAGACCGAGGCCTGATCCGGCTGCAGGACCCTTGCGGCTGCGGTCCATGGGATAGTAACGGTCAAAGAGGTGAACGATATCCTCTGGCGCAATGCCCGAGCCTGTGTCCGAAACACGGACCCTGACCCGGTCCTGCTCACGAGCTGCCTGGATATGGATCGTACCGCCTTCGGGCGTATACCGGAGGGCGTTATCGATCAGGTTTTCGAACACTCGCTCGATGAGTCCGATATCGGCCTGTACCTGCGGAAGATCGTCCGCCGTATCCATGTCAAGGGTTACTCGCTTCTGGTCCGCGGCGAGTCGGAATTTCTGCAGGATATCCTGAATAAGCTCGTCGATTGAGAAGGTCTCGGCACGGACTTGGACATCAGTCGAGTCAAGCTTTGCGAGTTCGAAAAGTGCCGCAACCAGCTTCCCCAGCCGCTCAGAATGTTTTACGGCCGTGGCAAGGTAATTTCGCTGCTCGTCGTCCGTGAGCCGGCCCTGCTTCATGAGCAGGGTTTCCAGATACCCCTGAAGAGAGGTAAGCGGGGTCCTGAGGTCGTGAGTGATGTTGGCGATAAATTCCCTGCGGAGTCGATCAGCTTCCGTCAGGCCCTTGATCTGGTCGGCGATCCGGTCAGCCATCTGTACGAATATCGTCGAGATCCTCGCGATTTCGTCGTCCGGAAGATTTCGGAGCCCCTCCGGCAAGCGCGGGGGCGCGGCAAAGCCGCTTTTCCGGAAGTTCTCCATATGAACGGCGAGCTGTCGGAGCGGCCTGGTCATGCGGCTAAAGAGGAGCAGTGCGGCCAGGAGAGCGAACAGCAGCCCTCCTGCAACGGCCAAGATGCTCAAACGGAGTATGTAACTGCCCTGGAGCATACTCAGCTTCATTCTCGAACGCTTCACTTCCCAGGATGATGTAGAGATATCCTTCAATGCGGCCGTCGCGGTAAATCGGGGCCACGGAAAATATTTTTTTCTGACGCAGGTCCCGCGGATCGTCACCCAGGACAGGGAAAGAAGACGTTCCGCTCAGAAGCCGCTTAACAGGATCAAGGGAAACGGACTGCCGTTTCACTTTCCCCGGCGGCGCCGAATAGGACAATATGGTCCCTTTCGGGTCCAGGAGGTACACTTCGATCACCGGGTTTACAAGCATGAGCATATGAAAGATATTCTGCAGTGCCCTGTCGTCTACTTGGCCGTTTTTGAGCAGGATGTTTTCCGAGACCAGATGCTTGGCCAAAATACGGTTAAGCTTCTGGTTTACCTCTTGAAAATACAGGCGGGTTGTATAGACCGTCAGGACAATGTACAGGACTCCTACGAGGAGAAACAGACCAAGTAAGACGGCAGCCAGCCGCTGGTAAAGGTTTTTGATCATGACACTCACCTTGTGATTTAGTTCGTCGAGCTCGGAAAACTTGTATCCCACTCCCCGGACACTCAGCACATAGCGCGGCCTGGCAGGATCTTTTTCGATCTTGGACCTCAGCCGGTTGATATGGGAATTGACCGTGTGTTCGTAGCCTTCGTACCCGTATCCCCACACCTGGTTCAGAAGTTCGAGCCTCGAATAGACGTGGCCGGGATGCTTCGCAAACTGCAGAGAGGAGGTCGAATTCCTTTGCGGTAGAGTACTATCTCTTTGCCGCTGACCGAAACTTTACGTTTTCCCGCATCGATGACAAGCTTGACCTGCCTCGATCACCTTTTGTGATTCCGGTGAAGCTTCGGACCTGATCGCCTCTTCACGGCGGAATAATGCTTTAACTCGCGCCAGAAGCTCCGGGATACTGAAGGGCTTGGTCAGGTAGTCATCGGCACCCATCTCAAGGCCGAGGACCCGGTCGATTTCGGAGGAGCGGGAGGTAAGCATCAAGATCGGGGTGTACGAAGGACGTGCCCGCACGCGTCGGCATATGTCCATGCCATCCACGCCAGGAAGAAAAAGATCGAGGATGATCAGGTCAAAAGGTTTTGAAACAGCGGCCTCAAGACCTGTCGTCCCGTCATTGACAACGGCGACCTCATACCCGGCATCCCCGAGGTGGAGTTCCACGAGATGTGCGATGTCTCTGTCGTCTTCGATGACAAGGATTCTGCGGTTCATACTATGCTCTTTTTATAAGCATAGCACAGAATTGCAGGCCCCAATGTTTGTCTGGTCGACGCGGTAAAGTGATTGCACAGGTTCTTTGAATGGTTGAGATTGTTTTTCAAGAAAGGATATTATAAGAAGTGTTATGCATATTGTCCTGCAACCCATCCCGATGCCCAGGCCCAGTGCAGGTTGTATCCCCCGAGCTCTCCGGTGACGTCAACGACTTCGCCGATAAAAAAAAGTCCCGGTACTTTGCTCGCTTCCATGGTCTTTGAGGAAAGCGCATCGGTATTCACCCCTCCCGCAGTCACCTCAGCTGTTTCATACCCTTCAGTCCCTTTGGGAATGATTGACCAGGCGTGCAACTGGCTTGCGATCTCCTTGAGTTCCTTGTCGGACGTTTCATTGATCGGCTTTGAAATGAGCCTGTAGTCGCACCAGGCCTGAGCAAAGCGTTTTGGAACGTATTCAGCAAGGAGGTTACGCATCTCTATCCTGCTTTTTCGTCTGGATACGAACACGGCGAAGCTATCAATATCAGGAAGGAGATCGATCTTCAAAAGCCCTTTCGGTTCCCAATAAAGTGAAGCCTGAAGTGCTGCCGGGCCGCTCAACCCGCGGTGTGTAAACAGAATGTTTCCGCGAAATCGTTTCGGGCCGCAGGTGATCGCCGCATCAAGTGAAACACCCGCCAAGCTCTTAAAAACCTTCTGGTCCTCCCCCGCGAACACGAAAGGGACCAGGGCAGGCCTGATCTGGGTGACCTTGACGCCGAATTGCCTTGCAACGTCATGGCCGAAGCGGCTCGCACCAAGGCTGGGGTACGAAAGTCCGCCTGTGGCGATGACGAGTGATTCGGATGAAAATACACCCTGGCTCGTCTTGACCAGGAAGCCCCCTCCTTGCTTGATATCCATGACAGGACATTTCAGCTGCATCTCGACGCCCGCATTTTTACATTCCGTCTCAAGCATTTCGATGAGCTCGCGGGAGCTCTTGACGCAGAAGATCTGGCCCGCTTCTTTTTCGTAGTACGCGATATGATGTTTTTCAACAAGGGAGAGGACGTCCCGGGGCGTGAACCGGGCAAGAGCGGATTTGCAAAAATGAGGGTTTTGTGAGAAATAGTGATCAGCCGTCACGTTCAGGTTCGTGAAATTGCTCCGACCGCCGCCGGAGATGCGGATCTTGGCCCCTGTCCGGTCAAAGTGGTCGAGTACGAGCACTGAGCGGCCTCGCTTGCCGCATTCGATCGCGCACAGAAGCCCTGATGCTCCGGCGCCGATGATAATGACGTCCTTTTTACTCTTCCGTAAATTATTCTCAGAAATTGTCATCACTCTGATCCAGAAACTCTCTTTCCGGACGATTGCCTGTCAGCGGTTACAGCGCAGAGAAACAATCTAGGTCCACATCAGCCTCATCTGCCTTCTCTTTCGCGTGCGTTGTTTAACTTTTTTCCTTCGTGAGTTACGTGCAGTAAAATATCATCATTTTTTTTAAAAAACAAGGGGCTCGTTACGTCCCGGTTTCTCTGAAAAGAGTCTTGACTATGATTTTCCACCTCAGTATAATTCAACCATGCAAGGAATGATGCAAAAGAGGATTGCGCTTCTTGTTATAGTTATACTTTTATTTCTTGCGCTTATCCCCGCCTTCTACCCGGTTGAGGACGAGGTTCTGGCCAAAGACTCCCTTGTATACAGGGCCTATGGCCAACTCTTTACCATCTTTGGCACTGCTTACCATTTTGATTGTAATCTCGGCTGGACAAGAACCTTCTCAACGCTTATTGCGTTGTGGATTCTGCCGAACGTTCTCTCCTCAACAGCAGAAACCCGCGCTCCTCCTGCATAGTCACCCTTGATTTCCCGATTCAGTATCTCAGTATCCAGGTATAGACAGCGGCATAAGGACAGAACTCATGTTCGCGGATCAGCCCCGGCAGCATTCCGGGCCGGGCGGATGTCATGATCCTCACGCAGAAAAGCGGCACTGTTCTGAACGCTGTCTTTGGCTTCAATCGCGTACCTATCGATAGGGGTGAAGAAATGTTGCCAATCCAAGCTGAAGCGCACAGTAATGAAAGACTCTATTGTGGCTCTTGCAGAAACAACTTTCAGGCACGGATCGCCACGTGGGTCGATGTTGCACGAACGCCCGGTGTGAAAACGCTCCTGCAGAACCGGGAGTTCAATATGATTACCTGTCCTCACTGCGGGAACCGGCAGTTTTCAGATTCCCTTTTTTTTTACGAAGATTTCGCAGAGGGGCTGCTTGTAGCCGTATTTCCAAGCGTTCCCGAAAACCGCTTATCCGTTGAGGCGGACATCAGACAAAAGTACGGCTACTATCCAACGCTCGAATTTTTTTACGATATGACGCAGCTCTGGTTTTTGATCTATCTGCAGGAACATTACAAAAAGAATGTGAACCTGCGCGCGGCATCGAAGATCGGCAGGGGAGAAAAACGACTGCAGACGTTCCTGCGGTTCCTCAAAAAAGACCCGCTGATGCTCGCCATACGCGAGACGTTGACGGAAACATTTTTGGGAAGCAAGACGAACGACGATCTTCAGAATGTACTGTGGCGCGCACTTGCAAAGCTGGAGGGCGTGTCTTCCGGCCCATCTGAAGCCCCGGCCTATGTAAAGCAGATGGCGATCTAAGGTCAGTCGACTGCGGGGACGCCCGCACCGATCCGTGGGTGCGGCGCCCCTTTTTTTGTGGAATGCACTGTTGTACTGTTCCGGTGATCGATAGCGCCTCCTTGGAGCTGAACGGTCATGTACGCCAGAAAATATGCTGCGGTTTTAATTGTCGCTCTTATAGGATGCATTACGTATCTGCAGTATTCGACGCCATCGCAGGGCCTTGCCCTTCACAATATCTACCGGGAATTATACTACATACCTGTTTTTATCGGGGCACTGACATACGGCCTTGCGGGCGCCTTGCTGTCGTACCTGCTTGTCTTCTGTCTTTATCTGCCGTACGTCATCATGACTTGGCCCGGCTCGCTCTTCAATGAAACGAACCGCTTGCTGCCCCTTTTATTGCAGGGACTGTTTGCGGTTATGGCCGGCTACCTCGTCGACCGAGATAGAAAACACCGAACTCAATTGGAAAGGGACCGCTATCTTGCGGATGTCGGCCGCATTGCAACGGTCATTGTCCATGATTTGAAGAATCCCCTCATTGCCATCGAAGGATTTGCGAGACGAATCAAGGAAGGCAGAGGAAAAACCGATACCGCCGTGCAGGTAATACTTAACTCGGCCGATCAGATGCAGAAGATTGTGACCAGCGTGCTTGATTTCTCCCGGCCGCTCCAGTTGGACCTCAGAGAGGTGGATCTCAGGGATATCGTGCAGCGCGCGGGAGAGTCGTGCAGGGTAACAGCGGAGCAGCGGGAAGTGATCCTCTCGGTCGATCTGCCACCTGTGCCGATATATGCCAGCATCGACGGTTTTCACCTGGAGAGGGCTCTCGTCAACCTCATCACGAATGCCATTGAAGCTTCGGGCAAAGATCAGAGGGTTTCAATACTCCTGGTGGCGTGCATTACTATGATAGCCATCAAAATTATAGACAAAGGTTCGGGTATGGAGAAGAAAATCCTTGAGAACATTTTCGTCCCCTTTTATACGAAGAAACGCGACGGTACCGGGCTCGGCATGCCCATTGCAAAGAAGGTCATCGAAGGACACCGGGGGAAAATCCAAGTCAGCAGCAAGCCCGGACAGGGAACAGAGGTAGCCATAGAATTGCCCCATCTGAAAAGACAAAGAGCGTGAATAATAGGAAAAACTGGCCGTGCCCGTTTTGCTCCTGAGACGGGTGCACGGATATGTTGATGTGAGAGCCCGCGAACGAAGTTTTTCACAATATACGTTTCCGGTTCTTGCCTCCGGAACTCGCCGCCCGCTATGCCAGTTCAAACGCTGTCACAACTGCTAAGAGCGACAAGAGAACAAGGCCGGAGAGAAAGACGATGTCCGCGATTCTTTCATACAGTTCCCCTCGTCGGGCCGCGCGCATTGAGGCATAGGAGAACAAACTGGCGGCAAGAAAGATCAGGATGGTGATCCCGTCCAATTTATCGATAAAGCGTCCGACGGTGTTCACTCTCCAGATCTTCTTTAGCGTGAGTATCAGAAAACACAAGCCGAGGAGGTTGGAGGCAGCAGGCAAAATATGTTTCGAAATGTTTTTTCTATCACTGTTCGTGTCGCGCATCATGCAATCCTCAGCCGTAATCGCAATTTACCGATCAGAATTCATACCGCCCTTCCAAAAAATTCTTTGCATACCTATCGACGGCAGTATCGTCATGAAGCATGGCATCGAGCTGGCGCGCATAGGCGATCAAACGTCCGGCTTGGTCCAAGACCTTCTCCATTTCCCCTTGGCTGAGGCCGGCGAGTCGCGCAATGAGCAGATCCCCTTTTATTTTTATAGTGAAACCATATTCCTTCAATATGCGCGCAAGGAGCTCCAATCTCCTCGACCGCTTCGTCAGATCGGTCGCCCCGCCTGCAAACCGGAAATAGATGTGGTTGTTTCGTGCATTCTCGCTGCAGTAGCAATCGACCATGTTGAAATGATAGCCGAACCGGATGCTCATGTTCACGTAGTCGCGTGAGATGACCGCCACGTTGTATCCGGCCGTGCTGTCCGTGGCATTGGTTATGTCCGGCATCCGCATCATGCTCGATAGGAAGTCCTGGGCATTAAGCGCCACTGCTTCGGAGTGCCATGCCCCGGGATGGATCATCCCCCTGACCATTGCCTTGAAGGGCATAGAAGTGATCTGATCGAGGGTGGCCTTTCCCTCATGCGTTCCTTCTCCCAGGCCGCCGCCCATGTCCATCACAAGAAGGCCCGCGGGCACCGGCAATTCAAGCTGCTTGATTGTCCCGTGTTTCCTCATCTTCGTGTTGCCTCCGCGGGCGCTCTCCACTAACTCGGCAACTGACTTCTCATGCATGAACCGCAGGATGTCGTGCAGGGTCCTGCATCGCTCGGGCGTGAACTCGTCCATGAGCGGGTCGATGAGGTGGAGCGGAGAGATGTACCGAAGGATATATCGCTTCCTGCGATACTCGTAGATGCTTTCCATCTGTTGCTTGTCCTGTCCCGCTTTCTCAAGCATCTCGCGGATGATCCCCGCGTAGAGGACCGAGGTGTTGCCGCCATTGGCAACGACCGTGACGTCCTGTCCCTGTTTCAGGATTTCCGTCGCCTTGGTCAGGTTCACGATCGTCGGGATTTGTAATTCTCTGCAGAGCGCCGCCATATGGCTCGTCTGAGAGCCTGTTTCCGTGATGATCGCGGAGACATAAGGCATGGTCTTTACAAAAAGCGATGAATCATGGGCTGCTACAAGGACAGCGCCCTTCGGAAACGTTGCGATGTCATCGGGCGTCCTTACGATAAAGACCTTTCCCGCGCCGGCGCCACGCTGGACCACCGTACCGAGGTCCCTCACGATTGCCAGGTGGCCGACTGACCCTGCGTCCGCTTTTTCCGCTTGGTCGATGATAGGCTCTGCGGTCTTCACGTTCAGCGGCCGCGCCTGGAGAATGTAAGCCGTGCCTTTTTTGTCAATCGCCCATTCAATGTCCCGGGGAGAGCCGAAGTACCGCTCAATGGTCATGGCCTGCTTTCCGAGGGCTGTTATTTGCTTCAGGCTTGAGGCAGGGCTGGTTTTTAAGGTCGTCAGGAGTCTCGACCTCGACGGTTCCTCCTGTTGCCCTGTTTATGATCATGGACTCTTTTTTGCCGTTCATGGCCCGGACGAGCTCCGGCTCTTTTCCTTTTCGAACGACATACATGTCTGCCTCGGTCCTGCTCTCGACAATGGCTTCGCCGAGTCCCCAGGCTGCGCTGATAATCATGGTGTTACTGTCGCCGTCCGGCGTCGTTGAATAGATGACCCCGCTCGACACTGCGTCGACCATGGCCATGCAGCCGACCGCCATTTTGAGCGCCCCGACGTCATACCCCCTCTGCTGCTGGTAGGCTACGGCCTTCCCCGAGTAGAGGCTTGCAATCACCTTTCGGTATGCCCGTTCCACTGCTTCGAGTTCGAGAGGCACGTTCAATACGGTCTTGAACTGGCCGGCAAAGGAATGGACGCTGTCCTCCTCCTCGGCGCTGCTCCGGAGCGCAAGGAACGAACCGTTGTTGCGCCTGCGGATCTTGTCCAGCGCCTTTTGGATCCTGCGGCTGACTTCCGGAGGGACGGTCCCATGGAGAATGAGCTCCTGCAGTTCCTGAAACACCGCGTCATGTGGGAGGGGGCCTTGTTTCAGCCGAGCGATGCGGTCTTCCAGCTGATTATGCCAGATGAACTCGTCAAAGGCGGTTGTCGTGATGACGAACGCGTCGGGGACCTGCAGGTGCAACTGGTTTTTTACTTCGGCAAGATGGGCGTTCTTGCCGCCGACGACCTGCGGCGTGCCCCAGGGGATATCTTCGAAGAACAGAACCGGGCTCGCTGCTGTCGGCGACGCTCTGTCGACCATGTCGGTAATCAGGGAATCGATGTGCTTGAAAACTTCGTGAAGCCGTTGATACCGGTCTTGTGTAAGCTCGTCGAAGCTGCGGAGCGAGTTCACCATGTCTTCTTTGAGATGGGAATAGGCGTTTCTAACGTATACGATGTCGAAGAGATAGTCGCCGCCCAGCTTCTCTCCCATGTCCGTGATGGTTTCCAGGGCGCGATTATTGCTCTCGAGTACGTTCTTGAAGCGTTCGAACACGGCCCGGAACTCCGCGGGATTGGAAGGAGCCTTCCTGCGGGCGAAGGTCCGGGACAGGGACGTAAGGACCGACTTTAGGGTGACGACATTTTTCATGGCATATCGGGAACGAATTTTTCTCGTCGTGCTTTTGAGATTGCAGGAAGAGCTACAGAATCGTTTTTTCAACCCTGCGATCTCTGCGTGCTCGATGAGAGAAAAGGCACCATTTCTTTTTGGCGTCAGGATTTATTGATTGCCCGACGGATCGATTCTTTCAGCTCTTTGATCTTGACCGGCTTGGGGAAGAAGTCGTGCACGTCTCCCCGCAAGGCCTCGATGGCCGCATCGAGGTTGGCGAAAGCGGTGATCATGATCACCGTTGTGCCGGGGTATTCTTTCTTGACGGTCCGGAGCACCTCCATGCCGTCGATGCCCTTCATCTTGTAATCGGTGACGACGACATGGAATTTCTTCTCCTTGAGCCGCGCAAGCGCCGGCTCGGCGTTCAGAAAAGTCTCCACATCGTAGCCTTCCTGTTCGAGCGACATCTTTGCCATGTCGCCCACGATCTTCTCGTCGTCAATGACCATGATGCTGTATTTATCCATCGTTCTTCTCCTCGGGGTGATAGATGGGCAATTCTATGGTGAACGTCGTACCGACGCCTACCTTGCTGTCAACCCTGATCTCGCCTTTATGATTCCTGATGATGCCGTAGCTGACCGACAGACCCAGGCCCGTACCTCCCTCTCCCTTGGTGCTGAAAAAGGGGTCGAAAATGTGGGGAAGAAATTCAGGCGCTATGCCTTTTCCGGTGTCCATGACGGTGATCTCCACGGAATCCCCTCTTTTTCCCGCCCTCGTTGCGATAAACAACTTTCCACCCGTGGACATGGCCTGAACGGCATTAGTAATAAGGTTCACGAGCACCTGCTGGATCTGATGTTCATCGACGAACACCGGGGGCAGACGATCGTCGAGCGTGACCTTGGTTTCTACGTTCGACACGTCGATCATGTTCTGGACCAGCGTGAGCGTCTTATGGACTACAGTATTGATGTCCGCTTCACTCGGGTTGGCGTCCTTGGGCTTGGAGAAGTCCAACAGGTTCTTAACGATCTTCCGTATCCGCTCAGTTTCCGCATCCACTTTGCTCATAAACTCGATCCGGTCTTTTTCGCTCAGTTTCCCGTACAGTTCCTCATAGGTCTGGGCGATCATGGAGATGTTGTTCAGGGGGTTCGTGATCTCGTGGGCTACGCCGGCAGTCAGGATGCCGAGGGATGCAAGCTTCTTGGACTGGATGATCTCGTCTTCGCGGTGTGCCAATTCCTCGGACATGGAATTAATGGCCGTAATGACCGTCCCCAGTTCATCCCTGGTCCGGAACCCCTCGATTCGGTGAAAATTTCCTTCCGATATCGACCGCGTCATTTTTTCGATCGCCCGCAGGGAGCGAACGATCTTCTGTGATATGAAATGGCTGATCAGGAGCGCCGAAGCGAGGATCGCCCAGAAGGAGAAAATTAAAATGCTCTTCGAGCTCAGGATGATGTCATTCACGCGCTTCCGCTCCAAGTTCGTGATTGATTCGGAATATTCCTTCAGTTTCCTCCCCGTCGTACGTATCTGCGCTTCCTGATCCGGGCTTGCGGAACGGCCGGAGCGGCCCGTCGCCTCGATGACATCCGAATAATTTTTCAGGTTTGCTTCCAGCCGCTTCAGGTCGGTCTCCCCAATTGCGGGAACGATGTCCTTCTTCGCTGCCTCGATGGTCTTCATCGTGGAAGCGATCTTCTCGTGAATCTCAGTCAATGCGTTTCGGTCATGGTAGAGAAAGTAATTCTTTTCAGAAAGTCTCATTTCGAGAAACGACAGATTCAGATCGTCGGCGATCTCCACGAACCGCAGCTTCGTCAACACCAGGTTCATGTTCTGAAAGGCGAAAAACCCGATCAGGATGATGAAGGCGCCGTTGATGATGTTCGAAACAATGAGCTTGTTCTCGATCTTCATACGTCGTGCATTATACTCTATCACAAGGCTTTTTTGTACCAGTAATAGAGGAACAGACGCCCG
>CAVWHO010000005.1:0-132166 GCA_963754875.1 Nitrospirota bacterium
TTAAACAAGCAGCTCATCGCTCGAAACCGCCTTCCCCCTGTTTTTTTCACTCAGCACTTCGTACTCTCCAACCACTCTGAACTGTGAACTCTGTACTCTGAACTCAGTTCCTCCCCTGCTCCTATTGGACACTATATTCCCCGGATTCGTTGACATATCGATGCATCGGTGTCAGACTTAAGACATCCCATTCACGAAGCATCTTCACATCCCGCTCGGTAAACCAAAAAAGACGAAGACTTCCTGTGAGTTGTGATAGGAGGTACACAATGAAAACACTGGTCATTGGTGGAACAGGTATGGTAGGAAGCATGGTGGTAGCCGGCTTGCTGAAGCAGAGGGAAGCCGTACGGGTCTTGAGTCATTCCCCGGATAAACTGAAGGAACTGCCCAAAGGCGTGGAAGGAATAAGGGCGGACCTCGATGATCCCACTACGCTCGCCGCAGCTTTCGACGGCATCGACAACGTGTTCCTGCTGAATGCAGTGGGGCCGAACGAGACCGATGAAGGACTCCTTGCCGTGTCTGCTGCAAAAGCAGCCAGGGTCAAGAAGATAGTCTACATGTCGGTGAGCATGCCGGAAGGGTCGAGTAGAATACCGCACTTCCGGAGCAAACTCCCGGTGGAGAATGCCATCAAAGAATCTGGGATCGCCTACACGATCCTTCGGCCGAATAACTTTTTCCAGAACGACCTCTGGTTGAAGTCGGCGATCATGCAGTACAGCATCTATCCGCAGCCCTTAGGCAGCAAAGGCCTGAACCGGGTAGATGTGCGCGATATCGCCGACTGTGCAATTGCCGCACTCACGAAATCCGGTTATGAGGGCAAGACCTATGATATCCACGGACCGGATACCTTGACCGGCGAGTCAACTGCCAGGATCTACTCAAAGCAATTGGGACGGGAAGTCCGCTACAGTGGTAACGACGTCGGCGCCTGGGCGGAAAAGTCAAAAGGCATGATGCCGGATTTTTTGATCGCTGACATGCGCATCATGTATGAGTTCTTCCAGAACAATGGGATGATCGCCACTAAGGACGATCTTGAAAATATGAAGATGCTCCTTGGCCGCAAGCCGCGTTCATTCGATGATTTCGTCAGGGAGATTGCTGCAGAGTGGAGGAGCAAAACACCGAAGGCTGCATAAACGTAAGGGAAACGATACCGGACGCCGATGGAACGGCCTCCGGTATTTTTTTGTTCTATTCGTAAAGAAGTTGGAAAACTTACGGCGAACGTCAATCTCGCGCAACGGCTTATGACCGTACATACTTCAATCAGTAAAGTAGAATCATGCCACGTAGTTATATCTCGTCACCTACACCTACTATCAAACGAGTTTCGATAAATTGAACCTTCAACGAATCCCATTTTCAGTCTGCACAAGTTGCAGCGTCTGGCGCTTGCGGACTTCATCTACAAAAGTGGAACAGACAATTTCTCAACGGCCTTGCAGTATCCTGATTGTATCCAACAGTGGGACGCCTAAGGACATCATGTGCGAAGTTGTCTTACACTGTACTGATCCAGATCATCGCTGCAATCAATCTAGGACACAACCACCTTTGTCTTCCCAAGACTGCTGCACCGCGCGATAAGGAGCGTAAATAAAAAGCACTGCCGCTTTGATGTCAAGAAAATTATAGGTTTTGATCGCATTTCTTATTAATAAAACGCCCATACGTGACCAGAGAACACTGATGAAACCCCGTGTCCTCTGGTTTATAGGGCATTTTCGGAATTATTCCGGGTTTTCCAAACCTTGAGCAGAAATCTAGGACAGTCCAGGGCAGATGCTCAACGACTATCCCCTTATGTTAACTTGTCATAGACCTCAAAGCCCCTGATACCCTCTCACTGTCCTCCACGGACGCAGCGTACATAATCATCGCCCGTCTTGACGTTGCCCATTATTTCGCCATAGTCGAACCACACGGCCGCTGCGTCCGAAGGTCCTCCTGCTACGGAAGTGGACGACCAGTACCCGGCATATGCGACTGGCATGCTCGGAAAATACGTGGCGTCAATCGATGGATTGGAGGTTGTTGTGCTGACAATTGATTTTAGCTCCTTGACATTCGGGAGACGCCAGTCCGTGAAGCCTGCGAGGGACAAGCCCTGGCAGTAGGCCAAGGCCGACGTCGTCGTCCCCGAACCCCAGTTATAATAGGCTGCAGTTCCCGTATCGCACGGCGTCGTCGTGGTGCTCAGCCCCGCAGTACACTGCTGCCACATCAGTGACGTTGTCGCATCGCTTACGGTACCGTTGCCGTTATCGGTGAAACTTGCGGCAAGAGCGCCCGTCGCAAATAAAACGGTCAATCCCAAGCTTATAAAAACCTGTCTCATGGTCTCCTCCTCGGTAATGTTTCATAGAAATCCCCGACTGCTCTTGTCGAAGATAAAATTTAGCCTAAAATCCATGGTTCAAAGAGCCATCATTGAAGCGGTCAAAGCGCCAACAATCGACTCAAGTCCTCAACGGACACAACGTACATAGTGGTTGTTCGCCACCCCGTCGCCATTGTCGCCGCCGCCGACGAAGTTCGTCACAAACGCGAACCCTGAAGCAAGCAAGTAGGGAGTGGACGACCAATAGTCGTCATTTTGCGTATTCGGGAAGTAGCCGGCATTTATTGCGGGGTTGTATGTCCCGTAATCCACAAGGTTAACCAGTTCGAAATCCATGGGCAGGCGCCAGCCGGTTCCCGCAAGACTCAGATTAGCGCAGATGTTTGCAGCATCGGACCAGTTGTACTGTACGGCAGTGCCCGTGGCGCAGCCAGCGCCGCTCAGGCCATTTGTGCACTGCTGCCACAACAGCCCCGTGACGTTGTCCGTGACCGTGCCGTCACCGTTATCTGTATACGAGAGCGGGTTAACGATGTGCGAGCCGTCTTGTCCCGCTCCCGCGCATGAGATGACGCCTCCCGAAGAATTATAACAGGTTGTCTGACCTGTATCCGGGAAGGTTCCTGCGGCTGTTGTGGTCCACTTCGCGTACAGGATAACATTTGCAGCAGGCATCGAGAACGTCTGCCCCGGCGTATAGCTCGTGCCCGACCCGTCAGCCAGCGTGTTCCAGCCCGCGAAGGTGTTGCCGGTATTTACTAAGGCGCCGGTATTCCCGAGCACCGTAACGATCGCTCCCTGCTGGTAGTTGGTTGAGTCAACCGGGACGCTGCCGCCGGTATTGCCGTTGCCGTTATAGGTTACGGTGTATGTCGGGTTGGTGGTCCACTGCGCATACAAGGTAACATTTGCCGTACCCATCGCGAAGGTCTGTGCCTGCGTGTACGTCGTGCCGGTCCCGTCAGCCTGAGTGTTCCAGCCCGCGAAGGTGTAGCCGGTATTTACTAAGTTGCCGGTATTACCGAGCACGGTGATGGTCTGCCCCTGCTGGTACATGTTCGAATCAACCGGGACGCTGCCGCTGGTGCTGTCGTTGCCGTTATAGGTCACCGTATAGGTAGCAAGCCCGCCGAATGCGGCCATCGGACATACTTGCGTAAGGTCGAACGCATTGTTATATTTCTGCGATTGGCCCCCGGTTGTTACGGTGATGGATCCATCGTCATTGTACGTGATCGTTGTCGCACCATTAACCGTGAGTTCGCCCGATGTCGTGTGGCCCATGCTATCGTCAAACACGATCGGGGTATCGGTCACAAACGTGAACGTGCCGTTCTGACAAAATGCCGGAGTGAAGGCAATGCTGAATGTACCGCTGACGCTCATATCCTCTGATGCAGTACCCGGAGTTATTGCCAGCTGAAAGTCGGTGAACGTTGCTGTTATGGAGTAGCTGCCCCAGGATTCAGCGAAGGTGCCGTTCGTTGTATAGGTAGTTGTAGTCCCCGTGCCTGATGTCGAAAGAGCATAGGCATCGGACAGGTTCGTGAGGGTTACGGAATAATTTTGATCCGTGGTGTTATCATATATGCTCACGCCGCCCGTAGTGGTCATGGTCAACGAGGTCACTAATGAACCGGAGACCGTCACCGCGACGGATATCGGAAGACCGGTCATGGTGGTCCGGGAAATTAAGTTTGAATATCCGGGTCCAAAGTCCTGCAACGTAAAGGCTGTTGGTGTCAACGAACTTCCCAGCGTCACGCTCATGCTGTAGCCTGTTGACGTTGGCGCCAACGTCAAAATATCGTATTCGCCGTCAGCCTGAATGCCGTTTTCGCGACAGCCGGAGAAGAAGATAGCGGTGACACCACCGTCACTACTGGCGCCCTGCACATAAGATCCGCCGTCAGGACAGCTCCCGCCTCCCGAAAACGTGAATTTCTGGGATCTCGTCCCCATGATGCCGCTTGCAGCGGTACGGGCCGATTGTGCCAGGGCGAATTTACCCGTAGCCTTCACCAGACTGTTCATCGCCGGACTCTGTTCAGAATTGCCGAATGTGCTCGGCTGCGGCGCCTGGATTCCGACTACGCTTACCAGTCCGATATTGGTGAGATTGCCGAATGCCTGGGTTGTGCCTAATGCCATATTGATACCCTGGCTGGAGCTTGAGGCCGCCTGGGTACCCTGAGTGTTATCTTGGATAGTTGTGTTCCCTCCACCTCCGCCGGTAGGAGTGCCGCCTCCACCGCCACTGCTGTGGCAGGCGCCAAGGAATATCGTGACTCCAAGAACCAGAACCGCTATCAATGTAAAAATAGTAAATTTTTTCATGGAAGCCTCCATTTCTCAGTCTGTTATACGATCAAGATGCATTGAACCGTAGACAATAGGCAACTGAAGCTTTGGATTAGAATCTTTTATGTAATTACAACACGCCCTTTGTACGGTCATTAAACTGTTGCAGCCACGCGGTAGAGAAGTCTGAACTATGATTACTTGTCACATCAAATGCAACTGCATAGCTTCTTTCTATTGCCCCAGTCGCCGTGTTTAGCTAAGGGAAAGACCTCCTTCGTCCCGATAAAAGAGACGCCATCCCTCAAGCGGATAAAAAAAGGCCAAGTCCACCGCTAATTTTTCCTTCGGCAGCTCGGCCATCTTTTCTCAAGACTCGTCGCTTTCCTCGCCCTCCTCACGAAGGGCTTGGCTTTGTCGGGAAATAAAATTTATTATTTATATAAATGAAAGCAGTTAATTCATTCCCTGTCAAGGTCTATCTCTGAAAGTAGATGTTCTGCATGTACCTGTTGAGGAGAATTATGCTATGAACAAGGTAATGCCCTATTAGATTAACTGATTAGATCAGGCGTGAATGCTGCTATGTTCATATATTCAGGTTGTAATATGCACCTGCTGCCTGTAAGGATAAAATCAATACAGATACAGGATGAAACAGGTGATTGATGTCATTTCTTGGAATTACGGAATTGCAGATGAATTCTGCAAGCTTCAAGCTTTGCAGCGGTCGTTGACTTCAGGAAGTAATCGACAGCATAGGTTTTATCCGATATTTCTTAACTTTCGTCATGAAGATCCGTGCTGATCCAAAAACTTGACCGCCCCTCTTGTTATCGTTGGGTTCGCGAATCTGGTCTATAATTAATCTGCAACCGTTATCATTGGCCAAATTTAGCGATCAGTAATAAGTGATTGTATCATTGTTCTTTAAGAGGGGATAATACGTCCAGCTGAGGCCATTCTTAATATCCCTCACGAACAAATTCCCAAATCCGGTCGAAGACGTGCAAATCGACACCTTTACTTTTGCGCCACTGACGACCTGCCCGTCAAAAATGAGGCCTTCTATACAGAAAGATGAACCTAAAAGGGTCCCTGCTTCTATACATTGACGTGAAGTCGAGTTTTGCGAACAGAAGTCGCCCGTTGCTTTAATGCGGGCCTTTTCGCATTCGATATCTCGCGCTGGTTTGCAAACCCCGTCCCGTATCTGTAAATTGCCGGGGAACATGGATCTGTTCTCTATTGTTACATCGATATATCCGCCGTTTAACGCGTCTTGTGCAAAACCCGTTATTGGCAGAATAATAAGAATTAACTCCATCAAAAAAAATCTATTCATTTCGTCGCTCCCATGCATTCTTTATCAAGGGCTTTAACTGCTCACGTGAAGATCTCTATACAACCTTAGACACGATTGAACATGAGAAGGTAAATCGTGGCAGTTAGGTTTCAACGACGGTAAATCTGCTCCTGCTATATAAAAACATTGCTTCCGTATGTACTATTTGTTGTTGCGGTGAATTTTAACTCTACTATTTCAGGATGCATGCTTGATCGTAAACTTCTCCTGGTATTTCTTGATCCAGCGATGATCTCGTTCTGCGACAGCCACCTACAATCTGTTAAACCAGTCGGTAATAATTTCTGCGCTTTTCCACTCGAACTACGCAACTGATTTCTATAAGAGCATCGAAATGCGTTTGAGACGGCAAAGTGGGTTGTCTGCTTTGAGTTCAATGATCTTCCGGCTGATCGGTGCTGGATGAATGACACTCCTTTCGATAACTTCAACTTGGAATTTCACCCTATTTTTTAAATCCTTGTTATCATAAACTGGTTGTAAAAATTGTTTAGCAAGATTGCCCGGGAACATCGTTGGATCAATTCCGCATATGCTATCGAGTGCGGAGGAAACCGCAGAAGCGCAGCTTGTATTGGCGCTTTACCTTCGAGGTGTCGAGGTCAGCGTATTCGAGAATCTTCAACGGTCACCAGAATAACATGGAGGTTAATTCAATATTCATTCTTTATTTTGGCTGATAGTGTCCTTTAAATGGGTGACCCAATAGCCTAACCTAGCGTGGTCCGATCCCCGGAGCGACCTGGCTGAGCTTGCTTGGCATACGCTTGTGCCCAGCAGCTCAGCAATATTATCCTTATATTCCGGTCACTTGTGAACTTGTTTAGGAGGAACATGGGCTTGGTTAGGAATGTGGAAGGTCTGGATCAGGAAACGGTGCACCTTCTCCACCGCATCGGCGCGTGCCGCAGCGTTGGGATGCAGTTCCGCGCCGCTCTGCATGCAGCCTCGCATGTACCGGATCAGAGCTAGCCCGGAGACCCCGGTCACCGGCTTGTTGTCCATCCGGATAACCTGACCGGTGGAACAATCGACGACCACGTCGCAGTTGCGGGCCGTCTCGACCAGACTGACGGATCCGTCGATGCCCCCTTCCACGTCGAAGTCATGATAGACGCCTGGATAGGTCTGGAAGGTGACCGGGTTGCCCTGCGTCTGAATCCAGTCGGCGAATTCCCGCGTAGGTCCGACTGGCACGAGGTTGTCCGCATCACCGTGCAAGAAGAGCATCGGTGCATGGTCGGTGGCTGTGTCACGGTACTGTGGAGAGGCCATTCCATAAAACACGACATGAGCGGCGAACTTGGGATCGGCGGGCGCCAGCACCGCCAGCCGTGCGCTTTCCAGCGCCGTCTCCATCGCAACCGCACCGCCGCGCGACCAGCCGATGATACCGATCCGGCTGGGGTCAATGCGCGGATCGGCCGCCAGCACCTTCAGCGCTGCAAAGGAGTCGGCAAGATCAGCCAGACTCCTCAGTTTGCTTTGGTCACTGGCGCTTTCGCCAATGCCGCGCGGTGCGAAACTGTCGACGACAAAGGCTGCTATACCCCAGTCGTTCATGCTCTTGGCCCACTTGCGGATATTGTCGCCCTGCGCCCCCGTTAGCCCGGCGCTTCCGTGCTTGAGGATCATTGCCGGCACTGGCCCTTTTGCGCCACTCGGCAGATACAGATAGCCGACGACTGTCACCGCCGCGCCTTGACCGTGCACGTACTCTGTCCAAGTGCTTGGCGTTCGAGAGGGAATATCCACTTTCTCTTGCGCCGCGCCAATCAATGGCGCCATAGAGATCAATACCGCAAGCAGAATCCTTAGCCACATGATTTGCCCTCCTCTTCTGCTATGCTGCTGCACGTCAGATTATCGAATCACAAGTACGAGAGTATTACACCGTGTCGACTTGCAACCAATCATGCCGCAAGCCAACCGGAGTCTCAAGCTCAATCAGATCATAACGGAAAAACCCGGGACCGTCAACCACATTTGTATAAATTGGATAGTCCCGATTGCAGATCTGTCTGTTCATATCCTCTCCGGCCTTGAGAGGCGATGGGACAATATATTTTAGTTCATACGATCTTTCTGCCTACGTACCAACTTCGAGAAATTGAAACTGCGGATTTACGATCTACTTCGCAAAATTGAGAGAGCAAATGGTCGCGAAGTTTTTTCTTCAAAAATTCCATCGTTATTGCTAACAACGGCTTCTTGCCTTGACAGTCCCCGAGATGGATGGCACTTCGGTTGTGCGATAAGTTTGGCCATACCTGTTGAGGGGAATATGCTACAAAGAAAGTAATACCCTGTTAGATTGATCGACCATTCTACCTGACCGCATCAAAATTTCAAAGTATAACATTCGTTTTCCAATGTATGCAACTGTTATGGAGTTTCAGAAAGAACGCTCTGCTTGAGGAAGAGAATATTGGAATTTATTCGCAAATAATGCAGAAAAGAAGTGGTTTTTAGAACATGACGTTTCTTTGTATAAGTACTTAAATGGCGTCGACGAATGACAACCTTTTACTGTGTTATACTTATAGCATTCACGCCTCTTGAGCGAGGGGGTAGTAAAAATGAATTTTTATAATACCTCACGAAGAATTTCTCTCTTACGCAACTACAATTCATTATATTCCCCAACTGGTTTGATAAATTCATGATTACGTGAGCAAGAAGAGCGGAACCGTAAAAAAAGGAATTTTGTAAGGCTGTTATAACGAGGCGGTAAATATATTATGACGGACGATATTGTCTGGGAAAAAAGTCTCAAAAATGCTTTGGACCTTTCAAGAAGGGAAAACAAACTTGTGCTTGCTGCTTTTTTCGGTTCGACATGCGAGGCATGTATTAAAATGAAAACATGCACGCTAATCACTCAACTCGTTCAGGACTATATAAAAAAACATTTTATAGCCATTAAATATGAATCGGGCACCGATTCAGATCAGTTTATGAGATTTTGTGTAACGGCAAAACCTGCTGTAATTGTGCTTGATTCTGAAGGTAATGAAATATTCAGAAAGATAGGATATTTTGAGCCGGATGTATTTATAGAAAAGCTCGAAATGGCAAGAAAAAAGGCGGCCCATAGAGCAGCAAAAGTCATGCATATTATAAAAACAATTTAGCTGATCATAGAGGTTCGAGCGTTCGAGCATCACCTACAGCAGTGTCGTGTCAATATTGTGACATGGTAGTAGAATTGTGGTTGCCATATCCACTTCAGTGAGCCGAACGATATGGATTGTGTTTTGCTAGCTTAGCAGGGTTCTTACTGCAGGGAAGCGGAGCGTTACGAGTAATCCCGTTTATCATGTCAAGAACGCAGACGTGGTGCAGTTGCTTTTCTTTCGCTCCCGTATTTTTACCGTGAAGCATACGTCTTCATTTTTGCAATCAGCACAGCCGTCTCACTATGGTCGATAATCCGTTCGGCCACGCTTTCTATGAGGAGTCTTTCAAGCCCGATTTCTGCGATGACTGTTGACAATTATTAAGTCTGCGGTTTTTTCTCGTGAAGCGTCTACAATGACAGCTCTCATCACACAGCTCCCATAACATTATTGACATTTTATCGAGTCAGAAATATATTCAAAAAACGATATAGCTATGACTCTTTACCCAAAACAACTTTCCCGTTCGATCACCCTGAAACTCATTCTCTCCCTCGGTCTTCTCATGATCATAGGGTGGAGCATATCCTGGTATACCTTGATCAATGCGGGAAAAAGAAATCTCCTGGCCGGAGTGGTAAACCGCACGGCCTCCAATTCAGATCTGGTGAAGAAAAGCACGCGGTACAGCATGCTGACATTCAACCGGGAGGCCATTCAACAGACTGTGGAGGAGATCGGATCAACTAGGGACATCGAGGGGATCAGGATATTCGACAACAAGGGCGGTGTTTACTATTCGTCTAAACGAGAGGAAATCGGGCGTCAGGTGGACCGGGGGGCGCAAGCATGCATTGGTTGTCATGCCGACCCCATGAAGCCGGCTGAGACCTTGATCGGCGACCAGCAGTGGGTCACGTACACCGGGACAAAAGGCCACCGCGTCCTGACGTTCGTCGAGCCGATTTACAACGATCCTTCCTGTTCCGGTGCGGCCTGCCATATCCATCCTCAAAGTCAAAGGGTCCTCGGAGTTCTCGAAACGGATTTTTCCCTGCTCTCGCTCGATAATGAAATCCGGAGACAGGCGATCGCGATAACTGTCTATGCCGTTTTGTTCGCGGGAATTATTTTCGCGATACCATACGCCATTTTGCGAAAGATTCTGCTCGAGCCGATATCGTCCCTTTCTGTTGCTATGCAAAAGGTCGCTGGCGGCGATCTGGCGCGTAGGGTGGACTTCAACACGCAGGACGAAATGGGCCTGCTTGCGCAAGCGTTCAACACCATGACCGGCGATCTTGAGGCCGCGAAGCTTCGGATGGAACATTGGAACCAGGCGCTGGGAGAAGAGGTGGAGAGAAAGACCGGCGAACTCAGAAAAGCGCAGGGCAAACTGGTTGAAGCCGAAAAACTGGCGGCGCTCGGAAGGCTGACCGCCGACGTGGCGCATGAGATCAGGAATCCCCTTACCGCGGTCGGCGGATTCGCCCGTAGACTGCATAAAGAGGCGACAACGGACAAAGAGCGGAAATACGCCGAGATCGTAGAAACGGAAGTGGACAGGCTCGAAAAAATATTACGCGATGTACTTATTTTTTCGCGCGATGCACGGTTTTTGTTCTAGAGAGGTATTCGATGGCCGAAGTGGTCCGGGCAGCGGCCCTTCTGTACCGGGATGAATGCGCGGAAGGGGGGATAACCATTCGCGTGGAGATCCTGGGCGATCTCCCCCCGGTTTTGATGGACAAGGACCAGATGCTTCAAGCCCTCGGCAATCTGATCACCAATGCGGCGGACGCGATGCAGAACGGCGGTACGTTGGAAATCCAGGCCGGAATGGATAAAATGCGGCATGCGACCTTCGTCTATGTAAAAGTGTCCGATACGGGAACGGGAATCGATACGGACAAACTTCCGCTGATCTTCGAACCATTCTTTTCGACGAAGGAAACCGGACACGGCACAGGACTCGGGCTATCGATCACGAGAAAGATCATGGAAGAACACGGCGGTTTTGTGAAAGCGGCAAGCGTGCGAGGAAAAGGCTCTGCCTTCAGCCTCTATTTCCCGTGCCAACTCGAAGAGGATGCACTCAAGGTGCCATGCTGGGAGTACATGCACTGCGGAAGGGACCGGGATGCAACCAGGAAATGTCCGGCCTACCCGCATTTCGGCAGGCTTTGCTGGATTGTGGCGGGCACGTTCTGCGAAAGTAAGGTGCAGGGGACCTTCGCGGCGAAAGGGGAAGAGTGCGACACCTGCGGGTTTTTCAAGGAAGCTGCGTTAGGGAAAACAGAAGATTCAGGATGAAGCGGAGTCAGCGTGCTTTTGTGGTTTCAGAGTTCCACGGGTATAAGCCCGTGGGTATCTCCTGCATTCAGTAAATAACTACTCCATCGACCATCTACAATTCTGCAACACCAATATCATGACAAAGACAAAGACTACAGCTTGTAACTTTATGCGTATAGAAGAATGGAAACTCTAACGGATTCAGGATCAAGTTCGATGTCACGTGCTATAGCCATCATAAAAAATCATCCTCCAAATTATTTTAACCGATCGGGCCAAAGGGTTTGTTTAAGTCCTTCGTAAACATTAAACACAATCGGACAAACGGGGCAGTTGGAGACTACCTGGTACATGAGGTAATTTGCCTAATATGCTTTACGAAATCTAGATAAGGGAAAGCTCTGGACTGCCTTATCAAAATGGGTTTACCCTCAAGCCTTTGCAAGCACATAGATAAGAAGGGATAAGAACAGTAAACTGACCCAAAGAGGCCACGCAGTTTTAGTAAAAAATATTTGGTAAAATTCCTTTATCATCTTTTTCTTATTTACTGGAATCCGAATTAAAAAACATTGTCAGAATGTGGCATAATTTAGCTTTCCTTGCTGTAGTTTAATTCGCATGAGGCCGCTTCATCGCCGCTTTTACGATAAGGTTTAGTTCATTTATTTTGACCGGCTTGGTGATGTATTCAAACGCACCTAGACTCATAGACTTTATATAAAGATCGATGCTGCCGTGGGCGGTCAATACGATAACCGGCACTGACGGTACAAGACTCCTGAGCGTCATCATGAAATCGCCGCCGTCCATTCCCGGCATCTGGTAATCGGTGATTATGAGGTCGATTCCGTCAGTTTCACGGATAGTGGAGAGAGCTGATTCTGCATCAGACCTCGCGATAACGTAATGCCCGGATCGACTTAACATTTCTCCAATCGTCACCAAAACGTCGGGATCATCATCTACCAGGATTATCGTTCTCATTGTTCTAACCGGCATTGGTGCAGCGGCCGCTCCACGTTATTGAAGACGTTTCTCTCTTTCAGAAAATATCTATTGAGTATATGTCGAGAAGTTATACGGCGCCGACGATTCTTTCGTATTCCGCAACTAGTTTGAGTATTCTGCTCCAATTCAGGCAGCCATTCCACTGCAATTCAGGCACCTGTTCTGCTCCAATTCAGGCACCCATTCCACTGCAATTCGGGCCGGTGTTCCGCTCCAATTCAGGCACCCTCTAACGCATTAAACGACGCTGGGTAAATTCTACAAATTCGTATATCCTGCTCCTTAAAATTCGCTTCTAAGGAGAGCTGGATGACGAGAGAAAGAATACCCGTGCGAACAATTAAAGAAGTTTTACGCCTCAAATGGTCCTGCGGCCTAGACCGCCGCGCTATATCCAAAAGCTGTGGAATAGCCAGAAGCACCGTTGACGAGTATACGAAACGAGCCAGACAGGCCGGGCTATCATGGCCCCTGCCGGCAGACCTGGACGATACCGCCCTCGAGCATCTTCTCTACCCGCCGGTCATTGTCTCCACATCTCCACGTCCGCTCCCTGTATGGGAGGATGTTCACCGCGAGCTTGCGCGTAAAAGTGTTACCCTGATGCTCCTGTGGGACGAGTACAAAGCGCAATATCCTGAAGGATATCAGTACGCACATTTTTGTGACCTCTATCGCGCCTATGCAAAAAAGCTCGATATCTCCATGCGACAGGTTCATCTTGCAGGAGAAAAGCTGTTTGTTGATTACTGTGGCCAAACAGTCTCGGTAATCGACAAATCCACCGGAGAGGTACACAACTGTCAGATCTTCGTCGCCGTCCTAGGCGCCAGCAACTTTACATATGCCGAAGCAACGTTTACGCAGGGTCTGCCAGACTGGATCGGTTCCCATGTCCGGACCCTTAAGTTCATCGACGGTGTGCCCGAGATCCTGATCCCTGATAATCTTCTCTCCGGCATCACCAAGGTCTGTCGCTATGAGCCAGGCGTCAATCGCACCTATCAAGAGCTTGCAGTTCATTACGGTGCTGCGGTCATTCCTGCCCGCGTCAGGAAGCCTAAAGACAAAGCGAAAGTTGAAGCCGGAGTCCTTCTGGTGCAGCGTTGGATCCTGGCAGCCCTCAGGAACCGTACCTTCTTCAGCCTCGCAGAACTCAATGCCGCTATCCGGGAACTGCTGGATAGACTCAATAACCGGCCCTTCAAGAAGCTCTCCGGCAGCCGTATGAGCCGTTTTCTGGAGATCGATAAGCCTGCATTACAACCGCTGCCTGCTGTGGCCTTCGAGTACGCAGAATGGAAGATAAAAAAACGTTCCGGCATCGATTACCACGTCGAAGTCAATGACCACTATTACAGCGTACCCTACCAACTCCGCAATGAATACCTGGACGTACGGCTAACGGAATCGATTGTAGAAGTCTTCTTTCACAACAAACGCATCGCCTCACATATCCGGTCCTATGCCAAGGGAAGACATACGACACTTGCCGAGCACATGCCGAAGTCCCATCGGGACTATGCTGACTGGACCCCAGAGCGCCTGATACGCTGGGCATCGGAAACCGGCAAATCAACGGCAGAGCTGGTTACGGCCATTCTCGCAAAGAAGCTTCACCCACAACAAGGCTTTCGTTCCTGTATGGGGATCATCACTCTTTCCAAGAAGTTTGGCAAAGAACGCGTCGAGGCTGCCTGCAAGCGAGCACTCGCCATCGGGGGCATCAGTTTCGGAAGCGTCAAGTCCATCCTTGAAACAAATTTAGACAAAAAACCGTTACCAGAGCCAAAAGCCGCATCACAGGCGATCACTCACAGCAACATCCGTGGCAGCGAATACTATAACTAACTGCAAAAGGAGACTATTATGTTAGCGCATCCCACACTCGACAAGATCGAACAACTCCGTCTTTTTGGCATGGCAAAAGCCCTGCGTGAACAACTGCAGAATCAAAAAGCGACTTCACTAAGCTTTGAGGAGCGGCTTGGGCTCCTTATTGACCGAGAACTGACAGAACGAGAGAACAGACGGCTTGTTACGCGCTTACGAGCTGCAAAACTGAGAATCTCAGCATCTATCGAAGACATCGACTTCCGTCAGCCCCGAGGGCTGGACAAATCGCTCATTCTGTCGCTTGCGTCGAACCAGTGGATTATCGAGCATCACAATCTGCTTATCATCGGCCCGACCGGCGTGGGAAAGAGCTATCTTGCCTGCGCCCTGTCCCACAAAGCCTGCCGTGATGGTCATGCCGTCGTGTATCAGAGGCTGCCGAGGCTTCTTGAAGATCTGGCCCTATCGCATCACGACGGACGGTATCGGAAACTGATGAAGTCACTTCTCAAGGCAGACCTGCTTGTCCTCGACGACTTCGGACTTGCTCCGCTCACGACGGAACAGCAAAGAGATCTTCTGGAAATCATCGAGGACCGTTATGATCGCCGGTCGACCCTCATAACTACCCAAATGCCGGTTAAGCACTGGCATGATATCCTGGCCGACCCGACCTTGGCTGACGCTATCATGGACCGTCTGGTGCATAACGCCTACAAAATAGACCTGAAAGGAGAATCAATGAGAAAGAGCAAATCAAAGATCAATCGTTGACAAGTCAAAATCCCTATGAGATAGTAGCTTTAACCCAGCAATCGGTTATCCCGTTGGAGAGTGCCCGAATTGAATCGGAATGCGTGCCCGAAACGAAACCGAATGCCTGCCTGAATTCACCAGAATACACAACTAGTTCCTGCTTCTGATTCTTTATAACGCCTGAAAATACGACAAATCTGCCTTTTTTCCCTATTCGTCCTATAAGTTCTACTTCTGCAATCAGAATGTCGCCGGGGACCGCGTTTCTCTTATACCTCACCTTTTTTTGAACCACGTAAGGTTTTGTTCTTAAGCCTGTGTCTGAGACGGCAAGGAGAGCTGCCGCAACCAAGCAAATGAACTCGTCTTGGGCATATCCAGGATAGGTAGGGGCACCTGGAAAGTGCCCTTCAAGGTCCCGGTCGTCGGCGGCTATCACCTTGGTCCCGATCATCCTGCATGAATCCGCGCAACTGTAAAAAACGCCGTCAATCTTCCCGAGTGCGGCCCCGCGGTGGGGGAGGATTTTTTCGAGGCTGGTTCTATTGCAGCAAACGAATAGTGATGGCATATTCAGTTCCTTCGGAAAAGCTTATTTTTTGTGATCGATTATGCTGCGGCAGATTGCTGATAGTAGAAAAAATATTACTGCGCTTCAGCTCCTCCCAGGAACAAACGAAGTGCTTGCTGTATCCACTGGGTACGAAACTTTTCATCAGTAGATGAACTACCAAACAGGCCTTTCCAAATACGTTCTTTTTTCCTGGCGTGTACGATTTGGCCCATGAGAAATGATGCAGCAAAGAACGGGTCGATATCGGCAGCGAGGAGGCCTTTTCTTTTGGCCAGCGTCAAGAACTCTACCAATGCCTCGAGATGTTTGAAGATAGTTTTCTGAAATACCTCATTGCTCCTGTCCAGCTCACGCTGGATGATGGAAATGACGTCGGGGTTTTTGGTTATCGCTTCAATCGTCTGTCTTATAAATATCTCTAGTCGAATTTTCAAGTCCTCGGCGCTTTGAGGAGGCTGAAGGGTTTTTCTCGCGGATACCAATAACTCCGATATGAATTGTTCGATGATCTGTTTGAAAAGATTCTCTTTTGAATCAAAATGGTAATTAATGGCCGCAATGTTCACACTAGCCGCTTCGCTGATCTCCCTTATTGATACCCCGTCGTACCCTTTTTCCGCAAATAGCCGGGTAGCCTCAGAAACGATGCGGCCTGCCGTATCTTGAGAAAAACGAACTGATTGCTTTAATTTATTTTTTTCAATCATCCAGTGACACCTCGCCTCTCAATACAATGTAAAAAACAAAGACTAATGCAATATTAATACAACTATGCAAAATTGTCAAATTTATGTTTATTTAATTCAAATATTCGTTTAAAAAATGATATTTTTACAATCAACTAACTGTGTTAGCCAATGGACCAAACTAGACAATTACTCCTGTGGTGTACTGATTGGAATGATTAAGAAAAGGGGGGAGGACTTCGTTGCCTATAAAAGATTGGCAGCTGATTCTAACAACTGCGGAATGAAGTTCGCAGAAATGGCGGGGTACGATTCGTGAGAAGTACAGGAAGGAGAACTCACTGCAAACTACAGCTGTATTCATCATCTCGACAGCTTTAGGCACTGATTCCCATATAACTTGAAGTGCTGCATAGCTTCCAACAACAAACCAGAAATCAAGAAAAATTGCTGCATACCATCAAAATCCACGACGGATTAAAAAAGATTAGATTATCACCAATCAATTCCTTTTTGAAATAAGAAGGCTTGGGCTTTTTTGTTTCCCAACTTCGCAGCCATTTTAAGATTTTGGAACCTCATATTATTATCTCCTTGTCCGGCATAAGCATTCGCTCGATTAACATATGCTTCCGCATCATTCGGGTTCAGTTCTATCGCTTTGCTGTAATCATCGATAGCCTGCTGGTGGTCGTCTAAATCGTTAAAAGCACTCCCTCGATTAATATATGCCTCTGCATCATGCGGATTTAGTTCTATCGCTTTACTGTAATCATCAATGGCCTTCTGATGTTCGCCCAAATCGTTAAAAGCACTCCCTCGATTATTGTATGCCTGCGCCATTTTCGGATTTAGTTCTATAGCTTTGTTGTAGTCCTCAATGGCACGCTGATGGTCGCCTAAATTGTGATAAGCACTACCTCGATTGTAGTACGCCTCCGCATAATTCGGGTTTAGTTTTATAGCTTTGTTGTAATCATCGATAGCCTGCTGATGGTTTCCTAAAGCGTCATAAGTAACTCCACGGTTTGAGTACGCCTCCGCATAATTCGGATTTAGTTTTATAGCTTTGTTGTAATCACCGATAGCCTGCTGCAGCTTTCCTAAAGTTTTATAAGTAAACCCTCGGTTGAAGTACGCTAATGCATATTTTGGATTCAGTTCTATAGTCTTGCTGTAATCATCGATAGCCTGCTGATGGTTCCCTAAATCTCCATAATTAAATCCTCGATTATTATATGCATTTTCATCATTCGGAATTAGTTCAATAACTTTATTGTAATCATTGATAGCTTGCTGGTGGTTTCCTAACCTGGAATATGCATTAGCACGACTATAATAGGCCAATGCAAATTTCGGATACAGTTCTATTGCATTTGTATATGCATTAATCGCCCCATTGAGGTTATTTGACAAGTGCAAAACCATGCCTCTATCAAACCAATCTGCTGCGCTTAAATCCTTAACTGCATTAGCATACTCACGCTGCTTTTTAGTATCTCCCCTAAGTAATTTAAATTCTTTCTTTAGCCTCTCCATTACTCTCATTGCTTCTTCAGCTTTATTCTTTGAGTCCTCAAGTCCTTTGCTTATCTGAAGATCAGTTATTAATGCATCAACCGATTTAGCCACTTCCTTCGGGTCTGCGGTAATCTTTGCCTTGAGATAGTAGGTTCTTCTGTCCCATCTCTCGTTAATAACCTCAGCACTCACGATTCCTGCCGTAAGCGTTGTTAATTGGTCCTTGGTCATTTGAAAATTTTTAAATTCGGTTTCATTGATAAGATAAGTCCCAAGCTCTTCCAGTAAAGCTCGCTTAACCTGTTCAAGTGCTATGGCTCGGCTCGACACTTTGCTGTCGATATCGCTTGCCCTGTAAGTGTATTCCTTGATGAAGGTTTTAGGTTGAGCCGAAGCTATATTAGTAAAAGATAGCGAAACTATTAAACCTATAGCGGCAAAAAATGATTTGACTTTATTCATTGCCATGAGTTGTTCTTCCACCTTAGGGAAAACAGACTTGTACATTGCTAACGCAGTATGGCAGGCGAGAATAAATGTGTCAAGTGCTATTCGGAAAAAAGAAAAGCCCACTCAGTGAGGAATGGGCAAGAGATAACAGAACGGACAGGACTTGATTACTTCGCGCCGAGAATTGCATCTTTGGCAGCTTTAGCTACCCTGAATTTCACGACCTTCTTTGCCTTTATCTTGATGGTTTCCCCTGTTGCGGGGTTCCTGCCCACACGGGCTTTCCGCTGAACGAGTACAAGCTTACCGAGTCCAGGAAACGTGAAGGTGTTCTTTGCTTCCTTGTAAGCTGTTTCAGCGATGAAGTCTAGTATCTCACTAGCTGCCTTCTTTGAAAGAGATGCCTGCTCCGCTACCTTTGTTATCAACTGCGATTTGGTCATTGCCTTTGCCATGTGTGGTCCTCCTCCTATGAAATAGATTGGTGGTGGTAAGACAGCTTACAGTATACCATTGGTTAAGTGTTATATTCATTATTGAAATCTGAGTCTGACATTGAAAGAAACATTATCCCTTCGATAAAACCCACAATAGAGGGTACAAACGTCCAGCAAAAGAATAGGTAAATCAGCCCTCCCGCAATGTTTCCGAGGTAAAATTTGTGGATACCAAGACCACCAAGAAATATGGCAAGAAGGGCTGCTGTAACACGGCTACGTTCTTTTTCACGTGGTGGACGTGTTTGCTGCACACCGCATTTAGGACAGATTTCAGAATGAACGTATATTTGAGTCCCGCAAGCGTGACAATATTTGGTTTGAGTCGTTCCCTGAGCAACCGGATTGATTGCAGTCGAACCACTTGTTCTAGATTGTTTTTTACGTTGTGTCCCGGCAAAAATAAGAATAATAGCGAGTGCAATTAACGCTATCATCGGATGCAGTATGCCAAACCCAAACATCAGAACCTCCTCCGTGAAGTAGATTGGCGTTTCAGTGCGATACTATAGTCAAATGTGGTGGTATTGGCAAGGACTTTCACCGAGCTGGAGGAGGGATGCTTGGATGCCTATTGTAGGCACCGGACTGCCCCGGTCTTTGCTAAAATCACGAAACTGTCACGAATTCGAAATGTATTCTGCAATTTGAAAAAAAGCGAAACACTCGCGGACTTCAGGATGTATCAATTGACAGAAAATCATGTCACAAAGTGCAGTGATACCAAACGAATTTATGATCGGCACTATGATTTGATCACATGAGAAAAACGTTGTACGCGGCCACTCGATAATCGCTGATCTGATCTATTTGGATATGATCAAACGAGGAGCAGCCCCTGCGCTCTCAGGGTTTTCCATTCTTTGGACCTCAGAAACGTCTCGAAGGGTGAAGTAAATTGTTTCTCGTAATTCTTTTTCAGTTCACTAAGCAGCACGGGCTCCGCATTGTGAACCGATAATCGGCCAAACACATTATTCAACCATTCGCCGGTTTCCCTACTCATGGTCAGGGCAAAGCTGTGTGTTTTGTTATAAAAGACCAGCCTGCGTTTTCCCTTCTCTGGCGTTTCGGGTCGCTCCCAGACAGGCCTGTTTTCGAGCCAGAGGACCCTCGCTTTCAACCTGTCTTTATCAGGACCCTGTACTTGAATGATCGCCTGTTCCACGTAATTTGTTTTTACAGAAACACGGGGCACTTTAAATTCGAACCACTCCCTCACAGGAAAATCCGTGCCGATTCCGTGCATGAAGTTGTACACGGCCTTGTTCAGTCCCTGTGCAAAAAGCTCGTGATCGCACCCGCTGGGATCTTCGTGCATGAGATCGTTCCTCGCGAACTTGCCAGGCGCGTCGATTATCCTGGACTTATACTTTGCCGGATTTATCCCCACATCGCTGTGCACCGTGGCCGTAAACCTGTGCCAGAAGGCGGATTGCATAAGCCCGTTCTTAAAAAACTGGCGCACGATCTCCAAACTGTCAACGGTTTCCTGTTCCGTTTGTGTGGTGAAACCGTACATCAAATAGGCGTGGACCATGATGCCTGCAGATGTGAAGTTTCGGCAGGCCTGGGCAGCCTGACGGATGGTAACGCCCTTATTCATGAGCTTCAAAAGCCTGTCCGAGGCGGTTTCGAGTCCGCCGGTCACGGCGATGCAGCCCGAAGCTGCCAGGAGCCTGCAGAGGTCCTGGGTAAAAGTATTTTCAAAGCGGATGTTTCCCCACCACGAAATGCTCACGCCTCTTTTCAGCAGTTCCAGGGCGAGTTCTTCGAGCATTGCCGGCGGAGCAGCTTCGTCGACAAAGTGGAAGCCGCTCTGACCTGTCTGGCTGATCATCTTGCTCGATCCGGTCGACCAGCACAGACGCAGGCGCGCTGTCGAAACGTTTTATATAATCGAGGTTCGTGTCGCAGAAGGAGCACTTGTGCCAGTAGCAGCCATGGGCTACTGTCATCTTGTTCCATCTGCCGTCTGACCAGAGGCGGTGCATCGGGTTTGCTATCTCGATCAGGGAAAGATATCTATCAAGGGGAAGGCCGGAATAATCCGGGCAGCCGATCTCTGCATGAGAAAAATCTTTTTCTCCGTTGTCGATATATTTCACTCCGCCTTCAATCCGGACAAAGGTCCTCGTGAGAGTGCTCTTGTCTTTTTCCCCTTCGAGGTTTTTTAAAATATTTACAAAAGGACGTTCGCCGTCGTCCAGCGTGAGGTAATCGAGATAGTCGAAGACAGCCGGCTCTGAAAGTTCACGTAGCTCGGTAGTAACGAATCCTCCTCCCCCGATGACTTTGATGTGCGCAAAATTATTCTTTATGAATTGACCGCACTTCAAGGCAGCAAAGAGATTTCCGGGAAAGGGAATGGTGATGCCGACAACGTCAGGGCGACGATCTTCGAGATGTTTCTTCAGAAGTGCCAGGAGCCAGGTGTCGAGGAGAGTATCCTGCCCGCGTAAGGCGGCATCGATCGGAGAAAAAGAATGGGCCGACATACCGAGCTTTTCGGCATAGCGGGAAAAGCCGAAAGAGGGAGTGATTGCCTCTTTTATAAGATCGCCGATGTCTTCTATATAGAGTGTTGCGAAAAATCGGGCCTTGTCATTCACCCCGATGTTCCCGAACGACCACTCGAGATCGGGCAATTGATCGAACCGGAATGCTCTCGGCAGAAAATGCTCCTCACTCAAGGCCTGAGCAAGGGTGTTGTCGCGGTACTGCAAAAAATTCATCACCGGCTCTATGGTTTGCAGATAATAGCGTTCATTTCTAATGATCCGGAGCGCATTCGGGGAAAGCTGATCGCGCTTCTTTTTAACGAGCTCGAAGAGCTTTTGAAATCCGTCGTGCGAAAAGATTCTATTGATCAGCTCAATGCTTAAGTCAGCCTGGAATACCTCATACCCTTGCTGTTTCAGAAAGCCCTTTAAAGAGGGCGTTGCCGGATAGGGAGTATTGAGCTGGGTAAGGGGCGGAGTGATGAGAAGGACTTTCAAGGGCATGGGGCATTTTACACCTAACCGTAGCATGACGCACGCAATTTTGTACGGTCAAACTGCCCTCATCTTTTGAATTGAAAGTTAACCTGTTGCATGGCATAATCGCGGGAAATTCAGCTGGCTTTTCTCATGCTCATTCAAATGTGAGTCATCACGAGCCTTAGGTTCGAACCACCGCCCCAACCCCTCCTTGGCAAGGAGGGGCAGTAAAGAGTTCCTCCCCTTGCCAAGGGGAGGTCAGGTGGGGTGCTTTCAGTTCTACGGCAAACTACTTTCATTATTGTGGGGCAAGAGGAGGAGCGTTTCATGCTTATACAGCCGATACTCGGCATCATCGTTTTCCTGGGGATCGCCTGGATCATCAGCGAAAGAAGGAGGAGCGTCCGCTATACAACGATCCTCACCGGCCTTGTGGTCCAATTTGCAATCGCCGGCATCCTCCTCTACATCCCGATCTTCAAAAAATTCTTTCTTCTTTTGAATAACATCGTCCTGTCCCTCGAAGCCGCGACAAAAGCAGGCACGTCCTTCGTGTTCGGCTACATCGGCGGCGGGACGCCGCCCTTCCTGCTCCAGGACCCGGGATCGAACTTCATTCTCGCCTTCCAGGCATTGCCGTTGGTCCTGGTGATCGGTGCTCTCTCTGCGCTCCTTTTCTACTGGAGGATCCTTCCATATATAGTAAAGGGCTTTTCCTTTCTGCTCCAGAAGACCATGAACATCGGAGGCGCGCTCGGTTTGGGCGCTTCCACAACGATCTTTCTCGGCATGGTCGAGGCCCCGCTCGTGATCAAGCCCTATCTTAAGAATATGACGCGGAGCGAGCTCTTTTCTCTCATGACCGTTGGCATGGCCTGCATTGCAGGCACCGTCATGATCCTCTACGCTACTTTTTTAAATGGCGTGATCCCAGACCCCCTTGGCCATCTTTTGATAGCTTCATTCATCCACGTGGCAGCTGCAATTACGATCGCGCGCGTCATGGTTCCCGAGATCGGCGAGGCGACAGCGGGACAACTCCTCCCCCAGAGAACCGCATCGAGCTCCATGGATGCCGTGGTAAAAGGAACCATGGACGGGCTTCAACTCCTCCTCAATATTATTGCTATGCTCGTGGTGATGGTGGCCTTGGTGCATCTCGCGAACCTGCTGATCGGCCTGTTTCCTAATGTGTCTGGACAACCGCTTACTCTCCAGAGGATTCTCGGGTTCTTCATGGCCCCCATCGTCTGGCTCTTCGGTATCCCCTGGCCCCAGGCACAGACCGCCGGCTATCTCATGGGTACGAAAACCATCCTGAACGAACTCCTCGCGTTCCTCGAAATGGCCAAGCTCCCCGCAGGCGCACTTGACGACCGCAGCCGCTTGATCATGACCTATGCGCTCGCAAGCTTCGCAAACTTCGGCAGTCTGGGAATACTCATCGGCGGGTTGGGCAGTCTCGCGCCTGAACGACGAGACGAGGTTGTGGGGCTCGGCATGAAGGCGATCGTGGCAGGCACGCTGGCCACCTGTATGACCGGCGCGGTGATCGGGATATTTACGTAGGATGTAGTTGCTTGAGGCCGGTTTCGTTGGCAGCCTCAATTCGTAGGTCGGGTAGAGTGCAGCGAAACCCGACATCTTCCTCTGCTATGATGCGACTATTCCCGCCAAGAAGCGTCGGGTTTCGCAAAAAACGTTCTACCCGACCTGCACGGCTGAGATACGCAAGCACGGTCCTGCCGTCAGCATCAGGGCCAAGCCGTTCGTGGTACTCGCAGCCTTTGTTCAGGCGCGTGCTCGCGTCAGTTAGACTTGTTAATGTCATATTCTTTCCAAGCTCACCCTGTCATATTGTGCTGCGATTTTCACGTTGCCACGGAAAATAATTCGTTGAAGTTAAAACCAGGCTAAAATCAGCGCGGCTGTTTTTGATTCGCCGACTGTTTCTTGTCTTCTATTTTATTTATATAGTAGCCGGAGACCCGCCATTTCCCGTCTTTATCCAGCATAGGCGTAACCGTCTCTATTGCCATCTTCTTATTCTCGAAGGACGTCTCGAACTGGACGACAACATACTCACCATCGGGAGCGCCGGGTAGTGAGGACTTGTAGACTTTCGTCAGCACTTTTCTTGAAAAGAGTTTGCCGAGAGGCTTACGAGCCGCCTGCATTGATTGCTCCCATTGCTCCGGCTTTACGGCATTCCTGAACAATTCAGCGGCTTCCTTCCAGCTTGAGGCATATTCCCTTGCATCAACAGTTGCGAGCCATTGCTCAGCTGCGGAAATAGCAGCCGCCTCTTTTCCTGCATCACTCGCCATGACAGTGCCGCCTGAAAGAATCAACCCAGCTATAACCAGACATAGAATTCTACGAATCGTCATTCCTTCCTTCTTTTTTATATACACAATGCGGCGGTAAACGGCGAGCCCCCGACTTGTCGGCGGCGAGTCCGTCTTGACTGCCACACTCTCCCGGCACGATTCCCAGCCGGGAGAACAAAGTATAGGGACGGAAACCGCCCCGATAAGCACGAAATTTCGGTGTTATCGAGTTTAGCAATGAACATGCCAAACCACTTATTGTATTATGCACGAATATATTTCTGATTCTCAAAAAAAGATCGCTTCGCAAAACGCCGACGTGGGTAAGGGTGCCGGAAAACAATTCCGCAAAATGACTGCGTATATTATTATCGGGAAAGAATGCACCGGGCCTGGAAAGGATTCGTTTCGATTATAAATACATTCCGCGAATTGTCAAGAATTTCGAAGGGGTATTTTCAGGGTATGTCGATGAGGTATCTTGCTCATGCGTCTCTGTGTCAATTTCTTCGTTATAGCCGGCACATGAAAATTCTTTGCTGTTGATCAGTCGCGAATCACGATTTACACGAATGACTTCCCGCACCGGGCGTATTCTGATATAATCGTTCTATGCAAATTTTTCGCTACCGTGGCAGGTTTTTTCAAGGCGTAGGCATCTTCTTCAGGGTCCTCCTAAGCTACAAGTTTCATTCGCTCCGGAACGCCTTTGTCGATCCCGCAGTTCGCGAAGAGCGTCTGAAGAAGCTCCACGCGAAAAACGCCCGGCTGCTGCGCGAGCGCATGATCAAGATGCGCGGCGTGCTCATCAAGATCGGCCAGTTCCTGTCTTCCCGCGTCGACATTCTTCCCGAGGAATACACCGACGAACTCTCGAAGCTCCAGGACCAGGTGCCGCCCGCACCCTTCCGCGAGATCTCGCTCCGTTTGACCGAAGAGCTCGGGCCCATCGATGAGGTCTTCTCTTCTTTTGACGATGTCCCGATTGCGTCCGCGTCCCTCGGCCAGGTGCACAAGGCCTGTCTCCGGGACGGCGACTGCATTGTAGTCAAGGTCCAGTATCCCGGGATCGAGGAGATCATTGCCGCCGATATCCGTACGCTCCTGTTCATCGTCAAGATCCTCCGCAGGCTGTACCGCCAGATTAACCTCGATGTGATCTTTTCAGAATTTTCCCGGATCGTCCATGAGGAGCTGGACTACATGCAGGAGGGAAAGAACGCCGAAACCTTTGCCCGGAATTTCGCAAAAAATCCGAAGATCAAGATCCCGATCGTCTACTGGCCCTTTACCACAAAGAAGGTGCTGACCCTCGAATATCTCGAAGGGATCAAGATCACGGACTTCGACGCGATCGACCGTGCCGGCATCGACCGGAAAGAGGTGGCCCGCATCCTGGCAGAGGCCTATGCGCAGATGTTCTTCTTCGACGGTTTTTTCCACGGCGACCCGCACCCGGGCAATATCTTCGTGAAGCGGGGACCGGAGGTCATCCTCGTTGACTTCGGCATGGTCGACCGCCTTTCGGCCCCGAAGAAGGACGGCCTCCGCAGGGCCTTCACGGCCATCGTGGACCGGGACGCCCTGGGCCTGGTGCGCTCGCTCGTGGACATGGGCTTTATCCCGCTCACCAAGGACGTCCAGCCGCTTGTGCTGTTCGTGGACAAGATCCTCCAGAAGTACCGCGACATCTCGGCAAGCGAGTTCAAAGCCATGGACATCGATGAGATCGGCAAGGACATCATGGACGGACTCCAGCTGTCCCCTTCGATCCAGATCCCGAACGACTTCATCCTCTTCGGCAGGGTCGTGGGCATGCTGAACGGCCTCGGATCGAGCCTCGATCCGGAGACCAATATTATCGAGATTGCCGCGCCCTTTGCGCGCAAGTTTATCACCTCGGAGGAGTTCACGCCAGCGGCTCTGGTGCGCCAAATCGGCACTTCGGCCCGTTCGCTCGTAAAGCTTCCGAAGCTGCTGACCGATTTCCTTGTTACCACAAGCCGGGGCGAGACGCGGGTGGAGATCACGTCGCGGGACATCGTAGAGGAACTCCACAAAATCTCGCGCATCGGAAAAGGCTTTGTGTTTGCGATCCTGGCGGTAGGCGCGGGCATGGCCGCGGTGGTGCTGCGCATCAGCCATTTCGATTCGGAGAGCATGTGGGCCGCTCTTGCCTGCGCTGTTCTCTTCCTGTGGCTCGTGTTTTCTCTTCCGAAAAAGTAACGGCCTCCGGTCCTTCTTGTTCTCTCTTCCGTCGTGCCTCGTTTTCCCAAGTGGATTGAACCGGTGGACAGAGGGGGGAGCTAGGAGACGGTAAAAACCTCGGATGCACAATACCGGTCTGCCACGTAGAGGGTGAGTTTTTCCGCCATGACCTTGCGATGGGTCTTGAGAGCCACGTCGGGATGATTGTTCTGTTCCGAGAGATGGGCCAGACAGGCCCATTGGAGGCGGTTTGAGTGGGACGCGTGGAGCAGCACCTCTGCAGCTTCAAAATTCGAAATGTGGCCGCGCGGGCCTTTGATCCGCTGTTTGAGGTACGCGGGATAGGGTCCGTGCGCGAGCATCTCCGGATCGTAGTTGCTCTCGAGGAATACGGCGTCAAGCGAAGCCACGATGTGCACGAGGTCCTTGAACACATGGCCCAGGTCCGTCAGGATCCCGAGCCTTTTTTCGCCGGATTCGATCACGAAGGCCGACCCGTCCGCGCCGTCATGGGGCGTGGGGATCGCATGCACGACCGCGTCGCCAATTCTCAATTTATCGTTCGACCGGAAGTGTCGTACGTCCTTCATGTTCCCGAGCGCGCACCGTGACGATGCGGCGGCCAGCGTCGCGGGCGTCACGAACACGGGCAGGCCGTATTTCCGCTGCAGCACGCCTGCGTGCCGGATATGGTCGGAATGGTCGTGCGAAATGATCACGGCGTCTACTTCGCGAATATCGCGGCCCTGCGCCGCGAGCCGCTCTTCTGCCTGCACCCCGCTGATCCCTGCGTCGAAGAGCAGCCGGGTGCCTTCGGTCTCGACGTAGATGCAGTTGCCGCTGCTGCCCGACTGGAGAGAAATGGCGATCATGGTCATGTCGGAAGCACTTTATCAGCCCGGCGGTCGTTTGTCAACAATCACGCGGGAAGAATCTCCTTGCGGCCTTGCCCAGTATTCTCTATAATGCCGACGTTCCTACGCGTCGGTCCTCCTCGATGCGGCACAACAGGGTCTTCGTGCGAACCGGAGCTTTATGCAGAACCAGACACTGCTCGATCGAGTCAGCATCATCCTCGTAGACACCAAGACGCCGGCGAATATCGGTGCGGCCGCGCGGTGTATGATGAACATGGGCCTCTCACGGCTCATTCTCGTGAATCCTTCCTCTGACAAGAACGGCGATGCCTCCCGGCTTGCCGCAGGCGCTGACCAAATTTTGGAGCGAGCACTGGTCTATTCCTCGCTTGCGGAAGCAGTCGTCGGCCAGGGTTTGGTCATCGGCACGTCGCGCCAGACGGGCAGGCAGCGGAGGAAGGTCCTGTCACCACGAGATATGGCACTGAGCGTTGTTTCTTTTCTTGCCCGGAATAATGCTGCGATCGTCTTCGGCAGCGAAGTGAACGGGCTGGAGCTCCGCGACATCACGCTTTGCCAGGAATTGGTGTCCATACCCTCTGCCGAGTCATTTCCCTCGTTGAACCTTTCCCATGCCGTCATGATAGTTGCCTACGAGTTGTTTGTGGCGGCAGGTTCCCCTGCTGCGCCCTCAGCCAGAGAACTTGCGCCTGCAGAAGAGGTGGAACTTTTTTATGGTCAACTGCAGGAAACGCTTCAATCTATCGGCTTTTTCGGAGACCAGGATTCCAGCCGCATGATGCACTCGCTCAGGCAGATTTTCGGCAGGTCCCGGCTGGACAGGAGGGATGTTCAAATCTTGCGCGGAATTCTGAGTACTTTCAATAGGGTGAGAAAGAGTAACATGTAATATTCGGTAATGAGTAGAATCTACATACTCCTTTCTTTTCGTCCCATAAATTTACAATTACAAATTAATGCATAATTAAACATTCGTATTGACAAGTGTGGCCATCAACATTTATATTATGGTCAAGAAAATTAATAATTGGTTTTCTGCTGCAATGCAGTGTTTGTAGTACCTGTCTCAGGGAAATTTTATTGGCAATAATTTTTTCTTTGACGAGGGGGTCTGATGCTGAAAATGTCGAAAAGTGTTACTGCGGTCATCGCTAAGCCTATAGTAAAACAGAATTGCTGGGAGTTTAAGAAATGCGGACGACAGCCGGGCGGTCCCAAGGTTGCCGACCTCGGCATTTGTCCTGCTACGGTGCATCAGCCATTGAACGGCGCGCACCACGGCAAAAATGCCGGCAGGTCTTGCTGGGTTGTGGCGGGTTCTCTGTGCGGCGGCAAGATCCAGGGTACCTATGCACAAAAACTGAACAACTGCTGGCGGTGCGAGTTCATGAACCTGGTTAAAAAAGAGGAAGAGCCTTCTACTTTCGGCTTTTCTCATACTCGCCTGGGAATGGAAAAGACGTTGGAAAAAAATTCTTATCATACGGAAGCTGGTTCAGTAGAACAGAAGAAAGACTGATTTTATTTGGAAATAGGATAGCTGTTTTGGTTTGCTTTCAATCTTTAAAGGAGGATCATTAAAAGAAATGGGAAAGGTGAATTGCTGGGAACATAAAAAATGCGGACGTCAACCGGGCGGCCATAAGGCCCAGGAACTCGGCGTATGCCCGGTCACGACTTATACGGACCTGCACGGCGCACACGGCGGAGCAAATGCCGGCAGGGCATGCTGGGCAATAGCCGGGTCGCTGTGCGGCGGCAAGATCCAGGGGACCTATGCGCAAAAACTGAACAACTGCTGGAGATGTGATTTTATGAATGTAGTTAAGAAAGAGGAAGAACCGATGCCGCTCGGTTTTTCTGCCACGCGTCTCGGTCTGGACAAGACCCTGGAAAAGCAGCGGCTCAAGGCAAACGGCGCTCTGGCCTATGCAGGAATGGCGGAAGCAGAGCGGCACTAAGCACCGGCATATCAATACGTTCTTGAGAAAAGAACGTTTCTCGTACCAGAGGACCACAGAATGCAAGGATGTCGTGACGATATGTCACGGTCTTCGCGTTCTGTTTTTTTTTATTCAGTCGCCTGGGAGGAGAGGTTAGAAATGCAAGACAACACAATATTAGGCTGCGAGGATAACTTACGCTTAACGTCCATGCAAAGAAAAAGCTGGTCTATGTTAATCCTGTTGAGAGTTTCCGTGCTGTTTGATCCAATTCAATCGTCCCAAGCGTGGGTTTCCTTCTGCCAAAGAAAGAGCTGCGATCGATCTTGGTTGAATCACCAGCATAGACCTCGTGGATAAAAAGCTGACAAATTGTCGTCCCCGGCTTTACTACAATCGGGACTTCCCCAACGTTTGAAAGCTCCAGTGTAATGCAGCCCGTAAAGCCAGGGTGGACGCCTGTGGCGGTTGCGATAATGAGTCCATGCCGACCCCAGGAAGACCTCCCGACCACATATGCAGCTTTATCCGATGGAAGACGAACCCATTCCAGCGTTACTCCCAGCACAAACGATTTCGGATGAATAACGAACTCCACTCCAAATGGCACATAATGAGATTGGGTTAATTTCGCCTCGCTTGGGATGTCGGCGTGCTTTTCGTATATATCAAAAACTCCAATGCGGCTCTGCCGAAATGTCAAAAACCAGCAACCCAAACGTATATCAACTGAAGCAGATCCTGAATTCTTGATTCCCTCCAAGTCCAGCATTGGCGTGATAACCAAAGGATCGTTTATGTCCTTCGGACTCGTCAACTCTCTATAGATATCTTCGGCTTTAAGAATCATTACGGCTCTCTCAGACGCTCATATGTTTCCGACACCTCAAGACTTTTCAGCATAAGATCTTTTAATACACGGTCTCTATTTTCTTCCTTTATTTGCAAAAAGTTTTTCCAAAGGTCGGCATCAACATAGCAGTTCCACCCAGCATTCAATATATCTGTAACATGGTACCCGTTTGTGGTTGGTATGACTTTGCCCAAACCAGCCTTGATTTCTTCAACTTTACCGGGATCCCTCTGCGGAATCTTTCTGTTTGTGGCGATATCCTGTACCTGCTTGATCAGATCAGGCACAAGAACCGCCGATACTACGTCAGCCGTCGATACAAGCAAATTCAACGCGGATTCCCGTGGCTCATCCTCCGCTTTAAATCGAGAAGCAAATCCAGTTTCAATACTGACCGCCATCTCTTTTGCTGCCTCCATCAGATGTTGCACGCGACGAGCGATGTTGGGATATAATGGCGAACGCTCTCCCGAAAAGCCGGGCGCAACAAGATATTCAAATGCGTGTAAATATGCTTCCGAGAAAAGGCGAGCTCCAAAAATATCACAAAATATTTCTTCAGTTTGACGTAAAGCCCACGTATAAGCAGTAATCCAAATTGGTCTTGCAAGAATATCGTTGTTGAGGTAGTGCTCTTTTTTTACTAATGGAAATACAGCCTCGTATTCTTTCCATCGTTTCTCTGTAATTTCCTTCAATATGCCATCTTCAATTTGTTTTCCAAATTTGGTCGAGTAACCCTCGGACTTCCATACTGCATGTCCAAGTTCATGTCCAGCCAACGGAATTAACAGCGGGTTGGCGGATTCTGGAGCCGGCAGACCAATCAAAACAAAACCCGGCAAATCCGTAATGGACTGATAGACATGAGGCGAATATGCCCATTCGGAAGAAATGATTAACTTAGTATTTGATCCGAGGATACTTCTCGCGAGGCGCAGGAGAGGGGCATAGGCTTCAAAAGCATTTCTTACATTAGTAGAGCGCAGTATAAAACCAAGAATTGGGACATAAACAAACAACTGATACACAGAAATGCTGCACGCATTAAGGATAACATTGGCTGGCGCAGTCGGTGCAACCTTCTCCAATACAGTTTGCTGATGTTCGAACATTTTTTCAAGAAGGTCCAACGCATCGCGCGGATGAGTGTAAGGAAATTCAGACTGCTTCAGCCGTTCGATCTCCGCTCGGATTGCAGAAATTCGTTTCCGAGCATGATCAATCGTAATATCCATTGTTACCTTCGAAATGGATGTTGCGGACTTAAGTCACTGATTGATTTATGGTAAGCCACGACTGCTGTAGAGAGAGCTACGCAGAAGTCACGCGCACGCTCAAGTGCTTTAATGTTCTTGGTTGGATCGTCGCTGGATAGCTCGGTGCCAATCTTAATGGCCTCAGTGAGTAAATCATCTACTTTTTTCGAATACCCCTCACCCGCTGCCCGCGCTACAGCCTCGCCAAGTATAGTTAAAGTAGCCGGATCCATCAACGAACGTGGCGGTTCACCCGTAGAACTTATTTCAATTGAGTTTCGCAACTGATCCGCCAAACGCCTTATTGCAGTCATTTCTTTTGATATATTAGTAAGCAAATTATCAATATCAATTGCAGCCTCTATTGCCAAGAACGGTAACTCAAGATCGAGAACTCGTAGCCCTTTTTCTCCTTGGTTCATCTCTGCGACATGTGACATTATTGAATCCTCCTTTCGCTACGAAATTACATAGGGCCGCCGTAAAATATTCTAGCATCGATACTCATTATTTTAAAAAGCAATAAGTCATGGCAATCTTCACGGTAAGATTGCGTGTTAATTAATATATATTGAAAGTCCCTACTCTCTGACTTGCAGAAAGCTATCTTTTCCTTTTATAAAAGTATAGTAAAAATTAGCGAAAGTCAAGGCTTTGGTCACTCTCAACCGATATCATTGATTCAGTTGAACACCCTGTTACAATTGGTTCAGTCCGCCTGGCGCCTGAGGAACGTGGGCTTGTCCAGGTCCTCGCTGTCGATGCCGAGCGCCTCGTTCTTGAAATCGAAGGCCTCCTGCTTCTTTCTCGGCCGTTCCGCCACCTTCATGAAATCCTTCAGGCTCACCGGCCGTTTGACGCGCTCGCGGATGCCCTCCTCATCGAACCCCGTCGCGATCACCGTGACCATTACTTCCTCGCTCATCACAGGGTTGATCACTGCTCCGAAAATGATGTTCGCGCCCGGATCGACCTCTTCCTTGATGATCGCCGAAGCCTCGTTGAGCTCGTAGATCCCCATATCGTTGCCGCCGGTGATGTTAATGAGCACCGCGCGGGCACCCTTAATGGAGCCGTCTTCGAGCAGAGGGCTTGCGATCGCCTTCTGGGCCGCGTCGATGGCCCGTCCCTCGCCTTTGCTGATGCCGGTGCCCATGACGGCCCTGCCGCGGTTCGCCATCACGGTCTTGACATCGGCAAAATCGACATTCACGTACCCGGGGACCATTACGACATCGGAGATGCCCTTCACCGCCTGGCCGAGCACGCTGTCTGCAAGCTTGAAGGACTCGAGAAGCGTGGTTTTCTTTTCTGCGAGATTCAGGAGTCGTTCGTTCGGGATGACGATGAGCGCATCAACGTTCTTCCTGAGTTCGGCAAGTCCTTCCTCTGCCTTATGCATGCGGGTCTGTCCTTCAAAGCTGAACGGTTTCGTGACCACGCCCACGGCAAGGGCGCCGACTTCACGTGCGAGGTTTGCGATCACCGGTGCCGCGCCCGTGCCCGTGCCGCCGCCCATGCCCGCGGTGATGAAGACCATGTCGGCTCCGGCAATCGCCGCTTTGATCTTCTCTGCGTCTTCAAGCGCCGCGTTCCTCCCGATCTCGGGATTTGCGCCGGCCCCCCTGCCGCAGGTGAGCTTGGACCCGATCTGGAGTTTGATCGGCGCCCGCGCGAGCTCCAGGGCCTGCATATCGGTGTTCGCGACGATGAACTGTACGCCTTTGATTTCCGACTGGACCATGGTGGCCACGGCATTGCTGCCGCCTCCTCCCACGCCAATCACCTTGATAACTGCTGGGGCCCTCTCCTCTTCAAACTGGAACATCCCTGTTGTCCTCCTCTCCTCACACGGTTCGGTAAGCTCCGAATGTTCATTCGAGCTGGCAACAAATTCCATGATATCCTGGAACCCGAGTTCAAGATTGTCGTCCATGTGACCCTCCGCGTTCATGAAACATAAGCGATTGCAAATTGGAAATTTCAAATTTTCAATTCGGCTTCGCCGCTAGACGTATTCCCCCAGCCACTTCCAGAAGCGTCCGACCGAACCGCCTCTCCTGAACGAGCGTGGCGCTTCCTGCTGGTTTTCCGCGCCGTAAAGCACCAATCCCACCCCGGTCGCATAGATGGGGCTGTTGACCACATCCATCAGCCCGCCGATGTTCCGCGGCGTGCCGCGCCTTACCGGGAGGCCAAGAAAGCGTTCGGCGGCGTCCTGTACACCCTCCATAAGCGCCGTGCCTCCTGTAAGGACAACGCCGGACGCAAACATGTCTTCTAACCCCGTTTTCTTAAGCCGCTGCTGCACCATGCCGAACAATTCTTCAACGCGCGGCTCAATGATCTCGCACAGGATCTGGCGCGACAAGAGCCGGGGCGGTCGACCTCCCACGCTCGGCACATCGAGCGTGTCTTCGCTTTTAACCAGCGACGAGAGGGCGCAGCCGTACTTGATCTTGATCTTTTCCGCCTCCGACGCAGGCGTGCGGAGACCGATGGCGATGTCGTTCGTGAGGTGGTTCCCGCCGATGGGCAGCACTTCAGTATGCCACAAGCTTCCCTCGAGAAAGAATGCGAGGTCCGCCGTCCCTCCTCCGATGTCGACGACCACGACGCCGAGTTCCTGTTCCTCCGTCGTGAGCACTGCCCTGCTTGATGCCAGCGGCTGGAGCACCAGGTCGTTCACGTGCAGCCCCGCACGCGAGCAGCTCTTCACGATGTTCTGGATTGCCGTCACCGCGCCGGTGATGATGTGCACCTTGACGTCGAGCCTGGTCCCCGACATGCCGTGCGGGTCTTTGATGCCGTCCTGGTCGTCGATGATGAATTCCTGGGGCAGGACATGGAGGATCTGCTGGTCCATGGGGATGTTCACCGCCCGGGCCCCGTCGATCGCCCGGGCCACGTCCGCCGGACCCACTTCGCGGTTCTTGATCGCCGCAACACCGCGCGAGTTGATGCCCTTGATATGGCCGCCGGAGATGCCGACATAGACCGAGTTGATCTCGACGCCGGCCATGAGTTCGGCTTCCTGAACCGCTTTCTTGATGGACTCCACCGTGCTGTCGATGTTGACGACCACGCCTTTTTTCAGCCCATGGGAGGGACTGATGCCGATCCCGATGATGTCAACCTGTCCGCCGTCCTTCACTTCTCCGACGATGGCGCACACCTTGGTCGTTCCCAGGTCGAGACCGACAAGCACATTATCCGGCTTTTTTTTCGCCACGCGTAACCTCCTCCGAAGAGTCGTGGTCAAGGGTCTGTGAGAATCTAGGTCCCTCGCTTTTTCTTGACCCCTGCCCCCTGTCCCCTGACCTTGTCTTTTTTCACCATCACCGCTGCCTGGCGTTCGGGACGGACGTCTACGTAAGCGATCTCTATCCCGCGCTGCTTTACGTCGGCCATGATCTCTGCCAGCCTGCGGAGCTTTTCCGCATACCGTCCGCTTCCCAGCCTGAATTCATGGTCGGCGTACAGGACGGTAAGTGCATCGGGCGAATTCGCCCTGACAATTACGTTCGCAAGCTGCCAGCCTCCCCGCGCCGCGATTTCACCAAGGAGCTGCACAGCCTCGACCAGTCCTTCGGAGGTCACCTGGTCGCCGGGCTGGGCATGGTAGTCTTTGATGGCCACGACCGGGAGCGGCCAGTCCTGTGCATGTTCCTTCTGCAGCCGCTCGAGAATGAACCCGTCGTCATCCATGAGGTACCGTGCCGATCCCGTATCAAGAATCATCGTGGGCGTCCGTCTCGGAAAACACCATCGTGATGCGGTTCGGCATGCTGCGGTGGATCCTGACTTCCCTGACCCAGGGGTTCGCACGTGCGCGCCGCGCCGCAGCTTCGAGGTCCACACGAAATATGTTCTGTCCCGTAAATGCGGCGACGATGTCTCTCAGGTCCGCCTCGGTCAGCTGCTTGACGCCCTTTATATCCACGCCGGTAACCACCAATGCGTCCGCGTGCACGATCGCCTGGTAGACCTGCCACCCCAGGAACCCGGTGCCGGCGAGCATGATCATGACCGTCATCTTGACAGCGACGCTGCCGATCTTGACCGGACTTTTCCCGCTACCCGTCGCACCGCGTCCGAGCTCGACGCGCTTCACACTCATCCGGTTCGATTTGCCGCGGTACGATCTCGGCACTTTTACGTTTTTATAATCTCTCAGTGGAGCCCCCTCCGGGCATCCCGACCTGTCGGAACTCTAATAACGCGACCTCCCGCTTGCACCCAGCGTTTACGAGTGCGATAGCACGAGTGCAGGGCGCGGTTTACGACGCACTACCCCGGCAGGAGCCGGGGGATTGCAAGTCGCGGGATCCACTTTGGCCCAGCTCATGCGTCCTTAGAGTGCCTGCTTCTCCTCGATCGCCAGCCTTAAAATCTCCTCCACCAGGTCGGGGAAGGAGATTCCCACTCCCCGCGCAATGTCCGGCAGAAGGCTCGTAGCGGTCATGCCCGGAAGGGTGTTCACTTCAAGAATGGAGGGCGATCCGCTTTCGTCGATGATGAAATCGACCCTGCTGTACCCTCTGCAGCCCAGAGCCCGGTGGGCGGACAGTCCTGCCTCAAGGAGGCGCTGGTATGCCGCAGCATCGATCCTGGCCGGAAAGAAGTGCTCGGACATCCCTGTTTTATACTTTGCTTCATAGTCGTAGAACACATTTTTCGGCACGATCTCGATAGCGCCGAGAGCCCTGTTTCCCAGGACCCCCACCTGCACCTCTTTGCCGGTGATGTACTTTTCGATCAGGATCTCGCGATCGTATTTGAACGCAAGGTCAACCGCGGGAAACAGCTCTTCGTCATTGTATACCAAGCTTACGCCGACGCTTGATCCTTCGGAACTCGGCTTCACGACAAGCGGGTAAGCGATGATTGAAGGAACTTCATTTACCTCCTCGCGCTTTCCCGTATCCAGAACCATATAGGGTCCTACGAGAAGGCCGTGGGCCTTAAACAACAATTTGGAGAGGATCTTGTTCATGCCCACAGCACTCGCGAGAATGCCCGAGCCCGTGTAGGGGATGCCCATGATCTCGAGCAGTCCCTGGATTGCGCCGTCCTCGCCGAACTTCCCGTGCAGACCGTTGAACGCGAGCTCGATGCCGGACGTGCGGATCCTTTCTGCAACATCCCTGGTCACATCGATGGCAACAGCAGAGTACCCTTTGTCCTTCAACGCCTTCAGTATGGCATTCCCGGTCGAAAGCGATACTTCCCGTTCCGAAGAGAGCCCGCCCATCAAGAACGCCGATTTTTTTATTCGTTATTTTCCCCATACCCCTTGACCCCGGACCGTGGATCCTTTCTTTAAAGATCCTCTCCGATTATTTTGATCTCCGGCTCAAGCCGCACGCCGTGGACTTGAAGGACCTTTTCCTTCACAATCTCCATGAGCGCCAGCACGTCCGACGCCTTGGCATGGCCTTTATTCACGATAAAATTGGCGTGTTTGTCCGATACCTGGGCATTGCCTACTGTTTTGCCTTTTAGCCCCGCTGCTTCGATCAGTTTGCCTGCCGACTCTTCCTGCGGGTTCTTAAAGATCGATCCCGCGTTCGGCTGCCCGGCCGGCTGCCGCTGCTTCCTCGAGTCTAAGGATTTCCTTGACGTGCGCTCTGGATCTTGTCCCGATCGCCGCGCCGCAGAATGATACGGACGTCGAGGACCACGTGTCCTTCGGGAACCGAGCTCATCCGGTACCCGAATCCCATCTCTTCTCTCCCCTTCGTGACCATGTCCCCTTCGGGAGAAAGCAGCGTTACAGAATCAACGACGTCACCGAACTCTCCTGAAGCAGTACCGGCATTCATACAGACGGCGCCGCCCACCGTACCCGGAATGCCGGCGGTAAATTCGAGGCCCGTCAACCCTTCCTCAACGGTAAACGAGAGGAGCTTCTGCAGCGGCATACCGGCCTCAACAACGACGACGGTGAAGGCGCCGCCGATCGACCGATACTCGCGCTCGATTGTTACGGCCTGCATACGCTGCAGGCTGATCACGACACCACGAAATCCGCCGTCCCGTACCAGCAGGTTTGTTCCTCCGCCGAGGACAATATGTTTCAGCCCTTTTTCCCGTATCTCCCGGAGGAGTGCTGCCAGATCGTCCCGGTCGGCAGGAACGGCAAATACGTCTGCCGGCCCTCCGATGGCATAGGACGTATGCCTGCTCATCGGTTCCTGTTGCCTGATTTCACCCTTAAAGTTTGCGATTTCCATGCTGTAGTTTCTCCAGGACTTGTTCCCCCAGTTTCCACACGTCCCCGGCGCCAAGTGTGATCAGGAGGTCCCCCTTTTTCAGGACCGATGCCAGGTGCTCGACGATCTTGTCCCGTTCCGGCAGAAACGTCACGTCTTTGTGCCCGAACTTCTTGATGCCTTCATAGAGCGCCTGTCCGCTCACGCCGGGGATCGGCTTCTCTCCTGCAGCGTAAATATCCATGACAATGAGTTTGTCCGCCTGGTTGAATGCTGTAAAGAACTCCTCCAGCAGATGCTGGGTCCTCGTATACCGGTGCGGCTGGAACACTACCACTACCCGCCGCTCCATGCCCGTGGCTGCGGCTGCAAGGGTCGCCTTGATCTCCGTGGGATGGTGGCCATAATCGTCGACGACGATGACGCCGCCGACCTCTCCCTTGATCTGGAACCGTCTCTGCACGCCGGAAAACTCCCGAAGCGCCTTGCGGATCGTTTCAAGTTCGATATCCAACTCGCGGGCCACGGCGATCGCGGCGAGGCTGTTGCTGATGTTGTGTACGCCCGGCACGGAGAGCTCGAAGAAACCGAGGTCCTTGTTGTGATGCATCACCTTGAACGTCGATCCCAACGGCCGGAGCGAAATGTCCCGCGCCTGGTAGTCGGCCTGCGTGCTCATCCCGTAGGTTTGATACCGTTTCTGGAGCGACGGGATGAGCGACTGGATGTGCGGCTGGTCAAGACAGAGCACCGACACGCCGTAAAACGGGACCTTATTGATGAAGGTGAGGAAGGCCGCCTTGATCTCGTCGATATCTTTGTAGTAATCCAGGTGCTCCGCGTCGATGTTCGTGACCACGGCGATCGTGGGCGAGAGTTTCAGGAAGCTCCCGTCGCTCTCGTCCGCCTCGGCAACCAAGAACTCGCCCTGGCCGAGTTTGGCGTTCGTTCCCAGGCTGTTCAGTTTCCCGCCGATCACGACCGTGGGGTCGATGCCCCCCGCGGCAAAAACCGTGGCGACCATGGAGGTCGTCGTGGTTTTGCCGTGGGCGCCTGCGATGGCCACGCCGTACTTAAGCCGCATGAGCTCGGCGAGCATCTCGGCCCGCGGGATCACCGGCACCTGCTTCTCGCGCGCAGCAATGACCTCGACGTTGTCGTTTTTCACTGCCGACGAGATCACGACCACGTGCGGCGAAGTGATGTTCTCGGCCCGGTGACCGATAAAGATCTCGCCGCCCAGTTTCCTGAGCCTCTCCGTCGTGTCCGATTCTTTCATGTCCGAACCGGTAACTTTATACCCGAGGTTCAAGAGCACCTCGGCGATGCCGCTCATACCGATGCCCCCGATGCCGACAAAGTGAATGTGCTTAATTCTTTTGAACATAGTCTTTACACATCCTCGCAATCTCTTCTGCAGCCGTGTTTTCCATGCATGCTGCTTTTGAAGCAGCGCCCCGCCCTGCGTATTTTTCTATGAGCCCTGCCAGGGTCTCCGGCGTAAGGTCTCGTTGCACGATCACGTCCGCCGCTCCCCGCTCTGCCAGCGCTCGCGCGTTGTACTCCTGATGATTATCGGCTGCGAAGGGAAACGGTATCAGCACGGCACGCTTTCCGCAGACGGCAAGTTCCGCCACGGTCGTAGCGCCGGAGCGCGAGACCACCAGGTCCGCGGCCGCGTATGCGCCGGCCATGTCATGAATGTAGGGCAGCACCACTGCTTTGACACCTGCCTCACGATATCCCGTTGCAACTTCAGCAGCGTCTTTCTCGCCGGTCTGGTGCAGGACCTGAAGATGCTCTATCTTCTTCAGATCAATTGCCGCCTTTTTCATGGCCATGTTGATGGCATGGGCGCCACCGCTCCCCCCCATAACAAAGACCGTAAAGTTCCCGGACTCAAGTCCGAAATCTTTGAGCGCTTTCCCGCGATCCCCCTGATCGATGCCTTTTCTGACCAGCGGGCCGACTTGCGCTGTCTTCTCGACCGGGAAAAAATGCTGCGCCCCTGTTCCAGGAAAACAGAGGATGACTTTTCTTGCCAGCATTCCCAGTTTTCTATTTGCCAGTCCGGCATAGGAATTGGGCTCCACGATCAGAAGCGGGATCCTGACGACCCAGGCCGCGAGCGCCACCGGTCCCGAGGAATACCCTCCCACACCGATCACCACATCGGGCCTCGCTTCCCGTAACAGGCGGATCGACTGCAAGACGCTCCGCGGCAGCATAACCATCGTTTTCATGATCGAGCCGACCTTCATGCCCTTCAGCTTCCCGACCGTGATAAAACGGATCGGCAACCCTTCCCGCGGAAGCACCTTCGCTTCGATTCCCTGCTCCGTGCCGATGAACAAGACGTCGTTGTCCTTTTCTTTCAGCACCTCTCGCGCAATGGCAATCCCGGGATAGAGATGCCCTCCCGTGCCTCCGCCGGCGATGACGACCTTCATGCAAATACCTCTACAACTACCTTTTCACCGCGGAGGGCGCAGGGTACGCGGAGAAAAAAGGCGGTAAAAAACGCATAAATATAATTTTGCATTCCTCTGCGTCCTCTGCCTGTGCCCGCGTTTACGAGAGCAAGCGCGAGTGCAGGGTACGGTAAAAATCCTCTTCTTTATCCTGTTTCTTTCGAAACATTCAACAGAACACCGAGCGCTGCCATGGTTACAACGAGCGACGATCCGCCATAGCTCACCAGCGGAAGCGCAATGCCCTTGGTCGGCAGAAGCCCGGTGACCACAGCCATGTTGATCAATCCCTGAAGGCAGATAAGCAGCGTGATGCCGAGGGCAAGGAGCCTACTGAACGGGTCGCCCACGGCAAGGGCGATGCGCACGCCGCGCCACAGGATGATCAGGAACAGCAGGATCACGGCGAGCGCCCCGATCAATCCCAGTTCCTCACCGATGACGGCATAGATAAAGTCCGAATGCCGCTCCGGCAGGAAGAAGAGCTTTTGCCGCCCTTCCCCCAGCCCGCGGCCGAACACGCCGCCGCTCCCGAAAGCAAGAAAGGACTGGATGATCTGGTGTCCTGCGCCCTGCGGGTCAGACCAGGGATCGAGAAACGCGACGATCCTTCTCCACCGGTATGCCTTGTGCACCACGGCGAATATGATGAAGGGGAGCGCCGCTAGCAGCGTACCGCCGATGTGAAGAATGTTCGCTCCTCCCGCAAAGAGCATGATGCCTGCAACGGCAGCAAGGGTCATTGCGCTGCCGAAATCCGGTTGGAGCACGGCTACACTCAAAAACACTGCGGTCACGACATACGCCGGCACCATCCCGTTCATGAAATCCCGGATCCGCTCGCCTTTCTTTGCGATGTAATAGCTCAGGTAAACAACGATCGCGAACTTTGCGAGTTCCGCCGGTTGAAACGACATCATGCCGAGCCGCAGCCACCTCCGCGACCCGTTGACCATTCTGCCGATACCGGGGACGAGCGTGGCTGCGAGCAGGAGGAACGAGATTGCCATGATTGCCAGCACAACCCTTTGGTCGGACAACCTGCGGTGGTCGACGCGCATGCTAAGCGTCAGGAACGCGAGTCCAACAACCGCCCACAGGAGTTGACGCTTCATAAAGAATGCCGAGTCGCCATACGTCGTGAGCGCCACGACGCTGCTGGAGCTATACACCATCACCACGCTGATCACCAGCAACAGCAGAATGGCGAAGAGCAGCGTCTTGTCGTACTGTCCTCTATGATTTGTCTCAATGCGCATTTTCTTTTTACAACGTCCAGGAGCAGGTCTCTTTGCCCTTTGCCTACAATGCCTTCACCGCTTCCTTAAACTGCCTGCCCCGGTCTTCGAAATCCTTGAACATATCGAAACTCGCACATGCAGGAGACAACAGAACGGCGTCTCCCCGCGAAGACCTCGCGGCCGCGAGCCGCACTGCGTCCTGGAGCGTTTGCGCGAATACGGTCTTCGTGGATGTGCCGAGCGCCTTCGCCATCTTGTCTGCTGCTTTGCCGATCAGGATCAAAAGCTTTACTTTCTGTTTGAACAGCTCGTAGAGGGGGCTAAAATCACTCCCCTTGTCCAGCCCCCCGGCGATCAGGATCACCGGTTGCGTGAACCCTTCGACGGACTTCACGACAGCGCCCACGTTCGTACCTTTTGAGTCGTTGATGTAAGTAACGCCGTCCTTTTCCCGCACAAATTCAAGACGGTGCTCAAGGCCGGGAAATTCCCGAAGCACGGCGCCCACAGAAGCGGGGTCCGCTCCGGCGCACAGGGACAGCGCTGCGGCCGCGAGCGCATTCTCAAGATTGTGCACGCCCTTGATCCTGATCTCGTCGGCATGGATGATCCGTTGGTTGTTGAACGTAAGAAAACCGTCCAGCACGCAGGCGCCCGGACTAAACCGGAGCAGACGGGAAAAGGGGATCACCGTAGCTGACGTTCGTTTTGCATAAGACTTCACCAAAGGATCGTCAAAATTGAGGACCAGAAAATCCTCTCTGCGCTGGTTCATGAAAATGCGGGCCTTCGCTTCGCCGTACTCGGCAATATCGTGATACCGGTCAAGGTGGTCCTGCGTGACATTCAGGATCGTGGCGACGCGAGGACGGAACGTGTCGATATCTTCCAGCTGGAAGCTCGAAAGTTCAGCGACGATCCAGTCCTGCCCTTTCAGCAATGCGACGTCTTCGGTGAGCGCGTTTCCGATGTTCCCTGCCACGAGCACCTTCTTCTTTGCACGCCCGAGCATGAGTCCCACGAGTGACGTGACCGTGGATTTTCCGTTCGTCCCCGTGATGCCGACGTAGGGCGACGTCCGAGAGCAGCCAGGCGAGTTCAAGCTCGCTGATCACCTGTACGCCGCGCTGCTGCGCCCCGAGGAGCTGCGGAATCTTCGGCACGCCGGGGGAGAGCACGATGAGCTCGGCATCAAGAAAAGCGCGGTCGGGATGGCCGCCCGCTTCAACAACAATACGGCCGCTGCCGAGGGCCTTCACCTGTGCAGCGAGCTGGTCCAGCGGTTTTTTATCAGTCACCGTAACGATCGCACCGAGGCCATGAAGCGCCCTCGCAGCGGCAACCCCGCTCCGCGCCAGACCGACGATTGTTACTCTTCTCCCTCGAAAATCTTTTTGCACTATCCCCTCAAACATTTTTCTCGACTGACTCACGCAGAGCGCGGAGTTGTAAAGAACGCAGAAAATTTTTCCTTTCTCCGTGACTCCGCTTGCACCTGCGTTATCACAAGAGCAGAGTGTGTCTCTGTGGTAAACCGCCTTTATCTCAGCTTCAGCGTACTGATCGAGATCAACGCCAGAATGATCCCGATAATCCAGAACCGGGTAATCACCTTCGACTCGGGCCAGCCGATCTGCTCGAAGTGATGATGGATCGGCGCCATTTTGAAGATGCGCTTTCCCGTCAGTTTGTACGAGCCCACCTGAAGGATCACCGAGATCGTTTCGATTACAAAAATCCCCCCCACGATCACCAGGATCAACTCGTGCTTAGTCACGACTGCCAGCGTACCGAGAGCGCCGCCGAGAGACAGGGACCCTACGTCTCCCATGAACACCTCGGCAGGATGAGCGTTGTACCACAGGAAGCCGAGGCTCGCGCCGACCAGGGCACCGCAGAAAATCGCGAGCTCACCACTGCCCGGGATGTAGAGAATCTTCAGATAGTCCGCGATGATCTTGTTTCCTCCGAGATAGACGATCACTGCATTGGCCGTGGCCGCGATGCCGACGAGGCCGATTGCAAGGCCGTCGAGACCGTCGGTGAGGTTCACCGCGTTTGACGAACCTACGATCACGACGACGACAAAGGGGATGTAAAACCACCCCAGATCAAGGAAGAGTCGTTTGAGGAACGGCATGGAGATGGAGGTACTGAGCGGATCGCCGGGGTTGAAATAGAGAAAAAAACCGATACCGGCGGAAGCGAGTATCTGGAGCCCGAACTTGTGTATTGCCCGCAGCCCCGTTGACCGCTTCTTCACGACTTTCAGATAATCGTCCCAGAAGCCGATCCCCCCGAAGGCGAGCGTTGCAAAGAGCACCACCCATACGTACCTGTTCGTCAAATCGGACCACAACAAGACGGAACTCACAAGTGCAGCAACGATCAGCAGACCGCCCATGGTCGGAGTGCCCTGCTTGGTGAGATGGGTTTGCGGACCGTCGCTCCTGACGTGCTGGCCTACCTTGAGCCTGCGGAGCCATGCGATCATCGAAGGGGCCAAGATGAACGTCACGATGAGCGCCGTCAGGACCGCACCGGCGCTCCGAAAGGTGATGTAGCGGAACACGTTAAAGCCGGAAAATTTCTCGCGCAGCGGATACAACAGGTGAAAGAGCATTAAAACGCCTCCAGGATTTTTTCCATCTTCATGCCCCGTGAGCCTTTGATGAGAATGACGTCCCCGGGCCCCGTCCGCTGTTTCAGCAGCTTGCCGGCGCTTTCCCGTGACTTCGCCTCGAGCACCTGTTCCCTCTTCATTCCGGCGTCCAGGGCTCCCTTTTCGACGAACGTGGCCAGCTCGCCGATCGTGATCAGGAGATCCACCTTGAACCGCGCCGCCGTGCGCCCGATTTCCCTGTGCGCTTCAGCCGACGCCTCCCCCAGTTCGAGCATGTCGCCGATGACGGCAATCGCTTTTCTGCCGGATTTGAGCGAGACGAGCGTTTTGATCGCCGCTTCCATGGAGGCGGGATTGGCATTGTAGTAATCGGCAAGAACAGTCCTTCCCTCGATCTTCTTGATTTCGGATCGCCCGGCGACAGGCAGGAAGTCATCGAGCCCGAATTGTACGGCTTCGATCGGCACGCCCACGGCGAGCCCTGCGGCTGCCGCGGCAAGGGCGTTGTACACGTTGTGTATTCCCACGGCCCGTAGCCGGACGTTGATCCGTGTGCCCTCCGCCATAATCGTCATATCGGAATACTCATTCTCCTGCCGCACATCGGACGCCATAACGTCGGCCTTGTTGGCGATGCCGAAGGTCATGAGGCGTCCGGCGAACTTTTTTTTCAGGACGCCGAATTGTTCATCGTCGGCATTCAGCACCGCCGTTGCGTCGGACTTGAGGTTGTCGAGCAGTTCTCCTTTCGCCTCCGCAACCTTGTCCATGCTGCCGAGGAACTCAAGATGGGCCGGCCCGATGTTGGTTATCACGCCGACCGTGGGCGTGGCAAGCCTCGCAAGCGTGTCGATCTCTCCCGGCGCGCTCATACCCATCTCGATGACCCCTGCCCAATGGCTGTCGTTCATTTTCAAGAGCGTAAGTGGCACGCCGATGTGGTTGTTCAGGTTGCCCTCGTTCTTGAGCACCGGCCCTTTTTGTTTCAGGATGGATGCGAGCATTTCTTTGGTAGTGGTCTTGCCATTCGAACCGGTGATGCCGACGACGGGGATCGTGAATTTTTCCCGGTGCAAGTGCGCCATCTCCTGGAGAGCATAGAGCGTGTCTTCCACCGGAAGGATATTCTTCAACCCGCCGAGACTTGAGAACTTGTGTTCCAGTGCGGCCCGCTCCACGAGCGCGCCCCAGGCGCCTTTTTTGATCGCATCGGGCACGAAATCATGGCCATCAAAGCGGTCGCCCTTGAGGGCGACGAACAGTTCTCCCTCCTTGACGTTCCGGGAATCAATGGATATTCCTTTAATTTCCACGCGCTCCAACCTCCTCAGGATTTCCCCGAGCAATGTTATTTCTGATTCGTTCATTGTTCTATTTCGGGATTTCGGATTGCCGGCGCCGACAGCCATGCGCGTGCTCCTAATGTGCAATCCGCAATCCGCATTCTGCATTGAGTCTGCAAATTTCTTCCCGCGCTGACTTCCCGGTCGTCAAAGTGGATCTTCTTCCTCTCCTATGATCTGGTAATCCTCATGACCTTTGCCTGCAAGGACGATAACGTCTCCGGGTTTCCCCATGCCGATGGCCGCTTTGATTGCGTCACGCCGGTCGGGGATGACCAGAAAAGGGGTCTTACCCATACGTTCCTCGCTCGCTGCATCGGGGGTCGCAACTTTCACTCCCGACGGTGCCATGCCGCCTTCTATCTCTCTGATGATCGAGAGCGGGTCCTCGGTCCTGGGATTGTCCGAGGTGATGATCACGATGTCGCTGCCCTTCACCGCGGCACGGCCCATTTTCGGCCGCTTCGTCCGATCACGGTCGCCTCCGCACCCAAAGACGGTAATGACCCGTCCCTCGGCGATCTCACGGACGGCTTCGAGCAGCCTGTTGAGGGCGTCTTCCGTGTGAGCATAATCGACGATCACGCCGAACAGGCGGCCTTCTCCGACCTTTTCCATGCGTCCGGGAACGGCCTGCATGGTCTTCACACCCTCGGCGATCGCAGTGGTCCCGACACCCAGCGCAACGCCGATCGCAACAGCGGTCAGGATATTGTAGATGTTGTGCCTGCCCACGAGCGGTGATTCGATGGACGTCGTCCCCGACTGGCGTGGCGACATCAAACGCGAGGCCGTGAATGCCGTGGCGTATCGCTCCCACTGGGCTGCACATGGGCGCGCATTGAAAGACCGGTGGTGATGATCCTTGCGCCTTCGTCGCGGTGATGATGTCTGCATGCCCGCGCATCGTCGATATTGACGACTGCGTATGCGCCCGGGCCGAGGTCTTTGAACAGCAGAAGCTTGGCGTCGAAATAAGCATCCATGGTTTCATGGAAGTCCAGGTGGTCCTGGGTCAGGTTCGTGAAGGCCGCAACAGCGAACGTGCATCCCAGGGTCCTGCCCAGGGCCAGCGCGTGCGACGAGACCTCCATGATGCAGGTCCCGGCCCCGAGGTCCGTCATTTCGGACATCAGCCGCTGCAGATCGAGCGATTCCGGCGTCGTGTTCGGTGCGGGATAGACCTTGCTGCCCACGCGGTAATCGATCGTGCCGATCAGGCCAGCACTGCCGCCCGCGGCCTCGACGATGGATTTCACCAGATAGGTCGTGGTGGTCTTGCCGTTGGTCCCGGTCACGCCGACGAGCTTCAGCCGCTTCGACGGATGATTGAAAAAGGCATCGGCGAGGAGCGCAAGTGCTTTGCGCGAGTCATCGACAACGACGACCGGCGCGCCCGCCGCTTCGGCGCCGCTCTTCTTTTCGGCAATAACGGCGATTGCTCCCTGCTTTATGGCCTGCGGAATAAACTGATGGCCGTCCGAGTGAAATCCTCGCACGGCCACGAACAGGGAACCCGGCGCCACCTTCCGGGAGTCCTGGGCAATGTCCCGTACCTCGCTCTCCAGCGCTTCGCGCGGCAGAGTTGCTTCCCCATCCAGTGCCTTCAGGAGGTCTCTAAGCTTCACCGAGACAGCTCCTCTCTTTTTCTCCTCTCCCGTAACGAGGGAGACAGGGAAAAAGGCGGTGATGATGGCGGAGATGCCGATAGGTCATTTCACTCCATGCTCTTGTACGAATAACGTGAGGGCGCATCACCTGGTCACCACGAGCATCCTGCCCCCCACATCGTCCGGCGGCACCTGCAGATAGGCGAGGCTCTGTTCCGCCACGGCCCGGAACACCGGCCCCGCCACCGTGGCGCCGTAAATATCGCCCTCCGGCGTGTCGACCATAACGAGGATCACGAGCTTCGGCGACCGGACCGGCGCGAAGCCGACGAACGAGCTGACATACTCTTTCTTCGAATATACCCCGGTCCGCTGGTCGATCTTCTGCGCCGTGCCGGTCTTGCCCGCCGCAGTGTACCCGGCCGGTTTCGCCTGCTGGCCCGTACCCATATCGACCACCCGCTTCAGCATGCCGGTCACCTTGGCGCAGGTCTCTTCGGTTATCGCGCGCCCCACGGGCCGGGGCCCGAATTTTTTTCCCGCTTCCCCGTTGCGGGCAACGATCTCCGATACGATATAGGGCGTCATCACCGTGCCGCCGTTTGCAAGCGTACAGTACAACGAGGCCATCTGTATCGGCGTTACCCCGATCCCCTGGCCGATCGCGATCTCGCCGATGGAAACGCCGGACCACAGCCGGCAGTCCCTGAGCAGGCCCGGGATCTCTCCGGGGAGGTCCACGCCGGTCTTCTCGCCGAAACCGAAGGCGGTGATATACTTGTAAAACCGTTCTTTCCCGAGACGCAGCGCGACTTTGATCGTGCCCACGTTGCTCGATTCGGCAATCACGTCGGTAAAGGTAAGCACGCCGTTCTTGTGCGCGTCCTTGATCTCCCGGTCGAAAAGCTTGATGCTCCCGGCGCTGCAATCGAGCCGCTCCAGAGGGTGGACCACCCGCTCCTCCAGTGCTGCGGCGGCAAGGACCGGCTTGAAAATGGAGCCGGGCTCGAACGCGTCGGTCACTGCCCGGTTCCGCCATTCCGCCGGTTTGTAGCGCTGCGGTTCGTTCGGATTGAACGCCGGGCGGCCGTAGCCGTTCGTCCGCACCGAGAGGGCCAGCACTTCTCCGGTCTGCGGGTTCATAACGATGCAGACCCCTCCCTTTGCATGGGAGCGGGCGAGAGTTGCATCAAGCTCCTTTTCGGCAATATGCTGGATCACCTCGTCGATGGTGAGGATGATGTCATGACCCGTCTTCGGCATTTGATACTGGAAGCCGGGACCGCCGGGAAACACCATCCTTCCCCGTGCGTCTTTTTCCGCCAGCACCCACCCGCTCACGCCGCGGAGTATTTTGTCGTACGCCCGCTCCACGCCTTCGAGGCCCGCGTTGTCAAGGCCCGTAAAACCGATAAGCGGGCCAGCGAGGGATCTGTTCGGATAGAACCTTCGCGCCTCCGGCCGGAGCTGAACCTCGTCGGAGTCCAGTTCTTTCACCTGCTCCGCCTTCGTCGGATCGATTTTCCGGCTGAGCCACACAAAATGCTTGTCGCCGTCCAACTTCCGTTCAAGCATCCTCGGGTCTTCGCGCAGAATCCGGGAAAGCCGTCGGGCCATTTCGCGGGGGTTGTCGATCTTCGAAGGAATGCCGTACACCGAATCAACGTCGAGGCTGACGGCCAGTTCCCTGCCCATGCGGTCGAGGATGGTGCCCCGCTTGGGCTCGATGGTCATCACCTGCTCCTGCTGGCGTTCCGCCCGGGCCGCGAGCTTTGGCCGCTCGATGATCTGCAGGTATACGAGCCGCAGGGCCACGAGCGAAAAACCCAGGACCAATACGAACAATACTGCGACTATTCTCCCCCGTCGTTCCATAGGCATCTAGTCTTTTGCTTTTTTTCTCTTTACGATAACGATGTTTTCCTTCGCCGGCCTGATCATACCGAGACGCTTCATTGCAAGATCCTCAATCCTCGCCGGAGAGGCCAGGCTCGACGCCTCGATCCGCAAAGACCTGTTTTCGCGCTCGAGGTCCTGCTTATCGTGTTCCAGGGACTCGATCTGATACCCGAGCCGCATGATCTTTACCTTGCCGCCGACGTACAAAAGCAGTGCGGTGACGATAAGGAGGGTAAGAACGACACGCCGGAAGCTACCGCGTCTGCTCCTCTCGAACACCAACGACCCTATGTTGCCGACCGGCGCATGCATAACGATACCTCATTCTCTTCCAAATTAAAACAGCCGCAAAAAAACGGATGCGATAAAACTACGACCTTGGCTTGACGATGAAACACCGACCAATGATTTCGGTTTTTTCTTACGGAAGTTTCTCGGCAGCCCTGAGCTTGGCGCTCCGTGATGCCGGGTTTCTCTCCATTTCTTCGGGACCCGCAGTGACCGGACGGCCCGTCAGTATCTTGAGCACCGGTTTTTTCCCGCACGAGCAGACCGGCAGTTTCGGAGGGCAGACGCAGCCTTTGGCCTGAACGGCAAAAGCCTGTTTTACGACGCGGTCCTCGAGCGAGTGGAACGAGATCGCAGCGAACCTTCCGCCGGGTTTCAGCAGGGAAATGATTCCGTCTACTCCCTCCCGCAACGCGCCAAGCTCGTCATTGACTGCGATACGCAGGGCCTGGAAGGTCAGTGTGGCGGGATGAATGCGCCGGGGTGGGTAGGGAGGGAACACCCCGGAGACGATTTCTGCCAGCTGGACCGTCCTCGTGATGGGTCCCCGGGCTCTCGCCCGGACAATGGCATTGGCGATGGCGCCTGCCCTGCGTTCTTCCCCGTATTCGCGGATGATCCCCGCAAGTTCGTCCCGCGAGAGATTGTTTACCAAGTCTGCCGCAGTCTGCAGCCTGCTTGTGTCCATGCGCATATCGAGCGGACCGTCCAGCATGAAACTGAAACCCCGCTCCGGCGTCCTGACGTGAAACCAGGAAATGCCGAGGTCCAGGAGCACGCCGTCGACACGATCATATCCCAGTTCAGCCAGGACAGCGGGCAGATCCCGGTAATTCGCCTGCCTGATGATTGCCCGCTTGCCATATACCGCCAGTGCCGCTTTTGCCCGCTCGACGGCTTCGCTGTCCTGATCCAGCCCGATCAGGATGCCGTCCGGCGCCGATCGTTTCAGAATCTCCGCAGCATGACCTCCGGCTCCCAGCGTTCCGTCGACATAGACCCCGCCGGACCGCGGTGAGATCAGGTCAACGGCTTCCCGGAGCAGAACGGGAATATGTTCCAAATTCGGAATTCGGCATTCGGCATTCGGCCTGTCGCCCGAACGTGTGTCACGGTTTTTTTTCATTCCGCATTCCAAAGTCGGCATTCCACATTTCATAATCCCAGCGGGAGGTTCGTCGCCGGCTTTGTCACCCCAAAACTTTTTGCGGCCTGCTGGACCGTGTCAAAAACCTGGAACTCTTCGAGTACGCCGGTGGTGCGAAAAATATTTTTAATATAATCGGACAGTGCCGCAAGTCTCATGTCACCGCCGAATGACTGGAGGCGGCGTTTTTCTTCGACCAGTGACGGCAGGATCGTGAACTGGATGTGCTCAGCTGACTCAAAGTTGAGGATCAGACCGTACATCTCGCCCTTGATGAGCTGGCCGATTACCCGACTGATCTCCGCCATCTTCGGTGAGTCAATCTCGCCTTCAAGGTTCATCTGGTATACTTTGAGTTTTTCGTCCATGTCGTTACAGGCCCAATGCGGCGAGCGCCTCGCCGATCTTGTCGCCGTTCTGATTATTGCGCGCCTCCCACGCCTTGGCGTCCCATATTTCTATTTTGTCGATGATCCCGACAAGCATCACGTTTTTGATGATACCCGCATGTTCGCGGTGAGACGGCGGGATCAGTATCCGGCCCTGCTTATCGAGTTCGCACTCTGTGGCCGACGAAAGCAGGAAGCGCCTGAAGTCCTTGACCTCTTGCTTCATCAGAGAAAGGGTCTTAATCTTCTCCTCGAGTCGCTCCCATTCTTCGAGTGGATAGACGGTAAGACAGCGATCATAGTCCATGGCGAGGACCAGCCTGCCGTCATAACGGTCGGCGATGATATCACGAAATTTTGAGGGCACGCTCACTCTGCCTTTGGAATCAACGGTATGCTCAAAACTGCCTCGGAACATAACCCTCCCTGGAGTACCCACCGCTTCCCACTTTATGCCACCTAATGGTCAAAGTATATATTTCATACCTGGCAATGTCAAGAAAAATATTAATTTTTCAGATGTTACGTAGTGGGTAACAAGTAGTTGACCCATGCGTTTTTTGGCGTGACAAGAGCGCAATAAAAAAGTAATATGAAAAAAATGAGTACTGATTATTTCATCACTGTCAGTGACGAGCATATAAAACGTGAAAAGGCGAGGGCGCGGGATTTGCGCGATTCGCAATGGTGGAAGCGGAAACGCTCTGCGGGGATATGTTACTACTGCGGAAAAAATTTTAAACCCGCCGAGCTGACGATGGATCATCTGATACCAATCGTGCGCGGTGGGAAGTCCGTACAGGGGAACCTTGTTCCGGCCTGCAAGGACTGCAACAACAAAAAAAAATATCTCCTCCCCACGGAATGGGAGGAGTATCTCAGCACTCTGCAAAAAGAAAAATCATAACGAGATTATCCGGCATGTGAAAGCAAAATCTGCAACGCCCGTTTGTATCACCAACCTCTGACCGATTATCAGCCCACCTCCATCTCCCGAACCCAGTCCACTCTGGCAAGCTTGTTGTCATGCGACCAGTGGTAAGATACGACTCCACGGAATGCCTTCTTGATCGCCCGACCCAACCGCTGTGCAAGCTTTTCGTTTGTCGTGCTGATCACGATACTGCCGTGGCCATTCTCCTTAATAGACATCACCCGTTCAAGGGGATTAAAGCCGCGCGCGCGTTCTTCCTCATTTTTGACGAGGTTCAGCAGATCCTGTTTATGCGGAAGAACGTAATCCCCTTTGAGCGTCACAATACCGCCCGGGAAATTGTCGCGGATCTTGAGACAGGCCGGACAGACCATCATCACTGTCTCTGGTTTTTCAGCAACCGTCCTGTACACCTCATTGTCGGCATACCACCGTTTGTTCATGTATACTGCGCGGCATCCCCCGCACACGGAAACGCTGCGGCTTGCTCCCCGCGGCAGATAGGGATCGTTTGTGGATGATTTCTTTTTGTATGTCTGCTTGTATGATCGCTCTACTTTTTTCCCGACAATCTTCATAGGACCGCCTCCTTCATTATCCATTATCGTCAAAACTCGCATCGGCTTTTGTTTATTTCACCTTCCTCTGGATTTCGGGATACTGTTTCTTAAACTCAGGGATGTTCCGCGCAAGGAACAGTTTAAGAGCTTTGAGCTCCGCCTGGAGGTCCCTGATCTCTTCGGCCATCTCATTTTCATGCTTCTTCAGCATGTCGGCCAGATTGGAAAGAGCCTTCTCCTGGATCTTGATCCGCTCCACACCGCCGCCATTCCCCTTGTTGATCATAGTTCACCTCGTGGACGATTTATTTTTTCAGGGTCATTCCCAGTTTCTGCTCCACCGACTCGAGTTTCTTTTCTATCCGAAATTCTTTACCTTTGCGATCGTCAATCGTAATTGTCGTCACTGCACGCTCCGAACTGGTCATCACGACATCATGACATTTCTTCACGACTGCCATGACGGCGTCCCACTCACCCTCAAGAACAGTTCCCATAGGATTAGCCTTGTACTGAATGCCACTTTCTGCTACGATTTTGAGTACCTTTGCAATCTGCGGACTAATACTCACGCCTACACCAATGGGTACCACACTGAACGCTACAAGCATACTCATTCATCTGCTCCTTTCTCCGCTGGGTGACAACAGAATAGTACGCTGACTGCAGCAACATTATTATTCTCCCCTTACTCAAAGTATAGCCCCGCTTGCAGCCGATGTAAAGCGGGCAACAACGTGTTATTCCATCGAAAATCACGGTTGTCTGTGACATAATTTGCGCTGATTGCAAATATCTTTCCAAGACGCACAAGAACAACCATGCCTGTCAACTATCCCGAACAAAGGCCCCCTAAATGATACGTCCCGTAAATGGAAATCCTCGGTCATTCCCCTCCTCGCTTACCTTCTTACCTTCCGCACCATTGCGTTCTTGCAGGAGCCGACATTCTCCCCGTCTGCTCGCGGTATACTTGCGGTATACTAGAATATATATTATATATGGTGAAGTCTTGACGCGCATAACCGGGAGCGTGTCCTTTCTATACGGCAAAGAGACCTTTTCCAGGCAGTTTCCTGAAATTCTTATTGCTGGATGTTGCCGCCATCTCTTTGAAAGAGCCTGCTTGAAGAGGCCCACGCTGCTACAGTTCGGCCTACGACCATGCGGTGTTGGTTTGCCGCCATCAATGACCACACAAGGAGGTTTAACTATGAAGTTGGCAATGCTCATCTTGACCATGACACTGTTCATCGTCCCAGGCCCGTTTGTGTCGTACTCGGCGGAAAATGAACGCGCAGCCTCGGCGCAGCAACTGTCGCAGGAAAAGGAAAAATACGAACGAACCATGGAAGAGCGGCTGTCGAAACTTGACAAGCAACTCGACGAGATGAAGGCCAAGGCTGCCGTTATGACGGAGCAGGCCCGCAAAGACATGAAGCGGTACCTTGCCGATGCAGAGAAGAAGCAAAAAACGGCCTCGCGGAAGCTTCAGGAAATTCGGAAAGAATCAGGCGAGAAGTGGAAAAAATTTGCTGCCGAGATGGATGCGGCAGCGGATGATTTTGCGAAGGCCTACGAACGGGCGAAATCTCACTTTAAGGACTGACCCAACCCACTGAGGCCTTTCCTAAGTAAAATCCTTGACATTTCGTCTCCCAGTTGTTAATTTACAGGTCTTGCCCGAAAAGGGGCAAGCTTTTAAAACGTGGATTACTCAGACGAAATAAGCAAGCGGCGCACCTTTGCCATCATCAGCCATCCCGACGCGGGAAAGACCACGCTCACCGAAAAGTTCCTGCTCTTCGGCGGCGCGATCCAGGTGGCCGGCGCGGTCAAGTCGAACAAGATCCGGAAGAGTACCTCCTCCGACTTCATGGACATCGAGCGCCAGCGCGGCATCTCCGTTGCCACGTCGGTCATGGGTTTCGACTACAACGGCCTTAAGATCAACCTGCTCGACACGCCGGGCCACAAGGATTTCGCCGAGGACACGTACCGGACGCTGACGGCCGTGGACAGCGTCATTCTCGTGGTAGACTGCGTAAAGGGCGTGGAAGAGCAGACCCTCCGGCTCATGGAAGTCTGCCGCATGCGCAAGACGCCGGTCATCATCTTCGTGAACAAGCTCGACCGCGAAGGCAAGAATCCCTTCGAGCTTCTGGACGAACTGGAAACCAAGCTGAACATCCACGTTCAGCCGCTCTCGTGGCCCATCAGCATGGGCACTTCCTTCAAGGGCGTGTATAACCTCTATAACAACAGCCTCTACCTTTTCCGTCCCGGCGGCGTCACGGTCGCGACGGACGTCCTCGAGGTCAAAGGCATTGGCGATCCGATGCTGGACCAGCAGTTAGGCGATTATGCGGCCAAGCTCCGGGAGGACGTGGAACTGATCGAAGGCACGCACAATCCGTTCGATGTGAACGCGTATCTTTCGGGAGATCTCGCGCCGGTCTTCTTCGGGAGCGCCATCAACAACTTCGGCGTCAAAGAGCTCCTCGATACCTTCACCCAGATCGCGCCCACTCCCGGAAGCCGCCCCACGGACCAGCGCATCGTGAGCGCTGACGAGAAGGACTTTACCGGTTTCGTGTTCAAGATCCACGCGAACCTGGACCCCCGTCACCGCGACCGCATCGCCTTCATCCGCGTCTGTTCCGGCAAGTTCGAACGGAACAAGATGTTCCTTCACGTGCGTCTCGGCAAAAACATCCGCTTCACGAGCCCGGCCAGCTTTCTGGGGGCCAGGAAGAGCATCGTCGATGAAGCTTTTCCCGGCGACGTGATCGGCTTGTACGACACGGGGAACTTCAAGATCGGCGACACGCTCACCGAGGGAGAGAAGCTGATGTTCCAGGGCATCCCGACCTTTTCCCCCGAAGTGTTCAAGGAGCTCGTGAACACGGACCCGGGCAAGTCGAAGCAGCTTTCAAAGGGCATCGAACAGTTGACCGACGAAGGCGTTGCCCAGCTCTTCACCCAGCAGCAGGGAAACCGGAAGATCGTCGGCACCGTGGGCCAGCTCCAGTTCGATGTGCTCCAATACCGCCTGGAGCACGAGTACGGCGCCAAATGCCGGTTCGACCAGATGTCCATTTACAAGGCCTGCTGGATCACCGCGAGCGATGAAAAGGAAATGGATAAGTTTTGCCGGTTTAAATCGGACCGCATTGCAACGGACAAGGACGGCAATATCGTCTTTCTCGCCGAATCGGAATGGGTATTGCGGAACATGATCGAAGCCTACCCCGAGGTTAAGTTTCACTTTACCTCGGAGTTCAAGAGGGAAATGCTGGAAGTAAAGAAATAGCCGGGCAGGGTAAAGCCGCCCGCTCCCGAAGAGATCATGTCAAACTTTCCTCCAACCTTACTGCCTTTTTTTAATATACACCGTCTTCTCAATCGCAGCATGTACAACACCTTCCGCATCCACGAGTTCAACGCGATACATCCGTTCAACTGACAGCAACGTGGCGAGAGCGGCCTTGATGGCTTTAAGCTCTTCATGGGTAATGACGAACTTTGTGAAGAGCGTAGTGGTCCCGGGTTTTTTAAAGCGGATCGATGCCGCTTTGTCCCACACAACGTAGTCCGGGCCAAGGATCTTGATAAGCATCACCATATAGATCGGGTCAACGGCACCGTACATACTCCCGCCGTAAATCGTGCCGACGTAGTTTCGCGTCCGCCAGTTAAGCGGCAGTTTGACGCGGACTTCGCGCCAGTCGCCGGCGATATAGGTGATTCGCCCGCCCGTCCCTCGGTACGCCGGGAATAAGTTAAAACCCCAGCGCACGATCTTTGTTTTGATTGATTCGGGCATGCCGTACGATTCCTCCGCCAACAGGGCCGGAGCGTTTTTATTCCAGCTTCCTGTTCCATTTTACCGCAAGCCCTTCCCCATTACAATCTTTGCCAACGAGGATCCCAGCCAGTCCACCAGCCCGTTATCCGCTTGATTTTACACTATGACGATGATATGCTGTCTCCATCCTAGTCCCGTGAAAGTTCAGGAGCCGTCATCGCACGACATGAGCTATCGGCGCCTGTGATTTGCCTTGTTCTCTATCCTGTCCGGAGGAGGGAGGCATCGGACGGCGCTCCAGAAAAAACTCTTCGCGGTCGCCTTCGTACAACCTATGCTCATCGAATATTTAAAGAACATACCGCTTTTCAAACACCTCAAGGATTCTCAGCTGAAAGAAATTGCCGCACGTTGCAAGAGTGCCCGGTACAAAAAGGGCGACGTGATCTTTCACAAAACCGACCTGAGCACGGACCTGTACATCGTGAATTCGGGGAAGCTGAAAGCACTTCTGATTGATGAAGAAGGCGACGAGATCGTGCTGGCGCAATTCGAAAAAGGCGCGTTCTTCGGAGAACTCAGCCTGCTCGACGGGAAAGGGAGATCCGCCACGATCGTGGCGGAAAAGGAAGCCGAACTATCCATCTTAAAAAAAGAACTGTTCTTCGACCTGCTCTATAAAGAGCCCCGGATCGCTGTTGAACTTATGGCGACGCTCGTCGATAGGCTCCGGAAGGCCGACGAAATGATCGAATCCCTGGCCTTCCTCGAAGTCGGCGAGCGGCTGATCAAATCGTTGCTCGAGCATGCGGCTCCGGTCGACGGCGACGGGCCTTCGCGCGGCTACCTCAAGGCGGGGAAACTGACGCACAAGGAACTGGCTGCACGCATCGGCTCGTCCCGCGAGGCCGTGTCCAAGTGCCTCAAAGTGCTCATGGCAAAGGCCATCGTAAAAGAAGCAGACGGCAATGTTCTGATAGCGCGCAATGCGCTCGAACGCCTCAAGGAACATGAGCGAGGCTAAGCGGGGGACGGTTTATTGTTTGCCGTCGTCCGTCCGCTGTAATTACTCCTCCCCTGTTTCGTTCCGAAGAAATTAATCTTCATCGGTTTTTCCGCCCATTGCCGCCGTACTTCAAGTCAATTCATTTAAATACAATTTTGACAAAGTCGTAAAAAGACAGAATGTGTCACCCCGAACGAAGAGAGGGGTCTTTCCACCGATTGAGAAACCAAGATTTCTCACTTCGTTCGAAATGACAAAGAGGGTCTTGTTCGGCTTTTTACGAGTACATCAATTTTGCATAAACAAAAAAAGCCCTCCCAACTGCGGGAGGGCTTTTTATCGGTGGAGGAACGTTCTTAGATCTTCGGCAATTTTTCGAGAGCCTTCTTGATATCTTCTTCAGGATGCTCGTGGTCGAACAGTTTACCTTCCCGGTAATCGGCATAGGCCTGTAAATCGAGGTACCCGTGGCCGGAGAGGTTGAAGAGGATGGTCTTCTGTTTGCCCTCTTCCTTTGCGCGGAGCGCCTCGTCGATCGCCGCCCTGACCGCGTGGGAGCTCTCGGGCGCCGGTATGATCGACTCGGTCCCGGCGAACAGCACTGCCGCCTCAAAGCACTTTGTCTGGCCATAGGCCCTGGCTTCGATGATCTTGTCGTGATAGAGCTGGGACACGAGCGGCGAGTCGCCGTGGTAGCGGAGACCGCCGGCATGGATGCCCGAAGGCATGAAATCGTGGCCCAGGGTGTACATGGTCATGAGCGGCGTCATTCCTGCCACGTCCCCGAAGTCGTAGCAGAACTCTCCCTTGGTGAGTGTGGGGCATGACGTGGGCTCCACCGCGATCGCGCGAAGGTCCTTCTTCTTGCCGGAGAGCTTATCATGCAGGAAGGGGAATGCGATCCCCGCGAAGTTGCTCCCGCCGCCGCAGCACGCGATCACCACATCGGGATAATCGCCGGCGATCTCAAGCTGCTTCTTGGCCTCCTGGCCGATCACGGACTGGTGCAGGCACACGTGGTTCAAGACCGATCCCAGCGCGTAGTTCGTATCATCGTGCGTGGCCGCGTCCTCGACCGCCTCGGAGATGGCGATGCCGAGGCTCCCCGTGTTGTTCGGGTCCAGCTCGAGGATCTTCCTGCCCGCGTTCGTCACCGTTGACGGGCTCGCGTGCACGGTGGCGCCCCAGGTTTCCATCATCATCCTGCGGTAGGGCTTCTGGCCGAAGCTTACCTTCACCATGTAGACCGTGACGTCGAGTCCGAAGAGCTTGCCTGCGAGTGCCATGGAGGAGCCCCACTGGCCTGCGCCGGTCTCGGTTGCAATGCGCTTGATGCCCGCCTTTTTGTTGTAGAAGGCCTGCGGAATGGACGTGTTCGGCTTGTGGCTGCCCGCCGGGCTCACGCCTTCATATTTATAGTAGATCTTTGCCGGCGTGTTGAGCGCCTTCTCAAGCCGGTGCGCCCGAAAAAGCGGCGACGGCCGCCACAGTGTATAGATGTCGAGGACTTCTTCAGGAATATCGATCCAGCGTTCCTGGCTCACTTCCTGAAGGATGAGGTCCATGGGAAAGATAGGCTTGAGGTCATCGGGCCCAATCGGCTGCTTTGTCCCCGGATGGAGCGGCGGCTTGGGCTTGTTCGGCATGTCCGCCATGATATTGTACCACTTGGTCGGGATTTCCTTGTCAGAGAGAACGATCTTGGTCTGTCTCATACCTTCCTCCTGCGTAGTAAGGTCAGATATTCATGCATCGAAGTGGCGTTATTCTAAACTATTTTTAAAAGTTCCACAACATTTTTTAGCAGATGGAGAAATACTGACTTTCACTTGGTAAGGAGATGAGGCCTTGAGTTCGCTGAGCATCGGATCAACTCTTTCGCGCGGCCGGTCGCGGTCCCAAATCCACGAAGCGGACCAGTCCGGACATCAAGGCACAGTGCCGATTACAAACCGATCGAGAACATACTCTCCAGATCGTGGCGGGAATGGACCCGGAAGGCCACGAGCGTCTCAGACGTCAGGATCCCTTCCACTTTCAGCATATGGTTCGTCACGACTTCCGCAAGCTGGTCATTGTCCTTCACGCGAATAATGACCGCCAGATCATATCGTCCGGCCAAAGAATAGACTTCGGTGATCCCCTCCAAATCGGCCAGCGTTTCAGCCAGGTCGTTCACCTTGTCCCGGGCGACCGTCAATAGCACCAGAGCAGTAACCATGATGGGCCTCCTGTACGCGTAATGTTCTCAAGTATATCAGATGTTTTATTATTGGGCCAATAAATAGGGTCAGGCAGTATTGCATCTCGGGTCCGGCGCGAGGAGGTTGTTTGTGAGAAAAAGACTGTGGGCTGGACAGCCTCCATGGCACTGTGCATGATGACGGCACGCTATCTGTGGGCATGCATTCGTGGCCGGACTGCGGAAATAGGCGAGTGCCTGATGTTGCCAGATGTCTTGAAAAGGATCGCTCAGCACATTGCCGAGAAGAAACTCCTTCTTACCGAAAAAAAGATTGCAGGGATACACGGAACCGTCCGGCATGATCCCCAACTTCGTGGTTCCTGCAGGACAGCGGACCTCTGCAAGCTCGGGACAGCTCTCTGTGTCCGGCAGGAAACCCGAACAGAAGACCGTGCCCACCTCCGTTGAATTGAACTGTTGTTCTACGGTTGCCGCGAAGAGCGGGAATGGCACCGTCGTCTGCAGCTCACTCCAAGAGAGAGCGTCACGGTAGATAAGGTAATATTTTTTCGGATTAAGGGAAAGAATTTCACGGATCATGCCGCGTTCGATATCCGGATTGAAGACGGATTTGACCACCGGTTTGTGTGTCTCAATAAATCCCCTTACCTGATCGAGTGTTTCGCAGTCATTGACCGAGATGCCAACAGTTACCCGGCTCCCCATGCTCATGATTTCTTCGAGTACGTGCAGGTTCGCTCCATTCGAGCTGATGTTCACGAAAAAGCCGGAGAGCAGGGATTCGCGCACGAACGAAACGATGTCCCGATGCAAGGTCGGCTCGCCGCCGATGATGTCGATAGTCCGGACCGCTCTTTGCTTGAGGGCAACAAGCATCGCCTGGAAATGTTCGAACGTCATGTCCGGCACGGACGGCATCGTCCGGTTGAAGCAAAAATCGCAGGATTGGTTGCATCGGAGGGTCGGGTAGAACTGTATGTAGTCGGGACCTGCTTTCATACTATACTATTCGAAAGGGAATGCGGAATAAAGGGCTTTATTCCCGGGGAGGCGGGAAATCCAGTATCGTTGTCCTTGCCCTCAGTGTAAACCCCTGGCTAAATAAAATAAGTCTTTCCTTGTTTTTTAATAAATCCTTCCTCAGTTAACTTCGCGAGGTTAGCCTTCACCCGCGCCGCATCCATACCTGTCTCCTTCACGATCTGCGTTGCGCTCAACTGCGGTTCAGTAACAAGGACCTTTAGGATCTTCCCTCTCACCTGCCGGTTCGAATTCTCGAACGGACTCTGGCGTGTATAGTGCGCGCTCTTGCGGTTGGGGTTGACATGCTTCTGCTTCAGCATGGTGCCGTAGTCCATAAGAGCATTGTACCATTTCCGGGGATTTCCCGCATCAATGGTCTGCTCCACGAGTGGAGTTAATTCATCATCGTGGATATTCTCGTGATCTTGAAAAAACTGATGGATGTACACCCTGCGGATGTTCGTGTCCATGAACACGACAGGCAGGTTGAAAGCAAAGGCCGCTATCGCGCCTGCAGTATACGGGCCGATGCCCGGGAGGGAGATCAGCTTTTCGGGCTCTTGGGGTAGCTTGCCTTGATGTTCAGCTACGACCTTTTGCGCAAGCGCCTTGAGTGCAAGGGCCCGACGGTTGTAGCCCATGCCCTGACCATATCCTGAGCAGTTTTGGAAGCGGTGCCTTGGCAAGGGAATGAAAATCCGGAAACCTGTCGAGGAACTCCTGGAACTTTACGATGACGCGCTCCACCTGCGTCTGCTGGAGCATGATCTCGGAGACCAGTACGCGGTAGGGATTGAGTTTTTTGCGCCACGGGAGGTCGCGGCCCTGGGTGTCGTAGTAAGCGTAGATTTCTTTTTGGAACGCACGGGCCTGGGCAGGGGTAAGTGAGTTATTTTTTTTCGCTCGAAGGGTCGTTGTTGTCTTTCTATCCATAATATTTTCGGTCTTCCGGATTTTCCACGGTCTCCGAGCGCGGCCATAGGCCATAAACGAAGCGCGCGAGAAGAAAAACAAGAATTTTTCTTTAATAGAAGACTTCACTCCTTTGCGTCCCTGGTGCCTTCGCCGTAATATTCCTCGCTTTTGAGCTTTTTCACGGATGCCCCGGAAGAATCACATCCTCCCGGGGTGAACGAGGGAAGGCTTATTTTTTTCTCAGGAGCACATACAGCGCGCCGAGGCCGCCGTCGCACTGGCGCGCGGTCACGTAGGCGATGATGTCTTTGCGGAAATGGCCGGACAGTCTTTTCACGACCGCGTCCTTCAGCCGGGCGCCCTTGACCGAGCGAAGGCCGCGGCCGTGGATGATCTTGATGCAGCCCAGGCCCTTTTTCAGGGAGTCCGCTATGAAGTCGTCTAGTTCTTCCTCTGCTTCGGGAACAGATGACACCCGTGAAGATCGAGATATGCCTGGACCGAAAACCGCCCCTCGTGAAGGCTCTGGATGATATCATCGCGAAACGCGGGATGAATCCACTCGACATATTCCTGCGTATCGGGCAGATGGATCGGCAGCAGCCCATCCGCGATGCCGCACAGTTCCGTAAACGCTTCCTGATCAGGATCGCGCGGCTCTGGTGCTGCTTTCCTGTTTCGTGGACGGGGAGCGCAGGCAAGGGAACGGAATTCTTCGATCACGAGGACGTCGTCCATCTCGCGGCTGAACAGCTCTTCGTCGGTATAGTCTTCTTTTTTCTTCTGACGCGGAGCCGGGGGTAGCGCGGCAGCATCGCGTTGCTCCATTGTTTTACGGAGATTGTCAAAAGGACGGATTGAGAACGTCGTCTTTTTGTTACTGCCCATGGCGAATTATACCCCACTCATCGCCTGGAGACTACAATGTTTTGATAACTGATTGTGGCGCAGGGAATTCGAGGTGAGGTATCGGATGATATTCTAAGATCAAATCTTTAGCCGGCCTTGCGGGCCGGCAAAAAGAAATTTAGCTGCTTGCTGTGAGCTGAAACTCAGCTCATTTGGAGCTTCAGGTGGGACCGCAGTTGAGGGAGCAGACGTTCGCCGATTTTTCGTCGTCCTCAGGCTCATGGCACTTCTTATACTTCTTGCCGCTGCCGCACCAGCAGGGTTCATTCCTGCCCGGCCGCACTCGCGGCGCACTTTCGTTCTTGCTCCTGAACAAAGCTCCCAGCTTTTCGATGATACCCATTTCGCGTGTCCTACCTCCCTGAAGATCTGATCAGCACCGGCTGAGCAACAAATTACGCACCGCAAACGGGCGCAGTATGTCGCTTCGAATTATACTCCACTCGTCGCCTGGAGACTAGAGGGTTTTGACAACTGATTTCGGCGCGGCCAGGAAAACGGAGGTGAGTTAATCCGGGGAGAGTGAGAGGAAGTGGATGAGAAGAAAGGCAGTGTACAGCTCAAGTCACAAAATGTCATTGCGCGGAGCGTTTTCCCCTGCGCGGCAAACTCGGCCTTCACTCGCAAAGACGACAAAAAGACCTTATCTGCGGCCTACCAATTTTGAGATTCACAGAACACAGGCCAAAACAGCAGAAAGACGCATTCATGTGCGTTAATAATCGATAATAAGCAGCTTGTTTCGCGGTAAGAGCTTGCGTAATGGGAAACATGTGCTATACTATCAGCCAGGTGATTGAACAAATCGTTTATCAGTTTGCCTTGGGTTTTGAGAGGAGAGGTACCGTAGTATACAAAACGCCTCCATGCAACATGCGGTGTGCAAGCCCTCACCAGCAGCAGAGAGGGTAGCCTAAAGCATCTGCTGAGGCAAAAAATTTGGAACCAGCCTCGCAAACACTCAAAACTCAAGGCACAACTTTTTCCTTCTTATGTTAGCCTCGCCTGTTATGTGACATCCAATTCCAGCCCTTTAAAAAGAGCATCTTGTTGTTATTCCCTGTTTTCAAAAAAAGAATAGCCGATTCCACTGGATAAGGGCAGCCTCACTTAACGGCCTTTTTCAGAGATGATCCGTGGACGTGTTCGCCGGCGATTGATCTGCACATTATACATACATAAAGCAGCATGGGACTACTTCCCCGAAGTTGCCTTGTCAAAGACATTCATGCAGACAAAAAAACCCATACCGAATGATCAGCATGGGTTTTTTTAAATAAAAAAATCAGAGCGGGCCGTAAGCCGAGTTCTGTCCCCTGATTGCTCAGGGTGGTGAGCATTTATCTGGGCCGTCGGTTGCCCGACAGCACGAGCGATCTACCCGGAAGTCTAGGACGGGCCGTCCGTACTCCCGATTGCTCGGGAGACGCTTCCCTATGTGATCTTGCTCCAGGCGGGGTTTTCCAAGCACTCCCGATCGCTCGGGAGTCTGGTGGGCTCTTGCCCCACCGTTTCACCCTTACCCTTTTGGGGCGGTCTTCTTTTCTGTGGCACTGTCCATGGGGTCGCCCCCTGTCCCATTTCGGGACCGCCTTGCCCTGCGGAGCTCGGACTTTCCTCCCTCCGTTGCCGGAGAGCGATCACCTCACCCGCTCTGAATGTGAAAGAACATGATTCCAAAATCGGAACCAAGGATTTTTTTGACCTGATTACGGGATAAAAGCGGATTAAATCTTTAAAAAAATCCTGTCAATCGTGTTAACCTGTCCAAGACTTGTCCTTTAGTTGCAACTAACTCCTGACTATTGAATTTTCTCATCGATCGCCTTGTTCGCCAAGGCGTCTGCTTCCTTGTTCATCTCTCTCGGGATGTATTTTACCTCAACGCTCCCGATCTTTGCAATAAGCTCCTTGGCCTTCAGGAAGAGCGGCCTGAGCCCTTCATTTTTTACTTTGTACTGACCGTTCAATTGTTTCACCATAAGCTCGGAATCGGCATGGAGTTTGACATTCGAAGCGCCGAGTTTTACGGCGTGTTCCAACCCGAAAATTGCCGCCCGGTATTCAGCAATATTGTTCGTGGTGGTGCCGAGATAGCGCGCGATCCGCTCTATCGGTTTGCCGTCCTTGAGGATAAAAATACCGGCACCGGCCTCGCCGGGGTTATTCCGCGACGCGCCGTCGGTAAAGATGGTGAGATACACTTTGCTTGTGATATTCAAAAGGGTTCCTTTGCGGGAGGCCGGGAGTCACCGAATGCGATGAGCATGATGACACGATATTTGTTCGGCCAGATTTGGATCGTACTATTTTGGAACAATCGCCTCTTTATAATACAACATGCGATGGCAGTTGGGACAGGTTATGATGCTTTCATTTTTTTTGACATTCACGAATATCTGCGGCGGGATGCTCATGAAGCAGCCGGAGCAGGATTCACTGCGCGCCTCGGCAATGGCGATTCCTGACTTGGTGCTAAACAGCTTCTCATATTGACCGAGTATGTCGGGTTGGATACTCTTGACGACCTCCTGCCGTGCCCGTTCTATTCCTTTCAACTCTTCCTCGATCTTCGCAAAATCTGCCTCGAGCTGCTTCTGCTCCGCCTGGAGGGCGGCTTCTTCCTCCCGGGAACGCTGCTCTGCAGCGGTTATCGCTGCCGCGGCTGCGTCGATCTTTTCCATGAGAGCGAGGATCTCGTCCTCGATGGCCCTGTTCTCTTTTTCGCCGGTCTCGATCTCCTTGAGCAAGGCCTGGTATTCCTTGTTGTTCTTGATCTCCGAGGACCGGGTCTTCAGTTTTTCGACCTTCTGGGCTCCTGCTTCCAGGTCCTGATCGCGGTCCCGCTTGTTCTTCTGGGCCGCCTGGAGCGCTTCCTTGACGCTTTCGAGGTTTGCCTTGTTCGCCTCGCGTTTCCGCTCGAGGCCGGCGAGGAACTCCGGCAGGCGTTTTTTCTGCCCCGTGAGGGAGCGGATCTTACCATCGACTTCTTGAAGCTGAATAAGCAAGCTGAGCTGTTGGTCCATCAGGCCTCCAAAAATAAAAAATGCGCCTATTGGCGCATTTCTACGGATTATTCGTGCTCTTTTTTCCCCTGCAATTGGCAAACGGTGTAAACAACATTGTCTTCTCCCTTTTGAAGATGGTGGGCCCACCAGGACTCGAACCTGGGACCAACCGGTTATGAGCCGGTAGCTCTACCAGCTGAGCTATGGGCCCCCATGGGGGCAACGAGCAGACTCCTCATCGTACGCACGACCAGGACACCGGTCCGGCGCTCGGTGCGGATTTCATTGCTGGTACCTGAAGCCTGTTGCACACGGCCCTCTATAATGTCAGAACCGGGCGAAAATGTCAAGGTGCGTATGCTACTCGATGAAACTTTTGAGCTGCTTGCTCCTGCTCGGGTGGCGCAGCTTCCGCAAGGCCTTCGCCTCGATCTGGCGGATGCGCTCGCGGGTGACGTCGAATTCCTGGCCCACTTCTTCAAGCGTGTGGTCAGTCTGCTCGCCGATGCCGAAGCGCCAACGGAGCACCTTTTCCTCGCGTTCCGTCAGGGTGTTCAGCACCCTGCGTACCTGCTGGTGGAGGTTCTTCCGGATCGCCGACTCGAGCGGCGAGGCCACCTTCTTGTCCTCGATGAAGTCCCCCAGATGGCTGTCCTCTTCCTCACCGATGGGGGTCTCAAGCGAGATCGGTTCCTTCGCAATCTTCATGATCTTGCGGACCTTTTCTACCGGCAGCTTCATAGACGAGGCGATTTCCTCGGTTGTCGGTTCCCTGCCGAGGTCCTGGACGAGGCCGCGCGAGGTGCGGATGAGCTTGTTCATGGTCTCGATCATGTGCACGGGGATGCGGATAGTGCGGGCCTGGTCCGCGATGGCCCGGGTGATCGCCTGCCTGATCCACCACGTGGCATAGGTGCTGAATTTATACCCGCGCTGCCACTCGAACTTGTCCACGGCTTTCATAAGGCCGATGTTTCCTTCCTGGATGAGGTCGAGGAACTGGAGTCCGCGGTTGGTATACTTCTTGGCAATGGAAACCACAAGCCGGAGGTTCGCTTCCACCAGCTCGCTCTTCGCATATTTGGCACGCTCTTCAGCCCGTTCATAGGCCCTGAGCACTTTTTTCAGTTCCTCGGCGGAGACACCGCAGTCCGTCTCGATGTTCTTCATGCGCTTGACCGCATTTCGGTACGTTTTTTCCATCCCCAGGAGCGCATCCTGTTTCATTTCCAGCCTGCGCGCTGCATTCTTCAACTCTCGCTCTCCCAGCCGCATCTTTTTAAAGACGTCTTTCACCTCGGAGATTGCTAGGCCCGTTTTACGCTCGAGCCCGTGGATCTCGCGTTCGGAGAGCTGCACCTCGCCCACCATCTCGCGCAGTTTTATGACCAGCCGGTCGGTCTGGCGGCAGTGGATGTTCAGCGCCTCCAGTTTATCGAAGAGGGCGTACCGCGTCGTTTGCATCTTCTCGCGGAGGTTCTTCTTGCGGGCCTCGGTGCACCGGCTGCTCATAACATGGTTCGTGAGCGTGGTGAGTTCCTTGCTGTGGCGGTCGATCTCGGCAATGAGCTTGATCACCCGGGCATGGAGCTCCTCCTCGTTCTGGCTCTGGAGTTCGTCGAAATCATCGTCTCCCGCGTGGACGACTTCGTTGATGCTGATCTTCCCTTTCCGCAGCTTATCGCCGAGGTCGCGGACGTCCTGGAGTGCGAACGGAAGGCTGTAGAGGATCTGGGCTGCTTCGCGCTTGCCCTCCTCGATCCGCTTCGCGATCGCCACCTCGCCTTCTTTCGACAGGAGCGGCACCGTGCCCATTTCCTTCAGGTACAGGCGGACGGGGTCGTCGGTCTTGCCTACACCGACCTCGACCTCCTCTTCTTCAACGTCTTCCTCGGCAGCGTCTTCCAGGCTCACGTCGTCCGGCTCGACGCCTTCCTCCAGTTCGTCTTCGGCATGCTGGCGGGCCTTGCCGTCGTGCCGTGAATCGGAGATATCGAGGTCTATTTCGCCGTCGCCGAACAGAGAGATGATGCTGTCGAGCTGCTCCGTAGAAACATCTTCATGAGGAATGGGTTCCTGCGTTTCTTCAAAGGGAACGTAAGCGCGCTCTTTTCCCGCTCCGTTCGTTTTTTTGGAATCTCCTGGTTTGCCCCGCTTTGACATACTCTGGTGCTCCTTTTGTGCGGCAGCGTTCACGCTGTCACGATTTATGCGCTAAAAAGATTTGTCTCGATGCCATCCCGTTCCTAGAGTCCGGGAATGCGCCGCCCCGGACGGCGGCACAACTGCTGTTGTTCCTCGAGCAGCCGTTTATACTCTGCGGTGTTGCCTTGTTCTTCTGCGTCCTTGAGCGCCCGTACGATCTGTTTCATCTGTCTCTCCGGGTCCTGCTGCTTGATGGCATCGACGCAATCCTGGCAGTGCTTTCCCGGATCGTCGTACTCCATCTCGAGGACAGCATAGTGTGAGAGCAGCCTATTCAGCTCTTCATCGCCGTCCTGCATCAGCGCCCGTAAATCGAGCGAACCCGTCGCACCCAGGACACCGAAAATCCGCTCCACCGCGCGACGGAACAGGGGGTCGGAAAAATCCTGGGGCCTCAGCTGTGTTTGCAGGCTCCGCGCGATGCCCTCATCCTTCAGCATGAGGTGGACCAGGATCTCTTCGGCCTTTGGCCGGTGACCTCGTGAAGGAGTTGATGCTTTCGCGCCTCCCGCCGGTGTCGCAGCGTGCTTTCCCTGTTTTGGCATTTCCTGCCTGAGCACGGCCTCGTCGAGGTCAAGGGCCTCGGCTGTTTTTTTCAAATAGTGGTCCCGCTCGATGCCGCTTGCAAGCTTGGCAATGAACTCCAGCATTTCCCCGGCCTTCTCGACCTTTTCGTCGATCGAGGCCGCAGTGCCCTTCTTCACCACCTGGGCCAGAACAAAGTCCATGAGCTTTACGGACTGGCGCAGGTGCGCTGCGAAAACCTCCGCACCGTGCTTCTGGAGAAACGTGTCCGGATCGTCATTGTCCGGGAGCGATACCACATTCACCTTCATCCCGCTCGCGACGAAAAGGTCAAAGCCCCGGAGCGACGCCTTTACCCCTGCGGGATCGGGGTCGAAGATCAAAACGAGCTTGTCGGCAAACCGCCGCATGAGCCGCAGATGCCCTTCGGTCAGCGCCGTGCCGAGCGTGGCCACCGCGTTCCGCACCCCGAACTGGTGGCAGGCAATCGCGTCGAGGTATCCCTCGACGATGATGAAATATCCCTGTTTGCGGCCCGCATCCTTGGCCGCCTCGAGACAATAGAGTGTGTTGCTCTTGCTGTAAAGCGGGGTCTCCGAGGAATTCAAATACTTCGGCAGCGCGTTGTCCATTACCCTGCCGCCGAAGGCGATGATGTTCCCCGCTATATCGCTGATCGGGAACATAATCCTTCCCCGGAACCGGTCGTAATGACCTTCTCCTTCGCTCCGCTTTACGACGAGCCCGGCTTTTTCCATCTGGCCGGAGGTGTAGCCCTTTTGCTTGAGATGCCGGAGGAGGCCGTCCCATTCAGGCCGGGCAAAGCCGAGGCCGAAGGCCTGAATAACGGCGGCACTGACTCCCCGCTTCGCCAGGTATGCCCGGGCCTGGGTTCCCGCCGGCCCTTCCAGTTCCTTCCGGTAATACTGTGCAGCTTCGTCGACGATCGCGAGGAGCGCCGCGCGCTCATCAGCAGATTTTTTGTCCTCCTGCCGCGACCTGCTGTCCGCGGGCAGCGCGATCCCGGAGCGTTCCGCCAGCTTCCTGACCGCTTCGGGAAAGTTCAGTCCGTCCTGCAGTTCGACGAACTTGAACACGTCGCCGCCGGTGCCGCACCCGAAGCAATGGAAAATCTGCTTGTCCGGGTTGACCGTGAACGACGGGGTCTTCTCGCTGTGAAAAGGACAGAGCCCCGTATGGTTCTTGCCCGTCTTCTTCAGGGACACATATCCGGAAATGAGATCAACGATGTCGACGCTGTCCCTGACCCGGCTTATGAGATCATCGGAGAACACGTTATTTTTTCAGCTCCGCCACCGTTATGCCTGCGCCGCCTTCAGCCGGCTCTCCGGGCCGGATGGACGAGACGAGCGGATGGTTCTTCAGAAATTCCGTAACCGCGGCTTTGAGCGCACCCGTTCCCAGCCCGTGGATCACGGTTACGATCGAGAAGTGGCTGAGCCCTGCCCGATCGATAAAGCGGTCGACCTCGGCCAGTCCCTCTTCCACGCGGAGACCGATGATGTTCAACCGGTCCGAAGCGTCTTCTTCCTCGTGAAGTTCCGTGCCCCATCCGGAAACAGCCGCACCTGGACGCTGCCCCACGAGAGGCTCTGCTGGCGCCACCTCTGTTGCCTGGAGCCTGATCTTTTTTCCGGATACCTCAAGCTCGACCGTGTCCCGGTTCAGAGCAAGAACGGTCCCCGTCTTGTTCAGCCTCGTTATCCTCACCCTGTCGCCGGCGTTAATGTTTTTGACGAATGCGGGGCTTGCCGGCTGCGGCTCGATACCAGGCTCAAGCTTCCTGTTGAGCGCCTCGATTTCCGCGCTCACCTTTTTGGCTTCTGCCTGTTCAATGATCGCCCTGCGGGAAAGCTCGCGAAGCCTCTGCCTGAGCGAGGACAGCACCTCTCGCGCTTCCAGCCGTGCCTGGGTTCGCAGGTTCCGAACTTCTTCCCTCGCTGCCTGGAGCCGGGAAGCCGCTTCGTTGCGGTCGTTCAATGCTGTTGATCGGTCTTGTTCAAGTGCTTGCCGCTCGATGTCGAGCCGGCGGGATTCATCCTCTACGTGCTTGAGCAGGTCCTCAAGCCGGGTGTCGTCCTCGCCGAGCCTCGCGCGTGCGCGGTCGATTACTTCCGAGGGGACGCCGAGCCTCGCTGCCATGTCCAGTCCGTAGCTCCTGCCGGGCCGTCCCGGGATGAGACGGTACGTGGGCTTGAGCGTCTGCGGGTCGAACTCCATGGCTGCATTCACGGCGCCGCTCGTCTCAGAACCGAAGAGCTTGAGAGCATTGTGGTGCGTCGTCACGAGGGAGATGCTGCCCCGCTCCATCAGACTTTCGAGCACCGCCGCGCCGAGGCCCGCTCCCTCGCCCGGCTCGGTACCTGATCCCAGTTCGTCGAGCAGAACCAGGGAATCCTTGTCCGCCTTTTGCAAAATGCCGGCGATCTGGCTCACATGGGAGGAGAAGGTGCTCAGGTCCTGTTCAATGCTTTGTTCATCGCCGATGTCGGCAAACATTGAACCGAAGCACGGAAGCTCGCTCCCCTCGGCAGCGGTAATGGGCAGCCCGGACTGCGCCATGAGGCTTAAGAGCCCCACGGTTTTCAGGATCACGGTTTTCCCGCCCGCATTCGGACCGCTGATAACCAGCGCCCGATCGCGGTCGCTGAGCATGATGTCATTCGGTTTCACAGCGCTGCCGCCCGTGAACTTCTGCTTCCACGTGAGCAACGGATGCCGGGCACTGCGAAGCCGCATGCTTCGTTCGCGGGTCAGCAGGGGAATGGCGCCGTTATAGTCCTTCCCGAACCGTGCCCGGGCGTAAACGCCATCGATCTCGGCGAGGGCCTCGATCGTTTCCTCGATCGTGCCGGCTTCCTGTGACAAAAGACCGGTCAGTTCCCGCAGAATGCGCTCTACCTCGTCGCGCTCCTCCATGCGGAGCTCGGCAAGCCGGTTGTTCTGTTCCAGCACGTCGAGGGGCTCCACAAAGAGCGTCGCCCGCGAGCCGGACTGGCCGTGCACGACGCCTTTGATGCTCTGCCGGAAACCGGGTTTGAGCGGAAGCACGTACCGGTCGTCACGGATCGTGACCACCGGCTCCTGAATGATCTTCTGAAAACCGCTGTCCTGGAGGATTCCCGACATGCGGGAAAGGACCTCGTCCCGCGTCCGCGCCAGCAGCTTGCGGATCTTGCGGAGAGCGGGGCTGGCAGCGTCCTTGACATCCGCCCGCTCGTCTATTGCCGCGAAAACCGCGTCCTCGATATGCTTCAGCGGCCGGATCCTGTCGGCTTTCGCCGTAAGGAGCGGCGATGCACTTTTTCCTTCGATCCTCTGAAAAAACTGCTTAACCCTTCGTGCGGCGCCCAGTGTCGCTGCCGTATTCAGCAGCTCGGCCGGAACGAGCGTACTTCCGCGTGCGCCGAGTTTTGCAACCGCTGGCCCGATAGCAAGAATGCCGTCCAAAGGCGGGTTCTCACCGCGCTCCAGGATCCGGAGAAATTCATTCGTTTCCCTGAGGCGCTCTTCGGCAATTGAGCGCTCTTCTGCCGGCAGCATGTTGAGTACCGCTTGTTTCCCGACTTCCGAAGCTGCATATCCGGCAACAATGTTTACAATTTTGTCAAATTCAAGGACCCGCAGGGTATGTTCATTCATAGATCACACCGCAGGCTGCTCATTCATTCGGCCCGCTTCTGGCCAGGGCCTGAGCACGCTGTCCTCTGCAGACGTTCCCGGAGTTCATTGATGGATTGTTGATACAGGTTGATTACTTGGGGGATCAAATAAAAACTCCTAAAAAAATCAGGGGGCCTCGGTCTTGATGGCCCCCTGCGTCCGGCTTAATTAAAAAATACCATGCCTTTTACCTGACAGAGTTCGTTATCCCAGTGCATTTTTTACCAGCTCGCTGACCAGTTTTCCGTCGGCGCGCCCGCCCACCATGGGAATGAGCGCTTTCATGACCTTGCCCATGTCCTTTGCGCCTTGCGCTCCGGTCTGGGAAATGGCGTCCCGAACCATTACTTCAAGTTCTTCCCGCGCCAGCTGTTTCGGCAGGTACACTTCGAGCACTGCGATTTCAGCAGTCTCCTTGTCAACGAGATCCTGCCTGTTGCCTTTGGTAAATTGCTCGATCGAATCCCGGCGCTGTTTGATAAGCGTCCGCGTGGTTTCGAGCACTTCTTCTTCGGTCAGCGGCCGCCTCTTGTCGATCTGCTTATTTTTCAGCGCGGCGTTTAGCATGCGCAGAGTAGAAACTTTGTCTTTCGCGCCGGACTTGAGGGCATCCTTTGTATCCGCTTCGATTTTCGAACGTAATTCCATTCCGCCCCTCTCATCAGCCAAAAACGTCCGAATGGCACAATACCCGAACCGTGCCACACCGGTGTTTAGTTATGCCTGGATAGGCGAGCTGTCTTAGCCGCTTTCTTTCGAGCAGCCAATGCTTTTTTCTTGCGCTTAACACTGGGCTTCTCGTAATGCTCCCTCTTTTTGACCTCGGAAAGCACGCCTTCTTTTTCAATGCTTTTTTTAAATCTCCGAAGTGCGGCCTCAAAGGGCTCATTCTCCCTTAACCGTATACTTGGCACTCTCGCTACACCCCCCCTCCAGATGCAACACATTGTAATATATAAGTAATTATTGATTTAATGCGTTCGAAAAACGCTCTTAACGGTATAAATAACGATACCGCTCCTTCTTGATCTTGAGAAGCGGCATAATCATTAAAATTAACGAGTTTATTGGTGAAAGTCAAGGGAAATTATTGTCACTTTTTCAGTCAGTTTCAGAGCAAAACCATATGAGCACAAACTACCACTCCCTTACCATGGTCAACTCCGGTAGGCGGCATTGATCTTGACATATTCATAGGACATGTCGCATGTCCAGACCGTGGCATTCCCCTTGCCCTTGTGCAGATCAATGCTGATCTGGATATCCCGCTGTTTAAGAGCGAGCGCTGCTTCGCGCTCGGCTGCCTTGCCCTGGCCCAGGCCTTTTTCGACGATTTTTGCCTTGCCGATCGAAATGTCCGTCCTTGCCTCGTCCATATCTACGCCTGCATACCCCAGGGCTGCCATGATTCTTCCCCAGTTTGCATCTTCTCCGAAGAGCGCGGTTTTTACGAGGCTTGACTTGGCAACGGTCGAAGCTGCACGTTTGGCTTCGACCGGGTTTTTCGCGTTCCGCACTTCGATCTCCACGAACTTCGTCGCACCTTCTCCGTCGCGCACAACCTGTTTGGCAAGCGACAAAGTGATCGTGTCGAGGCATGCCTGAAACTTTTTGAATTCTTTGGTTCCGGGGGCGATTCTCTTGTTTCCCGCAGCGCCGTTCGCCATGCACAGAATTGTATCGTTCGTGCTGGTCTCGCCGTCCACCGTGATATTATTAAAAGATCGCTCGGTCGAAGCGAGCAATGCTTTCTTGAACAGCGGGGCGGCTATGGCCGCATCGGTCACGATAAAACAGAGCATCGTCGCCATGTCCGGGTGAATCATCCCCGATCCCTTGGCAATGCCCCCGACCGTAATCGTCTTGCCGCCGATCTCTTCCTGGACAATGGACAGTTTTGGATACATGTCCGTGGTCATGATCGCCTCTGCCGCCTGCTCCCAACCGGTCGCAGAGAGGAGTCCTGCCGCAGTCGATATGCCCATCGATAGTTTCGGCACCGGCAGGAACTCTCCGATGACCCCGGTTGAGGCCACGTACACGGCGTCCGGTTTGAGGCCGAACGTACGAGCGGCCACTTCAGCCGTTGCGCGTGCGTCTGCAAGACCGCGTTTCCCGGTGCAGGCGTTGGCACAGCCGCTGTTTGCAATAATCACCTGCCCCTTGCCGGACTTTATTTTTGCCATATCCAGGAGAACGGGCGCCGCCTTCACGCGGTTTTTTGTAAATACACCGACGACCGAGGCCTCGCGATCGGAATGGACGATCGCCAGGTCTTTTTTCTCGTTCTTCTTGATCCCGCACGAGATGCCCCACACCTTGTAGCCAGGAACGGAAAAACTTTTTGTATCCAGAGTCCTCATGAGTTTACCCCTGTCAGAACAGTGATTTGGATACTTCTATCACGGGAAAAGCCCCGCGACCTTGATACCTTCCATTTCATGAAAGCCCATCATCAGGTTCATATTCTGGATTGCCTGGCCTGATGCTCCTTTCACGAGGTTGTCGATGGCGGAAACCACGACGACCCTGTTGGTGCGGCGATCTGCATAGACCCCGATGTCGCAGAAATTGGCCCCCCGCACATTCCGCACGTTCGGAAACTCTCCGGGAGCCAGGAGCCGCACAAAAGGTTCATCCCGATAGAATTCATGGTAGAGCGCGTGCACCACTCCTGTATCGGCTGCCGTTTTCAACGCCGCATACGTCGTCGTCAGGATCCCGCGGTTCATGGGGATAAGATGCGGTGTAAATGAAATCGTCACCGAGTGTCCGGCCAACATCGTCAGTTCCTGTTCGATTTCCGGTGTGTGCCGGTGCGTCCCGATTTTATACGCCATCAGGCCTTCATTGACCTCCGGGTAATGGTGCGCGAGCGAAGGACTGCGGCCCGCTCCGGAAACTCCCGACTTGGAGTCGATGATCAAGCTCTTGAGATCGACGAACCCTTTTTTTATGAGCGGCGCGAGCGCAAGGATCGCGCCGGTGGGATAGCAGCCGGGATTAGCAACGAGCGAAGCCTTCTTGATCTTTTCCCGGTGCAGTTCGGGCAAGCCATAGACCGCACTCTTGAGGAGATCGGGATACTGATGACAATGCTCGTACCACGTTTCGTAGACTGTTGGATCAGCGAGCCGGTAGTCGGCGGAAAGATCAACGACCTTTTTCCCGAGTTGATGGAACCTGAACGCTGCCTCTTGGGAAGTTACATGGGGAAGGGCCAGAAACACAAAATCAGTTTTTTTTGCTATGGCCTCCGGGTCAAGCGGCTCACAAACGAGGTCCGCCAAGCCGGCAAGATGGGGGAAGATGGTCGTGAGTGGTTTTCCGGCTGACTTCTCGGAGGTGACCGAGGCAACCCGAACGTGGGGGTGATTGAGGAGAAGCCGGTACAGCTCGCCTCCCGTGTACCCGCTCGACCCCACAATCGCTATGTTAATTTTTTCAGAAACCATGTCATGATCCCGTTATTGAACTGATCAGGATGCACAAAGCCGGAGCACAATAGAAAATAGAAAAGGGAAGGCATCTCTACCTTCCCTTTTTCTAAACAGGACCTGCAACGAGGTATATGATCCCTTATCTCTTCGAGAACTGGAACCGAGCACGCGCGCCTTTCTGGCCGTATTTCTTACGTTCTTTTGCCCTCGGGTCGCGGGTCAGGAGCCCCTCCTTGCGCAGTTTGCCGCGAGACTCGGCGTCCACGGCAAGGAGCGCCTTGGATATGCCATGTCTGATTGCCCCTGCCTGGCCGGAGTTGCCGCCGCCGAGTACGCTGACGAGAACATCAAATTTATCCACCGTGCCGGTGACCTCGAAGGGCTGACGAATGATCATCTTGAGCACGTCCCTGCCGAAGTACTGGTCCATGGATTTCTCGTTTATAGTTACCTTCCCGCTTCCGGGCATCAGCCACACCCTGGCGATGGAGTTTTTGCGCTTACCCGTTGCGTAATATCTGGATACTGTTGCTGCTGACATTAAAAATCCTCCTAAACGGATTTGCCTAATTCTTTAGAGTTTCATCTCCACGGGCTGCTGTGCGCTGTGCGGATGTTTTTCTCCGGCATACACTTTGAGCTTGCTCAGCATCTGCTCGCCCAACCGCGTCTTGGGGAGCATCCCCTGTACGGCTTTCTTAATGACATCCTCTGGCTTGGTCTTGAGCAGTTTGCCTGCGGTAATAGACTTAAGACCGCCGGGATATCCGGAATGGCTGTAGTACGTCTTCTGGTCGAGTTTTCTGCCGGTCAGATGAATTTTATCGGCATTCACGACGATCACGAAGTCGCCGGTGTCAACGTGTCTCGTGTAAACCGGTTTGGTCTTGCCTTTGAGCACGGACGCAACTACTGAAGCAAGCCTTCCGAGAGTTTTGCCGTTCGCGTCTACAACGTGCCAACTCCTCTGAATTTCTTCCTTTTTTGCTGAATAAGTTCCCATTATGCCCGCCTCACTGCTGTGTTATTTTTTATCAAGAATAGCGAATATAAACAATTTAGTCTGTTTTGTCAAGCCTTTTATAAAAAATTCATAGACAAAATTCATAATCAAGAGCACTGACGGGAAAGCATCAGATTCCATGGAAAAATCGCTATGATAGGGGGCAATAGACCCATGACTTTACTTTTTTAAATGGGTGCGGTTTTCCACTTGTAATGTTAGGGTTTGTAACCATCTTAACAAAAATTTTTCATTGTGATCCCCTAAAAATAAAAAAAGGCGGTGTTTCCACCGCCTTTGCGTCACTCATTCACATCACAGCATTGAACGTTTCCTTGATTGTTTCATCACTTATGCTTTTTCAACATATGCTTTCTGAGCATCCCCTTGTCTGTTACGGAGTGTAGCTGGGGCAGAGATCACGAAGCCCAGTGCTGTGCCGATAAGACCGCCGACCACGATGCTTACGGCAGCAGCGCAGGAGATTCCCACCACGATACCCATAACCACTGCTGCTCGAACAAAAAGCGTCGGTTCAACCGTGCCGCCCATCAGTTTTTGGAGCAGGATCAGGGTACCATAGCTCCCAAAATAGAACCCCGGCATGATTCCGAACACTACGAACACCAGCCCTCCGACTGTTGCTCCGATCTTCATACCTGCCTTTACGGTTTCATTCTTCATGGCTATCTCCTTTCCTCTGCCTTAGATAAGTTTTTTCCCTCTCCTACTTCCTTTGCATGCACTCCCGATTCAAGGACCTTGCCGACGAACCAGCCGACCGTGGACGATGCGGTCACGATAACAATGCCTGCGACCAAGACTCCGGTCAGCATGGCTGCCAGGACAATCATTCTGGATATGAGGCCTGGTTGGAGTGGAAGCCCGAAGAGCCAGCCGGCTATATTGATACCTGCCGCGCCTCCCAAGAGGCTCCCTGGCAGAAGCCCAAATAATGCGAACAATACTAAACCAGCGCCTGCACCGATGTATGCTGTTCTTCTTGCAATAGTGGTCTTCATGGTAGTTTCCTCCTTTGCGTTCAGTCTTGCTTTTATAAATTGCATCAAACATGCCAGGACATAACTACCTGATTTCATGAGATCAACAGCAAAAAAATTTTTGCAAGCCTGAGAAAACTTCATGAACTCTGTAATAAAAATGCGAAAAAATCCTGCATGAATCTGTTATTCGTAAAAAGCTGCGAGAGACAAAATTTTCCTTGAAATGCGCTTATATATATGGTAATTTAAGGGTCGCCTTTTTAGGAAGGCAATCTCTTATTCCACACGCACCGGGACTTTTAGCAGGGTGCCCCGTTATAGCAACAGGGTCTGCGGAAGGACGATCGGTGCGGCGGTAAAAACCAGAAGGAGGGACATCATGTCCACGATTACCATGAAGGAGCTGTTGGAAGCAGGCGTACATTTCGGCCACCAGGCGAAGCGGTGGAACCCCAAGATGAAGAAGTACATCTTTGGAGAGCGGAACGGGATCTACATCATCGATCTCCAGAAGACGCTGAAGCTGTTCAAGGAATCATACGATTTCGTCCGCAAGTCCGCGTCTGAAGGAAAGGACATCCTTTTTGTCGGCACCAAGAAACAGGCCCAGGACGCCATTACCGAAGAGGCCAAGCGATGCGGCATGTACTATGTATCGAACCGCTGGCTCGGCGGCATGCTCACGAACTTCAACACGGTCAAGAAGAGCATCGACAGACTGAAAAAGATCGAAAAAATGAAAGAGGACGGCACCTACGACAAGCTTACGAAAAAAGAAGTGGCCGGCCTCGAAAAAGAACGGACGAAACTCGAAAAAATTCTTTCCGGCATTAAGTCCATGACTCAGCCGCCGTCTATGATTTTCATCATCGACCCCCGCAAGGAAACCATTGCGGTCCAGGAAGCAAACAAGCTGAACATTCCCGTGGTAGCGGTCGTTGATACGAACTGCGACCCCGACAACATCGATTACGTCATCCCCGGCAATGACGATGCTATCCGCGCTATCCGGCTTATGGCATCAAAGGTCGCCGATGCCGTCATCGAGGGCCGACAGGCCATTGTAAAGGAACAGGGCGAAGCCATGGAAGCAGCAAAGGCGGCCGGCGAAGTAGCGACCGCAATCGAGCCGGCAGCAGAAGCAGCCGATGCTGATGTCGAAGACGACACGGTTTAATTGGCGGGGGCTCGAGGGCAGTAAGAAAAGACAAGGGGGTTTCCAAGAAATGGCAACGATATCAGCAAGTGCAGTGAAGGACTTGAGAGAAAAAACCGGCGTCGGCATGATGGAGGCAAAAAAAGCCCTGGAAGAAGCTGGCGGCGATTTTGAGAAAGCAGTCGACATCCTGAGAAAGAAAGGGCTGTCCGCTGCGGCAAAGAAAGCCACCCGCGTTGCATCCGAGGGAATGATCGCCTCCTTCCTTGAAAGAAGCAACAAGGTCGCGGTCCTCATTGAAGTCAACAGCGAGACCGATTTCGTGGCAAAGAACGCAGATTTTCAAAGCTTCGCAAAGGGGCTGGCCGAGCTCGTGGCCGTTCAAAAGCCTACGGATGTTACTGCGCTTTCACAGCTCACGATAGCGGGCGAGAACGTTGAAGCCAAACGAAATGCACTCGTGCAGAAGATCGGCGAAAACATCGCGGTTCGCCGCTTTGTGCGGTACGAGACCCCGGGCCGTATTGCGATGTATCTCCACGGCAGCCGTATCGGCGTCATGGTCGACTATACCGGCGACGAGCAGCTCGGCAAGGACCTGGCAATGCACATAGCCGCGGCCAATCCTCAGTTCCTCAACCGCGAGACAGTTCCCGCAGACTCTCTGCAGCGTGAACGCGAAGTGTACGAGGCCCAGGCCAAGGAATCCGGCAAGCCTGCGGCAGTTATCGGCAAGATTGTGGAAGGCAAGCTCGAAAAATTTTACACCGATACCTGCCTCATGGACCAGGTCTACATCAAGGACCCTGACGGCAAGCTGAAGATCAAGGACCTCTTGAAGAAGGCCGGTGCAAACGTGGCTGTCAGCCGATTTGTCCGATATCAGCTCGGCGAAGGGATCGAGAAGAAGAAGGAAAACTTTGCTGAGGAAGTAGCAGCACAGCTGAAGTAAAACCGGTTATTCGATCGCATATCCAATCACATTGAACCGTTAGGACGCGAAGAAGGGTAAAAGATTTTCTTTGCATTCTTCGCGTCTTAGCGCTAAACTCTTTTTCAGTCGTTCCACAATTTAACGACACGAACACAGGACCAGTATGACGCCTCCGCGATATAAACGTATACTGCTTAAACTCTCGGGAGAGGCCCTCATGGGCGAACAGGGATACGGCATTGACCACGCCGTGCTCGATGCGATCACGTCCGAGGTCAAGGAAATCTATGAGCTCGGCGTCGAGGTCGCCGTCGTTATCGGCGGCGGCAACATTTTCCGCGGTCTCTCCGGTGCCGCAAAAGGCATGGAACGCGCCAGCGCTGATTATATGGGCATGCTGGCAACGGTGCTGAATGCGCTTGCGCTCCAGAATATCCTCGAGAACAAGGGCGTGACCACCCGGGTGCAGTCCGCCATCGAGATGCGCGAACTCGCGGAGACCTACATTCGGAGGCGCGCAGTCCGTCACCTCGAAAAACGACGCATCGTCATTTTCGCAGCCGGCACCGGCAACCCCTACTTCACCACTGATACGGCGGCCGCGCTCCGCGCCATGGAAATCGGGGCCGAGGTCATCATGAAAGCTACAAAAGTTGACGGTGTGTACAGCGCTGACCCCATGAAAGACAAGACGGCAACCAAGTTCGACAAGCTGACGTATATTGATGTGCTCCAGAAGGATTTGCGCGTTATGGACGCAACTGCCATTTCCCTCTGCATGGACAACAATCTTCCCATTATCGTTTTCAATTTGAACGTATCCGGCAATATCAAGAGGATCATCCTGGGAGAGACGGTGGGGACCCTTGTAACCGGGAGGAACAATGCTTAGCGAGCAGAAGAAAAAAGCGGAAGAAAAAATGAACAAAGCCCTGGACGTCCTGCGGAAGGAGTTTACCACGCTCCGCACCGGCAGGGCATCGCTCGGCATGCTCGACGGCATCGTCGTGGATTATTACGGGACGCCGACGCCGCTCAGCCAGGTTGCCAACCTGGCGGTACCTGATCCCCGGCAGATCACGATCCAGCCGTGGGAAGCCAAGATGCTCGGCGAAATAGAAAAAGCCATCCTCAAATCGGACGTTGGCTTGACGCCTTCGAATGACGGTAAGATCATCCGGCTTACGATCCCTCAACTGACCGAGGAGCGCAGGCAGCAGATTGTAAAGCATGCGAAGAAACTTGCCGAAGACACACGGGTTGCCGTCCGCAATATTCGCAGGGATGTAAACGACGAGATCAAGAAAAAGAGTAAAGACAAAGAAACCCACGTCTCAGAGGACGAAACCAAAAAGTTGCAGGACGATATTCAAAAAACGACGGACTCCTACATAAAAAAAATCGATGAATTCCTCGTTCACAAAGAAAAAGAAATCATGACCGTGTAAGCAAAATTTCTCTCGAAAAAAGCTCTATTGCCCTCGATCTTTTTCGGGGGCTTTTTGCTGCCTAAAGCCTTCTGTCTGTTCATTCCGCGGAAAGCGGCTCCTGCCTTAATTCAAAGTTTGCTGCCATAGCATCGACTGCTTTCAATCGATTTATAAGGAAATTTAATGGATCTTTACCTGATTTTTTCTTGACAAAGAACGAGAGTTCCTGTAGATTTTTCGTGTCTTTCAATCGACTGTTAGGAGCGTATATATGAAAGAGGGCCCGTTACTTCTTCCGGAAATTCATGGTATACCTGACCATGTTACGTATACCTGGCTTGCGATGGCTATTCTCATCGGTCTTTCACTGGCGGCGCGCTTCAGGCTGAAAAAGACCGCGCCGACGGGCCTGCAGAACTTTCTGGAGACCATTGTCGGCGGCCTCGAGAACTTCGTTATAGATACCATGGGTCCCGAAGGCAGGGATTACCTCCCGCTCATCGGCTCCTTGTTCCTCTTCATCCTCGTCTGTAATCTGCAAGGCCTCGTCCCCGGGTTCGATTCTCCAACTGCCAATCTCAACACAACACTGGCACTTGCACTCGTGGCCTTTACAATGACCCACTACATCGGGATAACGAGACATGGCATCGGATACGTTAAGCACTTCCTGGGCCCGATCTGGGTGCTCGCACCACTGATGCTCCCCATAGAACTCATAAGCCACTTTGCGCGAGTTATTTCGCTCTCGTTCCGTTTATTCGGCAACATGATCGCGAAACACAAATTGCTTCTCGTCCTCGCACTCCTGGCGCCCTACATCGCTCCCGTACCGATCCTGGGACTCGGCCTCCTCGTCTCCTTCGTCCAGGCCGGTGTGTTTACGCTTTTAACCATGCTCTACCTTTCCGGGTCCATTGAAGCAGCACATCTCGGCGGAGAGCACCACTAAATTATTACCTATAAATAAATTGACCCCGGGTGACGGCACTTCCTCCGATTGGAGGAGTTCCCGGGAGGTAACGCCCCGGCACGATTCCGGACCGCAGTTCATTCTTCAGAAGAAAGGAGGGCGAAACGTGAAAAAATCATTCGCTATCATGCTTCTCGTTATCGGCTTGATGCTGATAACATCCGCTGCTTTTGCAGCTGAAGCGGCAGCTGCTCCTGATGCGGCCAAGTTGTCCTTCTACGGCACTGTAGCCGCAGCTTCGGCAATCGGCATGGGTCTGGCTGCTCTGGGCACCGGAATCGGCATGGGCCTGGGTATCGGCAGATCGACCGAAGGTATTGCCCGCAACCCCGAGGCGTCGGGAAAGATCATGACCACCATGATTGTCGGTCTGGCCCTGATCGAGTCGCTGGCCATTTACACCCTGGTCGTCGTGCTCATCCTGCTCTACGCAAAACCGTTCGGCGTGTAATGAATCGAGCCGAGAATATCTGTCGTTAATTAACAAAAAAAGAGACGGTTCAAAAAACCGTCTCTTTTTTTGTTCGCATGTCCCGTTTTAACGGAATCTAAGACACGCCCGGTGGACGATTTCGTTGTCTTACTCCCTGCGATCCATCCTCCCCCAAGTTCGGCAAATGAGCATTATGCCGCCTTTTTTTCCATTTCAGCATCCCCAAGGAGTTTTACTTCTCCACTAACTCGCGCATTACCGAGCACCGTTGCGTTCCCGCCGACTTGGGCTCTATCGCTTACTTCGGCAAATCCGCTCAGAACCGCGTTTCCATATACCGCGGCAAATCCATAAATCTTAGCATCGCCGGTCACTTTCGCGTTTCCGAAGACCCGCGCATTCCCGAAGATCTCTGCCCTGCCTGACACCTCTGCCCGATCGAAAATCCACGCATTGCCGAAGACAAATGCTTCGCCGCTTAGTTTGCAGTGGCCGCAAATCTTGGCAAAAGGACCGACATATACACTCTCCTCGACATGCGCATGCTCGGCGACCATTCCGCCGCCGTTCGGATGGTGGTGATATTTTATACCGTCGATCTCCACAACCGGTTCCGTCGTCAATACCTTGATGTCCATGCTCCACCTCCAGAGAAGGATTTTTGTGTACGCTAGTGTACTGCGTCATAAATAACTTGACTTATGATATGGAACTCTGTATGCTAAGCCATCATGAAAAGCGCAGCGCCCATTATTTTGTCTCCTGAGGAACAATCCAAATTGGACGTCTGGGTTCGTGGAAAAAGCTTTCCCTTGCGACTTGTACAACGTGCACTGATCATCCGAATGGCTGTGGATGGAGTACAGAACCAAGATATTGCACAGGAGCTTGGTGTCTCCCGGCCAACCGTGCAGCTTTGGCGACAGCGGTTTCTGGCTTTTCGACTGGAGGGACTGGAAAAGGATGCACCCCGTCCTGGTCGTATCCCCAAAATACCGGTGAAGAAGGTTCAAGCAGTCATCGAAGCCACCCTCCATACCACTCCACCCAATGCAACCCATTGGAGCACTCGCAGCATGGCCAAGGCTCAAGGGTTAAGCGAAGCCACAATACGCCGTATATGGAAGCAACACGACTTAAAGCCTCATTTGATCAAAACCTTCAAGGTCAGCCGCGACAAAAACTTCGTCGAGAAACTGTACGACGTTGTTGGGCTCTATCTCAATCCTCCGGACAAGTCCCTCGTGCTCTGTGTCGACGAGAAGAGTCAAATCCAAGCACTCGACCGGACGCAGCCGGGGTTGCCGTTGAAAAAGGGCCGTTGTGGGACCATGACGCACGATTACAAACGAAACGGCACAACAACATTATTTGCAGCCCTCAGCATGCTCGACGGTACGATTATCGGCGACTGCCTGCCGCGCCATCGGCATCAAGAATTTATCCGCTTCCTCAAGAAAATAGATGGAGAGACCCCGATCGGTCTCGACCTGCACTTGATCGTAGACAATTACGGGACCCACAAGCATCCCAGCGTAAAAACCTGGCTCAAGCGGCATCCACGGTTCCATTTGCACTTTATCCCGACCTCGAGCTCTTGGCTGAACATGGTCGAGCGGTGGTTCCGAGAAATTACCGACAAGCGGATACGTCGTGGCACGTTTCGGAACGTGCCAGCATTAATCGACGCTATCAAAAACTATATCGATAATCACAACCAAAATCCGCAGGTGTTTGTATGGACTGCACCTGTGGAACAGATTTTGTCCAAGGTCGCCAAAAGTAAAGAAGCGTTGGACGCACTACACTAGTTGCCTGAGTAATGCTGTGCTCTTTTTTTGCCATAAAGTTACAATTTTACACTCGTTAAAGCATAGCGAACACCATTAATTTTGTCAAATGACGACCCTTCGATACCAAATCAAATAGGTGGTTGATTTTCCCCCCCCCACCCTTATTGCGACCTTAAAATCATCACATGTTTACAATCCATTAGAAAGGAGCGACGGTGCGACATATATGACATTGCTTCACCTAAATTTCCTTTTGATTAATCGCGCAATTTGTTATAATAAGCGGCTGGTAAACACCCTCTTAACAAGGAGTACACAACATAATGAGTAACACGAGCAATGTACGGGTTCGCTTTGCACCCAGCCCCACCGGCGCGCTTCACATAGGCGGCGTCCGGACGGCGCTCTTTAACTGGCTTTTTGCACGTCATTACAAAGGAAAGTTCATTCTGAGGATCGAAGACACGGACCAGACGAGGTCCACTGATGAATCGATCAAGATCATCTTGGACGGCATGAAATGGCTCGGCCTTGACTGGGATGAAGGCCCGTTCCGGCAGACCGAGCGCATGGACATCTACCGTGCTCACGTCGACAAGTTACTGAAAGAGGGCAAGGCATACTATTGCTACTGCACTCCTGATGAACTCGAAGCGCGTAGAAAAGTGGCCTTGGCAGCGGGCAGGCCGCCCAAGTACGACCGGAAATGCCGCTCGCTATCGTCGCCGGTCCCCGGCAGGACCCCGGCCGTCCGTTTTCTCTCGTCGGACGAAGGCCAAACTATCGTGCGGGACCTGATCCGCGGAGCAGTGACGTTTGAGAACCAGCAGCTCGACGACCTGATCATCCAGCGCTCCGACGGTTTTCCGACCTACAATTTCGCTGTTGTCGTAGACGATGTTACCATGAAGATTTCTCACGTAGTCCGCGGCGACGACCATCTGAATAATACGCCGCGCCAGATTCAGCTCTATCAGGCTCTGGGATATGATCCGCCGGAGTTTGCCCATCTGCCGATGATCCTCGGGTCGGACAAGACCAAGCTTTCCAAACGTCACGGAGCAACGGCCGTTACCGAATACATCGACCTCGGTTATCTGCCCGAAGCGCTGGTGAACTATCTCGCACGCCTCGGCTGGTCTCATGGCGACCAGGAAATTTTCTCAAGCCCAGGAACTCATCGATAAATTCTCGCTCGATACCGTTGGCAAAGCCCCGTCCGTCTTTAACCCCGAGAAACTCCTGTGGCTGAACCATCACTATATTCAGCAGGCGGACCACGGCAGGCTTGCAGGCCTGGTTCTCGACCTGTTAAAGAAGGACGGGGTCCTGAAGACGGAACCTGATATCGAGTGGTTCAAGAAACTCATAGCGATCCTGACTGAACGGAGTCACACACTCGTTGAGATGAAGACGGGAGCGCTGCCATTTATCGTTGACGAGATCACGATAGACGAGAAAGCGAAAGCCAAGCAGTTGACGGCCGATGTTGCCCCCCTCCTTACGGAATTGACAAGCCGGCTGAAGCCAATCGAGCCTTTTACACACGGGGAAGTGGAAAAGGTCTTCAACGCCCTGGTTGCCGAGAAAAATATCAAGCTGGGCAAACTCGCCCAGCCGGTACGCGTGGCGCTCACCGGCGGCACCGTCAGCCCGGGAATCTTTGAGGTAATCGAAGTGATGGGAAAAGACAAGGTGATCAAGCGGATTGAAGCAGCAGTGAAGCTTATTTAGGCCCTAGAGATACAACCGTTAGACTGTGCCATCACCATTGTGTAACGGGGATGAAAGCAATTCAACGTTTGAATGTTGCGGTACTATAAGGAGCTGTTCCGTGGGCCTTATTAAATGGAATGAATTTTATGCGGTCAATATAAAGGAAATCGACAATCAACACAAGAAACTCATCGAGCTTATAAACCAGATGTATAACGCCATGAGAGCCGGCAAAGGCAAAGAGGCCCTGAGCACGGTATTGACTGAGTTGGTTGATTACACGGTCTATCATTTTGAGACCGAAGAACAGATGTTTCTCCAATACGGCTATGCGGAGTACGAAGCACACAAGATCATTCACGATGACCTGACCAGGCGGGCGAAGGAGCTCAAGGACCAGTTAGACCGCGGAAATAATCTGATCACCATGGATGTAATGCTTTTTCTGAGCAACTGGCTGAACGTCCATATTCTCGAGGTAGACAAGAAGTACAGCCCCTACCTGAGCAGCAAGGGAATCAAGTAACCTCCGAACGCATGATCACCTGTAGCGGCCAAGGAAAACGATCTCGGATTCTTTCCGGGCCATTGCCCTTAGATTTATGTTCTCGGTAACCGTGTGAACTCATTTGATAGCCAACACTGCATTGAAACAAAAGCCCTCCTCACCGGAGCCGTCAACCAGTACTCCTGCGAACTGCTTCATCTCGATGACAGCCTCGGAATTTTGCGATATATCATTGACAAAGAATATTATATAAGCGGCATGCGATTACTGCCAGGCGACGTGACCATTGCGCTCTACTGGACTGACAGACCGTACACGTTATATATATGGCAGATACAGCGGAGCGCTAATGTTGCATATTACTTTAACATCGCCGACAGCATTTCCCTCTTCCCAGGACGAATTTCGCTGGCGCGATCTCGCCGTCGATATTCTTATCGACTCGGCAGGAATTGTTCACATCCTTGATGAAGACGAGCTCCCTGCTGATTTACCCGCTGAACTGCAAAATTATATCTTTGCCGCGACGACGCATGTCCTGACAGGCTATAGGGACATTATTGTCGAAGCGAAATCTCTTCTGAAAAAGCACGTCTCGCAATAATGATGAATGAACGTAGCGACTTCTTCTGTCAAAAAGCCTTTCCCGTTGTCAATCCGCTTTTTTTACGTTATACTTGATTCGTGCGACTCGATCTGTTCTTGAAAGCAAGCCACCTCGTTAAGCGCAGGACTGTTGCACGCGAGATGTGTGATGCGGGCAGAGTTCTGGTAAATGGGCACGAAGCAAAACCTTCCAAAGAACTGAAGCAGGGCGATCGCGTCACCCTGCAGTTTACGACGAAGAGCATCGAATTGGAGGTTATCGCTCTGCCTGACCGGAAATCAATGCAGAAAGCGGATGTATCAGACCATTACCGCGTTATTGCGGAAAAAATGAGTTACCACGAAGATCGGAAGTATGGACAAAAAACCTCTTATAGTCGTCACGATGGGCGACCCTGCGGGAATCGGCCCCGAGATCATCGCCAAGGTTATCGACAGCGACGAGCTGTTTTCTCTCTGCCGGCCCGTCGTGGTCGGCGACGCAGGCGTCATGAAGAAAATAATCGAGGAGATGCATCTCTCAGTGGCGGTCAGAAGCGTTTCATCGCTCGTTGACGCTGATCCTTCCCCCGCCAAGCTTGACGTCCTCGACCTCAAACTGGTCGATCCGGTCGTCCATAAATGGGGGACCCCCGACAAGTCATCAGGCAACGCGGTCGTGGGGTACATTAAGAAGGCTGTTGAGCTCTGCATGGGGCACGAGGCGGATGCCATGGTGACCGCGCCTATCAGCAAGGAGATGATGAACGCAGCCGGACATCATTACGCAGGGCACACCGAACTTCTCGCCGACCTGACGAAGACTCGCGAATACGGAATGATGTTCGTCGGCGGCGGTCTTCGCGTTATCCTTGCGACAATCCACGTGGCGCTCAAGGATGTGCCGCGCCATATTACGACTCCTGGTGTGCTGAAGACCTTGCGGCTCGCGCACAAGGCCATGCGATACTTCGGTTTCGACACGCCTCGTATCGGCGTTGCTGCACTCAATCCGCATGCCGGTGAAGGCAGGCTCTTCGGCTCAGAAGAGTGGGACGTGATCCTGCCCGCCGTGATCAAAGCGCGTGATGAGGGGATACACGCGAGCGATCCCCTGCCTGCGGACACCTTATTCTACAAGGCAAGGAATAATTATTATGATATCGTCGTTGCCATGTACCATGACCAGGGTCTTGCGCCGCTCAAGATGCTCGCCTTCGGCAACGCGGTGAACGTGACGGTCGGCCTGCCCATAATCCGAACGTCAGTTGATCACGGCACTGCCTATGATATAGCGGGTAAGGGCTGTGCTGACCCTGCGAGCCTGCTGGAAGCGGTCAAACTCGCGTCCAAAATGGCAGCTCATCAACGAACCGAATCTAAGGAGCGCACTTGACCAACCAACAGCCCTTCATGAGCCGCTCCACCCTTTTTGCAGTTGCCTTCTTCGGCGTCTTTCTCTTCCTCCTGTACCAGATGCTGCGCTTGCTTGCGCCATTCGGGTCGGCCCTGCTTTTAGCGGCCATGATCACCATTGCCCTGCACCCTATCCACGGCTGGTTGGTAAAACATCTAAAAGGACGAAAAAAACTTTCTGCCCTTATCATGACTTTTTTCGTCATCTTACTCGTTATCGGCCCGGCAATCACTTTGTTCGGCGTTCTTACAACACAGGCTATCGATGTGTACCAGGGAATCACGGGCGGCATACAGTCCGGTAAATTTCCCGAAGCCTGGACCGTGATTATTGACCGCTTCTCGCGCAGGATTACAGAGTACCCCTTCTTGTCCACAGTCGATATTAAAGATTTTTTGCTCAAAAGTCTGGGTGATGTTTCATCCGGTCTTGCATCGCAGCTCGGGTCTCTGCTTAAAAATACCTTCATTTTGGCCGTTGATCTCATGGTCATGTTGATCGCTCTTTTTTTCTTCTTCGTGAACGGAGAGAGCTACTATCATTCCCTCATTGACATGCTGCCCTTCTCCTCCGAGCATAAAAAAGCCATTGCTGAAAAAGTTCATGACACCTTCGTTGCGGTAATAAACGGCGTATTCCTCATTGCTCTCGTACAAGGCGTTTTAACCGGCGTCGGATTCGCTTTATTCGGCCTGCCCGTTCCTGTCTTCTGGGGGAGTCTTGCAGCTATCGTCGCACTCTTTCCGGTCGGAGGCGCTGCTCTCGTCTGGTTTCCCGGAGTTTTGTTCCTGTATCTGAAGGGGTCTGTCATGCGAAGCATCCTTCTCTTGTTTTGGGGGCTTGTCTTTGTCACGTTGCCGGACAACATTGTAAAACCTATCCTGATCGGCCGGAAAGCAAAGATACCGACCTTCTTTTTGTTTATCAGCATCCTGGGTGGATTAAGCGCTTACGGCGTATTTGGAATATTATTGGGGCCGATCGTCGTGACCATGCTAACCGCTTTTAGCCAAATCTATCGCGAAGAATATGCGGACAACTGAGCCCGGCATCGCGATACGCTGCTTACAGATACTATTCTAACAATTCTTTAAAGGAGAAAGCAGCATGGAAGATCTTGCAAAGTCGGATACGTGGCGCGTATTCAGGATCATGGCAGAACTCGTGGAAGGCTTTGAGGCATTGAACAACATCGGCCCTGCCGTGACCATCTTCGGGAGCGCCCGTTTGCAGCCTGGCTCTCCCTATTACAACAAGTGCCTGAAGGTCTCTGAGAGTCTGGCAAAAGACGGCTTCGCCGTAATTTCCGGCGGTGGCCCCGGCATCATGGAGGCCGCCAACAAGGGGGCACAGAATGCCGACGGCACGTCTGTAGGCCTCAATATTGAGTTGCCCAGGGAGCAAACACCGAACACCTATCAGGACGTACGGGTCGAATTCCGCTACTTTTTCTTACGTAAGCTGATGTTCGTCAAGTATGCGGTCGCGTACGTAATCTTTCCCGGCGGTTTCGGCACGATGGATGAGTTATTCGAGGCGCTCACACTGATCCAGACAAAGAAGATCAGGAGCTTTCCCGTTGTTCTGGTGGGCAAGGATTACTGGGAGGGGCTGATCGACTGGCTCAGGAAGACAGTGCTCGAAATCGAACGCCATCAAACCTGAAGACATCGATCTGATGCATATCGTGGACGAGCCGGAAGAAGTTTGCGCGATCATCAACAAGCGATACAAAGACCGCATCAGCCGGAGTCCACATGGACAGGAGAGACAAAACGCGAAAAGGCGTTTAATCAATCTGTTTCTCTTGCCAGTTTGTGATTTTCGGACCGCGACTTCAGCCGCTGTATGGCGCGGATTCTCCGTAACCAGTGCTCAATTTGCCCTCGGTAAACCATCGTCATAAAAATGAAAACGATACTCACGCCGACGAGAGTAAAAAGCGCCCGGTAGTCGGCTGCCCGGAAAAAAGCGCCGCCAAGCGTCAGCAACGTAGTGCCGAGCAGACGGCCCAGCGTGGAAACGAAAAGAAAAGCCGCTAGACCCATGTGCCCCAGGCCGAGCAGATAGCAAAAATAATCTTTGGGAAATCCGGGGACAATGAACAGCAAGAATGCGAGGAATAGGCCCTTATGTTTCATTACATAATCGTACCGTTTGATCGTCTCCGCATCAATCAGGGCTTCAACCAGCGGCCGGCCAACTGCCCGACCGAGCCAAAATGCAGCCCATGACCCAAGGGTGAGCCCCATGGTCGAATACACAATCCCCCAGAACGTTCCAAAAAGCATACCCCCGGCAAAACCCGTTACCTCTCCCGGGATCGGTGCAAGAACGACTTGCAACGCCTGCATGCCTATAAAAATGATTACTGCGTAGGTCCTGTGGTCCTCAATGAATTTAAGCAACCGGTGTCTGTCCGTGAAGAGGTCGAGCAGTCCCAAGACATACAGCACGTAGATAAGAAGCGCCATGACTGCGATAAAGATGGAGAGACTGGCAATGGATTTTTTATTCAACGTAATCATCGGGGGTAAGATCGAGAGAACTATTTCTTGAACAGCCTCTCAAGGGCCTTATGTGCGTTTTTTATCTCTGTGCCCGCGGTTTGGTCAGTCGGTCTCGACTCCGCAAACACGAAAAAATCACAGTAATTTGTCCTGGATTTCCCGTTCACCAGTTCTGCAACAGGTTCTCGGCATTGCTTCGAGATATGAGAATCAAAAAAAGAGCAGTTGAGACAGCAATGAAGGTCGGTACCGCAGGAAGGGCAGGTTTCCTTTCTGCCCGGGTTTCTGCCGATGGACAACTCTTTTTTGCAGGCATGGCAGGTTATCACGATTGGTATAATAGCGTATTGGAAGAATGATAACAAGCCGAAAATGCCGGATAAGCCAGGCAACTGGGGCATAGTACATTTTATACTTATTCTTTATGTTTATCGGTCGAAAAATTTTTCGTACCTTCAACTGCTTATTGCCCTCCGTCAAAAATTCTTTTTTTTGAGGAGAAGCTCTGTTCTTTCTAATCAATGACTGAATCTATCTCGTGTTCGTACTTTTTTTGCCTCGTTTAGTCACGGGTAATCCACAGTTAATTTTTTATGGAAGCAAATTACAATTATTTCTGCTATACTTGGAGAAATTTCTGCTCTTTTTGTTTTTTCTGTTTTATTTATATTTTCACATTCTTTTACTCCAGAGAAGGGGGGACCGCGCATGAGTAAGAAAATCATTGTAGAAAATCTGCCGTCCGATATAACCGAGGAGAGTCTCAAAAATATTTTTAGCCAGATAGGTGCTGTCGAATCGGTCAGGATTAATACAGATCTCCTGTCCAGACGTCCAAAGGGTTCCGGCTATGTAGAAATGTCTCTAGATGTCGATGCTTTCCGTGCGGTAAATTGCTTCAACGGCGCTTCATTTAAAGATAAAAAAGTATCTCTCAAGGAAGCGCGACCGTTAGTCGAACAGGCTAAGCATATTTTAAAGCATGCTATTCTGCCATAGGTCTGGAATTTTGGCTAATTAATCAGAAAAAGATAAAAAGTGGAGTGCTCAGTCATAACCGGAAGCTTATATCATATTAACCATCTTTTTTCCTGATTTAGCGGCATTTTCCGCCTAATTTTCATACTGACCATTTTTCCGTTCCCCCTGAATCGCCACTTTTATAATACTATATTATGATTTTTTCTTTTTTCTCGCCTTACGCTTCTTTTTCCTTGCCCCTTTGCTCCCAGCGTTCATGTGCGATATTTTGATTGCTATGCTGAGGTAGTGGAAAAGCATTTGAGCAGGGAGAGGGATTCGGCTCAATCTCGTGTTAAGCATTCATTGTTTTATTCGAGATGAGAAGATGCTGATTTTCGCGGTTTTCGCATGGGAAATGAAGTATTGTTGGAATATGGTATACTGGAAGCAAGAGAGGTTAACATTATGTCGTTCATCGAACTACTAGCGGCAATCGGTGTAGTTTCATTTATTATTTATGCGTCGTTCAATATTTTCTATCTTATTGAAATGCGGAAAACGAGTTTTGCTATACGGCAGCTCATTACGCGAGCAGAGGAAAACCTCTATCCCGCGCTTGCAGCAATAAGACATATTTTTGAGGATATCAAGACAGTAACCGATAACGCGGCAGCTCTCTCAAAGAGCCTACGGGAAGCGGCTGAGGCATTGACCTCAGCGCAGAGTGCGATAAAAAATATGTACCAGTCTTACGAAGAGAATTTAGGCAAATCAATGCGCGCGAATGTGTCCGGGCTAAAGGCCGGCATCAAAACAGGGGTTGACACCTTGTTAAGTAACCTCAAAGACAGGAAGGAGGGATTATCATGAAAGAAGAACTGATCACAAAAGAGCGTTCCATTTTGGTTCCCTTTTTAGTCGGCGGTGCTGTGGGAGCGGCTCTGGGGCTTTTGTTTGCGCCAAAAGCAGGAAGGGAAGTGAGAAAACAAATTAAGGATCTCGCAGTTGACGGCAAGGACAAGATCGTTTCTACGGTTGGAAAAACCAGAGAGTTCTATACTGAAGCGATTACAGCCGTAAACAGCGCCATCGATGCGGGAAAACAGGCTTACATTCAGGAGCGAGAAAAAGTCGAGATGGCACACTAGCAAGCCTGTTTCGTTAAATGCTGTATTTCTGACAACGGACGCTGGGATCCTCCGGCGTACTTTTTTGTTTTAGCCAATATGAGTATTCCGGTCCTAACCGACCCACCATTCCGCTGTTATCCGACCCCTGATTCCGTTTTAATCCGACCCACGATTCCGGTGGTATCCGACCCACCATTCCGATTCAATTCGGTCATTCGCTAATCCACAAATCGACGCTGGGTAAATTCTATAAATTCGTATATCCTGCCTCCTTCAAATACGCCTCTGAGGAGATCCGGATGACGAGAGAAAGAATACCTATGCGAACAATCAAAGAAGTCTTACGCCTAAAATGGTCCTGCGGCCTGGGTCGCCGTGCCATCGCCAAAAGCTGTGGCATCGCCAAGAGCACGGTTATCGAGTATTTGAGGCGAGCAGAGAAGGCCAGCCTATCATGGCCTCTGCCGGCAGAACTGGACGACGCCGCTCTTGAGCATCTTCTCTTCCCACCTGTAATTCTTTCCGATTCCCCGCGCCCGCTTCCGGTCTGGGAGGACGTCCACCGCGAGCTTGCACGTAAAAGCGTTACCCTGACGCTTCTGTGGGACGAGTACAAAGCGCAATATCCGGACGGATATCAATATTCTTTCTTCGCGGAACTCTACCGAGCTTATGCAAAAAAGCTCGATATCTCCATGCGCCAGGTGCATTACGCGGGAGAGAAGCTATTTGTAGACTACTGCGGTCAAACAGTCCCGGTAATCGACAAATCCACTGGAGAGATGCACGACTGCCAGATCTTCGTCGCTGTCTTGGGCGCCAGCAACTTTACATATGCCGAAGCAACATACACGCAGGGTCTGCCGGACTGGATCGGCTCCCATGTTAGGGCGCTGCAGTTTATCGACGGTGTCCCTGAAATCCTGGTCCCCGACAATCTCCTCTCCGGCATCACCAAGGCCTGTCGCTATGAGCCAGGCGTCAATCGCACCTATCAAGAGCTTGCGGTTCATTATGGGGCCGCGGTCATTCCGGCCCGTGTCAGAAAGCCCAAAGACAAAGCGAAAGTAGAAGCCGGGGTCCTCCTGGTGCAGCGGTGGATCCTGGCTGCCCTCAGGAACCGCACCTTTTTCAGCCTTGCAGAGCTCAATGCCGCTATCCGGGAACTGCTGGATAGACTCAATAACCGGCCCTTCAAGAAGCTCTCCGGCAGCCGTATGGGCCGGTTTTTGGAGATCGATAAACCGGCACTACAGCCTTTGCCTGCGATTTTCTTCGAATACGCGGAATGGAAAATAAAAAAACGGTCCGGTATCGATTACCATGTCGAAGTCAATGACCATTATTACAGCGTACCCTATCAGCTTCGCAATGAATACCTGGATGTACGGCTAACGGAATCGATTGTGGAAGTCTTCTTTCACAACAAACGGGTGGCCTCACATATCCGGTCTTATGCCAAGGGAAGACATACGACCCTTGCCGAGCACATGCCGAAGTCCCATCGGGACTATGCTGACTGGACCCCAGAGCGCCTGATACGCTGGGCGTCGGAAACCGGCAAATCAACGGCAGAGCTGGTTACGGCCATTCTCGCAAAGAAGCTTCATCCGCAACAAGGCTTTCGCTCCTGCATGGGAATCATCACCCTTTCCAAGAAGTTTGGCAAAGAACGCGTTGAGGCTGCCTGCAAAAGGGCACTCGCCATCGGGGGCACCAGCTTCGGAAGCGTCAAATCCATCCTTCAAACCGGCTTGGACAAAAAGCCATTGCCGGAGTCGAGGCCTGCATCACCGGTGATCACTCACAGCAATATCCGTGGCCGCGAATACTATAACTAACCTCAAAGGAGATCATTATGTTAGCGCATCCCACACTCGACAAGATCGAACAACTCCGTCTTTTTGGCATGGCAAAAGCCCTGCGTGAACAAGTACAGAATCAAAAGGCAACTGCCCTAAGCTTCGAGGAGCGCCTTGGGCTCCTCATTGACCGAGAGCTGACTGAACGAGAGAACAGACGACTTGTTACGCGCTTACGAGCTGCAAAACTGAGAATCTCGGCGTCTGTTGAAGACATCGACTTCCGTCAGCCTCGAGGGCTGGACAAATCGCTCATTCTGTCGCTTGCGTCGAACAAATGGATTACCGAGCACCACAATCTGCTCATCATCGGCCCGACCGGCGTGGGCAAGAGCTACCTTGCTTGCGCCCTGTCCCATAAGGCCTGCCGGGACGGTCATGCCGTCGTGTATCAAAGGCTGCCACGACTCTTGGAAGATCTGGCACTTTCTCATCATGACGGGCGATATCGAAAACTGATGAAGTCTCTTCTTAAAGCAGACCTTCTTGTCCTCGACGACTTCGGACTTGCTCCGCTTACGACGGAACAGCAAAGAGATCTTCTGGAAATTATCGAGGACCGCTATGATCGCCGGTCAACTCTCATAACTACGCAAATGCCCGTAAAGCACTGGCATGATATCCTGGCCGACCCGACCTTAGCTGACGCTATCATGGATCGTCTGGTACACAATGCTTACAAAATAGAACTGAAAGGAGAGTCAATGAGAAAGAGCAAATCATCTATCAAGCGTTGACAAGTCAAAATCCCTGTGAGATAGTAGCTTCAGCCCAGCGCCTGGTCAGCCCAATTAGCGGAGGGGTCGCTTTGAAGCGGAACGCGGGGTCGCATAACTTCGGAATCAGGGGTCGGATTCACCGGAATACAAAGCCAATAGTCGCTCACAATTTCGATCACCTATTAAGGGTCTCCCAGTTAGTCGTTTGTCGCAATAAAAAATTACCCAATAGATCTTAGTAAATATATAAAGTCATGAGAAAAAACAGCGCACAGGCAGGACGAGCCTTGTGAGGATCCACGCCTTTGAAAGAGATCTTGTGCACAGCGCGGACTCTATTCTGTGTTTAGCCTATCATCTGCAGTTTGGATAGGGACGAGCGTTAGGGCGGGCTGTTCAATGTCTCAGAGAATGTACGTCGAACGACGGAGGCACGGCGAACTCCTGTGCCCGCTTGCAGGCCGTGTCCGCTACTTCGATCATCTTTTGTTCGCTTTCAATATTTTTGTCGGGAAGGCCTGCGACGCCGATGCTCATGGTGACCTGCGCTGCATCAGGCCACGTGAAGGGGTGGGTCGCCACAACTTCGAGCGTCCGCGCCGCCGCCTGCATGGCGTCTGTACGCATCGTGTTCGGGAGCAGTACGATAAACGACTCACCGGACCACCAAGCAGCGGTGTCCACCTCACGTATGGTTTTCTGAACAAGACCGATGATTGCTTTGACGAGGGCCTCATCAGCCTTGCGTCCCAGCCGACGGCCATCCAGGTTGATCAGCATACAACTCATTTGCTGCTTGAAGCGGACAGCCCGCTTGAATTCCTTCGAAAACATGGTCTCGAATTGGGGACGTCCAAAGAGCCCCGTGGCGGGATCGACGACTGAATTGCCCGTTACCCTAAAGGCAAGTATAGGAGACAATACAGCGACGTCGTTTTCAGAATTTAATTCCAGGCCGAGGTTTAGATCCGATCCTCTCTTCGGGCACTCCTCCTTGCGAGGCGCCGAAGTCCATGACATGTGCGGTTGTGTGGGTTCTGGATCCGGTGCCGGAATGGGCCGCAGCGACGGCACAGCCTTGAGCGCTGGTCTCCGTTCCCTGTCTTTATCCGGAAGCATAGCCGGCGTTCCTCCTGACGACGGATCCGCCTGGGGGAAGGTCAGCTGTCCTGTCTTCGATACGAGCTTCAGATCAGGCTTCATTGCTGGCGGGGAGACCGTGGCCAGCGTCGGCTCCGCCTTCTGTCGTGGTGAAAAAGACGGTTCCTCTGCCCGCTCCATTTGGGCTCTAACTTCCAGGACCGTAGCAATTCGATCATCAAGTTCGCTCTCCCGGTAAGGCTTCGCGAGATAATCGTCCGGCCCGAACGCCCCGACGCCGGTACTATCGGGCAGGTACCCGTAGGCAGTGAGCAAGATGATCGGGATTGAGTGCGTGTCCTTACGCTGTCGAAACCGGTGGCACAAATCGAGGCCCTCAATGTCCGGTAGTGCTACGTCGAGGATGATCAGGTCCACGGTCTTCTTCGCCGCCATCATGAGTGCGGTCAACCCCGACCCGGCCCAAAAGACCTTGTGGCCCCTCTCCTCAAGATGACGCTTGGTTCCATTCCCCTGCGTCTCCGCGGATTGTATGAGCAGAATAGTCTTCTTTTCCATAATTACCGGCCTGTGAAGTCCGTGAACGAGAGCCATCCTTCTTCCTTCCTTCGTTAAGCGTAAAGTGACTACCGGGAATACAAAGTACGCGGTTTTTCTTGGTTTGGCATGTTACCCATAAAAAATACCACAAACCAACATTATATGTCAAGCATTTCGATGGGGTATATTTAGGGTATTCTTTTTCTTAATCAGCCCCGCAATATCAGTGGCTTGACCTTACGGTGCCAAGAAAGGCAGGGGCGGGCCGGATTAGATCGGGTCTGGAAGTAGATAAAAAAAGCCCCTGTCTGAAAAATCCAGCAGGGGCCCTGAATTTTGAGTATTGAATCTGTCTTAGAACACGCCCTGGACCTTGCCGGTCTCGACGTCCACATCCACACGGCGGTACGCCGGGTCTGACGACGTTCCGGGCATGAGCGTGATGGTTCCGGCAACGGGAACCACGAAACCTGCTCCCTTGTAGGTAAGGATATCGCGGATGCGAAGTCTCCAACCCTTGGGCACGCCCTTAATGCTCGGGTTGTCCGTGAGCGAGAGGTGGGTCTTGACCATGCAGACACCCATCTTGGCCAGATCCGGATCGGCCTCCATCTTCTTGGCCTTGGCCTCCGCCTCGGGTGTGTAGTCGACGCCGTCAGCTCCATACACTTCCTTCGCGATCAGCTCGATGCGCTGCCGGAGCGGGGTGCTGAGCTCGTACAGGAACTTGAAGTCGTTCTTCTCGTTGCAGGCGTCGATGACTGCATCGGCGAACTCAAGCGCCCCGTCGCCGCCCTTTTCCCAGTGGCGGGAAAGTGCAACACGCGCGCCGGCCGCTTCCGCGAGCCTGCGAACCGCCTTGATCTCATTGTCCGTGTCGGTGTAGAACGCGTTGATGCAGACCACGGGATTGATGCCCGCCTTCTTCACGCTCTTGATGTGGTGGACGAGGTTCTCGCAGCCTTTTTCGACCCAACCCACGTTCTCGCCCTTGTACTCGGCCGGCATGGGTTTGCCCGGCACGGGAATCGGCGCTCCGCCGTGGCACTTGAGGGCGCGGATCGTGGCCACAACGACGGCGGCATGGGGCTTCAGGCCGGACATGCGGCACTTCAGGTTCCAGAACTTCTCGAAACCGATATCAGCGGCGAAGCCGGACTCGGTCACGACATAATCGCCGAGTTTGAGGCCAACGCGGTCGGCGATGATTGAAGACTGGCCGATGGCGATATTCGCGAACGGGCCCGCATGCACGAACACGGGTTGGCCTTCAATGGTCTGGAGCAGGTTCGGATTCAGGGCCTCGACCATCCAGGCAGTCATAGCTCCATCCACACCCAGATCGGCGGTCGTTACCGGCGTGCCATCCTTGCTGTAGGCAACGACGATCCGGCCCATGCGCTCCCGCATGTCCTTCAAGTCCCTGGCAACGGCCAGGATCGCCATGACTTCCGAAGACACGGCAATGGCGAAGCCGGACTTCATCATGAAGCCGTTCGACTTTCCGCCCATGCCGATGACAATCTCGCGGAGCGACTGGGCGCAGAAGTCGATGATCCACTTCATCTCCACATTGTGGGGGTCGATGTTGAGGCGCTTTAATTTCCTTTTCGCAAGCTGTTCGTCGTTGTAGTTGAACTCATGCTGCATGCGCGAGGTGAGCGCCACCATCGCCAGATTGTGTGCGTTCATAATGGCGTTAATGTCTCCGGTAAGGCCGAGCGAAAACGGCGTGAGCGGGATGACCTGTGACAGGCCACCGCCTGCAGCCGAACCCTTGATGTTCATGGTCGGTCCGCCCGAAGGCTGACGGATCGCTGCGATCACGTTCTTGCCGCGTTTACCGAGGCCCTGCGTGAGGCCGATGGTCGAGGTTGATTTGCCCTCGCCCAAGGGTGTAGGCGTGATGGCCGTCACGTCGATATACTTGCCGTCCGGCTTTCCCTCAAAGCGCTTCAAAACCTTCTTGAAGTCCACCTTGGCGATGTAGTGGCCGTAAGGCAACAGCTCTTCTTTGGTGAGCCCCATCTTCTCTGCAATTTCCGCGATCGGCTTCATCCTCTTTTCTGAATCTTCAGCAATTTCCCAGTCCGCATGCTTTGTTGGATCCAGTGCCATTCTGTGCCTCCTCTTTGTTTGAGAAATTTATGTTAACGTATCCTCTTCAATACTGAGTTTGCCCGGTTCACGGTTCCAAGAGGACAGTGAACGCAGCGGCGGCTACTTAAGCGATTCTCCGGTCCTCCCGAGCGTTGGGATTGCTCGCGTTCTCTCCCTCAGTAACTGATCAGGAGTTTCATGAGTTTTTCATTCATGGAGTGCACATTTTTACTGGCAAGGCGTGCAATGGTCCGCATGATTTTATACATCGTGGCAGGATCGCTTTTTTCGAAAGCCTTGAACTTTTCGGTCGTAAAGAGATAGACATCCGTCGCCTCGATTGCTGTCGCATCGGCGCCGTGCGCCTTCTTGTCCTCGATCACTGACAATTCACCGAAGATCTGGTTTTCTGCGAGGATGGCCAGGGTCTGTTTCCAGCCGTCCGGAGTTTTTTTCGAGATCTCGACCTTTCCCTTCTTCACGAGGTAGATGCCACCCGTCTGCTCGCCCTCACGGAAAATCGACTGCCCTTTGGAATAATTCACCACCTCGATCTTCTGCGCAATCATGCCCAGCTCGATGTCGGTCAGGTCGGTAAAGAGTATCTGCTGCTTCAGTTCTGATTTGTCGGCCATTGCTCCTCCTCGATGAGTGTCTGAACGAATTAAAAAAGATGGACGACCGTTCGCATCGCTCACTCAGACGATGGACGCATCCATTCCTTTATTTTCGTCCTTCGACCCTTCATCCATCATCCCTCGGTTTTATATCTTCTCGATCCGCACTGCAGAGACCTTGAACGAAGGGATCTTGGCCACGGGATCGAGCGCGGTGCTGCTCGTGAGCACGTTGGCGGCAGCTTCCCTGAAGTGGAAGGGGATGAAAACGAGCCCCTTCTGCAGTTTCTTGGTCACCATCGCCTTGAGTGTAATAGAGCCCCGGCGCGAACTGACCTTCACTGATGCCCCTCCGTCGATGTTGAGCGCCCGCGCGTCTTCAGGATTGATCTCAATAAAGGCTTCCGGAGACACGATATCGATCGGCTTGACTCTTCTCGTCATAGTGCCGGTATGGTACTGGAAGAGCGTCCTGCCCGTGGTGAGCAGGAACGGGTAGTCCTTGTCCGTGGCCTCATGCGAGGGTTTGTAGTGCACGAGGGTGAATCTTCCGTTCCCCCGGGGGAAGCCTCCCTTAAACAGGAACTGCGTACCCGGATGGTCCGGCGTTGGGCACGGCCACTGGAGGCCGCCGTCTTCGAGACGGGTATAACTCATTCCTGCAAGAGCCGGCCATGCCTGGCCTATCTCGCGGAATACTTCATCGGTGTGATTGTAGGGCATTTCATATCCCATGCGCTTTGAGAGCTCCATGATGATAAGCGAATCCTTCATGGCGCTTCCCGGAGGATTGACAGCCCTCCTGACACGCTGAACACGCCGTTCCGTGTTCGTAAACGTACCGACCTTCTCAGCAAACGAGCTTGCAGGCAATACCACGTGGGCCAGTTCGGCCGTATCGGTCATGAAGATGTCCTGCACCACCAGAAAGTCGAGAGCCTTGAGCGCCTTGATCGTATGGGTACTGTTCGGGTCCGAGATCACAGGGTTTTCTCCCATGATATACAGAGCTTTGAGAACGCCCTTTTCAGCTGCCGGGATCATCTCCGTGGCGGTCATGCCGTCCTTATCGGACAGCTTCACCTTCCAAAGGGCCTCGAACTTCTCCCGGATAGCCGGGGTCGTCACGCGCTGGTACCCGGGGTACATGTTTGGGGTGCAGCCCATGTCCGTGGATCCCTGCACATTGTTCTGGCCGCGCAGCGGGTTCACTCCCGCGCTCGCTTTGCCGAGGTTCCCGGTCATGAGAGCCAGGTTGGCGATCGAAAACACATTTTCCGTACCGTGTGCATGCTGGGTAATGCCCATGGTATAGTAAATGCCGGCCCGTTTTCCTTTTGCGTACAGCCGCGCAGCGTTGACAATCAGATCTTTTGGCACCCCGGTGATCTTCTCGGTCACCTCAGGTGTATATTCGGCGAGGTTCTTCCGGAATTCTTCATCGAAGCCCTCGGTCTGCGTATCGATGAAATCGCAGTTAATGAGGTCCTCGGCAAGGATCACGTGCATCATGCCATTTAGGAGCGCAACGTCGGTACCGGGCCGGTGCTGCAGCCAGACATCGGCGAACCTGACGAGCGGCACACGCCGAGGGTCTGCGATGATGATCTTCGCGCCCTTGCGCTTGGCCTTGATCATTCTGAGTGCTACGATGGGGTGGCTCTCTTTGGTATTCGAACCGATGACGAACAGGACGTCGTTGTTTTCGATCTCGGCAATGGAATTCGTCATCGCCCCGGAACCGAACACAGTGGCCAGACCGGCCACAGTCGAGCTGTGTCAGAGGCGCGCGCAGTGGTCGACATTGTTCGTGCCAATCCCCGCGCGCATGAATTTCTGGAACAGGTAATTCTCTTCGTTCGTACATCGTGCAGACGACAGACCGCCGATTGCGTCGGGACCGTGCTTGCTCTTGATGGCGCTGAGTTTTTCGGCAATGTATCCAAATGCCTCGTCCCAGGACGCCTCGACAAACTTCCCATTCTTCTTGATGAGCGGCGTCTTGAGCCGGTCCGGACTATTGATGAAGCTGAACCCGAACCGTCCTTTGACGCAGAGCCAGCCTTCGTTGATCGTGTCCCTGCGCGACGTAACGCGGAGCACTTCGTTTCTGCTCACGTGCAAGGTAAGGTTGCACCCGCAGCCGCAGTAGGGGCAAATGGTCTCAACCTGCTTTACGTCCTTCTGCCTGCCTTTGCCCAAAGACTGCTTGCCCATGAGTGCACCCGTGGGGCAGACACTGACGCACTGACCGCAGAACTCGCAGTCCAGATCTTTTTCGAACGGTGTGGAGACTTTGGCCACGAATCCGCGGCTGGAGATGTCGATTGCGCCGAACCCCTGGATTTCCTCGCACACGCGCACGCATTTGCCGCAGAGGATGCACTTCTCCATGTCGCGCTCGATGAACGGGTTAGCGTCCTTTTTCGTGTACGTCCTGCGTTCTCCGGCAAAACGGTTCGTCCGGATTTCGTAGAAATACGCAAGTTCCTGGAGCGTGCAATCGCCCGCCCGTTCGCATACCATGCAGTCGTTGGGATGGTCGGACAACAGAAGTTCGACGATCGTGCGGCGCTGGCGTTCGATCAGGTCGTTCGAGGTTTCAACCTCCATGCCCTCGGTCACCGGCGTCGTGCACGCAGTCACCGGACGGGGCATGCCCTTGATTTGCACCAGGCACAGCCGGCAGCCGCCGTGGGGCTCAAGCCGGGGGTCGTCGCACAAAGTCGGAATGTAGATATCGTTCCGTCGTGCTGCATCAAGAACGGTTACGCCGTTCGGTACTGTTATTTTCTTTCCGTTTATAGAGAGATTCGACATAATTACCCTTTTTTAATCGCCTTGAACTTGCAGGTCTCGAAGCAGGCGCCGCACTTGATGCAAATGTCCTGGATGATCTTGTGGGGCTTTTTCTTCTCGCCGATAATGGCCCCGGCGGGGCAGACGCGGCTGCAGGCCGTACAGCCCTTGCAGAACTCTTCGAGGATGCTGTACGAGAGAAGGTCCTTGCACACGCCGGCAGGACAGCGTTTCTCGTAGATGTGCGCTTCGTACTCGTCCCGGTAATATTTGATCGTGGAAAGGATCGGATTCGGAGCTGATTGCCCCAGGCCGCAAAGCGACGAGGTCTTCACGTCGCTGCTCAAGGTTTCGAGGAGTTCGATATCGCCCTCCCTGCCCCTGCCCTCGGTGATCCTGGTCAGGATCTCGAGAAGCCGCTTGGTGCCGACGCGACAGGGCACGCATTTACCGCATGACTCGGACTGCGTAAATTGGAGGAAGTACTTGGCAACGTTGACCATGCAGTCGGTCTCGTCCAGGACGACCATACCGCCGGATCCCATGATGGACCCGACCCTACCGAGCGATTCGTAATCCAGCGTCGTATCGATGATGCTCGCCGGAATGCAGCCGCCCGACGGCCCTCCGGTCTGGACCGCCTTGAGTTTCCTGCCGCCCTCGATGCCGCCGCCGATGTCGTAGATCACTTCTTTAAGGGGGATACCCATCGGCACTTCGATGAGGCCGGAGTTCAGGATCTTGCCGGTGAGCGCGAAGACCTTTGTACCTTTGCTCTTCTCCGTTCCCATTCCCGCATACCACGAAGCCCCTTTGCGCATGATGTAGGGCACGTTCGCAAGCGTTTCAACGTTATTAATGATGGTCGGATATCCCCAGAGGCCCTTTTGGACCGGAAACGGCGGCTTTGCTCTCGGCTGGCCGCGCTTGCCTTCGATAGAAGCGATCAGTGCCGTCTCTTCTCCGCACACAAAGGCCCCGGCGCCGAGCTTTACTTTGATCGTGAAATCGAAACCTCTGCCGAGAATATTCTTGCCGAGAAAGCCCCGTTCTTTCGCCTGCTTGATAGCGAGGTGGAGGCGTTCCACGGCAAGCGGATACTCCGCCCTGATATAGACATAGCCGTAGGGTGCTCCGATGGCATATGCACCGATGATCATGCCCTCGATCACCGCATGGGGATTTCCCTCGACGACCGAACGGTCCATGAAGGCTCCCGGGTCTCCCTCGTCGGCGTTGCAGATAAGGTACTTGATGGGACCGGGTGCCTTGATCGCCATGTCCCATTTCGTTCCCGTAGAGAAGCCCGCACCGCCCCGCCCGCGAAGTCCGGAAGCCTTGATGACCTCGATGATCTCCTGCGGAGCCATGGTCGCAAGCACTTTCTTCGTCGCTTCGTACCCGCCCCGCCCGATATAGGAATCGATGTCCTCGGGGTCAACCTCGCCGCAGTCCGAAAGCACAACCTTGACTTGTTTGTTGTGGAAGGTGTGGTAGTCGTCCTTCACGAGCCATTCGGCGACCGGCGATCCGCCAACGATGTGCTCATTTACGATCCGATCAACCATGTCCGGTTTGATATACTGGTAGGTCGACTTGCTGCCGTTGATAATCACATCAACGAGCACGTCGCGTGCGCAGAAGCCCCGGCACCCAACTTTGTGCAGGGAGCAGTTTTTCTCTACCGAGGCCTGGATACCCGCTGCGGAAAAAGCGTTCTCGAAGGAGGACATTACCCCCACGCCACCTGCTGCGATTCCACCGGTGCCCATACAAACTTTTATGAAGACGTCTTTATCCATCTAAAACTCCGATATGAGAGCGAAATTGCAGAATCTTCAAAAGCGTTGGCTCTTAATAAAATAAGTCAGTAATCCGCCACAATGCTGCCTGTTAACGGTATCGAGTTAAAAGCCGGCATGTTGGATGCAGGCTGCCTTACTGGCCCCCCGTCTCTCCTGCTTTCAGGGTTCTTCATCTCTTTCATGAGATGGTCCGACGTCATTTTGCCGTGAACGGTCTTATTAATGATGATGACCGGCGCAATGCTGCATGCACCTACACAATTGACTTTCTCCACGGTAAACTTGAGATCTTCGGACGTATCTTCGCCTGCAGGAATAGCCAGCTCTTTGAGCAGGCTGTTGATCAGCCGCTCGGAACCCTTGACGTGGCATGCCGTACCGCAGCACGCGGTGATCACGTTCTTGCCCTTGGGTTTGAGATGAAACTGCGCATAGAATGTGGCGATCCCGTAGAATTTCGCCGGCGGCACATCGAGCCGCTCGGAAAACCAGTAGATCGCGTCCTCGCGAAGATAGCCGAATTCATTCTCGATATCCTGCAGGATCGAGATGAGGTTTCCTTCGTTTTCCCGGTATCTCCCGAGTATTTGTTCCAGTTGTTCTTCCATCGTTCATCCTCTTGAGACAAAAAAGGCCGCCATCAATATGAATCCGGCAGCCGCGTCTGAGCTTTGCCCTACCGTGGTCGTGGATGTGCCTATAGTACGCACCCGGCCTTCGAGAAATAAGGCGCCCCCGAAGGGGCGCCTGAAGATACGAGCAGCTTTTGGAATTAGAACATCGAATCCATCGTGAGCGCCGGATGGCCTTTTTCGGTAAGGTATGCCATCAACTTTTCCGAATCCTCAGCCACCGTCTCGTCCGCGATCTTGTCGAGGAGATCGGGTACGCCTTCTTCCTCGCCTCGCTTCTTAAACTGCTCCGCAAAGGACTCCTTGAGGTTCTTGGTCATCCAGACGATGCGCTTGAACCCGCCTTCGGCGGAGAGGAACTTGTTGCTCGTGAGGAAGTACCGTCCGATGCCCATGAAGCCCGGGCTCTGCGCTCCGCCGCCGACAGTGCCGGCAAGGGTCGAGAACTTCATGCCGATGGGTGTCATTCCCGTGTAGCCCCGGTTCACCACCATGACCCCGTTGGCCTCCGGCACGATCGCCACGATGCATTCGAAGCATCCGCACGAGGTCATCGGTGCGTCCATGATGCTGTAGGCGTTGAAGTATTCGAGTGCCTGGTGGGAATTCTTGTACACGTAATCGTCCACCCCGGCCCAGCGTCCCTTCACCGCGTCCTTCGTTTCACCCTTCAGGACAGGCTGGTTTGCGCCGTTCGGGTCGATCTCGAAGGCCGCCTTGGCATCGAGCCAGTTGTACGCTCCGCAGAGGCCGAGCCGTTCCGGCGATACGACGCAGACATGGTTCGGCGCAAAGCTCTGGCAGAGGATGCAGGAGTAGAAGGTGTCCACTGACTCGTCCGTCATGGATGCGAGGCGTACGTCGCGCTCGAGATACGCTTTCTGGGCATCGTCGAGCAGCTTCTTGACATCGGCATCATCCACGTAGAGGGTCACCTGGACCTTGTCGACGATATTGTTGAACTTGTGCTTGAGCTGGGTCGTGAGGATGTCGCCGAAGTGCTTGAGCACGAAGCCTTCCTTGAGGGCGTTAATGCTGACCCGGAGCCAGTTCTGGTCGCGCTGACCCATGTGCCAGACGCCCTGCGCTTCGTTGACGAAATGGTGGATCTTGCGCTCGAGCACCGGCTCGAAGTCCTTCTGCATCTTGCGGCCTGCGACCTCGATGAGGATGCCCAGTGGCATCTGGCCGCCCTTCTGGTACCGGGCCTCGGCGTCCTTGCCGACGATGGTCACCTTGCCGTCCTCGACCTTGTCGAGGTCTGCGGTACGGAGCCATTCGAAGGCCGGCGTGCGCTGGCCGCCGAATTCGACGTGCATGTCTTCCTTGCGGATGCGTTCGCCCTCGAACGCGGGGCCGAAGGCCACCGGGATCGGCGGCTTCGAGACGGTGATCTTGAGACCGCGCACCTCGAAGCATCGCTGAATGAGCTTCTTGGGGTCGAGCTCTTTCTCCACTTCTTCGTAGATCGTCACGCCGGTCGGATGGACCACTGGGATGTCCGTGTTCGCGATCGCCGGGAAGCCCATGTTGATGGCGCCCGCGCCCGTGGTCCAGATCCGGTCATTAAGCGGCCCCAGCACCATGGCAAAGGCAAACACCTTGTCCTTGGAGTATTTCAGGATCTTCTTGTAGTCTCCACCCTTCATGCCGCCGAAGGTGATTCCGGCGCGGGCGGCCCAGTTCAGGGCGTAGATGGCATGCTCCACTTCCGGACCGAGAGGAACAAGGCGGGTGTCCCAGCCGAGCTGGACGCCTTTGCGCAGGAGCTGCTTCGTAAAACTATTGCCGTTCACGTTGCCGCACATGAGGGTGAGGATGTTCTTCTGCTGGAGATCCCGGGCCATCTCGAGGGCCTGTTCGTCGCTGTCCGCTGCACCGATGATGCAGACGTAACCGGGCATAGACCCGTCCACGAGCTGGACACCGAGGTTCCGGAGGATCGTGTCGGAAATAAATCCGTTATAGGTGAGGCCGATGGAATCGTCCTTCACCGGCTCCTGGCCGTAAATGTAGCGGATGGCCATGATCATCTCCTGGGCAAAGAGGGCCGCCATACCGGCATCCAGGGCTTCTCCAAGAAACGGCTTGTACAGTTTGTCATCGGGTACGTTCGTAAGGAGCGGCTTCACATGCTTCTCAAGGGCGGTCTTCATGTCCCCGACCGTTCTCACCTCAAACCCGGTCATGGTGAACATCTGCGGAAGGAAATAGGCTGTGTCCGGAAATTCGAACTTGAAATCCGCGCCTTTTTCGCTGATGGCCTTCTCAACGAGGGCTTCTGCCTGCTTGACGTAATAGTGCGAGCCAAGTATGGCTCCAGTGGCAATGATCTTTGACATGAGTCGCTCCTTTTAACGCATTTTTTCACCGCGGAGTTCGCGGAGGTCGCGAGGACGTCACGAGTCGCCCAGATTTTCACTCTGTGCTCCCGGCGTCCTCTGCGGTTGATGGCTGCTTACGCTCTTGCCTTCAGGAACGTCGGGAGCTGGTTCGCTTCCCGCGGTCCGACGGTGATCTTCCAGCCCGGGGAGCTTTTCCTCAAGCGCTCCCGAGAGGACGGCCACGTACCCGGGAATGATGAGCTCCTTATGTTTGATATTCTTTTCCACGCCGCTGTCGGTGATGAATTGCGCGATCTTGCTTGCTGTAAACTTTCCAGCTGCCCAGGCCGTCAGCACCGACAGTCCCTCGTTGTCCATGACGGCTAGCCACGACGGCACCTTGCTGTTTTCGACTTCGCCCCGCACGATGAAGTAGGAGAGCGAGAAATTCGTGGTGATCATGAGCGGCGAGTTGTCCTTGGCGTCTCCGACCTTGTAAACGTTCTGCGCCACCTGCATCGGCACCTGCGGGTCGGTGTAGATATTCTGGCGCAGCGACAAGAGCGCGAGCATCTTCCATTTCTCGACATTGCTCAGAATGATGATAGAAGCATATTTCATCGTGCCGATGGCCGCGGCCATGGACTCGGACAGGGAATTGTCGCGGGTTGCAAACGATGATGACCGGGTATCCCAGGGGCTTGAAGTTCTTTTTGATGGCTGCACGGCGGATGATGGTAAAGTGCTCGATCATATCCTTGGCCTTGCGTGCGCCGGAATCGAGCACGAGATCGTCCACGCCCATGCCTTTCACTTTTTCGGAGAGCGCCGTCAGCGCGTCAAGACCGTCTGCGGCAACGGCGAGGGAGGCCTTCTTTTCCTTTGCGATCTTCGCCATGGCTTCTGCGTTCTCTGCAGTCGCGGCATAGATGAGAGGCTTTTTATCGGCACAGTGCGCGATCCCGGCCTCGATGGTCGCGGGATTTTTGCTCACGAGGATGATTGGCACGCCCGGCGCACCGTCCACTACCTGTTTCACGACAGAAGCAAACTTCGCTGCATCGCCGCCTTCGTCGGTTATGGCAATGGCGTCCACCCGGAGCTTCTGCCCCACGCGGTCGATCTCGGAGGTGTTGACCGCAGCGATCTTCTTGGCAGCGGCATCGCCGGCTTCAGAGGCTTTGATCGCAACGGCAAACACGTTCGGGTTGAAAAACTTTTTCTCGTGACGGAACATGCAGATCTCTTCGCCGACCTTCACGGCCTTCGTCCCCGTACCGAGGACAATGCCCCGGATCGGCGGTGCTGCTGATTCGCCCAGTATCTTCTTTGCATCCTCAGACGCGTCCGGACAGGCATCGAGGCTTGCCTGCTTGGCTGCAAGCTTCATAGCGAAGGCGAGGCAGGTGGGATGCCCGCACTTCTTGCAGTTGGTCTTCGGTAAATGTTTGAATATTTCAACACCAGAGAGTGCCATTTAAATGCTCCTTTCGGAATGAACCGCAAAAATTTTTATCGCTGGTTGGAAGAGTACTGGATAATTCCAATCCTTATTTTTTTTTGTGAACGTCCTGCTGGCAACTACCCCATCAGTTCTGCGATCATCTCTTTGGCCTTTGCTGCCGCGCCAGGATGCCGCATGATCAGCATATCAGCGCCTGCAGTGATCATGGCCGAGGCAGTTAGGGATTCCCAGGCCAGGGCCCGGTCCGCAAGGCCGCCCCATTCGGGGACTTCGGCGTCGGGAGCCATCGTTTCCTTCACCTTCCACACGTTCGCACCGATATCGCAGACAACGGGCGTCTGCATCATGGCATCGTTCTGCAGGAGTCCTGCCAGACGGATACGCTCCATAACGCTGTACGTATATTCGAGGCCATATCCCAGAGCGGAAGACATGGGGTCCATGATGATCCGTTCCTTGTCGAATCCCATCTGGGTAAGCAGGATGTTTAACTGCTTCGCAAGGTTCACGTCAAGTTGGCTCATGGCGATCAGTTTGTGGTCATTGGCCATGGCTGCTGCGGCGATGGTTTTATAATTCTCTTCCACAGCTTTGCCGATGGCGCAGTTCTTTCCGCGCGTCGCTGCCGCTGCCGCCTGTAGTACCTGACTGTCCTTTTCCACGTGACCGCTGCCGAGAATGAGGAGAGGGATGTCGATGGCTGCCGCGACCTCCGCAGCCGTCTTGGCAGCTTCTTCGACGCTTTTGTTTTTCTGGTCAGGGTGAGTGCCCATTAATCTGAGCGCAACGATGTCTGCGCCGTTCTGCTGGGCAGAACTTTGCCCACTGCACCGGATTAGCTGATACGCCGCCAACGGCTTTCTGCAGGGTATCAGGCCAATCGCTCGGTGCGATGTCCATGATCTCAAAGGCAACGGCAGGCTTGTTCGGGAACGTACCTTCAAATGCCAAAAACGGAAGTGCGCTCGCTCCGCCGATGGTCACTGCTTTTGCGCCGGATCCAAGCTGCACGTTAAAGATTTTACCGCTGTAGGACTCTTTCGGAATTGTCAGTGCCATGAAATCCTCCTCAAAATTGTTACCTATAGTAACAAAATATTATACAGAGATCAACAGAAAAAAATACGCAAAATTAAAATTTTACAAGGCTTACTGTCAGAAGTTGAGCACCTTTCGCGTAGTTCTCCGTCATTTACATGCCGGACCAGACTACATATCCAAATAAGAATGGGCATACATTGTCTTGCCCATGATCATCTCAACGGTCTTGACCGTATCCATCATGTCCTTGTCCAACGGATCGATGATGGCTGAGGTGAGTCCTTCATACATCAAAAGCGCTAGGAAGTTACGGTTGATGATGGGTCGCAAGGCCTTGGGCGCGCCGTTCGAGATGTTCGAAAGCCCCACCACGCTCTGCATGGGCGGATCGTTCAGGTCCTTGAACATCCTGACTGCACGGATTGCCTGCCTTCCCTGGTCCTGCATCGTGCAGACTTGGAGAATGAGAGGGTCAAGGAAGATGTTCTCCATGGGCACGCCATATTCCATGCCGCGCGCCATGATCTCGGCTGCGATGCCGCAACGGTCCTCGGCATCGGCCGGAAGACCGCCCTTCCCGAGAGTGAGTGCGATGACTTTCGAGTTGTACTTGCCGGCCAGCTCCATCATGGGGAACCGCTCGGGTTCGTTGGACGTAGAGTTGATGAGGGGAGTTCCCCACTGGTTGTTGTGCGCCTTGAGCCCCGCTTCCATAGCCTTCACGTTTGTCGTATCCAGGCAAAGCGGTTTTTCTACCACCTCCTGCACAACCTTAACGGCCCAGTCCATAAGCTCGGGACCATTTTCCTCGGCAGGGCCAATGGACACATCGATAAAATGCGCGCCTGCTTTTGCCTGGGCTACGGCAAGTTCCTGAAGCGGCTTCGCATCGTGATTCGTAAGAGCCTCACGAACTTTTTTTGCCATAACACTGATTTTTTCTCCGATTACGATCATTTCAAAAAACCTCCTCTTTCATCGTATTCCTTGTTTACCTAAGGAAAAATTCTGTTAACACGTGTTTTGATTGGAACACTTCCAGCTAATTTTGCTGTTCAACTACATCCGACAATTTCCGAAGCACTTCCGGCGATAGTGCCCGTCTCTCTTTTGCGATGATGATGGTTTGTTTCGCAAGCTCCCGGTAAAGACCAAGAAGCTCCGGCGCTCTTGTTCGCATGGCGTCCATATGATCCCTGACCGTCTCTACATCGCCCCGGACAATGGGGCCGGTCAACGCATCGGGAATCCCGGCGGATTCAATGTTCGCCAGCGTACCCTTGATGAGTGGAAGCACGGCTTTGAGCGCTTCCTTCTTATCCGCACCCAGTGCCTGGTAAAAGCAAAGTCCGAAATCCACAAGCGCAACGAAAAAATTCGATACTGCCACGGCGCCGGCATGGTAGAGGGCCGGGGAACTTTTATCCGAAAGCCACCCCGGCATATCCAGCTCAATGCCTTCCAAAGCCTTTACCAGACCCCTGGCTAACGCAATTACTTCCGGATCAGCTTCCAATCGAAAATAGGACCCGGGAATATTCTTTATACCGAGTTCCCTGCTCGGAATCGATTGAAGCGGATGGATGACCGCGCGGTATGCACCTGACTCTCGTGCGGAAGCCAGTAAATCCAGGGTGTGCGCGCCGGAGGTGTGTACAACGAGCATGCCTGGTCTGAACCCGCCACCCGATGCAATCGCATCACAAACGGTTTTGATCGCTCCGTCCGGGGTTGTAATGAATATCACGTCAGCCGTCATCGCTGCTTGCACCACGTCGGTCAATGCTTTACCGGAGCCGATGAACGCCCGCGCTTTCTCTGCCGACTCCCGGGTGCGCGCAACAACTGCGGTAATGCTATATCCCGCCCGCTTGAGCAGGAGTCCCACGGAACTGCCGACGCGACCTGCGCCTATGATGGCGATGGTTTTCGCGGCCATAGTTTACGGGATCAGCTTGTCCAGCACTCCGTAATAACTGGTAAGCGCCTTGGAGTCGGCCGGAAGCTGAATAAGCGGCTTACCGTTCAAATCATACTCAAAGATCAGTTCGTCGGCAGGAACGAACCCTGCGAACTCCACGCCCTGTTGGGCTATTGCCTGCTGAAGCGATTTATCGTCGCTCGTACCGTCCTGCACACGGTTTACGATAAGGACGGTGCGCTTGACGTTCAGTTTCAGTTCTTTAACCAGTTCGCCGATACGTCCGGCTGTCATTATCCCGCGCACGGATGAGTCACTGATGATGAGGAGCAGGTCCGTGTCCTGCGTGGTGCGACGGGAGAGATGCTCAAGACCGGCCTCGTTGTCCATGACCGTGTACGGATAGGTGTCGGCCAGCTTATCCATATACTTGCGAATGATGTTGTTCGCCGCACAGTAACAGCCCGCGCCCTCGGGCCTGCCCATCACGAGCAGATCAAAGCCCTTCGCTTCGATGATCGCCTGCTGGATCTGGTAATCAAAGAGCTGCTCCATGCTCATGCCGCCGGGCCGGGGCGCCGTGGACTTAACCGCTTCAAGAGAGGTCTCCCGCAGCCGTCCCACCGTGGCATGTACATTCACACCGAGCACATCATGCAGGTTCGCATTGGCATCAGCGTCAACAGCCAGCACGGCCCCGCGCTTCTTTTCGGTCAAATATCGTATCGTAAGGCCGCAGAGGCTCGTCTTACCTGTGCCACCCTTGCCTGCTACTGCTATTGCAAAACCCATCTAGTATGAACCTTTCGAAACAATGAACCGGAATCGGGGAACCGGCGATATCATCAACATCTTTTTTCCCGTTTCTCCCTTTCTCCGATTCGTTCTTCCTTATTATTTTTTAACTACTCCGTACTTCTTCCTGACCTCATCGATCTTTCCACAGGTCATCTTGCCCTCGGGGCAGGGAGCATGAAGACAACCGGGCCCGGACTTGGCGAAAATCGTCGGCGCCGTCTGCTTCAGCAAAGCGAGCATGCGCTCGGCCATGTCACGAATCTCCCACTGCGCCCGGTTACAGCACCGTACGCGGAAGAAGTGGAGGAGCTCTCGCCCGTTCATCGTGACCACTATTTTCGTCTCTGCCGCATTTGGCAGCAGATACCGCGCGTCCTGTTGTCCTGCTTCACCCTCGTACCCAAGCTCCCCGAGCCGTTTGAGTACGTTCGTATAGTTCATCTGCGCCTCGGCCATGCACTTCTCAAACTCGCGCACGAGTGCGGGGTCCTGCTTGATGCTCGGAGGAATTACATAATCAAACTGCTCTGCCTTTACATATCGCTGGCTCTGCTGCGAGTAAGACGCAACGCGGTGGCGGACCAGCTGGTGCGAACATGCCCGTGAGATGCCCTCGATGCCGAAGGTGAACGAGACATGCTCAATGGGAGAGAGGTGACCGATGGCCGCAAGCTTCTCCACGAACGCAGCCTGGTCTTTTTTCCCGAGTTTCTCCTTGAGCTCTTCTATCCCCGAGGGGCTGTAGCACAGTTTCGCTGCCATAGCCACAACGGATTCGGGTTCCGGCGTATGCTGGAGGAGAACTACGTTTAGAGTTGATTCAGGCATGCAGTCCCCTCCTCTTAGCGGGAAGAGGACGTAGAGCAAAATGGTAAAAACGGGGTATTATAGCCATCGCATATCGAGTGAGTCAAGAAAAATTCAAGAAAAGTGACAAAATTTAAGAGTAATTATTTTAATTAACTTATAAATTTCATTGATAAAAAAGGCCTCGCTACGAAAAGTACACCACCGTTTGTTACGAATATATACATTAGTTTTTTTTATTATTTGAAGCTATGCTCCTCATCGGGGAAGGTCCCGGACTCGACTTCCTGCTTATACTCTGTTACCGCTTTCATCGCCTGATCCTTGAGATGAGCATATTTTTTAACGAACTTAGGAGTGAACCGGTCAAAGAGCCCGAGGATATCATGGAGGACAAGCACCTGTCCGTCACAATCCGGACCGGCGCCGATACCGATGGTGGGAATATGAAGGAGGTCATGTATTTCTTTAGCGAGTGAAGCGGGCATGGCTTCGAGCACTACGGAAAAGGCGCCCGCGTCCTGCACTGCTCTTGCATCCGCCAGGATCTTCTCACGAGCGGCCTCATTTTTGCCTTGGACCTTGAACCCCCCGAGAGCGTGAATGTATTGCGGGGTCAGTCCGATATGGGCCATCACCGGTATACCGGCGTTCACGATGGCCCGGATCGCATCAGCCATCTGGGTTCCGCCTTCAAGTTTCACGGCCTCTGCACCTGCTTCTTTCAGAAACCGGCCTGCATTTCTGACCGCCTCGGACTTGTCTGTTTGATAAGACAGAAAGGGCATATCGCCGACCACGAGGGATGACGATGCCGCACGTGACACGATCTTCGTATGGTACAGCATCTCATCCATGGTCACCGGGAGCGTGCTGGTCAGCCCCTGGACCACCATGCCGAGCGAGTCGCCGACAAGGATCATGTCGATCCCTGCCTGGTCTACGATCTGTGCCGTGGGAAAATCGTAAGCCGTGAGCATGGTGAGCTTCTTGCCCTCGGTTTTTTTCTTATACAGATCCAGGATGGTAGTTTTAGGCATATACCTATCTCGATTTGGACCAAGACAACCGCGTTGCCGTCTGACGCCGACACGGTCGGCTCGCTCCAAATTACGGTCTTGGATACAGTCCCGCTGCCTTGACAATCCCCTCGATGGCGCTCTCCCACTCGATGGCCTGAATATGAACGCCTTTGACGCCGGGGATCTCAAGGATCTGGTGGATAAGCTCCACGGTGATCTTGAGTCCTTCGGCTTCCTGCAGCTCGCGGGCCTTCTTTTTGTCGTCGCCTGCTGCTTCCTTTGCCTTGTTCATCCGGTCGATGAGCGGCTTCGGCACAGTTACGCCGGCAACGGAGGCGTCCATATACTTGAGCATCATGGCGCTCCGGGGAACGATGATGCCGCCGAGGATAGCTGTCCGCTCCGTGAGCCCCAGGTTCCGCGCTTTTTCCATCTGCGACTTGAATATTTCCACGTCGTAGATTCCCTGGGTCTGGATGAAGTCGGCCCCGGCATCCACTTTTTTCTTGAGGTTATAGGGCCTGAAGTCGATCGGGTCTCCCATGGGCGTCCAGGAGGCGCCGATGAAAAACTTCGGCGCCACTTCGATCTTGTCCCCGCCCTCCTGCAAACTCTCGTCGCGCATCTTTTTCATGATCCCGACAAGCTGACAGGTATCCACATCGTAAACGTTCTTTGCGCCCGGGTGGCCTTTGAGCTTGCCTGCTGCGCTGAACTTCTGGTGATCGCCGGCGATGCAGAGACAATTCTTGAGGCCCAAGGCTGCGGCGCCCAGGAGGTCCGCCTGCATGGCAATGCGGTTCCGGTCCCGGCAGGTCATCTGCATGACCGGTTCGAGGCCTTCCCGCTGGGCAATGAATGCCGCGGCGATGCTCGAGATGCGCACCACGGCGGTCTGGCAGTCGGTGATGTTCGCGGCGTCGCAAAAGCCCTTCAGCTTGTGGGCCTTTTCCACGACCTCTTTGCCATCGGCGCTCATGGGCGGCCCCAGCTCCGCCGTTACCGCAGGTTTTCCGCTTGCGATGACTCGTTCGAGGTTGCTTCCACTTTTCATTACGCTTATCCTCCAGCCTTAGGCTTTTTTCTCTTCTTCAAGGTCCATAATGTGCTCGAGCACCATCCTGCGCGGGCCGCCGTGCGTGCCAGAGGACCAGTTCCTCGGCGGTTGAATGGTGTACAACTCTTCAAGCTTGCCGAGCTTTTTCATGCGCTCAACGATCAGATACCACGCACAGTCCACCTCGTTGCTGACCTCGCACTTGCCCTTGTTCGTACCGCCGCAGGGACCATTCATGAGTGACTTGGAGCAGCGCACGACCGGACAGATGCCGCCGGTCAGGTGAAGAATGCAGTTGCCGCACCCGCCGCAGAGCTCAACGAAGAATCCGGCCTTGGGTACGGCTCCGTAGAACGTCGTGTTGACTCCCGGGTAGACCGGGATGCTGTCGCCGATCTTCTCGGCGAGAAAGTTCACCCCCACGCCGCAGGCGGTCGAGAGCACCAGATCATAGGTCTTCACCTTTTCCATGAGCGGCTCGAAGAACTCGGGCTCGCAATGCCGCTCGATTGCGGCATGGTCGATCTGCATGCCCGAGCCTTCCTGGGTCGCTTTCATCCGGAGCATAGACGCCAGAATTTCCGCCTCCTTGCCGCCGCCCGCGTGGCTGATGGCAACGCAGGTGTTGCACCCGAAGACAAGGACCTTCTTGAAGCCCTTGACCATGTCCCAGATTTCGTCGAATGGTTTCTGTTTACCGACTATCATTGGTCAGTCACTCCTTTTCCGTGCCGCATAACTGTTGGTGTTTTGCGAGTGAGATCGGCGAAGGCCCGAGTTTCCGTATCTTCTCGACAAATTCGTTGCACATCTCCGCCCATCGCGGGCCCATTGCCGCCGAAAGATTGAACATCTCCAGGCGCGCAGGGTCGATGCCGATCTTCGTCAGCAAGGTCTTTACGTATTCTATTCTTCGAGCCGCAAACTTATTACCTTCCAGGTAATGGCATTGGCCTTTCAGTCAGCCGGCGGCAAAAACGCCGTCTACGCCTTTTTCGAAGGCCCGGAGGATATGGATATGGTCGAGCTTTCCCGTGCAGGGCAGGCGAATGATCTTGACGCTCGGTGAATAGGACAGACGCATAACGCCTGCCAGGTCCGCTGCCGCGAATGCACAGTAGTGGCACGCAAAGGCAATGACGTTCGGCTCCCAGCCCGCCGGTGTTTCGTGAGGTTTCTCGACGGACGAGACCACGACTTTTTCCGGTGTTTCTGATGCTACAGCCATGGATGCACTCCTTTCAAAAAAACTAAAATCTAATCTACCACGGAGGCACAGAGAAAAACCAAATACTGATTTAGCGAATCAAAACCTTGAGCGTTTGCAGCTTTAAAATTTACTCATCTCTTGCTCTGATTTTCAGCTTCTTCTTTCTCCGTGTCTCTGTGTCTCAGTGGTAAAAATTTTCTCTCTTTTAAGCCTACGACCCGATCACGCCCGCTTCGGATTCCACGGCAGCGTCGATCATGGCGAGGATCTGGTCGTCCCGGAAATTGTTCACCTGGAACGCCTTTGCCGGGCAGATGCCCGCACAGATCCCGCAGCCCATGCACTTGATCTCGTTGTGCGAGATCTTCCCGTCTTCGGCGATATACGGCGACCCGAAGGGGCAAACGCGGAGGCAGGAGAGGCAGGACATGCAGAGCTCCCGCTTGTGCTTGGCGATGATGCCGGAGACCGCGAGCTTCTCGTGGGACAGGATCACCCCTGCCCTTCCGGCTGCTGCCAACGCCTGGGCGATGGTCTCGTCAAGGTTCTTGGGCGCGTGCCCCAGACCGGCCACGAATAGTCCTTCGCTCGGAAAATCCACAGGACGGAGCTTCACGTGCGCCTCGAGGTAATAGCCGTCAGGGTTGCGCGTCACCTTGTACATGGCGCCGACGGCATCGGTCGTTGGATGGGGCCGGAGGCCGACGGAAAGAACAAGCCAGTCAGCATCAAACTGGAGCTCCCGGTTCAGCATAAAGTCCCATGCCTTGACCTGAACTTTGTTCCCTGCCTGTTCGACCACGGGCTTGCGGTCCACGTCGTAGCGGACGAAGAATACACCCAGATCGCGGGCTTGTTTGTAATAGTCCTCACGCAGACCGTAGGTCCTGATATCGCGGTAGAGGATGATGACCTCGGCTGAAGCATTCCGTTCTTTGATGGCAATGGCGTTCTTGATCGCATCCTGGCAGCAGACGCGGGAACAATACTGGGCAGGCTCTTCGCGGGAGCCCACGCACTGGATCATCACATATCGTTCGCCTGCCTTGGGCGTGATATTTTCGCTGAACAGTTTCTTTTCCAGGTCGCGCTGGGTGATCACATTCGAGCTCGTGCCAGCCAGGTACTCCGTGGGCTGATATTCAACTCCGCCCGTTGCCAGGACGATGGCTCCGTGCTGAACAACGCTCCCATCTGAAAGGGTCGTCTCGAAATTGCCCACAAAACCGTCGGACTTCCTGACTTCAGCACCCGTGTGAACGGTGATCTTCGGATGGGCCTTGACCTCGGCGATCTTCTGCCGCAAGGAACTGCTGCACGTCGGAACCATCAAGCGTGCGATAAAGGTTTTTCGCAAGGCCGCCGAGTTCCTTTTCCTTCTCAACGATGTGGGTGGGGAAGCCCTGGTCGGCAAGGGCCAGTGCGGAAGTCATACCCGCAACGCCGCCGCCGATGATCAGGCACGCAGGCGTTACGCCGACGCTCTCGCTCTTGAGCGGTTCCTGGAGCCGTGACTTGGCCACGGCCATCTTCACGATCTTGATGGCTTTCTTCGTTGCTACCTCGTTCTGGCCTTTATGACACCAGGAGCACTGCTCGCGGATGTCGGCAAGGTCAAAGAGGTACTTGTTCAGGCCCGCCTCTTGGATCGTCTCCTGGAACAGCTTCTCGTGGGTCCGCGGAGTGCAGGACGCGATCACGACGCGGTTCAGGTTCTGGTCCTTGATCGTCTGTTTGATCACGTCCTGGTTGTCCTGGGCGCAGGCATAGATCGTATTCGTAACGTAGGCAACGCCTTTTTCTTTTTTAATAGCCTCGACCACCTGGTCGATCTCGACAGTGGAAGAGATGTTCGTGCCGCAGTGGCAGACGAACACGCCGATGCGCGGCGCTTCACCGGCAACGTCTTTCTCGGGCGGCAACTCCTTCTTCTTGGTCTGTGTCCCGCGCGCTTCGGCAAGAAGAGCCATGACACTTCCGGCCACACCGCTTCCCTGCATCACGGTGTCGGGAATGTCCTTGGGCCCCTGGTAAATGCCGGTAACGAATACGCCGTCACGCGAGGTCTTGACTGGCGTAAAGTGCGAGGTCTTGGCGAACTTGTACTGGTTCATCTCGATGCCGAAGGTCTTGGCGAATTCTACGGCATCGGCGTGGGGTTCGAAGCCCACGGACAGGACGACCATGTCGAAATTTTCATTCAGGAGCTTGCCCGTTTCATCGGAATAGCGGAGCACGAGATTGCCTGTTCCCGGCTCTTCCCGCACTGCCGAGACCATGGCACGCTTGTACTTGACGCCGTACTCGTTCTTTGCCCGCTCCACGTACTTGTCGAAATCCTTGCCAAAGGCCCGCATCTCCATGTAGAAGACCGTGGGCTCGATGTTCTTATCATGTTCCTTGGCAATGATCGACTGCTTGGTGGCGTACATGCAGCAGACCGACGAGCACCAGGGGTTCGCATTGTGGTTGTCCCGGGAACCGACGCATTGTATCCAGGCTACCTTGACGGGGTGTTTCTGGTCAGAGGGCCGCTGCACCGTGCCCTTGTAGGGGCCGGACGCGGAAAGGATGCGCTCGAACTGGACCGATGATACCACGTTCTGCCAGCGGCCGAGGCCCAGCTCAGGCCTTACCCGCGCGTCATAGCGCTGGAGGCCGGGAGAGAGAATGATGGACCCTACGTTCAGTTCGAATTCTTTACCGGTGTCTTCGTAGTTGATCGCGCCTGCCTTGCACGTCTTTTCGCACAAGCGGCAGCGTTTTTTCTGAGGATCGGTGAGACAAAGGCAGTTCTTGGAATCAATGGCCCGCGTATTCGGCACGGCCTGAGGAAAGAGGGAAAAGATGGCCTTGCGAGTTCCCAGCTGCTGGTCGAATTCGCTCGGCACTTTCTTGGGGCATTTCGCTTCACAGTCGCCGCAGCCCGTACATTTGCTCTGGTCCACATACCGGGGGGCCATCTTCACCTTGACCGTGAAATTTCCGGACTGGCCGGAAACGGAGGTCACCTCAGCCAGGGTATGTATATCGATATTGAGATGGCGGCCGACCTCGACCATCTTGGGCGAGATCATGCACATCGCGCAGTCGCCCGTGGGGAAGGTCTTGTCCAGCATGACCATGGTCCCGCCCACGGAAGTTTCCCTCTGGACCATGTGGACCTTGAAGCCGCTTTCAGCAAGATCAAGGGCCGCCTGCATGCCGCCGATGCCGCCGCCGACGATGAGGACCGATCCCTGTTTGTTCGAAGAGTTTTGTGCGCTCATATCAGGTTCAACTCCTTTAAGAGCCCCATGGCATCAACGAAATGGCGGTCGACCTGCATGAGGGCGGGGTCGATCCCCATGGAGACGCCGATGAGTTCGGTGATGAAGTAGACCGGCAGCCGCTTGGCGATCCCGTACTTATCATTGACCTCGTCCTGGCAGGCGTCCACGTTCATCTGGCAGAGCGGGCAGGTGGTGACGATGCAGTTCGCGCCGCGGGCAGTGGCGTCCTTGAAAATGCGGGACATGAGAAGCTGCGACTGCTCGGCATCGTTGTATGCAGCAGAAGCGCCGCAGCAGTCCGTCTTGTAGCTCCAGTCGATGGGCTCGGCGCCCAGGGCCTTGCAGACGATCTCCATGCCCTGGGGGTTCTCCACGTTATCAGGCACCTCGATATCAATGGGAAACCGCGTCAAAAGGCATCCGTAGTAGCACGCGGGCTTGAGGCCGGTGAGTTTCTTGGTTGCCTTGCCGGCAATCTCGCCGGAGGCTACCTTGGGCCGCAGGACTTCGAGGATGCTCGATACTTTGATCGTGCCTTGCACTTTATGGCCGAGCTCGACATTGATGGAGTCTTTGAGCGCGGCATCGGAAGCAAGCCTCTTCTGCGACACGAGGGTCCTGCTGTAACAGGAAGAGCAGGGAATGACGATTTCAGAAAGACCGGTAGCGTCGGCGATGCCCAGGTTCCGCGCGGGCAGGGCGATGGACAGGAATTCATTGGTCTTGCTCGCCGCCGTTGCGCCGCAGCAGTTCCAGTCTTCGATCTCCTTGAGCTCGAGGCCCAGTTTGCCAAATACGAGCTTGCACTGGATATCGTAGAGCTTCGACGATGCGTGCAATGAACAACCGGGATAGTAGGCTATTTCCATAGTGCGGTACTCATCCTCTCTCGACCGTTAGCGGCCCTTGGACTTTTTGTAGAGGGCTTTTATTTCCGAACGGTTCTTGACCCTGTCGATGCCGAAGTGCATCCGCTTCTTCTTCGTCATTGCTGCGCCGAGTTTGCCCTGGCTCACCATTTCATCGATCACCGCTTTCAGGTTTCCTTTAGCAAGCTCCTTGAAGAGCGTCTTGGTCTCATAGATGGCCATGCTCTCGATTTCGTTGAAACGGCCCAGGTGACCGGTCGTGGTCATGAAAGCATTGTGGAAATCGGCGATCCGCGGGGTGAGCGGCTTCAAATGTGCTTCCTTGGACATCAGCTTCAAGGTCTCGGTGATCCGCGCTGTCTGGATATTATTGGGGCAGCGCGTGCCGCAGGTGTAGCAGGCCACGCACTTCCATACGAGGAGATTATTGAGGGCGGCTTCCCTGTCTCCCACCAGGATCATTCTGATCAGCCGGTCCGGCGTCACGCCTGTCTCTTCCCCGACCGGGCAGCCGGCAGCGCACCGGCGGCATTGGTAGCAGGACTGGAGATTCTGGCCCGAACGGCTCATGACCTCCTCTACCAGCGGTTTTGAGACCGAGGCCTCATATTTGAGAACTGATGATGTCATGGATACTCCCTTACGTAGACTTAAACTGTTAATCCCGCGCCTTGAGGAACGCCAGCATCTCCAGACGCGTTGATTCCTTGGACCGGAAGGTGCCGCGAACCGCCGAAGTGATCACCCGCGACCCCGGCTTCTTCACGCCGCGCATGCTCATGCAGAGATGCTCGGCGTCAATCACCACCATGGCTCCCCTCGGCTTGAGCCGGCTGACGATCAAGTCGGTGAACTGCGCCGTGAGCCGCTCCTGCACCTGGGGCCGTTTGGCGAGGACCTCAAGCGCCCGCGCCAAAGAACTGATGCCTACGATCTTGCCCGCACCCGGGATATACGCGATGTGCGCCTTGCCGAAGAACGGCAGCAGGTGATGTTCACACACGGAATAGAAGGGGATGTCGCGGATCATCACCATCTCGTCGTGGTTTTCACCCGCCATCGGCTTGAACAGCTGTTCGGTATCGGCGGTAATCCCGGAAAATATGTCGCCGTACATCTCGGCAACGCGTTTTGGCGTGCTCTTGAGCCCCGGCCGGTCCGGGTCTTCGCCGATGCCCTCTATGATCAGCCGCACACCCTTTTCTATTTTTTTCGTGTCCATATGGTTTAACTGGTTTAACAAACCCTGAAGCTGAAGAACAACATCCCGGCGCGTTTTCTCGTTGGATTATTCGGGAGTAGGAAAAGAGGATTTACGCTCAGGCTTTGTTAATCACTATTGTTCGCTTCTCCGTTACGATCTTTTTTACCGGGATATCGAGCGCAGAGATCGGAACCTGGGGTACAATCTGTATCTCAAATGCAAGCGCAGCGGTCTCTTTTTTATACAGAGGAAGTATCCTGTCATAAAACCCGGCCCCATACCCCAGCCGGTTGCCGTTCAGATCAAACGCGAGGCCGGGCACAATCATAAAATCGACGTCATGAATCGTAACCGGCAGGATTTCGCGGGGCTCGGGGATGCCCCATGCGCCCGGAGCAATGTCTTTATCAAAATCCCGTATTTCGAAGAGGCCTAAATCCTTGCCCTTGACTTTCGGGAGAATAGTCCGCTTGCCCATTGCCAGCGAATGCCGGATCATCGGCAGTGTATCAACTTCGCTCCGAAAGGATGCAAAGAACATTACCACCGACGCTGACTGGAACTCGGGAAGCAAAAAGAGCCTCTGCTCGATATCGCGGCTTTTGGACTCGCGCTCTTCCCGCGACAGGCTGCCCCTCGCTTCGGCTACCTGTTTTCTCAGAGATGTTTTTGATTTCAATGGTGTATGGGTTGTTAGAGATAACCTTTTTCTACCGAACGATAATAAGTACTTATAATAACATGAAAAAAAATTATAATCCAGTCTTTTTTAAAACGCTCCCGCCGTATTTGACGGGGCTTACTTGTCCGAAGTTGCCTGCATCAAACGGTCAAGTGATGCCTTGATGACCTTTGCTTCTTCTACAGCCCGGGGAGATGCATCATAAGGGGATTTGCCGTCAAGGTCCGCCTTGACCGTATCATCGGCGTAGCTCATGAAACCCAAAACCCGCATGCCCTCGAGATGTTTTAGGATGAAGTCTTTATCTGATTCCTGTTTAATCTTATTGCCGACAACAAACACATTCTTGATTCCCAGCCCCTTTGCCAGGTTTTCCACGTGCCGCGCCGTCTGAAGGCTCCGCTGGCCTGGCTCAACCACCACAATGAAGGCATTGACCCCACTCGCCGTACCGCGCGTCAGGTGTTCGATACCGGCCTCCATATCGAGAATGACCACTTCGTCACGTCGCAGAATCAGATGGCTCACCAGGCGTCGCAGCAATACATGTTCAGGACAATAACACCCGGCTGCTGCCTCTTTTGATTTACCCATGACGAGAAGTCGCACCCCCTCGTGCTGGACTCCGTAAGCCTCGGGGATGTCATCCACCTTTGGGTTGATACTGAACATCCCGCCGGGGGCGCCGGGACGCGAGCCGGTCCGCTCTTCGATCATGTCGGACTGTTCAGCAAGCGGCAATGCCCGTGCTGCTAATTCCGGCGCAATGCCGAGCGCTGATGCAAGATTTGCATCCGGATCGGCATCAACAGCCAGAACTTTTTTACCCGCAGCCGAATAGAGCCGGGCCAGGAGGCCGGCCAGCGTGGTTTTTCCCACACCGCCCTTGCCTGTAATCGCAATTTTCAAGCACATCTCCTCGAAAAGACTGCGATAAAATAACATCTACCCTGCGGAAGTGTCAAGGTTTTTTTGTCCTTAACAAGAAGCTACGAATAGTAACACTGATATTTTAGTATGATATTTTTTTCGGGTCATCGTTGCTGTTTCATTGCAAAGGTCTAAAGATATGGACCAATTTTCCCGATAAAAGAGACACAATGAAGCTTAAAGAATACATACCCTACATAGTGATTTTTTTGATCTGTTTCTTCGGCGGGCTCGTGATTGCATTGGGCTGGCACAAAATCATTGTGAAAAGACATGCTGCGCCGCTTACAGCAAGTTCAACGTCCACTGTTTCACGGTCAACGGGCAGCGCCCCTGCCCTGCTGTCGAAAGCGACATCTACTGCGATAACCGAAATAACGCCGACTGCTCAACCCGCGCCGACAGTAAAAGGCATTTCCTCCGCCCAGTTGAAACCCAATGCTCAACCGGCTCTGCAAACAGCACAGACTCCGACAATTGCTCCGGGATGCGATATCATCCTGCTTATAGACAGTTCCGGGAGCATGAAGCACACGGACCCCGGAGACTACCGCAAGAATGCAGCCAAGCTGTTCATTTCTCTTCTCGACAGGAACGACCGCATTGGCGTCATGGGATTCGGGAATGCAGCGACGCTGCTACAACCTCTCACCCAGAATATTGGACAGAATCGACAGGCACTTTTTGACGCTGTTGAAAAAATTACTTCAAGGGAATTGCACACCAACATTACCGAGGCGGTCCGGCAAGGCCTTAACGAACTGGAAAAGTCTCGTCAGCGGAACCGGATTATGGTATTGATGTCGGACGGCAGGATCGATCTCGGGTCCAAGGAAAGGGACGACCTGTCAACATCCGTCCTGATGGGCATTCTCCCCGAGCTGGCTCGAGAACAGATCCCCCTCTACACTGTCGCGTTCACGCAGGAGTCCGACCGCGCCCTGCTCGAAAACATGGCGAAAGCGACGGGAGGCTCCTTCCGCTTTGCCCGAGAAGACAAAGACGTGCACGTCATGTTTGCATCGATTTTCGAAAGGATCAAGTCGCCCGATGCCGTCCCCTTCGTCGGCGAGTCGTTTACCATTGACCGCGAGATCCGGGAAGCGACCGTCCTCGTTACGAAAAAACCGGGAACCGCGCTCTCTCTCATGGACCCATCGGGCAAGAAGCACCAGGCAACAACACATGACACCCATATCGCCTGGTTCGAGTCTTCGGTCTTTGATATGATCACGATTCAGGAGCCTGCGGCAGGTATTTGGAACGTGAAGCTGAGTTCGAACGAAGGAAACAAGGTATACGTATTAACGAGCCTACACCTCAAGAGCTCCTTTGACGGACACGACGTGGTCCGGGGACAGACGGTGACAATCGACGCATGGCTTGAGAAGGCGGGCGGGACCGCGCTCGAACGGGCTGTACTTGAGAACACGACGTTTTCAGCCAACATTACCGGACCTGATGGAAAGACATCAACGGTGGCACTTTCTCGAGCAACAAAACCGGCGTCGCCGACCCAGAATGGTACTTTTTCCGGCATCATTCCCGCCCTCGCCGCAGGCGATTACACGGTGGATATTGTAGCAGCGGGAAAGACGTTCCAGCGGCGGATAACGGTCCCCTTCAAAGTGATCGGCGCACCCGAAAAGCCCGCCATCCAACAAGGTGCCTCTCACTCAATACAGGCAACTGCGCGCGAAGACGTCTCCTGGTTGTCCGTTCTGGTCAAATTCGGGATTATTAATCTCGCGGTCATCGGCCTGGGTGCCGCCGTGGCTGGCACACGAATCATGGTCGTCAAAATGAGGACAAGACGATGATAAAACTGAATCCGCTCTATCTCCTGTTGCTTATTGAACTTTCCGGTATCTTGGCGGGCGGACTTGTCGTTCTCCTGCTCAGGAGCAGGAAATACAGGAGTCTCTATCAGGAAGTGCTGAAAGACCTCGTGGGAGCAAAACAGATACAAGAAGACCTACGGAAAAAGCTTGCCCTGGCACGGAACAGTGCGCCTGATGCCGCCCGCGGTGCCGAGCACATTCAGGCGCACAAGGGCACAGAAGGAACGGATGAACTCGAGGTATTACGAACAAAACTTCGTTCTGTTGAGGAGGAGCTAAAGGAGAAGAACCACAAGATGGAACAGCTGCAGTTGAAGTTTGCCGATCTGGAAAAAGAATATGTGGTGCTTTACCAGCAGCAGCAAAGCCAGCAGCAGGAACAGCCAGACATCCCCTGAACGGAACGTACTCCGGTATGGTTGCGAACGTTAAAACGCCACGGCGAGCTGGGCTGCGTGACGAATTTCTGTCGTAATCCATACTGCCCTACCTGGTCTCGGGGTAAAGCTTTTCAATAAGCGTATGGAGATCGCTTGGTTGAAAGGGTTTTTTCACGTACCCCTTTGCTCCGAGGGCGAGGCCCCGCATCGTGTCCTCCTCCTTCCCCTCTGTGCTCACGATGATGATTGGAATGTCGTCATATTTTCCGAGATCCTTCAGTTTTTTGATGAACTCGAGGCCGTTCATCAGCGGCATATTAATATCGAGAAGAATCAGGTTCGCGTCAGGATTTTTTGCCAGTTTGTCCAGCCCCTCTTGGCCGTTCAAGGCATCGATGATATCGCACTTATAACGCATCAGCACCATTTTGTACATCTGGTGAATCAGTGCTGAATCATCAACAACAAGAACTTTTTTCAACATTGCTTACTCCTCCCCTCATAAAACTTCATGGCAGTCTCCCGGCCCTTGCGATACGCATCATGACGAGCGACCATTCACTGCTTGGCCGGAATTCCCCTGTCGCCTACCCGCCGCATAATAAGTTCTTCATATCGATCGGTTTCGTGTAACCGTTTAATTGTTCTCTCTTATTGTCTCAAAACCGGTCAGTGCGTGTCGTCTGAATGACACGAATTGTCAGAACATGATTACGAAGCTATGTCCTCATAAACAGCATAGACGAAGAATCGCTCTTTTGCAAGATATTGTCAATCACCAAGCCAGGGTATATTTGGGGTAGAGAGAATGCACGAGAATCCGCCTTGCTTTTGAAAAATAAAGATGTTACATTCGGAAAGAACGAAGGATCCAAAGAATGACCGCAGAAAAAATTAACATCAAATCTCTGACTCGTGACGAACTTCTGGCGCGTCTCGTCGATCAGGGGCTTAAAAAATTTCGTGCAGACCAGATCCTCATGTGGCTATACACGCACCATGCCCGATCTTTCGACGATATGACGAATATCGCGAAGCTGGAGCGCACACAGCTCGCATCCTCTTTTTACATTCCCATTCCAAAAATCATCACCACGGAAACATCTCTTGACGGTACAAAAAAGTTTCTTTTCGAGCTCGTGGACAGCCATACCGTGGAAAGCGTGCTTATCCCCGATGAGGACCGGCAGACGCTGTGCATCTCTTCCCAAGTAGGCTGCCAACAGGCGTGCCGGTTCTGTCTTACCGGAAGCGGGGGTTTTACGAGAGACCTCAAGGCACACGAAATCGTCGACCAGGTGCTGGAAGTTTCCCGAATTCTGAAGGAAGAGGGAACACGGGGCATTACCAACATCGTGCTCATGGGCATGGGCGAACCGCTCGCAAACTTCGACGAGGTCGTTAAGGCAATAAAGCTCATCACGTCCACGACGGGACTCGGGTTTTCGCCGCGCCGGGTGACGGTCTCAACGGACGGGCTGGTCCCGGAAATAGGGAAGCTCGGACGCTCGGGAGTGAAGGTGAATTTGGCTGTGTCCTTAAACGCAACGACCGACGAAGTGCGGGACAGGATCATGCCCGTGAACAGGCGCTATCCGATTAAGGAGCTCCTGGCTGCCTGCAAACGCTTCCCCCTGGAACCGAGACGCAGGATCACCTTTGAATATGTGCTGTTGCGGGGGGTGAATGATTCCGTGGAAGACGCGCAAAGGCTTACGAAGCTGCTGCAAGGGATCAAGTGCAAGGTAAATCTCATCCCGTTCAATCCCTTTCCGGGCAGCGAGTTCAAAAGACCCGAGGATGGAGCGGTGCAGCGCTTCCGGAAAATCCTGGTCAACGCCAACTACACCGCACTTGTGCGCGAATCGCGCGGACAGGACATTTCTGCTGCCTGCGGACAGTTGCGCGAGAAGGCAGCGGCGGCATAAGAACAGTCCCTATCCCCAATAGATACCTGTTGGATCGCGGTCAAGCTCAGCAAGGATCAGATCCAGATTCTTCACCGGCGCAAGCCCTTCGTCCTCGCGCCATCTGCTATTCCGGTCTCGCCAAAAAAGCATCCACGTTTGGGCCTTCGGGTTATAGCGGAGTTTTGCAACGGCGGATGAAGACCATTCCGTGAGGCTTTCGGTCCATGGCGGGCGGTGTTCAAATATCGTTACCGAGTTGCCGCGGAACGTGTACGAAAGCCGGATTTGATCCGCCAATTTCGGAGGCACGCGCTTACCAAGGAAGGCATCCAGTTTCTTTTCGACCAAGTTTTGCGTCGCTGCGGGAAGAGGCACAGGCCACTCCACACTCATCTATTCGCCAAATATGCCCTTACCAGTTACCACAAGTGTTATTATTTAAGCCTATGTATGGTAACGGCCAAGGAGTTTGATGGATATGTTCGTCCAATAACAATCAAGATTGCGGTGATGATTTACCATTACCGAGGTCGGTAACGATCTCCCTGAACTGCTCCAACGCCGCCTCAAGGTCTTCCACGATCTCCAGTGCAATGACATCAGGATCAGGCAGGTTGTCGGAGGCTTCGAGAGAGTCGTCCTTGAGCCAGAAGATGTCGAGGCTCGCCTTGTCGCGGCTGACGAGTTCGTCATAATTATAAGACCGCCAGCGGCCTTCATTCCCTACTTCCTCGCCTTTCCGGGGAGAGGACCGAGGTGAGGGGGTAGCCTTTTCTTTCCACGTGGCCTTGCGCTGATGGCGATCTAAACTTCCCCCCTTTGGCAAGGGGGGGATTGAGGGGGGGTTGGTTTTGGACACGTTCAAGCCGAAATAGCAGGCAAAAAACTCGTCGAGGTCTGAGCGCTGGAGGGAGCTCGTCTTGAGAGTGAAGTGCATGTTCGTGCGGAGGTCGTAGATCCAGAGCTTCTTTGTCCAAGGTGTTTCGCTTGCCGGCTTTTTGTCGAAGAACAGCACGTTCGCCTTCACACCCTGGGCGCAGAACAGGCCCGTAGGCAGGCGCAGGAGGGTATGCACGTCGCACTCGTGCAGGAGCTTTCTCCTGACCGTCTCCCCTGCCCCGCCTTCGAACAGGACGTTATCCGGCACAACAACTGCCGCGCGGCCATTCTGTTTTAAAAGGGTCTTTACATGCTGGATGAAATTGAGCTGTTTGTTTGACGTCGTGGCCCAGAAGTCCTGGCGATCGATGATATCGGTCTCCCGGGATACTTTGCCGTTCTCGGCAACGATGGTGGTGCTGCTCTTCTTGCCGAAGGGAGGATTGGTCAGTACGATATCGAACCGGTCACCGGGGTCGGCAGCAAGAGAATCCGAAACGATGATAGGAAGGTCCTTGTCGGTCCCGATGCTGTGGAGCATCAGGTTCATGGCGCAGAGCCGGGCCGTGCTCTGAACCAGCTCCCAGCCCTTAAAGGTGGAGCCTTTGAGTTTGCGCTTCTCATCGGCGCTCATGTTCGGGTTATGCTTTACCACGTAATCGTGCGCAGCAAGGAGAAAGCCCCCGGTCCCGCACGCAGGATCGCAGAGGGTCTCTTTCGGCTTCGGCTGGATCACGTCAACCACGGCATGGATCAAAGGACGGGGAGTGAAGTACTGGCCAGCGCCGGACTTGGTATCCTGTGCGTTCTTCTCCAGGAGGCCTTCGTATGCGTCCCCTTTTACATCAGCGCTCATCACCGACCAGTTTTCCTTATCGATCAGGTCGACGACAAGACGTCGTAATTTCGAAGGGTCCTGGAACTCGTTCTGGGATTTATTGAAGATCAGCCCGAGCAGACCTTTTTCATTGCCGAGACTTTCGAGCATATGGCGGTAATGATCGAAGAGATCGTCGCCGTCCTTCTTGAGTAGGGTGGGCCAGTGTACTTCGCGGGCACGGCACTCGGCTGGTTGTACGGCGCTTTCGTGCGCTCGTCGGCCATCTTGAGGAACAGCAGATGCGTAAGCTGCTCCACGTAATCGCCGTAGCTCATCCCATCGTCTCGGAGGACGTTACAGTAGTTCCAGAGTTTTGAAACGATTGCAGCTGAGGTCATAAACTGATAATGCCTTTCCTGCCATCTCTAACCACGAATCTTATCTATTCTGTAGCTTCGGTTGTTTACGTGCAGTCATGAAGTCAGCTGAGAACTTGTCCAGGTGATTTATCAGCTCGTCCCAGGGAGCTGTTCGGAAAGATTCGTCCTCTACAAACAGACCACAAGTCTCACAGTGATGAGTTACAATTAAATGCCGGTCCCTATTCTTGCACCCCGCACCGCGCCTCGTCTCCTGCGTCGGTCGCATGTTCCGCACGCTCATGCAATGCGGACAGTATCCAACAAACATACTCATGCAGGCCGATGTCTCTGTTACAGAAGCTCGACCGACTTTATGCTTTTGACCTTTTCGTAAAGCTTTCTGTCTGCGGTTACGAATGTACATTTGAGCCTCCTGCTGAGCTCAACATAAGCAGCGTCATAGCCTGTTATTTTGTATTTCCTGGATAAGACAAGACCGCCTTGAAATTCTTCCAATCCAAGATCAAACCGTTCGAGGGAGAAATCCCAGAGAAGCGAAAATACCTCTGCAATGGCCGCTTCGGTAAGCCGTGTCTTTGTTGCCAATACATTGCCGATCTCATAGAATAGCAGGTCGGGCACCGCTACGATCTCATGCCCGGCGACATGAGCGTCCTTCAAACGGGCCGCGCGTTCTCCACCATCTTCGTCATCGAATATCCACTTGAGGACCACTGAGGCGTCCAGGACGATCATCGACGCTCCCGTGCTTCCCGGATAGCTTTTACGACGTCCAGGTGAGCGGTCTCTTTCCGGTGTTCCTTCTTCCAGGCATCCATTCGGCTGGACAGCTCCTTGAGCTTCCTCCCCCGGTCGCCTTTCAGCACCTTGTCCTGATACTCGTCCGCGGAAATGAGGACCGCGAGGGGCTTGTTTGCCCGGGTGATCGTCACGGGTTCATGCCCTTCCGCAACGGAATTGAGCACGCTGCCCAGTTTCTTGCGCAGATCGAGCGCGGTTACGGTTTTCATGCAAAACCTCCTTGCCTTCATGAGCTATAATATAGACTATCATAGCAGGTATGTCAACAGCAGTTTAACGGCTTAAGCGGCTTAAGTGTCACCCATTTAAAGGGCACCGTCAAGCGGAAAAAGCTATCTTGTGGCGAGAAACGAATGTTTCTCGCCGAGCCTTTTCGTTATCTTCATCATTACCATTGCCGCAGTTTCATTCGGTTTCGGTGTCAGTCTTCACTGCACCAGTCACCCATCGGGATTAAGGTCATTGGTGAAGCTTTTTATCCATGACCCTTTCCGCCTTATGGCGGACCAGAAAATCTTCGGTTCCATGCCGTGTCCAGGAGTATGTACAAGTCTTATGGTTGTTAACCAGCCCCATGATGGCTCGCGGCATGGGCAGTAAAGATGCTGATAACGCTATAAAAGGGTGGGACGGATTACCAATCAGGTCTCGTGGTTTTTTGCCAACCCTAAGCAAGGTTCACCGTCCCAGCCAGCCTATGAACTTTGTGTAAAGATTTTCTCCGGCATAAAGGGAACTCCATCTCGCATGATGTAATACGCTGCCCGCGCCAGTTTGTGGGCCAGGGCTTGATGGGCTATCATGGCGTTGGTCTTTTGCATCTTGCGCTGGTAATATGCCCGGGCTTCCGGATAATAGCGTCGGGCGATCTCGGCAGCTTCGGAAAAGGCCCATGCCAGGTACTTGTTGCCGCTTTTCTTGTTCCCTTTGCCCTTTTTCTTATCGTTGCTGATCCATTTGGTTGAAACTTTCCGGCAGTAGGAGCAATAGTTGCCGACTTGCGAGAAGCGGCTGATCGGGCCGGTCTCCAGCATGATGGTAAGTCCCAACGTTTTACCCACTCCCTGCAACGTGAGGAGATTTTTGTATGGTTCGCGCAGCTCCATTCTGTCTTCTATGATGCTCTCAACCGTTTTGATCTTGAGCGTCAGAAAATCTATGGACTCCTTGCTGATCTTGCCGGCCAAGGCCAGGTCCTCGTTCTGCTCAAGAAACGGCGCAACGCGATCCGTTTTCAATGCCTTGACGTCGTTCGTCTTGAGCCGGAACCCGTTGTTACGGCAAATGATGTTCTGCAAACTGATGATGAGCGAGGTCCTGAGCTTTACGAGATGGCTTCGTTTGCGTAACAAGTCACGGACTGGTCGATCTTCTTTCGGGTAAATGTAGCCTTCGGGAAGGATCCCGAGCCGCAGCATCTCGGCCAGCCAGAAGGCATCATGCTGATCGTCTGAATACTTGAGCCCCTTATATTGCTTGATCTCCGTAGGGTTTGCGAGATGCACCTTGTATCCTTCTGCCATGAGTGCATCCACCAACCAATACCAGTTGTACGTGGACTCGATGACGATGCCGATAATCGTATCCTTGTATGGTGCGAGAGCGGAAAGAATTTGTTCCGGATCATTGGGAAGCTTCTTTTTGAACACCCGTTTACCAGTTTCATCGATGATCGCCAGATAACTGTTGCTTGAATGTAGATCAATTCCTGTGTACAATCTCATAAAGCACCTCCTGGGATAAGATTGGTCTCTTCTCCCAAGAGCATATCAGAGCTTAACCACTCTGGTATGCTCTGGAGGTGCCCTTTATATGGTTATACAGGTCTTTTATTTTGGTGTCACGACTTCCCTCGCACCAGATTGCTGATCGTTGAATAATGCATATTCAAATGAGCAGCTATCAGCTGCTGGGTGTAGCCGTATTTCTGCACGGCATCAATAATCCTCTTGTCTCGTTTCTTCTTGTCCAGGATCACCTGTTTCGGAAATATCTTATCGAGAGACGGTCTGTTCACATAGCGATGACTCTTGGGTATTTCAGGAATGTTCTGGTGTTTCTTGATATGGGAGATGAGTCCCTCCACAAAATCGTCTTCACCCAGAATAGACTCTCCTTTTACCTCTCTCCAGATAGACTCCTTGCCGATCC
>CAVWHO010000006.1:0-11354 GCA_963754875.1 Nitrospirota bacterium
TTTTATTTTGGTGTCACGACTTCCCTCGCACCAGATTGCTGATCGTTGAATAATGCATATTCAAATGAGCAGCTATCAGCTGCTGGGTGTAGCCGTATTTCTGCACGGCATCAATAATCCTCTTGTCTCGTTTCTTCTTGTCCAGGATCACCTGTTTCGGAAATATCTTATCGAGAGACGGTCTGTTCACATAGCGATGACTCTTGGGTATTTCAGGAATGTTCTGGTGTTTCTTGATATGGGAGATGAGTCCCTCCACAAAATCGTCTTCACCCAGAATAGACTCTCCTTTTACCTCTCTCCAGATAGACTCCTTGCCGATCCCCCATTCGACGAATTGTCGGTATTCCTGCTCGGCCTTGGCCCTCTTTCGACTGAATTGTCCAAGGACCCAATCCGTGGTCAGGCACGGCGGCGGAAATTCCCGCCCCGCTGTGGCGCGGTAGCTGGACCATTTCCAGGCTTCTGGTCGTTCAACCATCCGTGCCCGGACGGGATTTAACACCACGTACCTGCATACTTCGAGAAGATGGCTGTCTTTTTGGATGAGGATGGACTTGTACCTCCCCTGGAACAGATGACCTGTCCGCTGATGTCGTTTATTGAAGAGCTGCGTATAGACCCCGTTTAACTGCCGCATACCCAGGGACAGATTGCCGTCAGGCGTCTCGATCAGGAGGTGATAGTGATTGTCCATCAGGCAGTAGGCATGACAGAGCCAATTATACCGCTTGTTGACGTGCTGGAGCGTGTTCAGGAAGTTGATGCGGTCCTGCTCGTCTTTGAAAACGGCCATCTTTTCATTGCCTCGGGAAGTGATGTGATAAACGGCACCGGCGTATTCTATGCGGAGGGGGCGGGTCATGTTGCGAAGTTATCACAGAAAAGGGAGAATGTCAAAATAAAAGACCTGACCCTAAGATGTCCCAAAGGGCGTCGGCAGAATCAAGCTATCTTTCTGCCCTGCAGAAATTCTTCAGGCGAAAGGACTCGAATATTGCCATGTCGCTTGACCGATAAAAAGCGCTTGTCGCCCGTGATGATGATCTTTGCATTCGCTGCGGCACTCGATGAATTTATCGTCGTCAGGGATACCCAAAAACGGTGTTGCATCAGGCGCTCAATGAACGCCTATCTTTTTTTCAACGAACGTCCGCACTTCCCGGACAAGGGCTAGAGCTGCTTCGCGGTCAAGATGCGTTTCAACGGGCAGATCTTCGTAGCGGAACAGCGTTCCGTAAGCGGTCAGGAGATCGAGGTCAACAAGTAAGGACGGTAGCGGGTGTCCGGCGTCAGCCAGGAGATCCATCAATAAACGAAGATTGTGTGTGCGGGGAAAAGGAATGTCAAGTTCAGAGAGGAGCGCCTTGAGGGACTTTTCTGCGGCTTGTTAGGCATGAAATCCAAAGATCTCATTGCTGATCCTGGCGGCTGAGACCACCTCGGCGAGCAGCGCTTCGTCCTCTGCGGCCTTTCGCATGAACAAGAGCGCCTGCTCATGCTGCTTCATACAGCACCTTGCCTTCACGGACTGCGTTAAAATAGACATTGCCCGGAGTCGTCTCCCAGTACTCGAACATCTCCCGGCTTACCACCAGCAGGTCGACGGACATGCGGAGCGGACTCAAAACCCGGTTCAGGCGGGTCATTTCGGCAACACGGTCCTTTACATCGGCCTCCACGATCAACAGATCGACGTCGCTGTCCTCGCGCGGCTCTCCCCGGCCGTAGGAACCGAAGAGAATGATCTTCCACGGGCGTGCCACGTCCGAGAGGAGCCTCGTTGCCTCCGCTATCTTTTCCTGTGCGACCATGTCCTCACAGCCTCCTGAACTCATGTGCCGTTTTGCAGGTTAACGCAGCGGCAGATACAAAACGTAGTATGCCTAACGTATCTAGAACTACTTTTTGGGTCTTGCCCATCGGACCGCCTCTTCGGCAACCTGAGAAAGACGTTTTTTACGACCTACGGTCTTGGAGGCATCCCGGTAAATTGCCTTGGCTGACGGCGCGCGAAAAAGTTCCCTCTCTATGAGAGCGTCCATGATCTCTTTGATCTCCCTGACAGGAAGAGCTGAAAGGCCTTCGATGAGCTTGTTCTTGGGTAATTTAATCGCCACTTCTGTCATAGTGACCCCTGCTGGAAACAGAATAATACAGATGCGGGGAAAAATCAAGAAAGACTCTAACAACTGAGACCGCCGAGGGCCATATCTTTCGACCTAATATTCACACAAGCAGCTTCCTCTCCATCTTCATCCAGATCTTGGCAGTGGTTCGCGCGTCGTGAAGGGCTCGGTGCATCTCCTTGGGTGGCTTCTTAAAGAACTGCTGATAGAGCGTTCCCAGATCGTGACGTGCCAGGTTGGGGAACATGCTTCTTCCGAGCTTCAAGGTGCAGAAACAGACGTTGTTCAGATCGAGGTTTAAGAGAGAAAATTCGTGGTTCATGAACCGAACATCGAAACTCGCATTATGCGCCACCAGAAGGCTTTTCTTGATAAAGGTATGGAATTTCGGCATGACGAGATCCGCAGTCGGCTGATCTTTCAGCATCTCTTTCGTAATGCCATGCACCGTCTGCGCAAAGGGATTGATGGGCTGGCTGACCTGTACGAGGCTATGGAACTCATCAACGACCTTGCTCCCCTCTATCGCAACAGCGCCGATCTCGATGACCCGGTCCCCTTGCCGCGTTGACAACCCCGTGGTCTCGACATCGAACACCACGGAGCGGTAGCCGCGTTTGCCTTTTGAATCAAGAATCAACATGATTGCCTTAAGTAAGAAATATGAAAACGATAAAAAACGACGTACTTACCACGAGAATAGGACAATTCGGGGGAAAACGCAAGCTAATCGATAAGGGATTTTTCAAATGCGGATTGCGGAATTGTTAAAACGGACAGCGACCCCGGTAGGGCCAAGTCTTTCTCCGTGCATTGCATCCGACAGCGCCGCGATTTCCGCTGCCCCCTCACCTCAGTCCTCTCCCCGAAAGGCGAGGATGAAGATGTTGGGCGAAATAAAAAAGACGGGAAGCCGATTGCCTCCCGTCCTTCGTTTTGACTTATGGTGTCTTGTTCCCTATCACTTATTCCCCAGGATCCCGTTGACCACGCTCAACAGGTCCGCGGTCTGGATGGGCTTGGGGATGTAGGCGTTGGCGCCGAGGGCGAGTCCCCGCTTGCGGTCCTCCTCTGCTCCTTCGGTCGTAATGATGATGATCGGGATGGTCTTGTGCGCGGGATCGTTCCGCACCATGGAGACGAGCTTCAGACCGTCCATGATGGGCATGTTGATGTCCGTCAGGATGATGTCGAATTTCTGGGTCGAAAGCTTCTTGAGCGCGTCGATGCCGTCGTTGGCCTCGACGATCTTGCTGCCCGGAATGCGCTTCAAGGCAAAGGAGATCAACTGCCGCATCGTCGGGGAGTCTTCAACCACCAGAAAATTGTACTCGGGCATGGGCTAACCTCCGTTTATTTTTCCTTGAGCAGATCGAGAAAGCTCTGGATCGTCGTCAATTTACGCTCGGACTGCGAATAGAGCTTCGAAGAAAAGAGCGCCGTGGCCGCATGGCCGGCGAGCATCGAGAACAGTTCGTAGTCTACGTTCGAAAATTGCTGTTTCTGGACCAGGAGCTTGTAGATGACGATAACGCCGATGACGTGTTCTTTGATTTTGAGCGGGATGACGACCAGGGGGTGAAGATAATCCACGCCAACGAGGTCCGTGGGGTCTCCCTCGCGGTAGAACGACTCGCCCGCTCGCGCGGCGGCCCCGATGGTCCCCTCCCCCAGCTTGACGCTGGCCCGGGCCTCGGGTCCCATGCCTTCCTGGGCAACGATCGTGAGCTCGTTCGTCTTCTCGTCGAGCATCATGATGGAAAACTCCTCGGCGCCGATCAGGTTCATGACGATCTCGAGAATGATCTTCAGGGACTCGTTAAAGTCCAGCGTGGAGTGCAACTGGTAGCTGGCGACGTAGAGGTTTGCCAGGTTGTTGTTTTCCGCCTCGACCTCGATGTACCGGTTGGCAAAGTCCTTGTTCTCCTCCTCGACCACACGGTAGCGCTCGATGAGGCTTCTGTTCTCATCTTCGAGGAATTTGATCCGCTCTTCCATCGAGTGCACCTTATAGGTGCCTTCGCGATCTGAAAACTTGGTGACTTCCTCAAGCTGGGCAAGGCGGTACCGGAGTTTCTCGTTCTCCTTAAGCAGCTCCTGGGTGAATTCCTCGCCTTTTTTGAATACCTGGAGGAATTCTTCAACCTTTTTTGATATCGGTGCGGGTTCTTTTTCCATCATCCCCTCCTGTTGCAGCCGCTCAAGGTGCAGGTGTCTCTGTGGTGGGCCTTTTCATACAAGACAGGAGCGCGACCAATGATCAACCGCGCGCCCCGCTGAAGATACGAACGATAGGAGCAATTATAGTCGAGTATGAAAAAATTATCAAGAAAGAATTCTCTCGAGTTCCTTCCGTCTGCGGCCCTCCCGGGGTTGCATCGCAGCACGATTTCCCGGGCCATCTCGCCCAGCGGCAGCACCTTGTCAATAACGCCCGTTCGGATGGCCTCCTGCGGCATGCCGAAGACCACGGCGCTTTCTTCGCTCTCCGCCAGGCACAGACCTTTCTCCTTTTTTATGGCGAGCACGCCCTCAACGCCGTCCTTGCCCATCCCGGTCAAAACGACGCCGAGCACGGCAGGCCCGCAGGCCTCGGCGACCGATACCATCATCCGGTCGGCGGACGGCACATACATGTCGGAGGGGTCCCGGGGGACCAGGTCGGTGGTGAGCCCTTTGCGGTCCTGTTTTATGATGAGATGATAGCCGCCGGGCGCGATGAGTACGGTGCCGGGTTTCACGCGGTCGCCTGCTGCCGCCTCGCTGATGCGTGAGGGCCGAAAGTTTGTTCAGCCGCTCTGCAAAGCTTTTGGTGAATCCCGGCGGCATATGCTGCGAAATCACGATACCTGCGCGCAGATCGGCCGGCAGCGCCGTCAGAATCGCCTGGAGCGCAGGAGGGCCTCCCGTGGAGGATGCGACAGCCACGACCTCGATCGGCCCGTGCTCTTTCTCCGTTCTTTTCTCCTTCCGGGTGACAGCCGGCGCGGCCTGCTGCCGGGACAGGAGAGCGATCGTGTCCTTTACCCGCGACATCTGCGTATTCGGACAGCGTGGACCTTGGTCAAAAGATCGTCGTGGATGGATTCGATGCTCTTGGAAATACGGGCCTCGGGCTTTGCAAGGAAATCCACGGCGCCGACCTCGAGGGCGCGGAACACGCTCCGGCTGTCGGACCGGGACGAAAGCACGATCACCGGCGTGGGCCGTTCTTTCATGAGCCACCGGAGAAACGTGAAGCCGTCCATGTTCGGCATCTCAAGGTCGAGCGTGATCACGTCCGGCAGCAGGCGGAGCGTCTTTGCAATGGCGTCCACGCCGTCGACGGCGCTGCCGACGACCTCGATGCCGGCGTCGCTCGCAAGCATCTTCGAGATTGCCGTGCGATTATAGGCGGAATCATCAACGACGAGGGCTTTGATTTTTTTCATGTTGTCATTCCTTCGTAAAAGCTTAGGACAGAGGCCTGAGGGTAAAGTGCTGAGGAGAATCCGTCATCAACCGCTCTTCGCTCAGTCCTGTTTTTTCTCCCTCATTCCTCAGCACTGATCGCTAGCCCTCTTCTCCCATCCGTTTCTGCCTCACGGGTTTCTGGTACACCATGTCGTTCTTAAGCGTGCGGAGCACGAAGGCGTTCGAGATGTTGATCAGGGATTCGGAATGGCCCAGGAGGAGGTAGCCGCCTTCGCGGAGCTTTTGATAAAAGCTCTCGATGACCTTTTTCTTGGCTTCACGGTCGAAATAGATGATGACGTTGCGGCAAAAAATAATGTCCATGTTGCTGATCAGGCTGGTCTTATGGGGATCGAGGAGATTTACTGAGCTGAACGATACCAGCTCCTTGACGCGGTCGATGATGCGGTAATCGTTTTTTTCATCCTGCACGAAGTATTTCGCCAGCATTTCCGGGCTCGTGGCCCGGTGTGCGCTTTTCTTGTACACGCCTTTGCGCGCCGTGTGCAGCACCCGCTGGTTGATGTCGCTGCCGAGGATTTCGACCTGCCAGTCCCGCCACCAGTCGCCGGACTCGAGCAGGAGAATGGCGATCGTGTACGGTTCTTCTCCCGTGGAACAGCCGGCGCTCCAGATCCTGAGCACCTTGCGGGCTGCGAGGGATTGGCGCAGTTCAGGCAGGATCTCTTCGGAAAAGGCACGGAGCTGCGGGCTCTCGCGGAAAAAATAGGTTTCGTTGGTGGTGAGATTGTCGACCAGCACGACCAGTTCTTCTTCTCGTTTCCGGTCGTACTTCAGGAAATGGTAGTACTCTTCGAAGTTTTTGAGCCGGTGCTGTTCGAGCCGGCGGGAAAGCCGGCGCTCGAGCAGGAATTTGGACCCGTCGTCAAAATAAATTCCGCAGTAATCGTGGATGAAATCCCGGAGAAGTCTGAAGATATCGTCTGGCAGCGGAATGATCTGCTCTTCGAACATTTATTTCCCCAGGGCCTTTTTCGCCGCCTGTCGCACCGTTGCATCCGGGTCTTCTTCGGCGATCTTCGCCAGGAGCGCCTCGCTTGCTGCGGTACCCTTTTGTTGGACGATCTCGATGGCCGCCTTGCGCACGCTCCAGTGAGGGTCCGACAGGCATGCCGTCACGGTTCCGGCGGCGGCCTCTCCGCTGTAATTCGACAACGCCAGGAGCACGGTCTTGCGTACTTCCGGATCACCGTGATCAGCCAGTGCCATGAGCGGCCCCAGCGCTTTCGAGTATTTCAGTTTGCCCAGCACCTCGACGATTGCCAGGAGAAATATGTCGGATGCCGTCCCGAGGTAGGAAGTCAGAATTTCCCCGGCCTCGGTCTCCGCCGATGTTTGCGAGCCCCCGCGCTGCCGCAGCCTTCACCCAGAGGTCGGCGTCTTCAAGGAGATGGATGAGGGCGTCGCGGGCCTCGGGCGCATCAATGGCGCCCAGCGCCTGCTGCTGCCAGCATTCTGACCTCGGGATCGTCATCAGTGACCGCGAGCAGGAGGGAGCCGGAGCGCTTTACCTCCGGCAGCGCTGCCGAGAGCCTGGACAACGGCCTTTCTGACCGCCGGCTCTTCATCCTTGAGCGCAAAGGCCAGGGCCTCGTAGGACCCGCTGGCTCGAAAATTTTCCGAGCAGGCATGCGATGTTCCGCCGCAGATAGGCCTCGTGGGTGGAAAAATCCTTGAGCAGGCTGTCGAGCACGGACTCGTCGCCGATCGCAGCCAGCGCCGGCGATGGCGGCTTCCTGGACGTTCTCGTATTCGTCCTGCAGGAGCGCCAGAAGGCCGGAGCGCGCCTTCTTGCTTCGCAGGAGTCCGAGGGCCACCGGCAGCCGTGCTCCGCACGTGTCCGTTCTCGTCCTGCGAGGAGCCGGATCAGGGCGTCTTCGGCAGGACGCTGATACGGCAGGTCGCCCAGCACCTGGGCCACGGTCTGGCGTACGAGCGCGTTATCGTTCGAAAGGTAGTCGATCAGAAAGCCGGCCTGGTCAGGGTCGATATGGGAAAGCGACTGCACCACGGGATCGGCAAGGTCCTCTTCTTTCAGCAGGGTAAATAGTTTTCTGATCGAGTTCTCCCTGCCGCGTCCAGCCAAGTACGGCAATGGCCGATCTCTGCAGCTCTCCTGCGCTCGTTATGAGGATTTCTTCGAGAAAGTCCACAGCCCGCTCGCTCAGGCCGGCGCGCACGTCTTGCGACGATCTTCCGGCGCTCCAGCTGCTTCGCTCTTCCGGTAGATCGCGGCAAGCGCCACGATCGATACTTCGCGAACGATCCGCAGCGGGTCGGCCAGGCTCGCGACGAGCGGCGCCAGAGTCGTTGCGTTGCCGATCTTGCCAAGGGCCTCAAGAACGGGTTCGCGGAGGCTGCTCCGGCCGAGTGCCGCAAGAAGCGGTCCAAGCGCACGTTCGTCACCGATCTCTCCCAGGGCCTCAGCGGCAGCATAGTCGAGCCAGCCCTGGTTGTAGCGGGTAAGACAGGCGAGCAGCGCATCGACCGCCCGGCGGTCCCGGATTTTGCCGAGGGCCTCCGCTGCGGCCACCCGGATATTCTCGTCAGCGTCCTCCAGCCTGTCGACCAGGGCCGGCACGGCTTGGCGGTCCTTGATGTCCCCCAGGATATCGACGACGAATTTCCGCACGTCCGGATCAGGCGTTTCTACGATGCCGAGCAGGGGCCGAACCGCCTGCGCCGCCGAGCTGGACGAGCGCCTCGATGGCCGAGTTTCGTGCGCCGGCATTATCGTGCGCACTCAGCTCCTGAATGAGACCGGTAATGACGTTTGCCCCGCCGAGCGACAGCAACGCCTCGACCGCGGTTTTCCGCACCCTCCAGTCGACGTCTCCCATTGCGCGAAGAAGCAGGGGCAGGGCCTCGCTGCCGATGCCGCGAGCTCGAGAACGGCCTGACGCCGCTCTTCGGCGTCGCTGCTCTCCAGCTTGTTTCCTCCCGTTTTATGAGGCGACATGTTCCGCCTCCGCCAGCGCTGAACGCTCCTGCTGGCTCAGTATCCTGGCAATGTCCAGAAGAATGATGAGCCGTTCCCCTACTTTGCCCACCCCGGTTATGAACGCAGCCTGTGCTCCCGTCGCTGCCTCCGGGGCCGGTGCGATGTCTTTTCTCGGCACGTGGATCACCTCGTGCACGGAGTCGACCACGAGGCCGAGCAGCTCCTGCTTGTTCCCCGGCGCGGTCGGGAGCGCGCCTTTCGTGATCATCATGCGCATCTTGCGAAGATTGTCGCCGACCTCCGCAAGACCGAACCGTTTCCGCAGATCGACGATCGGGATGATGGCGCCGCGCAGGTTGATCACTCCCTCGATGAACTGGGGCATCCGGGGCAGCGTCGTGATCTTCTGCGGCCGGACGACCTCGGTTATGGAGTTGATGTCCAGCCCGTATTCCTCGGCGCCCACCTGGAACGTCACGAGCTGCAGCGTGTCGTCGACAACAACCGTTTTTTTCTCTTTTGACGATGATGCTCTTCATCGCCCTGCCCCGGTCCTGGAGTTCACGTTCTGAATTTCTCGATGTCCTTTTTCAGCGTTTCCGTCTGCTTGACCATGACGTCCATGGCAATGTTCAGCCCGACGCTCAGGTCTGCATTGGATTTGGCAATTTCCTTGATCCGTTCGATTGCCTTTACGATCAGGTCGCTGCCGGCCTGCACTTCACCGGCCGCACGGTGGACCAGCCCGATTTTCGTGCTCATATTTTCCACGGAGGTCGTAATGTCCTTGCTTCCCTTCGCCTGTTCCTCGGTGGAACTTTTTACAAAGCGCGTCAGCTCCCGCATCTTTTCCGCTGCACGCATGATCTGATCGCTGCCGGTCCGCTGCTCGTTTGCGGCGCGGGCGATCTGGTGGGTCATTTCGTTGATTTTCTCGACGGCGTCGCTCACCTGGCGTATGCCCCGGGTCTGCTCGGCGGCCGCCTTGTTGATGCTCTTGCTCATGTCCCGGGCACGGTCCGCACGGTCCAGGATCTTCTTGAGGGCTTCTCCGGCATCGCGGGCAAGCAGGACCCCGTCTGCAACCAGCGAGACCTCTTCCCGCATGACTCCCACGGCATCGCGCGTCTCTTCCTGAACGGACGCGATCAGTGTCCCGATTTCCTTCGTGGACGACGCCGTGCGGTTGGCGAGCTCGCGGATCTCCGCCGCGACCACGGCAAACCCCTTGCCGTGCTCGCCTGCCTGCGCCGCCAGGATGGCCGCATTCAGGGCCAGGAGCCCGGTTTGGTCCGTTATGTCTTCGATCACCGTCAGGATGCTCCCGATGCTCTCGGCACGTTCGCCCAGGCGATTGACCACACCCGCCGTACGCCGTGCCGTAGCGTCGATCCGGTTCATGCCTTCGATGGTCTTTTCGATCGAGCGCATGCCGAGCTGCTCTGCGTCGGCGGCGACGGCATCAGCGAGCGCAGCGGACTCCTGCGCATTGGTCTCCACCTCTTTCACCGATGCGCTGATCTCTGTCGCCGACGCGGCCGTATCTTCCGCGGCAGTGGAGAGCACCTCTACGTTTTCGGCGATCTGGCGGACCGCGGCCGACATTTGGGTGATGGCGGTCGACGTTTCCTCGATGGACGACGACAGGTCCGCCATGGTCTTGGCGACTTCATGCACCGAGGCCGCCATCTCGATGACCGATGAAGACGTCTGCTCCGAGTTCCTATGGAGCGCCTCGACGGTGCCCGCGATCTCCTTCAGGGAGAAATGCATCTCGTTGACGGACGACGCGGCTTCTTCCACGGATTCCGCCTGCACTTTGCTTCCTGTCGTAATCTCAGCAGATATCACCTTGACTTCCCGCCATACCGTATCTGTCTTGTGGGCCGCCTCCCGAATGTTCTCGATCATGCCTTTGAGGCCGACGATCATGCGGTTCAAGCCCCTTCCGAGCATCCCGATCTCGTCCATCGTGCTCACTGAGAGCCCGGAAAGGAGGCGCGCGGAGAGATCCCTACGGACGCCGCGTCGCTGCGCTCCTCGCGATGACAAAGAGGGAGGCGCTCATTTCTTGATGTTCAGATACGCGAGGATGTCGTCGTAGAGGCCGCTCTGGTTGGCGTAGAGGGCGTAGTTGCGGGCGGTGTCGAACCAGTCGCGGGTGGAGGGCTTTGGCGTCGCCGCTGCGAGGAGGTCGCGGCTGGTGATGGGTTGGCGGCCGGTGCGCATGGCCTCGCGGAGTTTCTCTTCAATGGCGAGGTCGACGACGGCCTTGAGGTCGGCGCCGGAGAAGTCGTTCGGTCTTCTTGGCGAGGTGCGTCGTAGTCGAGTCGTCGACGGGTTTGCCGCGTGCAGCAGGAGCGCGGAGGATGGCGGCGCGGGCGGGCGCGTCGGGCGGCGGGACGAAGAGGATGCGGTCGAAGCGGCCGGGGCGGCGGAAGGCGGGGTCGAGGTGCCAGGGGGCGTTGGTGGCGGCGAGGATGAGGACGCCCTCGTTGGCGGCCTGGACGCCGTCGAGCTCGGCGAGGAACTGGTTGATGAGCGTGGCGGCCGGCGCTGGTGCGCATGTCGGCGCGGCTGGCGCCGAGGGCGTCGACCTCGTCGAAGAAGAGCACGCAGGGGCGTTGCGGCGGGCCTGCTCGAAGAGTTCGTGCAGGTTGCTTTCGCTGTTGCCGATCCACATGTCGAGGACGTCGTGGATGCCGACGGCGAGGAAGCCGGCCTTGATCTCGCCGGCGGTGGCGCGGGCGAGGTAGGTCTTGCCGCAGCCGGGCGGGCCATAGAGCAATACGTAACTGAACGGGGCCACA
>CAVWHO010000007.1:0-204964 GCA_963754875.1 Nitrospirota bacterium
ACTTGACCGCGGAGTTCTCCATTCGGGTACTTATCAGTATGGACATTGACGTAAGCGCCGCCGCTCTTGATCAGATCGACGAGGTCCCCAACCGTCTTCCCCGCCAGAGAACCGACCAGATCCTTATCTGTAACGGTTCCTTTGGCAAGAACGCCGCTGAACTTGCCCTCTTTTTTCGGTCCCGCAAAGAGACCCACTACCGGCGCGCCTTCTTCACCCCTCTTACCCGCATGGATATGCGCTGCTTTGGCATTTTCGACGTTTTTCAGTTTCAGGGCGTAGGTGATCTCTTTCCCGTCCTTGCTCAGCTTAAAATCAGCCTCGCCCGTCGCCTTTGTCGTTACAGCAGGTACTTCCTCCTTACCGACAAGCTTTGCCTTGAACACGCCATGAGAAGCCGCCATGCCGAGAGAAGCTGTCAAAAAAATCGTGAATGCAATAAGGGAAATCAATTTTATTGTCTTCATGTTTAATTCCTCCTTCGTCGTTGAAATACCGTTCTGTCTTCTAAAAATATATCATAATTTATTCATTCGATGCCAAATGATGTAAAAAAATGACTACGTGACGCCCATCAGCTGCAACAACAGCAAATTAATTTGCTATACTTAAGTTTGATGCCCGAGAAGCCCTTTGCCGTTCAGACCGAAATCTAAATCCAATATGATCCCTGTGAAGCGTCACCGCCACGGCACTTTTCGGAAGTAAAATGCATGTGAGTTGTCTTCTTGGCCGTTGCCAAAAAACTTGTTCACATTATCAGCTGATTCGCAGGTAAAAAAATTTTTGAACCTCTTGCTATTGTAGTCGACTTATTGTAATCTCTTCACGAGAAGATCTCCACGGAGCTGTACATTTGGGCTACTGACAATTATCTTGCTATATTTATCATTAGCTACATTCCACAGCATGTCAAATCTCACTCAAGGAGGAAGGTACTATGTTCAAGAAGATGATTTTCGCAGCGCTCGCAGTTTGCCTGGCGCTTCCTGGTCTTTCCCAGGCCGCAAACCTCAAGCTCGGGTTCATCAATTCGATCACCGGGCCTGAAGCTCCGATCGGCGAGAACCTGACCAACGGCGTAACCCTCGCCATCGAAGACTTGAAGAAAATGGGAATCAACGTCGATCTCATTACCGAGGACGACACCGGCAAGCCCGACAAGTCCCTGGCGGCGTTCGAGAAGCTCGCGACTCGTGACAACGTCACCGGTATCGTCGGTCCTTACACCTCGGCCACGGCAAACGCAGATGCCAAGCTGGCGGAGCGGTACAAGGTGCCGGTGATCATTCCTGCTGCTTCGAAAGAAGAGATCACGCGCCAGGGCTATAAGTGGGTCTACCGGGTCTCGGGCACGACAGGCGATTACGCAGGCGTGCTGCTTGATCTTGCCACCACCCTCGGCAAGCCCAAGACTATCGCCATTCTGAACGAGAACACCGACTTTGGTGTTTCGGGGGCAAAGAGCGCAAAGGAGATCGCCGAAAAAAAGGGTATCAAGGTGGTGTTTGAAGAGTCTTACTCGAAAGGTTCACCCGACTACCGCTCCACCCTCGCCAAGGTGAAGTCCGAGAAACCGGACCTCGTGTTCATGGTTTCCTACGTCGCCGACGCTATCCTGCTGATGCGTCAATCGCGTGAGATCGGGCTTACGCCCATGGCGTTCCTCGGTGCCGGCGCAGGGTTTGCGGTGTCTCAGTTCGCAAAGGAAAAAGAGATAAGCCAGGGCGTCTTCTCCTCCACGCAATGGACCGAGGACGCACCGTGGCCGGGATCCAAGGCATGGTACCAGCGCTATGTAAAGCAGTTCGGCAAGCCGCCGACGTACCATGCGGCCTGTGCCTACGAATCAATGATGATAATGGGTCAGGCGGCTGCACATGCGGGTGGCGATCGGGAGAAGACGCGTGAGACGCTGCACACCGGAAAATGGAACGGCATCCTCGGCGAAGTCCGGTTCCAGGACTACGAGGGATACCAGAACCAGCGCAAAGCTGTGATGCTGGTCGAGCAGGTGCAGAACGGGGAGCATGAGACCGTTTGGCCGCTCAAAGGTGCGGCGAAGAAGCCCATCTGGCCGTTCCCGGGCTGGACGAAGTAACTCACAAGTACGAAGAGGAGCGGACCTGAAGTCCCGCTCCTCTTTTATGTATTCGACTCAAATCTGAGCCTTTCACCGGACGACAGGATTAACCGACGCAACAGGCAAAGGCTGTTGTGATTTAATCCTGGGATCTTGTCAAAGGTTTTTTTCGGCTCACTGAAGCCGGATTACGATATCCAATCTATGTCTGTCTTCATTCAATCTCTCATAAGCGGCATCCTGATCGGCGGGGTCTACGCGTTGATCGGCATCGGCTTGACCATCATTTTCGGGGTCATGCGCGTTATCAACTTCGCCCACGGCGATCTTCTGATGATCGGCATGTACCTGACCTATTATCTTTTCACCCTTCTCCACATCGACCCTTTTGTTTCTATCATTATATCCATCCCGATCATGTTCCTCTTCGGCGCTTTTCTGCAAAAAGTGTTCATCAACCGCGCCCTCAATGCGTTGCCTCAGAACCAAATCCTGCTGACCATCGGCATGGGTCTGGTGATGAGCAACTCGATCATGCTCGCTTTCACGTCGGACTACAAAATATTATCCACGTCCTATTCGTCCGGCAGCGTTACGGTTCTGGGAATCTCGATCTCCGAACCGCTGGTGTATTCCTTTATCATCACCGTAGCGATCACCGCTGCTTTGTACTGGTTCCTGTACAGGACCGACACGGGCCAGGCCATCAGGGCCACGGCCCAGGACCGCGAGGCGGCGCAGCTCATGGGGATCAACGTCAAACGCATGTCCATCATCGCCTTCGGGATCGGAACGGCGCTGGCAGGCACAGCAGGCGCGCTCATATCGCCGACCTATTACATTTTCCCCCAGGTCGGGAGCGTGTTTACGCTGAAGGCTTTTGTGATAACCGTGCTCGGCGGCATGGGAAGCATCGTGGGGGCCACGCTCGGCGGCGTGCTGATCGGCGTGGCCGAATCCGTGGGCGGCGTCTACCTCGGCTCGGGCTGGAAGGACGTCATCGTGTTCGTCTTGTTCCTGCTCGTGCTTCTGTTCAAGCCATCGGGTCTTCTGGGCACGTCCAAGGACTGATGGGAGCATAAAGAACCAAACCGCGGAGATCACCGAGGAAAAAGTCGGAGATAGCCTCGAGGATGTCATTCCGGCTTGTCCGGAATCCTTCTTCACGTAAGTGCGTTATATGGCACTATGACTCCCGACAAGCGGGAATGACGACCTTTTACAAGACCATTATTTGATGCACGTTTGTTCGAATTAATAAATATGAAATCATTCACAAACAATATACGCGGAATCAGCACCCTGCCGCTCCTTCTGGCGATCGTCGTGATCGTGCTTCTCTTCCTGGTCCCGAAATTCGTGACGAGCACCTACGCGCTCCACATCATGATACTCATCTTCATCAGCGTCATCACGGGATCGGCCTGGAACATCCTGGGAGGATATACGGGCCAGTACTCCGTGGGCCATTCCGCCTATTTCGGCGTGGGCGCCTACACCACGATGGTCCTGCTGCAATACCGGCACATCGCTCCCTGGTACGGGATCTGGGCAGGCGTCGCTGTTGCCGTGGTAACAGCCCTGGTCATCGGCTCCATCTGCTTCCGTCTGCGCGGACCTTATTTCGTCCTCGCGTCCATTGCCGTGGCCGAGATTTTCCGCGTCTCGGCCCTGAACCTGCCGAACCTGACGAACGGCGCCGAAGGCATCCTGATCACCGAGGTGCCTCCGCTCACGATCGGCAACACGGTCGTCACCGATTTCCTTTCCAAGGTGCCCTTTTATTACACCGGACTCGTGATGGCGCTCGCCGTCATTGCCGCGACCTGGCTCGTGCAAAACTCGAAACTGGGCTACTACTTTCAGGCCATCCGGGAAGACCAGGACGCAGCCCATTCGCTCGGCATCAACCTGACTCTTTATAAGAACGTGGCATTGTCCCTTTCGGCGATCTTCACTTCTCTTGCCGGCAGCCTCTACGGACTCTACGTCGGGTTTATCGATCCCGGGACGGTCCTGGACCTGAGCCTGTCGGTCCAGATCGTGATGACCTGCATCATCGGCGGAATCGGGACCATCCTCGGCCCTGCGATCGGCGCCTTGGTGCTGGTGCCGTTCTCCGAGGCCCTGCGCAGCAACGCCATCGCCCAGGCCCTGATCGACTCCGGATTGGTCAAGGGAAATTCAGCGCTCGGCGCCTTTCTGAAAGACCAACTATCCCATGCCCATGTGCTGATCTACGGCATCCTCCTGGTCGTCGTCATCCTGTTCATGCCCGACGGCGTGCTGGGCTTCATCAAAAAGCTTGCCGCAAAAAGACGGAAAGGGGCGGCCTGATGGCGATTCTCGAGATCAAGCGCGTCAGCAAGTTCTTCGGCGGCCTCGCGGCCAACTCCGACGTCTCCTTCGAGGTGAGCCGGGGCATGATCATGGGCCTTATCGGCCCGAACGGCGCGGGCAAGACGACTCTCTTTAACTGCATCACCGGCTATTATCCTCCCTCCCGCGGCGAGATCATCTTCGACGGGCGGCGCATGAACGGGCTCCAGCCAGACGCCGTGTGCAAGTTCGGCATGGCGCGTACGTGGCAGAAGGTGCGGCCCCTTGCCAAGATGACCGTCGTGGACAACGTCATGGTCGGTGCCTTGTGCCGCACAAACTCGCTCAAGACGGCACGCGAGATAGCAATGGAAGAGGTCCGGGTCGTGCATATGGAGCACCGCGCGAACGTCCGCGCAGGCAGCCTGCCCATCGGCGAGAGGAAAAAGCTCGAAGTGGCGCGCGTTCTCGCGACAAAGCCCAGGCTGCTGCTTCTGGACGAGGTCATGGGCGGGCTCAACCCGGCGGAAAGCGAGGAGATCATCGGGCTGATCCTCGACATCAGGAAGCTCGGCATCACCCAGATGGTCATCGAACACAACATGAAAACGATCATGCGCATCTCCGACAGGATCGTGGTCCTCAACTCCGGAGAAAAATTGGCCGAGGGCACACCCCAGGAGATCGTCTCGAATAGTGCGGTCGTCCAGGCCTATCTCGGAGAGGGCAATGCTTAAAATCGAGAAACTGAATTTCAGCTACGGCGATCTCAAAGTGCTTTGGGACGTGGACCTCGACGTGCACGAAGGCGAGATCGTTACGGTCGTGGGTGCGAACGGGGCGGGCAAATCGACGCTCCTGAAAAATATTTCACGGCTCGTGAAACCCGGGTCCGGCGCGATCTCGTTCAATGATGTTGCTCTGACGAAATGCGAGGCACACGAGGTCGTGGAGCTCGGCGTGGTCCAGGTCCCCGAGGGCAGGAAGATCTTCCCCCAGATGTCGGTCAATGAGAACCTGAGGATGGGCTCATTCATCGGCAGTGCGCGGAAGAAGCGCGATGAAAACAGGGAACGGGTATTTACGATGTTCCCCCGTCTGAGGGAACGGGTGAATCAGCTCGGCGGCACGTTGTCCGGCGGCGAGCAGCAAATGCTCGCCATCGCCCGCGGTCTTATGGCCGAGCCGAAACTGCTCCTCCTGGACGAACCCTCCCTGGGACTGTCGCCGCTCCTCGTGAAGAACATTTTCGAGATCATCGCCGAGATCAGCCGCCAGGGCGTGACCATCCTGCTCGTCGAACAGAACGTCAACCAGTCGCTCCGCATCGCCCACCGTGCCTATGTCCTCGAAACCGGGAGAGTCGTGCTCTCCGGAAAAGGCGATGAGTTGCTGAACAACGAACACGTGAAAAAAGCCTTTCTAGGAATGTAAGTGCCGGCCCGCTCTTCCGCTGCCTCAGTCGTCTGTTTTCCGCGCCACGTGCTCCGCCCCTTTTAAAATCTTGTAATTTCATCGCTCCTGTTGTACTCTTTTGCAGGAGGAAATTCCATGCCCATCATTAAAATTGACATCGCTAGCGTAACACAAGAACAAAAAGTCAGCCTGATCGAAAAGCTCACCACAGTGTCCGCCGAGATCACGAAGATCCCGCAGAGCGCTTTCACGATCATTATCAATGAATTGGGGAACGACAATATCGGGGTCGGCGGCAAGACGCTGAGAGAAGTACTGAAGGCAAGGAACTCGTAACGAACATGATCGTAAGAGCTTTTATAGTTCTGGTCCTTGCGCTGCTTCCCGCAGCAAGACAGGTCGAGGCAAGCAATCATCATGGGCGGCAATAGCGCCTTTCCTCCTTATGGCGACTTACTCCTTAATGCCGATAAGCCGTCCCGAATGTTACTTGAAATGGTAGACCAGGACGCCGCTTGCCATCCGGAGACGCTGACTCATAAGGCGGGCCAATTTAATTACGAATTTAATGGCGAGCCGGGCTTTTCTCACTGCCTGGGCCTTTGTCCAGCAAGGAGGGGACGAGTGCTTTCAGTTTCCGAATTTGATATACTATCCATAGTTCAAAAGTAATTATCCGAGAGTCCAGGAGCCAACCATGATAAAAACGAACCAAACTACCGTCTATGGAAATCTTGCGGAAATAATCGATCCCGGCCATTCGTGCCTTGTTATCTGGGATGTTCAAAAGGGCCTTGTAGACAGGATCTTCAACAAGGAAGAATTCCTCAACAACCTGAAAGCCCTCGTAGAAAACCTGCGGAAAAAGATGCCCATTGTCTACACCCTCATAACACCGCCACCCCGAGAATTTCAGTCATCCTGGTATCTCTTTAATACGATGAGGCGCTACAATGTCAAAGAACTGGACAAGCTGCCGAATTTCATGGCCCGGGGTTCGAAAGAGCGTGAAATCCCCGAGGTCGTCAAACCTGCGGAGAACGATATTCTTCTGGAAAAAGCGACGGCGAACATCTTTATCGGAACGAATTTCGAGTACCTGATGAGGAACAGGGGCATTACGACGTTGCTCTTCACGGGCATTGCGACTGAAATGGGGGTCGAATCTTCTGCACGGGACGCTGCAAATAGGGGGTTTTATTCCGTAGTCGTATCGGACTGCGTTTCTTCCATGGACAGGGAAGGCCACGAGCGGTCCCTGAAAAATCTCGAGAAAGTTGTTATTGTGAAAAGCTCCGGCGAAATAGTAAAGACCTAGTGCCTTTTCTCCAGGTCCGGATTTTCTTCTTTGGCACAGCCTCCTTCTGGTTCGACAATCGCACACACTCATACTTCAGAAGCACATTTTTTCGTGCGCGATTTAAGTTTATCACTGATCACAATCAAGAGGAATGGTTGTATTTGTGAGCTTTTTTCTATTGACTTGACCAACGTTGAACCGATATTATGCAGTGCTTCATTCGCATGCATGTTGGCATGAGAACAACGATGAACCATTATGCTTTCCACAAACTGACGAGGCATCCATGAACACTGCCGGACCAATCGTCTCCTATCGCCGCTTTTGGCTGCCCGAACTGATTGTCCTCGCAGTACTGGCCTTTCTTGCAATCCTTCTTTTTGCATTCTCCCGGCTGGATATCGCGGCAACGCGATTGTTCTTTCATCCTGAGGGTGCTGATCTCTGGCCGATCGCAAACGAGCCGCTGTGGTCTCTCTTTTACCGGGCCACACCCTGGATAACGGGGGCTCTTGCCGTTGCCGGCGTAATCATGATTGTCATCGGGCTGGTCCGCGAGAAATCGAAACGGTTGCGCTTGCACGGGCTCTTCATACTGCTCTGCGTGGTCCTCGGCCCGGGCCTCATCATCAATGCGGTTTTCAAGGACCACTGGGGCAGGCCGCGTCCGCGCCAGATCGTCGAGTTCAGCGGCAAGTTCGATTACGTGCGTCCGCTCGTTCCGGCACGCGCCGGCGGCAAGTCCTTCCCCTGCGGCGACTCCTCGGTGGGATTTCTCATGTCAGCGGGCTGGTGGCTGTGGCGAAGGAGTCATCCGAAACGAGCAGCAGCGTCACTCGCGGCCGGTTTGATGCTCGGCACACTGATCGGCATCGGCCGCATGGCCGCGGGCGCGCACTTTCTCTCCGATGTCATTTGGTCCGCCTTGATCGTGTATGGCGTTGCGCACGTACTCTATTACTACATTATGAGAGTGCCTGCCCGGGAGGATTCCCGCGGGGTGATGTACCCGATGATCGAGAGCAATCCGCGGCTGAAGACGGCCGCGATCGCTGCTTCATGCCTGCTTGGCGTGGGAATTATCAGTGGTGGGATTTTTGCAAATCCGTCCAACAAGGACCTGGCGGCCCGCATTCAATTTGCCGACTATCCTGCAGCGCCGGTAAGGGTCGAAGTGCTCGTGGACACGCTTGACGTGGATATTGAGCTGACAGCAAAACCAGACAGGGAGATTGAGTGCAGAGGTGATATTCACGGCTTCGGTCTGCCGACGAACGAAATCAAGACTACGTGGGAATTTGAGGCGCAGCCAATGCCAACACTGCGCTACCGCGTCGTCGAGAAAGGCGTCTTCACCGATATCGACGGCGTGGTGCACCTCCGGATTCCCCTCCAGAACATACGCACGATCGTCGTGCGTGCCAAACGAGGAGATATCAGCGTCAAGAATGCGTCCGGCGCCGCATCAGGCCGGTTGCCGGTTATGGATCTCATTACCTTAAACGGCAACGTCCAGCGACTCTGATCGAGTGGAGCCCCCTCCGGCAGGAGCCGGGGGATTGCAAGTCGCGGGATTCACCTACAGCGGCATCGCGCCATCACGATGGCCGATCAGCGCCTCTCCTCACGCTCACGCCGTTCTCCTCGATTTCCCCGTCCTCTGCGTTCAGGTCTGTCCCAGTGCCGATCACGCTCCCAGGCTCGCCAGTTTTTCCTGACCGCGCCGTAGGGCACGCGTTCGTATCCCGGAGGGACATGGCGATAGCCGGGCGGCAGGCCGCGAAGGACGCGAGGCACACGCCGGATTCCAACGGCACCCCAGGGCCCGTTGTACTCACCGGAAATAAACCAGCGCCCCCGGTAAGGCCGGTACCAGTGGTCGTGATAAAAGAAAATATCCACTCCCACATCAGGCGGATAATACACATAGGTTCCCGGTATGACGATCAGAGCAGGCGGCGCAGGGATCACCAGACCGGGCAAACCCACGCCGATGTTCACATTTACCTCGGCCTTACTCTCCAGGGGAGAAACAAGGCCGTATGTCAACAACGCGCCACCGACAACTAATGCCATAAACAATTTGCCTTTCATAACTGGACCTCCTGGAACGCTTATAAGTAATGTCAAAAATTAACACGGAGCACACAGAGGTAATTGCTTCCTCTTTTTTCTCAGCCTCTGTGATTTTTTTTGCTTTTCTTCTTTTTCATGAAATTTTTGACACTGCCCGCTTGCCATAAAACAAGCAGTCATATTGTTTGACACGAGCGCAGGCAAATCGTTTAATGCTCCGACCTGGACATTTGTAAGGCTTATTACCCCGTTTTTTTCTATCCCTGCTACGCTGCTATCAAAGTACTTTTTATTACTACTATTCTGCTGACGGGAGGATCGGCACTTTGAGCGCCTCTTCAGGAATTTTTCCGGTCAGCGACGAGAGAAATGCCGCAATGTCTGCTGCCTGTTCTTTTGTCAGGTCTCTCGCAAGCTGGATTTTTGCCATAATCACGACCGCGTCTGCAAGCTTGTCCACGGAGCCGTCGTGAAAATAAGGCGGCGTTTCCGCCACGTTCCTGAGCACCGGTACCTTGAACACGAACTTGTCCGACGGGTTCTTGGTGACTGCGAATCTTCCGTCGTCGATGATCTGGCTCTTCGTGTACTTTGCATAGGGCTCGAACACGCCGAACTTCTGGTACATCTGGCCGCCTACATAAGGACTGAAGTGGCACGTTATGCAGCCCGTGTCCATGAATGTCGTTAAGCCCCGCTTCTGCTGTGCGGTCAATGCTGCGGCATTGCCTTGCATGAAGTCATCAAAGGGTCCGGGCGTTACAAGCGTCCGCTCAAAGGCGCCGACGGCCTTCGCAAAGTTATCGACGGTCACCGGCTCTTTCTCGTTCGGGAAGGCCTCCTTGAACATCGCCGCGTACCCTTTCATGCTCTTCAGGATTTTCTCTACGGACTCGTAATTCGGCATGCCGAACGAGGGCGGACCGATCAGCGCCTGCCTGGCCTGGTCCTCCACGCTCGTCCGGTTGCCGATCCAGTGTTCGGAGATCTGGGATGCTGCGTTAAAGACGGTCGGATCATTTCTCGGGTTCTCTTTGCAGTTATTTCCCAGTGACTTCCTGAGCCCGTCGACGGCGTAGAGGCTGAGCGGATGGCACTTGACGCAGCTCACCGTCCTGTCGACGGAGATCCGGGATTCCCAGAACAGCACGTTTCCCAGCTTCACTTTCTCCGGAGTAATGGGATTATCGGGCGAAGGCATCGAGGCAGGCAGGGGTCCGAAGATCGCCTTTGCCTTATTTATCAGTTCCGTGTCCGCGTCTGCCGCGCGAACTGTGGTTGCCGCGCTCAAAATGCAAATGGCAACTGTGATCAGCACGGAGCTCAGCCACCGAACAGCCCTGCTCATGGTGTTTCTCTTGATGTTCATCGTAAGACCTCCTGATATAAGAGTGGAGCCCCCTCCGGCAGAAGCCGGAGGCGCCCTCTAATAATGCGACCTCCCGCGGTTTACGACGCATTACCCCGGCAGGAGCCGGGGATTACAAGTCGCGGGATTCATATTTTCAGCGATTAATCCTGAAAACATTGACCGGACAAAACACGCAAACGCACTTATTCAGAATATAGCTGAAAAAAAACATATTGCAAGAGAGCGAAGAGAATCATGCTTCTTTCGTATTACGAGCATGAAAAAAAACGTTCTTTGTTGTAGTTTGACGCGAAGAATTGTCGAGTTCTCCTTGAAACGGACATATCGCGCTAAGATACGCTGCAATACCGGGGACCAGCGCCGAGGGAAGGTCGAAGCAAAGTTGTTGCCGTAATCGACAATAAAATTTGGCAAGAACTCTCAAAAAAACACCCGGAGCCCCGCAACACTTCGCGTCGGGCTCCGGACTTGTACGAGAATGACTGTGGGACGTCTGTTGCCGGGCTTCTCAAGGATCGGCAACGGAGTGATATTTTTCCGTCAGTGCGGCCTACTTTTTTTCGCCGATCACTGTTTCCGTGAGCGAATCCTTGATCGCTCCCGGCGCGCTCATGATGGACATAAAGCTGTTGCTGCCCATCATGCTCAGGTCCGGGAAGTCGATGGCAATGCGAAACCGGGCGAACAGGTGATACACTTTGTTCCCTGACACCAGAATTTCATAGGGGAGATGCGCCGTCGATTTGACGTCCCCGAAGTCGATGTAGTCCATGATGTACTTGTCAGCGCCCTTTCCCTTCGTAATAGCAACGCCGAATACGGCCTCTTCCTTGCCGGGGATATCGATGCGGTAGACTTTGGTCACTCCTGCCTTGCCCGCAGCGAGGCCCGCTTCGACCGCGGCGGTTGCATCCTGAAAGCTCTTGAACTCCGCGAGCTGATTTTTCCCCAGGCTGTCGAAGTACTCCATGCCGAAGGTATAATGGTATTTGCGCAGGTCCTTGTCCGAGAGCCCCTTCTCAGAGCCGAATTCCTTTTGCTTGCCCAGGGCTGCTTCCAGTTTCGTTTTCACGTCCATCAGACTTCCCTGCATCCGGTAGGCCGCTGCCATGTAAGGCGGATTGGTATAAGACACCTGGATCTTGTCCTTGACTTTGGTCACGGCCACGCGCTGGGCAGCACCGTACCCCCCGAAATCGCTCTTTGCTGCATTGGCCTTTAATGCATCGCTGGTCACCACGATCACCGTGGCATTCGGATAGGGCGAATAACTGCCGACAACCTCGAAACCCTGGCCCTGGAGGGCGGTCTTGGCCGCGGCTACGGCTTGCTCCAGGTTCCCCTGCTGCGGCTCCGTACCAAGGACAAAAGGCTTCAACCCTTCTGCCTGGGCCAAAGACGAAACGGTGAATAATGCCAAACCGACAAGTACAACACCGATGAGTGTGCGCAGTTTCATTGTGTTCTCCTCTCTGGTATTGGTTTGAAAAAAATGGGCCCAACGCCCTCTTATGCTGTGTTGAAAGACAACGGCTAAAAGTAAGGCCGGGTTGTTTCCTCAAACGCAGGATTTACTGACACTAGCAAATGGGATGCAGAAAGTCAAGAATATTAGCAACTCCGCAAATATTCAAACTTGATAAGTTCCAATGTCAGGACTTTGCAAAAAAAGATGCGTGATTGGAGGTGAATACCGGCGGATCGTTTTTGAGAATAGCCGCAACTGCAGGGTGGCGCTTGAATTCCGTGTCCAGGAACTGCCGGACCATTTTTCGGTCCCATCCTTGTGGATGTCTGAAGCCTGTATAGAGCGAAAGGTCTCCTTCATAGAACTGTTCGGTTTCGAATGTCTCCGCTTCTTCGCTGCATAGAGGCATGTTGAAAATCGCAAGGTTCAGATAGCTGATCGCGTCCGCGTGCCGGACAACGAATTCGAGCGTCCTGCGGGCTTCGGTTATTGTCTCTGCAGGCGTGCCGAAGAGAAGATAAACATAGGTTGCGATTCCCGCACGCTTCAAGTTACTCAATATCTGCGACGCAGCCCCAAGGTCTATTCCCTTCTGCAATCTATCGAGAACGCCCTGGTCCCCTGATTCCAAACCGAGCTTGAGCATAACACACCCCGATCGTTTGAGCGCCATGCAATGATCTTTGTCCAGAAGGTCCTTGCTGATCCGTGCGAACCCATACCACGTGACGCCAAGGGGTTCGTGAGCAAGCGCACGCATGAGCGCAGGACTGATTGCGTTGTCGAGCAAATGGATAATGACCGGCTGCGTTTTCGCGACCAAAGACTGTAGCTCGGTCATGGCGTGTGCTGTCGGAATGGGAAAGTAAGGATTATCTTCAGCAGTCTCGGGGCAGAAGGAACATTTGCTCCAGTAGCAGCCGCTTGATCCGCTGTACGGGAGAATAAATCCCGGTGAAAGATATTCTTGAAGGGGCAGACCTGCGTAGTCCGGTTCGAAGTGATTCTGCTTCGGTTCTTTGACGCCGAGCAGATCGAGCAAAGGCCCCTCTCCCGGACCGGCGGTGAGATGATCGACGAGCTTGCCAAAGGGATTTTTGAAGCCCGACCTCTTCATCCACGAAGTGACAAGCCCGCCGCCGAGCACGATCTTTACTGCCGGGAACGCACTTCGAACATAGCCGATCATTGCAAAAGTACAGAGTGCCTGACTCAGGTAGTTGAGCGAAAAACCGAGTAGGGGTCCGGAGCCTGTTCCCTGCAAAGTCGAAGGCCGCCCTTGCAAGAAGCATGATGCTTTGATGATTTCCGGCAAACGCTTGCTGAAGTACGGGAAGAATGGATTTTGTTCCGGATGAGCGGCTGCGGTAATTAAATCCTCGCTCTTGACTGGAGACAGATCATGATCGTGATAGTCCGCCAACCCCAGGATAGCGCCCCTTTCTTTGACCGAGACTTCCAGAACGCGCTGCAGGTCCTGAACGGCCCTGCTGTACCGGCTGAGAGATCGATAAGTCCTCGCGTCGCGGAGCGCTGCAAGATTGTTTGAAATATTTTTTACTGACCTGCGCGTCCAGGTATCAGTTGCGGCATAAGACTGCTGAAGGAGGAAAAGAAGCCCTTCAAGGTTTGCGTCGAGGATTGTGCAGGAAATATCGTGCGCTTTGAGCGCGCCTGCCAGTTTCGCTATGCCGGCAGGCGGCTCGCAGGGCTTTGCCGCAGGAGGGAAGATCAAAAGCATGGATTTATTATGCCCGACGGAAGACAGGATAGCAAGGGCGTTCGTTGTTCCCCGGCATGCATAACGAACAATTGCGTGGGGCCTCCTCCGGCAGGGGCCGGGGGAGGCAAGTCGCGGGATTCAAAATTGCACGAAATAGGGCAAGGCCATCAATGCAATGCCGATCAGCACGAGGAGGAAAACGTTGGAGACGACGTAGGGTATCACTATGAGCGCAAAACCGGAAAGGAGCGCCGCTCCCCGCCGTTGCTTTTTCCCATAGATGAAATACCCCATGCCGATCGACCCGAATATCACACCCCAGATTAATGCCGAGCTATCCATCGCGTGTTTCTACCCTTTCAGTACTTGAGTTATCCTGCTGAGAATCTGGAGGTCACGGTGGGCAACACCGTGCCCGATATCTCTTCCCGCCATTTCATTGTTCATGGGAGGAAAAGCGCTGCATACGCCAAAGGCTGCCTCTTGGCTTCGATAATTTTCAATGAAGAAGGACGGAATGAGGGTTTGAGAATGTTGATGATGCGAAGCATTTCTTGAGGTATGCCTGTCCACCTGTACTCGTGGTTTCGGAGCGCCAGCGGCCGCCCGCTTAACAACGTTTTTGGTGGGGGCCTACAAGGTCCCAGACAAGGCAGGAGCTGACCTGCAGTCCTTCTTTATTCTTGCGCAAACGATAAAGCCGGCTGCCTGCGAATTGTCCGCCGAAATATGCTGCTATCATGATCGGGAAGGTAATGAGCTGAAAACCCATGCCGGAGAGCAGCCGAAGGGCAATGACAAAGGGGACCGGCACATGGACCGAGAGAAACCAGGGGATTGAGAATTTCCGCACATTCGCCCTCCAGTAGCCGAAAGGAATGTTCAGAAGAAAGACAAGAGATGCGACTGTCAAGAGATTCATTGGTGACTCCAGGAGCTTAGCGAATAAAAAAACACATCTTGTATAATACCTCAGTGCAAACAAAATGTGAAGGGCAAATTTTAGGCATTAGCTGCCTACTATGACCTATCACAAGCACCAGGTTTGCTTAATTATTTTCGAACACTTCTCTCTTTTGCTGACTGCAGCGCCTGCATGATCTTCGCGCAAACCTCTTCATGGCTGAGACCGACACAATCAACGGTAATGTCCGCGTATTTCCGGTATAGGGCGCAGCGCTCGGCAAAAAGGTCGTCTAGAGTCTGGTCCGGGCGCTTTGCAAGACCCCGTGTAGCAAAATCACGGACCCTCGCTTTTAATGTGTCCAGATCCACATCCAGGAAGACGACAGTGCCGTCGGCTCTAAGGTGCTCCATGGCGGATTGACTGTACACGGCACTGCCGCCGGTCGCAATGACGTGATTGCTGATAAGGAGACCGAGAAGGGCCTTTTCCTCGATTGCTCGCAAGACGAGGTAGCCGCTGCTGTCGACAATGTCCTGCAAGGATCGCCCGTGCTGCGTCTGGATCAGGACGTCGGTGTCAATAAAATTTTTTCCGAGCAGTTTTGCCAGTATGATGCCGACGCTGCTCTTGCCCGAACCGGGCATGCCGATGAGGACGATGTTGGACGGTTGGAGAGTCATGATGTCATGGAAAAAAAGATGCTGGAGCGGTTGTTGCCATGCTCCAGCACATCGAATTATTTGTCTGTTCGGCTCGGAGATTTCTTCAAGCCGGTGAACGCTAATTGGCCGAAGCCATCAGCCGTTCCTTGTCCTTAAACAGCACGTCGCACTTGTTCATATAGAGCTTCCGCACAATGCCCTTGCCGAAGGTATGGTGATCGACAACGTCGCCGATACGGTATTTCATGGACATGCTGTACACGTGCTCTTTTCCCTTTGGCCCCGGCCAGCCCCGCTTCCCACTCTGCCGCAGCAGCATCGATTTTATGGCTTTCTTTTTTCACTCTCGGGACGCGAACTTTCGGGGGATCGGCCGGATTCCTGAATTTGTGCGTGCTACCGCAGGTTTTACACTGCACTTTGACGATCGTTTCGCCGTTCATGGCAACAACGACGTGATCAAGACTCAGTTTGCACTTCGTACAAAGGGACGCGATGTTTTCACCTGCAGAATACTTTTCCACCATGGGTTCTCCTTAGCTTCAGATCGTTTTTTCGCTTCTACAGCGCTTATCTCAGCACTCTCGGGAAGGCAATTTTCGGGTAGCAGAAGCTGTGCATTTACCAATTTATTAGTATACACCTTTAGTGCCCAAAAAGCTCTAACTCTTTTTCTCGTGAGATGCCGCGATTGGGCTGTTCGCAGGGGCCTCCCCGTTGCATTGTGAAGCACGTTATAATGTGCTATAATGCTTCACTATGAAAACTCTCAATTTCTCAGGCCTGAATCCTGCGGTTGCGAAAAAAATTTCGCCCATGATCGATGATCTGCTCAGTGCCCATGAGTCGAACCTGCATTCCATCCACATCGTGGGGAGCGCGGTCATCCAGGATTATGATGAGAAGCTGTCCGACATCAACTCCCTGGTCCTTCTGCACAACATGGACCTTCGGTTCATCACCTATCTCGCTCCGCTCGGCAAGAAGTACGGCAAAAAGCGGATAGCTGCACCGCTTGTCATGACTCCGGAGTATATTACCGCTTCTTTGGACGCGTTTCCTGTTGAGTTCCTTGACTTCAAGCTTATCCACAAAACGGTATACGGGGCCGACGTGCTGCAGGACCTCCAGATCGGCGTACCCGAGCTCCGGCTCCAGTGCGAGCGGGAGATAAAAACCAAGCTGATCCGCGTGCGGCAGGGATATATTTCATCGCTGGGGAAAAAAGAGCTGCTCTCCGCATCCCTCGTCCAATCCATAACGGGGTCGATGGCGCTCTTCCGCGCGATCATCACGCTGCTCGGCAAAGAACCGCCCATCCAGAGAATGGACGTGATCCATGCAGTTGTCCATGCGGCAAAGATCGATACCAACATTTTCGAAAAGCTGTTCAAACTCAAGGCCAATCTCATCAAACCCTCGGAGCAGGACCTGCATGTGTTCTTCGAGCAATATTACCGCGCCCTCGAGTCCACAGGAAAGATCATTGATGACCTCCGTGTTTAGGAAATTCGCTGTCACATTTTTCCTCATCATCTCCTTTTTCGTTTCCAGCGCGCCTGCCTCCACACCGGAGCCGCCAGCGGTCCCGCGCGACTATGTCGTCGATCTGGCCGGAGTGGTCCCCCCGGATATGCAGGCCCGGCTGAATGCCTTTCTCAAGGAACTGGAGCAAAAGACGACGGCCCAGGTCCTGGTGCTCACGGTCCAGAGTCTCGATGGCCAGAGCATCGAGGAATTTGCATTCAACACGAAGGAGCAGTGGAAGCTCGGACAAAAGGGCAAAGACAACGGCGTGTTGCTCGTCGTAGCAGTGAAGGACCGCAAATACCGCTTCGAGATCGGCTACGGCCTGGAAAGCGTGCTCCCCGACAGTTTGGTAGGAACGATCGGTCGCGAATACCTGGTCCCCTATTTCAGGAAAGGCGACTTCGGTTCCGGGATCTATGCCGCCGTAGTCGTGGCCGCGAATACGATCGCGTCTCATGAAGGCGTGCAGATTTCGGGGATGCCCGAAGTTCGCCAGACCCGCGGCACTTATGCCGGCAAGCCGCTAGGGGCCTTCCAGACCGTTGTGGTCATCATCTTTGGCATAATCGCGGTCATTCTCTTCATAACCCATCCACGCCAGTGTTTCCTGATCCTGTTGCTCTCTCAAATGGGAGGCGGAAGGGGCGGCTGGTCCGGCGGTAACGGAGGTTTCGGAGGCGGCAGTTTCGGAGGCGGAGGCGGCGGAAGCGGGGGCGGGGGCGGGGCGTCGGGAGGATGGTAAAAATAGTTCAGAGTTCAAAGTTACAGAGTACGAAACACTTAATAAATAAACGGCAAACTTTAATCAGGAGGAGCACATGAACAACGGAGTAAAAACACTACTGATCGTTCTCGGAGTCCTTGCAGTGGCCGTGATCCTGACCGTTATGTGGGGCGTGGGCCAGTATAACCAGGTCGTTTCCATGGACGAGCAGGTCAAGTCGCAGTGGGCGCAGGTGGAGAACCAGCTGAAGCGCCGTTACGACTTGATCCCGAACCTCGTTGAGACCGTAAAGGGCTATGCCAAACACGAGCGGGAGATATTCGAGAACATCGCGAACGCTCGGACCAAATATTTTCAGGCGAACACCGTGAAGGACAAGATCCAGGCGTCGCAGCAGCTCGAAGGCGTCCTTTCACGGCTCCTCATGCTGAAAGAAACCTATCCCCAGCTCAAGGCGAACGAATCGTTCCTGAAGCTGCAGGACAGTTTGGAAGGCACGGAGAACAGGATTGCCGTGGAGCGTATGCGCTACAACAACGATGTGAAAGCGCTCAACACCTATCGCAGGACCGTGTTCGGAAGGTTCATCGCTTCTCTGGCAGGCGTAAATGAAGCGCAGTACTACGAGATTCCGCAGGCGGAGCAGGAAACGCCGAAAGTGAAGTTTTAAAAGCGGCCAGCTGGCGGCAGTCAGCCGACCTGCACGGCCTCTGCCGCCTTCTCCACCGTGAGCCAGGTCCTGCTCGTAAGGTCCTCAAACGCCGTCATCGCGGCAATCGACCCGTGCGCCACGGCGACCACAATCTGCTTCGGCGCGCCGGTAATGTCTCCTGCGGCGTACACGTTGGGCATGGACGTCCGCATCGTGGCCAGGTCGGTCTTGATATAACCCTGGTCGTCAAGTTCGAGCCCGAGCTGCTTTGCAAGATCGATGTTCGGTACGTAGCCGATGGCAACGAACACGCCGTCAACGGCCATGTCCTTGACCTTCCCGGTCCGCTTGTCCTCCACTTTGACCGCTTTCACAATCTTATCGCCCGAAATTTCCTTCACCTCGCTGTTCCACAGCGCGGTGATCCCGGACTGTTTGAAGCTTTCCTGGAGCCTCGATTCTGCACGGAGCGAGTCCCGACGGTGGATAAGGGTCACTTGGGCGCCGATGTTGTGGAGGTAAAGAGCGTCTGTGATCGCCGTATTGCCGCCGCCCACGACGACCACCTGCTTGCCGTCCTTGAAGAAGTATCCGTCGCACGTCGCGCAGTAGCTTACTCCCCTGCCGTAGAATTTCTGGGCCCCCGCTGCTTCGAGCGCCCGGTTACCGACGCCGGTCGCGATGACCAGCCCCTTGGTGATGTAGATGGCGTGGTTCGTCTTGATCCGGATCCTGTTGTCCGGCCGGTCCTTCTCCACCTCGGTAACGAATTCGCCCACGTGGATTTCGCTGTACTGAGCCGCCTGCTGTGCAATGAGGTCCACGAGGCTTTTTCCGCCGATCCGCATGAACCCCGGATAATTCTCGACCACCGGCGTGATGGTCACCTGCCCGCCGAGGTTGTTCTTTTCAATCACGATGCTGTTGAGGCCCGCGCGCACGGCATAGATCGCCGTCGTGAGGCCTGCCGGTCCGCCGCCGACAATGACGAGGTCCTTTTCGATCGGCTCGCCGGAGATCTGCGTCGATGCCATCTGCGGCTCCTTGAGCGAGAGCAGAGACTCGACGAACCACGGCTCGGGCTGCAGGCCTGCGCCGGTGAAGGTCCCGTTCATGAACGTCTGTGGTACGGCCAGGGAACCGAGGCTTTCCGCAAGGTCCTGGTTCTCGTAGATCTCAACGGACTCTGCTGATACCAGATCGGGTTTCACGATCGCGGCTGAGAAGGCCGACAGCACCTGCTGCGGGCAGTACGGACAGGTGGGGCTGACGAAGACCTGGATGTCCCGCTTTTCCCGAAGCTCGTCAAAGATTTTCTTTGCCGTTGGTTCGGTTAAAAGGCCCTTGCCGGTGGAAGCCATCATGATGGCGATCAGAAACGAGCGGCCCTCCTCGCCCAGCGGTGCGCCGGTATAGCGTATGCGGTACTTATCCGGCGCGATGAGGACCGATGGCGCGCGGGTGACGTTCCGCTTGACTGACTGCTCGTCGCCGACAATATGGAACGACACCTTCAGTTTTTCGGACAGCGCCGCAAGCGCCTTGACCAGGTTGATAGTCGCGTCGTTGAACTGGTCGTTCTTGCCCTTCTGGGTATAGACTTCAAGGATAACGTCATCCTTAAGGGATTCCAGAAACGTTTCCTTGATGACCTTTTTTACATCGTCCGGGATGATTTCTTGTTCTGCCATAAAGAACCTCTCTACGATCACAAAAGACAGACGGCAGATGCCAGACTGAAGCAAAGTCCGTGCTCTGTCATCTGTGCTCTGAAATCTGCCTCACTTGATTCTCTGCGAAATCTTCTTAAATTCCTCCGTGCTTGCCACTTTGAGCAGCTGGAAAAGCACGGTCTCTGTGCAGGTCACGACAGCGCCGGCATCATGCATGAACGCTATTCCGGTCTTCCAGTTCTCTTTGGTGCGCGAGCAGATGGCGTCCTGCACCACATGCGTGACAAGCCCCGCCTGGAGAAGGCTCGTCGTGGTCTGGAGCACGCATACGTGCGTCTCCATGCCGGTCACGATGATTTTCTTTTTTCCCGATTTTTTGATCTCAGAAAGGAACGAAGGTTCGCCGCAGCAGTCGAAGGAGGTCTTCTCGATCGGCTTATATCCGGGAATGCTCGACTGCAGCTCCGATACGGTCCTGCCGAGGCCCTTGGGGTACTGTTCAGTCATCATGACCGGGAAGTTGATCATCTTTGCCAGCTCGATCAGGTGTTGCGTGTTCTTCACGACCTTGTCTTTTTCTTTCATCACCGCAGCCAGCCGTTCCTGGATGTCGATAATCAGGAGCAGTGAGTCGTTTTTATCAAGAAAAAAATTATCAATTCCCATTCAGCAGGGTTCTCCTTACGATAGTTTAATTGTAGCGGCCTTTTCTCATTTCCCATTCCCTACTTCGCATTCCCTATTCACTCTGACCGGCAACCTGCCGGTTGTCACACGCCTCATGCGCCGCCTTCATAGCCCACGGTCACCTTTCCATCCTCGACGATGACCGGGACTTTTCGGAGGCCCTTCGAAAATTCCAGCATTTCATTCAGTTTTGAGCCGTCTATCTTTACGTCGAAATATACAGCGCGGTTACCGAAAGCCGACCTGGCCTTGTCCGTATGCGGTCAGCCGGCTTTCCCGAAAATTTTCACTTGCTCTGCCATATGGCGCCTCCTTGTTTTGAAATCACTATATATATGATAGCATTTTGCGGATGCAAAAGTAAACGGTTTGCGATAGAATCAAAAGCAACATGCAAAAAGGAACAAATCCCATTCCCGGGTTGTCTTATACAAAGGAAGGCGCCAAGGCCGTGGCAGCCGATGACGATGCCCGGCTCGTGTTGTCCTCCCAAGAAGGAAACCTGGATGCCTTTGAGCAGCTGGTAATAAAACACCAGAAAAGGATGCTTAACGTCGCTTTCCGTCTGACCAATGATTACGACGAGGCCTGTGAGGTTGTGCAGGACGCGTTTGTTTCGGCATACAAAAGCATCAAGAGCTTTCGTAGGGAAGCAAAATTTACGACCTGGCTCACGACGATTACCGTCAACCTCTCGAAGAACAAGCTTAAGCAGATGAAGTCTCGTCATGGACGCGAGGCTTTTTCGCTGGACGAACCCGTCCGGATTGATGACGGTCAGATTGTGATTGATCCACCGTCACAGGAGCCGTCTGTGCTCGACAAACTCGAAAAGCGAGATATAAAAAATAAAGTCCAGAACTGCATTCGAGCGCTTGAGCCGGACTTCCGCGAAGTGCTGGTCCTCCGCGATATGCAGGATTTCTCCTATGAAGAGATCGGGAACATCCTGAAAGTGCGCGAAGGTACGGTCAAGTCACGGCTCTTTCGCGCGAGAGAGATGGTCAAGGATTGTTTGAAACGCGTATTGGGAGAACTCTGATGGAGCATAACGATATCCGGCATAAGCTCTCGGACTACATCGATGGGTCCATTCCAGCTGGAGAAAAGACCGCAATCGAGGAGCACTTAAAAACCTGCAGCCTCTGCAGCGACGCGCTTCGGGAACTGCAGAAGACCGTAGAGCACATCAAGACCATCGAAGAAGTGGCCCCGCCAGCCTGGATGACGCAGAAGATCATGGCCAACGTGCGCGAGGTGTCACAACTGCGAAAAGGGTTTTTCGCCAGGTGGTTCCTGCCGCTTTCCGTCAAACTGCCGATCCAGGCCGTTGCAGTACTGTTTCTCGCTGTCACTGCATTCTATATATATAGAAACATTCCTTCAGCAATAAGACCCTCCGAGGCGCCGCTTCAGGAATTTGCAGCCAGGAAGGATAAGATCGGCAAAGCTCATGAGTCTGCATCGCGTCCACAACAGGTACCGCGATCACCGGAATACAAGGCATTAGACATGAAGCCGGAATATGAGACGCCTCCGCCTCCGATTCCTCAGGACCAGGCAGGAACTCCTGCAGAGGCAAGGCAGGATGAGCGGGCCCTGTTCGCGAAAAAAGAAGCAGCAGGTGAACAACGTGCTGCTGCACAGCAACCTGCTCCAGCCATGCAGCGGGAGCCGGCAAGAGGCGCATCGCCTCGAATGGAGGGAAAGCTCAAGTCAGCGGTCACGGCACGACATGCTTTGAATGCAGTATCTGCTGATAAGACTGGTCCTATAATCGTCGTACAGGTAAAGGACTTTGAAGCCGCTGGCAGGGAAGTCGAGCAAGCTGTAACAAAGCTCAAGGGATCAATAACGAAAAGGGAAACTCCTGAAGCGAAAAGAATCTACGTAATTACGATTGATGTGCAAAAATTCCAGGAGCTCAAGAATACACTCAAACTCATCGGTGAAGTACAGGTTGAATCTGCGGCCCCTCCGTCGCAAGCAGGCCGCGTTGGATTAACAATCGAACTTGTTACAAATTCAGCCCATCCCTGAGGAACAGCAGCTGCAACGCAGTTTTCGAAAAGATGTTCCCGTCGCCATGTGCCGGCATAGCCTGCGATCGAAGGCCCTGATAGAAGAATCCTATGCCGTGGGAATCCTGGCTGCGTGCTGAAGGACCTGCTGGATGTGGACGTCCACCTGCCGGAGGACCGAAGGAGAGACCGCGTAGCCGTCGCTCTCGTAGGTCAGAACCGGCATCCCGTGTTTGATGCTGAGCGGTTTCAGGATCGCTTCGGAGATGCGGAACGGGAGGCAGTTGAACGGTCCAATGATGATGATCCCGTCGTAGCCGAGAGCCTCGGCCTCTAGTCCCCGGCCGATAGTCGGGGTGATCTCACCGTAGATCCCCGGTGACACATGATCAGAGGCCTTCTCGAACAGGGAAGCCGCGTCATTGGGGCCGGCCACGAGCAGGCCTGTCTTCGCAAACAGCCTCCGGTAGTCTTCCTCGATCCTTTTCTCCACCTGATAGGCAAGCCAGTGCTGCAGATACTCTTTTCCATCTTTCTGGAAGATCCTTGAACAGGCTTTGGCCAAAGCCAGGCCGCCCGGCTTCATGCCCCATTCGCGAGCCGTTTCAGCCACCGGGTAATAGGTGTGATAGAGCAACAGGTCAGTCATGTCCACGGGCTTCAGAATAATGCCTTGCTCGGAATAGCGGTCCCGGACCCCGTCCATGAAGAACGGGCTGAACCGGGTGAAAAAGTCACCCATGACAACGACGCGCGGACAGGCCCGCGGTTCACGCGTGCGCGGAAGGGCCGCGATCCGTTCGATGAATCCTGGCAGCTCGGCCTGGAACGTGCCCTCCGAGTCTGCGGCAGCGACGAACCGCTGCCACTCCTGCCTCAGTTGGTCCACGCTGCCTTCGGCGCCGACAACCCGGAGAACGTGCTCGATCTCCACGAGGAGGTCCGCCACGAGGAGCGTGAGCGCCGAGTATTTTGCGAGGGCTATTCTGTCGATAGCGCTTTGGCCGTGCTCTTCGGTCGGAACGAACAGAAAAAGGTCGGGCACGTGCTGCTCCACGATGAAGCGCTTGAGAAAGTCCAGGTAGGCGTCCAAGACGCAGGGCGCGCCGCCTTCCAGCATGTAAAATCCCGCGATCTCGCCCTGCCCGCGATCTTCGTTGATCTTCAGCAGTTGTCCGATACAGAGCGGAAGGGGAAGGCATTCGCGTCCCGACGTGTATTGGAGGCCGTGTTCGAGTTGGCCCCGGTCCAGCGAAGCAATCTCTCCGGTGTGCAGTCCCATCCAGCGGAACGCCATAGCCATTGCCTGCGAATGGACTTCGGAGAAATTGGGGAAATAAAATTTTACCCGCGGATCGTGCATCGACACGGTCTCCCCCTGTGAACGGATGACCGTATTGCCCGCGCCGACCCGGCACAAGGAGAACTGCGCGTTCTGCACCGCGGGCGCAGCATGATAGTTATGCACGATGTCCAGGAACGCCTCGAGGCGGGTCTGGACACCTGCGTCGGCGGTGTGCGCATCGATCTCGAGGATCAGGTACGGCTTGGAACCCATCTCGGACGCGACCTTGGCATGGGTAAAGGCGTCCACGGTGCAGCTGAAATTACTGATGCAGACCAGGAACAGATGGGGATTTTTTTTGGCCAGGGCCATGGCGTTCAGGACCTGGTTCGCGAAGTGCCATGCAAAGGGCCCCTCTTCAATCGGCGCAAGACAATCAGCGGGGATAGTAGCCACTCCCATGCTTGAGAGTTTCCTGCCGACTGATTGGGAAGCCTCGGCTGCGTAGGCGTTGTAACTGCGGCCGGCAAGCACGATCGTTGGTTTTCCTTCCGACAGCGCAGCCTCGAGGGCCAGCTGTCCCAGCTCCTGCATGGCGCGTTCCGTCTTCATCTGAGCGCTTTTTGCCGCTTCCCAGGCCTGTTGGACCCGTTCGCGTCCGATCCCGAACTCGCGTGCAACCATCTCCTCCAGCTCCGGACCGCATTCGTAGCCGTGAGTGAAATCCAGGACCGGGGAAAGAAAGCGGACATCGGGAAATGCTGCGGCAAGGAAAAACGGGCTGGCCTGCGTGATCGGGCAGAGGAAGGAATCACGGCAACCGCCGTTTTGAGGCATCCGCTTCACATGGGGCAGAAAGACCAGAGCCACGCCTCGTTTGGCAAGGTCCAGGATCGCTCCGTGCGCGGTCTGCGCAGGGAAGCAAAAGCCTGAATAGGACTTCAGCTCGCCGCGGGGGTCCACGCCGGACAGGACCACGTCTCGTCCAAGGCTCGAGAAAAAGGTCGAATAAAGTGGAAAGAGCGAGTGCGTTAAGAGCGCTCTCGGGATTCCGATGGTTGGTTTACGAAGATCGCTCGCCGGCCCTTTGACCTGATCGTCCGTGGTTCCAAAGATCATTTCCGCCCGCTGTCCGACCAGGTCCGGCGCGGCATTAACGCGGGCGTTTCTCTTCCATACATTTTCGTACAAACTGCAGCGGCCGCCGAAGGGGAAACGCCGGCCGGCCACATCGAAGCGGTCGATGCTGCAATGCATTGCGCATGCCTTGCAAATGAAGCGTCCCGGGGATTCCATTTCCGGCGCAGCCAGAGAAAGCAGGTTCGTGGCGCAATCAAGCTCGCTGTGAGAGCGAGTCAAAGCCAGGAGCGCGACACCCAGCGCTCCCATTAGTTCGGGGTTGGGCGGAATTACAACCATGCGGTCCACGCTATGGGCAAAGGCGTGGCCCACGGCGCGGTTCAGGGCAACGCCGCCCTGCAGGAACACCTTCTTACCCACAACACGCGGCCCCTTGACCTTGGTGAGATAGTTTGCAGCGATAGCATAGACCAGCCCGGCAATGATATTCTCGCGCGACTGGCCTTGCTGGAACGCAATGCGGATGTCGGAATTGATGAACGCCGCGCAGGTGGCCTTTAACTGCACCGGTGACGCTGCGGCCAGCGCGGCCTCGGCGATCTCAGACACCGTGATACCGAGGTCCCCTTGGGCGCTCTCTTCCAGAAAAGAACCGGTGCCGGCGGAGCAGGCGTTGTTCATCGCATAATCTATGGGCACGCCGTTCCGAAGGCGGATGTACTTGGAGTCCTGTCCGCCGATCTCGAAGATGGTGTCCACGTAAGGGTCAAAGTGGGTCGCCCCTGTGGCATGGGCCGAGATCTCGTTGTACACATGGCTGGTGCCCAGATAGGCCCCGACGAGCTCCCGTGCAGAACCCGTGGTCCCCACAAGTCCGACCCTGAGGTTGCCAGCCTCTTTCGCAATGGCCCTCAAGCACTCGCGCGTCGCTGCCACAGGATCGCTGCGCGTGCGGGTGTAGTGCGATGCGACCACACACCTCGTTGACGGATCGAGCAGGACCGCCTTGGTCGTCGTCGATCCCGCATCAAGACCGAGGACCAGCGAGTGGTCCGGAGGGGCCTGGTGCGGCAGCGGCGCGATGATCTGCACCCTGCCCGCCTGGCGATGAAGCGGCGGAAAACTGTCCAGGACCGGCTGGAGCGAAATCTTCGGAGAGCTGTAATGAGGGTCATCCCGCGTGAGCAAAGCACAACCCCACGCCTCGAAGCAAAGACTCTCGGGATTGACTACGATTTCCGTGGAAAGAAGCTTCTCTCTCAAAGCAGCCAGGAGGGCGGAGTTTTGGGATACGCCTCCGATGATAAGCACCCGCTTGAGATCGCGCTGGCCCTTTTCGAGCAGCGAGACCACCTTGTCAGCCATGCTGTCATGCAGCGTGTGCAGGATGTCCTCGGGGCTTGCTTCATTCCGGTTGAGCTTGTGAGTGATGTCCGATTTGCAGTGGACCGAGCACCGGCTTGCCAGGGGAACGACCTTCCCTCTGAACGAGCGCTCTATCGCTTCCTCGATATTGAGCCTCATTCGACCGATCTGCTGCACAAAGAACTCGCCGCTTCCGGCAGCGCATTTATTGTGCGAAAGTACATTCGCTATCCTTCCGTCTGCCAGGAGGTAGACCAGGAAGGACTCACCGCCGAGCGAAACGACGGCATCGAAATCGCCCCCCAGTTCAGCCAGAGCCCGCTCTATAGCGGCAACCTCGGAGATGTGGCCCCGGCGGCCGGACACCCCGAAATATTCAGCACCGACAAACTCCTTCTCAGCGAGCAGTTCCTCGAGCACCTCCAGGGGGCGGCCCTGATGGGACTTCACGCTGGAGAAGGCATCGTCCCCTCGCAAGGCCACCGCCTTCACCGTTACCGCGCCGATGTTCACGCCCACGTAGCACGGCTGCGTCGATGTTTCCTGCGGCAATGCATTCTCTTGTTGGGGCAGGATGTTTTCCAAAGTTCCCCTCGGTTCTCCGCGATGCAGCAAGACGCTCCTGTCGTTGTAAACTCACGGACATCGCGTATCGGCATTTTCTTACAGTAAGCTACAGGAGAGCAATCTTGTTCTTTGACAGACAAAATCCGGATGTCAGGTCCGGATCGTTCGCGCTTGTGGGAAAGTTACAAATGACTGAGTTGAATCAAGTATAGCACGTATGGCAGGTCTTGAGGAGGAACCAGGGAACGGTCTGTTATTTCGATACAAGTCATAAAAAATTTCCACACAATGGTAAAATTTATCTAGCGACAGCGCTCAAGTTTCTCCCTGCCACAGAAAGAAGGTTTAGTATGCCAAACATAGTTCACAAAATAGGGATGGAAAAAGTAAGTCTTGAGCAAGTCTATGAGACAATGGCGGCCAGGGGAGAGCTTTCGGAACTCGCTACCGGCGGATCAGTCGGTGGTCTAAATAGGCCGACTCGTCGCTGAAACGCCTCGTAATTGTTATTTTCCCATCGTCACTTTCTTCGCACCACGGCACTGAGGACAGACGCTTTTTCCCATACCGTGACAATTCGTGCAGGGACGTTGAGCAGCATTCGTACTGGACTGTCTTCCCTGCCCGCGGCAGACAGGACACGTTATGGAACCTTTACCGCTGCATTCCGGACAGGGAACTGTTGCTTTATCTGCCATGTGGTACCCCCGTTGAGTCAAGGAAGAATAAGGAAGAATTATGAATTAAGAAGTAGGAAAGGACCGCTTTCCTGTTTTCTTCGTTCTGTCATCTTAATTCTTACTTCCTATTTGTTACTTGTTTGACGAGAATCAGTTGCCGCGCACCTTGAACAGCACTGCGCTGATCTTATCAATGCGGACCACGGCGTCGTAGAAGTCTTTACCGGAGATCTTCGAGATGTGGACGAGGCTGTCCCCGACCTTGCTCACCGTGCCTTCCAAATTGTCGCCGGTGTCCATGCGCACGATCACCCTCTTGCCCGTATTTTCCGCCAGAACATCCTTGACGGTTGCTGCTGCGGACTTCAGTTCGTACTTCTGCTCGTCAGCGGAAACGTTTGGAGCATAGAACACCGAACAGCCGACAATAAGCACTGCAACACACAGAATGTTCTTTACCACGATAATACCCTCCTTGAAATGCAGTCTGTGATCTGCCTCGACCGGTCACCAAGATGCTCCGGAAGAGGCTTTTCTTGTCCCTCACAACCACTTCTTCCGCTTGAAATACACAAGCATGAGGACGCCGATGCCGAGCATGACCAGGAGCGCGATAAAATATCCGTACCGCCATTCGAGCTCAGGCATGTATTTGAAGTTCATTCCATACACGCCGACGATGAAGGTAAGCGGCATGAAGATCAACGATATTGCGGTCAGGACCTTCATTACCTCATTCAGCCGGTTGCTGACGCTCGAAAGGTACATGTCGAGCATGCTGGACAGCATCTCGCGGTAGATGTCCACGCTGTCGATGATATGGATGACGTGATCGTACACGTCCCGCAGATAGGGCGCCGTGGATTCCTTGATCAGGGGCGACTCATGCTTGCCGACAGTGCCAACCACCTCGCGCAAAGGCCAGACCGCGTTGTGCAGAAAGATCATCTCCCGCCTTAACCGGTAGATTTTCTGTACGGTCTGCTGCGTCGGGTTTCCGATCAGCTCCGTTTCTATGGATTCGATCTTGTCGCCGAACTTTTCGAGGATCACGAAATAATTGTCCACCACCGCGTCGAGGAGCGAGTAGGCGAGGTAGTCGGCCCCCATTTTCCTGGCCCTGCCCTTGCCGCTCCTGAGCCGCTCCCGGATCAACGGGAACACGTCGCCTTCGATGCCTTCCTGGAACGAGAGGACAAAGTTCGCGCCGAGGACAATGCTGATCTGTTCGGTAACTATCTCGCCGTTCTTTCCAGCCGACAGCATCTTGAGCACCATATAGAGATAATCGCCATAGTCCTCTGTTTTGGGCCTCTGGTCCGTGTTCAAGATGTCTTCCATCACGAGCCGGTGGAGTCCGAAGCAGTCTCCGAGCTTTTCGAGCAACGGCACATTATGCACGCCGTCCACGTTGATCCAGGTCACGGTCGGTTTGTCTTTGTAAGGGATGCAGGCGTCAACGGAAGCCAGTTCGCTCTCTTGAAAGTTCGCTTCATCGAAATCGATGACATGGATCCTGACCTGTTCGTCCTTCTTCTCCCCGGTGTAGACCAGGGTCCCCGAAGGAAGGCCTGCTTTTTTGGTCCTTTTTTTCGTGAATTTAGCCATAGACGATTAACGTGTTCGGTGCTTCGCTCAGGGACATGCTCAACAATTCTTTCCGCATGATACCCGCCTCAAGTACTGATAATCGTACAGATATGTGACCAGAATGTCAAAGAGAACTTTCTTGAAAAGGAATTGGGGAAAAGGGGAACTTTTTCTTTGCCTCCCTTGTCTAAACTACCAAAAGCTGTTCAAATCGTCACAGGGGAGGTTCATCATGAAAAAGAAATATCTTATTGCAGGTCTGGTAGTTCTGTTCCTGGCAGGCGTTGGTTATTTTTCTGCAGTATCTGCGGAAAAAAAAGAAAACCGGAATGGCAGCGTATCGACCACGCTGGAGGACCAGACCAGCGTGGCGCTGACCATCTACAACGTCGGTCTCGGTCTGGTCAAGGACCAGCGCCAGATTAAACTCTCCAAGGGCATCGGCGACCTCCGGTTTATGGACGTGGCAGCACAGATCATTCCTGCAAGCGTTCACATGAAGTCACTTATCAACCCGGAAACTCTGCGCGTCCTCGAGCAAAACTACGAATACGATCTCCTGAGTCCTGAAAAGCTTCTCGACAAGTATGTCGGTAAAGAAGTGAAGCTTTACACCAAAAACCCCTACACCGAGCGTGAAGAAGTGGTGACCGCCACGCTCCTCTCGAACAACGGCCAGCCGATCTTTAAGATCGGGGACGAAATCACCTTCGGTTATCCAGGCAGGATTCTCTTCCCCGGCGTGCCCGAGAACCTGAATGCCAGGCCGACCCTCGTCTGGATGCTGGAGAATAACCTGTCGTCTCTGCAAGAGATAGAGGCTTCGTACCTCACCAACGGCATCAACTGGCGCTCGGATTATGTGGTCACCTTGAATGATAGAGACGACAAGGCGGACCTTTCGGGGTGGGTGACGATCGAAAACCACAGCGGTACGACCTACAGGAACGCAAAGCTCAAGCTTGTGGCTGGAGACGTGAACCGCGTGCGCAACGAGTACGAATACAAGGACAAAATGATGCGCCTTGCCGAAGCAGCGGCAAAGGCCCCTGCGCCGCAGTTCAAAGAGGACTCGTTCTTCGAATATCACATCTACACTTTGGAACGCGCCGCTACGGTAAAAGACAACCAGACCAAACAGATCAGCCTGGTGTCAGCCGAGGACATCCCCGTTAAGAAAGAATTATTGTATTACGGTGCCAACTATTATTACACCAGCCGCTACGGTGAAACAGTATCGAACCAGAAGATCGGCGTGTTCGTCGAGATCCAGAACAAAAAGGAGAACAACCTCGGCATGCCGCTGCCAAAAGGCACAGTGCGCGTATACAAGGCCGACAAGGAAGGAAGCTTGCAGTTCGTTGGAGAAGATTCAATCGACCATACGCCCAAGGACGAGAAAGTCAGGATCAAGCTCGGAGACGCCTTTGATGTGGTCGGCGCCAGGAAGCAGACGGACTGGAAAAAGATCGCATACGATACCTACGAGGCGGCCTTCGAGATATCACTCAGAAACCACAAGAAGGAGGATATTGTCGTGAAAGTCGTGGAACCTATCCCCGGCGACTGGACTATGCTCAGCGCTTCCCATCCCTATAAAAAAGCCGAAGCCTTTCAGGCCGAGTTCAATGTCCCGGTGCCCACGGACCGGGAAGTGAAGTTGACCTACCGAGTAAGGATGAGGTATTGATTCGGTTTGATGCCGTAGTTTTCAGAAGGCCATGGCAACCGCAGGTTTGACCTGCGGTTGAAAACCCTTCAGGAGTAATGGAGAAATAAATGCTTGAGTAATTTTTCCCCCTTTCGCATTTCAATTCTCCCTTTCTTCTTATGGATTTTTGTTTTTCCACAGGATGATTTTAAAACGTAGAGATACTTTCGTTGCATTTTTCATCGCGTACTATGTGCGCGACTAGGTTATTTCATCGATAACAATTTGTCCGGACAAGACGAGTTGAGACAGGAGTACGAAACCTCCACAGGCCGGGGAATGACGGTCCTCCATAAAATCGCAATCGTGCTCTTGAAAGTCGCAGGCCATGCACAGCTTGTTTACGATCAGCTCAATGGTCCCGGGGTCCGGCTTCGCTCCGGGCTTCGCAGGAGCGACCGGTCTGCCTGCCTCCATCAATCGATGAAACACGAGCGCGCCTTGGCACAAAAACTCCTCGTTCCTGCCGGGCTTATAGTAGGCGCAATAAGGCAGGCACAGTTTTTGAACCAGTGTTTTATTTTTACCCATAATGACGATTATAACAAAGTTCTTTCGGCGGTGCTATAATAACGCTTATGAGTTATTTTCTGGCACGGCGGGCCGTTCTCAAGTGGCTGGAAACTCCGTCCATTTACCAGGTCGCAAAAGACGAGTTGTACGAACTGGACGACGAATCTTTTCGGTTCTTAAAAAACTGCGCCTCCGTATACGGCTGTTCTTCCAAGGACGGCGGCTTTACCGATTATTGTGTCGATGAAGGCCTCTTGACGACCGAGACGACCATTCTTCAGCGCCCTTCCCTCATGCAGTCGCCGGTCCCGTCGCTCAGATACCTCGAGCTCCAGATAACAGATGCGTGCAATCTCCGGTGCAGGCATTGCTACATCGATTCGACGAGGACCCGCGAGCTTTCCCGGGAACAGATCCAGGACCTGCTGAAGGAATTTACGGATCTGCAGGGCCTTCGCGTGCTGATCACGGGAGGCGAGCCGCTGATCCACTCGCATTTCCGCGAAATCAACGAAATGCTGCCGGATTTTTTTCTCCGCAAAGTCCTCTTCACGAACGGCATCCTCCTGACACAGGACCTGCTCAAGACCTTGAAGGCCGACGAGATCCAGGTGAGCATAGACGGTCTGGAACAGGCCCACGATGCGGTCCGCGGCGCCGGAACATACAAGCGCTCCATGGCCGCGGTCAGGCTGGCGCTCGACGCGGGCTTCGCCGTGTCGATCTCAACCATGGTGCACCGGGCCAATCTCGGCGACTTCGATGACATGGAACAACAGTTTCGCAGCATGGGAATCAAGGATTGGACCGTGGACGTGCCCTGCGTGGCCGGACGGCTCAGGAAGAATACCGACTTGCTGGTCGGCCCTGAGGAAGGCGGGAGATATCTGGGATATGGATACGGTGCGGGGTTGCACGCTGCGGCCCGGGGATACGGCTGCGGTTACCATCTCATGTCCGTGATGGCCGACGGCAATATCGCAAAATGCACGTTCTACCATGATCGATCGGTCGGCACGGTCCGTGACGGGCTGCGGGAAGCCTGGAAGAAGATTCCGCCGGTGAAGCTCAAGAAGCTCTCGTGCAAGTGTGACTATATCGATGTATGCCGCGGCGGGTGCCGGTACCGTGCGGAACTTCTGAACGGCAAGGGTGGAAAAGATCCTTACCGGTGCACGCTGTATGGTATACTATAAATAATTGCGTTCCGTTTCGTACCCTGTTCTTAAACTCTACGCCGCTCTGCATTGCCCGAATAGTACTTCAGGAAAGGAGGCCCTCAATGACGATCAAAAAAGTGTCAAAGAAACCGGCTTTGACCTGCAAGTGTAAAAGCTCCTGTTAAAATCATCTCGTCGTTCCGCATCAAAAAAATAGAAAGCTCGGCACCTCGTGCCGAGCTTTTCGTTGTTCGGGGAAATGAGTGAAAGGAACGGGCAGTGCCCGGTTGGGAGCTCCGGTCTTGACTTCGGCCGGTGGGTCATAGGAGACATCATCATCCTCCTTCGACGATTCCCCGTTCCTCCCACATGAACCAGTTGCCCGTATCGGCGAGGAACTGGTAGGTGTTGAAAAAAATTTCGTAATGCTGTTTCTCTTCCTGGATGAGCCTCTGCAGCAGGGCCTTTTCCCTGTCCGTCTTGGCTTGGGCGAGCGTTCTCTCGTAGAATTCCTTGCCTTCCTTCTCCATCTCCGTGGCGATCTTGAACGCCTCCATTTCGTCGGTCGTGGCTTCCACTTTTTTCATCATTTCGCCCTTCAGGGCTTCGAAGACCGTTTTAACGTTCTTCATAGGGCTCACGTCCTGGTGCGTTATGTTCATCCCTTTGATGAGCTGGGAGATCATCTGGAGATGGCGTTTTTCGTCCTCCGTGATCGTCTGGAACATCTTTTTCCCCGCAGGATACTTCGTTTTGCGCGCCGCCTCGGTATAGAACGATATTGCGTCGGTCTCCATCTTCATTGCCACTTCGAGAGCGTCCATGTGGTCCTCCTTCGTAATTTTTTGCATGGGATACTATGATAGAGCGGACAAGATAAATCTTCAATCGGCAAATTCTAAGTATAAGTATACCATACTGGAAAGCGGCAGGGCGGCAAGGAGAAAAACGAGGAAGAGCGTTGCCGGGAAGCTCAACGAGATGTATTTTATTTTCGTGAGCTGACCGATAACCACGGAGAGGCGCCCGCGAAAATAAAGACTTCTTTACGATATTATCGCATTTCAATCAGTGGAAATTCGTGCAGAAAAGTTGACCCTTCCGCAAGTGTAGCGGCAATTTCCTGTTCACCTACTGCATTATTTTTTCGTTTTATCCCCAAACAGGTCCTTCACCGTATTGAAAAAACCTCTCGTCAGCGGAGAAGAATCTTCGGTGTGCAGGCGGTCGAACTCCTGGAGCAACTCCTTCTGCTTCGGCGTGAGTTTCGATGGCACTTCGACCGAGATCCTGCACAGCTGGTCGCCGATCCCCGATCCGCGGAGATGGGGAAACCCTTTTCCGCGCAGCCTGAAAACATGGCCCGGCTGGGTACCCGCCGGGATCTTGAGCTTCGTGCCGCCGCTCATCGTCGGTACTTCTATTTCCGTGCCGAGCGCCGCCTGGGTGAAGCTGATCGGGACGTCACACACGATGTCCTGCCCTTCCCGTTTGAACAGGGCATGGTCCTCGACCGTGAGAAACACATACAAATCTCCGGGCGGTCCGCCGTAGGAACCCAGTTCTCCCTCGCCGCTCAAGCGAATGGTATTGCCCGTCTCCACTCCTGCAGGGATCTTCACCGAGAGGTTCCGCTCCCGTTCGACCCGTTTCCTGCCTTTGCAAGTGCTGCAGGGGTCCGTGATGGTCCTGCCTTCCCCGTTGCAGCGGGAACAGGTGCGGCTTATGCTGAAAAATCCCTGCTGCGTGCGGACCTGGCCCGCACCGTGGCAGACCGGGCAGGTCACGATGCCGTCCCTCGTCTTGGCCCCGGTTCCGTCGCAATCGGGACAGCGTTCCCACCGCGGTACGCGGATCTTCGTCGTCGTGCCGAACACCGCGTCTTCAAAACTGATCTTGAGGTTGTACCGAAGGTCCTCGCCTTGCATCGCCCGGGCGCGGCCCCGGCCGCCCCCGCCCCCGAAAAACTCCTCGAAAATATCACCGAAGATATCTCCCATGCCGGCGCCGCCGAATCCGGCACCGCCCCCGGGCTGCGCGCCCGGTGCGGTGCCGTACTGGTCGAAATAGGCCCGCTTCTGCGGATCAGAAAGGACCTCGTATGCCTCGTTGATCTCTTTGAACTTCTCTTCAGATTCCTTGTTCCCCGGATTTTTATCAGGATGGAATTCGTGAGCGAGCTTCCGGTAAGCGCGCTTGAGCTCGGCTTCGGTTGCATTCCGGTGAACGCCCAGCAGTTGATAGTAATCTTTGGCCATAGGGGGTTATGTATACCTTTTCTTTTTCAGAGACGCAACGTGCGCAGAGGTGGACAAAAACCTGCTGCATTCCTTGCCTTTGCGAACCCGGCGTTTTGCGCGGACAGTGGTTTTTTCACAAAAAGAGGATAGCGAACGGCGCGGGGAACCTCCCCACCGCTGTCGCTATCCTCGTCATTTCCCGTTAATCGTTACTTCTTGTCTTTGTCCACTTCCTCAAACTCGGCGTCCACGACTTTTTCCTCGGGCTTGCCACCGTCGCCCGGGGCCGCTCCCCCGGCAGCTCGTGTTCCCGCTGCCTGCTCCTTGTTCATCTTGGTGTAGACCTCCTCCGCGAGTTTGTGCGATGCTTTGGAGAGCTCCGCCACGGCCTTTTTGATGGCTTCGACGTCCTGGCCGTCCTTCACCCGTCTTGTTTCTTCCAGCGCCCTCTGGATTTCCGCGCGCTCCGCATCGGCAAGCTTGGACCCGTAGTCGGCGACGGACTTCTCTACCGAGTAGATGAGCGTGTCAGCCTCGTTCCTGGCGTCGGCCGCTTCCCGCTTTTTCTTGTCGTCGGCGGCGTGGGACTCCGCCTCTTTGACGGCCTTATCGATCTCGTCCTTGCTCATGCCGGACGACGCAGTGATCTTGATGGACTGCTCTCTGCCGGTGCCGAGGTCTTTTGCGGTCACATGCACGATGCCGTTTGCGTCGATGTCGAAGGTCACCTCGACCTGCGGGATGCCCCGCGGCGCCGGCGGAATCCCCACCAGCTCGAACCGGCCCAGGGTCTTGTTGTCCGCGGCCATTTCGCGCTCGCCCTGCACCACGTGGATCGAGACCGCGGTCTGGTTGTCCGACGCAGTAGAAAAGACCTGGCTTTTCTTCGTCGGGATGGTGGTATTACGTTCGATGATCTTGGTGGTAACGGCGCCGAGCGTCTCGATGCCGAGGGACAGCGGCGTAACGTCGAGCAGCAGGACGTCCTTGACCTGGCCGGTCAGGACCGCGCCCTGGATGCCCGCGCCGATGGCCACAACTTCGTCGGGGTTCACGCCGCGGTGCGGGTCTTTCTTGAAGTAGTCCTTCACCGTCTGGATGACCTTCGGCATACGCGTCATGCCGCCTACGAGGATTGCTTCATTGATCTTGTCAACGGTCTTGCCTGCGTCGTTGAGCGCCTTGCGCACCGGATCGGTGGTCTTCTCGACGAGATCGCCCACCAGTTGCTCCATTTTTGCACGCGAGAGCTTGTAGAGCAGGTGCTTGGGACCGGTCGCATCAGCCGTGACGAAGGGGAGGTTGATCTCCGTCTCCGCGACCGACGAAAGTTCGATCTTGGCTTTCTCCGCCGCTTCCTTCAAGCGCTGGAGCGCCATCTTGTCCTTGCTCAGGTCGATGCCCTGGTCTTTCCTGAACTCATCGGCAAGCCACTTGATGATCCGTTCGTCGAAGTCGTCGCCGCCCAAATAGGTGTCGCCGTTCGTCGACTTCACCTCGAACACGCCTTCGCCGAGTTCCAGGATGGAAATATCAAAAGTGCCGCCGCCAAGGTCGTATACGGCAACGGTCTCGTCCTTCTTCTTGTCCAGGCCATAGGCCAGGGCCGCGGCCGTCGGCTCGTTGATGATCCTGAGCACATTCAAGCCGGCGATCCTGCCCGCGTCCTTCGTGGCCTGACGCTGGCTGTCGTTGAAGTATGCAGGCACGGTAATGACCGCATCGCTCACCTTTTCACCCAGAAAATCCTCGGCGGTCTGCCTCATTTTCTGCAGGATCATTGCCGAGATCTCCGACGGGCTGTAGGTCTTGCCGCGGACCTCCACGTGGGCGTCGCCGTTCGACGCAGCCACGATCTTGTACGGCAAGTGCTTCATCGCCTCTCTGACCTCGTTCGAGTCGTATTTTCTGCCCATGAGACGCTTGATCGAGAATATGGTATTTTCGGGGTTCGTGATCGACTGCCGCTTTGCGATCTGGCCGACCAGCCGCTCTCCGCTTTCGGTGAACGCCACTACCGACGGCGTTGTCCGGCTCCCTTCGGAATTCGGGATGACGACCGGCTCCCCTCCCTCCATGATTGCGACACAGGAGTTGGTCGTACCGAGATCGATTCCTATAACTTTTGCCATAATGTCCTCCTTGAAGTTGTTCTTTAAGACGAATGTTTCTGTATTCTGAAGCGGAGACGGCTATGTTCCCTTCCTGCGCCGCGCTCCGTCATCACTCGTTTACGTGTTCTTCGTTATTTTCTTCCTGGTTCTCGACCGCGGGCTTCTTGGATACGCTGACCCGCGCATGGCGGAGCACCTTATCGTGGTAGAGATATCCTTCCTGGAACACCTGCACCACCGTGTTCTCCGGGACCGCAGCGGTCTCTTCCTGCATGATAGCGTCGTGTTTTGCGGGATCGAACGGCTCTCCCTGCGAAGAAAAGGACGTGATCCCGAACTTTTCGAGCACGTCGTGGAGTTGCTTATGCACCAGTTCCACGCCCTGACGGAGGCCGTCGTTGCTTTCTCCTGCTTCGACCGCATGCTTGATGGCCAACGAGAGATGATCGACGACGCTCAAAAGTTCCCGCGCCATCTGTTCATTCGCATACTTCCGGAAATCCGCAAGATCACGCTGCATACGTTTGCGGTAATTGTCGAAGTCCGCGGACGTCCGGAGATACTTGTCATGGGCCTCCGCCGCTTCTTTGGCCTTCTGCTCCAGCGCCTGCGTCAGTTTTGCAATCTCCGCCGACACCGTCCCGGTATCCTCTTCCTTGACGGAAGGACCCGATGCTCCCTCTTCTTCCGTGAGATCGTCGAACTCGTCGTTCATCGCTCTAAACCCCTCTGTAATCGTTCATTCAGAAGCTTCGAAAGAATCTTTGCCGTATAATCCACAACGTGAATCACCTGCTTGTACTGCATCCTCGTAGGTCCGATCACGCCGAGCGTGCCTACGACGTTCGACCCCGCACTTGTAGCTGCCGACCACCATGCTGCATCCCTGCATCTCGAAATACGGATTTTCCGATCCGATAAAGACCTTGATGCCCTGCGCCGAAACGCTCCGGTCGAGGAGCTTGAGCAGCTTGTACTTGTCCTCGAATGCTTTGAACAGTGATCTCATCTTCTCGACATTTGCGAACTCCGGGCTCTCAAGGACCTGCGATGCGCCGCCGATGTACACTTTCTCGCTTTCCCGCTCCTGCACGTCTTGGCTGGCCCGGTACGTCTCGTCCATCAGCTGCATGAACAGGACCTTCTCTTCCTCCATCTTTTCAACCAGCCGTTTACGGATCTCGCTCAAGGTCCAGTGTTCGAGTTCCCCGTCGAGGTAGGAGCTGAACATGTTCAAATCCTGCTGCCGGATGCTCTCGTCGAGTTCAATGAGCTTGTTCTGGACAATGCCGGTTGAGGTCACGAAAATGATAAGGACCTGTCTTCCGCGCAGCCGGACGAACTCGACATGCCGGTACGAAGCTTCCGCCTCGGTCGGCGCCACGACGACGCCGGCACAGTGGGACAACACGGCGAGGAACCGGCTTGCCTCCTCCATGAGCTCCTGAAGATCGTCACCGTGGAGTTGAGGGGCCTGCTGGAGGTGTTCTTCGATGTCATCGCTGTCGTTCTCGATGCTGATCAGGCTGTCGATATAATAGCGATACCCGAGGTCAGTGGGAATTCTGCCTGCCGAGGTGTGCGGATGGGTCAATAATCCCATATCCTCGAGCTCGGCCATGATGTTCCGGAGCGTGGCGGAACTTACCCCGAAATCGTATCGCTTCACTAGTACCGTGGAGCCGATCGGAGATCCGCTCGCAATATAGCTGTCGATGACAGCTTGCAAAACCTTTCTATTTCTCTCATCCAGATTCATACTGCTCACTACCTTGAGAAAAAAATCTCGATTCCCACCTTATTAGCACTCGACATAATAGAGTGCTAATAATTTAACATATGAGCGAATTCGTGTCAAGGTGATATTATTAACGGCTTATGATATCGCATTTTTTTAATTTTTCTTTAAAATATCATGGATTCATGGTATTGTTTGGATATCTGATAAAAAAACCATCCCTTCGAAAGCGTTACGGGATGGTTTTCTAATTCACCTTGCAGCGATATCTGGAAGCGGAACTGCACATCCGCCTTCTGTATCAAGCTGCTTTCTTAGCTTCGGTCTCAATCAGCTTTTTCTCTTCTTTCGGGGCCTCGACCTCGATCTTCCGGGCCTTGGCAATCGTCGGGGCCGGCACGGTGATCTCAAGAATCCCGTTCGAGAATTTCGCCTTCAATTCATCGGTCTTCACACCCTCGGGCAGTACAAAGCGCCGCTCGAAGGAACCATAGGTGATCTCCTGATAAACATAATTCTCTTCCTTGGCGCCCTTCTCAGCCTTCCGTTCGCCCTTGATGATCAGTTCCCGGTCCGTGATGCTGACATCGAGGTCCTTCGGGTCCACACCGGGAAGTTCAGCTCTAAACACGAGCTTGTTGTCTTTGATATAGCTTTCTACTGAAGGCATCCAAAGCGTAGTCCGTTCACTGGGTGCCTCAGCACCGAGGAACCGGCCAAACAGCCGATCCATGTCATGCTGCATTAAGCGAAGCTCTTCGAATGGATCCCACCGTCTCATCATTCTAAAGGGATCCCAACGAGTCAGGCTTTTCATAATAATCCCTCCTTTTTTCTTTTTTACGATCTCCGGTCCAGGTATCAATCATTCCTGCCATTTTCACCTCTCTTTATGGCTATGGCTGATTGAGCCATCGATACCACGGGAGATCGTTTTCTTAAGCGTTTCCGATCTCTTATGCGCTTGCCCTCACCTCCCTGCACTATAATCTTCCTTTTTAAATATACCACCACATTAGCACTCTGTCAATGAGAGTGCTAATCATAATATACTGATTTTGTTTATCTTTTAAATAATGTTGTGGGTCGCCACAGTTAGACGCTTGAAACCCCTTTTATCGAGAGGGTATAACAGAAAACAGTAGTGCGCTTTATGCGGGGGGGGGTGATGGCCAGCAATTCGTAGACGCAGGAGCTTAAATCACATTGCAAAATTGGAAACATGATAATCATATAAAGGGCACTCCACAAAAAGAGGCCCACGGAGTTCCGTGGGCCTCTCAGTATCATCACGCATCCCGGATCGCTTACTGGTAGGTGTAATAAACTGTGGCGAGCTCGCCGTTGATGCCATACACCTGGAGATAGATTTCCGCCTGCACTGTAGTTTGGCCGCTGCACGTCGACGGGATCGTGACCTGGGCTGTGGTCGCGTTAATACCGAGCACGACTTGGCTGCCCGAGTCGTCGCATTTTACGGTCGTCGGAGCATTAGGCACTCCGGTATATGCCACGGTCCCAAGCCGTATCATGGAGATGGCGAACGTCTTCGGGAGCGTCCAATTCACAGTCTGAGCCGAGCCGACATTAGCGGCCGCAATAGTTGAACCAGTCAGACCGCTTATCATAATAGACTCAGTGGTGATCGCGTTGAGCGTCTGTGTATAGGTCACTGTTGGACCGCTTGTTGGCGTTACCCCGATCGTGAACAGCTGGCCCCCTGAAATAGTCGGGTCGAGGGCATCGATCCCAAAGGCGTCGAAGTTGAGGGAGCCGTCCCAGGGTGCGACATTCTTTCCATCATAAGACAGCGGGGTCGCACTCCACGGCCCGCCGGAGATAGTTGCACCGAACAGGCTCGTTACTGTCGACAGAGAACGGGGAGCGTCGACATTAACTTCAAGGACCAGATTGGTGCCTGTCCCAGAGCCCTGGTTCCTGACCATGTTCGCACGCACCTCGACATCCGCAATGCGCTTGTCTCCGGACATAAGCCAGTTGCTGCCTACCTTCGTGAAGAAAAACTCATTCGGCGATGTGCTGGTCTGACCTCCCGCGGTTTGGGAAAGCTTAAATACCGTGTCAGCCGTCGTCGATGTGGATAACGACTTGATGGAGATATCCGAGAAGGCTATGGTCTGCCCTTTAAAGAGAAAAACGATCTGCTGGGCTACCTGCGCCTGAGTAAGGCCGCCCCAAAGTCCATTGGGGTCCAGGTAGGGCAGCAGGTCGCTTCCAACAAGCGCTGAACCCCTGGCATTCACAGTAGCGGCAAAGTTGTTGACTGTAGTTGTTATCCCGTCCAGCGCCGTCTGCTGCGCCGTCTGGACCGGTACCACGGTGCCGTTGGAACTCGTGCTGGTTCCGTTCGTGCCGGTTGTTGCTGTGACGATATTTATCGAGCCGGAAGCGGCGGTCAGCAGGGAGTTTTGCGTAACGCCTCCGCTGGAGATGATCAGCTGGCCCGTAGACGGGTTAACAATAGTGTGATCGAGTACCTGGTCGATGCCGGTACCGTCAGCAGTAAACGGCGTTGAAATAAGATTAAAGCTGCCCGTGGTCACGCCGGCCTGATCCAACCAAAGCTGGACCACGTCCTGGACAACCGAGCTGATCACCGTTACTGCCGTGGGTGAAGGCGGGGGGTTGGCAGCCGGAGCTGCGAATGCGGCGTCCATGGAAATGCCTTGCACATTATACCATGATCGGATAATGAGGTCCGTCAGAGGAGTGATGTTGATCGTTGATGCGGCGTTTGCGTCCGCGCTCACGCTGAAGAAGGACTTCGTCGGCGTGGTCACGAGGAGCAGATACGGCCTTGAGAGACCGGTCGTGTCGATCGAATACGTCCCGCTGCTCGATGTTGTGGCCGTGAGGCTGCTTCCTGCGCTGTCCTTCAGAGTAACCGTTGCACCTGCAAGCGCTCCGCCGCTCGCTACGGTGCCGCTCACGTGCACCTGTCCGCTGCCGCTCGATGACGAGCTGCTTGAACTTGAGCTGCTGGAACTGCTGCTACTGCCTCCTCCCCCTCCTCCGCAGCCGGAAATTATTACCGCCATCGCTAAGAGCACAATTGTGAATACTCCAAACAGCATTCCTGACCTTTTCATGACCGACTCCTCCTTTCAAAGCACGGCAGAGCTGAACTATCATGATTCCAGCTCATTACTCTGAACTATGAGACCGACTATATGCCGAATACAGTAAGTTGTCAATAATAGGTGGGTAAATTTTTGAAACTTCGAGCCTGCAGGGTAACTGCGAGGGGACATCAGGTGTTCTCAAGAAGTGACGATTTTGTCTTCATCAGTGGTTGATGCCTTAATACACGAACGATACCCCAAAAAAAGTACGGTCTTCGAACCGATCGAACCGGAGCAGGGTCTCGTCGTACCCGTGCCAGTATTGGATATAAGGCGTGAAGTTGAGCCAAGGGACCTTCTGCACGTACTGCAGTTCCAGATTGTCCTTCCCCCCGAACCGCGAGGAGACCTCGATCCGGTTTCCCCAGTCGTCCCCATGGACAATGACGTCCCGGAAAATCAACCTGGCTTCCCCGTATCCTTCATACCCGAGAAAGGTTTTGTTGCTGCCAATCGTCTGGAGATAGGTAGTTTCATCGGAGTACCCGTAAGCATGCCAGACCTTTAAAAATAACTCGATCCGGTCCTTCGGCGCTGATTCGTCTGGGCATCGTTCTTCAATGGGAAAGAACCCCAGACGGACCGCAGCGTACAGCCGGTTCCAGCCCCGGGACAGGGTGCCCGCCAAACCGTTCGACTCATGCTCATAGGGACTCAGAATGATATCCCGCAGGGAAGCCGCACCCCGGGAAACATTTGCCTGGTAATCAAAAAACGCCTCAGGATTGTAGTTGCTCTCCTCGAAGGGCATGGAAGGCTGGCCCACGTTCCAGAGCGATTTTTGAGAATAAGCCAGGTACAGGGACAGGGGATGGTCCAAAAGGAAAACATCACGGTTAAAAAATTTGTATTTCACGCTGAACTGGAACTTGACCTGGGCGTTATCGTTGTCCGGAAAGCGATTCAGCGTGAAGTAATTGATCTTGTACGCGCTGATCGGCGACGGCCTATTGCATTCCTTGTCAACAGTGCCCTCTTGCGTCCCCGAGGCGCTTTGTGAAGAAACCTGAGAAGTATCGGCTTGTGCAATGGCGTGTGCGGCGATGGCGGCAAAAAAAACACAGAGCGCGATGGACAGTACAAGTGTTCTTTCGATTCGACTCATTACTTTCGGCATCCTTTCTTATCGATCAAACCAGCGAATAGTTAAACCATGCGAAGCAGGTAAATACATGACAAAGGACCCGAGTCTATGGGGACCTGATTTGATTGACGGCAACCGTTCGTGCGCCCTGCACACGGGCATTGCCCGATCAAGCACTGTGCGGGAGTGGCCGCCTAAACTCTTTCAGCGCCTGCTGCTACTAAGGTCGGCCACAAGCTGAAGCAAGGTAGACGTGATTGAAAGCCGACTTTGTACCTGAAGAAAGCCACATAACCGCGCACTGATATCACTGGAAAAACGGGGGCCGTTCCACTATCTACCATATGGGTTGTCGGGGAGCAGTCCCCTTTTGTCTTGTCCTTGCCTCGCGTATACATTCAATTCCATTATTGCCCGCATCCTCCCTTATCGATTAAACTATCAGTAGGTCAGACCTGCGCAGTGGATGCATGCCATGATAAAGGCCCTGCCCCTGCAAGGTTCCTCTTCACTCTTCGCCATTCAAGGCTTGCCCACGATCTGAAGCGTCCTCGCGTCCCGTTTGCCCTGGTAATACTTGTCAAGGACGCGCTCGAAGGCCGAACCCGGACCTGACACGAGCTCGAACAGGGTCATGGAAGATTGAAGTTTCCAGTCGTCGGGGTGGCCGAAAATATCCGCAGCCGATAGCCCAGAAACAGCCAGGACCGCTTCCGCGCACTCAACGAGCCGTGCCCCGAGAACAGGGTGAGCAAGATACTGCCGCGCCTCTTCCAGGCTTTTGATGGAATACTGCCGTGTGGTGGGGCTGTGCCCCAGCCCGTCGATCTGCGGGAATATGTACCACATCCAGTGCGTGCGCTTCAGGCCGCCCCGCAGCTCGGCAAGGGCGCGGTCATAGACCCCTTCCTGAGCGCTGATAAAGCGGTTCAGATCATGGGGAGCGCCACGATCGGATGCGCTGTCACCTTGTATCATGCCGGTCACCCTTCAGCTTCACTCTTCTCACTTCTCACTTCAAACTTCAACGCATATCGCCCTTGACAGCAAGGTTAATAATCGGTACTATTCATTCATGAAAATGCAGACGCAATATATAACCGACGAGAAAGGGAAAAAGAAAGCCGTTATCCTCGGCATCAAAGAGTATGAAAGGCTCATGCATGCCCTTGAAGAGCTGGAAGATAAGCGGGCCTTCGTCTCCGTTGTCCAGGAAAAATCCATCCCCTACGGTGAAATTGAATCACGCCTGAAGAAATCAAAGCGACTCTGATGTATACGCTCCTCGCCAAGCCGACCGTCGAGAAAGACTTGCGCGCCATTCGCGCCGAGGACCTCGCGGGCCTGAACGATAAAATCAAGTCTCTCGCCGAACAGCCCCGGCAGCACAAAACCGAAAAGCTCAAAGGCGTCGAGGGGTATCGCCTCCGCGTCGGACGATATCGGATTCTCTATGACATCGACGACCATACCAAAACCGTAACCATCTACCGCGTACAACACCGCAAAGAAGTCTATCGTTGAGCATTAGCTCCCGACTCTAAATTGTCCTTCATACTTCTCACTTCAAACTTCACCCTTGTCCTTTTACCCTCTCCACGCCGGGACAAAAAGCACGCTGAGAACATACGTCCGAAACCTATGAGTTACCATACAGCAGCCTTTTTTCATGGGTCTGTATGATAACTGCCATAGGAGATTTGCTGTCCCTGGCCTGTGTGGATAATTACCCTCTTTCTATACCTCCTGCAGCACTTTGAGCGTTACGCTCTCGGCCATGTCCTTCACCTTTTCCCGGTAAGCCAGCATATGGGGCGCGCCGAGATGGGCCTGGAGCGCTTCCAGGCTCTCCCACCGCTCAAGAAGGGTGACGCAATTCTTATCGAAGACCTGCGGCGGCAGTTTCGAGTCTACGTCGATCGTGGGGATATATTCCATGCATCCCTTTTCCTTTCGAACTGCGTGCATATTGGCCTTAAGGATCGCAAGATAATCGGAAAGCTTTCCTGTCTTTACCCGAATTGAAGCTATGACGTTGATCATGACCATCTCCTCATTTGATAATTTGAGAAACGGATGTTACGCGCGGGACGAATCCCTGAGATTTAAACTTGTCTTTTCATCTCTTGTGAATAAAAGCAACGTAGGAAACAACGCAAGATGTTCCGCTGTAGCTTCCTATTTAGGATAGACCGTCAGACCGAGACTTCTGAAATCATTGTCAAAGGTCAGGCAGGACATATTATCAAGCAGACCGGTGATTATTACGAAAGAGAGCGCATCACAGTAGGACAGTTTTTTGTCCTTTGAAAGCTTTTTGAACACTTCTTCCGCGGCACGAACCGGAGTAGAATCATCATACCGTACGATCGCCAGGGACGGCTTTATCACATCCAGAAACTGAACCGCCGTCTTATAGCTTGCCCGATAGCGAAGAAGGGTGACGGTCTCGCTGACAACGTCCCACGTGGTATGAAGCGTGACCGCTTGCTCCTGACACTCCGCAAGGATGTCCCCGGCCCTGTCCATAGTTCGTATCTCCCGGGTAGAGCGAAGCAAAAAAGAACGACGTATCGCAAAAGGCCCTGTTCTGCGGAAAGTTCACGACCGGTCCTCGGCCACGTAAAGGTGCGCCTTGATGTTTTCTGAAATGGGATACTTTTTCATCTTGCCTTTTTTCGCGGTTCGCTTCCTCAATGCAAGAAGCTGCTTAGCGGCTTCTCCCGGTTTGACCCGGGGAGACGTCTTGATCTCCGCAACGACCTCGTCGTGTACCGTCACCTGATAGACCGTATCGGGCGCCTCTCTCAGCTTTTTTATGATACCCGGCAATTGTTTCCGGGCTTCAGATATGGATATGACCGTCTTCATGATCGGGCCCCCAGGCAAGGTTATTTTGTACAAATTGTACAATCACGTTACCATAGGGCGGAGCATTTGTCATCCAAAGATTGCCTGAACTTCGGAGACGCCCTTTGCCATTAGCGCCTGGTTTCAGTCGGTTCTCGTCTCCACGTCGCTTTATGTCGCCGTCAGTCAGTCTCACTCCTCCTCTTGACAAGATCCTTCACGCGCGTATAATCGAAACACCTGCAACGATAGCTCCGCTCTTCGTTATATTTTTTTTCATAAGTTTTCTTAACTCACAATTCTTACTTTTTACTTTCTTTTTGGAGCCGAACCGCCTCAGGAAAATCGTAGCGAAAAATAGGGAAACCCTGATTGTGTTCGTCCGTCAATAATGATAGGTTTTGACCAATATCCTTGGCCTAATCCTGCTGACCGAGTAATGCATAATCTTGATCAAGATCACAAGCCTGATCCCTTGGAAAGAAAAATTCGCTTCGGATGCGGGTTTATCTTCGGGCTTGTCCTCGGACTCCTTGAGTTTGCGAGAACCATGTACAAATCCGTCGGCCTGGTTGCAGTGTTAACCGTTATGGCAGCTCTTGTGTGCGGCTGGCTTGCACTGAAATACGGCGACCGGTTTTGGTACGGGATATTGCAGCGTTGGCGCTGGTGGACATGAAACTGATCGTGGGTCAAGATCGGTCGTGTCGTTTGTCCGAGTACGTTGTAGGATGAATATAAACATTAAAGACGAGACCCTGAGATCCTCTCAAGGACCCACAGTTCACTGAATGTTAATTTCTAAGTCTGATCCCAGAAGTATACACTATTGGAGCGCTGCATCAGGGAGTCTCATGTCACACCGGAGTTTTTCGAAACATGTCCGTAAGACCGAGAAGAAGGATCAGCTGAAGAAAAAGCAGGACCTTCGGCCGGTGATCATCGATGGCAACGTCATTGCGCGAACCTGGTGGGGCAAGGCTTGGAACAAGAACCTTGAATCCTACGCGGAGTACGCCAGCCTGATCACACGCGGCAGAAGCTCTCTCGGGAGTGGCGCGATCCTGGACCTCCAGGTCAGCGCCGGAGAGATCAAGGCACTGGTGCAGGGCTCCCGGGCGAAACCCTATTCGGTCTTGATCAGGATAAAAACGCTGAATAAAAACACCTGGAACGTGGTCGCCTCCGCGTGCGAAGGGAAACTTGCGTCGCTGGAAGAGCTGCTGGACGGAAAATTTCCCAAGGCAGTCGAAGAAGCGTTCCTGCAGCTAAAGACAGGCTTGTTCCCGTCACCCAAGGAGATCGAATTTGCGTGTACCTGTCCGGACTGGGCGAGCATGTGCAAGCACACTGCAGCGACGCTTTATGGCATTGGCGCGAGGCTCGACGAAGACCCGACGCTCTTTTTTACGCTTCGTGGTGTTGCTATGGTCGACCTGATTAAAGGTCCCGTATCGAGCACGAGGTCGGAGCTTCTCCAAAAGACTCCGCAAAAGAGTTCCCAAAGGATCGACAACGCTCACCTCTCCGCTGCGCGAGGTGCCGATTTTGAGAAAGCAACAGGTCCGGCAACATCGGCTCGCCCTGGGGGAATTCAAACACCAGAGAGTGTTCGCATGGCAGATGTGCGGAAGGTCCTCAAAAAGCAGTTGAAGATGGATATTAAATTAGCGAAGAAGGCAGATCCTTTAAATAAGTACGGCGTGAAGAAGATCGCGGTAAAAGGACCGGCGAATGAGATCGTGAAGAAGGTTGTGAACAAGCAGATCCGGTCCGGAAAGAAAAAGTAGTTGGCGCGGCTGGGTGAGCTGTTCAGAACGCGAAGAGGGGAAGATATAAACATTAACGGCCTGACCCTAAAGTCCCCGTGGTCTTTTATTGATATTAAGAATGGTGGTATGATTAAATGACGGTATATAAAACAGTTGCCAAAGGTCAGATTGAAGTGTTTATAAGCTATTCGACATTAGACAAGAAGTTTGCCACTGAGCTTAAAGAAAAAATGAACCTCTTTGGCCTGAAAGCTTTTTTGGCACATCAAGATCTGAATCCATCAGTTGAATGGCAAGATACAATATTGTCAAGTCTACGATCTTGCGATGTTTTCGTACCTATATTGACAAACAATTTTAAAAAATCATTCTGGACTGATCAGGAATCTGGAATCGCGCTTTCTCTCGGCAAGCATATACTTCCTCTTCGAATTCATGTTAACCCACAAGGATTCCTTTCTCGGTTTCAAGCATTGAAGGGTAAAAAAGGACAGCCAATAATTTCTGCCGAGCACATCCTCCAGGCTTTAGCAGGACAACCAAAATTACGGCCCCGAGTGATTAGATATCTAATAAAGGCGTTTGGTGAGAGTGATAATTTTGTGAATTCCATCGCTATCTCAAAAGCTCTCTTATTGCTTTCCCCATTTGTGACTGCACAGCTGAGGTTAATCTTTGAGCATGCTATTTCCAATGAGCAAATACATAATTCAAATGGAGCTGGAAATTACCTACGTCAGCTACTTAAAGCGAATAAGAAGCGTATCTCTAAGGAACAACTGAAAAAATACAAATTGTATGCTTAGTTTACTGCCGGTTCATTTCGAAAAAATAAGGTGTTGACGATATTACCTTAGAGACGTTGTGCCAGAAGTGAACTTAAGCAACGTAGGAAACAACGTCCCCAAAGTTTCCTTGTGCAATAGTATGGACCTGACCCCAGGAAGTTCCCTGCTGGAGATCAACGCGCGAAAGCTCCACGCCGCTCTTATTCAGTGAAGCCTCATAATTTCCAGGGGGCATGGCGAGGACCGCTCCTTTGACCATTGTAGTTGCGCCGCTGTCGGTTATACAGAAATCTTTAACTACCAGTGATTTGATGACTCCCTTATACGCCGTAGCGAGCGTTCCGACGAGGTAGTTCAAATGACAGATATCCTGAGTTGTGTGGGTAACATTTATCATAGCTTCACGATCCTTGAAACGACCCTCAATGTCACTTCTGATTGATCAAGGTCTAGGTCGTTCGTTGCGATCATGCAGGTTCAACCCTGCTTCAAAAAAGGGCACTATTCTCTATTACTAGGATAGCACCGGAGAAATGAAACCTGGAATACTGACTAGTACAGGCAGGAAAAAGTATTACAAAAACGGACCTATTTCTGATCTTGGCTGCTAAAATATGTTTGAGATACTGTCGTTCGCCAGGATAATCCGTATGTTGCCAACCAGGGGGGAGCGTTGCGCAAACATGATGCAATGAAAAGAGCTGGAGATGTGCCTAATTGAAGGCGACGGCAAATAAAAAGAGGGGGCGCAAAAAAAGAGGTTTAAATTAAAATCTCTCAACGGGCAACTGTCGTTTACACGAAATTACTGTATCATAGTAAATGTTAAGTGTGTCCAATCCTCAAACCCGCAGTTGTCTTCATAAATTTCTCCTTTGACGAGCGATTATACCATTTTGGGGCTAATAATGGAGATCGGCACTCAGACTATCCGATTTTTGTCCAGAACTTCACGCACCTTGCGAAGGAAGGCATTCGGAGAGAATGGTTTAGAGATGAATTCCGTCCCACGGTCCAGGATACCCTTTTTGTGGATGATATTGGCTGTATATCCGCTCATGAAAAGCGCTTTGATGCCCGGCTTCAAGCCTCTGATCTTCTCATATACCACTTTTCCGTTTATACCGGGCATGACGACATCGAGAATGAGAAGCTCAACATGGGGGTTGGCTTTATACTCTTTGACGGCATCCTCGCCATTTTCAGCAAGTACAACGCGGTAGCCAAATTCCTCTAGGACCTTCTTCGCCAGGTTGCGCACCGCCTCAGCATCCTCTGCAAGGAGTATGGTCTCTGTGCCTCTGGTCACGGGCGGCATAACCGCGATATCGAGTTTTTCTGCATCACGCTCGATGGCCGGTAGATATATTTTGAAGGTCGTGCCTTTCCCCGGCTCGCTGTAAACATTGATGTAGCCGTTGTGCTGTTTGACAATCCCGTACACTATGGAAAGCCCCAGACCCGTGCCTTTCCCCACGCCCTTCGTGGTGAAGAATGGCTCGAACATCTTTTCCTGGGTCTTTGCATCTATTCCTAGTCCCGTATCCGTCACTGATATACGCATGTATTTCCCGGGCTGTGCAAAGACATGCCGCCGGACATAGTCTTCATCAAATTCCTCGAGCTCGGTCTCAATGATCAGCATCCCGCCGTTCGGCATGGCGTCCCTCGCATTCGTGGCGAGGTTCATGAGCACCTGATCGATCTGGCCGGTGTCGGACAAGACCGTGGCTTCCTGAGAAGAAAGAACCGTCCTCAGTTCAATGTCCTCGCCGATGACCTTGGTTAGGATATTCTCGAGCTGCTTGATGACACCGTTCAAACGGGCAGGTTTGGGGTTTATGATTTGCTTTCTGCTGAATGCAAGGAGCCCCTGAGTAAGGCTCGTCGCCCGCTCTGCGGATGCGAGCACCTGTTCGACATGGCCATGGGCTGTGCTGTCGAGTGTAGTCTTCATAAGCAGAAGATTTCCGTAGCCGACGATGGCGGTGAGGATATTATTAAAATCATGCGCCACCCCGCCGGCAAGGAGACCCACCGCCTCCATCTTCTGTGCCTGAAAAAGCTGGGCTTCGAGGCTTTTCTTCTCCGAGATGTCGCGAAGGATGGTGTCGGACATCAGGACTCCTCCCTCTTTGTCATAGATTGCCTTGGATCTGGCGAATACAGGAATGTGCCTGCCGTCTCTTGCAAGAAGGGTTAGCGCGCCCTCAAAAAAGCCGGTGGTCCTCAGAGTTTCCATTTTACCCAAGACAACGTCCCTTTCCTCGGGTACAATGATATCTTTCAGAAGGCGTCCGGCGAGTTCCTCGAATTCGTATCCCAGGGTTTTCGCCTCAGTCTGGTTGCACATGATGATGTGCCCGCTCCGGTCGACTGAGTGCATCATATCCGGTGCATCGTCATAGAGCTTCCGATACCGCTCCTTGACCTCATCAAGCTGCTTTTCCAGAGTCACGAGGCCTGTCACGTCCATGAGCGTTTCAATGACGGCGGTGATCGCGCCGGACGAACTCTTAAGGGGATATGCATTCGTTTCAAAATAGAGGGGCTTCCCGTCCTTGTCGGTGTGGGTATGGAGCGACCGGTGGCGTTCACCGGTTTCAAAGCATTTCTGCACTGTGCAGTCACATCCCCCTGCCTGCTTAAAACAGGGCTGGTCTATGTGGTGGGATATCTCATAGCAGTGTTTCCCGATGATTGAGTCACAGGACGTTTTCACCTGGTTGCAGTAGCCCTGATTCGCAGAAAGGATCCGGTAGTCCTTTCCGATAACCACCACACCTTCTCCGACGCCATCGAGCACCGCAGCACGGAAGGATTCCGACTCCCGCAATTTCTGCTCTGCTTCCTTTCTTTTACTCGCCATGCGGTCAAAGGATTCTGCGACATCCTGGAGTTCGTCGTGGCCTGACAGTTTAAGAGTAACGGAGAGGTTGCCGAGCTCCATTTCCTTTAGACCAGCCTTAAGCAACTTGATATTGCCCGTTATCTTATTTGATAGGAGGAATGACAGAATAAGTGAAAATAAACTAACGATCAACAGGACAAGAATATAGCGCTTGCCGAATGCGTAGGCTGGATGATAGGCAAGCTCTTTCGGCACCCCGACGATAACCGTCCAGCCTGTTCTGGTCAGCTTTTTGTAGCTGTAGAGTCGCTCTATGCCGTCCCCTCCTCTCTCTTTCAAGCTGCCATTGCTCCCGGCGATCAGTTGTATCACGCGTTGAGGGATTTTTCTACACGTGCTGATATTCTGCTCAGAGCCGGTACAAACCAGAATGTTGGCCTTGGAATCGACGATCGCGATGGAGTATCCTGCCTGCTCGGGCTGCGACTTCATGATCATAGCGCGGACAACTGCAAGGTTCAGTGGCATTCCAATTACTCCCACCTGCCTCTTACTGTTGTCGAACACAGGTATGGCAATCATGGTGGAAGGTATCTTGAATAGTTTCGAGACATGCAGATCACCAACCACATCAACGCCCTTCCGTGCCCTCACAAACCAGTCCTTGTCGTTGTAGTTCAGTTTTCTCACACCCTGAGTAAACACGCCGCTTCCATAATTATTACCATCCATATCAGCGGCGAGGATATTGAGATGAGCGGGATAGGAGGGAAGCAGTTCGCTGAATAGCCGATCGCAAGCCCTGGTGTCTTTGCTGATGACAGCAGGGTACTTTGAAAGTGACCGGAGGGCTGAGAATGATGCATCAATGAGGTGATCGATATTTGTTGCAACGCTGCTCGCAATAATAAGATTACTGGTTTTGATGTCCTCTTTTTCGTATTTATACATCGAATAAACGTTGTAGCTGGAAAAGATAAGCAGGGGGACAAAAATCAAGAGGACAATGGATGCAAGCTTGTATTTAATCGGGATTCTCATAATGATTATTTTCAGTTAACAATGTTCATTATATCATTAGTATCCGATTGTTACACGAATAATTTCAACTGGTTCCGTCATGAGTATCGGTTTCGTGATCAATCGCATTGTGAACTATTTTGAGAAATGGACTTTTTCTCAACAAGGTTGGCCTCGCCTCCAAAATCTATAAAATTGTATAGAGAATGCCGGGAATATTTAGCTCCTGACAGTTTTAATATCAGCTGTGGCTTTGCCCAGCTCCACGGCGATATCCGAAAGATGCCACACTTCGCTAGTAACGTTGTCTGCCATTTTCTCCATGTCCCGTGAAATGCTTGAGGTGGATTCAATATTTTTCGCTATTTCCGCTGCCGTTGCCGACTGCTGCTCGACTGCCGTCGCAATCTGATTAATCTGGTCCTTCACCTTCGTGATCGACTCCGTGATGGTCTCGAGAACATTATTCAAGTTCTTGATATGCCCTGCGGCCTTCGTAACTCCCTTTGCAGATGCCGCCATCGAGGCCGCGGTCTGGCTGGACTCTGACTGGATCGCGCCGATTTCCGTCGAAATCTCCGCGGTCGCCTGAATGGTTCTTTCTGCCAATTTTCTTATCTCGTCAGCCACGACGGCAAACCCGACTCCCTGTTCTCCGGCCCGTGCAGCCTCTATTGCAGCATTCAAGGCAAGGAGATTCGTTTGATCCGCGATACCCTTGATGACCGTCACGATGTTTCCGATCTCCGACGCCCTTTTGTTCAGCTTTTCGATCGTATTTGACAACTCCTGTGTCGAACCGTTGAGTTCATTGATCGTATCCACGGAGATATTCGTTATCTGTTTCGCGTTCTCCGCTATTTCCATGGCATCCTTTGAGGTGTCGGCGGATTCACCGGCGTTTTTTGCTATGTCCGCGATGGTCTGGTTCATCTCCTCGGCAGCCACCGCGATCATGTGCGCCTGACCCGCCTGTTTTTTCGACCCTTCCGAGGTGGTTTCGGCGTGGCCTCTGACGATATCTACCGCGGGCATTATTTTGGCGGAAGCCTGAATAATAGTATTAAGCATGCGCGAAAAATGTTTGATGACCATGTCCACATTCTGCGACATTTGGGCTATTTCGTCTTTGCCTTCCCGGAAGAGCGAGGTATCGGTATATCCTTCCCCAACTCGCCTCACCTTTGCGATCAAGTCCTTCATGGGAGAATGGGTCAGGTGGACGAGACTCAGGACAATGATCGTCATAGCGATGATGCCGCATAGTCCAAGTACGCCGTAAAGAAATTGCATCGCCCGTATCCTGCCAAAGGATTCCCTGAGCGGCACTTTGATGCTGATGGCCCCTAGAACCGTTCCTTCCTTCACATTGTGGCAGGACAGACAGTTCTTGCCCATAAATTTTTCTTTAGCGATATAGGGATATACCCCCCGGATGGAATCTCCTTCCATGATAATCCGTTCCACTCCTTTTTCGATAACCTCCCGGTCCAGGGCATCGACGGCATACTCTTCGGCATTCCCTTTCCCAAAATCTCTATCCACGCTTTCCGACCGGATGACCCTCAAATCAACAATGGTCCGCATCTGTTCCAGGAAGGGCCCTTTGGTTTCCTTGATGTTGTTTGCCAGCATCATAGTCGTGAGGGTATTCAGGATAGTATCCCTGTATCCCGAAAGCGTCGAACGCTCTACCTCGTGAAGGACAATGGACTCTGTTTTATACCCCGTAACCACAGTTATAATAACTACCCCCAAGGTAATAAAAAAGAGGATCGGTGCGGCAAGCTTCCATTTTATTGAGATATCCCTAATTTTCATGGCGTCCCTTCTATGACCAACATCTTCGGTTGATTGCGCGATAGAACGCTTCTTCACACAGCGTAGCTACTTACACTTACAAACGGCGCTTTCGGGAAAGATCTCTTCCAAAGTCTTTTGAGTGCTGGAACGTCCCATTGCCGGTTGCCGAATCATAATTGAGCCCCAAGGTACGGAAATCGTATAATGCCAGAGTAAAGCAAGACGTTTGGTTCTGTATAACAGCAGCAATGTAGCCAAGGCAAATTTTCTTGTCAGTAAACGTACAACCATTCGATAGACTGATCAGCGTTATGAATTTAGCACCTTTTCCAATACATTTTGTAGGTTATCAATACTGTAGGGTTTTTTGAGGAACGCCTTGAATCCCTGCTCTTTGTGTTTCGCTACAACGGAATCATCAGAGTATCCACTCGAAACAACAGCATTAGCTCCCGGATCGATTTCCAATAGTTTGTGAATTGTTTCAGCGCCTCCCATCCCGTCCCGGATCGTAAGATCCAGGATGACAACATCGAAAGGTTTCCCCAATTGCTTCGCCAATTGGTATTTATAAATCGCCTCCTCGCCATTCGCCGCGACTTGCACCTCATGCCCGAGAGCCCTAAGCAATTCCCCGCCGACATCACGGATAACCGGTTCATCGTCCATAAGAAGTACTTTACCAGTACGAACTGGTGAAGCTACTGCCGTCAGTTGCAAAGGCTCGGCTTGTTGTCTTGCAGCAACGGCTGGAAGATAAATAAAAAAGGTGCTTCCTTTGCCTGCCTCAGAATTTACATCAATCAGCCCGCCATGGTTTTTAACAATGGAATAGGACGTCGCTAGGCCTAAACCATTCCCTTTTTTCTTGGTCGTGAAATAGGGATCGAATATCCTAGCCAAGTGATGTTCCGGGATTCCAACGCCGCTATCCTTGATGGTAATCTCAATATATTTTCCTTTATACAAGCTCTGGGGCAGGACCTTATCAAACGATTGGACGTTCCTCGCAGTTATCTCCACCAGACCTCCCTCTGTCATGGACTGATCCGCATTCATGACGAGGTTCTGAATCACCTGCCCAATCTGGCCCTCGTCCGCTTCAACCTGCCACAGGCCTCTATCAGCAACTATGTGGTAATCCGAGCGTGACCCACTCATCGCAAACTTAGCAGCATTATCAATTATCGGCAGGAGATCAAGCTGTTCTTTTACCGGCTTACCTCCCTTCGAAAAAGTCAAAAGCTGGTTTGTCAAAGTTACTGACATGTGCAGTGCCATCTCAGCCTGTTCGAGCGCAGCAAGGCACTTGGTTTGCTGGTCTACAGTAAGTCTTGCAAGGGAAATATAGCCAAACACACCCTGCAAAAGGTTGTTGAAGTCATGAGCAATGCCGCCAGCCAAGATCCCCATGGATTCAAGCTTCTGAACCCTCAGAGATTGCTCTTCCACCTTCTTGCGTTCGGAGATGTTGCTCACGATTCCCCGAAGTCCGACAGATCGGTTATCTCGTACAATAGGGCTCGAAACGATGCTGATCGGAAATGTGGTTCCATCCTTCCGGAGCCCCTTAAAATCTCTGTACCCAGGTCGAACTCCTTTATATCGGAGGGAAATAAGCTCCCCTGCCCTTTCGCGGTCGTCTGGGGCCACCACTTGCATTACATTCACGCCAGCATCGACATCTTGCTGCTGATATCCGAAAACATCCAGACCGGCCCTGTTAATGTAAGTAATGCGCCCCTGCGGATCCGTTTCAAAGATCGTAAGTGGAAGAGATGCAGCCAGGTCTCGGAAACGCTCCTCGCTCTCCCGTAACGCCCCTTCCACCTTCTTTCTTTCGGTAATATCCCGTGTTACGCCAAGCAAAGCGACTATTTCGTCATTCCCATTTCGAAAAGGGACGGCATGGGTCTCCAGCCACAGATGCCTGCCTTTTATGCCAATTATCTCAAAAACCAGAATCCCGGACTCTCCTTTGAATACCTGTTTTGTCAGTTCCATGAAGTCTTTTTTATATTCTTCGGCGACCAAGGGGAGGACACTTTTGTCCTTAACCTGATCCAGTGAATCCACCTGGAGCATTGATAAGCCTCCCTTGTTCATCATGATAAGTTTTGCATCTGCATCAAGGAGTTTTACACATTCCGGCTCAGCGTCGATAATCGCCTGAAGCATATCTTCACTTTTCTTGAGTGCGATCTCTGCCTCTTTTCGTTCCTGAAGTTCACGTTCGAGGAGATTCTTGTCCACAGCAACATTCTGGATCCTTTTGACAAAGTTATCTATATCTAGCAGCATATTGTTGAATTCAACAAAACCGACATTGCTGCTGTTCGTTTCGAGTTTTGCCAAATCCCCAATACTACTGATATCCTGAATCTTCTGGTGAAACAGCTCAGTAGCTTTGATAATCCGTGCATTTAAAAGCTTAGAGATAACGCTTGTCAAAATGAAGGGAACTGGAGACAAGAAAAAGAAATAAAGAATAAACTTCTTTTCAAGGTTTTTAATTGTTGGTCCTATGTCCTGCTGCACGCTCACTGCAGCTAATATGTTCCCTAGTCTCTCCTTACGGTGACACTCCAAACAAACCCTTTTTGCCTCGACCGGATAAATATCGATCAGACGGAAACCCTTGCTATTATTAACAACAACGCCTCGTTTCAAAACGTTTTTTATATCATTATCCGTATCCGTTCCATCGTTTCTGTAAAGTTTGATTTGATATTCAGTATCCCCTCTTATCCCGGCTGTGGAGGCAAGGAGTTCATCCAGGTCTTTGCTTGTCCAGCTGAGTATTCTGCTCCAATTCAGGCAGCCATTCCACTGCAATTCAGGCACCTGTTCTGCTCCAATTCAGGCACCCATTCCACTGCAATTCGGGCCGGTGTTCCGCTCCAATTCAGGCACCCTCTAACGCATTAAACGACGCTGGGTAAATTCTACAAATTCGTATATCCTGCTCCTTAAAATTCGCTTCTAAGGAGAGCTGGATGACGAGAGAAAGAATACCCGTGCGAACAATTAAAGAAGTTTTACGCCTCAAATGGTCCTGCGGCCTAGACCGCCGCGCTATATCCAAAAGCTGTGGAATAGCCAGAAGCACCGTTGACGAGTATACGAAACGAGCCAGACAGGCCGGGCTATCATGGCCCCTGCCGGCAGACCTGGACGATACCGCCCTCGAGCATCTTCTCTACCCGCCGGTCATTGTCTCCACATCTCCACGTCCGCTCCCTGTATGGGAGGATGTTCACCGCGAGCTTGCGCGTAAAAGTGTTACCCTGATGCTCCTGTGGGACGAGTACAAAGCGCAATATCCTGAAGGATATCAGTACGCACATTTTTGTGACCTCTATCGCGCCTATGCAAAAAAGCTCGATATCTCCATGCGACAGGTTCATCTTGCAGGAGAAAAGCTGTTTGTTGATTACTGTGGCCAAACAGTCTCGGTAATCGACAAATCCACCGGAGAGGTACACAACTGTCAGATCTTCGTCGCCGTCCTAGGCGCCAGCAACTTTACATATGCCGAAGCAACGTTTACGCAGGGTCTGCCAGACTGGATCGGTTCCCATGTCCGGACCCTTAAGTTCATCGACGGTGTGCCCGAGATCCTGATCCCTGATAATCTTCTCTCCGGCATCACCAAGGTCTGTCGCTATGAGCCAGGCGTCAATCGCACCTATCAAGAGCTTGCAGTTCATTACGGTGCTGCGGTCATTCCTGCCCGCGTCAGGAAGCCTAAAGACAAAGCGAAAGTTGAAGCCGGAGTCCTTCTGGTGCAGCGTTGGATCCTGGCAGCCCTCAGGAACCGTACCTTCTTCAGCCTCGCAGAACTCAATGCCGCTATCCGGGAACTGCTGGATAGACTCAATAACCGGCCCTTCAAGAAGCTCTCCGGCAGCCGTATGAGCCGTTTTCTGGAGATCGATAAGCCTGCATTACAACCGCTGCCTGCTGTGGCCTTCGAGTACGCAGAATGGAAGATAAAAAAACGTTCCGGCATCGATTACCACGTCGAAGTCAATGACCACTATTACAGCGTACCCTACCAACTCCGCAATGAATACCTGGACGTACGGCTAACGGAATCGATTGTAGAAGTCTTCTTTCACAACAAACGCATCGCCTCACATATCCGGTCCTATGCCAAGGGAAGACATACGACACTTGCCGAGCACATGCCGAAGTCCCATCGGGACTATGCTGACTGGACCCCAGAGCGCCTGATACGCTGGGCATCGGAAACCGGCAAATCAACGGCAGAGCTGGTTACGGCCATTCTCGCAAAGAAGCTTCACCCACAACAAGGCTTTCGTTCCTGTATGGGGATCATCACTCTTTCCAAGAAGTTTGGCAAAGAACGCGTCGAGGCTGCCTGCAAGCGAGCACTCGCCATCGGGGGCATCAGTTTCGGAAGCGTCAAGTCCATCCTTGAAACAAATTTAGACAAAAAACCGTTACCAGAGCCAAAAGCCGCATCACAGGCGATCACTCACAGCAACATCCGTGGCAGCGAATACTATAACTAACTGCAAAAGGAGACTATTATGTTAGCGCATCCCACACTCGACAAGATCGAACAACTCCGTCTTTTTGGCATGGCAAAAGCCCTGCGTGAACAACTGCAGAATCAAAAAGCGACTTCACTAAGCTTTGAGGAGCGGCTTGGGCTCCTTATTGACCGAGAACTGACAGAACGAGAGAACAGACGGCTTGTTACGCGCTTACGAGCTGCAAAACTGAGAATCTCAGCATCTATCGAAGACATCGACTTCCGTCAGCCCCGAGGGCTGGACAAATCGCTCATTCTGTCGCTTGCGTCGAACCAGTGGATTATCGAGCATCACAATCTGCTTATCATCGGCCCGACCGGCGTGGGAAAGAGCTATCTTGCCTGCGCCCTGTCCCACAAAGCCTGCCGTGATGGTCATGCCGTCGTGTATCAGAGGCTGCCGAGGCTTCTTGAAGATCTGGCCCTATCGCATCACGACGGACGGTATCGGAAACTGATGAAGTCACTTCTCAAGGCAGACCTGCTTGTCCTCGACGACTTCGGACTTGCTCCGCTCACGACGGAACAGCAAAGAGATCTTCTGGAAATCATCGAGGACCGTTATGATCGCCGGTCGACCCTCATAACTACCCAAATGCCGGTTAAGCACTGGCATGATATCCTGGCCGACCCGACCTTGGCTGACGCTATCATGGACCGTCTGGTGCATAACGCCTACAAAATAGACCTGAAAGGAGAATCAATGAGAAAGAGCAAATCAAAGATCAATCGTTGACAAGTCAAAATCCCTATGAGATAGTAGCTTTAACCCAGCAATCGGTTATCCCGTTGGAGAGTGCCCGAATTGAATCGGAATGCGTGCCCGAAACGAAACCGAATGCCTGCCTGAATTCACCAGAATACACAATAACCAGTCAAGAACCGATATCAAAAAGGCATCATACGTTAAAATAACTCCGGCAGGTTCTTATTATTTATCAAATCTTATTTATGAATTCGTATATCATGACGCTATATTTATCGACACACCGATTTCTGATATCTCGTCTTTAAAGGACTTGCGCCGTTTATTTCACGCTACAGATATGGAATTGCGTTTAGAGCGTGCAAACACATTTGTAAACTATTTGGCTATTTCAGAGGTTGATGAAATTAAGGGCCATCCTGAATATTTACATAACGAATTTACAAATAAATTTTTTAGTGAGGCAATTAGGGAGCGGCTGAAGCCCATTGAAGCAGAAATAAGGCATAGGAACAATTTGCCAAAGAAGATATAGTAGAACCTTTAGTTTCAGGTCCTGCGGTTTGACAAAGGACACTATAGGGGACGTCTCTCTGTTTGTGTTACTGCGTTACCCCGATATCCCCCGGAGCCAGCGGTATTCAGCACGGCCGAACCTGCCAAAGCTCCTGCCCTGAACATCTTAGGGTCACCCATTTGAAGGCATCCTGTCAAGTGCAAAAGCCCACCCCATGGCGAGAAAATGAAATTTTCCCGCCGGTGTTTACACAGTCATCGATTCCCTTACCATTGCCGTAGTTTCATTCAGTTTCGGTATCAGTTCTTCACTGTACCAGTCACCCATCTGGATTAAGGTCTGGTTGTTGACACGCGGTTCTCAGAGTGACCCTTTCCCAGCGGAGCGGGGACCAGAAAATCTTCGGCTCCTTGCCGTGTCCAAAACGGGTTATCACAGATCGTGTGGTTGTCAGCCAGCCCCAGGGTGGCTCACGGCACGGGCAGTAAAGATCCCGATAACTCTATAGGGGAACTTCCTGGGGTCGGGAACTTCCTGGGGTCAGGTCCATACTGTTGCACTATGCGATCAGAACCCGGGAGTGTCTTTAATTTTTATATTCCGTTTCGCCACACTCAGACAAACGAGACCGACACACGTCCGATTTTGCGGGCATTCGACGACGATTTGACTACGATCTGGACCCGACAGTGTCAGGTCTTTTATTTTGGTGTTTGTACTTATCGATCTGCTGCTCTATATTTTGCCCTACTCTCTTTCGCTATAAATCCGATCTTTTTTTTCGGCTTTTCCTCAACTGAAATTATTTGCCTTATCGCCTCAAACACGATCTGGAATTGTCCATCATATTTCTTTTCGAGTTCGGCCAGTTTCCTCGCTAAGTCCCTATGACTTGAAATCATGATTCGCAATTTCCCGAAGGTTCTCATGATCTGGATATTGACTTGAATTGCACGCGGACTGTTCAAGACGCTCGAAAGCATTGCGATGCCGGGACCTCTCAGAGTCACGTCCTTTTTCTTGATATTCCCTGTCTCAGATGCTCGCGACGGCTTCCGCCACGCGCATCCCGCCTTCTTTTTTCTCCGGCTCGAACACAACGCATATCATTTCGCGCTCTTTCCCTCTTCCTGTTTTCTGATGGTCCAGAAATCATCGGAAAGGTTCCGGTCCGAGACATAAGCGTAGGGCATGGTGAAATAGCCCTTCATCCCCCACTTCGGTCCCCAGGAATTGCGCACGATGAACCTCTTGTCCGGGTCGCTGTAGCCCACTGCCATGACCGCGTGGCCGCCGACTGTCCGCTCGCTCGGCTGCGGCATCGGCACGATCCCGGTCTTCGCCACGGCTTGCGACTCGAAACTTTCATACACCGTGAATCCGAACACGAAGGGATAGCCTTCGGCCAGGCACGTTCGCATCTCGTCGAGCGTCAGGATCCGGTGATAGGACGTGATCTGCCGGTCGGTTGCTTCGTGATAGCATGAGGCGGGCGGCTTTTTCGTGAACTTCGAGATGACGTAAGGCCAGCTCTTTTCCGTACACACGCCCTGCTTTGCCAGGGTCTTGATGCCGTCGCGGATCTGGGCGCCCGAGTCCGATCTGATGGAATGTTCGAGCACACGCTCGTTGTAATAGATGAAGAGGCGGCTCACGTCCGCGAACTTCACTCCGTTGCCTTTCTTCACGTCCTTCTTTTCCAGGAACTCGACGCAGCCTCCGAGGGCATTGGCGGTGCAGCTCCCGAGATCGCCCTGGTCTTCGACCTTCGAGCACGTTTCACGCAGGTCTACGCGCGGAGGAAGCACGGCCGGCACGGCGCGCATTGCGCTGTAAAGATAGTCGCGGCGATCGGGTAAGTCCGGCACCCAGCCGTAATAATTAGGGACAGCGGGATGCTTTCTGACTGTGATGGCTTTCCTGGTCTTCGTTTTCGACATGGACATTCTCCTTTATCTGAATTTGATCGCGCAGTATGCGAGGCAAGCCACAAGCGGGACGTTGTCGCGACCATTGCGCCGCCTGCCGTTCACCGTCGGTCCTTGCACAAAACTTTCGCTTTGCCGTATTTTCTTCTATCTTCGCTGACGCCTCACCACGAAATCCCCTTTGCCTTCAGGTCCCCCTGCGCTTTTTCGTTTCCCTTCCGGGCCGCTGTTTTCAGGTCCTCGACATACCTCTCCGTATTCTTTGCAAGGCAATAGGCAAAGGAACGCAAGTAATACATGTCCCCATCGTCCGGAGACAGCTCGATCGCTTTGTCCAGGTCCGGAATTGCCTGTTTGCTCTGCCCCTGGAAAATTCGGCACTTGGCGCGCAGGATATAAGCCTTGGAACGCAGTGACCGATCGGGTTCCTTTCCGATGTAGCAATCGAGGTCCTGAATTGCCTGGCTGAATGCATCTCCCGCGTGCGTGTTTCCTGCTTCCAGGTACAACATCCCTTTTTCGAACCATACCTGGGCGCTCTGCAGGTCAGGTTCCTTGCCGAAGGCATTCGAAAAAATTAAGATAGCCAGCAGCGCAGACAATCCTGCACGACGGACCCGGATTGGCATATTATTCCTCCTTGATTAGGTTCAACAGGCTTCTGTTGCGGCCGCATACCGTATGGTTCAGCACACGCGTTTTTCTCAGAGCCCAAGCACCTTCCCCATAAAGAGTATCAGGCCGGTCTGCCTTTCCCGGATGAAAAAGATAAAGGGATGATCTACGGTCAATACCACAGACGGCGAAGGAACCGAGGTCGTGCTTATTCCAATGGCTGTAGCGGCTGCGGCCTCTGTCCCGTGCTCGTCCACGGCGATGAAGGCCTGGTGAAAAACATTGCTGATATGAAGATCGCGGTTGCCGTCGATGCCGGAAAAGTCCGCAACAGGAGGATCGAATGCGTCGGCCATGCCGAGGGAGCGCAGGAGATCGCCCATGCTTGCCTCCTTGGTAAAGGTGAATTTCGGGAGAGCAAGGTCTATTTCCTGAGCAGCCAGGTTACTGGTAATGTCGCCGAGCATTGTCGGCGTAAGCGAGGACAAAAAGGCGTCGAACGTGCCCGGGTCAGGCATGATCACGAGCATCGAAAGCTTGTCCCCGACATAGGGGATATCAACAGCCTGACTGCCGTCCACCCGGGCGTAGGACGCCGTCAAAATCTGGTGCATGAAAGGGACTGATGAAGACGTGTTGTCCTGATTGAAAAAGGACCGGTTCGCGGTGCTTGTTTCCGGGAACGGGGACGCCCAGTTTGCCTTGAACCATACGGCGTTCGTCAGAACCACGCGGGTGTCGGATGTCACGCCGCCCTGGGGGATCAGGTTCTGGATCCTGTTGTTCGTTGTGTTTTCCACCCATGCGTTGATCGTATTCCGCGCGTTCTCGGTGTCATTGACGAAATCGACGATGTGCATGCCTGCGTCGTAATTGACTGCGAGGGTGTCCAGATAGGTTGGGAGGAGGGAGAGCCCCACCTGCCCCCAGATGGCGTTAGCGTTCTTGAGGATAGGGTACTGCTCGCCCGATGCCGTAACAGCGCCGGTTGCCTCGCTCGTGAGCAAAAGGTCGAGCTTGTTCAAAGCAGGGTTCAGGCGGTCCTGGGGAAGAAAGGACAATGCCTGTTCGATCCCGCTCAAGGTCGTGCCGCGGGCGCCCGGCGCTGCAAGGGCAAAGGCCTGGGTTATGCTATAGGGAGAAAAAACGATGTTGCTGCTTCCGCTCGGGTCGATGAGGGGGAAAACCTTGAGCGCGAAATCCGTTGTACCTGCCACAACCGCAGCAAGGTCCGCGTCACTCACCTGCGGGTTTGTGTCGCGGCTAAGGGCTGACTTCACTATCTGGTCCTGCGGCGGAGCGTCATTTTTTGATTTGCTGCATGCGATGGCGAGACAAAGAATGAAGATGGTAAGTATTCGAGTAGTGGTGAAAGTTTTTTTGGGCATGAACGTTCTCCTCTTACCGATTATGGGAAGTTGAAGTCTATCGGGTCAGCTCGTTACTCTTCTATAATAGAGGACAAGCGCTACCCATGCTTACGATAAAGACCCGGCACGAAAAGCTCCCTTTAAGACAGTATGAACTTACGTATTTGGCTTGTCAAGGATTTGAAGTGCGAAGAGTGAAAAGTGAAGTTTGAAGCAATAGTGGCTTTCTCAAGAGAAGGAAGCTGCTTGTCTATCTCATCTTGCCGTAGAAAGGTATGGGGAGATCAAGAAGGAAGGTTTTTACCTGAGTTCAGTTTGAGGCGGCATGTCTGTTTTTTTATATTTTGCTTTCAGATACCGCGCTAATGCGTCCTTCCAGTGCGGCAGAATGATCCCGAGTGATCGGGCCTTTGTGTTTGCCAGCGCAGAGTAAATAGGCCGACCTATGTCGGTGCCCTTTTGGCCGCGGTCGATAGGCTTCATCTTCACCGTGTACCCCGTCATTTCATAAATAGCTTTTGTAAACTCGTACCACGAGCACTTTCCTTCATTCACCAGGTGATAGATCCCCGGCTTTCGCTGGGGATGCTCAATGAGCTGTAAGACCGCTATGCTGAGATCTTGTGTATAGGTGGGGGAGACGATCTGGTCGGCGCCCATCTGGAGATCTGCCTGCCTCTGCGCATCCTGTATGCGCTGATCGACGAAGTTGGCGCCTTCTGACTCGGCGCCGAACAAGCCGTAGAGCCCGCACGTCCTGACGACGAGGGCAAGCTCCGGTGCAGCGGCTAAGGCAATATATTCCCCGGCGAGACGGGAAATTCCATACATCTGCAAGGGCGCGGGTTTATCGTCTTCGAGGTAGGAAGCATTTTTTTCGCCGTCGAACACGTAATCAGTGCTCACCGTAACCAAACCGGCGCCGACACGATTGCACGCCATGGCCAGGGCCCGTACGGCAACACAGTTCACGATAAACGCGCTGAGAGGGTCGGCCTCGCAGAGCGGGACATTATGAAAGTCGGTCGTATTAATGACGACGTCCGGCTTGAAATCGTTCATGATCACGTCGAGCGTTTCCCGCAATCTCACGTCGAGCACCGAAAGTTCGGGGGCATAGATTTCATGATATATGTTGTTTTTCAGGATATCTGCGCCAAGCTGGCTGGTTTTATCGATAAGGAGAATTTTCATGTGCAAAAAATTATCTTCAACCTGACGCTGTCGAGGATTCTGCAGGGCCTCACGAAGAAGCGTTCATCGATTTTCTGCGGTTGGCCCCGGTTCTTCTGTCCTTACCGCCTCTTCGTTGAGATCCCTGATAGTTCGGTTCACTGAACCTCCTGCGTGCCTTTGAAGATCGGCGATCAGTCCGGGACCTGCGGTCTTTCTTGAGGACTTCAAAGAGGTAACCGAGCATTTCTTTTCTTTTTTTCGTGATGAACTTTTCATAAGCCATATCAACGTAAATGTCCGGCTCCGGCTGTTCGAAAGTATGGGCAGACAGCGAGATAAAAGCATGCTCGATCGCGGAAAAGACCCGCTGCTGTTCTTCGATGCTCCTGTACTTATTACTCCCGATCTCCGCCAGCGGGGCTTCGATCATCCGCATCGTCTTCCGCAGTTGCTCTTGGAGCGCTCCGTAGACGCTTTTGAGCAGGTTGATATCTTCCCGTACGACGGACGACATTTTTCCCGCGATCAGATTGACCTCTCGTATCGCGCGCTCAAGGTTCTGCGCGGCGATCTTGCCGGCAAGCAGTGCTTTTTGGGGCCGTCCTTTAATGTCATCGATGATCTGGTTTTCCGTCTTGCCGATGACATTCGGGTCGGAAATCATGGCGATCGATGATTCGCAGCGCTTTTCAATTGTGGCCAGGGTGCCCTGGATATACAGTGCCGTGCGGTACAGTTCTGCTGAAACTGCAAGCGCGGGCGGCTTGAGTGCTTCGAGAATTTTTTTTCGCTCGTTGATCATCTCCTGGAGTCTCACCATCCTGAGCACTTCATTAAGATTGTCCTTGCTGAGCCTGCTCAGTGTCTCCTCGGCTGACCGGATGAATGAGACCAGAGTGTTGCAATCGATCGATTTGAGTTTGAGCGTATGGAGGTGATAGTTAAATAGTTCTAATGCAGACAGGAGATTGTGATCTGCGAACCGGGAATAACGGAGAACGGCACTGGCCATTTGTTTGTGGAGGTCCTCTCGCTTCGCATCCTGCAGCTGCGTTCGTCCGAAAGCAAAAGCGCTTTCGAGCAGGCGGCGATAGGAGACGAGGCCATCGCCGTGCAGACCTTTGCCGCCGTCCCTGCCCGTGCTTTCGAGAAAAGCACGCATCTGGTCCGGCTTGGGCTTGAGGTTGCCGTCAGGCGTGAAGGGAATGCTGAATAGGTACTTGTCGTTCGTCATGGCAATAAATTAGGGGACCAGGTCAATCGTACGCGGCTGCAACTTGATGTTGTAATGCAAAAAACCGCATGAGCAGGCAAGTCGTGAACGCCTCCTTATTTCTTGAGAGAAGGTGAACCCTGCGACTTGCAATCCTCCGGCTCCGGCCGGGTCCGCGCCCTCACCATGAAACGCCGTTCATGGCTCCTGTTTGTTGACACTATATTAGCACAGTTCGCGCACGAAGAAAACTGGGAAATTGGAGGAGCAAGGAGCATGCTAACACTTCTTTGCGCTGTATAGCTCTCATCTTAAATAGAGTAAGGAGCGTCCGTTTCCCCTGCCCTGAGTTCTCTTGGATTCACCTCCCGGCAGGATGACCGGTCCGTCGCCCTCTGGTCCGCCTCCCGCTCCGGGAACCGCTTTGCTCCGATCAGGCGCGTATTATTCGTTATGGACCCTATTGAAAAATAATATTCATCGCAGTATCATGGGACCAGTATGATTCATTAGACCATAAGGAGAGACCTATGAATGAGGCCCTGCGGGAAGAGGAGAAGAAACTCCGGATGCTGAAGTTCGTCGTGGACCTCAACCTGGCGGTCCTGATGCAGCAGAGCGACCTTACCTTGCGCGAAGCGTTCGATATATTGAAAAACACGAAGCAGGCCGCGTTGAACCTGTTCCCGGACAAGGAGCAGGTATTCGAGCTCATCTATTCTCCGAGATTTCGGCGCATTATCAGGGAACGATTCGTGATTCGAGGGGGTCTTGCTGGATAGCCGCTATAAGATGTTACTGAATGATCCTCATCTTTTTTTCGACCACGCTGGTCACTTCCGTTTTATAAGGATCGCTGCTGCCCCCTGAGTAAAAAAATTCCGATTTCACGAGTTCTTCCGCGTGCTCTGCGGGCGGATAGACCTTCAGGTACTTGATCCTGCCTTTTTCGTCATACTCATACACCGTATAGCCGATCACCGTTTCCCGCGAGTTCACGACGACGTGTTTCAGCTCCGTTGCCGTAACCGGGATGCTCGACACGACCCCGACGACAAAACCGGTCACGCTGCCGATCACGAGGGGGGCAGTCAGGATCGCCAGGCCGACGAGCGCCTCATCCCGCGACGAAGCGGGATAGTTGCCATAGAAGCGGAAGTTACCCGTCAGTTCCAAACCAGTTTCAAATCCTCTGCCCGTCCACTCATAAATGACCGCAAAAGGTTTGCTCAAATCTGCCTTCTGCTGTTCAACGATCGCAATGTCGTAGGAGCGGACCGGCTTGTTATTGACCGCGTGCACGATCGAAAACCGGTCCCCGTTCCTGCCCGGGCGTTTGCTTATGACGTGCGAAAACAGCGGGCGGCCGTGAGCATCGTATTCTATTTTATCCACCAGAAAGGTCGTCTGCTTCGGTACGAAAGGATATTCCGTGTCGGGCTTGACCCGCTCGGTCATGCATCCAAGCGGGATCAGCAGGAGTGAACAAATGACCGCCATCAGCGACTTCATAACACTATGGCTCCTCGGCGGGAACGGATCATACGGCGGCCTTCCGCACGAGTTCAATGACCGTAACTTCCGGCGGGGCAAGAAAACGGATGGGCGGGCCCCACGTACCCGTGCCCCGGCTGACATGCAGGAGGGACGCGTTGCCGAGATCATAGTTGCCTGCATTCAGCGGGAAAAAGATCATGGTAAACAGCCTGAAAGGGAAGATCTGGCCTTTGTGCGTGTGGCCGGAGAGCTGCAGATCGAAGAGCCCGATAGTCGAGCGGTCTATTATTGGCTGGTGCTTCAGAAAGAGCCTAAACCGGTCCCGCGGCAGCGCTTCCAGAAGTTTTTTCTCCGATATCGGCTTCTCCAGTTTCATCAGGACGGCGGTCCGGTCATCGACCCCGGCGATGGTGATCGGCCCGACCGGAAGTGCTTCGTTTTGAAGAATGGTGAACCCCGCTTCTCTGGTGAAAGCGAGCGCCGTGTCGATCCCGGCAAAGTACTCGTGATTTCCCGTGATCGCGTAGTTTCCGTATTTTGTTTTTACCCCGCGAAGAAGTTCGGCAAGACCTTCGAGGTGGTTGATCTGCGCATCGACCAGATCGCCGGTGGACAAAAAGATATCGGGCTTGGCTGCCTTGACGATCTCGATCATTTTTTCGAGACGATCGCACCGGATGATCAGGCCGAGATGGACGTCGGAAATCTGGACGATCGTGAGCCGGTCTATCCCCGCGGGCAGCTTCGCTGTCTCGATCGTCACCCGTTCTGCCCCGATCGTGCGGGCTTCAAAATATCCGTACAAGCAAATGCAGAGAGAAAGGGCGACGCTCGCGAGGAACGACGTTCGTGCCGAGAACAGGTACGCGGAAACATCGGAACGGGTCATCCATCCCGATGCACGGGTGATGAGGCCCGCGATGTCGAAGACAAGGGAGCCGCAGAAAAAGAGGAACAAGCCGGCCATCCAGAAATAGGAGATATATGCGAGCACTCTGGCCGGGAGGTCATAGTCAAGCTGCTCGAGCGTGCGGATCAGGAAGACCGCAACGACCATAAACGCCATGAAGGCGGCAAGCGCGATCCCTGCTGCCGGCCCGAAGGCCAGCGCGCTTCGGGCGCGCAGGAAGGTATAGACGTGCGCGCCGCCGTAGACGACAAAGACAAAAAGAATGAAAAGTCTCATCTGCCGAAACTCACCCCCATACCCTCGGCGATCTTGACCAGTTCGCTGTCCGGTTCGACGAGCTTGAGACAGCTGATCGCCCTTTCGAGCGGCACCGACGTGATGAGCGGCGGCTGGTAGGAGACCATCTCGCCGAACTTCTTCTGCGCAATGAGCTCCACTGCGGCCGCGCCGTACCGCGTTGCGAGGAGCCGGTCAAAGGGACAGGGGCTGCCCCCGCGCTGCACATGGCCGAGCACGGTCACGCGCGTCTCGAAGCTCGTGCGCTTGCTGATCTCGTTCGCGACGATCTCTCCCATGCCGCCGAGTCTGAGCACGTATCCGTCGGATGCCTTCTCGCGAACGGCCATCTCTCCTCCCGCCGGCTTGGCTCCCTCGGCAACGACCACGATGCTCGACTTGCTCCCCGCCTTTTTTCGTTCGAGCAGTTTTTCCGTCACTTTATCGATGCTGAAGGGGATCTCCGGGATCAGGATGACGTCTGCGCTGCCTGCCATGCCGGCTTCGAGCGCGATCCATCCTGCGTATCGGCCCATCACCTCGAGCACGATCACGCGCTGGTGGCTCTCTGCCGTGGTGTGCAGCTTGTCGAGCGCTTCGGTCGCCGTGTCCACTGCAGTCTGAAAGCCGAAGGTCACATGGGTGGCCATGAGGTCGTTGTCGATGGTTTTAGGTACGCCGATCACGGGGACGCCGAGCTTCTGGAGCCCCTGACCGATCTTGAGGGAGCCGTCGCCGCCGATCACGACGAGGACATCGAGGCCCAGGTCCCTGATATTGTTGACGACCTCCGAGGACATGTCCTCCACGATCTCCCTGCCGTTCACAACGGTCTTGTGCGCGAACGGGTTTCCGCGGTTCGTGGTCCCGAGGATCGTGCCGCCGACGAACAGGATCCCGCGGGTGTTCCAGGAAGTGAGCTGGCGGGTTTTTGTCGGCGTAAGCAGGCCCTCGAATCCGTCGATGATCCCGGTCACTTCCCAGCCGTATTTGAAAATTGCAGTCTTCGCGACCGCCCGGATGACCGCATTGAGCCCCGGTGCATCACCCCCGCCCGATAGAACGCCGATTCGCATGATAACCTCCGATGAAAAGATAGGGTCAAGGGTCAAGTGCCAAGGGTTATGGCAAACAGGCTGACCGTATGGTCCTTGCTGTATTGCTACTTGTTTCTAGCACACCGTAAACTTAATTGTTGATGGTTCCGCATCGTTATTCCAGCTTAAATCGTGCACGGGTGACGAGCAAAAGAGTTGCACTACCATCAAGAACTATTTTGACGTGTACTAGTCCCTCAAGTCCCCAGCAATCCCGCCCCGTTGTCACAAGCGATCCCCGTCACTTCCTCGTGCGTTAACCCTGCTTCGATGAAATACGCCAGCTCCGCATCATACGTCTCCCGGTAGCGGGGATCAGGCAAAACGCAGTCCGTCCCGATGGTCAGGCCGATACCAATGTGATGCGCGTACCGGATCATTGCGAGATGGGATTCGATGAGACCCTTGATATAGCCCTGCATCTCGTCCCCCGTCTCGGCGACCTCAGCTGCCCGTGCAAGCGCCCCGACAGTAGGCGTCCAGAATGTACCGTGTCTCGCCAAGACATCAAGCGCCCGCGCAGTCATAAAGAAACCATGCTCGATCGAACGAACGCCTGCTTCCGCCGATGCGATGATCGCCTGCTCACCGTTCGCGTGGGCCATGACCTCGAGACCTTCGCACCGCGCCGCCTGCACGAGCGCAACCAGCTCCTCTTTGTCAAATCCTCCCGGCGTGATGGCGCCCCGTGTCTTGAGGCTGACCATCCCCGAAGCGACGACTTTTATGATATCAGCCCCTGCAGACTTGAGAACGTGGATTTCTCTAAAAAACTCATCCCTGCCTTCCACCGGAGTACCGAAGGAAGAGCCATAGCCGCCTTTTTTATAAAGCGCCCGTCCTGCAGAACGTATCGCGGGCACGCCCTGCTGCCCACTACGCCTGACGAGACGGAGGCCGGCGGCGCTTTTCGTGCCTGCGTCACGCACGGCACCAACGCCTGCAGCGATGACCGCTTCGATGCCGTTGCTCTCCCTGATGTGCACATGGGTGTCCACAAAACGAGCGTTGCGGGTCCTGTCTTGATCATGCATATCTCATAATAGATGAACCGGCCGTCTTCCCGCAACTTAAAAATTGACGACCAGTCGAAACCCTACCTGGTAGTAATTAAACCCGGCGGTCGATCCGACAGCGTAGTTCCCCCCCTCGGCGGTGAGTTCGCCTGACGTGTTCTTCTTCCTTGTCCATCCCGCGGACGCCGCGTAACCGGCGAAATAGTTTCCGCTCGTTTCTCCATACCGTTTGAAAGACTGGTACCCGGTGTACGGCTCCAGGGAAGCGTAAAGCCCTTCGCGTTCGGCATAGAGGGAGACATAAATCTGGTGGGAGATGAAATCTTCCGGATCGAAGTACCCGCTCCCGCTCTGGCGGCGGAAGTTCCAGTATCGGAACCGGTAGCCCGTGGCTATCTTGGCGGGAGCAGTCACGACTGTGTACCGTACGCCTGCCCCCAGATCGTCCAAATCGTTGCTGTCGGAGTAGCTGGCACGAGTATAGCTTTCCGTAAACGTCCATCGTGGGGACGCCGTTTCGGACAGCGTGACCGTCCCGGCCGTCCGCTTGATCCTGTTTTGAATGAGCTCGGCCGTATCCGATAGCACGTCTCTCGACGCGTTCACACTGACCGCCCACCACCCTCTGTCGATATCTGCAATGGCCTGGCCGACGAGATCGTTCCGGGTCCCGCCGGCGGTACTACTGATGCCCGCTCTCACGGCCGTGCTCAGTCTGCTCTCATGCCTGCGAGCCGTAATCGAGATGGTTTCGGCCCATTCGTGCCGCTCGGGATCGTTCGCTTCGATCAGCCAGTACACCAACTCCGCTTCCCAGTTGCGGGCCCAGAAGCCGTACACGAGTCCCGAGCGCTTCACCGTGTTATCGTCGGAGTCCCGGTAATAGCCTGCCTGAAGGCCGATAGGGGACGCCGTCGCTGCGCTGAGCGCTTCTGAGAATGTTGTCAGTTCTTTTCGCTGATCTGCGGAGACGGGACTCAGGGTCTTTCCGATCTCCTGCGCCTTATCTTTTTTTCCGGCATCCAGATACGCATACGCGAGGCCAAGCCGTGCGTCGAAGCTCTCCCCCTTGGCAAGAACGCGTTCGTAGAGCGGAATCGAGGCGCTGGCCTCCCCCCGCCATCTGACTATGTTTGCTTTGACCAACAGCGCCTCTCGGTCATCGGGCTCCGCCTTCAAGACCGTGTCAACTGCGGACTGCGCCTCATTCAGTTTCCCCGACCACGACAACACTTTCGCCAAGTACAGGAGGGCTTTATTGTTTGACGGATCCCCCTCCAAAATTGCCCGCAGGGCGCCTATTGACTCCTCCCGGCGGCCTGCCCAGGATATCACGGTTGCCATGCGAAGGCGCTCTTCTTCGGTAAAAGCAGATGCATCCAGAGACAATGCCTGTATATATTCGTCGGCAGCGCGTTTGTTGTCATCCTGCCCCGCGTACTCGTCGCCTCGTTTTTTTCTATCATGGGCCTCCTCGGTCTTGCGTTGCACGGCATCGGCGGATTTTTCGGAAGACACCGCTGGCCCGGAACCTCCCTGCCTGTGCTCGTGAGGCGAAACCGCACTGAGTCTCTTCTGTAATTTTGCCAGTTCTTTTCGCTGAGCTTCGAAAACAGGCATCAGGGTTCTGCCGATTTCCTGCGCCTTCTCCTCCATCCCGGTATCCAGATACGCATAGGCGAGGCCAAGCCGTGCCTCAAAGCTCTCCCCTTTTGCAAGAACGCGTTCATAGAGCGGGATTGAGGCACCGGCGCCTCCCCTCCATCTGAGTACGTTTGCTTTGACCAGGAGCGCCTCCCGGTCGTCGGGATACCGGGACAGGACCGTGTCCGCTTCGACCTGCGCTTCGTCCAACTTGCCCGACCAGGACAAAAACTGAGCAAGTTGCGCGCGGGCCTCTCGGTTTTCCCGGTCCTCCGCCAGAATCGCCCGAAGGATGCGTGAGGCGTCCTCGAGGCGATCCGCCCAGGATACCACGATTGCCATGCGAAGGCGCTCCTCCACGGTAAAGGCCGCAGTGTCCACGGACAGTGCCTGTATATATTCATCGGCAGCGCGTTTGCTGTCATCCTGCGCTGCGTACTCGTCGCCCTTTTTTTTTCTTGCTCGGGCCTCCTCGGCCCTGCTTTTTCCTTTGCTGACAGCCGTTACAGAAAAAGCTGCGTTTCCCGTACCTGCCTGTTTCTGCTCTCCGGCAAAAACGGGTGTCGTGCACGCACCGAGGAGAATGCAGGCAATCATCAGGCGTCTTGCACTCATGACTTCATCTCGACCAATTTCCGGAATTGACGAAGATCCACCGTATGGTCGATGACCAACCGGGGGATATCATGCCGACTGCTTCCCAACAGATAACGTTCGTTCTCGGATCTCAGAACGAAAGAAAACCCGGAGTGTCGGGCAATAGTGATGCTCCTCGCATCATGCAAATCGTAGGGCCAGGCCAAAATTTTCGCGGGCCGGCCCAGTTCTCTGGTTATAACTCTTTGAAACAGAGCAAGATCCTTACGCAATCTGTTATTTAATTCAATGAGTGCCATCGCCCGTGTTTTAGTGCCGTTCCAACGGTGGAGGCCGTAAGTATGGCAGCCGATTTCCACGATGCCGCTCTTAACGAGGTAACGGCATTCATCCCAGCTCAGCCGTGGATCGTTGCCCTCCACAAAGCCGCCCATGAACTCTCCGATAACATTGATCGTCGATTTGAACCCATAGTGTTGGAAAAGCGGAAAGGCATAGTCCATAAACGACGCAAACCCATCGTCAAAGGTAATAATCACGGTCCGCTGAGCGCTCTCTGCATCAAGCTTATCAAGCTCTTCGAAGAAGATTGTCCGGTATCCTTCGTCGTGGAGCCATTCCATCTGAGCTGCAAAACGGGGCGGCAGCACCGTCTCCTCTTCTGTCGTAAAATGGGAAATGTCATGGTACGCAAGTATAGGGATGTGTACGGCATTCGCAGGCCAGCATTCTGTGTATGACAGCGAGAGCACAGCAGCGCCGCCGAGTTTAAGGAATTCCCGCCGAGTCAGGTTCATGGAGCCTCCGGTATCGTCCGAAGAATTTTCTGGTAAGAATAATAGCTTTCCTTCAAGAAGGTATGATAGATCGGCGTCTGCCACTCGTCCCACGAATACGTTTTAATGTGCTCCGGAAGGAGAACTGAAGGAAGGCTGTCGGTATGGTTGCCCGTTTTCCCGGTTTTACGGGCGATAAATTTACCTTCCTCCGGTTGATAGGAAATCGCAGCGAGTTTTACGCCAGCGGTCGTTCGTGTTGCGCTGTCTCGTTCATTCCACAAAATCATTTTCGAGCTGGGGTCCGTGACATTTATGAGTCCCCAGGGAATGCGAAGTTCGATCTTGTTATCGACGAAAAAGAAGTCCGCCAGGGAATTATAATCGCGACGTTTTACGTCAAGGCTGCCGAAACGGAGCCGGCTCATGGTAAAAACATGCGACGGGAAAAAATGTTTTCTGTCCTTGCTGATTCTGCGGTTGTTCGTGCCATTCTCCATCATGACCCAGGCGCCCTGGTCCGACTCTTCGGGCCGGACCGGGCCGTTGGGGCCATTGAGATATTTATCATATGCCGCCGTGACAAGGATTCTGCTGCTGTCCGTTCCGCAGAGATGAAGAAGAAAGGTGAACCCCACCGGACTCTTCAGGTCCAGCTCAAAGGGAAAAAGGCGCTCGCCCACACCGGAAGCGGAGGTGTCAAGTGCGATTAAAAAATTTGCCGTCTTAAAGTCGATCGTTCCCGCCGTTTCAAGGAGCAGGTAGAAATATCCCTCGTCATGCTGCGCGGACAACCGGACGAGGCGCCGCGCTTCATCGGACTCGTTGGCAAACCGGAAGGCCATGGCGCCGTCGTTCTTTTCGTAGAGCGCAGGAACGCCGTTCCAGTCTTCTTTGCGGCAGGTAAGCTGTACCTTCTTTTCAGGGTAGCCGGGGTATGCTGCCAGAAGACCGTAATTTTCTTCAGGGTCCTGCGCGTTGAACCAGATCGGCTTCCGGTTTGCCGGGAGCTCTGCGTTTTCAAACAGCCAGTTCCTCTTAAACCACTCGTCAAACCAGCTGAACACGACCCCTCCGGCCATGCCTGACTCGTATACTGTTTTCATCAGGATCGCGTTGATCTCGCCCTGCTCCCGATCTCCGTGGCCGCCATGGTTCCACCCTTTCCGGTTCCAGTGCGCGATTTCCCGGCTGGAAGGAACGCCAAATTCTCCGATCACGATCGGCTGGCTGCCGTGATGTTTCTTCAGGGCAGCGAGGTAGGCGAAATAGGGGTTCTCCAGCTCAAGATAATCGTTGTTCATAAAATCGGGGTAATAGGGGTACACATGATAGAGCGCGAAAAATCCATTGCCTCTGCTCGATGTAATCTTTGCCAGATCAAGCGACTCCATGTCCTCATTCTCGTTGCAGGGCACCGGAGCCCCTTGCGGGAGTTTACCCTGCAGTCTAAATTCGTCCTCGTATAAAGATTCAGAGGGGTGATCGAGGGGATCGAGCGTCGGCCAGTTAACGGTCGTGACCGGGTGAGAGCAGTGATATTTTTCGTGCTCGTAGCTCTGCAAAAAATCGCACGTCTTCGTTATCCACTTTTCGAAGGGGGTTCCGTTTTTAATCTGCAAAAACTCGCCAAGGTAATCACCTGTCTTCCGGTCACGGCTCTCATTGTATCCCCTGACCGCGCAGCTCTCCCACTCCCTCCCGTTAATAAAGCCTGCGACATAAGACGAGACATCGTATTCGTATCGCCCGCTGGCATACCCCGGACGTTCCGGCAGAACGGTGTTCCCGAAGATCACGTCCACGGCGTCCCTGATTTCGTTGAAGAACCCTTCTTTGAACCGGTCCTCGTCAAAATTGTTGTCTTCGGGAAGCTCCGTCCATATCTCCTGGAAGAGATAGAGCCTGTTTTCGGATGTATTAAAGCGATAGAGCGCTTCGTAAAAGTCAGGCGGAAGAATAGCATAGACCCTGACGGTATTTGCGCCGAGCTCGGTTATCTGTTGAAACCATTTTAGGTAGGTCCCTTTTTTCACCGCATATTCACCCGGGAGACAGCCGGGGAGGCCGAGACCGATGTTCACACCTTTGACGAAAAATTTTTTCCACGTGCTGTCGAGAATCTCCAGGGAATCCTTCCCGGCCCGGAATCGGGAGCGCCGGTGTGCGGGTGGTTTGGCGCTATGCGCCTGATCGATGGCGCCGATGAATTCCCGTGCTTCCTTGTTTTCCGGTTTCAGTTCCAGCGCCTGCGTAAAAGCCATGCGGGCGGTGGGGAAATCGCCGAGGTGATAGTGTGCGACCCCAAAGCCGAGGAAAGCGTCGGAATCTTTTCCCCGGTCGAGCGCCCGCTTGAAAATGTTGATGGCCTCCTGATAGTCTCCCTTTTTGACGGCCAAAAAACCAAGATCCACGATATTCATCGGTGGCCGCCTTTCTCGTCCCGTCTTCCCTTGTGCTGGACATGTTCCCAATGGGTTCTGCCGGTCAGGAAGTTTACTACCGCCTGCAGCCGCCAGAATGAATTGATCTGGCGGTATCCAAAGTTCTCTAATACGCCGTACAGCAGGAGCAGGAACAGGTGCCGCCACCGGGGATACCGCCGGTAGGTGATTTCTTCCAGAAAAACCCCGGCAGTCGACAGAAACACTCCGTACAATATGGCCAGGGTGAGAAAGAGGATAAGAAACTTAATGCTCAGGATTCCCACGACATACGAAAGCGGCACTACGAAATACCCCAACACTTCTATGAGGGGGCCCAGGACCTCAAAAAATACATAATAGGGCATTACAATCATGCCGATGATCCCATACCGCGGATTCAGCAGCATCTCACTGTTCTCACAAATGCTCTGGATCAACCCGAGGTGCCACCGCCGCCGCTGGCGAGCCAGCATTTTCATATTTACCGGTACCTCGGTCCAGCAGATGGGGTCCGAGATAAACCGTATATGGTACGGTTTTCCCTGACTCCGCTTGTACCGGTGAAGCCGGACGATCATCTCCATGTCCTCCGATACGTTCCACATGCTGAATCCGCCCGCGTCGATAACCGTTTGCTTGTGAAACATCGAGAAGGTACCGGAGAGAATGAGCAGGGAATTCAACGTGTCCCATCCGACGCGCCCGAACATGAACCCCCGGATGTACTCCACGATCTGGAAGAGAACGAGTCTTTTCTTCGGGAGTTCGATCTCCTGTATCGTGATGTCGTCCTTGACCACGACACCGTTCAGGACCCGGACAACACCGCCGCACGCGACGACCGGCACATTGCTGTCGAGCACAGGGGCCATGATCCTGATAAGCGCATCTTTTTCGAGCAGGGAGTCCGCGTCCACAGAGCAGAAGTAGGGGCTGCGCGATGCGTTTATGCCGCAGTTCAAGGCATCGGACTTGCCACCCTGGTCCTTATCGATTACGAGCAGATTCGACGTCTCTTCTCCGGCGTAGAAGCCCCTCACTTTTTCGGTCTCGAGGAACTCCCGGTACACGCGGTCGATTTTCGCGAGCCGGAACTTTTCTATCACTGTCCTCAGCGTGTCATCGTCCGAACCGTCGTTGATCACGATCACTTCGAACAAGGGATAATCACAGGCAAGTGCCGCGCGCACGCTCTTGCACACGACGTTTACTTCGTTGTGCACCGGGATCAGGATCGAGACGGGCGGGGTCTGCGAGGATAAATTAAAGTCCCTGATCGGTGCATATTTGATTCTTTGAATGTGCCGCAGAATGGAGAAAAGGGACAGCGCCAGGAGACCTGCGTAAATGGTGTTCACGACGCCGAAGTAGGCTCCGACAAAGTAGTTGAAACCCAGGATGAAGGTGACGACGACTTCTCTCATCGGTCAGCACCTGACGCGAGGAGGTGCCGCACTTCCTGCTTGATCCGCTCGTTTTTGCCGGCCTCCACGTACGCCAGGAGCGGAATGGAAAACCGGAGAGAATGCATGAGTCGCAATATTTCTTGGCATTTTGCCCGCAATGTCTCGTCGGCGTCGTCAAGATGCTCGATCAGCCAATTGGAGAATCGTGTTTTCTCGATCTCTTCGCAGATGCTCTCCTTAGCATAGACGTCTTTCGTCTTGAGTGCGTCATAAAACACGTCAATTGCGCAGCCACCGATGCGCGTCAAGGCAAGCGCTGCCTCGCTCCTCACTTGCCAGTTATCGTCGAAGAGGAGCTTTTCGAGGAGCTTCGCCGCCGATTCACAGGACGTCTTGTTGACTGATTTGACGGCCTGAAGTCTCACGAACCAGACCGGATCTTGCAGGAGAGGCACGATGAGGTCGGATGCCTGGGATGAAATGGCGTACCCGTCGCTCCCGATCACTTTGAGCGCCTTGCTCCTCACCTCGGCGTTGGTGCTTCCCAGATTGTTGATAGCCAGGGACAAGGATCGCGGATCAGACGGCAGGAACGAAAGCATTTCGAGAACGCAGGAGAGCACCCAGGCATCTTCATGGTTCTCGCGATAATCGGTGAGGTACGGTATGGCCTCCCCGCCGAAGTTGAGAAGCGCTGTTTCCATTGCTTTTCGCGTTACCAGCGATTTACCGAGGAGAACCGGCAGCCGCTCGACGATGGCCACGAGCCCTTCCTTCGCGCGGAGCCTGCTCAGTGCGCGAACTGTCACGGACAGGATCTCAGGGTCGTCGTCATCGAGCAGCGGGATAAGACTCGACGTGGCTAGTAAGCACCCCATTTTCCCGAGCTTGTCAATGGCGGACGCCCTGTCCAGCACGTTTCTGCGATCGAGTCGGTTCCCGTAAAATTCCACGTACCCCAGTCTTTGGAACAGTGCTTTTACTTCATCGGTGGAGCGATTCTCGTTCGCAGTTCGAGCAGCACCTCTTCAACAGCCTGCCACGCGAGCGAACCCGGCCTGGAGCGGAACATGTTCTCGTCTGCTACGATCACGCCCGATGCAATTGCCTGCTGCACACGGTTCCGATACGTGTCGCGAAGGGCGTCCAGCCGGCGATGCTTTCGGCTATGCCGCACCCGCCGCAGAATACTCGCGAGCAGAAGGATAGCGGTCAACAGCGTGATGGACACAATGGCAATGATAATTATGATGATCATCACGTTGTCGTGCATGGCTGGTGAAGGGTTCTCCAGATATCGGTTTAGGATGTCCGCGGCAGCAAACCGTTGTCCTTGAAGCTGAAATGGCCGCCGTCGCCGATGATGATGTGGTCGAGGACCTGAATGCCGAGCACTTCCCCGGCTTGGACCAGCCGCTTGGTGAGCAGGATGTCCTCCCGGCTCGGGTTGATGTCTCCGCTCGGATGATTGTGGATGAAGATGACCGCAGCGGCAGATTCCCGGATAGCGGCCTTGAAGGTATCGCGAGGATGCACGATGGAGGCTGTGAGACTGCCGATCGAAACGATTTCCTCTCGAAGGATCTTGTTCTTGGTATCAAGCAGGGCGCACCGGAACATCTCTTTCTTGGCGTCCTTCATTCGGGGCCGGTAATATTCGACCACGTCGAGGCTGGAGCAGAACGACGCTCCGGCAAGGCTCGGTTTCTGGTAGCGCCGTCCCAGCTCGATCGCCGCCTTGATCTCCGCGGCCTTGGCCGGTCCGATTCCCTGGACGCCGCACATTTCCGTGATGCTCGCCTGTTCGATACCGGCAAGGCTTCCGAAGCGTTCCAGGAGCTCCCTGCCGAGGTCCACGGCCGTTCGGCCGGCCTTGCCGTTCCGGATCAGAATGGCAAGGAGCTGTGCTTCGGAGAGCGTTGACGGGCCGTGTGCGATCAACCGTTCTCGGGGCCTTTCATCTTCAGGCCAGTCTTTAACGCTCTTGTTTCCGGTGAGGGCCATTATGGCTCCCCGCTATCATATATCGGCACTTGTCCACCAATCCGCGAAAAGCCGTTCCTTATCGATGAATTATAGATTGGACTTCAGGAGCTGTCAAACAAAAAAGGCGGCTGATCGTTCAGCCGCCTTTTCCCGGTCTTCTGTCGTTCACGTTACATTTCCACAAACGCGTCCTTGGGCGCATTGCACACCGGGCACGCCCAGTCGTCGGGAAGGTCTTTAAATTTTTTCCCCTCTTTTGCTTCGTCATACACGTACCCGCATACGGTGCATCTCCACATCATCGCCTCCTCAAGAAACTAATTACTGCAGACCGCGGTCTTGTCTACGACCGGCACTCGCCTGACAGATTGCCATCGAATTTTTTGTGGTATTCCTTTGTTCTTTCCGCAAACCGCTTGCCGAATTCAAAACAGGTCTCATCGTCTTCGGTGCTGGGACGGTACAGGACCTCGACGCCGGGCTCGACCGTTTCCAGCCCCATTTTTTTAAACGTCTCGTAGGCTTCCTTGACCGCGCCTCCTCCCCACCCGAAGCTGCCGAACGCCCCCGCGAGCCGGTTCTTCGGCCGAAGGCCCCGCAAGTGCGTGAGGAACTCGGCTACCGACGGGAACATGATGTTATTGAGCGTCGGCGTGCCGATCAGCATGGCCCGCGACTCCCAGACCCGCTTGATCGCGATGCTCATGGGTGTTGCCCGGAGCTTCAGGACTTCCACGTCGACGCACGCGGCTTGGATCCCCTGCATGAGCGGTATGGTCATGTGCTCCGTGCTGTGCCACATCGTATCATAGATAATGACGACGCGAAGGTCTGCCTTGTCATTGGCCATGTCGAGATACATCTGCAGGATCTTGCCGGGGTCTTTTCTCCAGATGATTCCGTGGTCAGGGGCGATCATATCGATGTCGAGGCCAAGCTTCTTAATTTCAGCGATCTTCGCCTTCACGAGGGAGCCGAAGGGCATGAGAATGTTCGCGTAGTAGTCGCGGACGGCGTGTTCGAGTGCGGTAACCGAATACTGGTCGCAGTAATCGTCGTCGAACCGCGCCGACGAAGCAAGGTGCTGGCCGAAGGCGTCCTGGCTGATCAGGAGCTTGTCCTCTTTGACGTAGCTCATCATGGAATCAGGCCAGTGGAGCATCGGTGTTTCCAGGAAAGTGATCGTCTTTTTCCCCGTGTTCAGGGTGTGGCCGGTCTTGACGATCTTGAAGGTCCATTTCGAAGTGTCGAAAAACCGGTCCAGGGCCTTTTTCCCGCGCTCGGTAATATAAATGGTGGCTTGCGGGGCGAGCACCATGATGCGGTCGATGCTCGAAGCATGGTCGTTCTCGATGTGGTTTATGACGATGTTCTCGATCTTGGCGGGATCGACAAGGCTTTTGATATTGTCGATGGTGTATTCGCAGAAATCGTGCTTGACGGTGTCCACGAGCGTGACGTGGTCGTCGAGGATGAGATAGTTGTTGTAGGACGTGCCGTGCGGAGTGATGTAGCCGTGAAAATCGCGCACCGCCCAGTCGATTGCTCCAACCCAAAAAATATCCGGTTTAATTTCTACTGCACGCATGACAGCCTCCTCTCGTTGGTCTCATGGGTTCGTACAAACACGGCGTCCGGAGGGCGTCACTACGCTTTTTTCTTCTTGCAGGCCGTGCAAAAACCGTAAAATTCAACGTGGTTACCCAGAATCGGTGAATTGCTCCGCCATCTCTTTCGGAAGCTCAACGCCGATTTCCCCGGGGATATCAACGATGGCGCCGCACAGAACACAGATAAAATGATGATGGCGGCTGGTATCGGGATCATACCGTTTTCGTTCCGGGTCGATCGTCAGCTCCCTGAGCGAGCCTGCCTGAGTGAGCGTATTCAGCGTATTATACACCGTCGCGAAAGACATGGATTGATGCTTTTTCGACACTACCCGATAGATGTCCTCTGCAGAAGGGTGAGACGTATTGCCCTCCAGATACTCCAGAATTGCCAGCCGCTGGGGAGTACGCTTGAATCGCCTCACACTCTCGTTCTTTTGGGTCTGCCTTATAATCATAGGAACACGATAAATTAGAATAAATATAAACTATAAAATTGTTCCTGTCAAGCCCGGCAACGGGGGTGAAGGGACACCATGTTTTGGCCGCTCTCATGAAAAAAGGCAGTCCCCATGGGGCTGCCTTTTTGTAGTACCGATACTTGCTCTGGGTGCTCCCTATTTTTGGCCGTGCTTCTCAGCCACCTGGATCCTGATCATGGCACGAAGCAACTCGATGCGGTTTTTCTCGTAATCGACCTGCTCCAGTTTTTCGCTCAGCGCTTTCTCGGCCCGCTCCTTGGCCTGTCGGGCCTCGGCGATGTCGATGTCGGAAGCGCGGTCGGCCCCTTCCGCGAGAACGATGACCCGGTCGGCGCCCACTTCGGCATACCCCCAGTCAACGGCGAGGTGGTGCCACTGGGTCCCTTCGCGGTAGGACAGCATGCCGACCTTAAGCGTCGTCAGGAAGGGCGTGTGGCCCGGCAAAACGCCGAACTCGCCTTCGCTGCCCGGAGCGATCACTTCGTCAACGCGTTCCGAACGGACCACCTGGCGGCTCGGCGCAACGATTTCGAGGAGCATTTTTCCTTTTTCAGCGACCATCTTCTTTTTCCATTCTTCAGTGCTCATTTTGGTTCAGGATACATGATCCACGATCCATGATAAAAACCGGACCGCATCCTGCATCCTGGATCGTTTCTTATTACCGCTTGTACCCGAGCGTTTCCGCCTTCGCAAACACTTCCTCGATGGGGCCGACCATGTAGAACGCCTGCTCAGGCATGTCGTCCATCTTGCCGTCGACGACTTCCTTGAAGCCCTTGATGGTCTCTTTGAGAGGAACATACTTGCCGGGCGTTCCGGTAAACGCCTCGGCAACCTGGAACGGCTGCGACAGGAAGCGCTGAATTTTCCTGGCCCGGGACACCGTCAGCTTGTCTTCGTCGGAAAGTTCGTCCATACCGAGGATCGCGATGATGTCCTGGAGCTCCTTGTACCGCTGGAGAACGAGCTGGACCCTTTGCGCAACGGTGTAATGCTCTTCTCCGACGACGTGGGGATCCATGATCCGGGACGTCGAATCGAGCGGATCCACGGCCGGGTAGATGCCCAGCTCGGAAATCTGGCGCGAGAGCACCGTGGTGGCATCCAGGTGCGCAAACGCCGTCGCGGGCGCCGGGTCAGTCAGGTCGTCGGCGGGCACATAGATGGCCTGCACCGAGGTGATGGAGCCTTTCTTCGTGGATGTGATACGCTCCTGGAGAGCGCCCATTTCTGTTCCGAGCGTAGGCTGGTAACCCACGGCTGAAGGCATGCGGCCGAGGAGCGCCGACACTTCGGAGCCAGCCTGGGTGAACCGGAATATATTATCGACAAAGAGGAGCACGTCCTGGCCCATGGTGTCGCGGAAATACTCGGCAACGGTCAAGGCCGAGAGACCGACGCGGAGCCTCGCTCCCGGCGGCTCGTTCATCTGGCCATAGACCAGGGCCGTTCTATTGATAACACCCGACTCCTTCATCTCGGCCCAGAGGTCATTTCCTTCACGGGTACGCTCGCCCACGCCTGCGAACACGGAGTAACCGCCGTGCTGCTTAGCCACGTTATTGATGAGCTCCATGATAAGCACGGTCTTGCCCACGCCGGCGCCGCCGAAGAGGCCTGTCTTGCCTCCCTTGGTGTAGGGGGCCAGAAGGTCGATGACCTTGATGCCGGTCTCGAAAAGCACCTTCGAGGGATCCAGTTCTTCGAGCATGGGAGCGGACCGGTGGATCGGCAAGGTATCCTTGGTCGTGATGGGCCCCATCTCGTCCACAGGCTCGCCGATCACATTCATAATGCGGCCGAGCACTTCCTTGCCTACGGGCATGGAAATGGCCTTGCCTGTATCGTTGACCTTCATGCCGCGCATGAGACCGTCGGTGGACGACATGGCCACGGTCCGGACCCGGTTCTCACCGAGGTGCAACGCAACCTCAAGCGTCAGATGGGTCTCGGGCGTGCCGAGGTTATTGTCCGCTTCCTGATCGATCCTGAGCGCGTTCATCAGATGGGGAAGACTTCCGACGGGGAACTCGCAGTCCACCACCGCACCCATCACCTGTACTATTTTCCCTGTGCTCATTGATACCCCCTGTAGCGATTTTCTTCAAAAAATGAATTGCAAATTTACTATTTCAATAAATTATTACTTTTGCGCTTCCGCCCCGCCCACGATCTCCGAAATCTCCTTGGTGATCGCAGCTTGGCGCTGTTTATTGAACTTCAGCGTGAGCCTTTCGATCATGTCCTTGGCATTCCGTGTGGCAGAGTCCATAGCCGTCATCCGTGATCCCATCTCGCTCGCCTGGCTCTCAAGCATCGAGCGGTATACCTGCACCTCGATGTGTTTCGGCAGGATGGACCCGAGGATCGCCTCCGGGCTCGGTTCATAGAGGTAGTCGACAGCGGCCATGAACGGGTCTGCTTCCGCCGGCGGCTCCACCGGAAGGAGTTTCTCAAGCGTAACTTTCTGCTGCATCACACTCTTGAACTCATTGTACAGGAGATACACTTCGTCAGTCTCACCTGCAGTAAAACGGTCGACGATATTCTTGCCCACATCGGCGGCCTTCTCGTATTCGATCATGCCGAGATCGGACCACACTTTGCCGAGGGTGTAGGCTGACCGCTTGCGGAAGAAGTCGCGCCCTTTTCTGCCCACGACATTCACCTTTACTTGCTTGCCTTCAGCGGTGAACTGCTTGACCGCTTCCACGGCTTTGCGCAGGATATTGGTATTGTATGCGCCGCAGAGACCCCGGTCCGAAGTAAGGACCAGGAGCTTCACCTGCTTGGGCTCTCGTTTTGCCAGGAGCGGATGCTGAGCCCGCTCAACACGGCCCGCGAGATTCGCGATAACAGCAAGCATCTTGCGCGAGTACGGCCGCGCCGCGATCACGCGTTCCTGGGCGCGGCGGAGCTTCGCCGCTGCCACCATCTTCATGGCCTTGGTGATCTGCTGGGTCTTCTTGACGCTCGTGATCTTTCTTTTAATGTCTCTTAAGCTGGGCATGATTTAGTCCTACTTTAGAGTCTCAGGTCTCGGGTCTCATGTTCGCAGTCAGCAGTGACCTTGAGACTTGAGACTGCAAACTTGAGACTACAAATCGAGTTACGCGGTGAAGCTTTTCTTAAATTCCTCGATCGCGCTCTTGATGCGTGCCTTGAGATCGTCGTCGAGCTGCTTTTTGCTCTTGATGTCGCCGAAGAGCGCCTGATGCTTGCTCGCCACAAAGCGCAGGAGCTCAGCCTCAAATTTCTTTACGGCATTCACCGTTACATCGTCCAGATATCCATTGGTTCCTGCGAAGATCACGAGGATCTGCTGCTCGACCGGAAGCGGCGAGTACTGGTCCTGCTTAAGGAGCTCAACCATGCGCTGACCGCGGTTCAACTGGGCCAGGGTCGCCTTGTCGAGGTCGCTTCCGAACTGGGCGAAGGCGGCGAGTTCGCGGTACTGGGCCAGGTCGAGACGGAGCGTGCCGGCCACCTGTTTCATGGCCTTGATCTGGGCGCTGCCGCCCACGCGCGACACCGAGATACCCACGTTGATGGCCGGCCGCACGCCGGAGTAGAAGAGGTCGCTTTCCAGGAAGATCTGACCGTCGGTGATGGAGATCACGTTCGTCGGAATGTATGCGGACACGTCGCCTGCCTGGGTCTCGATGATCGGGAGCGCGGTGAGCGATCCGCCGCCGAGCTTATCCGACAATTTCGCAGCGCGCTCGAGCAGACGCGAGTGGAGATAGAACACGTCGCCGGGATAGGCCTCGCGTCCCGGAGGACGACGGAGGAGCAGCGAAAGCTGGCGGTAGGCCGTGGCCTGTTTTGACAAGTCATCGTACACAATAAGGGCGTGACCGCCCTTGTCACGGAAGTACTCGCCGATGGTGCAGCCCGTGTAGGGGGCGATGAACTGGAGCGGGGCCGGATCGGAGGCCGTGGCCGACACGATGATGGTGTACTCCATGGCCCCGTGCTCTTCGAGGGTCTTGACCACCTGCGCCACGGTCGAGCGCTTCTGGCCGATGGCCACGTAGATGCAGATAACGTTCTGGCCCTTTTGGTTGATGATGGTGTCGATGGCCACCGCGGTCTTGCCGGTCTGGCGGTCGCCGATGATGAGCTCGCGTTGGCCGCGGCCGATCGGGATCATGGCGTCCACGGCCTTGAGACCGGTCTGGAGCGACTCGCGCACCGACTGGCGTTTCACGATGCCCGGTGCGATCACTTCGATATGGCGGAACTCCTTCGAGGCGATGGGGCCCTTGCCGTCTATAGGTTGGCCGATGCCGTCCACCACGCGGCCGACGATGGCGTCGCCCACCGGGACTTCGGCGATCCTCTTGGTCCGCTTCACGATATCCCCTTCGCGGATCCGGGAATCATCGCCCATGAGCACGGCGCCCACGCTCTCTTCTTCGAGGTTGAGGGCCATGCCCATGACTCTTCCCGGAAATTCGAGAAGCTCACCCGACATGACGTTGTCGAGGCCGTAGATCTTGGCGATACCGTCGCCGACGGTGATCACGGTGCCGACTTCGGCGACCTCAACGGTCTTCTCGAAATCGGATATTTTCTTCTTTATAATTTCGCTGATTTCCTGTGCCTTGATCTGCATCTCGCGCTCCTTCTTGCCTAGGAATCCTGATAGGGATATTGGTTAGTTCATTAATTGACTGCGCATTTTGTCCAGCTGGTTCTTGATGGTCCCGTCATAGATGACGCTCCCGATCTGGGCCCGGGCCCCGCCGATGAGGGACGCTTCTACGTGTGCATCGATATCCACCTGCTTGCCCGTAAGCGCTTCCAGTTTTTTCTTGATGTCCGCAAGATCGCCGGCATTAATGGCCACTGCCGTGGTGAGCCGTACGGCGGCGCGGTTCTGACGTTCGGCCAGGATTTCGAGGAACGCCTCGTAGATGTCTTTGATGTACCTGATCCTACCGGTTTCGGCCAGGTGTTCGAAAAAAAGCTGGGTCGTCGGCTGCATCTTCAGCTTGCCTGCAAGTTCTTTAATGACCGTTTTTTTATTCTCCGGGGTAAAGACGGGGTTGATAAACAACTGCCACAGGGAGGGCTCTGCGTCCACGGCCGCAACGAATGAAGCAAAATCGCTTTTGATCTTGTCAACGGCCTTTTTCTCCTCAGCGAGTTCCACGAGGGCCCGCGCGTATCTCTTCGCGATGGTCCGGATCATGCTTTGCCTCCCACTTTGGAGATATACTCTTTCACAATGCGGTCATGGTCCTGTTTGCCGATCTTGTCCTTAATTCTCCCCTCGGCAAGGTCCAGGGAAAGGAGAGCGGCTTCGGTTGCCAAGGCGGCCTTGGCCTTCATGACCTCGAGATCGATGCCCTGCTTGGCCTGAGCCTGAATGTCCTGCGCCGCTTTTTTCCCCTCTTCAACCAGGGCCTGTCTGTCCTTTTCGCCGCGGGCCCGGGCATCGGCAATGAGCTTGGATGTTTCTGCCTCGAGTTCCTTGATCTTCCGCTCCATCTCCGCGAGCGCTGCAACGGCCCGTTCCCGGGTTTCTTTCGATTCCTGCATGGCTTTGGCGATTTCTGCGGAACGGTTCTTGAAGAAATCCCGGACCGGTTTTCTCGTGAAGTAGACGACAACCGCGGCAATGATGGCGAAATTCACCAATCGCGGCAGCCAGTCTCCGACGAAAGTCATTGCCTCTTCGCCGCCATGACCGGCCTCCTCCTGGGCAAGCGCCAGGGATGCATGGATGACACCGAGCAAGCCATAACAGAACGGTGCGAGTTTCTTGAGCACGTTGGTCATCATCTTACACCGCCCTTCCGAGCAGTTTGGCGGAGATATCTTGTGACAACCGCTCCGCTTCTTTCCTGAGGTCACCACGGGCAGCCGCGGACGCCGCCGCGATCTCACCGCGCGCCTTGTCCAGCAGCTCGCCGCTCGTGGACCGCTCCGCGGCAATCATGTCGCGCTGGGCATCAAGGCCCTGCTGATACAACGAATTGTAGTCGGTCGTTGCTTTCTGCTTGGCCTCGGCAAGCGAGCCGTTGTACTGTTCGAGCAGGTTCTGCATCCGCTGCTGCGCCGCCTTGGCGTCGCTGAAAGCCGAGCTGATGTCCTGCTCGCGCTCCTGCATGATCTGTCTGATGGGCTTGAAGAGGATTACATTAAGCACGATGAGCAGAATAATGAAGTTGGCAAGCTGGATAAAAAGTGAACTATTAATGTCTATCATTTTTGAGAGTGCCTCGTACGGGAAAAGAAACAACAATCAGCCTTAAAAAACGTCAAAAAGTTAACACAACGAAAATCTGTTGTCAAGAAATATCAGTTATAAAATATATAAATGATAGTACTATTTTTGATTATAGATAAGGGAATGAACAAAAAGGCAGGAAGGGCGCGTATCTGCAGTTGCGCGGTCGCGCAACCCCGGCGCTCATGGCCCGTGATGCCGCGCCGGCCCGGGACCGGCGTCGAGAATTTTCCGCACATGCTTCAGGAGATCGCGCGGAGACACAGGCTTCGCAAGGAAGCCGGCGTCGTCCACGAGAATACCTTTCGCCCGCATCAAATCTGAGGAATAGCCGCTCGTGAACAGCGCTTTCACGTCGGGATGGTCCTGCTTGATCGTTTCGTACACTTCGGTGCCGTTTTTCTTCGGCATGAGAATATCCATACAGAGCAGCTGAATTTCTTTTTCATGCTCCTTGAACTTCTTCAGGGCATCTTCGCCGTCTACGGCATCGATGACCGTGTACCCGAACCCTTCGAGGACGGCGTGGGTGAGGTTTCTGACGTTATCATCATCTTCCGCAACAAGGATGGTCGCCAGACCGCCTTCCAGGTCATCGGGTTCAGCCGGCAGTGCGTCTTCCAGCGGGGCGCTTATCAACGGCACATAGAGCATGAACGTCGTTCCTTTGCCCGGCTCACTGGACGCGTTAATATAGCCGCCGTGCTGCTTGATGATGCCGTATACAATGGACAAGCCTAAGCCGGTGCCCTTTCCGACCTCCTTGGTTGTATAGAAAGGTTCGAAAATACGTTTGAGGGTCATCTCTTCCATCCCCGTTCCGGTGTCCGAGACATGCAGGAGCCCATAGGTGCCGACTTTCCCGTACCCGTAGGTTCTGATGAACTCAGCATTGAGATCGGCAATCGTGGTCTCTATGGTCAACAGGCCCCCTTTCGGCATGGCGTCCCGCGCATTCGCGGCGAGGTTCATCAGCACCTGTTCGATCTGGCCAATGTCCGCCTTGATCATCACCGGCGTACGATTCGCGACGATCTTGATATCGATGTCTTCGCCGATCAGACGCGAAAGGAGCTTCTGCGCCCGTTCCACCAGGGCAACGAGGTCGACTGTTTTGAAATGCATCGGCTGTTTTCTGCTGAACGCAAGAAGGCTCTGGGTAAGGCTCGCCGCGCGCTCCGTGGACGTAAGGATCTGGTCCACGTAGGAGCGGAGCGCGTCGTTTGCCGGAATTTTCAGTTGGAGGAGTGTCCCGTATCCGATGATGGCCGTTAAGATGTTGTTAAAATCGTGGGCAATGCCTCCCGCCAGCGTCCCTATTGCCTCCATTTTCTGGGCGTGGCGAAGCTGGTCCTCGAGCCGCTTTTTCTCCGTCACATCGTTATGGATCTCGATAGCGGAAACAATCCGTCCCAGGGAATCCTTGAGCGGAAAAGCCTTCGTCTCAATGTACAGCGCGCTCCCGTCCTTATCATAATGCACGTGGATTGCCGTGTGACGGGCGCCGGTTTCAAAGGCCTTCCGAACGGCGCAGTCCTCGCCTGCTTCAAAGCACGGCATGGTTATGCGGTGCGACACTTCATAGCAATATTTCCCGATAATGTCCTGGACCGACATTTTGAGCTTGTCGGCATAGGCCTTGTTGGCCGAAAGGATCCGGTACTGGGGGTTGATGACGGTAAACCCTTCGTCCACGCTCTCCAGCACATTCTTCACGAATTCCGTGGCATGACGGTGCTCGGTGATGTCCCGGAAGATGCCGCGCGTCGCGACCGCGACGCCATCCACGATGCTGCAATGGATGTTCCCTTCGACGATGAGCGACTTACCGCTTTTCGTCATAAGCAGGAATTCTACGTGATCGAGCTTTTCTCCCGCGGTCGCGCGCCTGAAGATTTCCGTGCAGTGCTGCCGGAAGTCGGGGTGGATGACGTCGAGCAAGGCGAGCCGGGATGCTTCGTCCGCGCTGTATCCGAGGGCTTCGCGCCACGCCCGGTTAACGTATTGGAACGTCCCGTCTGCAGCCACGCTCTGGATCAGGTCATTTGCATTTTCGAAGAGGTCCCGGTATCGTGCTTCGCTCTCCTGGAGGGCCTGCTCCTCTTTTTTCCGCTGGGTAACGTCCCGGGCAATGCCGAAGACGCCGACGATCCTGCCGTTGTGTACTTGCGGTGTGATAGTGAATTCTCCGGTCAGAACGTCTCCCGACCGTGCGAGGATGCGCAGCTCGACGACGTCGGGAATCGAACCATTCATGGTGTTCTGAAGAATTTCCTTTGCCCGCGCTTCATCATCAGGATGGACGAGCGACAAGAAGTTACTCCCCAGCGTTTCTGCTATCGGCCACCCGGTGATCGTTTCGAACGCGGGGTTAATGGAGGTAAACTTCCCTTCAGGGGAAAACGTGCAGATCATGTCGCGGGCCGTTTCGATCACGCTGCTGTAGCGTACTTCGGATTCGTGAAACCTTGTTTCGGAATGCCGCAAGCGCTCAATGAGTCGTCCTGCATACAGGCCGAAACCGAAGAACATGAGCACGACAAATGAACGGATCAGGATGTCCTTGAAAGAGGGGGCGATCAGGACCTGCAGGAAGGATCCATTTTGGAAAAGCAAGGCATCTATGAGAGCATCGGCCAGCCACGAGAGAAGGCCGAGCCCGATGCCGATCAGAAGCATGCTTCTGGTTATGGTCGTCTTCAATCAGCCTCCATCAGGGACACCACTCTCAAAAAGAACTGAACGTCGGATGAACGCCGACATTTGAGGACTTTGCAGAGAAAACAGGAATTGCCTTCGAACGTACCATCCTGACATGCATATTTCGAGGCCCCGTAGACGGAGGGGATTTCTTGAAAAAGCGAAGCCTCCTCTCCCGTGGTTGCTCCGAGAATGGTCTCCTGGGCCTGGGCAAAGCTTTGCATTGGGCAAATTGCAATCATAACTATCGGGGAAATAGAGAAAATTGCTTTTGCAGGAAAGCGCTTGCAAAATCCCTTCCTTCTCTGACATATCGGAACAACGTATTAATTCTTTAACCAGGGAATAAAAAATCTGCTGTTTTTTTCGTGCTAAAAACCGCTGTAGGGATCTCTTCAACAGCCCGATGTCCTCTCCTGATTACAAAGTCCTTTACTCACCCGTCAGGTGGTGGTAAAATACTGTTTCGCTTCGAGTCGTCTTACTTATGGATAAAATCATTATTAAAGGCTGTCGCCAGCACAACCTCAAGAACATCGACCTCGAAATCCCCCGGGATAAGCTCGTGGTGATCACCGGTTTGTCAGGCTCGGGCAAATCATCGCTTGCCTTCGATACCATCTACGCCGAAGGCCAGCGCAGGTACGTCGAGAGCCTTTCTGCGTACGCCCGCCAGTTCCTGGGCCAGATGGACAAGCCCGACGTGGACTCCATCGACGGTCTCTCTCCTGCCATCGCGATCGAACAGAAAACGACGAGCAAGAACCCGCGCTCTACCGTCGGCACGGTGACCGAAGTCTACGACTACCTGCGGCTCCTCTATGCCCGGATAGGGAAGCCCTATTGTTACAAATGCGGCAGGGAGATCGCTGCCCAAACGGTCCAGCAGATCACCGACGCGGTCATGGCCCTGCCTGCCAATACGCGCATCCAGGTCCTGGCGCCGATCGTGCGGGGAAGAAAAGGCGAATACAAAAAGGAACTCATGGCCGCGGGCGCATCGGGGTATGTACGCGCCCGTGTGGACGGCGTGATCAAGGAACTCTCCGAGCCCATCCCGATGGACAAGAAGAAGAAACACGACATCGAGATCGTGATCGACCGCCTCGTGATCAAGCCCGGCGTCGAGCGGAGACTCGCCGAATCCATCGAAACGGCGCTCCGCCAGGCCGAAGGCATCGTGCTGGTGAACCTCGTTGACGAGAAGCGCGACAACCTTTACAGCGAAAAACTCGCCTGCCTCATCGACGGCATCAGCTACCCCGAGATCGCTCCCAACAGCTTTTCCTTCAACAGTCCCCAGGGCGCCTGCCCCACCTGCGACGGACTGGGCGGGCTTCTGGAATTCGATCCTGAGCTCATCGTCCCCAATCCCAACCTCTCGCTCCGGGAAGGCGCAATCAAGCCTTGGGCAAAACGCACGTCGTACCAGTATTTCCAGATGCTCGATTCTCTGGCGCAGAGTTGCGGTTTCAATGTAAATATGCCGTTCAAGGATCTGAAACCGGCACAGCAGAAAGCGCTGTTATACGGCATTGGCGAGAACGGGGCCAAAACCGCAGCAGGGCGGGGCGCCAAAGCCGCTGCATGCATGCCCTTTGAGGGTATCCTGTCGATCCTGAAGCAGCGGTATGACGAGACCGATTCGTTCGCGACCCAGTGGGAGCTCGAACAGTACATGAGCTACCAGACCTGTCCGGACTGCAACGGGAGCCGTTTGCGCAAGGAATCGCTCGCCATCAAGGTGGCCGGCCTCGCTATTAGTGAAGTGACGCACATGAGCATCAAACAGGCGCTTGTTTTTTTCAAGGAGCTCAGGCTCACGGAAAAGGAAACCTCGATCGCCCAGCGGATTCTGAAAGAGATCCGGGAGCGGCTCGGGTTCATGGTGCACGTGGGCCTCGACTACCTCACCCTCGACCGCGGCTCGTCCACGCTCTCCGGCGGCGAAGGCCAGCGCATCAGGCTCGCCACGCAAATCGGATCATCACTCGTGGGCGTGCTCTATATCCTGGACGAACCCAGCATCGGCCTGCACCAGCGCGACAACCGGCGGCTGCTCGATACGCTCTTCCGGCTCCGCGACCTCGGCAATACTGTACTCGTCGTAGAGCATGACGAAGAAACGATCCGCTTAGCCGACCACGTGATCGATATGGGTCCCGGCGCCGGCGTGCACGGCGGCGAGATCGTGGCCCAGGGCACTCCTGAGGAAATCAAAAAAGTTGCACAGTCTCTTACGGGCCAATACCTCTCGGGCAAGGCGTTCATTCAGGTGCCGCAGACCCGCAGGTCTTTTGAAAAATCGATCAGCGTCGTGAACGCAACGGAGAACAATCTCAAGAACATCACCGTCCAGTTCCCGCTCGGCGTGTTTACCTGCGTGACCGGCGTCTCGGGGTCGGGCAAGAGCACGCTCGTCGTGGACATCCTGTACCGCGCCCTTGCTCAGCGCCTCTACCGCTCCACGGATCGAGCCGGCAAGCACAAAGACATCAAGGGCTTGGAGCACATCGATAAGGTAATCGACATCGATCAGTCGCCCATCGGCAGGACGCCGCGCTCGAACCCCGCCACCTATACCGGCGTGTTCGGCCCGGTCAGAGACCTCTTTGCCCAGCTGCCGGAGTCGCGCATGCGCGGTTACAAGCCCGGCCGCTACAGTTTCAACGTCAAGGGCGGCAGGTGCGAGGCCTGTGAAGGCGACGGCTTGATAAAGATCGAGATGCATTTCCTGCCTGATGTGTACGTGACCTGCGACGTTTGCCACGGCACCCGTTACAACCGCGAGACCCTGGACATCAAGTACAAAGGGAAAAACATCGCCGAGGTCCTCGGCATGACCGTGGAGCAGGCCTTTGACTTTTTCCAGAACGTGCCGCCCGTCCGGTCCAAGCTCCAGACCCTTCTGGATGTGGGACTTGGATACATCACGCTCGGGCAGTCGGCAACCACGCTTTCGGGCGGCGAGTCGCAGCGCGTGAAGCTTTCGAAGGAGCTGTCCCGGCGCGCAACAGGCCGTACGCTCTACATTCTTGACGAGCCCACGACAGGCCTCCATTTCGCCGACACCCAGAAGCTCCTGGACATGCTGAACCAGCTCGTGGACTCGGGCAACACCGTGGTAGTGATCGAGCACAACCTCGACGTGATCAAGACCGCGGACTGGATCGTCGATCTCGGTCCCGAAGGCGGGGACCGCGGGGGACAGATCGTGGTCCAGGGAAAGCCCGAGGATGTGGCCAAAGTAAAGGAGTCGTATACCGGGCAGTTTTTAAGGAAGATTTTGTAGCACGATGCCTTTCTTTTTCACTTGCATTATGCGTTGCATCATATATCCTTGTATCCTGTATCTATTCTTTGATTTGATCCGGAGGCCCTATGAACCGCATCCTGTCCTGTTTCGCCGCCATCATCCTTCTCACCACCGCATCCGCCTGCAGCGCCAAAAAACCGATCGAACAAACTGCATACAAAAGCAAAACCGTTCTTTCCGTCCTGAGGGACATGGACAACTATTATGAAAAGAAAGACCTCGACTCTTTCATGTCCGACGTATCCCCGTCATACCGCGGCCGGGAAGCGTTCGCCAAATCCCTTGCAGCCGTGTTCTCGAAGTATGACACGATCCATTTCAATGTCCAGTATGCCAAGATGATCATCTTGATCGAACAGACGAGACAGATGAAAGTGACCTTTACGTGGGACGCAGAATGGATGGCAGCAGGCGGCACGAGCATAAAGGACGGCGGCAGAGTGACGCTGGTTTTTGAGCCGGGCGACTTCAAACTCATTTCTATTGATGGAAAGAACCCCTTCCTGGCTCAACCGGGAGAAACGCCGGGGAAACAATAGACCGATACAGGATGCAGGATTCATGACGTTTTTTTATCGTGCATCCTGCATCGTACATCACTGACCTACCATGGACTTTATCCAGGAACAGAGAGAGACTGATTTTCTCATCATCGGCGGCGGCGTTGCAGGCCTCCGGGCCGCGGTCGAACTTGCGCGGAACGGCGATGTCCTCGTCGTGACCAAGGACGCCCCGTCCGAGAGCAGCAGCGAATACGCCCAGGGAGGTGTTGCCGTTGCGTTGTCCGATGAGGACGAGATCTCGATCCACCTCGAAGACACGCTTCGCGCCGGAGACGGGCTGTGCCTGCGCAAGGCCGTCGGCACGCTCGTCGAGGAGGGGCCGACCCGCATCCGCGAGCTCATCCTGTGGGGAGCCGAGTTCGACAAGGAGGGCACCAGGCTCGCCTTCACGCAGGAAGCCGCCCATTCGAAGCGAAGGATCCTCCACGCCCAGGGCGACTCGACGGGACACGAGATCATGCGGGTGCTCATCGACAAGGTACGCTCCTCGGCCAGGGTGTCAAAGATCGATTTTGCTTTTACTCGTGACCTGATCGTTCGCGACGGGAAATGCGTCGGAGCAATCGTATGCCAGCAATCCCTCAAAAAAGTGTTGATCATCTCAGCACGAGCCGTACTTCTCGCCACCGGCGGAGCGGGCCAGCTCTTTGAACGGACCACGAACCCGGCGGTTGCGACCGGAGACGGCATGGCCATGGCGTATCGTGCCGGCGCCGCGCTGGTCGACATGGAGTTCGTCCAGTTCCATCCCACCGCCCTCTTCCGCTCGGGAGCGCCGCAGTTCCTGCTCTCCGAAGCCATGCGGGGCGAAGGCGGCATGCTCAGGAACGTCGAGGGACGGCGCTTCATGGATGATTACCATCCGGCGCGGGAGCTTGCGCCGCGCGACATCGTCACCCGCGCGATCCATGCCGAGATGATTACTACGAAAGCCGACCACGTGTTCCTCGACATGACGCACCTGAACGCCGAGTACATTGTCAAGCGGTTCCCGCGCATCTACCGGACCTGCAAAGACCTCGGTATCGACATCTCCCGGGAGCCGATCCCGGTCTCGCCTGCAGCGCATTACATCATGGGCGGAGTGAAGACCGACCTCTGGGGCGCTACAAACATTCCAGGACTCTTTGCGGCCGGTGAGACGGCCTGCACGGGAGTGCACGGAGCGAACCGCTTGGCGAGCAATTCTCTGCTCGAAGGCCTGGTGTTCGGCGAGCGCGCCGGACTAGCGGCGGCACGATATGCACCTATGCAGATCGACGGGGTACATCAACATTTCTCACCTCCCGGCCCGCACTGCACGGCAGGGGCAGCCTGCACCAGACGCTGCTCCGGACGTCAACGACATCCGGTCGCAGGCTCAAGAAGCTGATGTGGGAAAAGGTGGGGATCGTACGGAACAGAAAAGACCTGAGCAGTGCGCTTGCGCAGCTCCGCGAATGGGACAAAATGATGAAACATCACGCTCCGGAACGGAACGTTTTCGAACTCAAGAACATGATTACCACGTCAATGCTCATCACCCGTTCGGCTCTCCTGCGGGAAGGGAGCGTAGGCGCGCATTACCGGAGCGATTTCCCGTCAAAAGGCAGGAACTGGAGGAAGAGGACGGTTATGGCGAAATGATTCTTTGCGTGTGGATTATTCATGCGCGGAAAAACGTCTCTCTGATTCACGAAGATCCTGCTTGACCGGCAGCCATCCTTTACAATGGCCGGCAGTTTACGTATAATAGCAAATGTGATGTAGAGACCGTATTGTGCTGCTTCGCAAACCCACACGAGGAGGTAGTGTATAATGTATCAAATTTGGATCGCGGTTATCGGGGCACTTATCATGGCAGGAGGGCTCGGTGGCATCTATTATCTCATCATCAAACAAAATGCCACCTTAGGCATGAAGACCATCCAGTTCCTGGCCATCGTTTTTGTCCTGCCGTTGATGCTCGTTCTCGGCGTCATGAATGTCCTGGGAAGAGAGACGATCGGCACGCTTCTCGGCGTTGTCGTCGGATACGTCCTCTCCGGTTTTGGAAAGGAATAGACCGTCTCGACTGCGGCGCGGTGTAAAAAAACCTCAGCGGCAGACCGTAAGTCTGCCTTTTTTATTACTAGTGCTTCGAGCATCTCCTGTTCTCCCCCCTTATAAAAACCTGCAATTATGATAAAATAGTTAGTATGATATTTTCTGCTGATTCAACCATATGGTTCAGTCTGGAGCGGGGGTTCAGCGAGTCCTTCTACATCCTCTGCCCGATATGCTGGAACTCGGGCATCAAAGTGATCCGTTGGGAAGACGGGACAGAAGAAATGAGCGAGTGTGCCTCGTGCAAGCGCAGGGATGAGGCGATGAAGTGACTCATCCAAGAGAAACGGGTGAGTCGACAGAGGAGAGCTGTATGTGATGTCGACATGTTCTGCATGCATCCTGAATCCTGCATTGCTGCGTCCCTTTCACATCATCCCTTCTCTATTTTTTCCGTTGCAAGAAACGGAATGGTCAGCATGCCAGGGATGGTCATGAAGCAGACGATGACGAAAAACATTTTATATCCCACCGTCTGCTGAAGCCAGCCGCTCGCAAAGCCCGGCAGCATCATGCCGAGCGCCATGATCCCCGTCGAAATTGCGTAGTGAGACGTTTTATATTTCCCTGCAGCCGAATACATGAGGTAAACAGTAAACACCGTAAATCCTACTCCATAACCGAACTGCTCCAAAGCCACGAGCGGGTACACATACCCGATGCCGGGCTGTGCGTAGGCCATATATACGAAGAGCAGGTCCGGCAGATGCATGGCGATCACCATGGGCCAGACGCACCTCTTGAACCCGTACCGTGAGATGAGCCATCCTCCCAAGACCCCGCCGGTCACCAGGCAGAACACGCCCACGGTCCCGTAAGCAATACCCACCTGTTCCGTTGTAAGGCCGAGGCCTCCGACGTCAGTCTTGTCCAGGAGAAAAGGGGGCACCAGTTTCAGCAGCATTGCCTCGCCCAGTCGATAGAGCAGGATAAAGGCCAGCACGACGCCGACCTTGTTCTGTCGAAAGTAGGCCTTGATGACGCTCAGAAACGATGCAGCATCGCTCCTTGAAAGTGCGGTTCGGACGCCGTCGGTCGCCGGATACGGCAGGATGAATTTGTGATAGACGAGAGCGCTCGCGAAGATGAGCCCCGAAACGATCATCACCGTGGACCAGCTCCAGGCAATATCGTTGCTCGATGTTTCGAGCATGCCTGCGACGTAGACCAAAAAGCCCGTGCCGAAGATCATGGCCAGCCGGTAGAAGCCTGCGCGCAGACCAACGAAGAGCGCCTGCTCCTTCTCCGTGAGCGCGAGCATGTAGAATCCGTCCGTCGCGATGTCGTAGGTCGCGGAGATAAACGCACCCGCAAGGAAAGCCGCCAAAGACAGGGCAAAGAACGAGTGCGTCCTCAGCGAGAAGGCAACCATGAACATACACAGGCTCATCGCCGCCTGGGTCCAGAGGATCCAGTTCCGCTTGGTTGAATACACGTCCACGAAGGGCCCCCAGAACATCTTGATGACCCACGGAAGGTAGAGCCAACTTGTCCAGAACGCAATATGCGCGTTGTCGATGCCCAGCCGCTTGTACAGGATGACCGACACGGTGTTGATGAGCACGTAGGGCAGACCTTCGGCGAAATAAAGAGTGGGAAGGATGGACCAGGGATTGCGGGAGGCAACACGGTCTGTTTTCATGGACGTAAGCTATCAGATTGCACGAGAAACTGCCAGCGAAAAAACAATGCCGTCAAGAGTCAGGCCCTGTATTCGGCTGTTGCCGTATCAGCGACAGACAAAAGCCCCTTCGTCAACAATTGAATAATTTCTGTTTTACTTTGGAGCGCGTATCATCCTGCAGTTTCTTAATTTTTACTTTGACATTCACGCTACATTCAGGTATTTTTTTACTATCTTTTCGCGAGGAACCTAATGATAAAATCTCGTTTACCTGGTAATCTCTTAGCCATCAGCTTTCTTTTCTGCATATTGATCGCGCCGAAAGCAGCCATTGCCCTGGATCTTATCGTCGAACAAAATCCCACTGATCCCACGCACTATACAAGCATTCAGACAGCAATCGATTATGCCGATTCTCTCGTAAATTCTCCGACCCCAACGACAACCAGTTTCAGGATCCTGGTCGAACCCGGACAGTACCCGGGGCCGATTACGTTAAAATCGAACATCCCTGTTCTAGGCAGAGAAACTGCCAGAACGATTCTGAGCGGCGGCGGGAGCGGACCGGCGGTAACCGCCTCGGCGGTTACGAGCGTTAGTTTTAGAAATTTCAGGATTACAAACGCCTCCCCGGGAATCAGCATTTCGAACAACTCGTCCGTCGTTATCGAAAATAATGTCTTTCAAGTCGGAACCGGGAGCACGGCCGTACAAATACAAAGTTCACCTTCTGCGCAGGTCATCAACAACACCTTCTACCTTAACGGGACAGCCATCCTCCGCGATGCGGATTCGGTAATAGTTAAGAATAATATTTTCTTCAATAATACGACGGGTATAAGCCAGGGAGCGGTCGTTTCCCAAAACAACATTACCTTCAATGCTTTTTTCCCGAATACGACTGCCGGCCCGCAGGGGACGAACTTCATTCCCAACCCGCTCATTACACTGACCGACCCGCTTTTCGTTGATGTCGCCAATTTTGATTTTCATTTGAAGTCAGGCTCGCCGTGTATTGACAATGGGGATTCGAACATCACTGACGTCATCGACGGGACACGCAGCGATATGGGTGCCTACGGCGGCCCTGATGCGGACACGATCCCCTTCCAGATAACCGGCGTCACTCCAGCCATGCCGTCGACAACGTCGGTCACTTTGAACTGGAATCCGAACAACTCCTACATCATTGGCGGTTATAAGGTCTATTACGGCGACTCCTCCGGTAATTACACCGGCACCGGCGCAGCTGAAGGTCCTTCACCAATTACAGTGCCGACGGGCACCTCTGCCACGACCTTTACCTTGAGCGGCCTCAATTTCACCGCTACCACGCCCGCAAGTCCAACGCTTAATTCGACGGCACCGTTGAATGAAAGTCTCGCGCTCACTTGGAATGCCGTGGCCGGAGCGACCGGGTATAAAGTGTACCATGACACGGTTTCGCCGCCAACCGCTTTTATTGATGATGTCCATAATGTAACTTCCTATACGCTATCAGGACTCACGAACGGCCAAAAGTATTATGTGGCCGTTTCTGCTTATTCACAGGCACAGCAATATCTGGCAGTCACAGCCTTTGACGTCAGTACGGGTCCTTTTGAGCCGGGGATACAGCACGAGAGCGCATACTCCCAGGAAGTTACCGCGGGCACCGGTGATGTTAAAGAAAGCGCCTTGTCGAACATACTGTCGGACTTTCCGGAGGTTATTGTTCCTTATCCGAATCTTCCGAACTCGCATGCAGGATGCTTCATCGCTACCGCCGCATATGGTTATTATTCTGAGCCGAACGTGCAGGCTCTGCGCAATTTTAGGGATCAATTCCTCGTCACCAATGCCCCCGGCAGGGCTCTTGTCAAATGGTATTATTTTCATGGGCCCGCTGCTGCGGCCTGGCTGAACTCCCATCCAGGATACAAGCCCCTCGTCAGAGCTGCGCTTTTGCCTGCTGTCGGTGTTTCGCTCTTCTTGACAAAGACATCGCTCGCGATGAAAATCGCGTTCTTGTTGATAGCAGGTTTTTTTATTGTGTTCCCCTTTACCAGGAAACGGCTTTCAGGTTCGGGAGGCTCGCGTTGAAAAAAATCCTTTTGTTCTTCATGCTCATCTTCCTGCCGGTCGCGACCTTTGCCGCTGAACCGCTCCAAGAGCGACCGCACTGGTCTTTCGAAGCGAAGGGGGGGAATTTCGCTCCTTCCCTGGCTAATTGGAAGCAGTTCTACAACAAACGCAGCATGCCGGAATATGGATTCGCACTGTCGTATAAGCTTCTCCGACAGGTCGAGATCGGCGTCGAAGGCGGTTTCGCCGAGGCAAGAGGTCAGGCATTCGCGCCGCTCCACTCGCAGCAGGCAGGCTCTTCAGTGCTTGCCGGCAGCGTGACGTATGATCTCTTTCCGGTCAATGTATTCGTACTGCTGCGTGGTCTCGTGAGTGAGAATCAGTGGCTGGTTCCTTATGTGGGCGGCGGCTTTACACGAATGTACTATCAGGAAAAAGTGGAAGGACAAGGCTCGACGCGCGGCTCAGCGGACGGCTACCACTACCGGGGCGGGCTGCAGTTTCTGCTCGACGGCATTGACCGCGATGCAGCGAACAGCATGTACCTCGACTACGGAGTCTATCATACATACTTCTTTGTTGAAGCGGAAAAAACCAGCGCTAAAGTAAAGTCTGTTTCAGTCGATATCGGCGGCGAGGCCTACCTGTTGGGGCTCCTGTTCGAGTTTTAATCGCGAAATTCAGGATCCCCCGTCCAAACTATTCGATTCAATCAGCTCAAAATGTGGCTCCTGCATCAATGCTTTCATCCCTTGCTCTGATGACGAAAAAGGTGATCGTCCCGCCGGCGGTTACTGATGCAGCGATAATCACGGACTTGATCCGTATTCTCTTTCCGCCAGGCACGTGGGCTTTCTTGCCGTTCAGCGAGCCGCCGGTCACTGGAACATTCGCGCCGCACGAGGTACAGTACTGTGCGTTTTCGTTCGCGTCAGCGCTGCACTTACTGCCCTCGCTCATTGGTATTTCTCCTTCTTTCCCGTTCTGATACAGAAGGGTGCCGATCATTTTGCTGTACTTGAGAATGTCCACCTGGGTGCGACACCCAAAGTCAATCGTTCACGATGCGACCTCACCAGGTTCATACTTGCTGTGCCAATTACCTGAGTCCCGCGTCGGCGGCCGCCTTTGCCGTATTCGCGGAGGCTCGTCTGCCAGCCGCAGTGGCACAGCCGCTCCCTGCCGCACCGTCCCTCGTCAGGGGCTGGCCTTCTCTTGTCTTGCAATAATCGCATCCCGGACCGGACAGCTGCTCGGTCAACGCGACCCGCACCGTGGCTTTCTCTGACAGGTCCTGAAGCCACTTGCGCACCGTGCGGCCTGCCGTCCGCGGGTCGGTTCCGAGCGGCACAACTTTTCGGGCAATAAGCCGATCGATCACGAGGCGATGCTTCAAGTCCTTTTCATACTCGACCGCCGTGCCGTACATCAATTTCATTGCCTGCCAAAAAGGGGTTTCGCCGGGACCTGACGCAATGCGGGCTTCGGCAGCAGCGGCAATCTCGTCTTGAGAAACCGTGATCCCGGCTTTGCGTGCTTCCTGGAGCACCAGCCGCTCAGCAATCAGCTCGTTCAGTGCCCGATACCGGAGGTCGGCTGCGGCCTCTCGGCCCCTATGCTGCACGCGGGAAACGGCGTCGTCGAGCTCGGACACCTTGATCTGTTCACCATTCACCTCTGCCGCGATACCGTTGGGCAAATGGAACTTGTAATAGCCGATCGCTGCAGCGATCACAATGATAGGCACGAACAGAAGAGCAATAAAATAAACCCTCCGCTGTTTATAAACAACTTTAGTTTGCTGGTTCCCGAGCGGCCTCCCGCACTCTGCACAGAATACAGCCTCTGCATCGTTCACTTTATTACAATCAGGACAATTCATTTTTTTCTCCGCAGTCCGGCTACAATACAGCGCAGGCGCAACGGACTAGCCTGATAACATCGGCTTGAAAACCTGGTCACTTGCCGCCTTCCCTATTCAGTTTTTATTTTTGATGGTTTCGTAAAAAGTCGGATATCACGCTTTTGACGTCATTCCGGCTTGTCCGGAATCTTCTCTTTTCAGTATGTTGTAAAAGCACTACGGTTCCCGACAAGCGGGGATGACGACTTTTTACGACTTCATCATTTTTATATATGATTGCAATTCATTTGCCAGCTTAAATGCCTGAGAAAGCAGAGGGATGAGGTTAACGGAAAGGTCTCGGTGTGGCATTTGATACAGCCAGAGCAGGAAAAAAAACAAGCAACAGATCATATCGTTGCTGAAAGGGACAGTGCACGCCTCTGCCTGTCCTTTTGCAGTACAGGAGATGCGCTCACCGAACATCTAGTCTGCCTGCACCTGCTTGCCGCTCGTTCTTACCCTATTAATGATCTCCCCGGTACTCGGCAGGCCCGGTGATGCAGAGGGCGTCTTAAGACCGTCGAAATAGACAATTTTCCCCAAGTCGTAGCAGTCGAGGATCTCGATGCATTCTTTGTCCTTGGCCTGCCCATAGGACATACTGTAGATGTTACCGTCTTTAAAATAAAATCGTATCAGGTTTTCGCTGGCCTCGGCAACGGTTACAAAGAGCGCACCGGTCTTCTTCCCGGCGTGGTATTCCTGCAGCACATCTGCAAACAATTTCAGTGTAGCCACGTTTTTCCACCCCCTTAGAAATCAATTTCATTTGCTGGTGAGGCATTTTGATCTTCGGCAATCCTGCTTTTCTTTTAAATCTTCAATCCTGCAGGTCTTTGCGCCTTTTCAACAGCCATCTTGCGCTTATTGAAATATTCGGGCTGCCATGTCAATCCTTACAGAAAATTGGCATACTCGCCTTAAGGCTTTGAAGCATCCCATTAGTCCGCAGCCACAATACGCTTTTCAGGCTCAAAACAGGCTTCTCATAACTCTAATAAATACGGACCGCGCTTGCTCCCCGCCCGCGCAGGTCCTCGTCACATGCATCTGTGTACGGCAGCCCCGCCCCCCGGGACTGCGCGACTGCAACCCCGTTACCAGCAGAAGACTTTATCAGAGGAGAACACATCGGCCACGAGCTTGTCGTAGGACACTCCCCCCTTGTACAGCTCAATCGTTTTTACCTCGTTACCTGCAGCCTGTGTTTCCATGATTTTCTTCGTGCTTGCGTCCGGCGTTTTTTTCAAAATATGTAAAATTTTCACAGAATATTCTCCTCCCTCATGCTCAGTAAGGCACTACGACATCATACTCTAAGAGCTTCTTCGCCATCTCTTCCAGCGCAATCGTAGTATAGCCGTTTTCCTGATTATTGGAATAGATCTTGAGATCGAGTTCGGTAACCAGTTCGAGCGGCGTCGCGATCTCGGCATTATTCTTGTCCAGTTTGCTATCGAGTACAAAGACCTCGATGGTGTCGTCCGCCAGAGTGAGTCCGCCCGCCACCCGGAGCGCCTCTGCCTGCCGGTCCCTGACGATGACCGCAATTTTTTTTGTATCTCCCATGCGTTATGCTCCCTTGTGATCAGATTATTAGAACACCAGCACGCGCGTGCTGTCATGCAGCATCCCTGCGTTATTGTACTGGCTGCCGTACGAGATGCCTGCTGTCTTGTCGTGGATACCGATCCGCTCGCAGCTGTGGTCGCAGCAGGAAAACTCCACGCCGTCTGTCTTCAGCAAATCGAGGAACTTAGGGTCCCTGGTAAAGCGTACGCCTTCATCGGTCATGAAAAGCATCACTGATTTGCCTGCCGCGCGAGCTGCCTTTACAACGCCTGCGATATGTTCGAGGTTCTCGTACTTGGTTACCATAATGCCCAGCATTTCTGTTGCCATAATTTCACCTCCTTTCACGAAACCGGTCCTCCGCCCCTTCTTTGGCAGAGGCGACCAGCCCAATATTACCATCTTCCCCCGGATTCTAACAAATGTTTTATCGCATTTTTAGGTAAAAAAAACCGGGCAGGATTTCCCCGCCCGGTCCTAAGATCTTATCGTTTTACACATCCAGATCCTGCATCGGCCTGATCAGCAGGAAATAAACCATGGTCCAGTTGCCCAGAATGATGAAGATGTTGGCAACCCAGCTCGATACAGCCAGAGTGGACACGCCGGTCAGGCTGTGACCGATGTTGCAGCCGCCGCCCATCTGTGCGCCGACTCCCATGATAAAACCGCCCAGAAGCACCTTGATGAGCTCGTCCGCCGGCGGCACCTTCAACTTCACTTCCTTCAGGAGCTTTCCGCTGATGAACGCGCCAACAGGCACAGCCACGACGTACAGCGAACTCCAGGAAAAGGTCATGCCGAAGATGCTTCGAGATTCGAGTGGGCTGACGGCCCCGGGATTATTCTGATAGTTCCCGAAGAACACGGCCAAGAAAAACTCCCGGACCGGCCCGGTGAACGAAAGGCCGCGGGCCCTGCCGCCGAAATAATCCGAGGCCCAGAACGCCGCCACGGCAACGAGACCGGTCAAGGAGCCCGACCAGGGACCACGAATATCCCTTCTTCGCCTTGACGAAGGGCTTGCCCTTGAACACGAACGAACAGGATCACCGCGGAAATGACCACAATGAGGATCCACTTGTTGATGCCGAGCAGATTGTCGAGGGTCGGGATCGTATCCTCACCCTTCCGAAACAATACGTTGCGGTCGAGATCATCCAATCATAGATCGGCTTCAGAAAGCCGAACTTCGTCATTGCAATGCCGAAGAAGAATCCGAAGACGGCAAAGACGTACGCCAGGTTCCCTTCTCCCACGCGGTACAGGATGCCGCTTCCGCACCCGCCCGCAAGAACGATGCCCATGCCGAAGATGTAGCCCCCGATGATGTTGGCCCAGGGCACGAAGGCCTGACGATAGAGCGTACCGGTCACGCAGACCCCGTCTTCAAGATGGCTGCAGCCAGCCCAGATCCTCGATCAAGTTCGCGCCGATCATCGTAACCGCCACGGCGAGCAGGTATGCGCGGAGCATGGTGTAGTCCTGAAAGAGAACTTCCCGAAACGCGGAGTTGATGCAGAACCGGCCGCGCTGGAGAACAAAACCGAACGCCGCGCCGATGAGCAGACCGGACACAATAAATGCTAATGTAGAAACCATTCTTCCCCCCCTTTAGATTTGTTCCCCCTGCGGTTTCTCTCTATATTCACTATGTACTGCGTCCACCCCTGGAGTTACGACTTCTTGATGTAGAGCTCCCACAAGCCTTTGTCGTCGAGCTTGACAGCCTCGAACGTGTAGCCCTGTTTCTCGGCATAGCGCGGGATGCTGTCCTCGGCCGATGCCGGAGCATCGCACAAGACCTTTATGGTCTGTCCGCTCGCAGAGCTTTTCAAGCGCCTTCTTGGTCAGAAGCAGCGGATAGGGGCACACCCTGCCGAGAGTGTCCAACGTCTGGTCCGGTGTTGCGGTTTTGATTGACATGTTCTTCCTCCTTGATGATAGTGAACGTATATTCAGGCCATCATGGAAAACGGCCCTTTGACTGACATGGTGCTGATATCGTGTTCACGTGGAAAACGCGAGGTGTTGTTGCTGAATGCACCACCCCCTCATGCGTATATATTCGTAACACATTGTTACAGAAGCTTAGAACAACACGGGAACACGTTTGGTACGTTATCAAAAACCCGGTTTTCTGTCAATACTCGTTTTCGGGTTTTCGCAATAAAATCAGTATTTATGATAGTTATAACGGCAAAAGACTTGCTTATAGCAGTGAAAGGATGGTGAGGCAGATCACCGCTGCAAGCAGTCCGAATCCTGTCGCAGCGACAACTTTACGGTATCGGAGAGCTGTTTTTTTGCTATTGTCCAAAAACGGCGCCAGGAGAATCACACTGAAGGCCAGGCCCGGAAGCAATACGGCTCCCACGAAGGTCCATCTGCCCGGAAAGTACTTGGTAAGCTGATAGAGAAAGAGGAAATACCATTCAGGCCGGGGGCTGTACTGGGCCGAGAAATCTACTTCTCTGCCTACTGCGGGCGGGAACAGGACGGCAAACAGGAGTACTACCTCGACGGTAAGGAGCACAATAAGGGTGATCTCGAAGACATATACGGGAAAAAAGGTGTTCTCGTTTTTTTTGTCCATCATTCACCATCGCTCGATGCTATAAAAATCTGGTTGACCATGGGCAATACCCTGCTCTCTCGGGCCTTATGTCGTTTCTCGCTGGCTTCCATTCCGCGCCCCTCATTCAACCGTCCGGCTTTGCTACATACCTCCCGATATCCCCACTCTTCTTAATATATGGAAATGTATCCACAGAAAGACGCCGGTGAAGACAGGGAACCACAGCATATGCATACTGTAAAACCGGAGAAGCGTTTGCCCCGTCACTTCGGGTCCGCCGCGTACAAAGGCCGCCAGTGACGGTCCTATAAACGGCAGGGAACCGAGCATGTTGGTTCCCACCACCGTGGCCCAGTAGGCCTTCTGGTCCCAGGGCAGGAGATAGCCGGTAAAACCGAAGGACATCGTCATTACGAGCAGCAGCGTGCCGGCCACCCAGTTCAATTCGCGGGGGTTCTTATAGGAGCCGGTGATAAAGACCCTGAGCATATGGGCCAGGACCATCACCACCATCAGGTTTGCGGCCCAGTGATGGGTCGCGCGAAGCAGACGTCCGAGCGGAACAACCTGGTGCAGGCGCTGGATGCTCCGGTAGGCCTCTGCCTCCGACGGCGTGTAGTGCATGGAGAGGAGGAGGCCCGTGATCACTTGGAGAACAAAGAGCGTAAACGTAACGCCGCCGAAGCAGTAAAAATAATTGATCCATCCGGGCACCGGTTTGTCCATGATCCGGCGGTGTCGGTTCGTGAATCCCATGCGCTTATTGAGGTAATCGAAAAGTCTCATCCGAATCACTTTGTACTATGAACTCTGAACTGTGAACTTATTTTAGACTTTAACACCCACCAGCACCATGCCGTCCTGCGTCTTCACCGGAAACCGCGTGAGCGGCGCGGGAGGCGGGCCGGCAATGTTCTTCCCCGTCAAATCGTATCTCCCTCCGTGGCAGGGGCAAACAAACTCGCACTTGTCTTTTTGATAATTGACAAGGCAGCCGAGGTGGGAACAGACTGCGGAAAAGACAGTCGGCCCTGCAGCAGACGCTACAATGAAGACCCGGGCCTTCCGTTCTTTACCATTCACGGAAAAAGTGAGTTCGGTTTTTTTTACGCCGGCGCGCGGGACATCGTCTTCGGGGATGAGAGGAAAGAAAGCGAGCTCCTTATCACGAGCAGGAAGGGGAGCAGAAATTTTTATCGCAGGGACCAGAAAGCCGAGACCGAGGAGCCCAAGGAGACCGTAGAGCGCTTTTTTCGAGAATTCCCTGCGGTTTGTTTCCATGAGTTTTTATACTACGATGTAGGGTGCGTGTCAACGACAATTCCGAACAAGTAAAAAAAGGAAGATGTGGATATGCGTTGAGATCGAGGGTGCCGGAACAAGCAGATGCTATTGCGGTATAAGCGGTATAAAATGACGCCAAAGGGTCGTGTTTACATGGGCTGGAAACCAGCAGGACAATAATTAAACTTCCCTATCTGAAAATCCGTTTGTGACGTAAACGTGACTGGCACTCCATTTTCACTGTGTCCCATGAATGTATAAGTGGCCGTATAATTATTGAGGAAGCTCGGCGCAGTCAGCGCATCGGTATTGTATTGATTTTTTCTTTTCAGATCAACTAATTCTACAGTGATACTTGTCACAGGACTTGGCGTCGCACTACTCACGATGAAACTGATTGTTTTGTTCCTTGTATCCGACTGTATTGACGGCGCGCCGGCTGAATCTGCCGAAGCCTGATAATCAATGGTATAGCTGTCAATATAAACTATTAACTGCTTAATAACGTTGCTCGGGTTAATAAGACTCGCGCTGATTGAAACTGTCGCAGTATGATCGGCAAAATACTCAAGTTGTGTCGTTCCGCTGGGGTCCGTGCAAAGGTTCTGAACTGCGTCGACGGAAGAAGTATTTACTCCATTGTACGTCGGCGTTATCGTCGCGCTGACGGTGACACCGGGGCTGTCTTTGCTGCCCCCCCCGCACCCGCTCGTGAAAAGTGCAGCTGCAAAAATACACATGGCACCGTAGTTACGAAGTCTATGCTTCATAGATCAGTCCTCCCCGTCGACTGCATAGGGCTTCCGGTCGATGGATTCCGCACATTCTGGCAGAGCAGGAAAGCCTTTATCGGCTTTTCATAGAACAACACAGAAACTCGAAGCCGTTTTGTTATTCCTTTACAATCGTCGGCGTAATAAAAATCATGAGCTCATCTTCAATCTTGGATGTGCTTTTATTCTTAAAGAGCCAGCCGAGGATCGGTATCTTGGACAGGAATGGCACTGCTGCTTCGGATTCCGCCTCAGTCTTGGTGAGGATCCCTCCGAGCACGATTGTCTCGCCGTCGTTCACGAGCACCTCTGTGTTGGCATCACGCTTCGTGATCGTGGGAATTCCGTCTACTTCCCGGGAAAAATCAGGTTCCGATTTTTCCACTTTGATTACCATGGCGATTTTATTGTCGCTCGTAATCGTAGGAATTGCCGAAAGCGAGAGGCTTGCGGATATGATTTGAACCCCGGCGGTGTTCGTGCTGCCTGCCCCTGTGTTGGCTGTGGCGCTCACAATTCTTACCGGGATATCGGTGCCGCTCGATATTTTCGCTTCCTTGTTGTTGATTGTCAGTACTTTCGGGTTCGACAGTATCTTTCCGTTGCCTGTTGTCTGCATTGCCGATAGCTGGAGATCGAGCGAGAGCTTGCCGCCGAGTTTGCCGAAAGAGATGCCGAGCGCGCCGCCCGAGCCGGCGCCCACCGCGGCCGGCAAGTTCACGGCATAGGCATTGCCGCTCAGTCCAACATCACCGGTGAGGGGAAAAAAGGCCGAAGTCCCGATTGCAGACGACGACCCGCTTGTTCCGCCGCTCGTGCCGCTGTTGACGCCGGTAACGCCGCCGGTCACGACCGTGGTACCGTTACGACCAATACCCGTATACTGGCCGCCCCACTGGACTCCGAGGTCCCTGGCGTAATTCGTCGATACTTCTACGATCTTCGCCTCGATCAGCACCTCCGGCATTTTCACGTCAAGATTCCTGAGCAGCCGGGCCATCTCGTCCAGATTCAGGGATAGGTCTCTGACCACGATTGCGTTCATTCTGTTGTCGACCGAAAGCTTTGCCCTCTCGCTTTTGACCTTCTCAATGATAGGAAGAAGGTCCTGGCTGCTGGCGTGACCGAGAGGATATACCCTGGTTTCCATATCGATGTCTCTCACGTCCGACAGTGCAAGCACGCGGACCATATTTGCATCCCGCACGTACGTAAGCCCCTTGGTCTTCAGGATGGATTCCAGAGCTGCCCACAAATCCACGTCTTTGAGGCTAAGCGTCACAAGTCCCGAAACGCTGTCATTGATGATGATATTCAGGTTTGCTGCCTGCCCCACGGCGCGTAAAACGTCTTTAATTTCCGCATTGCGAAATTCCATGGAGAGGGGGGCCCCCGTTACTCCCGTGACTTCGATCGTATCTGCGTCAGCGTTGCCAAGCGCAAGCAATGCCAATGCGGCTACCAGCAAAACGATGCGGCCACGGCCTACACGTGGGATTCTTGCCATAAGCGCCTCCCTACTTCCGAATGGAAAAGTTTTCCAGAAAAATCTCTTCTGTGCTGCCTGTACTGCTCATGAGCACGATGCTGCTTTTACGGATGTTCATCAGTTTCTGGTCCCCGACCATGCTTCCTTCCTTGACTATTTCACCGCCGATGATTGCGATGCGAACATCTTTACCGTAGATAATCCCGGTGACTTTCTTCTCTGGCGCACGCGTAGCCGGAGCGGCCACAGTTCCTTCAAACGGCTTGGAAAAGGGATCTCTGCCCCATTTGCCGCCGCTGTCTTGTGAAGTGATCGTGGCTGAAGAGCCAGGCCTGTCGCCGAAGAATGGGTCCCGCTCCTGCCCGCCCTGCTGTGCGGAAACAACGCTCGTGAGGGCCGCCGTTGCGATCATCATCCCTATATATAGTATTGTCTTGTGTATCATGAACCGGATAGCCCGAAACCGAAATGCTTCTTACATATATATAGCTAAGAATTTCTTCGCCGCCCTTTCGTCAAGGGCGAGGAATCTACTTTGTCGTCCAAATTCGCAAACTGCTTTGCAGTTCTCTACTTTGCCAAATACGTGACCGCTTCCAGCTGCGTCGCACATGATGAAGAGGCGTCCGGGCAGGCGTCGACCCGGAGCTTCCGTATATTCACCAAGCGCGACTGATGTTCAATGTGTTTGAAATACTCAGCCAGCTCGCGATATCGACCTTTGAGGTCGAGACTCATGGTCACTTCCTTATGATTATCCTTTTCAATCTCCTGCGAAGGATGCACGGCAATCAGGCTGACTCCTTCCTTCCGCGCCTCGGCAGAAACATCTTCCAGGACCAATATCACTCCCTTTTGGTCCGCAAGCTGCCAGCCCTGTGCACCTGCCTTGATGTCCGCGGCCCTCGCCTTCAGATCGGCAATCTGGAGGGAAAGATCGACGATCGATTTCTGCGTGGCATCAATGTCTGCTTTTACCGATGAAATCCTGCTTTCCGCGATCGTATAGGGAAAACGGTATATCAATCCTCCGGTGAGCGTCAGTATCACCAGGAACATAAGAATACGCTCACGCGTAGAAAATTTACGCTGGAATAAAGCGGCCATCAGGGCACCCCTTGGGTTTTCACACCGCAATGGATTTCGAACCCCACTACATCTCGGCCTTGGACCGTGGATTTCTGCGCAAACAAAAGCTCCGGCTTTTCAAAATATCCCGTCTGCTCCATGGCGAGCATAAAATCAGAGATCAGGCGATAGTTGAACGCGCCCCCCCTGATCTTGATCTCTGCCTGGCCGACCGAGCTACCTTCCAGGCTGTCGAACCACACTCCGCGTGGAATAATATGCGAAAATTGTTGAAAGACTTCGGACCACAAAACTCTCTCTTTCAGCAGGCTTTGTATCAGTGTCGCCTGCTGGGGATCTGCATTCGGCCCGGTCAACCCGAGCTCTGCGCGGACCGCGGCAACCTGCTGTTCGAGCGCAAGTTTCTGGGGCGTCAACGAAGCCAGGCTGGCCCGAAGGTCCATCCACTGTTTGGCCTTCAAACCGAACAGGACGAGCCAAACGAGCACAAAGAGGGTACCGGCAACCAACCAGGGACTTGAGGCTTTAGCCGGCTTCTTATCCTTCGGCGGAAGAAGGTTTATGTACTCTTGTACTGTTTTCATGAGGCTTCTATTACTTTCTCTTTCCAGTTTTGCCTGGGGGATGAGGGCTCAATTTTCACATCTTCCTTAGCGCCAGACCCACGACCGCCGAGAAACACGGCGCCAGGGGGCCGAACTCCGCCCCGAGTGCATCCTCGCATTTCAACGCGCCAAAAGGATCGCAGCGCTCGACAGGGAGACCGAGAGACTGGGAAAAATATTCCGGAAGCCCCCTCATAAGAGTAGCTCCGCCGGTCACGACCGCCCGGTCCACTGCCTTTTCGTGGGATGTCGTCCTGTAGTATTCGACGGAGCGTCGGATTTCCATAAGGAAAGCGTCGAGCCTGCCGACAACGGCTGCAACAGTCTTGTTCTTTTCCGGAGACGCCAGCAGATCAATATTCCGCTTGAATGCCTCGGCGTCCTGCATGCCCACATTCAGATCGTCTGCCACAAGGCGGGTGAGGTCCGCTCCCCCTGTCTCCAGACAGCGGCTGAAACGGAGAATCCCACCCTTGAAAATATCGATTTCCATTTTTCCGGCCCCGATGTCCACGACAAGGGTGTCCGCTGCGGCATTCTCACCGCGAAAAAAGAGGACATTGCGCAGCGCCAAAGCGTTCGCGTCCACAGCCGAAATTTTGATGCCTGCTTCATCAAAAGGAAGAAGGTGCTCCTTTACCTTGCTTGCGTCGGCCGCCACCATGACAAGATCGTACTTGTCAACCGTCCCTTCTTTTTTTTCATCCGTGATCAGATACTCTACGAGCGCCGTATCGAGGGGATAGGAAATATGCCGTTTTGCCTCCCAGCGGACGGCCTCGCGCAATTCGGCAAGCGGCATCTTAGGAAGGGTAAGCGAGCGGATGGTAAGGTCCTTACCGGGCATCTGCGTGATGACGTTTTTGCGACCGATTTTTTTCTCGGAAAATAAATACCGAAGGTTCGTGCCGACGGACTCACCAGCGGCAGCATCAGGCGAGAACTCGATGATAGCGGCGGCGAGAAGCTTTGGCTGCTTGCCTTGCCTGATCCGCACGGCCTTGATGCCGCCCGCGCCGATGTCGATTCCCGTTATTTCATTCGGTCCGAATAGTCCCATAAAATAAGCAGCTCAGAACTGCAAAAAGATCCTCACGTTCATTTTTCTACAGTTACAGTTAACTGTAACTACAGTTACGCTGTAATAAATAACCACGAATCCCACTCACTGTCAAGGGAAAACTGTTAGTCATCAAATTTCTGGTCGTCGGGCGATTTCCCCGGTAATAAAGTGCCGCGTTCCCCCTGCATTTCACTCTATGTCCTCATGCCAAATGCCGGTGTCGGTGGCATTCATATCGCCGGTATTGAAGGGATTGACGGTTACCGTGGTCTGTTTCACCCTCGTCACTGGCGGCACCGCATCGTCGGTGATCGTAACGTCAAAGGTGTAGTTCCCTGGCGCAAGAGGTGTTTGTGAAAAAAGCAGGGAATAACTGCCGCCACTCCCTCCCGGAGGGATACGGTCCGCTGCGGCCTGCGCAGTAAAGGTCGTTGATCCTGCAGGTCTTGTCCAGGAGTCATCGTCAACGATTGCCATGTTAGTCACGAGTGCATAGCCATCATCATCGAAGGTCCAGCCGGCAGGAATGGAAATCGTGACTTGATTGATATTGGAACAGGCCCAGTTCTCAATATTCCAGCTAATTTCCGCATCAGTGCTGTCGGCATTCGTCGTTCCGGCATTAACGATGTACCCGTCCACATCCCGCACTGTCGACGTGGCCGTCGCCGTCGTAAGAACGCCGTTCGTTGCATAGCCTTGAACAGCATAGGTCTCATTCGGAAGCCCGGTCACCGGTGCCGTCCAGGTAAAGGTGCCGGTAGCACCGTTAGCTATCGAGATCGGCGTTTGTGCCGCCGGGTTGAACGTGCCGATCGCGGCCGAGCCGGTAACCACAGGGACAAGAGCTGAAGGGACTACATTGTTCACAGCAGCTCCCGTGGTGTTTGAGACGACCATCACAAATGTTGCAACATCGCCGGAATACAGACAGTCCGGATTATTCGTAAATGAAGTTATGGAAAACCCGCAAACCAGTGCCGAATTGATGTTTACGGTAGAAGAAGATATCGTCGCAGATGTTCGTGATGTGCCCGAACTGGTAGTACAACTGCCGTTGGTGCTCGCACAAGCGGTAAAATAGACCGACCCGCCGGTAGGACCGGTATCCGTAAGCGTGTAATTCCATGTAATGATCCCTGTGGCTCCGGCATTCAGGTTCAGGGTGGGAGGGTTGGGCGCCGGCGTCGGATTATTAACGTTAGCGCTGGTCGTGTTCGCCGTCGTCCGCGGTGAAGGCACCGGAGCAATAGCGTTCACCGTTCCGCCGGTTTTATTCGTCACCGTCATGGTCAAGGTAAATTGGCAATTGTTCCCTACACTAGTAGACGAGGGGACCAGTGTCATGAGAAGCGACTTCCAGGTCCAGGCGCCTTGGTTATAAAGGTTAGCGGTCCGGGTCCTCGATCCAGTCCAGAACGAGGCGACCACACTGCTCAATACGTCATTCCTGTCAGTGGTCAAGGTCGTGTTGTTAATGATGTTAAAAGTAAAGTTTTGCGAACCGGGCGATGAAATTCTGTTGGCCGTGGCATTCGCAGAGCAGGTGATCCTCCGATAGTTGCTTCCTGATGACCTCGATAATGAGCATGTCCAACCCGTTACGGCTATGGTTTGCGGAGGGAAAAAACTGTACGTTCCGGACACATTGAACTGTACTGTTGTTATTTTTTCGCCGACATTACCTCCGTTACTGGTATTAGCAACGGTGAAGGTCATGGGTTGAGCAGCGCCCATAGGGAATACAGCAGGCGTAGTAACCTGTTTCACCGTAAACTGACGCGTGGCCTCTGCAGGGGTCTGCCAGAGGCACAGCACGGCGCAGACAAAAAAGGCAAGACCCATTTTTTTTAAACTACTCGTCATAGAACTGCTCCCTGCCGCTACCGTTGCACCGTTTTTCTTACGACCCGCACGGCTGCTCCCAGGGCGCCCGTGGAAGTGACCTCGGACTGCATATCAGCAGAGCCGCCCGCAAGCAGCGGGGTTACCGGCCTGCCGGCATTGTGTGCCGCGCTTACAGAACCGTTCAGGCAGCGCTGGACCCCGGTCAGTATCATGTTGCCGCCACCAGAACTGGAGCCGCTGTAGACAATCTCCTCACCTTCGATAGTAACGATCCCCGAACCAAGGAACTTTACATTCGCCGCGATACGAAAGCTTGCAGGGCTGCTGCAGGAATTGGCCAGCGCATCGACAAGAGTGGTCACGGGATAGACATTGGTCCCTCTGCTGAAGCTGTTTGCCGCTGTGGCTATCGTGCCGATGGTTTGTCCACGGGCAGTTAGAGTGAACGTGTTTGCATTGAGAATCGTATATTGCACGAACTCAGCGCCTGCAGTAACGTCATCATCGATTTGCAGAATGCCGCTTGGCGGAAACCCGTTCGTCGTGTAAACGGTAGCGGTCCCGGCCCCTGCGAGCAACCTTCTTTTAAGCGTCGTTGCAGGCACCCTCGTGGTTGCAGTAAAGTTTCCTGCGCCGAGATTCGTCGCAGGGGCCGTGAACAGGGGATCTGTTGTGCCCCGGTACCAGTCGAGATTTTGGGCGAGGGACCGCTGTTCAAACTCAATGCCTCCCTCGGCAATGAAAAACGCCTGCAGAGACTGCAGGTCGTTGATAGAGCTGAACGTGCCGGTATTGACGAGAGATACAAACATCGCGCCCATAAATGCCAGGATCACAATAATGAATATCGCGATGATGATGGAAGTGCCTTTTTGATTTCTGATCATTGCGTCTGCAAATCCCCATGGCCCTTAAGTGGGCAAAGGACTTGATACCTTCACGATGTTAGAAGTTCATCGGGTGCACTCGTGTTTGTATTGTCAGGGATTGAGTCCCCTGCAGGGCCGTTATTTTTATCACTACAAACCAAACCTGATCGGCTGTTACAGCGACTGTCGTCCCATCCTGCTGAAAATAAGAGAAAGAAGAATTGGCCGGGTCAATAGATGATGCCAGGTTGTTCCAGCCGCCCCAAGCCAGAGGACTGCAGGTGGCGCTTTCCTGGCGTCTCACCGTCGTACCGCTCACCTGAAATTCAACGGCCTTGCCCGTAACATCGCAGAAGACCAGGTCCGTTGATATCATTGTCAGAATGTCGGTCGGTGTGGCGTCCCGGATAAGCCGTGCTTCCCGGGCGATGCGTTCCACGGCAAGCCGCGCCTGGTAGTGGACATCACTGCGCGTGTCCTCGGCGGAATAGGACCTCACCCCCTGCATGACGATCAGGGCGCCGATCCCGGAGATGATAGATACGATCACGATCGTGATGATGATCTCGATAAGGGTGAAGCCTGCGCTTCGTGTCCTCTTAGGTTGTTTACCAGTACGCATGATATTGTTCGGATTGCATCAATAATTAGCAAGAAGTGTTACAGCCGTGACGTTTCCTATAGCCGCATTCGTTATTGTAACTGCTACCCGTTTATAGTTGGTCGCAGTGTTGCAGGCACCGGTATTGTCCAGACTTCCTGATGCGACATAGCAGATGTCCAGACTGCAGTTGAACCCTGTGAGCATGGCCGTATTACACCCTTGGCCCGTTCCCGTATTAAGAGCTGCCGCGGAAAATCCGTTTGCATTCTTGATGCCGATCACAGCGTCAAGCTCCCCTTGCGCCAACTCCGTTGCCTGATCAACGACCACCGGATTGGCGCTTCCTCGCATGCCCGTTGTAAAGACCGACAACACGCCAACAGCTGCGATGGACAGCACGACGAGCGTAATAATGGTCTCGATCAGCGTAAAGCCGCCTGTATTTTTGTTTGCCCTCAGCCCGCTGTCCTCAGCTCTCTGCATCTCAATTCACCGCACCGGTTTGGGCCGTGATCGTTAAAGTCCCGGCGGTCACGAGATTCGAATAAACAGTGATTACCGCTCCGTTGCCGACCGTTGGAGAACCCAAAGAGTTGAACTCGACGTATCCGCCTGCCGGAGTACTCACCGTAATCCCGGTATATTGACCGGCATTCAGTGCTATACTCAGATTTCCGCTCTTCGCAGGGTCCATCGCAACCTCGCCTGCCTCACCCCATGTCCCATTCCCGTTCAGATCATTCACTACGGCGTATCCGGGGTTGGGTGACGGTGCAGTGTTGAAATAAACGCGGAATCTCCTGTTTTGAGACATGGCCAGGTTCTGCGCGTAGCGAATGTCGGCTCGAAGTTTGTGTGTGAACGCCCCGGCGTTCGTTGAAGTTACGTCCCCTAGCCTCGGCGCGGCGAACACAGAAATGATGCTGATGAGGACAAGGATCATGATAAGTTCAAGTAAGGTGAAACCCCTTTGGGTCATCATAATGATTCGTCAAAAAAAAACCGCCCCCTGTGCTTTTGGGAGCGGTAAACATTATATTATATGGAAATCAACCATACTGTTGCACAGTTCTCGCACTGCAAGCGGCTCAACCTCTGTTAGCAGCCCGTCGTAGTCGTTGAGGCGGTATAAACTCCGCCAGCTCCGGCCGCTTGCGTATAACTCACCGAGCAGTTTGCGGGTGTGGGCGCGCCGTTCAGCGTAAAGGTTGCAGGTGCGCCGGTGTTATAAGTAAATCCCGACATGTTCGCAATGGCTGCATTAATTCCACCCGTGGCCGAAGCGGGGAAACCAAACACTGTGGTAACACTTGTTCCACCTACGGTTACGGTACCAGGGTTGAGACTGGCTTGACCATTAATAATAGCAGCCGCATTCGTCATGGCAGCGGCACCGTTCACGGTGGCCAGCATGCCGTTTACGGCAGAAACTCGGGCGTTGGTCGAAAGATCGATATACCGGGGGATCGCTACAGCCGCCAAAATTCCAAGGATCACGATTACCATGACTAATTCAATCAGCGTAAAACCTTTTTGTGACTTTGACATTTGGTTCCTCCTTCGAAGTTAAGTAATTAAAATCTATTTTGTGCCACCTCGTCGTTAAGCTACCACGTTTCGTACCTCTTTGTTGTTGTTCTCACCTTGCCCTGAATAGGATCGTAGGTAAACGGCTCCCCGAAAGGATCGACTATATTCCCCTTTGCATCCAATGATTGTTGCGTCAAATACTTTTGCTTGAATATTGACCCCGAATAAGGATCTTTTCCAATCCTGGCTGGAAGCATCACATCTTTCTCAATAAGCTCACGGAGGCTTTGAGGATTTTTTTTATTCAACATCTTATAGAGCGAAATGCTCGTCCGTATGTTCGTGAGTGCTGTCTTCAGCGCCACTTCCTGGGCTTTACGGGCCAGTTCGCGGTATTTCGGAATCACAACACCGATTAATATCCCGATGAGGCCAAGGGCGATGAGCGCCTCCACGATCGTCAACCCCTTCTGCTTCCAGCAGGGTTTTCTCATCTCCCAAATCACGAGTTAGTATACAACAATTTTGATACAATGCAACAAAAAATTGCTGTAGTCGCGCCCTTAATCTCTATTTCTGGAACAAACCGATCATGTTCCACATGGGCAGAAATACGCCCAGTGCCAGGAACAAGACCATCCCCCCGACAAAGAGCAGGAGGATCGGTTCTAACATGGTCGAGAGGTTCTTGAGCGCATACTCGACATCCATATCGTAATAATCCGAAACTTTGTTCAGCATGACATCAAGCTGGCCGGTTTCCTCCCCCACGGCAACCATTTGAACCACCAGTGGCGGAAACAGCTTGGATGCCTCCATAGGCAGCACTATACCCTTGCCTGTCCTAAGGCTTTCGCGCATTTCTTCCACAGCGCGGGCAATCACCACATTGCCCACGATCTCACCAGCGATACCGAGTGTCAGCATCATGGACAGACCGCTCTTCTGCAGGGCGCTGAAGACCCGTGCGAACCTTGATAGCGCCACTTTCCGAAACAGGATGCCGAAGATCGGCAGCTTCAGCTTCAGCCGGTCCCAGTGCCACCTGCCTTGAGGCGTACGCACATACGTGACACCACCCCATACGAGTGCCCCTATTCCCAGAACAATGAAATACCAGTAGTGCTGAATGGCATAATTGATCCCGATGAGAACCCGTGTCGGCAGCGGGAGCTCCGTCTTGAACTGTGCGAAGATCGCTGCAAATTTCGGTATCACGAAACTGACCAGAAATATAAAAGCAGCGACGATGGCGACAACGACGATCAGGGGATAGCGTACGGCCGCCTTCACTCGGGCACGGGTCTCGGCATCATGTTCAGCCAATGCTGCAAGCCGATTCAGGATTTCGTCGAGGATACCGGCTGTCTCTCCGGCACGGATCATGCTCACATAGAGCTTGCTGAATATTTTGGGGTGTTTGGCAAGAGCGTCGGAAAAGGACGACCCGGCCTCAACGTCCTGCCTGATCTCCACGATCGCGTCCCGCAAACTGGGATTTTCGGTCTGTTTCTCTAAGGTGATAAGGGTCTGGATGAACGGTACGCCTGCGCTTAAAAGCGTCTCAAGTTGCCTGCTCAATATGATAAGGTCCTGTGCTTTGATTCGAGTAAAGCTCGAAAACAGGTCGGTCCGCAGAATCGGCTTTGCCTGCTCCTTGATATCAACGGGTATGAAACCCTGGCTGGAAAGCTGGTCAGCAACAGCCTCCCTGCCGCGTGCCTCCATCACTCCCGCATGCAGGGCGCCTTCTTTGTCCCTCGCTTTGTATGTGTATTGAGGCATGATAACCCTCGATGGTTTCGTACAAAGTCGTCATTCCCGCTTGTCGGGAATCATGGTGCGGCACAACGTACTCAAAGCAAGGATTCCGGGCAAGCCGGAATGACGTTAAAAGCGTTAAACCGCCTTTTTGCTCGTTCATCAACCCTTGAACAATCACCGACCCTGATGCGCTTTTCAGCTGCTCTACGTTAACATAAAACCTGAAACAGCGCAACAAAGGAAGAAATAAAATATTGACAAAAACTTCTTTCTGCGGTATAGTTTTCAACAATCATAGAGCAGGCCTAATCCAAAACCCCATTTACCAAACCCAACAGATTAATTTCTCAGGTTGAAAAAAAGTATACGCACCCTATTCACAGAGGAAGGCACGTTCATCCGTAGCAAACTCACAAGCCGGCAGAGTCGTTAATCGTACACCAACACAACCCGACAGTCTGAGGACCCGCCTCCTTAAAAATCGAAATTATTTGCGCATTCATGCATTCACACACATTCAGGAGCAGTATAAACCACCAATCAATCCCCGTAATTAAGGAACAGACCCCATCTGCCCCTCAAACCCGGGCCAAGGAGTAAACTTAATGAACTTAGTAGAACTGAAGGGCAAAAGCATCGCCGAACTTACCACCATGGCGGACGAACTGAAGGTCGAGGGCGTAAGCGGCATGCGGAAGCAGGAACTTATCTTCGCGATCCTGCAGGCCCAGACCGAAAAAAACGGCATGATCTTCGGCGAAGGAGTCCTCGAAATCTTGCCCGACGGGTTCGGCTTCCTGAGAGCACCGGATTACAATTACCTCCCCGGACCGGACGATATCTATGTATCTCCCTCGCAGATCAGGCGGTTCAATATCCGCACCGGTGATACGGTCTCCGGTCAGATCAGGCCCCCGAAAGAAGGCGAGCGCTATTTCGCCCTTCTCAAGGTTGATGCGATCAACTACGAGGACCCGGAGATCTCGCGGACCAAGATCCTCTTCGATAACCTCACTCCCTACTATCCCGGAAAAAAAGATCAAGCTCGAACATTCGCCCACTGACTACACGACCCGCGCCATGGACCTCGTTACCCCCATCGGCATGGGCCAGCGCGGCATGATCGTGGCCCCGCCGCGGACCGGCAAAACCATGCTGCTCCAGTCGATAGCGAAGGCGATCCTCAAGAACCACAAGGACATCAAGCTCATCGTACTGTTGATCGACGAGCGGCCGGAAGAAGTCACGGACTGGCAGCGCCAGGTCAAGGCGGAGATCATCAGTTCCACCTTCGATGAACCGCCGCAAAGGCACGTGCAGGTGGCGGACATGGTGAGCGAGCGCGCCAAGCGCCTGGTGGAACATAAGAAGGATGTAGTCATCCTGCTCGATAGCATCACGCGCCTCGCGCGGGCTCACAATGCTATCATCCCCGCCTCGGGCAAGGTGCTCTCCGGCGGTCTTGACGCGAATGCCCTGCAGCGGCCAAAACGGTTCTTCGGCGCGGCCCGCAGCATCGAAGACGGCGGGAGCCTCACGATCCTCGCAACAGCGCTCGTTGATACCGGCAGCCGCATGGATGACGTGATCTTCGAGGAATTCAAGGGCACCGGCAACATGGAACTGCATCTTGACCGCAAGCTCGTGGACAAGCGCGTGTTCCCGGCCATCGACATCAACGCCTCCGGCACGCGGAAGGAAGAATTGCTCGTGGACAAAGACGATCTGAACCGCATGTGGGTCCTCCGCAAGGTCCTGAACCCGTTGTCCACGGTCGAAAGCATGGAGTTCCTGCTCGAAAAACTGAAACAGGCCAAGACGAACCGGGACTTCCTGGATTCCATGAACAAGTAATTTTTCTCTTGTATTTTTGAGACGTTTGGTATATCATTCCGGCCTTAACGAATATAGCCACAGCAGGTGCTGTGGCTATGGCTTATTTCAGGAGGACACACAAATGAAGCAGGATATTCATCCCGATTACAAGGTATCGAAAGTGCACTGCGCATGCGGGGAAGCGTTCGAAACGCGCTCCACCAAGCCGGAAATACGGCTCGACATTTGCTCTAACTGCCACCCCTTCTTCACCGGCAAGCAGAAGCTCATCGATACCGAAGGCCGCGTCGACAAGTTCAGGAAGAAGTACAATAAGGCCTAAAGCGGACTGCAGATGATAGAGGTCAGATCACAGACGGTAATGCTTGCGTTATCTGTTTTCTGACCTCTGTGTTCTGGCTTAACACGAGGTTTCTGTCTTGGTTGAAAAGTTGAACATAGGCGGGCAGGCCGTGCTCGAAGGTGTGATGATGCGCTCACCCCATGCCTTTACCGTGGCTGTGCGCAAGGGCGGTAGGCCCGCTGCTGATATCGCGGTCTTGCAGGAAACGATCAGGCCGTTCGGCGAATGTTTTCCGTTGTTCAAGAAAAAAATCATCAGGGGCTCGGTCGCGCTGTTCGAAGCTTTGTGGCTCGGTATCCGGGCGCTCAATTTTTCGGCGAATGAAGCCCTCGAAGGCGAAGACGGGAAAAAAGAAGAAATCAGCTCCTTTGCCATGGCAGGGACCATGATCGTAGCGCTGGCCTTCTCACTCGGCCTCTTTCTCGGACTGCCCCTCCTCCTTACCAACCTGCTCGGCATGAAGTACGATGCGGTAACGAAAAACAGCATGCTGTTCAATCTGACGGACGGCGTACTCCGCGTGGCGCTCTTTCTCGGCTATGTTTCCGGCATCTCCTTCATGAAGGACATCCGAAGGGTCTTCGAATACCACGGAGCTGAGCACAAGGCTATTGCGGCTTACGAAGCAGGGGTTGAACTGACGGTGGTGAACGCACGGCCCTACTCCCGCATCCATCCACGGTGCGGTACGAGCTTTCTGATCGCGGTGATAGCGCTCTCTATTCTCGTTTTTTCCCTGGTCCCGGGCAGCTGGCCGCTCTGGGCAAAGGGTTTGTCACGAATCGTGCTCCTCCCCCTGATCGCTGGTTTGGGATATGAGTTCATCAAATTCAGTGCAAAGAACGGCGGGAATCCCTTGATCAAGGGCCTGATGCAGCCGGGGCTCTGGCTCCAGCGGCTGACGACCCGGGAGCCATCGGACGATCAAATTGAGGTGGCCCTCAGGTCCCTCACCGAGGCCATCGCGATGGAACCCCGCTAAGGCGGGGTTTTTTGTTGGACATTGATCTTTTACCGCAGGCGCGGAGACGCAGAAAAAACAAGAGCCGTATCGACAGAAGTACGTGATCGATATCAGGTTCTTGGGTGCAGAATATTTTTTCTAATTTCGTTATCGTCGTCCAGTTGATTGTTTTGCCCTTCTCAGCCTCCGCGTCTCCGCGGTTAATCACTTGATACTATGCTAAGTAAATTAGACGCAGTTTCAGAAAAATATGACGAGCTGACGAGGCTCCTGTCCGATCCCGGCGTTGCCGCCAACCACCAGCAATACCAGAAGTATTCGAAGGAGCGGTCGGAGATCGAGGACGTGGTGAACCATTACCGCGCCTATCGTGAACTCCTCAAGCAGATCAGGGAAGCGGAAGAGATCACCCAGGACAAACAGGCTGATCCGGACCTGAAGGCCATGGCGGATGCCGAGCTCAGGGAACTCCGACCCAAGGTCGATCAGATGGACCAGGAACTCCGGCTGATGCTCGTGCCCAAAGACCCGCGCGACGATAAGAACGTGTTCCTTGAAATACGCGCAGGCGCAGGCGGGGACGAGGCGGGATTGTTCGCCGCTGAGCTTTTTCGCCTGTACTCCCGCTACGCCGAGAAGAAGCGCTGGAAAATGACGCTTCTCGACATGAGCACTACGGGCGTCGGCGGGGCCAAGGAAGTCATTGCCCAGATCCAGGGCAAGGGCGTGTTCAGCAGGCTCAAGTACGAAAGCGGCGTGCACCGCGTGCAGCGTGTTCCCGCCACAGAGGCGAGCGGCAGGATCCATACTTCGACCGTGACGGTAGCAGTCATTCCCGAGGCAGAAGACGTGGACGTCCAGATCGAGCAGAAGGACCTCAGAATCGACACGTATTGCTCGTCGGGCCCCGGCGGCCAGAGCGTGAACACGACCTACTCGGCTGTTCGCATAACTCACATTCCAACCGGCGAGGTTGTTGCCTGCCAGGACGAGCGCTCGCAGCTCAAGAACCGTGAAAAAGCAATGAAGATACTCAAATCGCGCCTGCTGGAAAAGGAGCGAGAGAAGCGCGAGGCCGAGGAGTCCGCGGCCCGCAAACTGCAGGTCGGCACCGGCGACCGCAGCGAGAAGATCAGGACGTATAACTTTCCGCAGAGCAGGGTGACCGACCACCGCATCGCTCTATCGCTATACAAGATCGACGCGGTCATGGACGGAGACATCGATGAGTTCATCGACGGCCTTACGGCGGCTGACAATGCGGAACGACTCAAAAACCTGTAACGTTCACTCCACTTTGATAAATGTGACTCTTGTTGAAGCAATAAACAATGCAGCAAAACAGTTATCGGCTGCGGGTATAACCAACGACCGGCTCGACGCAGAAGTGCTTCTCTGTCACACGCTCGGAAAAGACCGCGCCTGGCTCCTGGCCCACATACGGGAACCGCTCAGCAACGAGCTTCGAGGAATCTTTGAACAAAAGATCGATCGAAGGGCCAAGCGGGAACCGCTTCAGTATATAACGGGACACCAGGAATTCTGGGGCCTGGACTTCGCAGTCACGCGGGACGTCCTTATCCCGAGGCCGGAAACCGAACTGATTATCGAGACCGTTCTTGGTTTTACGAAAAAAAAGGACCAGGCAATAACGATCATCGACCTCTGTACGGGCTCAGGCTGCATTGCCGTAAGCCTGGCCAAAGAGTTGGGCGCTGCGCGCATTTTCGCAACGGATAGATCCGGGAAAGCACTTGACGTTGCCCAAGAGAACGCGCACAGGCACGGGGTTTCAGACCGCATCCGGTTCCTCGAAGGTGACCTGTTCGGCCCCTTAGATGAACTTGACATCCTTGGCCGTACGGATATCATTGTGGCAAATCCCCCCTACGTTCCATCGGGAGATTACAGCACGCTTCAGGCCGAGGTAAGGGATTACGAACCGGAACTGGCGCTCATCGCCGGACGGGATGGCACGGAAATTCATCAGCGCATACTTAACGAGGCGCCGCGTTTTCTCAAAAACAAAGGTCACCTCATCATGGAAATGGGTATAGGGCAAAGTGGTGAGCTTGTGCACAGGATTCGGGAAACCGGCGTATTTGCTCTGCCGGCTGTTCTCAGGGACCTTGCGGGTATTGAGCGGGTCATAGTCGCAACAATCAAATGAACCTCGACCACAAATCGACCCTGTTTCAGTCTTTGGACAGAGTTCATCGGCGGTTACATAAATCATGAAGAAGATCGTTATCAATGGCGGGAAAAAACTGAGCGGCGAAGTTACGATCAGCGGCGCAAAGAACGCGGCACTGCCCATCCTCGCTGCCGGCCTGCTGTGCGCGGGTAAGCAGACCATTGCGAATGTCCCGCGCCTGGCCGATGTAACCACGTTCGGAAGGATCCTCCAAAACATGGGCGTGTCCTTCGATCGGAAGGATGAGGATATCGTCATCGATTCCACTGGTCTGACAAACCCCGAGGCGCCTTATGATCTCGTGCGGACCATGCGGGCCTCGGTGCTCGTGCTCGGCCCGCTTGTGGCGCGCATGGGCAGGGCCAGGGTGTCAATGCCGGGCGGATGCGCTATCGGCGCGCGTCCCATCAACCTTCATCTCATGGGCCTCGAGAAGCTCGGCGCATCGGTCGAAATCGAGCATGGCTACGTTGTCGCATCAGCCAGGAGGCTTCACGGGACGCGTATCTATTTCGACACCATCACCGTGACCGGCACGGAGAACATCATGATGGCAGCCACGCTTGCAGAAGGCCAGACCATCATCGAGAATGCGGCGCGGGAGCCTGAAATCGTCGATTTGGCGAATGCCCTCATTCAGATGGGCGCGAAAATCGAAGGCGCGGGTACGGACATCATCAAAATCCAGGGAGTTGACACCCTCCGGCCCATGAACTACACCGTGATGCCCGACCGGATCGAAACAGGCACCTTTGTAATCGCCGCAGCGATAACCGGCGGCACGGTGACGATCAAAAATTGTTTTCCCGGCCATCTTGACGCAGTTCTGACAAAGGTACAGGAAGCAGGCGTCCAAATTTCGATTGATGACAATACAATCCGCGTGATCGGACAGCCTGGCATCACCGCGGTGAATATCAAGACACAGGAATATCCGGGTTTTCCCACTGATATGCAGGCACAATTCATGAGCCTCATGACTCTTGCCGAGGGCACGAGCGTTATCAATGAGACAATTTTTGAGAACCGTTTCACCCATGTGGCGGAACTTCGCCGTATGGGAGCCGATATCGAAGCCGACGGTCACACGGCCATCGTAAAGGGCGTAACGAAGCTGTCCGCGGCGCCTGTTATGGCGACCGACCTCCGGGCGAGCGCATCCCTGATCCTCGCGGGACTTGCCGCGGAAGGACAGACCGTGGTCTCCCGCATCTACCATCTCGACCGGGGGTATGAGAACATCGAGCAGAAGCTCTCGGCCCTCGGGGCGGATATTAAAAGAGTATAAGAGACGGGACGGGCTAACAGGATGGAGAGAGGGGAAAGATTTCAACCTGCTCTAATCCTGTCGAAAGAGGTTCTTAATCAATTATGAAAATCATCGATTCTCAACAGAAAGACATCGGCACAGAACTGAAGCGCATCGTGAGCCGCGGTGAAACGGCCACGGAAGAAGTCGCCGCTGCCGTGAAGGAAGTCGTGGACCGCGTCCGCAAAGAAGGCGATCCGGCCGTACTCGAATACACCGAGAAGTTCGACAAGGTGAAACTCTCACTCAAGGACATCAAAGTGTCCCCTGAGGAGATCAAGGAAGCCTATGCTCGCGTGGAAACAAAAAAGGTGGATGCGCTCAAGCTTGCGGCCCAGAACATCCGCCTGTTCCATGAAAAGCAGAAGATCAGCTCCTGGGTCAGCCAGGAAGCTGACGGCGTGATCCTGGGACAGCTGGCGAGACCGATCCGGAGCGCGGGCATCTATGTGCCAGGCGGCAAGGCCTGCTACCCGTCATCGGTGCTTATGAACGTCATCCCGGCCAAGGTGGCGGGCGTGGAGCATCTCGTCATGTGTTCGCCGGCGCCGGGCGGGAACCTGAACCCGTACATTTTGATCGCCGCGGACATCGCCGGTGTAAGCGAGATATATAAGATAGGCGGGGCACAGGCTGTCGCGGCCATGGCGTACGGTACTGCCACGATTCCCAAGGTCGACAAGATCGTGGGCCCGGGCAATATTTATGTTGCCACTGCCAAACGCTATGTCTTCGGCCAGGTTGACATCGATATGATCGCCGGGCCGAGTGAGATCCTTGTCATCGCCGACCATACGGCGAACCCCGAGTTTGTTGCCTCTGATCTCCTTTCCCAGGCAGAACATGACGAGCTCGCTTCCTCCATTCTCGTGACAACCTCTCGGGAGCTGGCGGACAAGGTGGATGCGGAGGTCGAGCGTCAACTCGCAAACCTGACGAGAAAAGAGATCGCACGCAAGGCCATTGACCGCTTCGGCGCTATTGTTATCACTGCCTCCCTGCCGGAAGCTGCTGAGGTATCGAATTCCATTGCGCCGGAGCACCTTGAGCTTGCCGTAGAGAAACCTTTTGAACTTCTGGCATTGGTCAAGAATGCAGGAGCAATTTTCCTCGGCCACTACACGCCAGAATCAGTGGGCGACTACATCGCCGGCCCGAACCATGTGCTTCCCACGGGCGGTACAGCACGGTTTTTCTCGCCACTCTCGACCGACAGCTTCATGAAAAAGTCCAGCCTGATCTTCTACACACGGGAAGGATTGGACAAGGTCGGTGAGGCCGTGATGCAGATCGCAGACGTCGAAGGCCTGGAGGCGCACGGGAATACGATACGCGTACGGATGGCAAAGAAATAAGCATACCGCAGAAGTCAGAAGACAGAAGTCAGAAGTCAGACGAGACACGAAAAGCCGTTCTCCTGACCACTGGCTCCTGACTACTGACTCCTTCTTTACAAAGGAGTTCACATGCCTACAAAATCGAAAAAGGCCACATCGAAATCACCTGCACCAGCAAGTCAGAAGCTCAAACTCGGCCTCCCGAAGGGCAGCCTGCAGGATGCAACGTTCAAGCTCTTCAACAAGGCCGGCTACCGTGTCCAGGTCAGTTCGCGGAGCTACTATCCGACCATTGACGACCAGAACATCGACTGCACGCTTGTGCGCGCACAGGAGATGGCCCGCTATGTCGATCACGGCATTTTCGACGTGGGCCTCACGGGCAAGGACTGGATCCTGGAGCAGAACGCCGACGTGGTGGAAGTCGCCGAGCTTAGATACGCCAAGGGAGGACTGAACCCGGTCCGCTGGGTCGTGGCTGTGCCTGAAGAGTCCTCGATCAAGTCGGTCAAAGACCTGAAGGGCAAGCGGATCGCAACGGAACTCGTCGGTTACACAAAACGGTACCTCAAGTCCAAAGGGGTCACTGCAGATATTGAATTCTCCTGGGGAGCTACGGAAGTGAAACCGCCCCGGCTTGCTGATGCGATCGTGGAGCTCACCGAGACCGGCAGTTCGCTCAAGGCGAACAAGCTCCGGATCGTGGAAGTGATGCTTGAATCCACGACGCGGCTCATCGCAAACAAGAAGGCCTGGGCCGACCCGTGGAGACGAAAGAAGATCGAGAATATGGCGATGCTGCTCCAGGGCGCACTTGCTGCAGAGGAAAAGGTCGGCCTCAAAATGAACGCGCCCAAGGCGAACCTCAAAGAAATCTGCGGCCTGCTGCCGTCCATGCATGCTCCGACGATCTCGCATCAGACCGATCCTGCCTGGGTCAGCCTTGAAGTGATCCTGGATGAAAAGCTGTCCCGCGATCTGATCCCGCGGCTCAAGCGTCGCGGCGCGTCGGGAATCGTCGAATACCCGTTGAATAAAGTGATTCCCTGATCTGAAAAGCGGCCGATGAGGCCGCCTTTTTTGTCTGATATAGTTTGTCCTTGTGTGCGGATATCATTTCTTGTATAGTGACGTTGTCATGAAATCTTCTTCAAAATCGAAAGACATTACATCGCTGATCAAACCATCTGTACGCCGTCTCGAAGCCTACCTCGTCGATGAAACGCCGGTCCGCATAAAGCTCGACGCCATGGAAAATCCATTTTCCATGCCTCCGGCCGTGCGTCGTGAAATTGCCGCTGTTGTGAAAAACACGCGGATCAACCTTTATCCCGATCCCTCGGCCAAAATTCTGAAGAAGGCGATTGCATCGTTCTGGAAAATGAATCCCAAGCAAATGATCCTCGGCAACGGTTCGGACGAGCTGATCCAGGCGATCGTCCTTGCCTTTGGCGGACCAATACTTATTCCGTCGCCGACATTCGCTATGTACGAGATCACATCCAGTGCGCTTGCGGAGGATGTTGTCTCCGTTCCGCTCGGCACGGAATTCGATCTCGATGCCGATTTGATGATTAAAAAGGCGAAATTAAGCAAAGCAAAAGTGATCTTCCTCGCCTGCCCGAACAACCCAACGGGAAACCGGTTTTCAGATGCTGCTGTCCGGAAAATACTGGACAAGGCGAATGCGGCAGTCGTGATCGACGAGGCGTACTTCAGTTTTTCCGGCAAGACCTATCTGCCCCTTGTGAAGAAGTATCCCAACATGATCATCCTTCGTACGCTTTCAAAAATCGGTTTTGCAGGCCTCCGGGTCGGCGTGCTGGTTGCGTCGGCAAGCATCGTGAATGAACTCAACAAACTTCGCCTGCCCTACAACATCAACAGCCTTTCCCAGGCGGCCGCGGTAAGCGCGCTCAAGCACCGGAGTGTTCTCAATCATCAGATTTCCCTGTTGATTTCAGAACGAAAAAAGCTCTATAATGTTTTTTCTAAGCTGCCTGGCGTTACAGCCTATCCTTCGGAGACCAACTTCATCATGATCAGGACCGACGCTGACGCATCAGTTATACATCGCAAACTGAAGCAGGCCGGCATCTTGATCAAGAATTTGAGCAAGCCCGGCTCGCTCAAGAACTGCCTGAGGGTCACGATCGGAACGCCGGAAGAAAATAAGGAGTTTCTGACCGCGCTGAACAAGATAGTAATAACACATTGATTCCCGACGCATGATTCAGGTTGTATGAGAAAACCTTCATCCTGCATCTTGTATCCGATCAAGGAGTTTTATGCCCCGCAAAGCTACGATCGATCGCAAGACCAAAGAAACCGACATCAAAATTTCCCTGCACCTTGACGGCACGGGACAGTACCGCATCAAGACCTCGGTGCCGTTCATGGACCATATGTTCTCGCACATCGCCAAACACGGTTTCTTCGACTTGGTGGTGAAGGCAAAGGGAGACACCGAGATAGACGATCATCATACCGTCGAAGACCTCGGCATCGCCTTCGGCCAGGCGCTCAAAAAAGCGCTCGGCGACAGCAAAGGCATTCGCCGCTACGGAGAAGCGACCGTTCCGATGGACGAGACCCTTGCCCAGGTGGTCATGGACCTTTCCGGCAGACCTTTCCTTGTGTATCAGCTGGATTTACCAAAGAAGTACAAGCTCAAGGACTTCGATCCAGGACTTGCAGAGGACTTCTTCCGTTCTGTTTCCAACCACGCCGGCATGAACCTCCACATCCGCCTCCTGTACGGCCGCGACGTGCACCACATGCTCGAAGGCATTTTCAAGGCTTTCGGCCGCGCTCTGGACCAGGCCACGAGCCTCGATCCCCGGATCAAAGGCGTGCTCTCGACCAAGGGAAAAATCTAAAAGGAAAATTCTCTCAGGGAGAAATGGGGAAAGAGGGAGAATGCGAGAAAACTTCTTGTCTTTTATTATTTTCCCCTTTCGCCTTTCAATTCTCCTTTTCTCCTGAGTGATATAAGGCTTTGTTATGATCGCGATTATCGATTATGGAATGGGAAACTTACGGAGCGTCCAGAAGGGCTTCGAACGCATGGGCCACGAGGCCGTGGTCACGAACGATGCGAAAACGATCCTGAGCGCGTCCAAGGTCGTCTTGCCCGGTGTGGGCGCGTTTCCGGACTGTATGCGGAACCTCCGGGAGTACGGTCTTATCGACGTGGTGCACGAGAGCATCGACTCGGGTAAGCCTTTTCTCGGGATCTGCCTCGGACTCCAGCTGCTTTTTACGGAAAGCGAAGAGTTCGGGATCTCGAAAGGCCTCGACATCATCAAGGGCCGCGTGGTCCGGTTCAAGGGTCCCGCTTTCGAGACTCAAGACTTGAAACTCGAGACTCTTAAAGTCCCCCACATGGGCTGGAACTCCATATCAATCAAGCGCCGTGCGCCGGCCTTGCAGGACGTGCCGGACAACAGCAATGTCTACTTCGTGCATTCCTTCCACGTGGTGCCCGAGGACAAGAACGTAATTGCGACGACGACCTCCTACGGAATCGACTTCGTATCGAGCATCTGGAAGGACAACATCTTCGCGACCCAGTTCCATCCCGGAGAAGAGCCAGGCGCTGGGGCTGTCGATCTTGAAACGGTTTGGAGAACAGAAAGGATAGAGGCAAGGGTCCAGTAGCAAGGGTCCGGGAAACAAATGCTTACTTCTGATTCCTGACTACTGGCTACTGAGGATTCACATGTTAATCATTCCTGCAATCGACTTAAAAGAAGGCAAGTGCGTGCGCCTCGAACAGGGGCTCATGGACAAGGCCACGGTCTATTCCGACGATCCGGCAACCACTGCTAAACACTGGGAGTCTCAGGGGGCCGAAATTCTGCACGTCGTTGACCTGAATGGTGCCTTTGCAGGCGTGCCGAAGAACCTCGATGCGATCAAGGCTATCCGTGCTGCCATTAAGATCCCGATCGAGGTCGGCGGCGGCATCCGCGACATGGCCACGATCGACAACCTCGTCTCTATCGGCATCGACCGGATCATCCTCGGCACAGCCGCGATCGAGAACCCGGCTTTTGTCCAGGAAGCCTGTGCAAAATTTCCGGGAAGGATCATCGTGGGAATCGACGCCAGGGACGGCATGGTCGCGATCAAAGGCTGGGCAGAAGTAACCAAAGTTAAGGCCGTTGATCTTGCGAAGCAGATGCAGGAATACGGCGTCATCGCCATCATCTACACGGACATCAAGCGGGACGGCATGCTTTCCGGTCCGAACATCGAAGCGACAAAAGCCCTCGCCGACGCGCTCCACATCCCGGTCATCGCCTCCGGCGGCGTCCATACGATGAAGGACATCGAAAACCTTCTCACCGTGCGATACTCCGGTGTCTCCGGCGTGATTACCGGAAAGGCCATTTACAGCGGATCGCTGAACCTGAAGGAAGCGATCACCTTCGTCAAGATGAATGACAACCGGTGTGTGAGATAGCGGCCAGCCGACCACTCCCTCTCCTTGAAGCGGAGGAAGATACTCATAGCAAATCATTCGGAGTAATTGCAAACCATGTTAACCAAACGAATCATCCCCTGCCTCGATGTGAAAGGCGGCCGCGTGGTGAAGGGCGTAAGCTTCGTGAACCTGCGCGATGCAGGCGATCCGGTCGAAATCGCAAAGGCCTATGACGAACAGGGCGCGGACGAGCTCACGTTCCTCGACATCACGGCCTCGCACGAAGAGCGTGGGATCATTTTAGACGTCGTTCGAAGGACGGCCGAACAGGTCTTCATGCCGCTCACCGTGGGCGGCGGCATCAAGGTGCTGGACGATATCAGGAACCTCCTGCTCGCCGGAGCTGACAAGGTCTCGATCAACACGACAGCTGTCCACGATCCGGAGTTCATTAAGCATGCGTCTTTGCGCTTCGGCAGCCAATGCATCGTCGTCGCCATTGACGCAAAACGGGTAGTGGCACATGACAAGGACTTCAAACCACCGCTCACGTGGGCCGAAGACCCGAAGTATCGATCTCTTTTTCTTGCCAACTCGGAACTTAAAACTCAGAACTCAGAACTGCATTGGGAGGTCTACACCCACGGCGGCAGAAAGCCCATGGGCATCGATGCTGTTGCCTGGGCAAAAAAAATGGAGGAGTACGGTGCTGGAGAAATTCTGCTTACGAGCATGAACCAGGACGGCCAGAAGACCGGCTACGACTTGGATTTGACCCGGGCTGTTGCTGAAGCAGTCACGATCCCGGTCATCGCCTCGGGCGGCGTGGGAAACCTGGAACATATCTACGAAGGATTTAAGAAGGGCAAGGCCGACGCCGCCCTGGCAGCATCAATCTTTCATTTTAAGGAATATACGATCAGGCAAGCTAAGGAATATTTAAGAGCGCGCGGCGTGCCGGTAAGATTGTGAAGGGAAGCCTTCAGCGGCACCGTATATATATGCTGACTGCGCCGTTCTAACGAACGAAAGGAGACTTCATCCGATGAAGAAAATATACGGCGGGATAATGCTGCTCCTTTTTGCTTTTGCTTCAGGCACCATGGCGATTCCGAAGCCCAAGCCCGAACCGGCTCCGGAAAAAACGGTGGTGGAAAAAAAGGAGGAGATTTCCGGCGTTGCAAACAATACAGTAGTGGCAAAAAAGGAAACGTTTTCCGGCGTCATCGAAAAAGTCGATACCCGCAGGAATGCCGTTGTCGTCAGAGATATTTTGAAGAAAGAGAAGACGCTGACCTTTGTTGTCAGTAACAAAACAAAGATCAGAAAATCTGCAATCCCACTGCTCCTGAAGGACGTGAAGAGGGCCATGCAGGTCACTGTTGAGTATCTGGAAGAAAAGGACAGACTGAGCGCACTCTCGATCGAAGTGCACGGGCCTTAGGCTGCCCGGCAGACAACGCTGCTCATAAGGTTCTGAGTAAGACCGGGCATGAACCTGTGCGGCCCTTTTCTTTTTCGCGCCAGCCCTACCACTTGTGAAGCGGGGGATACTCGGTAAGCGTCAGAGCGATAGCCTTTCCGCTTGTGTCAGTCACTACATCCACCGTATATATGATCCACTGTATTCCACCCCACGAAAAGGCCTGCGTCAGGCTGGATTTCGGTCTGTATACAACGACGGCCCAGTTTCCGTTCAGGGAGGCATCTCCACCCTGGTAGGCCCAGTACCCAGGAGGACAGTTGGTGCCGTCGACGTCGCCGAATGCGCCGGCATAATTAGAGACCGACGCGTCATTAAAGGGATTATGCGCAGTTATCGGCTGGCTGCTGGCGAGTTGTTTCATGGAGTAAATGTTGAGGGCTGAAGAAAGGCTTTGTGCCTCGTACTCGAAGCTGGTCCGTTCGGCATCTTTGGACAGGGAAATAAAACGGGGGATTGCGACGGCTCCCAGGACACTGATGACGGTAATTATCATCACCAATTCAAGGAGAGTGAACCCCTCCTGTTGCTTTTTCATGAGCCTGCTCCCCTGTAAGCTCTCCGCGTCATTGGTCCGTGCGCACCACACCTCGCTGTACTAACATCCCCCGTGTCTTGACGGAGGGTTCTTAACTACTATATGAAAATCAAACCCTTCTGTCAAGCACAGGACAGCGGCAACTAAAGACCCGATGGTGAGGTTGATGCACCCAAGAACGACAAGGGGTGCACTCTTTTCAAAACAGGCGACGCCTTGAGCCCCCTACTAAAGGGTAGCGCGTTCGGCTCTTATGTGTGATGGGAAGGGTCAGCAAGAGATGTTGACGGGGGACAGATACAAATGAAATGATATCACACAGGGGAAAGCGCTCCGGTGGTCTGCCGACCTCATGGCGCGCGGCGAACATTTTTACGACGTCATAATTCGTTTCAATATTGTGCCGTCTTTTTCATTACTCCCAATCCAATAACCGCTTGTTTCCGGTGAGCTTCTGGATATGAGTGATGTCCTGGCTCACTTCAAGACAGCCGCGGTACTGTCCCGCCTGATCACGCACAGCAAAGTAGCGGATGTGGATCACCTTTCCCTGCATCTGGATCCAGAACTCGGCGACGTCTTTGGCCCCAGCCTTAAAGGACGAAAGTATCTTCTCCACCATGTCGACACTTTTGGGCGGATGGCAGTTCTGGACACGCCTCCCAATCACGCCCGGGCTCCGCGGGAAGATGCGCTCCGGCGTGGCAGAGTAGTAGACCACCTCGTCGTTTTCATTCACAAAAGAAATGTCGATCGGCAGATGCGTGAGCATTAGGTTCACCTGGTCCGCGGTAAGCAGCCCGTCGAGGTTCAGGCTGCCGATCTTGTCGGCGATATATGTCTGCTGGAACGATTCAGCGGACGGTTTCCACTGTGCTGCCGGCTTGATCCAGGCAAAACCGATCTCCTCTTCTCCTTTACTGACCTTTGCCCACTCGTCCTCGGAAAGCGTTTCGAGGGCCATCGGGAAGAGGATGTGCTCTTCCTTATAGATCATGTCGTTGATCATCTTGGCCAAGGCCTCAATGGCCACTTTCTCCATTTTGCCGTCCTTCACGCGCTTGCGCACGTCCTTGATGAACCCGCGAATATCATCATGGAGGGCCCACATGACTTTCGATGGACCGGAAACGCCCTTCGTCTCGAAGATCGGGAAAAGTTGATTTTCCTTGCGGAGAAAGTGTTTGTCGATCTGCACAAGGCGATCAAGAATGCCGAGGAGTTTGTCCTTGTCCTTGACGTAATCGGTGATAGTTTCCGCTTCTTTCAGGATTCCTTCACACGCCCGGTTCTCGAGCATAAGCGTATGGACCGGATGACCGGCAGGAAGACCGGGCACGGCCTTCTGCTCCAGCGCTTCCTTGAACACCTGTACGTGTACATCGCAGAGGCTCTTGATCTCTGCTTCAGGCATTCCTCCGGCAATGAGCTGCTGTTCCATCTGGGCAATTTCCCAGGGCGCCACGTCCTTGATCAGTTCCTCAAACTTCTTCTTCTGCGTTTCCGCGTCCTTACCCGCATGCAGCTCTTTGATGATATTTTTCAGTGTATCGATCCGCACTTCCTGCTCATCGGGGCCGCCTTCTCCATACGAAACCGTGACTGATTCGCCGGTTTTCTTCTTGATTTCAGCGGCAAGGTCATCGAGGAGCTTTTTTACATCCATCCCGCCGATCATAGCCGCCTTGCCGAGGGATGCGAGCCGCCCCACGGTCTTTCTCATGAAAGGGTTGTCGAGCATCTTGAATTCGGGGTTTACCGTGATCAGGAAATCCTTGAGGAAAGGATAATGGGCTATAATGTCGTTCACTTTCGTCTTCGGGCTCAGTTCCATGACATCCTCCTTTTTTATTGTATAGATTATAGCACGCCGCTCAATTCACACGTATGACGTGGATCATGCTAACCGGTCTTTACCAAAAAAAGAGCCAGGAACATGCTTGCCGAAAGCATGCCCCTGGCTCTTCATAATAGTATTTGGCTTCGGTTGCTTACTTCTTCGCAGCAATCCCCTTCTTGATCGCATTCACCACGCCGTCGCTTGATGCCTCTTTAATCGTGAGAAGCATGCCCTGCTTACCATAGTAGCCGATGAGCGGTGCAGTCTTTTCGTTATAGGTATCGAGCCGTTTGGAAATGGCCTCCACGGTCTCGTCCGCGCGCTGGATCGTCGGGCTGCCGCACTTCTTGCACTTGTCGCCCGGCGCCGGCGGATTGCTCTTGATGTTGTAGATTTCCTGGCACGCGGTATTGGAGCAGGTCCTGCGGGTCGTCAACCGGTCGAGGATCACATCGCGCGGAACGTCGATGTTGGCCACAAGGTCGAGCTCGATGTTCAGCTTCGTGAGCATCTTGCCGAGCTCGTCCGCCTGGGGGATGGTCCGCGGGAACCCGTCGAGCAGGAACCCTTTCTGGCAATCCTTTTCCTGGAGCCGCTGCCCCATGATGCCCATGATGAGTGAGTCGGGGACCAGGTCGCCCCGGTCCATGTAGCCCTGCGCTTCCTTGCCGAGCGGCGTTCCTGCTTTTACTGCGCCCCGAAGAATGTCACCCGTCGAGATCTGGACCGAACCGTCCAGAGCCGTCAACAGTTTTGCCACCGTGCCCTTGCCTGCGCCCGGCGCGCCCAAAAGAATGATTCTCATCGCTAAAAGCCTCCTTACAGGAAAAGTGAAATGTGTGTTTCAAAGCGGCCATTATCGTATGATCGGGGCGGAAAATCAAGGAAAATGTCTCACTGCAAATGGGGGCCATTCTTGACAGCTGCCACTGGAGAGTCAGGGAGCCGGCATGAAGCATGCGCCCGCATCACAGGAGAGCGCCTGTTGCCTGCCCTCTTCTCTCGACAAGCGGTAAGGTGAGGGTGAAGGTACTTCCCTTTCCGTACATGCTCGTGGCCCATATCCGGCCGCCGTGGTATTCGACGATCTGGCGAGCAATGGCGAGGCCCAGTCCAGATCCTTCGATCGTGTTCGTAAGCTGGTCTCCTGATCTCTGGAATTTATCGAATATCAGCTCCAGGTCCTGGGCCGGAATGCCTATTCCGGTGTCCGAGATCGCTACCACAATCTGCGCCGCAGGGACAGACTCTGCATGGGCCGCAATATGGATGGATCCTCCCGTTGGCGTAAACTTGAGTGCGTTGGAAATGATGTTCGTGACCACCTGGGCGAGACGGTCACGGTCACCCCGGAGGACCGGAAGGGGCGAATTAAACTTCGTTGTCAAATGGAGTCCCTTGTTTTCCAAGAGGGGCCGTATATACTCAAGAGACTGCAGAATAACATCCTCGATGGAAAGCTCTTCTAATCGCCACTTCATGGAATCTGCTTCGATCCGGGCAAGGTCGAGGAGGTCCTCTATCAGGCGTGTAAGCCGGTCTGCTTCAAGATTAATCGTACGTGCGAGTTTCGCCCGCTGCTGACCGTCCATTTCCGGCTTCATGAGGATCAGCTCGACGAACGCCTTGATGGTCGTGAGCGGAGTGCGAAGTTCATGGGAGACGACGGAAATGAAGTCCGATTTCATTTTGTCGATCTCCTGCAGTTTCCGGTTCATTTTTTGCAGCTGCTCGTTGCTCTTTTGCAGCCCCGTAATGTGTTTTACAAAATAAATGACGACCGATGCTACGATCAAGGGAACGACCATGGCGTCAACAGCACCGATGATCAGCGTTTCCCGCGAAACGCCCCGCCACCACAGACGTCCCTGGACAGCACTCAGGAGAAATGTGATGAGTTCAGAGGAAACGATCGAGATCCAGACAAAGTGCCAGGGGTTTATTCGTTCCAGCTTTTCGATGGTCTTTGAAATCATGCGTGGACCCGCCCGTTACGCCTCACGAAATGTTTTCGTTGCCCGCTAAATATACCATAATGCCGTTGCCCTCCTCCAGAAAATTTTCCATTCGGGTTGAGTGACTTCGGAGCATGAAAACGGTCCTGGCACATTCGTCAGAGTGGGAAATGGCAGGCGACATGGTGGGCTCCGCCGGTGTCTTTAAGCCGGGGCTCGGTGGCGGGATCCGTACAGACAGACGGTTTGCCCTTGGACTCATAGACCGGACAGCGCGGCGCGAATCGGCAGCCTTCGATCGGCCGCTCGAAATCGAACACGCCCCAGCGCCCTGCGGGAATGCTTTTGGACTTTCCGGTGACCTCCCTGCTTTGCTTCTCCACGAGTGAGGACCAGAGAATGTGGGTGTACGGATGGCGCGGCTTGTGCGCAATGCGGTCCGCGACCCCGATCTCCACAATCTTGCCGAGGTACATCACGGCCACCTTGTGGCTGACGAGCTCGACCACGCGAAGATCGTGGGAGATGAACAGAAAGGAGAGCCCGAGGTGTTTCTGCAGGTCCCGGAGGAGGTTCACGACCTGCGCCTGGATCGACACGTCGAGGGCGCTCGTTGGTTCATCGGCAACGATGAACCGCGCTCCCACGGCAAGCACGCGTGCAATGCCCACTCGCCGCTTTTCGCCGCCCGAAAGTTCACGCGGGAAATTGCCGAGCTTTGCCGTTTTGAGGTTCACCTGCTCGAGCAAATCGCTGATGCGTTTTTCCACGTCGGCGCCGGCCAGCGGGTGATGGATCGTAATCGCTTCTTTCAAAATATCCCGAATACGCATCTTGGGATTGAGAGCAGCGTCCAGATCCTGAAAGATCATCTGCATCTTTCCCCGGAGCCGGCGAAGCTCCCCAGTCGGGACATTCGTAATGTCCCTGTCCTCGAAGAGGATCCTGCCTGAGGTGGGCTTTTCAAGACGAAGGATGGTCCTGCCGATCGTGGTCTTGCCGCACCCCGACTCGCCGACGAGCCCGACCGTCTCGTTCTCTTTCAGGCAAAAACTTACCTTATCCACTGCGGGGATGTACTGTGCCTTCTCCTTGAAGGCGGAGAATACCCCCTTGCGGAGAGCAAAGTGCTTTTTGAGGTCTATGACTTCGAGAATGGTCTTCGGCATTAGAACCCTTCATGCAACCATAGATGAACACAGATTAACACTGTAATGATATAACTGAAGACGAAGACTTAAGAGCAGAGCGTTGATTCATATTATACATTTAGCTACTTGTTCTATCAGCTCTCATCCGTGTTCATCCGTGTGTCCCGTCCGCGGGACCCGTGGTTCCCTATGGTATTTAATCAAAATACAGCCAGCACCTTACCTTATGCCCCGGCGCGATCTCGCGCAGGGCCGGCTCCCGATGCTCACACCGGTCCTTGATAGCATCGGTCACACGGGTGCACCGTGCGAAGAATCGGCACCCTCCCGGAATATTGATCGTATCGAGCACGTCTCCTTCGATCGCCTGAAGATACCCTTTCTCCGTAATGTTCCGCACGGTCGGGATCGAGGCGAGGAGCGCCGACGTATAGGGGTGTTGAGATTCTTGGGCTGACGACAGAACATCCTTCGCAAGGCCGTGTTCGAACACCGTACCGCCGTACATCACCGCCACGCTGTCCGAGAGGCGGGAGATGATGCCGATATCGTGGCTGATCAGCATGGTCGTTGTGCCGAGTTCGGACTTCAGCTCTGCGAGAAGGTCCACGATCTTCGACTGGATCGTGGCATCGAGCCCGGTGGTCGGTTCATCGGCGATCAGGAGCGACGGCTGGCAGGCCAGCGCCATGGCGATCATGACACGCTGGCACATGCCGCCCGAAAGACCATAGGGATAGTTGTCATACCGGAGCTGCGGCGAGTCGATCTTCACGCAGTCGAGCCAGTAGATCGCCCTTTCCTTTGCTTCCTTATCGTTCTTGATCGAAGTATGAAGCTGAATCGCTTCGGATATCTGTCTTCCCACGGCCGTGAAGGGATTGAGGGAAGACTTGGGGTTCTGGAAGATCATCGCGATCTCTTTGCCGCGCACCTTGCTCATCACACGCTCCGAGTGCTGTTCCCAGCCGACTACATCCTTGCTCACGTCCATGATCTTGCCTTCTCGCTTCTTGACCGTCACATAATCACCCAGGTCCTCGAGCAAGTCTTTCCGGATCCGGTCGGACGTGAACCCGATCTTGCCGCTGATCACGCCCGGCCCGGTGCCGATGAGCCCCATGACCGAGAGCGCCGTGATGCTTTTGCCGCTGCCGCTCTCGCCCACCACGCCGAGCGTCTCGCCGGCCGCGATCTCGAGGCTCACGCCGTCCACGGAGCGGATGAATGCCTGCTTGCTTTGCGAATAGAAGTAGGTGCGGAGGTCCTCGATCTTGAGAAGCGGAGCAGCGGTCGTCATTTGGCTCTCCGGCCTTCGAGTATGTTGTTCAGCCCGTCGCCGAGCAGATGGAAGCCGAGGATGGTAAAGAGAATCGCGAGCGCAGGGGCTGTCGAGGGCCAGAACGTGCCCTGCATAAAATAATTGGCGCCGGCCTGCACCATGTTGCCCCACGACGGCGTGGGCTCCTGCACGCCGAAGCCGAGATAACTGAGGCTCGTCTCCATCAGGATGGCCTCTGCCATGCCGAGCGTTGCCTGGATAATGAGGAGCGAGCGGCAGTTATGCCACAGGATGTGCCGCAGGATGATCGTCCCTGTCGGCACGCCCAGGGCGATATCTGCCTCGATGAAGTTTTTTTGCTTCAAGAAAAGGATCTTGCCTTTGATGAGCGACGCAACGACCGGCACGTTCGTGAGCCCCACAACGAGCATGATATAGTAGATGTCCGGCTTGAACGCCGCTATCACGAGCAGGATGAGCACGAGGCGCGGGAAGGAGTCTACGAGGTTGGTGATATACGTTATGGCTGCGTCGAATTTTCCGCCGCGATAGCCGGCAAGTACTCCGAACAGAGTGCCGAAGAGAAGCGCAATGAATATTGCGAGCAGCCCCGGCAGGAAATAGGCTTGAATGCCTACGATCAAGCGAGAAAGCATGTCTCGGCCCATGAAGTCCGTGCCGAGCGGGTGGCCGGGCGTACCGGGCGCTGCCATCATGAGTTCGAGATCAATGTTTTGCGGGTCGTTCGGCAAAAGGTTGAACGAACCAAGGAGGTAGGAGACAACGACAAGCGCAACGATGAGCAGGCCGTAGCCCACGTACGCGAGGTCGACGGCATCCGCCTTCTTCCAGAACGGCAGGTCAGAAAACTCACCAATCTCGCCGGATATTTGGGTGTAGGTTTTCATAATATTTGGACCAAGGCAACCGTGTTGCCGTTTAAAACGGCACGCCGACACGGTCGGCTCGCTCCCTGTTATTCTTTCGACGCTCTTGGATTCACCGCCACGTACACCACGCTCTGGAACAGGCTGCCCATGCGCACGAGGACCGCGGCCAGGATCGCGATGCCCATGATCACCGGGTAGTCCCGGTCCTGCGCTGCCTGCCAGGCCATCCTTCCCATGCCGGGCCAGTTGAACACCTGCTCCACGATCACGGCGCCGCCGAGGATGAAAGGAATTTTGGCCGCGATCATCTCGGTCACGGGGATGAGCAGGCCTTCCTTAAAGGCATGCTTCCAGACCGACGCGCCTTTGGCCTTCGCCGTACGGATGTAGTCCTCGGCCATCACTCTTTCCATTTCCTGGCGCAGGAAGCGGATCACCTCGCTGATCGTTCCGTTCCCCACGCCAAGCACGAAGATCGGCAGCAGCATATAGAGCCAGCGGTATTTCTGTCCCCCGTTCGAAAACCCGAAAGCGAGCGGAAACAAGCCAAGCTTGTGCGTGAAAAAGTAGATGACGATGTAGCCCAGCCAGAACACCGGCAAGGCCGAGACCACGTAGGAGAACATGGTGAGGGGCCACGAAAGCCTATTGATGCCGCGAACTGCAGAGTAGAGTGCTAGAGGCACGGCGATAAGGAGCGTTATGATGAGAGAGCCGATAGTAAGCAGGAACGTATTGAGCCCAACGCGCAGCACTTCCGGGAGTACCGGCAGGCCGGTGCGGATCGAAGTGCCGAAGTTCCCGGTGAGCATGCCCATAAGCCAGGATAGGTACTGGGCATACCATCCCTTCGAAACACCAAGCGCCTCGCGCACGCCTGCCCGGGCTTCTGCCGTCGGCGTCTGCCCTTCGAGCAGAACGCTGAACGGGTCGCCAGGGGACAAATAAAGAATGATGAACACCACGAAGCTCACGCCGAGGAGCAGCAGCGCTGTGATCACCAGCTCCCTGGACAGGGCCAGGGCTATGGGCCGGAAGGCAGAAAGCTTCATACGCTCAATCAGCAGAGAGCATAGCGCAGAGGGCAGGGAGCGAAGACAAGAGATTCAGACGCTTTCAAGCTCTGCCTTCTGCTCCCTGCTTCATGCCGCCTCTATTTCTGGTCTTTCTCCTCCATGAACCAATCATCGGCGTAGGAAAAGAACTTGTAGGGGTGAATGGCCACGCGCCTGATCTTTTTCTGGTATGCAGTATAGTTCGTAAGCGTCCAGAGGAAGGTATAGGGGTTCTCATCGGCCAGTATCGCGTGGAGCTTCCGGTTGATGGTCCTGCGCTTTTCGTGGTCCAGCGTGAGCTTGCTCTCGTTGATCAGGCCGTCCACTTCCGGGTTGGAATAGCCGCCGAAGTTGTTCTTCCACGCACCGATCTCGCCGGAGTGAAAAAGAGACGAGATGTCGGCCGAATCGTCGAACACCCAGGACGCGAACATGATGTCGAAGTCGTGCTCCAGGAACACGTCCTCCTTCCAGGCCTGCCATTCCTTGAACTCCACGTTGATGTCCACGCCGATGTTCTTGAGATAGTTCTTGAACGCGAGCACCACGCGCTTCACGGCCTCGCTCTCCTTCTCGATCGGCACCTTGAGCGACAGCGCCAGTCGTCTTGCCGTTCTTCTGCATGATGCCATCGGCGCCGCGGCTGAAACCCGCTTCCTGGAGCAGCGCCTTCGCCTTTTCTGGATCAAAGGGAAGAGGCTGCACGTCGAGGTTGTAGGCCCAGCTGCCGGGCGCGAAGGGGCCGGAGATGATGGTCCCCTGGCCGTTAAAGAACGAATCGAGCATCTCCTGCCGGTTCACGGCATAGGTAAAGGCCTTCCGCACGCGCTTGTCGGCCAGGAGCGGGTTCCGTACGTTGTAGCCGAAGAACGAGTAGGACAGCGCGTTGTAGGGCTGAAGGATGAATCGCTTGTCCCCCTGGATCTCGGGGATGTCGCGCGGGTTCACGAGCACGATCATGTCGATGGCGTTGAACATGAGCGCCTGGGTCATGATGTTCTGGTCGGCGAACGGCTTGGCAATGAACGTGTCGATGTGCGGACGGCCTTTGAAGTAGTTGTCGTTCGCCGAAAGGACGATCTCCCGCTCGGCCGTCACGTTTTTTAGCATATACGGACCGGTGCCGATGGGGTTCTGAACAAAGGGATCGTCACGGGTCAGATAATTTGGATTGGTCGGCCCGTGCTTCGGGATGATCTTGAAGCTGAACTTGGCCAGCGCGTTCAGGATCGGCCGCTTGAGCGTGAACTTGACGGTATAGTCATCGACCTTTTCCACGCTGTCGATGAACTCATAGCGCACTTTGAGCGGGGTGATGGTCTTAGGATGCATCATGATCTTGTAGGTGAAAACCACGTCATCGGCCGTAAACGGCTTGGGTTCCTCTCCCTCTTTCGGATGCCAGGTCACGTCCTTCCGGAGATAAAAGGTGTAAATGCGACCGTCCGGGGAACGGTCCCACTTCTCCGCCAGCTCGGGAACGATCTCCTGCTTTTCATTGATCCCGACGAGGCCGTTGAAGATGAGCTCGGTCAAGCGCAGCGAAATCATCTCGTTGCTCGTGATCGGGTCGAGAGTCGCCGGCCGGCCGTATTCGCCGTAGCTCAGCGTGCCGCCGTCCGGCCGATTGTCCTTCTTGTGCTCTGCCTGGCCAACAGCAGCCGCTGCCATCACCGCAATGACGCTCAGAAGTAGAACCACCAGCATGCGTTTCATAATTTCCTCCTCGATAGCATTTCGGAATGCGGATTGCGGAATGCGATTTGAAATCCGAATTCTACAATCTGTTCAATTGATCTTCACGTCCCCGGCGCTCTTGTGTTCCACGGCATAAATGCCCTGCAGCGCTTCCTGGATCTGGCGCACCTCAGGGAATTGCTTGCTCATCTCGAAGTAGATCTCAAGGGCCTCGGAAAAATTTTTGGTTCGGTAATAGGCTTCCGCGAGATTCACGAGCATGGCCGGATCGTTCGCTTCGATTTTGTTCTTGTTGCCCTTGTCGCGTCCTGCCTCCAGGTACGAGGCCGCCTTGGCGTAATCAAGCTTCCGGAGATAATACCTGCCGACGGCGATCTTGAGGATAGAATATTTTCTGCCTTCTCCAGCCTCGGCCGCGGCTGTGGATTTCTTCACCGTCTGCGCGCATTCGGCCCTCAGCCTGCTGCAGGCGAACAGGACCTCCGCGAGAAGATCGGGGTCCTCGGGCTGTTTTCGCAGGAGTTCGTCCCAGACGCCCACGGCGTCGGTAACGCGTCTTTGCTGGTAAAGGTTGGCGCCCTGCCAGACGCGGATGCGGTCTTTATACTGCTGGGGCATCTGCGATGAGGAGACGAAGGCGGCCGTCACTTTTGCAGACTGATCGAGAGACCCGAAGAGCGCATAGGACTGACCAAGATAAAACTCCGCGGCGTCCTTCACCTTCGGATCAGCCGCTGCTTTTTCCAGGTAGGCGATGCTCGCCTGACCGTAGATTGTCGCCATATCGCCGAGCAGGGTGAGATCGTAAAAGTTGATGATCTTAGATTTGCCGAGCGTCTCCCGGTACGAATAGGCCTTGAGTTCCGAACGTTTGAGGAGATCCAGTCCTTTCTCGGTCTGCCCTGCCTTGGCATAGACAGCGAGGATACTTTTGACCATGCGCATCGAGAGCGGCTTGCCGGACCGTTTCGCTGCTGCAAGGCTCTCGGCAGCGAGGGCCGCGGGATTTTTATCCGCAAGACCCGCTTTGCTGTATGCAGCGGCAAGTTCGGCCTTCACCTCGGGATCGGAAGAGTCAATCGCTGACCAGAGCTCCTTCGCTTTCTCGGCTTCATGATTCTGATAGTAACACAGGCCGAGACATACCTTGGCCTCGGACCGGTACCGTGGTTCCAGATTCCCGCTCGCTGAAAATTTTTCCAGGTGGATCGCCGCAGCGGCCGGCTTCCCGGTCTCCATGAGGGCCTCGCCGAGATAGAAGTCGACGAAATGGCTTCTGGCCGGGCCCCGCGCAGCGGCCAGCTTTTTCAAGCAATCCTGTGATGCAGACGCAGCGGCCTGGAACAACTCGCGGTGCAGCAGGGCATTCTTGAAGTAGACCATGCCGAGCGTCAGGTTGGCTGTCCCCTGTCTCGGTTGATCGATCGAGGCAGCGTCGGAACGCAGCACTGCAGCAGCATCCTCGTAATGCTGCTTTTCATAAAGCTTCATCGCCTTCGTCACCGCATCATCTGCAGCAGAGACCTGCACAGCGGTTAGGAGGACAAGAGATGAAAGAAATAATGCGGTACGTCTCATGCGCGCTCCTGGAATACACTTCAAGGTTCGCCGTGTATCATTCGGGACTGCATACACTTCGAACCGGGGTAAAGATCTGTCTTCTTCCTTCCGCTTTTCAATCCCTCAGCTTTGCCAGAAAAATCTGGTCCCACTGGTTGATCTGGGCGCGGAACGCAATGGTCCCGTCCCGTGCGCAGGAAACGTCATGGTTCATCTTCGTATCCGTTTTGAGAGGCACACTCATTTTCAGTTTGACGTCCGCAACGTAGAGCGGATTGTATTCCTGTCGGTCGTTCTTCACATAGATGATCCGGTTGCTGTCCGGCATCCAGGCAGGCCCGGTTTCCACATCGGCAACAACGTCGATTGCCACGGCTTTTGAAGCGAGTCCCTCACCCTCCGTGGGGTCCGAACCGTCCGCGGCAATGACGAAGATAGACCACATCCTCGGGTCCCCGGCCGCATTGTAGTTGGAATAAAAGGCGATCTTTTTTCCGTCCGGCGACCATACCGGCCGAAGATCGTCATAGGTCCAGGTCGTGAGCTTTCTTTTGGATTCCATCGGTTTGGCCACGTCGTTGATAATGACGATGTCGTGGTTTTCATTGCTGCCGTGCATCATCACGAGCTTTTTGCCGTCCGGTGACCATTGGGGATAGAGATAGGCCTTGCCTCCCCGTGTCAGCCGCGTTAACACCCGCGTTGCGAGATTAAGAAGATAGACATCACCGTTTCCTGTACGCCCTGACACGAAGACTATGCGGTCCTCGACCGGCGACCACTGGGCCTGGCCGTCTTTTTCTCTGTGCCGAGTAAGCCGCACCGGGGCACTGCCACCGAGGTCGAGAAGGTAAATATCGTAGTTGCCCTCTCCGCCGTTACTCATGAAAACGAACCTTAGTTCGTCGGGCGACCAGGTGATGCCCGCGTTGTAGCTGGTTTCATCGTACACGCCGGGAAAAAAGAACCTCATCTCCGAAAGGCTCCGGGACAACAGGTGGAAAACCGTCTGGACCGGCGTACCGTCGGATAACGTGACGCGGATCTCCTTTTTATCTCCGACGCTCCGTTCAAAGGCAATGAACGTTCCCTGAGGGGACCAGATAGGGTTCGAATCGTTCCGTCCCGATTCGATTGCGACGAGCGGCTTTACGAACAGCGGCTCAGCAGCTTCGGGCTTTTCCCCCTCCGCCTGACTTCCGGTCTCCGTCGTGGCGGAAGACAGGTCGGCAGGAACGACCGACGACGGTGCGGAACTGCCGCTTCCCGTGTCCGTCGGTGCGGGCAGAACGTCACCGGCAATCGCCGCAGGGACGATGGCCGCTGCAGAGAGCGCAACGGCCCCTAGGGCGCAATAAAGCTTCCAACCCTTCACCAGGCTAACTCCGTTTAAAGGTCCTTGATCTGGTCCCAGTACTTCCGTGCCGAATCCCGTGCCTGATCAAAGGTGCTGTTGCCTTCGAGGCTCTTGGGGAAGAAGTCGAAGTACTCGCGCCATGCAACATTTGCATTGTTCAGGATGTTGTTTTTCCGCGTGATCTGGTAGAGCTTGTTGTATGAAAGGGCCATGTAGTAGTACGTATCGTGCACGGCCTCGTCATAGCGGTCATTCGGGAAGAACCTCATGTTTTGTTTTGCGACCTGGAGGTTCTGGATCGCTTTGGCGAAGTTCTGCGCCGCAGCCTCGCGGTCAGTCTGGATGAGCGAATTGCCCTTCTCGTAATAGGCATGGCCGAGGTTCATGAACGCCACGGAGAATTGCTTATACACGAGCTGCTGGTTCTCGGGCAGCGAGAGCACGTTCTCAAACTCGCGGATGGCCCCGTCGTAATCACCTGTTTCGTCGAGGTAGATCCGGGCCAGCCGATGGTGCGCCGCGGAATAATCGGGATGGTCTTTCTCGGTGCTCTTGTACGCCATGACTGCACCGTTGATATCGCCTCTCTGTTCCGCCTGTTCGCCGATCTTGAGGAAGTCCTTGTACAGAACGATCTTTGCAGCGCCCGTGTAGTTCTCCTCTTTCTTGGCAAACTCGACCACCTCTTCCCAATCCCGGTAGTCCCCGCCGAGCGAGACTTTGACCGTATGGAAGCCGAGGTTCACCGGTTTTCCGTCGAGGATGGGCGTCCTGCCGATCTTGTCGCCGTCCACGTACACGTCAGCGCCAGTAGGCCGGGAGTTGATCGTGAACACGGCGTTGTTGACCAAAAGCGTGAATTCTTTGGTGTCCTTGTTCTTCTCGATCGTGACCTTCTCGGTCACGGGCTGGTAGCCGTGCCGGTACAGCATGAGCGTGAAGTTCTTGTTGAGCCTGACCGGGACCTCGGCCGTGCCGTCGGGAGCGGTCGAGCCGAGCCACTCGTCGTTCACGTAGATGTTCACCGCGTTGAGCGGAGAAACGTTGGGAGGCAGGCCTCCCTTGGCCAGGAGGACGAAGTAGTTGCGCACGCTCTCTTCCTCGCCTTCCCGATAGATGCGCCGGACCACCCGGTCGCCGAAGGCGATCTTCTCGTCTTTTTTCAGGTCCTCCACCTCGGCCCATGACCCGTTCTCTTCGGATTTCTTGACCCGAAGCCTGCCGGTCTCGCTGTATCCCGATATCTTTCCCGTCTCATCCATGCGCGGCGTCATGAGCGTAAAATCCGTTCCGCTGGAGATCTTATAGCCGCTCTTCCCGAGGTTGATCCGGTAACGTTCACCGTCAACGCCGATTACGGCGCCTTCGAAGGGAAATCGCTCGATCACGGCTCTCGCGATGTCCTTGGCCGCGCCGTTGATGTTGCCTGCGCTCTTTGCCCGCGTGATCTGGGAGAGGATCAGCGTGCCACCGGAGGTATAGAACTTGGTTTCGATCAGGAAGCCCTTCTCATCCTTTGAAACGCTGCCCAGGATGATCATGTCAACAGTCTTCCTGAGCGGCGTCTCCCGCCATCCCTTGGCGGTGATCTTATCGATGTTTAATTTATCGTGTTTCATCTCTGACTGGAGGGTTTCAGACGGGACCTCGCGGAAGCAGGAATATTTATAGAGCTGCGCCGCCACGGCACTTTCGGTCTGCGTAAGGATGTCGTTGAGATCGGTATTGGCAGTGTTGCTCACGAACCGGTAAATGCCGGTCCTGATCGCTTTTGGTGATGTAGGATAGAAGTACCGATTGACGTTGACCTCGTCTTTCAGAACGATGGTGGTCTTCCAAGACTCAGGGATATACCCCGGGGCGGACAGCGTGAGCGGCACCCTCTTGCCCGGCTCACCGTCGTAGGACCAGGTCAACGCGCCCTTCGCATCGGTCTTGCCCACGTCCTTATTGTTGATGGTTACGCTCAATCCCGGGATGCCGCTCGTCTGGCCGTACTCTTCCGTACGGGCGTTGATCGTCACGGTCACGCGCTTGGTGAGCTTGGCTTCAATCGTCTGGCCCGGCTCCACGGCCCCGGTCTTGTGCCAGGCTGCATATCCAGATTTTTTCACCGCCAGGTCGATGCCGTTCTCGGGCAGGTCCTTGTACTCGTAGACGAACCGGCCGGACCCGTCGGTCTTGCCGACCTCTTTGCCCGTTGCCCTGACAGCGGCGTCCGGGACCGGAGAACCCTTCTCGGTCACGACAAGTGTTACGAACCGCGTCGCGGGAAGATCGGCCGTCAATGAGTACGTATCCATGGCCCCTGACTTGGAGAGTTTCATGACGAACGAGCCCTTCCAGGGCTTGATATGATAGCCCGGGATTTCCTTTGAAACAACGACCTCGACGTCCGCCCCGGGTTTCCTCCTGATGACCCTGGAGAAAACGCCGTTTTCGTCGGTAACGCCTTGTTCTTCATTGTCCACGATCACCTTCGCGTGGGCCGCTGGCTGGCCGTTCATGCCGGCCTTCACTTTGAGTTCGAGCTTTTCTCCTGCACAGGCAAAGAGCAGGGACGACACCATTACCAGTATCGCTGTATGTACTGCACGCTTAATCATACGAAGCCTCCTTGGTAAAACGGGACAACGTGAAAAAGCATCAATGCCCTTGTACGAATGTCAAAATCTGACTTTGAGACAGAGCAACGCGGAAAAGAATATCTCAAGCAACCGCGTTTTCACTGGCTCACCGTGATGTCCGGGAAACACGGACTCCGTCGTATTACATCGTCGGCGGCTGGATGTTCACCTCGCCGGGATTCACGATCTTGTCCTCGTCCGACTTTGATCCCTCGATGCTCTTTAGCTTGCCTTCGGGGATCTTCCTGAGCTTGAACTCCACTTTCTTGCTGCCGAACTGGGTGATCTCGACAGACTGCGTCTCGGTCAGGTAGCCGATCCTGCTCGCTTCCACCTTGTACATCCCCGGGACGATGTAGTCCTTCACTGATTCAAACTTGCCCGCTGCGTCAACGTTGACGGCTTGCGACGCTTTTTCCAGCGTCGTGGTCGTATTGATCATATTCACCACGGTTCCTTGCGGGCTTTCGTTGGTGATTGGGACCGGCTGCATCTTCGCGTCCAGAAGCTGGACCGTACCGTAGATCTTGGGAGCGCATGATGCCAGGGAGAGCGCCAGTACGGCGAGCAGAAAAGTGTGTCTTGACTTCATATCCGATTCCTCCTGTACCGTGAATGTGATGCGGTTAAACAATGATTCTCCGCACCGAAGGTGATGGAACAAAAAAAAGCCGCCAAATGAACAAAGACAACGTTCTTTGGCGGCTCGACTCGCGTATAAAACAGCATGCACCTTCCGTCGGATTGTTGCGTCGAGCGGAAATATTCCTGTTTTACGTAGCTTCGTAGCTCTGCGCCCCCAGGTTTCCCGGGGTTTGCTCTGAGCAAAGGATATGTTAACCTAGAACTCGATGCAACGACAGTAGAAATTTACCATGCCGTCTTCATCTTGTCAAGCGACAGTCTCTTTGAAAAAACGCTTCATAAAAAGCCTGACTTAATCAAAGGTTATCTGGATGACAGCCCGTACGATTACACGGTGACATTGTTCCCTGTAATCGTAATCACACAAATAAAAAGGCCATCTGCCTGATCGGCAACGGCCTTTTCCTGATACGAACTACGCGGGAACTGGGGGACATCTGGCGTACCATGCTCGGTTTACGCTCCCTGCAAATATTCCGTGATTTTTTCCCGCAACGTTCTGAAGACCCACTCGAACTTAGCGTCGTCCGATTCCAGCAACGTGACGCGGAAGCCTTGCAAATCGCAGTTGAATCCCGTTAGGGGGACCACGCAGATGCCCGTAGCGCCCAGGAGGTAATAAACAAACCGCTTGTCGAGCGCAACTTCCTTCACGAGCCTCTCCACCATCTCTTTCGCCTTGGCATTTCCGATGACGAGCTTCTGGTCCGGCGTCAAGGCGTTCGCTCGAAACATGACTGTCAGGTAAAAGGCACCGTTTGTCTGATTTACGATGATGCCCTTGATGTCCTTCAAGAGGTTGTATGCGATGCGCGACCTCTTCTCGTACACTGCATTGCGCTGGGCAATATGGTTTGCATATCGCGCATCACCCATAATGACAGGGATCACCCGTTGGGGAAGTGTCGTCGAGCAGACTTCGAGCATTTTGTCGTCCACGATACTCTTGATATATTTCGCGAAGACGGGGTCCTTGTCGGCGTTGTAGACCTCGATCCAGCCGCACCGTGCCCCGGGCCAGGGGAGTTCCTTCGAGATGCCCTTCATCGATATGCCGCAGACGCCGTTAATCACGTCGGCCAGGGGAACGGCTTTTTTTCCGTTGTAGGTCAGGTTGATGTAGATCTCGTCGCAGACCACGAAGAGATCGTACTGTTTCGCGATGGCCACGATCTCCAGCAATACTTCGCGAGGGTAGACCGCGCCCGTGGGGTTGTCCGGGTTGATGAGCAGGATGCCGGAGATAGACGGATTGTACTTTACTTTCATCCGCAGGTCGTTCACGTCCGGGTACCAGTGGTTGTGCGGGTCGAGCTGGTAGGACACGTACTCCGAACCCGCATGCGATGCTTCCGCCGATGAGTGCGTGCTATAGGCGGGGCTGGGGCCGATGACGCGGTACTCTTTCCGGAGCTGGCCGTAGACCTTGCTGATTGCGTCACCGAGGCCGTTGAAGAAGATGATGTCCTCTTTCGTGATTTTGACGCCGCCATTCTTGTTCGCTTTCTGGGCGAGGAACTCCCTCGTAGCATCGAGACCCTTGGTAGGAGAATAGGCGTAGGTCAGGTCTTCTTGCATAGTCGAGGTGATGATGTCCTTGATCCAGTCGGGAAGTTTTTCTCCCTTCTGTACCGGGTCGCCGATGTTCTCCCAATTGATCTCGATCCCGAGCTTTGCAAATTCCTTTGCAACGGCGACGATCTCGCGGATCTCATACTTAAGTTCATCGGCGCCGAGTGAAACAATATTATTTCTCATGGAGCTCCTTTGTAAAAAAACAGGATGTCGAGGTTCATATTACCAAATTCGAGAGCCGGGAGTAAAGCCAAAATGTGACAATCTCGACGAAAATCCTGATGTAATCACAGGGGCACAGGGTCTCGACAGGGACGCTCAAAGGGCCTTCAACTTCCCCGTCACAAAAGTCCGGGCACGTTCGACGGCTTCCCGTATTTCACTGTTCGGCGGTAGCACCGCGGCCATCTTATCAACGTATCCCCGCTCCTGAGCCATTTGCAGCGATCTGATGAAATTGAGGTCATAAAGCCAGGTGAGTTGGAGCAGTTTAAAATCGTTCAGGGTCTTGAGCTCCGATTTGGATGCCATCTTTCCCTGATGCAGGCAGGCAAGGACCGTCGGCGAATAGCCCGGTACATCCGGCAGGCCGAGCGCTACGGCCGTCGCCCTGCTTGCCCCGTCCTGTCCGTAATATTCTATGAACACTCGCCAGATATCAAGCTTGTCCGCATCCCGCACGATGTGGGCAAACAGCCGCGTCCTTTGGTCCAGCGTGTCGGGGAGTGAAAAAACGTTGTGCAGGGTAACTGCATGGAGAATGAGGTTTTGTTCCTGTTCCGGCAGCGCCTGGAGCACGTCTTGTTCCAGCAGCACTTTTACGCCGAGTGCCGCATGGTTCGCCGAGACATCGTCGTCGAATGTCTTGTATTGCTGGTATTGCGGAAACCTTCCCACATCGTGGAACAGGGCAATCGCTTCGGCGAGAAGCATGTCCTGATTATTCAGCTGCAGGCTGCGGCCGATTCGCAAGGTATTCAGGCAAACATGGTAGGTATGGTCCTTCTTGACGGCAAAGTTCCGCTGGTCTTCCTCGACGTGCGTTGAAAAATGGACGCAGTAGTCAGCAAACCAGTCTTTTAATAGTATGAGGTCTTTTTGATTCATTGGTGCCTGTCCCTGCAAATTTGTGATTTTACTGCAATGACACGCACGAGTCAATAGCGGCATGGCTGTTTTTTTGATTTTTTTACCGATTGTATGCTAAATTTATCTACATTCCGTTCATATCTTTGTCTTTCTTGCCCCGGTTCTCATCATCCCGGACCGGCTTGCAAACACGAGAACACATTTTTGGAAAAGGAGCTTCGATTATGTTCGTCCGCGAATTACGTGACTGCGAAGAATTCATTGCCGGCGATAACTGCGCCTTGCGCGAGATCCTCCATCCCGACAAGGCCGACCTCGCCTTGAGGTACAGCCTCGCCCATGCGGTCGTGAAGCCGGGAGCTACAACCTGGGAACACCGGCTGAAAACGTCGGAAGTCTACTATATAGTAGAAGGCGAAGGCACCATGCATATCAACGACGAATCCGCGCCCGTCCTGCCCGGCTCGACCGTGTATATCCCGCCCCTGGCAAAGCAATGCATTACGAATTCCGGAAAAACAGACCTCAAGTTCATCTGTATCGTGGATCCGGCGTGGCGCAAAGAGGATGAAGAGGTGCTATGATATACAAACGAAGTATGTCGAGGGTTCCATGCCAATCATCGAAAAATCCGGTTACCAAGCGCCGTTCCTCCTGCGCAACGGGCACCTGCAAACCGTTGTTCCAGCCCTGATACGCAAACTCGGCACTCAGTTTTATCAACGGGAGCGCATCGATACTCCGGACGATGATTTTCTCGACATCGACTGGTCGAAAGTGGGCAGCGAAAGGATCGCCATTCTTTCCCATGGTCTCGAAGGCAGTTCTCATCGCCATTATATTGTCGGGATGGCAACGATGCTGAACCGGCATGGCTGGGATGCCTTGGCCTGGAATTACCGCGGGTGTTCCGGTGAAACAAATCGCCGGCTTCGCATGTATCACAACGGTTCCATTGACGATCTGGATTGCGTTGTCCGGCATGTGCTCAAATCCGGCGCGTATCGGACAATCGCTTTGATCGGGTTCAGTCTCGGAGGAAATCTATCGCTGGTCTATTTAGGCCGCAATGCTGATGTGCTCGACAGCCGAATCCGGACAGCCGCTGTTTTCTCCGTGCCCTGCGATCTCCGCGCAAGTGCATTAGAACTTGCGAAGCTGAAGAATAAATTTTATATGACCGATTTTTTAGTGACGCTCCATGCGAAGATCAAGGCAAAAATGAAAATTTTACCGGGCCAGATCAATGACGACCATTTTCATCGCATCAAAAATTTTAAGGATTTCGACAACCGGTATACCGCGCCGATTCATGGTTTTAAAGATGCGGAAGATTACTGGCGCAAATGCAGCTGCGGTCAATTCATCCCGCATATTAAAATCCCCACCTTGATCGTCAACGCACTCGATGACCCTTTTCTCGCAGCTGGTTGTTACCCGGTCCGGGAAACACAAAACCATAAACATGTCTACCTGGAAATGCCCGGCTCCGGCGGACATGTCGGCTTCATACAATTTAATAATGACAAGAGTTACTGGTCGGAACGACGGGCGCATGGAATTCCTGCAGCAGAACTGAAGCATGATCGGCCTCTTCAGAGGAGAATGCAATGAACGTATCAGTCATCCTGGGCCACCCGCACAACGAGAGCTTTAATCATGCAATTGCGAAAGCTGTTGTCGCAGCGCTCCGGGAAAAAGACCACCAGATCATGTTCCACGACCTTTATGCCGAACACTTCGAAGCCGCGCTGAGTGCTGCCGAAATCCCCAAAAACGCTTTGCTCGATGTTGCCGTTCAAAGGCATTGCGATGAAATTGCCACAGCCGACGGCATCATTATCATCCACCCGAACTGGTGGGGCCAGCCGCCGGCAATCCTGAAAGGCTGGATCGACCGGGTGATCCGTCCGGGCGTGGCCTATGAATTCATCGAGGGAGACAGCGGCGAAGGCGAGCCCCGGGGGCTGCTCATGGCTAAAACAGCGCTCGTGTTCAACACGTCGAATACCGGGGCCGAACGGGAGAGGGATGTATTCGGCGACCCCCTCGAAACGATCTGGAAGAACTGCATCTTCGGTCTTTGCGGCGTTCATAATTTCTATCGCAAGACATTCGGCATTATTGTCACCAGCACGCCGCAGCAAAAAGAAGAATGGCTGCAAGAGGTAAGGGACGTTGTCACCAGATATTTTTAAAGAGAGAAAAAGGACCCATTACATGGAAAACAGGGCCGACACCAAAACAAAACATTTTAGCGGTTTTTCAGAAAAATCATCGACCTTCCTGAAGCAGCTCAAGAAGAACAACGATAAGCTCTGGTTCGATGCACACAAGCAGGAATTCGAGCAGTATCTCCTCCAACCCCTGCAGGCCCTTGTCTCGGACCTTGGTGAATCCATGCTCGCCATCGACCCCTTGCTGGAAGTACGACCGGCAACGAACAAGACCATCTCGCGAATTTACCGTGACACGCGCTTTTCCAAAGACAAATCGCCGTACAAGACCACTATGTGGCTCACCTTCAAGAGGCCGGGTGAAAACTGGCAGGACGGCCCTGCGTATTTCTTTGAGATCGGCGTTGACCTTTATCGGTACGGCATGGGCTTTTACCAGGCATCGAAGGAGACCATGGACAACTTCCGGGAACTCATTGATACGAAACCGAAGGAGTTTCAAAAGGCGATCGCATTCTACGCACGGCAAAAAGACTTCGTAGTAGAAGGCGAGCAATATAAGCGGGTCCTGGATGCAGACAAGCCGGAAGCTTTGCAAGTCTGGTATCAGCGGAAGAGTTTGTACCTCGTCTGCAGCCGGAAAACCGATAAGGCACTCTTCAGCAAGAAGTTGGTCAACGACCTGAAGACCGGCTATGCGCTCCTTGCGCCTCTGTATTATTTATTCTGGAAGGCAGCGCTTCTGACCAGGGAAAAGGAAACTCATCGGAAACAGTTTTTTTACTAGCATGTCGAAGTACCCTTTCGGGTCGTACACAGGAGGAGGGCTGATGAGGAAACAGGCGTCCCGCCTAACAAGACTTCGCAACCCGATGCCCGCGTTAGTTCGGAAAGCGCTCATGGAGCGCGGCCTTATGGAAGCCTATCGCGATCGTCCGCCCTATCAGAAAAACGATTACCTCGGCTGGATCATTCGCGCGAAGCTTGAACAAACCCGGCAAAAGCGGCTTGGCCAGATGCTTGATGAACTTGCTCGACGCGATCGCTACATGAAGATGGTTTATCGAATGAGCCCTGACAAGGCAAATAGGAAAAAAGCAAGCCCACGTCTTTAACACTGATAAAGACGGATTAAACTTCATGGAAAAAACATGGTTCTGCATAATTAATCAGTATTCACAAAGTAAATTTTGGGCCCATTTCAGGTAGAATTTGCTGGTAAACCACTAAAGTACGACCAAGTTCAGCCCGACCTTTCCGAACATTTCGCACATCCTTCCTTCAAAAACCATTTGCCATAAAGCCCTTCTTGCGTTATTATATGAAGTTCTATTTTTGCATCCCATCTCACAGTAAAGGTTAAAGAATGCTCCAGGTCACAAACATCGAAAAATCCTACGGAAAGCAGGTGCTCTTCGACGGCGTCGGCTTTACCGTTAACCCGCGCGAACGCGTGGGGCTCGTAGGCAGGAACGGCCACGGCAAGTCCACGCTTTTCCGCATGATCCTGGGTGAAGAACACCAGGACGCAGGCACGATCACCGTGCCTTCGGGGTACACCATCGGCCATTTGTCCCAGCACATCCATTTTACCGAGGATGCGGTGATCAAAGAGGCGTGTCTCGCCTTGCCAACAAACGAAGACCATATCGACGAGACGTACAAAGCCGAGGCCATCCTGCACGGTCTCGGGTTCACGAATGCGGACTTCGACCGCCATCCCTCGTCGCTTTCCGGCGGCTACCAGGTCCGCCTGAACCTGGCCAAGGTGCTGGTGTCCGAACCGAACCTCCTGCTTTTGGACGAACCCACGAACTACCTCGACATCGTGTCGGTCCGCTGGCTCACGCAGTTCCTGCGCGCTTGGCGGAACGAAATGATCATCATCACTCACGACCGGGACTTCATGGACAGCGTCACGACCCACACCATGATCATCCATCGCTGCAAGATGCGGAAGGTTTCGGGCGGCACGCAGAAGCTCTACGACCAGATCCTCCTTGAAGAGGAGATTTACGAAAAAACGCGCCAGAACGACGAAAAAAAACGCAAGGAAGTCGAGCAGTTCATCAACCGTTTCCGCGCCCAGGCGACCAAGGCCAGCGCGGTCCAGTCCCGCGTCAAGGCGCTTGCTCGGCACGAGAAGCTCGACAAGCTTGAAGAGATCAGATCGCTCGACTTCAAGTTCCGGTCGGCTCCCTTCGAGGCCAAGTGGCTCATGACCGTGGAAGACCTGTCCTTTGGCTTCTCCCAGGACGGTCCGAAGTTGATCGACGGGGTTTCCTTTGCGGTCAGCAAAAAGGACCGCATAGCCGTAATCGGAAAGAACGGCAAAGGCAAGACCACGCTCTTAAATCTCCTGGCAAAGGAGCTGTCTCAGACCTCGGGCGACGTGAAGACCCACCCGAACACGAAAATCGCCTATTTCGGCCAGACCAACATCAACCGGCTACGTCCGGCAAAGACCGCGCTCCAGGAGGTCATGGAGTCGCATCCCGACTGCGGCCAGGGCGAGGCCCGGGCGATCTGCGGGCTCATGATGTTCGAGGGCGACAACGCGCTCAAGAAGGTGAGCGTGCTCTCGGGCGGCGAGAAGAGCCGCGTGCTTTTGGGCAAGCTCCTGGTTTCGCCTGCCAATCTCCTGATGCTCGACGAGCCCACGAACCACCTGGACATGGAGTCCATCGACTCGCTGATCGAGGCGATCGAGGCCTTTGACGGCGCAGTCATCATCGTGACCCACAGCGAGCTGATCCTCGAAGCCCTGGCAACCAAGCTGATCGTCTACGACAACGACAGCGTATCGGTCTTCGAAGGGACTTACCTTGACTTCCTCGAACGGGTCGGATGGAGCGACGAAGGCGGCGTCCGGGTCAAGAAGGGGAAAAAGCAGGAAGCCCAAAGAAACGTCAACCGGAAAGACTCGAAGAAGCAGCGCGCCGCCATCGTCTCGGACAAGTCAAAGATCCTGAGCTCGCTCAAAACAAGGATCGCATCCCTTGAAGCGGAAATTACCAAGCTCGAGCAGGGCGTGGAACAGACGACCCAGGAGCTGCTCGAAGCGTCGGTCAAGGGCAAGGCCCTGGAGATCAAGAATCTGTCCCAATCCGTCAGCGACGCAAAAGCGAGGATCGAGAAGCTTTTTGCGGAGCTCGAGACCGTGACCGCTGAGCATGACGCCAAGGCGCAGGAATTCGACCAGCAGCTGAACGAGCTGGCGCAGATATCGTAGGTCTATTTTAGAAAAGGGCAGCCCGGCCATACTTTAATATGAGGATCAATGCATGAAAAAGTTTAACCGTTTTCTCCTCCATTTTATGAAAGACGCCAAACTGTGGCTGTCTTTCATGCTCTATCTCTCCTTGTTCAGGATTTCGTTCATCTTCTATTTCCGGGACAAGATGCAGCCGAACACCGGCTACTCGGATATTGTTCTTTCCGTGTTGAACGGCATCCGGTTTGACTCCATGGCATCGATCTGCTGGTTTGCCATCCCCTTTTTGGCGAGCATAGTGCTGATATTTTTCGATGCCGATCGCATCATCAACCGAATTCGCACGGTCACCGGCGTCGCGTTCATGGTTGTCACGACGATCGCCTGGGTCGTGACGTTCGGCTATTTTAAGGAGTACAACGAGCAGTTCAACTACATGCTCTTCAACCTGTACTACGACGATACGTCGGCGATCTTTAAGACGATCTGGGCGGACTATCACCCCCTGGTCTATTTTCTCATTATGGGCGCCGCTGCGGCGTTCGCAATTTTCCTCCAGAAAAGGTTCGTGCAGAGGCACTTCATATCACCGGACAAGGTAGCGGCACGCCGGTTTACGCCCCTCTCCGGCATTGTAACTGTTGTGGTCATCCTGGCCCTCGTTGTCACAGCAGCGCGGGGTTCCGTCGGAGCGCGTCCGGCCCAGCGCAAGGATGAGGCCGTGGCCAGAGATACGTTCCTGAACAAGTCCGTCGAGAACCCCTACTTTGCCCTCCTCTATACCGTGCAGGACCACATCGAGGCAGCGGGCTTTGCGGGATTGGAAAATTATATTCCCGACGGCAATGTTCGTAAAGCCGCGCAGGAACTGTTCCACAACGACCAGTCCTATGATAATCTCGACGCTTATCTGGTCAAGCACGCCCGGGGGCCCAAGGGCGTTCCGCCGCGCCACATTTTTCTCGTGGTCATGGAAAGCTACGATGAGTGGCCGCTGCTCCCGAAGTACGCGTCCCTCGGCGTAACGAACAACCTGAAGGCGCTGGCACAGAAGGGCCTCTATTTCAACGCCTTCCTGCCTGCATCGGACAGCACCATGCAGTCGCTCGGCGCGATCATTACCGATCTTCCCTATTCCCTCGTCGAAGCCAATTATCAGGTCACGTCGCGCAAGACGTATCCTTCATCCATTGCGGAAACCTTCAAACGCCTCGGCTACCGGACACGCCTGTTTTACGGCGGCTATCTGAGTTGGCAGCGGTTCGGCGATTTTGCCCGTGACCAGGGGTTCGAGGAGATCTACGGCGCTCCGCATATGTGGAAACCGGGAGCAGTAATCCATGAGTGGGGCGTGGACGACGAGTATCTTGTCGACTTTATCGTGAACAAGGTAAATGACGACAAACCGAGCTTCAACCTCATCATGACGACAAGTTACCATCCTCCCTACAATGTCGACGTGTACGGAAAGGGCTTCCCGTTAAAAGAGGTGCCCGCCGACATCAAACCGTTCTTCGACGGCAGCGTGAGCCTCGATGCGGGAGGCGTGAGCCTTAAGATGCTCGGCCACTTGTGGTACGCTGACAAATGTATCGGCGACCTCGTGAAAAGGGCCGGGGCGAAACTTTCTCGACCTCTTTTCGCGTTCACCGGCGATCATTTCGGTCGTAAGTTCATCAATGAACGGCCCGATTTCTTTGAAAGCTCCGCCGTCCCTTTCATCCTGTACGGCCCGGAAGTCCTTCGGGGCGTAAAGATTCCCCAGGGCGCCGTCGGTTCGCACACTGACATTTCCCCAACACTCGTAGAGCTTGCCGCACCGAAGGGATTCGAGTACTATTCCGTGGGGCAGGACCTGCTCGCGCCCAGGAAAGAATTTCTAGGCATCGGCAATGCCAAGGTCATCGGCAAGGACTTCATCTTCGATGCCAGGGACTCTCACTTGTACCCGCTCCCCGGCAAGGAGCTTCCGAAACAGCTTCCTGATGTGAACGAGCTGCTGACGACCTACAATCGAGCGCACGGGATCGCATGGTGGCGGGAGAGGCGGGGTGAAAAGCTGTAATTTTTTTCAGGCTGAAAACGGATGGTGAAAAGCCCCGGACCTGTGGTCCGGGGCTTTTTTTGAGGTGGCTTCGTTATTTCAGGGAGGAAAGCTGCTGGATCGTCCGCCTAATGGCGTCCGCATCAGGCGCGTCGGGCATAAGCTCAAGATATTTCTGAAACTCCTTGATCCCCTCTTTGCTCTTGTGCAGATCGCTCGATAGAACCACGGCGAGGTTGCGGTGGCCGTTCGGAAAGTTCGGATCGATCTTAAGCGCCTTCCGGTACTCCTCGACCGCCTTGTCGAACTTGCCCGTCCCTCGGAAGCAGGTCCCCATATCCACCCGCACGCTCACATTTTTGGGATCAAGGGCAAGCGCCTTCTGATACGCCTCGATGGCCTCGCTGTAGCGCTGGGTGTCCATCAGCGCATTCCCGAGATTGATCCAGACATCTTTGCTCTTGGGTGACATCTTCGCCGCCTGCTCGAATTGGCTTATCTCCAGGGGCGAAGGCCCGGCCGGCGGTATATAGGACATCTGGCTTTTTTCTTCCTTCTTCTGCTGGCATCCCAGGACGCTGAACAGCAAAACCAGTACGGTCATGATGCTTGTGATGTTCTTCATGGTTCCTCCTGTGATAATGGGGAGCTCAATCGGCCTTTGAAACTCCACAACACTTCTTTCCGGCGCGTCAAACTGTTTCGTTCCCTGTCACTCTTTCACGAACGAGCAGCAATAGTCCGTCAGCTTCTTTACTTTCAATTTGAACTTTGAGTTCGCCGCGGCCTCGAAAGACTGTCCGCCCTTGATGGGCCTCCATGCGGTCTCTCCGGGCAGAAGCACGTCGAGCTCACCGGACAGTATTTCCATGAGTTCCTTGTCCGCGGTTCCGAACTCGAACTCTCCCGGCAGCATCACGCCGAGAGTCTTCTTGGCCCCGTCAGGGAACAGTACGGTCCTGCTTGTCACTTTTCCCTCAAAATAAACGTTCGCCTCACGTACAACCGTGACTCCCTTGAATTCGGACATCGTACACCCCTTTCCTGATATGGCAGTATGCGGCTCTTCCGGCCGGATACCGGGACATCTGCACCGTCTTTTTTACACTGTATGGCGGGACAATGTCAATGACAAAAAAACAACTCGCTCGTGTTCAAGAGCTGTTTATTTCTTCTCCTCCTATCGGTACGCGGTCGGTTTCTCTGCACATGCTGGCAATCTTTATTGTCCTGTCCTTGACAACGCTATACGCAGGAACTAAATTTTAAGAAAGAAGTTTGAGCCCGGTCTTTTTTTGTCTGCAAAATATTAATCAGAAATCATAACAAAGTATCACAGGGAATGGCCATCATGAGACTACTTTTCGTCGGCGATGTTATGCTCGGAAGGCTGGTAAATGAAACGCTGAAGAGTATGCCGCCTACGTATCCCTGGGGCAACACCCTTCCCGTGTTCAAAGCAAGCGACCTGCGCATCGGCAATCTCGAGTGCGTGCTCTCGGACCGCGGCGTACCCTGGGGCCGGACCCCAAAGACCTTCCATTTCAGGACCGATGCGAAAAACGGGGAGTGTCTGAAAGCAGCCGGCTTCAATTTTCTGTCCCTTGCGAACAACCACGCTCTTGATTATGAGTATGAGGCCCTTCTTGACATGCTCGCTCACCTGGACAAGGCAGAGGTCAGTTATGCGGGCGCCGGGGCCGATGCTATCCAGGCCTCTCGGCCCGCGCTGCTCAGTGCAGGCGGGACCACCATCGCGTTTATCGCGTTTACCGACAACGAGCCGGATTGGGAGGCCACAGATCAGCGGCCCGGCATTTACTTCGTCCCCCTTGACCGGACCGATGAACGGGCACTGCATCTTTTTGACATGATCAGGAAGACGAAGAGCACGGCTGACCTCGTGATCGTGTCAGCGCACTGGGGATCGAACTGGGGATACCAGCCGGAGCCCGGCCACGTTCCCTTTGCGCGAAGGCTCATTGACAGCGGAGCGGACATCGTGCTCGGCCACTCGTGCCATGTTTTTCGCGGCATAGAAATCTACAAAGAGCGGTTGATCCTGTACAGCACCGGCGATTTCGTGGACGACTATGCGGTTGACGAGATCGAGAGGAATGATGAATCATTCATCTTCGTCGTCGAGACCGACGAGCGACCGCATCACCGCACTCACGCTCCATCCCACGGTGATCAGCCACATGCAGGCGCGGCTCGCGAGCCCCCGCGATGCCGTTGTTATTGCGCGCAGGATGCAGCAACTGTGCGATGGGCTGGGAACGCAGTCGCGATGGAATGAAGAGAAGCGATGTTTGGAAATTTTAATGAAGGAGGAGGAGAATCAATCGAGTAATGAAGCTCAAAGTGACCACAGATGACCTCGGCAAAAATCAAAAAAAGAAGCATCACTCAAAGCGTGATTGAAATATCCTGTTGATGCGTTCCAATCCACGGCCAACACTCGTTCGAGATCAATGCTTTTTCCCAAGTTGCACCGTGTTCATCCGTGGTTACCTGAATTTGCCTTACCTCGTCAGATGCCGGTACTTGATCCTGTGCGGCTGGTCCGCATCGGCGCCGAGCCGCTTCTTCCGGTCATCCTCGTACTCCGTGAAGTTGCCGTCAAAGAAAGCGACCTTGCTGTCGCCCTCAAAGGCCAGGATGTGCGTTGCAATCCTGTCCAAAAACCAGCGGTCGTGGCTGATCACCACGGCGCAGCCCGCAAAGTTCTCGAGGCCTTCTTCGAGCGCCCGCATCGTGTTCACGTCAATATCGTTCGTGGGCTCGTCAAGAAGCAGAACGTTCGCCTCTTCCTTCAAAATGCGCGCAAGGTGTACCCGGTTCCGCTCGCCGCCGGACAGCACGCCGACCTTCTTCTGCTGGTCCGTGCCGCCGAAGTTGAAGCGCGATACGTAGGCGCGGGAGTTCATCAGGAGCTTGCCGAGCTGGACCTGTTCCTGGCCGCCGGTGATCACTTCCCATATGGTCTTGTTCGGGTCGAGCACGTCGCGGCTCTGGTCCACATACCCGAGCTTCACGGTCTCGCCGATCCTGATCGTTCCCTTGTCCGGCTTGTCCTGGCCCGTGATCATGCGAAAGAGCGTGGTTTTGCCCGCGCCGTTCGGCCCGATCACGCCCACGATGCCGCCGGGCGGCAGCATGAAGGACATGTTTTCGACAAGGATGTTGTCGCCAAAGGCCTTGGTCACGTTCTCGGCCTCGATCACGACCTTGCCGAGCCGCGGTCCCGGCGGGATATAGATCTCCAGTTCCTTGCCGCGCGCCTCGGTCTGCTGGCGGAGCAGCTCTTCGTAGGAGCTGATGCGCGCCTTGGATTTCGCGTGCCTGCCCTTGGGAGACATCCTGATCCACTCGAGTTCGCGGGCGAGCGTTTTCTGGCGTTCACTCTCGGTCTTTTCCTCCTGCTTCAGCCGTTCGCCCTTTTGCTCGAGCCAGGAAGAATAGTTGCCCTTCCACGGGATGCCCTGGCCGCGGTCGAGTTCCAAAATCCAGCCGGCCACGTTGTCGAGGAAGTACCGGTCATGGGTCACGGCTATGACCGTTCCCTCGTATCTCTGGAGATGGTGCTCAAGCCAGGCAACGGACTCGGCATCGAGGTGGTTCGTAGGCTCATCAAGCAAAAGTATGTCCGGCTTCTGGAGAAGCAGGCGGCAAAGCGCCACGCGCCGTTTCTCTCCGCCCGAAAGTACCTTGACCTGCGTATCAGGGGCAGGACAGCGCAGGGCATCCATGGCCATGTCCAGCCTGCTGTCGAGCTCCCATGCGTTCGCATGGTCGAGTTTCTCCTGCACCTCGCCCTGGCGCGCAATGAGCTTGTTCATCTCATCATCGGACATGGGATCGGCAAAGCTTTCGTTGATCTTGTTGTACTCATGCAAAAGGTCGACAATCTGCTGCACGCCCTCTTCCACGCACTGACGCACGGTCTTGTCCGGATCGAGCTTGGGTTCCTGTTCGAGAATTCCGACGGTGTAGCCTGAAGAGACCACGACCTCGCCCACGAACTCCTTGTCCTGGCCAGCCATGATCCTAAGCAGCGAGCTCTTTCCCGAGCCGTTCAGGCCGAGCACGCCGATCTTTGCGCCGTAGAAGTACGAAAGGTAGATGTCCTTCAGGACCGGCTTCTTGTCGTAGAACTTGCCCACTCCGACCATGGAGTAGATTATCTTGTTTGGTTCAGCCATAAATTTTCACAACCTCCGGGAAATAGTAGGCTCTTTGTACACTGTATTATAGCAACGTGTCAATATAAAAAAGGGCGGGGAAAGCACGGCTGGTCACTGAAATAGTTACAAAAAGATCGGTCTGTCATTCTGAGCAAATATCCCCGGCCCGGCAGGTTCACTTCAGGCCATGCTGAAAAATGGAAGCGATATCTTTATCATCGTACCTTTCTCTTCTCCACCGGTACGGCAAATCGATGATCGTGCCCGGCTCCCGTACTGTAAGAAGCGCCCGGAACGTTTCCGCCAGGACAACGCGCTGCTGAGCAGTATTAAAGGGCTCGCCAAAGGGATGACCGAAGGGCCACCTCAGGAAAACGGTCCTCGGCGGCCTGACCTTCTCTGAATATTCACGAACGATCGATACGCCGATCGTCGGGATCCCCGCCTTCTCTATTTCCCGCTGTATCAATCCCACGGATTGATTGCAGATGCCTCAGCCGGGCGTCAAGAGAACGATATCGACATGCGCTTTTTTCAAACGGCCGGCGACCTCGGACGCCGTCTTAAAAATCAGCGTTGGGATATGCCTGCCGATGATATGTCCCATGAAACCGTAGTGCAGGTCGGCAACTTGCCCGATGCGTCCTTCTTGTGCGAATTCCTTCAGCCGTGTAATAGGGAAAACGATGTTAATGTCTTTATCGGCATCGGTGTGATCATAGTAGTCATGGGTGATCATAAGGCTTGAGAGGGGTTTCCTGAAATCGATGACCCGAAACGACGGATCGCCGTCATGGTCCTTCATATCGAACGGTTCCTGATCGCGGTGATGAACGCCGGCCGTAGTCACCAGTGCGACGGTGGAGGTGGCAAGTGCTTTCGTCACCGGGGTCCAGGGAACATCAGTGGATTTCCACGGTTCGTAGGAAGCCGTAAACCTCTCGGCGAGCGAAGGAAACCGGGTGATGACTTTTGCGATGAATTGGTTTTTAAATCTGCTGAAGCTCATGGGTCAGGTGCCCTTCACCGAACACGACGAAACTATAGTTCCGTATTTGATATCCTCGTCGCGGTCTCTTATGTAAATTTATCCGTATTCCCGCATCCTCCGTCCCGCATCATATGTTGTCGAAACGGAGCGGGCTCGCGGGACTGTGGTTATGACAAGCCATTTGTCCCGCGATACTCCCGTAATTTTGCAGCAACGAAGGATCGGATGATCGGGTCGATTTCTTTGCTTTTTGAGAGAAACAGACCCGTGATCTCATCGATCGGGCACAAACCATCAGGCAGCAGGATCGGCGACTGGTTCTTGGCAGGATTAGTTTCTCCTGAATCCACTCTCTCGTGGCTGAAACCCGTTTTTTGCCGCCACGTCAACGCCCGTTCCGATCTCTGCTTATCATAACACAATTGAAATCCGGAAATAGCGCCGTCATGGTCCGGCCAGATGATGAGGTCGAAATCATCATCTGAAAACCATCGGCGCTGCCCGTCGTTTGAATTTTCCCGAGCATAAGATTCTTGCAGCATTGGTCGCTCCGATCCGAAGTTGACAAGGCTGCCGATTTTTGGGCCGTGTCTGTTGCCGCACTGGACTGCTCTAGTCCTTCAGCATCTCCTCGATCGTGATCTTGACCGAGTCGCAGAGTGCCGGGCGGTGATACCCCCCCTCGAGGGCAAACACTACAGGAAGTGCGGCGCTGGATTGCAGGATGCTTTGGACGATGCAGCGGATGCCTTCATCGGAGACGCGCATGTTGGTGTACGGATCGTTGACATGAATATCGTATCCCGCGGACACCAGGACGATGTCCGGCTGGAAGCGTCCGATCAACCCCGGCAGGATGTCCTGGTATACCATGAGATACTCTTTGTTTCCCGAACCGGCCTGGATCGGGACATTGTAGGTGAACCCCGCTCCCCTGCCCCTGCCGCGCTCCATGTCCTTGCCCGTGTCGGGATAGTAGGGATGTTGGTGCGTGCTGAAATAGAAGACGCTGTCGTCTTCCTCGAAGATGTGCTGGGTGCCGTTTCCGTGGTGGGCGTCGAAGTCGATGATGAATACGCGCTCGTAACCGATGGCCTGCGCGTACCGTGCCCCGATCGCGACGTTATTGAAAAGGCAGAAGCCCATGCCCTGGTCCGTTTCGGCGTGGTGTCCGGGAGGCCGGATTGCGCAGAACGCGCGATCGATTTCTTTTCTTTTGCACAGTGCCACGGCTTCCATGACTGCTCCCGCAGCATGAAGCGCAGCCTCGAAACTGCCTTCCGACAAATAGGTGTCAGGATCGAGTTCTCCCGCTCCGAAGTTTTTTATTTTTTCTATATAGCCATGGGTGTGGACGCGGGCAAGATCGTCAAGGGTCGCGCTGCGCGCAGGGATGGGGATGAGCTTCTGCCAGAGGCCCGATGCCTTGAGCGTGACAATGATGTTGATGATCCGGTCCGGCAAATCAGGATGCCAAACCGGCGGTTCGTGATGAAGACAGATCTCATCAAAGGCGAAACCGACTTTTTTCATGGAGAAGGATTGTCCCTTCATAGGGGCGCCCCTTATGGTCGCCCTCTCAATGGGTAGTCGCAGCGGGCCGCCCCTACAGGAAAAAGATGTTAGGGACTCTAAACAATATATGCTGCTATTTCTTCCCGCACGTCGGGCAATCGGGGTCTTTCCGGATCTTGAACTTCTTAAAGTCCGTCGTGGCCCCTTCCCAGACGAGGAGCTGGCCTTTGATGGTCGAGCCGGTTCCGGAAAGGTACTTCAGCGTCTCCAGGGCCTGGAGCGAGCCGATAACCGCCGGTGTAACGCCGAGCACGGGAAAAACTTCCTTCGGCGGGGCTTCCGGGAAGATGCAGCGCAGGCAGGGCGTTTCCGGCGACTGGATGAACGAGAGCCGTCCGTCGATGCCCCAGATGCTGCCGTACACGAGGGGGATCTTTTTTCTGATGGCGCACTCGTTCAGCAGGAAACGGGTCGGGAAATTGTCCATGCAGTCGAGGATGATGTCGGCGTCGCCCACGAGCCGGTCGACGTTCTCCTCCACGATCTTGTCCGTGAAGGCAGTGATCGTTGATCTCGGGATTGAGCCGCTCGAGGGTCATCTTGCCCGAGACGGCCTTGTTCGTGCCGATCCGCGTGTGGTCGTGCAGGATCTGGCGGTTCAGGTTCGACCAGTCCGGGGAATCGAAATCGCAGATCCGGATGTTGCCCGACGCCGGCTACGGCAAGGTAGATCGAGACCGGCGACCCGAGCCCGCCTGCTCCCGCGATGAAGACCGTGGATCTTTTGATCTTCTTCTGGGTCGCTTCACCCCACCCTTCCATCATCATCTGCCTGGTGTAGCGCTTCTGCTCTGTTTCAGAAAGACTCATGCACCCCCCCCTTGCTACCCTCGCCATGACGCGAGGATATGAGCGCTAATTATATCCTGTGGAATTCGCTTTTATCAAGAGTTTTATTGGTTCTTTCGCAAGAAGATTGATCGAACGGATTACGATCAATTCTTGTTAAAAAGCTGTCAGGAGAAATGGAGACGTTAGATTGAGAAATCGGGAAAAAGGAGTTTGAATTGCTAATTTCCCTCTTTCGCTTTTCAATTCCCCCTTTCCCCTTGAGGACCTTGTAGGATGTTAGGATCGTTCAGCGGAATGCGAATGATCTGTTTTTATTTCAACCGTACTCTGGCTTTGCGCAGCAGGAGGTCGGGCAGATAGGACGATTTAAAAACGCGCAGGTTCTCTTTGTCCAGGTCCTGTTCGAGGTTCAGGTATTTATACTTCGGCGGAAGGATCTTTGCAAAATTGTTGAACATATACTGGTAAATGCCCTTGAACTTTGTCCGGGCTTTGGCGAAATGCAGCACGAAGGTCTCGTCGCTCACCTCTTCGCCGAGCACGAAGCCCGCAGGCTCGTTGTTCGCATAGTAGATGCCGCCGCAAAGGACAAGTTCATCGTACCGGTCAAGCGCCTCGAGACAGGCAGCGTAATCCGTTTCATCGGCGTTCATTTCCGAAGTCGCCTGCCAGTCCGAAAGAATGAAGCGCGCTTGAGCAAGCCGGTCATTCGAGAGCGGCAACGCTTCGTGCTGGTAGAGCTTCAGGAACTGGGCAAGGAGGTTCCGTTTTTTGTGCAGGTTTCTTCCTTTATAGGTGCTCATTTTTTCTACAGTGAATACGTAGTCCGCGTCGCCGTCTTTGTAAGTTATATCGAATGCATCCGGCTCGAAAATGGCAAGCCATTCCTCAGGGATCGGAAAAAGGAAGTCCACGGTTTCCATGAGGTCCTTGATCAAGCCCATGTCCGCCGTGCGCACATCAAAGGCCGGCATGAGATAGGTCCGCCCGTCGTAGGACTTTCCTTTGACAAAAATGTTGCGGTCCGTGATGACCTCATAATCGTGGTTGCCCCGGAAGAGGTACAGGTTGGCAAAGGTATATTCAGAGAGGCCGGCCCTGGCCTCCTTGAGCAGGGGGGCCAGGAGTTCCTTGTGCTGCAGCCCCAGTTTTTCGATCAGCATCCTTCAACTATAATCGATAACAGGATTTTGTCAAGAGACGCGGCAGTGAGATGGCGTTTGCAATAGGACTTTGTGGTATACTTGTACAAACATAATAATTGTCTGGATTTATCATCTCTTAAAGGAGGAAGGCATGCTCGTAATAGCGGAGAACCTGAACATACGGAACAAAGAGTATATGGGAGCAATCAAGAAAAAGGACCGCAAGGCAATCGAAATCATGGCAAAGGAGCTGGCGTCAAAGGGCGCGGATTTGATCAATGTCCAGGTCTCGGCAGACGGCGCAGAAGATGAGGATGCACTTCCCTTTGCAGCGGAGGCCGTTCAGCAGGGGGCCGGCCTGCCCCTCTGCCTCGATTCTCGGAACGTGAAGGCGCTGGCAAAGGCCGTGCCGCTCTGCGAAGAACCGCCGATAATCAACTACCTTTCAGCTGACGAGAAAAATCCCGCCGACCTGCTGGCCCTCGTCAGGGAGACGAAAGCCAACCTCATCATTCGCGCGCTCAAGGGGACCGTGCCCTCGACGCTCGAGGCAAAACTCATGATCATCGAGGATTTGATCGAGAAGGCGAACGAGGCCGACGTCCCGAACGAACGGCTCTTCGCCGACCCGTCGGTGGTACACATCGGCAAGGGCCAGGGCCAGGAGCACCTCTTGAACGCCCACGAGAGCGTCATCGTCCTGAACGAGATGGTCGATCCGCCGCTCAACACGGTGATCTGGCTCTCGAACATTACCTCGGGCCTGCCGAAGAACCTGAAATCGTCGGTTGCCGCGGCCTATCTCTATTACCTTGCCGGGGCCGGGCTGAACGCAGCGCTGGTGAACGTGAAGGACGAGGAACTGATGAAGGCGGTGTATCTGATCAAGGCCTTCCGGGATGATGTGGTCTTCTCCCCGGCGGATCTGGCATAGGCGGGGTTTGACAGCCGATAACTTTGAAAGGCGGGAGCATGCTTCCCGCCTTTTTTTTCGGCACATCGTGTGAAGTGATCCTCGCAAAACTCGGAAACGGTTAGCTTCTCGCTGTAAAATTTGCCTAAGCAATTACCTCTTGTTTTAACCTACCCCTTTTGCTATAGTAAGCCGTCACCTTTCAAGCCATCGCCAAATGAGCTTAATAAACGAATATATCGAAATGATTAAGAAGTCCGGCAACTCTGCGCTGGAATCGGAACTTCTGCGTTTAATCAGCGAGTATAATAAATTGAGGTCGACCTATCTCTTTGTCTATGCCTCAGCTATAGGAAAACAAATTCCCAATATTGCCCTTGATCAAGCAGACTATTACATCATTCGTGATTTTCTTTCCGACAAAAACAGCATAAAAAAAGTTGATGTCTACATTGAAACACCCGGCGGTAGCGGCGAAGCGGCAGAGGAAATTGTGCTCTTTCTCAGAAAGCACTTTGAAACCGTCTCTTTTGTCGTTTCAGGAGAAGCAAAAAGTGCGGGGACTTTGATAGTCCTATCCGGTGACGAAATCCTTATGACTGAAACAGGCAGCCTCGGACCGATTGACGCGCAAATGAAAATAGGCCGCTCGGTTATATCGGCCTATGACTACATGGAATGGGTCAAGCAGCAGCGGGAAGACGCGCAGAAAAATGATCGCCTCAACCCGTTCGATGCAACGATGGTAGCACAGATTACACCGGGAGAATTAGGGAATGTTTATCATGCACTGAAGTTCGCCGAAGACCTCGTTGTTGAATGGCTGGTAAACTATAAGTTCAAAAAATGGAATAAGACGGAAACGCAGGGCAAGCCGGTAACCCCTGAGATGAAAAGCAAACGAGCCGCAGAAATCGCCCAGGCACTGAGTAACCATGCGAAATGGCGCTCTCACGGAAGATCTATCAAGATAGAAGACTTGGAGGAGATAAACCTCAAGATAGCGTGCGTCGACGATGATCCCAAATTGGCCGATGTCGTGTACCGAATTCAGATGGTATGCAGACTGCTGTTCGACTCTTCCCAGACTTATAAAATTTTTGCGACAGCCGATAGTAAGCTGTTTAAACAGGCGACTCCGACTGGGCTCACGGGGCCAATGATAGCACCACCGATGCCTGCTCAGAAGTTGGATGTGGCCCGTATCGAGCCGCTATGCCCCAAGTGCGGAACTGTCCATAAAATATTTGCGAAGTTTAATCCGAATCCGCAGATCGATGTAGAAATGCGGGCGCAGGGCTTTACACCGTTTCCATCACATGGTAAAATAAGGTGTAAGTGTGGATTTGAAATAGACCTTCTTGGCATCAAAAACCAGATAGAATCTCAGACAGGCCGAAAAACTGTCCTCTAAGGGGTAAGCCGTTATGAAGACAAAAGAGAAGAAAATAGATTCTCCTGACGTAAAGGCCCTCCTGACGTTCCTGGAAAGGACAAAAGAAGGGAAATACGCAAAAATCGACGAGAACTCGCTCATCTATACAAGAATCCAGATTCAGAGTGAGGAAGCATATGCGGACGAGGAGTATTATTATAGCGTGAGATAACCGCCCTAGTGCACTGTCAACATAGTTTTTGATGGTCTTCCACCTCTTTCGCTCGTCACCCGGGCATGATTTAAGCCAGCATAATGGTGCGGAACCATTAACAATTAAATTGACGGTGTACTAGTCCGACCATTCACGATTTCAGGCAAAGATACCGTGTCCATGGTTTAGAGAGCAAAAAGAAGGCATAGAATGCTAAAATAATCACTTACCCTTCCCGAGTAGGTATCCAATAATCATCCCAAACAAAGTTGCAACATCCTGGGATCTTAGTATCTTAATGAATGCAAGGAATATCACGCCAATCACCACCAATAGCACGATAACAAATTGAAATATTGAAGTCATATCACCCTCCACTTTATTGAATACCCAAGTCTATCACTGTATATACCGTAAAAATCGAACATGTTCTGGCAGGACCATAATATCCGCGAAAGCCACTGCAATTTGGATGGCATTATAGGAATTCGACGGCTCAACTTCTTGCGAACGGTTCGCAATAATCAATGAAAGCGTACGTAGAGTTTCGTCGTTGTCCAATCTATAGCAAAAGCCGAACATGTTCTGCCAGGACCCGCATTGTTTAATATGTGAGCTACTATAAATGACTCTTCAGATAAAGTCTTTTGAACCAGTGCAAAAAACCGGCGTTTAGGCAATCACCCCACGACCGCGGAGTGAGGCCCTGCCTAACCGCGTCTGTCGCTTTACAGACTATGCGGCCCTATGGAAAGATGATGTGCTCTGGATATAATGTGTAGAAGTTCGGGAGGGTAGAGGATGTAGTGCAGCCGTTATATTCTTTTCTTGCGCCGTTTGGGTGCTTCCGGCGCAGGTAGCAAGCTCGTGTACTTGTGATAAAGCTCAAACAGGAACGCCACCCGCTCGGCATCGGATGTGAAGCTCTTCTTCCCATATGCGGCATCCACGGCCTTATCAAGCGCCTGATGCGCTTTCCGAAGGTCCGGCGGCATGGCAACGGGATCATATAGGTCGGCGAGAGAAGCTTCAGGATGTGCGGCCCGTGCGTCAAGAACACCTTGCGCGGCCTCTTCTATAGCAGCTTTCTGCTTGTCCGTCGGATCGCTCGGCCAGGGGAAGTTGTTGTAGACAAAGCTGCCAGTGTAGCGGTAATCACTTTTTAACCGTCCACATACGCGCCTCACCCATGCCATATGCATTGTTGAGCATAACATACCGAAGATATAAAGATTCGCATCCGGAATCAAATAGTTCGTATTACTGCATATAACTTTCTTTGATACATATCCGATAGGAATGAATAAACGACGTTCAGATGACACCTCAGGAATAACAAGGTAATCAGAATCGGGCTGCGAGATGTAGAAAAAAAGAGTCGGCGTCTTTGCCGATTCACGAGTAGGTTCCGCACTGCTTTTTTCCCTGAATTCCCGTACACGTTCAACGCGTGCCATAACTTGAGGCAGTTCCCTCAAATCGCGCGGCGACGCGTCCTTGAGCCACAGGCAATATCGTTTTTTGCTGTTTATAAAATCCTCAGAGCCCATATAGGGTCGTATAAAACGCGCAGCATCAGGCTCGCTTTTGATGAGCGCTTTTCTTTCTTCTTCATCAAGAATGAAATTGCCGTCATCGCTTGGCTTATTCCCATAACGCATGTGCGGAACATTGATCAGCGGCGATTGACGTTTTTGAATGATGATATCCGGCCCGGGTGTCAGGTACGGAGAAATATTTTCAACTGCGATCTCGTGAGGCTCGCCGTTGATGTCGGCGTATTCAAAAAGACGTTTGTTCGGCACGTCGAAAAGCGCAAACCCAATGATCACGCAATGCACCGCTGCCATACCACGGGCTTCGTTACTCCATCGGAATGTTCGATGGGCAAAATGAATCTTCACGCCATATCGCAGCAAAACTGACCACAGAATGGCGACCTGCTCACCTTGTGTAATCGAGTTTGTCGAGACAAAAGCGACTTTCACTCGTTCCTGCGGCGATTTATTCATGCCGGGTAAGTCGGCAAGCAGATCGTTGATCTTATCATCGTCACGCAAATATCTCACGGCCTTAAGATACCACGCTGAGACGTAATCAAGGTCAGATGCGCTCTTAACACCAGAGAAGAGGGATACGATCTCGGCCTTTTGATTCTTGTTCTGATAATGCTTACCGATAAACGGCGGATTGCCAAGGATGTAGTCTACATGCTCGGCGGAGATGACTTTGTTCCAGTCCATTTGCAGGGCGTTCCCGCAGTGGATCGACGCGGAGTGAATAAGCGGCAGGCGGCGGAAGTACTGGCCGAACTCCTCGGACACCTTCATATTCATCTGATGGTCCGTGAGCCAGAGGGCGACCTGGGCGATCTGGGCCGGGAATTCTTCGATCTCGATGCCGTAGAACTGGTTCACATCAACTTGAATTTCCCTCCACAGCGTATCAAGCTTCATCTGACTCGTTTTATGCGCGGCCCGAAGGATTTCGAGTTCAAGCAAGCGGAGCTCTCTATATGCGATGACCAGAAAATTGCCGCATCCGCATGCAGGATCGAAAAATTTAAGCCGCGAAAGCTTTTTGTGCAGTTCAAACAGCTTGTTCGTACTCCTCTTCGCCGACTCGAACTCCGCCCAGAGCTCATCGAGAAACAGGGCTTTAATAAGTTTAAGGATGTTCTCTTCGCTGGTATAGTGCGCACCGAGATTTCGTCGGCGAGCCGAGCCTTCCTCGTCCATGACGCACTGAAAGAGCGCGCCGAAGATGGCCGGAGATATGCGGCCCCAATCAAGAGCGCAGCAATCGAGAAGCTGAGCGCGCATCGTACTATCGCACGCCGGTATGGGGAGGGCTTCTTCGAACAGCTTACCGTTCACATACGGAAACGCAGCAAAGGTTTCCTTAAGGTTTTCCTGACGGCGGTCCTCCCTGGTGTTCAGAACCTGGAAGAGCAGCGATAGCTGCGGACCGAGGTCCGAAGCCGTCTCCCTTCGTATTGTTTTCGAGGAAGTCGCGGAACGCTCCGGGCGGATCGAAAAGCGTCGTATCTTCGGCGAAGAGACAGAACAATAGCCGGACAAGCACTAATTCGAGGTTGTGGCCGGAATAGCCCGAAGCCCGCAGCTGGTCGTGCAGCTTGCCCATGCGCTCGGCTGCCTTGACGTTTACCGGGTCCTGTGCCGTGATCTGCTGGGTCGTATAACCCGCTATGAAGCCGAGGAGTTTGATGTGTTTATAGAGGTCTTTGAGCGGGAATTCATTCTGTGTCTTGGAATCGAGATCGTAAAGCCGGATGCGGGCGAAGTCTGAAACTATGATGTAGCGGGGTAGATCGCGCTCGGCGAGGCCTTCAAAATAATCCAAGGCCTGTTGATACGCTGAATCGAGGTCCTTGCCGAGAGACTTGTGCTCCGCAATGAGCATTCCCTTCCAGAGAAGATCGATGAAACCGCCCTGGCCGCCTTTTTCCTCGAATCGCTTCCGCGCGCGCTTGACTGGCTCTTCGAAACTCGCCAACCGCCTGCGGGACAAGCCGAAGACATTGAAGAACTCATTCCAAAACGTCTGGGCCTCGGCGCGCTCGGCCTTTGCGTCCTCCCATTCACGGGAGAATCCCAAGGCGCGGTCTTTGATTTCGTTTAGGGAAAGGGGCATCGTGAATTGAGAATATTACAGATTTTCTCAAAATGCAACGGCAAATCCACATGGTGACATTGAAAGGCTTGGTCTGTCGACGGCGAGAGGAGCGAGCGGCAAGTACTTGTTGCTACCTGTTCAAATAATCCTTCTGCACTTCCGGAATAAGCTGCTGGTAATCCTCGTAGGGGATCTTCGAATGCCACTTGTCCGTTGCCATGCCGATCCCGATCACCAGATAGAACAATGCGATTAAAAGTATCGGGAAGAGCCAGGCTTTTACGACACTGACCTTTTTCCGGGCGCTGAACGTGAGGTCGAGCGCTCCGGGAGACGGGCAGCGGGAGACACAGGTCAGGCAGCCGAAACATTCCTCGGATTTCACAACGGCCCTGTTCTCCACGTCGATCATCGTCGGACAATGCGTGGTGCAGGCATGGCAATGAGTGCACCTCTCCTCGTTTCTGCGAACCTTGAAGGGGCTCAGCCGGGAGAGGAGCCCGAGGAGCGCGCCGTAAGGGCACAGGTACCGGCACCAGAAGTTCTTATACAGAAAGGACAGTGCAACAAGCGCAATGAGGACCCACATCGTGATTGTGGTCATTTCCGTGAAGAACTTCATCATCCGCACGTCCACGACCTTGTAGTAGTCGGCAATGAAGAAAAGCGCCATCATGTTCGGCGGCATGGCAATGCCGATCAGGAAGAGGAAAAGGCCGAGGAGGACGTACTTGAGCGAACGGAGCGAGATGTCCGTGAACGGGCCGATGCGGAAGTTCCTCCCGAACGCCTTCTCCCCCGCCATCCAGACAAACTGCGACAGCGTGCCGATAGGGCAGATCCAGCCGCAGAAGCCCTTTTTCATGACCAGCGACGCGCCGAGGATAGCGAGAAACAGTATGAAGCCGGCAGGATGTACGGGCTCGACGATCCCGGTCAAGAGAAAGTACTTGAATGCCATGAGCCCGCCGATGGGCAGAAACGCATCGACTGACGCAGGTCTCTGCACATAGGGGTGGCCGGGGGCCTCGAAGTGCTGTACGAACTGATAGAACTGGTGTCCGATAACGAACGTCAGAAGAAGAAAGCCGACTTGGACTGCGTACCGGAGCGGCCGCAGGTATGTTTGAGGTAATCTCATGGACTTGATACTACATTGCCCGGCCGCAAAAGGCTATGATGTTTATCATAGGAGCGAGAAATTGCAGTGTTAACTTCGCATAAAGGAGGATGTCTACTGACAAGAGGAGCACGAGAAACCGACCGTTTTCTTTTGCCTCACCATCTCACCGTGTCCATCGGTGATGACCCTGTCCTGAATTCCTTATTTTTTGATCTTCTTGATTATCTTTTCCATGCCCAGCCGAGTAGCGGAAAAACCATGAGCCGTCGGATCTTCTTCCTGCTTAACAGCATTGAAGAAATCGCAGCGCCAGCAGTTCGCCAGCTTCTGCGCGTAGCTCCCCTGTATCTTTCCGCCGCAAAGCGAACCCGCGATCACCCAGCATGCCCTCCCCGCGTTCTGTCCGCCGTGGGCTCCGTGCAGGTCCTGATGGACCGTTACGGGACAGACACCCAGCTCACCGGCCTTCGGGCCACCGGGGTAGCGTCCGCAGTTTTTGTGTTCCCAGCAATTCTTCCTTTGCAATCCGCTGTTTTTGCTTTCGACATCTTCGAGTTTCATGTAACCCTCACCTCACCCATGTAAATAATTCTATCGGCCCACTATCCCCGTGGTCAACCGATCGAGGGCACACTATACGGAGTCGAATACCTGTAAGTCAATTTTATTTTGCTTTTCCTGTAATTAATTTTTTTTATATCTGCATTGTGAAAAAAAATCGGGAACAAGTAAACATGTGCTCCAAGAAATGACCTTTACATTCTCCGGAAGAGTGTGCTATTTTTAAAGCTATGATCCATGATCTCCATGATTTCTTTTATCCCAAGAACGTCGCCCTGATCGGCGCTACGAACAACCCCCTGAAACCGGGCACGGCAATCCTGGAGAACCTGTCCCATTTCAATGGCGCTGTGTTTCCGGTGAATCCCAAACACGAAACACTGCTGGGCCACCGGTGCTATCCGTCGATCACCGCGGTGCCCGACGCGATCGATATGGCCATCATCGCCCTGCCTGCGCAGCTCGTCGAAGAGGAGATCGACGCGGTCCATGAAAAAGGCATACGCAGGATCATCCTGATCAGCTCCGGGTTTGCCGAAGCAGGCGATGCGGGAATCCGGATGCAGCAACGGATCGCGGCAAAGACCAAGGAGTACGGCATCCGCGTGATCGGTCCGAATGCCCTCGGTGTGTACAATACGGACAATGGACTCGACAGTTTCTTCGTGTCCCGCGAACGCGTGTCGCGGCCCGCGCCGGGACGGCTCTCGATCATCTCCCAGAGCGGCGCCATCACCGTCATCCTCATGGAGGCGCTCGCCCGCGACGGTATAGGCATAGCCAAGGCCGTGAACTACGGCAACCGGCTGGACGTGGACGATGCCGATGCCCTGGATTACTTTGCCGACGACGCGCAAACGGCAGCGGTTGCCATGTACATGGAGTCTGTGGCTGACGGCAGGAAGTTCCTGTCCGCGGCAAAAGCATTCGCCGCAAAAAAACCGCTCGTCATCTGGAAAGCGGGCAAATATGAACTGGGTGCGGCAGCCGTGGCATCACACACGGCAACTCTCGCAGGCAAATACGGGCTGTACGAGGCGGCCTTCCGGCAGGCCGGTGCGGTGGAGGCCTACGGATTCGACCACATGATCGACGCGGCAAAGGCCGTTGCGCTCATGGACTATCCCTGCGTAGGGAACCGTCTGCTGGTCGTTACGAACGGCGGCGGCATGGCCGTAGCTGCGTCCGACCAGGCACAGCATGGAAGGATTCACCATGCCCCGCGTGCCAGACGAGGTCAGGACAAAACTCGACGGCGTCTTCCCTCCGTTCTTCGGAAAAAACAACCCTATCGACCTCACGGGCAGCGGCAAAAACGAGGACTACTATACGGCGCTCAACGAAGCGTTGCCTCACTATGACGCCGCCATTGTGATCGTGCTCATGGGAGCGACGACGGTCACGGAAGAAGCCACGAACATGATCGCACGCGCGTGCCATGAAGCGAAAAAACCGGTCACCTGCTGCATTCTCCAGGGCCTCGGCTATACTCAGGAGGCCATGCATGAGCTGCTGAAGCTCGGCATTCCCGTGTACCCCTCGCCGGAACGTGCAGTGAGGGCGCTGGCCGCGCTCAGAAACGCCACAAAGAAAAGAGAAGGATGCAGGTAGCGGCCAGTTGACGCGTGGACAAAGAGCTGAAAACCCGACAGGGGAAAGGGGGAAGTGAGAGGCGAAAGGGAGAATAGGGCTTAAGATCGTGTCTGATAAAAAATTCTTCCCCAGCTCTCATTCCTGAAGGACAGGGCTCTACAAAAGTACTGGCATTTTCGCTTCGGAGGAATGAAGATTCGTCACATTTGCAAGGGGATTCGTTCGCTGTTATCCCCCTTTCTCCCAACGTCCCCATTTCTCCGGAAAGGTTTTATTTCTCGACCATGACGGCATCACAGGACATCATTCAGACAGCATTGAAAGAAGGCCGCAAGACGCTCTTCGAACACGAGGCAAAGGACCTTGTGCGCTCCGTCGGTATCATCGTGCCACGGTACGTGCTCGTCGATCCCGTTGACTCGAAGGCCGTCGTTGAGGCGGGCGAGAAACTCGGCTTTCCTGTCGTGCTCAAGGCCGTCTCTCCCCAGATCTCGCATAAAACCGACGCGGGCGCCGTGATGCTGAACATTACCACCGGCGCCGGGCTCTCGGCATCGATACGGACGATGAAAAATATGATCGCTTCGCGGGCGCCGGGCGCCGTGATCCGGTCGTTCCTGATCGAGAAGATGATGCCGCAGGGACTCGAGCTTCTGATCGGCGGCATGCGCGATGAGCAGTTCGGTCCTGCCGTCGCCTTCGGGCTCGGCGGTGTCTGGGTCGAGGCGCTCAAGGACGCTGTCTTCGGCATTCTGCCACTCAGTCACGAGGAAATGGTCGAGATGATTTCCCGGACCCGGGCAGGTATGTTCCTCCGAAGTTTCCGCGGCAGCTCTGAGCTCGATGAAGAGGCAGTGCACCTGATCATCACTAACCTGTCGAGGCTGTTAACCGACCACCCGCAGATCAGGGAAATCGATCTTAATCCCGTGCGCATCTACGCACGAGGCGCGGCTGCCCTCGATGTTCGGGTGGTGCTTGGGTAGATTTTTTGAACAGGAGAAATGCATAACGAGCGTCAAACACCGAACTCCAAAAAGAGAAATACTCTCCGCAGTTTTCACATAAAAAATCACGAGCCGCATCTTTATGGACACTGACAAACTCATTGACGAACTCACCTATCTCCGGACCGAAGTCAAACGCCTCCGCAGGGCTTTGGACCGGCAGACAACCGACCTCGACACCCTGCTGAAGCAGCGCGGTTTCAGGATCTATAAGAAGGAACCTGCCGCAGACCTACTCATCCCCGCAAGGAAGCATCTGAGCAGCTATTATCGAATGCTCCATAAATATTCCTTTCGGCTCTTCCTCCGCGATGTAATCAAGCACCAGGACCGGTTCGGGCTCGAAGATGTAGCCCGGTATGCCACGCCGTCCGTGACAAATGAATACATCGACTATCTCGTCACCATAAAGCTCATCAAAAAGAAAACAAAGGGGTACGCGCTTGCAAAAGGAGCGATCACGAGCTTCGGCCCGACCCTGGAGTGGTACATCACTGAGATGTTCAAACGCGAGTTCGGTTCCGAAGCTGTCTGGGGCGTCAAGTTCAAACGGCCCAACGTTGGCGGGGACTACGATGTGATAGCAAAATTCGACGGTTCCCTTATCTCAATAGAGGTTAAATCGTCCCCGCCAAAACAGATCTATGAGAGCGAAATCACGGCGTTCCTCGACCGGGTGGAGGACCTGGCGCCCGCAGTCGCCGTTTTTCTCATGGATACGGAGCTCAGAATGAAAGACAAACTCGTGCCCATGTTCGAGAAAGAGCTTCACCGACGCTACGACAAGCCGCCGAAGGTACTGCGCATGGAGCGTGAGCTGTTCCAGTTCAACGACCGCATTTTCATCGTGAACGCGAAGGAGAGCATCATCCAGAATATGGAGAAAGTGATGAGTTGGCATTTTCAACGATCAGCCGGGCTGCGCGACTCTGACGTTTTCCTTAGGCAATGAGCGAAGACACCGTCAAAAAATATATCAATGGACTGCACGACCTTTCCACGCTCCCCGTGCTGCTCGGGAAGATCGTTGCTACCTGTAATGACCCGAAGGCGACACCGGTGGACGTGTACAACCTCATCACGTTCGATCCTGCCCTCGCCGAGCGCGTCATGCGTATCGCAAATTCGGTTTTTTACGGCCGCTCGGGCCAGGTCAAGAATATCTACCAGGCGATCATGTTTCTCGGTTTCGACCGGATCAAGTCGCTGGCCCTCGGCATGTCCGTATTAAGCGCTTTCCCCACGAGCGGCTCTTCTGTTGCGGCGAATCTCTGGGTGCACAGTTACGAGGTCGCCTATCTTTCCTCAGTCCTTTCGAAATTCATCCCCCTGACGGTCCCGGGAGAATGTTTTCTTGCCGGGCTCCTCCACGACATCGGCAGGATCGTGTTCCTGGGCATGGACCAAGCGCGGTTCATGCACATCGAGACGACGGACACCATGTTCGATCAGGAAATTGCTGCTTTCGGCTGCACGCACACCGTGGCCGGCGCATTGCTCGTAGAATCGCTCGGCATGCCCAAAGAACTGATCGCACCTATCAAATATCACCACCGTCCGTCTTTTGCGGTGTCCTCGCACAATCTGGTAGCAACGATCGCTCTCGCTGAGGCGCTGACCTGGACCTTCAAAGCGCGCCCTGAGGACGATGGGATCTGGACAGAAGAACACGATGCTCTTCTCGAGGAGTTTTCCCTCTCGGACAAGGAAATCAACTCAGCCGGCGCTCATCTGGACGCGGCCAGGCCGGAGATCGAAAGTATTTTTACCTCCCCTTGATCGATCTTGCATCCGAGACCGCGACCGGCTATGATTAAGGACAGCTTTCCCGTTCTCGTGATGGGAAATGAGCTGCGGGTTGCTGAAGAGCGGCAATGTTTTTTCGGGTCACAGAATGAGCGGACTGGAGCAGGCGTCGTGGTGTAAACCACGCGGAGGATATCTCGCCAGGTGCAGTAACTTTCGACCACCAAATACGAACTCGCGATCACGAAGGAGGCGAAAATGGCCAAGGAACAGTATTTCGCAGACGTGCTTGAAGAGCTCTACGACACCAAAAAGAACGGCGCACTTTTCATAAATGTTGTGGAATCCAGCGAGGACCTGATAAGGATATACTTCAGGGAGGGGGAAATTTACTATATTACTTACGGATCTGCTATTGGCCAGGATGCCCTGGATATTATCGAATATTATACTTTACGAAACGCCACCTTTTTTGAGGGATTAACCGCTCCCGAGGGCATCGTACGCTCAAAGTTTCCAACGAAAAAATTCATCGCCCTGATGAAGAATACTTATAAAAAGGTCCGTGTCGCGTGACGTTTATTGCAATGGAGCGGCCCGGAAAAGCTCAACAACATCGTCATCGCCGGTTGAGCAAGGTTTCCTGTCAAAGAGCCGGGACCGCGGTTAAAATTTCGTGCGCGATTTTCCCTAACTATCAAGCAAACTCAATAACTGTACCTCAAGGCAACTGAAAAGACATTGTCCGTGTTGTTCGTACCTGTCGCAGTCACTTTACTGACCTGAAGATCGTACTCACCGGCAATGGCCCACGACTTGAGAAGCGTGTGCTCGGCGCCGAAAAAGACGGAGTTGGTTTGTATTTCAGCGCCGGACGGTTCATCGTATCTTTCCACAAGGTAGCTGTAACCGATCGAGGCAGTTGTCTTCCGGGAAAGGGAGTAACCCGCGCTCACGCCGATCCTTGTTCCGGCATAGCTGAAGGAGGCGGTATCGGCATTGTTCTTTTCGTACTCGCCGAACTCCCGGATCCAGAGCGGAGGAGTGAGCTTCTCTTTCAGACTTACATTCCCGCCATAGGACGTGCTGTCACGCTGGCTGTCGCCGAACCGTTTGACTTTGCCAAGGACGGCAAATCGGGCGGAAACGACATTACCCAGGCCCATGTTGATGCCCGTGCTTACCCCGCCGATCGTCGCATCGAGGTCCGTGTAGGTGTTGTAGGACGTGTGATCGGCAAAACCTTTCGCAAAGACTTCTGCGTTTTTACCGATGTCCTGATAGCCTCCTGCTTCAGCAGACAACGTTGCCGAAAAATCGCCCGGCGACTGGGTGCTTGACCCGGCACCCGTATATCTGCTGTTTCCACCTCCCATACCCCCCATGCTGCCTTGCCGCATAACCATTCCACCAGACGTTCCGCCTCCGGAGACGCCCTGTCCGCGCTGCTGGTCCGACAGGAGGCCGACCACGTTGTCTTCGTACGTAAGCCTGAATTCGGCGTTGAGGATGATGCCGGCGAATGCCTGGGCCGGGATAAGAGAGAAGATACAGGCCGAGAGCATGAGAGCAAGATATGCACGGCAGGGCATGGAGAATCGGGTTTGCATATTCATTGAGGCAGCTCCTTTTCTGTAAAAAAATGAACAACACGGGCGAAGGACTATGCCTCACCTCCCCCACCACATCTCACGGGGACAACTGAGGATAGCCCTTCACCCTCTGTTCTTAATTTAGAAGCTATACGATTAGTGGCCTTTGCCGTGGGACATGCCGGAGCCGCCGATGTTGTCGTGGTCCATCCCCTCGTGGCCCATATCACCATGCTGTTCCTGATGACGCTCCATGGTGTGCTCTTTCCCGCTTTTCATCTCCCGGTTCATTTCCCTGTTCATGGTCCTCATCTGGGAAACCGTAGGCCCGAGCTTGGTGCCGAGCTTCTTGGCCACCTCGCCCCATCCCATCCTGGGCGGGCCTTGGCGCATTGTCATGACCTGCTGGATGTTTGCGTCCGTTACTCCGCCGGGCATCTTCTGGGCAAGCGAGCAGACGATGGAAATCTCACCGTATCCGAGCTTCTTGTCCCTGAGCCCCTGGATCTGTGTGTCAGTTACGTTGAACTCTTTTTCGAGTCGTCCGGCCACGACCTTCTCGCCCTGGCCGGTCTTTGCCGTCGTGCTGATTTCTCCTGCTTGCTTGTTGAGATCTTTTTCTTCCTTGGTCTCTGCTGCCCATGCCGTGCCCATCATCGTAAGCGTCAGCACGAGTACTCCGATCAATCCATACTTCCGTTTCATAAGAATCGCCTCCCTTTGGTATTGTTCACCATCTTCATCAGTGGTTTCTGAGCCGAGTTTCCCAGTCTCTTTCCCGCATCAGCTCATCCGTCTTACTACTTCCTGTGTCCACCCATGCTCCCCATACCTGGTCCGGAACCCATCCCGCGTCCGCCGCCCATCTCCTGTTGCTCCATGCCGCGGCCGCCTTGCATGCCTTCCCGCTCCATCTGTACTCCCGCATCCTCGGCCCTGGTTCCGTGCATCATTTTATCAGCCATCTGTTTCACCATGCCGTCCAGGTCCCGTTCGGAATAGCCCTGCTCGACTGCATTCTGGACGAGGTGCGATGAAGTCTTAAGGGACATGCCGCTTCCCGCAAAATAGGCAGACGTATTTGCCGCGCTGGTAAAGAGTAGCAGCGATCCTTTCCTTTCCCGAACAGCTGCGCCCATCCCTTTGAGGTCCTCTGCGGGAATGGACTTCTCGAGCGCCCGGGCCGCTGCCTCAATTGCCGCCTCCCGTTCTGCTTTTCCTCGAGGCTTTACCCCGCCTCGGATAAGATTGTCAACGATGGGTTGCGCAACGACAAGCTTTTCCGCCAGATGCTGGGCTGCAGCGACGATCCGCTCGAGGGGAACGCCTTTAGACAGCCCCTGCTCGATTCTGTCTAAAACCGGGGCAACGGGTACTCCCTCTTTTTTCGCGGACAGGCCGGCATCGATGAGCCGATTGATGCTCCCTGCGTCTGCGCCGCGTCGAACGGCCCGGGACACGATGATTTCGACGTCCTCTGCCGGCACCCCATTGTTTATGGCGACAGCCGCCCTTGCATGGACATCAGCCTGCTCCGTTTTGGGGAGCGAGGAAGACTGCAGGATGCCGTTGATCGCGTCGAGACGCCTTTCCTCTGTTGCAAACGTTCGTAACGGAAGGGCAAGAAGAAGCAGAAACACCATGCCTGCACACGTTCGCATTGCGCCTATCATTATCGATCTCTTCATATAGTAGATACCCTCAACACGGCGTTCCGTGAACCGAACCCGTCATCTTCATATGTTTCCGCCCCGGGATCAGCGACCCATGCTTTTCCGTCCACAACGAAGCTGTAGGAATAAACGCCGGGCGTTAACTTCAGATCAATGCTCCACATGCCGTCGGCCCCTTTCATCTCGTTGGCGTCAGCCTTCCACTTATTGAAGTCGCCAGCCACCGAAACGCTGCGGGCCTGGGGCGAGTAAAAGGTCAGGCGCACGGTAACGGCGGACTCGACCAGTCCGGCCCCGTTCATTGCCGACTCGTGATGAACGCGGCTTATTGTCATGACGGCAACGAGAACGATAACAACCGCGCCGAGCGCAGACGCCATGTTCCAATGCAGCACCCGGCTGCCCAAGAGAAATTCCCTGAGCCGGGCAAACAGGGACCTCTCTTTCCTCGGCAGTTTCTTCATTACCTCGGCGGTAAAGAACACCGGCGGCTTCCGACGCTCACTCTGCTCGAGCATGCGGACCGTGCCTGCAAGCCCGGAGAATTCTTCCTTGAGCCTGGGATCGTCCTCAATACTCTTTCCCATGAGCTTTTTCTCGGCATCATCGGCTTCCTTGTCGAGAATTTTATGTATTGTATGTATGATGTCCCGTTCTTTATCCATGGGTCACCCCTGCTTCGGCGAGAATCTTTCTGAGCATCTCCCGTCCCCGGTGCGCCCGCACCTTGAGCGCTGTTATGCCTGTTCCCGTGATGGCTGCAATTTCCAGATAATCCAGCTCCTCGATATGCTTCAGAATAAGCACCTCGCGATAATCCGCGGGAAGAGCACCCAACGCCTGCTGCAGGATGTCCTTGCTCTGGCCTGCTGCTGCGGTCTGTTCCGGAGAAGTGCCGCTGTCTGGCATGACCTCGGCAATTTCGTCCGTCGAAACTGTCTGTTTCGTCGAGCGCAAATGGTCCCGGCATTTGTTCAACGCGATGCTGTACAGCCACGAGGAAAATTTCGCTCCGAACCGAAACTGCCCGAGCCCGTTGTAAGCGGCGATGAAGCTTTCCTGGGCGAGGTCCTTTGCAATATCTTCGTCCCCGACCATACGGTATGCCACATTGTAGACCATTGTTTTATAACGGTCCACCAGGAGGGAATAAGAATCGGCATCCCCATCCAGGCATTTCCGAATAATGGTCTCTTCCTCTGACTGCTCACTGTTCCTCATTGTTGTACCTATAAGACGAGCCGGCGCAAAAAAGGTTACATGCTTTTCCACGAGTTACGGCTCGACAACGAACAGGGAGTTCCGGTCTCCCAACCCGTCATCAACAAACGGCGCCGAGGGGTCAAGGACCCACCCTGTATTGTTCACGACAAAGCGATACTCATAGTGGCCCGGGGGAAGGGGCAGTATGATGGACCAGATGCCCCTTTTGTCGGGACCCGTAAGACGGTCATGTCCCGGGCTCCAGCGATTGAAACTGCCCACAATCGAGATATTCGTTGCCGAGGGAGCGTAATAAGAAAAACGAACGCCCTCGCGCAGTACCACCGGCTCAAGCGATTTCGGCGCGCAGCCGATAACCGGAAAAAAGAGCAGCGTTATAAAAATGAAAGTACGGATGGGCATTTCTACTTTTCGCACAATCGTTTTGACGTGATCAGTCGCTGGAGCATCGGTTAATTATAACACCTCCTGATAATGCATTCCAAAGTATCAGTTCAGGAGGACGTTATTTGCTGCGAAAGACCTATTTTAACGTTTTTTCCACTTTGTTGTAATTTTTTTTGACTTATTCGTCTTATTCGCAATGTCACATACTGGGATGTATTATGCGATCGTTTTCATTTAAAGAAGGAAGTATTATGATGCAGGAATTCAAAAAAGTATCAGTACTTGCTCTCATACAGAAGTTGACTTCCTCGAACGGACAAATCCAATTGCTGCGTCTCCGGGCCGGGGGGTGAATCCCGGACAAGACCAGATGGGCAGCCGGTTTTATTATCGGCTGCCTTTTTTGTGCTCGATCCCCGGAGGGTCGTTCTTTGCGTACCTTTACAATGAGGAAAACTCATGCTAACTTAAGGAGGAGAATGGCCCGTTCGTACCTGTGCAGGGGCCATGTGTCTCGCCGTAGCAGTGGTCTCGGGGACGCTTATTGCATTCATCTCATTCGGACATAAGAACTGAGCAGACCATGGGGACGGTATCCTGGCATTGCCTCGCTGCTGAAGAAGCTTTTAAAGAGCTGAACACGTCGGCTGGCGGCCTCTCACACAACGACGCGCGAGTGCGCCTCCGGCAAGACGGCCCCAACGAGCTCGTCGAGAAAGCCCGCAAAACACCCCTCATGATGTTCCTGGGCCAGTTCAGCGACTTCATGATTTTGGTGCTTATCGCTGCGGCGGTCGTCTCCGGCATTATCGGCGAACCCTCCGACACCATCGCCATCATCGTCATACTCCTCCTGAACTCCATTCTCGGGTTCACCCAGGAATACCGGGCTGAAAAGGCCATGATGGCGCTCAAGAAGATGGCCGCAGCAAGCGCGCTTGTCCTCCGCGACGGGAAGCCTGTCGCCATCCCCGCAAGGGGACTCGTACGCGGGGACATAGTCCTGGTGGAAGCGGGCAACATCGTCCCCGCAGACCTGCGCATCATCGAGGCGGCGCGACTCAAAGCGGAAGAGGCTGCGCTGACTGGTGAGTCAGTCCCGGTTGAGAAACACCCGCAAGTCCTGCCAGCCGAGTCGCTCGCCCTGGGCGACAGGAAGAACATGCTCTACAAGGGAACATTCGTCACCTACGGCCGCGGCACGGGCGTGGTAACGGCGACCGGCATGAGCACGGAACTCGGCAGGATTGCGTCCCTGCTCCAGCAACAGGGCGAGGCAAAGACGCCCCTGCAAAAGCGGCTCGCCCATTTCGGCAAACGGATCTCCCTGGCAGTCCTCCTCATCTGTGCCATCGTGTTTGCCGGCGGACTGCTGCGTGGTGAGCCGGCGGTGAACATCTTTCTCGTTGCCGTGAGTCTCGCCGTTGCTGCCATTCCCGAAGCCCTGCCCGCCGTCGTCACCATCTCTCTCGCCCTGGGCGCCCGCAGGATGGTGAAACAGAACGCCCTGGTCCGAAAGCTGCCTGCGGTCGAAACACTCGGTTCCGTTACCTATATCTGCTCGGACAAGACGGGGACGCTCACGCTCAACAAGATGACGGTGGAGGAGCTATGGGTGAACGGAACGGTCATTACGACGGACGAGGGACGACGGACGAGGGATGAAAAAGGGGATTCGAGTACGATTCCCGATCGTCTCACTCCCCGTGCAGTCTTCTTTACTTCGCTTGCCCTGTCCAACGACGCGCGGCCTGACCCGTCGGGGAACATCATCGGCGATCCAACGGAAGCAGCGCTGCTGGTAGTCGCCCGGGACAACGGTTATGAAAAAACCGATATGGAATCTGCCTATCCGCGTGCAGCTGAAATCCCCTTTGACTCGGATAGAAAGTTGATGACGACGTTCCACAAAATCCCGTCTGCGTCCATCGTCCCTCGTCCTTCGTTCCTTTCGGGCGGGACGTACGTCTCTTTCACCAAGGGCGCTGTCGAGGTGCTGCTCGATCGGTCGACCGTTGTTCTGACCACGGACGGCATCCAGCCCTTAGACCGGGACGAGGTAAAAAAAATGAGCGAACGCATCGCCACTGACGGGCTCCGGGTCATGGCGATCGGCATGCGGACCTGGGACGCCCTTCCCTTGGACCGCTCGACCGGGAACGTCGAGACCGGGCTGGTCCTGCTCGGCCTCATAGGCATGATGGACCCCCCGCGGGAAGAGGCGAAACAGGCCGTCGCCGAGTGCAGGAGCGCGGGCATCACACCTGTCATGATCACGGGCGATCATCCGCTGACCGCCCGGGCGATCGCAAAGCGCGTCGGCATCCTGGACCCGGACGACCCGAAGGCCGTCATCACCGGCGCAGAGCTCGATGCCCTGTCGCTCACAGAGTTCGAGCAGCGCGTCGAATCCATCCGGGTCTATGCGCGCGTTGCACCCGAGCAGAAGCTTAAAATCGTCCAGGCGCTCCAGGAACGCGGGCACTTCGTGGCCATGACCGGCGACGGCGTGAACGACGCGCCGGCGCTGAAGCGCGCGGACATCGGCATTGCCATGGGCGAGACGGGAACCGACGTTGCCAAAGAGGCATCGTCCATGATCCTGCTCGACGACAACTTCGCGACGATCGTGAAAGCTGTAAAGGAAGGCCGGACGATCTACGACAATGTCCGGAAATTCATCCGGTACCTGCTTACCACCAATTCGGGGGAGATCTGGACCCTCTTTCTCGCGCCGTTCCTGGGCCTGCCGATCCCGCTCCAGCCGATCCATATCCTCTGGATCAACCTCGTGACCGATGGTCTGCCGGCATTGGCGCTGTCCCTGGAGCCGGCCGAACATAATGTGATGAGCCGCCCGCCGCGCCATCCCCGGGAAGGCTTGTTCGCGCACGGTCTGGGCATCCATGCGATCTGGGTGGGTTTGCTCATGGGCGGCGTGGTGCTCGGTCTCCAGGCATGGGCCATCCACATTCGTGACGCTCACTGGCAAACCATGGTGTTTACGGTCCTGTGCCTTCTCCAGCTGGGTCATGTAATGGCTATTCGATCAGAGAAGGAGTCCTTGTTTCAGCAGGGGGTTCTCTCGAACAAGGCCCTGCTGGCGACCGTCGTCGCGACTGTCGTCCTTCAACTAATGACTGTTTACGTCCCTGCGCTCAACCCGGTGTTCAAGACCCAGCCGCTGGCCGCAAATGAGCTCATCACCGTGCTGGCTTTGTCGTCGGTCATTTTCCTCGCGGTCGAGTTGGAAAAGCTCATCAAACGCATCCAAAAAACAGCTTGACAACGACTGCCGCTGGTATCATAATTTAACGAAACTTTATGCAACCGCAATGAGGAGGACATCCACTACTGCTGCCAGCGCCGGGACCCGCATTACCTGATCCGGCGTGCATTAGCGTAAGAACGGTACGACCATGTTACCATCTCTGTCAGAAGGGGGTGATACAGAGTGGCGGAACCGCCATTTGCCGGAAGTATTTCATAGAGGCACCACGAATTGTGCTCTCAAACGGAAATGCTTTTATTGAGGAAGGGGGACCTCGGCAATTATGGAAGAAAAAAAACTAGGCATCAGTAACGACTCGCGGGCAGTATGGATCGGGCCGTTCATTTTTATTCTCTCGTTGGGCGCCTTCATCGGCGAAGATGTTTTCGATTGGGGAATTACCACCGTCGCATGGAATGATCTTTCCAAGTCGCTGGAGCCGTTCTCTGCCACAGGCATGGACGGCGCGGCATCGCTCGTCATTACCTACGTTGTTCTCCTCGCCATCACGGGGTCGGCGCCAAAACAGTCACAGCCGATAACCCAAGTTCATCATCGACTTTCCTGCGGTATAAAATGTGTCGTCAATGTCTGAATTAAAAAGAGAGGGGGAATTATTATGTCGGCAACGGAAATAAAGTCGCGAACTGAACAGGAACCGGCAGGATCCAAGGCGGCTCCCATGGGCTGGAAGGAACTCTACCTGAAAGAAGACTGGTGGGCGATCTATCTCGGAATCGGGATCGTGCTCATCTCGCTCGTCGCTTTTCTGAATGGAAGCGCCCTCGTGAAGTCGCTCTCCATAAATCCCGGAGGATTAAAGTGGTCGTCCTTCGGCCAGTTGAGGGACCACTTCAGCAGCAACATCCACTTGTACGCCCTCCAGTTGATTTCCTGGCTCATCATTTTCGGCATTTCCACACGGATCATGGGAATCAAGACGTCGGAGTTTCTTCCTTCCTTCATCGTCCTCTACGTGCTGTCCATCATCATGTTCGCCATCGGAGGGTGGGTTGATGCTCCGAAGTACAACCTGGAGCCGCCGCTGGTCGCGCTGATCGTCGGGCTCGTGATCGCAAACGTCGTCCCCCTGCCCAAGTGGATGGATGCGGGGTTCCGGGTGGAGTACTACATTAAAACGGGCATCGTGCTGCTCGGTGCGACGTTCCCCATCGCATTGGTCGCCTCAGCGGGACCGGTCGCCCTGCTCCAGGCCACAATAATCTCCCTGACGACCTGTCTCACCATCTATTTTGTCGCCACGAAGGTGTTCGGCCTCGACAAGAGGCTTGCCTCCGTCATCGGCGTGGGAGGAGCGGTCTGCGGCGTTTCCGCGTCCATGGCCATCGCAAGCTCGGTCAAGGCGAAAAAGGAAGACCTCTATACCTCGGTAACGCTCGTGGTGGTATGGGCTTTGATCATGATCTTCTTCATCCCCTTCGTGTCAAAGGCCCTCAATCTGAGCCCGGGAGACGCGGGCGCGTGGGTGGGCACGTCGGAGTTCGCCGACGCGGCGGGCTTCGCAGCCGCAAGCGCTTATGGCCGCATGGCCGGCAATGAGAACGCCGCCATCCAGGGATTCACCCTCATGAAGGTCATCGGCAGGGACATGTGGATCGGCATCTGGTCGTTCGTCTTCGCTCTTATCGCCTGCCTGAAGTGGGAAAAGGAGGAATGCGGCGTAAAGCCCAGCCCCATGGAAATCTGGTGGAGGTTCCCGAAATTCGTCATTGGGTTCTTCGTTGCCTCATTTTTCATGACCACGATAACCGCCGGCTACTCCGCCGCGGACTTCAATGCGGCGGTAAAACCGGGCCTACTCTTGCCGATCGTTTCCCTCAGGTCGTGGGCGTTTATTTTCTGCTTCCTCAGCATAGGGCTTACGACCCGGTTTAAGGACCTGAAGGCTGCCGGCTGGAAACCCTTCGGCGCGTTTACGATCGGGGTGGCAGTCAATGTGGTGCTCGGGTTCGTCCTGTCGGTTTTTGTATTCGGCGGCTACTGGTCGAATCTCGGCAAATAGCGTTCACAGCGGAAGTCCGACGTGCGTCAGGAGGCGACCATGCATGGCAGATGTATCAACTGCAGATTCTTCGCAAACGATCCCGCGCTGATCGAGGCGACCTTTCCCGGGTTGAATGCACTCAGTTCAGCCTATGCATCCGTACGGTCTGACGCGGGGATATGCAGCCGGCACGATTTTTTTCTTTCTTCCTGGCAACGTTGCAGGGATTTTGAGACCGGCGATAACGATGGAGGGAGGTCGCTCCTCCCCGTGGAGAAAAAACACCTCGGGTGGAGCATCGGACTTGGCGTTGTCCTGCTTGGGCATCCTCGTCTGGGTTAGCTACACGTTCTTCCCGACCGGCCACTGACCGGAGATATCGCCGGCACGCTGGACGCGGAAAAGAGGCCATTTTTCCCGTGCACCGGCACACTGATCTATGGTATGGTAAGGACGGCAGGGTTGTTTACCTGCCGTCCTTTTTTGGGGAGAGGTGCTTCGTGGATCTGTCTTCGCTGGGAACCATACACTTGGATGTGGCATTCTTTTCCGGTCTGTTCAGCATCGTCCTCATCGATCTGATCCTCGCCGGCGACAATGCCGTGGTCATCGCCATGGCAGTGCGCGGGCTCCCGAAAGAACAGCGCCGGAAGGGTATCATCTACGGCTCCGCAGCCGCCGTTCTGCTCCGGGTCGTTCTCACGTTCTTCGTGGCGCAGATCCTTTCCCTGAGCTATGTCAAACTTGCCGGCGGCATCATCATCCTCTGGATCGCGGTCAAGCTGTTCGTCGAGGACGAGGAAGCGGTCGAGGCGCACCGGGAGGCGGAAACGCTCTGGCATGCGGTCCGTCTCATCGTCATCGCCGATATCACCATGGCCCTGGACAACATGCTTGCCGTGGGCGCCGCCTCGCACGGGAACCTCCCCCTCTTGATTTTCGGTCTAGGCCTCTCCATCCCCTTTATCGTATTCACGAGCAGCCTGCTCTCGATGCTCATGGACAAGTTTCCGGCCATCATCTACATCGGCGCTGCGCTCTTGGGTAAGATCGGTGGGGAGATGATCATGACTGATCCCGTGGTAGGACGCTTTTTAGCGCCGACGAAAGTTCTCGTCTATTCCGTTGAAATTGCGTTGGCTGCGGGCGTCATCATAATCGGGAAATTCCGGGTCAAGCGTGACCTGGCGAAACAGGGGTAGGTCATTCATCAGACCGCGGGCGCCACAACTTCACCCAGCCTTGCCACGATTCGTTGCTTCGGCCGACCACATCCTTTTCGGAGGGCGTTTTGAAAAAGACTCTTTTTATTTTCCTTGGTATTCTCCTGCTGCCTGCATCGTTCGCACTCGCCAAGTTCGATCCTTCCTTCACCTGGACCACGATAGAGACGCCGCACTTTTATATCCATTATCATCAGGGCGAAGAGGAGCTTGCAAAGCGGGTCGTCGTCATCGCCGAGGATGTCCACGACCGGCTCGTACCGCGCGTCAAGTGGGACCCCAAGGGGAGGACCCATATCGTCCTCGTTGACGCCATGGACGACACGAACGGACTGACAACGGTCTTTCCCTACAAACACATCACGCTTTTCCTGACCCAGCCCATCGGCGGGCTGGGATTCGGCACCACGGTATATGACGAATGGATGCGGACCCTCATCATGCACGAGTACACGCACATCCTCCACCTCGACATGGTAAACGGCGTACCGGACTACCTCCAGTACGTCTTCGGCAACTTCTACTTCCCGAACGAGTTTGAACCCATCTGGATGATCGAGGGCCTCGCCGTGTACGAGGAGACGGAGCAGACCTCGGGCGGCCGCGGCCGCTCTCCAGGATCAGAGATGATCATCCGCACGGCCGTGCTTGAGGACCGGTTCCCGCGCCTGGGCCAGGCCACCACGTTCCCTGACTTCTGGCCCGATGGAGACCTGCCCTATTTGTTCGGCGAGGGGTTCACGCGCTTTATTGCCGAGAAATACGGGAGGGAGAAACTCGCCGACATTTATGTCGCCTACAGCAAGCACGGTGTGCCCTGGTTCGTGGACCTGACAGGCCGGACGGTGCTCGGGGAGTGGTACAGCGACCTCTGGGAGGACTGGCACAACGAGCTCAGGTCCCGGTACAACCGGCTGCGTGATGAGCTCTCCGCAAAGGGACTGACAACGTCACTTCCGCTCACGCAACGCGGCTACCTCAATGTTTCCCCTGCGTTCTCGCCTGACGGGGCGCGGATCGCCTACACAGTCATAAATGCCGACGAATTCCCGGGTATCTACTTGATGAACTCCGACGGAACGGGAGACCGCAAAGTCGTCGATAATGCAACGTCCTCCACATCGTCGGGCCAAAGCATCGCCTGGAGCCCCGATGGCAGCGGCATCTATTACACCAAGGAAGATATCGTCAGGAACACCGACGTCTATAACGACGTCTACTACTACGACCTCAAGAGAAAGAACGAGATCCGTATTACGAAGGGTATCCGTGCCCGCGATCCCTATCCCTCGCCGGACGGGAAAAAACTCATTTTCGTCATCAACAAGCTCGGCAAAACGAGGCTCGCGTCTGCAGACGTTCCGAAGGCCCCGGGCGCTTTGATACAGGAGAAAGACCTGACCTGGCTTTCCGATGAAGGAGAGTACCAGTATGAAACGCCGCGGTTCAGCCCCGACGGGACCATGATCGCCGTAGGCGTGTGGCAGCCCGGCGGCTTCAAGGACATTTGGCTCCTCGACAGCAGCGGCAGGAAGATCGAAGAGCTCATGCACGACCGCGCCATTGACAGCAATCCCGCCTGGAGCGCCGATGGAAAAATCATTTACTTTTCCTCGGACAGAACAGGCATCTTCAACCTTTACGCTTATGAGTTTGCGACAAAAAAACTTTACCAGGTAACGAACGTCCTTGGCGGGGCGTTCACGCCGACGCCTTCTCCCGACAACAAGACCTTGGTGTTTGCATCTTACAGCTCAAGGGGCTATGACCTTCACCTGCGTCCTGTCCAACCTGCAGCGTGGACGACCATAGAGCCCTACAAGGACCCCTATCCTGCTGTGACCTATGCGGATAAACCGGTCGAGACCAGGACAATTTCCTATAACCCTCTGCCCACGCTTGCGCCGCACTTCTGGATTCCCTGGTACGGTTATAGCGAGGAAAGCGGCAACCTCTGGGGTTTTCTGACGTTCGGCAATGACGTGCTCGAACGCCATTCCTACTCCCTGACCGGCCTGTACAGCCCCACAACCTATCGTACCTGGTACGCTTTCAATTATGCTTATGACGGTCTGTACCCGACCTTGTTATTTTCCGCTTCCGATATCGACGGGACCTTCAGCGACTTTCTTACCGGACCGACCGGTTCCCGGAACTACGTGCAGCGCGAAAGAACGGTCGAGGCAGCAGCGGTGTTTCCGTTGTTCAAATTCCAGAGCCAGCACGAGCTCATATTCGGTTATCGTCATAAAGAGATTTCAGCTCTCACACAACTCTTGCCGATTCCCGGCCCGGTCCCGGCACAGGGCGAGCTGGTTTCAGGACGGGCCAGTTACCTTTTTAACAACAGCCACCAATATGGTTTTTCCATCAGCCCCGAGGACGGCAGGACCGTCGAGCTGGGGTATGAGCGGTTCGACCGGGCTCTCGGCAGCGATTTCAACATTACGAAGTATACGGCTGACTGGCACGAGTACATCAATTTCCCGTGGAAACACCATGTGCTCCAGGCCAGGGGATTCTACGGGACGTCGTCAGGGGAGGTGATCCCCCAGGGCGCATTCCAGCTGGGCGGGGACAACCCGGGAGACAGCACGATCCCGGTCGACAGCGAGTCGATCTATCTGCGCGGCTATCCGATCAATGCCTTCCTGGGAAGAAAAGCGGCCCTCGCAAGCCTCGAATACCGGTTCCCGATCAAGGACATTGAAAACGGGTTGAACAACACGCCGGTTTTCCTCCGCCGTCTTCACGGCGCAGTCTTTGCAGAAGAAGGCAACGTTTGGAATGACCAGTTCCACGATTCTGATTTCAAACGAGCCATAGGGGCCGAGGTAAGGCTTGACACCGATCTGGCATACACGCTCCTTCCCATTACGTTCCGCCTGGTAGTGGCAAAAGGGCTGGACAAAAAAGGCGAATCGCAGGTTTACCTGTCTCTCTGGATGCCGGCACTGTTCTAGAACGCATCATTGCTGCACTTTTTGCGGAGGCCACAGATGATACTCGTTACCGGTGCAACAGGATTTGTCGGCAGCAACCTGGTTCGTCGCCTGCGGCACGACGACATTGCCGTACGCGCCCTCGTGAGAAGTCTTGCCAAAGGCGAGGCGCTCAAAGACATCGGCGTCGATGTTGTCGAGGGCGACGTTTCCGACAAGGCCTCGCTCGAAGCGGCGGCTGCCGGGTGCGAGCGCGTCGTCCACCTCGTCGGCATCATCCAGGAGACCCCGGCTGCGACTTTCCGGTCGGTGCACGTGGAAGGCACGGGGAACGTCCTGGATGCTGCGAAAAAAGCAGGTATACGCCACATTTGCTACCAGAGCGCGCTCGGTACGCGTCCCGGGGCGAAGAGCATGTATCATAAGACAAAGTGGGAAGCCGAGGAACTCGTGCGCGCGAGCACTGTTCCCTACACCATACTCAGGCCGTCGCTCATCTACGGACCCGGCGATCAGTTCACGATGAGACTCTCGCAAATGATCAAGCGTTCACCGGTGCTTCCGGTCATCGGGCCCGGCCGATCCCGGGTCCAGCCCCTCTATATCGACGATGCAGTCTCCTGTATCGTGAAGGCCGTAACAAGCGATTCTTTTTTGAACGAGATGTACGAGATCGGCGGTCCGGACCAGTTGACCTACGAAGAAGTGACCGTGGCGATCGCCGATGCGCTGGGCGTGTACCGGCCGACCATGCACATGCCGCTCTTTCTCGTAAGGAACGCGGCCCGGCTGCTTGAGAGCGTACTGCCCGCACCGCCGGTGACCACAGACCAGCTCATCATGCTCCAGGAGGACAACGTGTGCGGCATGCGCGACATCCGCGACGCTTTCGGCATCGAGCCGATAAAGTTCCGGGAAGGACTTAAAAAATTTATTTCACCGCGGTGAGTTCGGCCGGTAACCAACGGATCTTTACGAAGGCCGGCGTAAATCAAAATCGTGTAGAATACTGCATTGCATGCGCTAAACTAAACCCTTTGCTTTGTGTCAAAAAAGATTTACAATAGGCCAAGTTCGATTATCAGGAAGGATGGACAGGGACAACATGAACGTGAAGATTTTGAAGTCTTACAGCTTGGCAGTGATTGTGATTACTGCGGCGATACTAGGCATCTCCGGCTGCGGCAAGAATGGGAAAATGATGTCGATTACGGTGACCCCCGCCGATATCAGCGTTATCCCCGGGACCCCACTGCAATATCAAGCCCAGGGGAATTTATCAGACGGCACGACCTATTTTCTCTCCATAGTGGACTGGAGTTCATCAGATACGACGGTTGCACTGATTGATCCAACAGGCGGCTTTCTCGTGGCTTCCACAACAACGGGCACGGTTACTATCGCGGCCGCGGACCCGTATTCAACCTTCATCGGCACTACGTCGCTCGCGGTTGCCTTGCTTTCATCCATTACGGTAACCCCAACCAACCCGAGCATGACCCCGGGGTTGACTCATCAGTTCACGGCAACGGGAATATTAGCCAATAGTGCGACCCAGGACCTGACGACCTTTGCTACCTGTACGTGGACCTCGTCAGATACTACTGTTGCGACGGTCGTGAGCACGCCAGGTATAGGCGGTTCAGGCGTCGTCACTTCCGTTGCCCCGGGTACTGCGATCATTCAGGCTTCTGTCCTGACATCAGACGGCACCGGGAGTAGTATAACGGTCACTGGCACCACAACGCTTACGGTTACTTCAGTACCGCTTGCATCCCTGGCATTTAACCCGGCATCTGATCTTAATCTCACGATCCCACTCACTGTTTCAAGCGGGACGACGACCATGGCGTCGACGCACCAGTACGATGTTACGGGCACCTACTCGGACAGTACACAGCAGCCATCAAGTGACTGGACATCGTCGGCGATCTGGAGTTCGTCAAATCCGGCTATTGCGACGATCAATGCCACCGGATTAGCCACTGCTGTCGCCTTTGGCACAACGACGATCACGGCAGCCGATCCGATAACGGGCATTGCAATGAGCTCGGCTTTAACCGTAACCTCCCCCTAGAGACGACCCTGTTTGCGAAATTCCAATCGAGAGGGAGCGGGACGATCGTCCTGCTCCCTTTTTATTTCATTATGACAGGTCAGGGGAGTTTGTGAAACAAGGGCATTGAGGAAGGGCATCAGTAAATCCAGAAAACAGCCGGCGTTCTCGGTTCTGTGGTTAAGCGCTCTTCTAGATGTATTCAGCCTTGTCGGCTCACATTGGTTTCTTTCTCGCCTCGAACTCCCGCTTCACCGTCGGAAAGGCGTTCAAGTCCGTATGGGGCAGGAAGAGCGCTGACATGTACTCGTCCATAAAGCTGCGTGAGACAGATAATTCGACGTAGGTCATCCTCTTTGCGATCTCCTCGGCCTCGTGCCGCATCCGGTCGCACAGGAGCCCGTAGTAGGCGCCTATGATGGACGTGTTGCCGAGAAACTGGAATTTGTCCAATGCCAGATCGGGCAGCATGCCGATGGTGATGGCACGCTCGATGTCGATGTACCTCCCGAACCCCCCTGCTATGTAAAGCTTTTGAATGTCATTGAAGGTCATCCCCATGTGCGACAGAAGCGTGGCAAAACCGGCATAGATCGCGGCCTTAGCGCGGATCAGGTTGTCGAGGTCCACTTCCGTGATCACGATTTCCTTGTTGATGGCGCTCTCGATGCGCCAGGCGATCACGTATTCGAGACCGCTTTCGCCCCGCCGGATGCGCTTGGACCCCAGTTCCTCGCGGATCTTCCCTTTCTGGTCGATGACCCCGTTCAGGTACATTTCTGCAAGAATGTCGATCATGCCGGAGCCGCAGATGCCGATGGGCTTCACGTCTCCGATGACCCGGTAGTTCACGTCATACGTTCTGGCGTCGATCTCGACTTCTTCGATGGCCCCTTCCATGGCGCGCATGCCGAATTTGATGCCGCTCCCCTCGAATGCCGGGCCCGCTGAACACGCCGCGGTCACGAGCCAGTCCTTGTTCCCGAGTACGATCTCGCCGTTCGTGCCCACGTCGATAAAGAGCGAAACCTGCTCCTGCTTGTGGATCTGCGACACGAGCACGCCTGCGGTAATGTCGCCGCCCACATAGCTGGCCACGTTCGGCATGGAGTAAATGAGGGCCTGCGGGTCGAGCCGGAAGCCGACGCTCTTCCCGCGAACGAGCGGGAAAAACGTCGCAACAGGGATATACGGCTCCTCGCGGATATACTGGGGATCGATGCCGTAAAAAAGGTGAGTCATGGTCGTGTTGCCCGCGACCACGATGTAATCGATCATACCCGGGGAAATGCCGTTCTTTTCCGCCGCCTCCGCGAGCATCGTGTTGATATTGCCCATGACCAGGTCCTGGAGCTCCTTCAGGCCGTTCCGCTCCGCGGCGTAGACGATGCGCGTAATGACGTCGTCGCCGCACTTCACCTGGCTGTTGTACGTCGAAGCCGTGCCGATGACGTGGCCGTTTTTCATATCTACGAGGTACACGACCACGGTCGTGGTCCCGATATCGATTGCCGCGCCGTAGCGTTGGCGGGTCACTTCTCCGGGATAGATGTCGAGCACCTCAAGCACATCGCCCACGTTGAAGCACGATACCGTCACCTTCCATTTGCCTTCACGCAGCACGTGCGCCAGTTTGGAAAGCACCAGGTAGTTCATATGCAGGTGTGCCGCGTCAAAGCCCGCGTTGTCCAACGCGCGCCGGAGCCGCTCGTAATCCGCGATGTTGTCGTCGATCGTCGGGGGCGTGATGTCAAGGTAGATGCGGATCATGCGGGAGTCCAGGCACCCGCCGGCGGCCTTCATGAGCTGCAGGATCTCCTCGGTCTTCGCGCCCGTCGCGATCTTGTGTTTTGCCTGCATGCGCGATTCGGGCGGGATCTCGACGACGAGGTCGCTCTCAATGTGTGAATGACAGGCAAGCGAATACCCGCGCCCGATCTCCTCGGAAGTCAGGTAGGACTGGGACTTCCCGCCGTCAACGTCTCCTTCTTTGATAATGACCTTGCACTTGCCGCAATTGCCTTTCCCGCCGCAGGACGAGAGTACATAAACGCCCGCGGCCTTCATGGCCCTGTACAGATTGGTATTGTCGTCCACATTGACGGTGACGTTGTCCGGTAAAAAGGTAATTTGTCGTTTCACCTGCACAGGCTCCTCTCTTGGCATCTTCGCCTTCTACGGGGGGAACAGAATAGTTGGTGACGGCGGTGCAATGCTTTCGCCGTTTTCATTTGCCGGCGCAAACGCCGGTTCCGCAATGAATTATCGGTGAATATAACAGGGTGCGTAACAAGGGTCAAGGGGATTCTGACCCGGAGCGGGTACTGCTGTTCCAGCGTCGAAACCGGGACAATGAATCTCTCAATCGACGTCATTGACATCGTCCCTGAGATTTATTACTATGGAACCGATGCCGATGAACACGACAATGATGCAAAAGTTATTTTTCAGGGCCGCAGCGTTGAGTATCGGTCTGTTATTTGCCTGTGCTTCCGCGCCCGTGAAGCCCGTAATCGGGTACACGCCGGCCATCGGCGAAAAGGCTGCCCGGACCGCTGTCGCGATGGTCGGCAGACCCTACAAATATCGCGGCGACAGCCCCGAAGGGTTCGACTGCAGCGGCCTGGTGCGATACAGTTATTTGACCGCCGGACTGGATGTGCCTCACGGCACGGAGCAGCTATTGAGAACGACCAGATTGGTAGGCATGCGGATCGTCCGCAAGGGCGACCTGCTGTTTTTTGACGAGAAGGGCGGTAAATATTCTCATGTCGGCATCTACATCGGCCATGATCGATTTGTCCACGCTCCCAGTACCGGCCGGAAGGTCCGCAAAGACAGTCTCCGGGACCCCTACTGGAAAAAGTCCTTCATTGAAGCAAGAAGATTTATGTAAACTCCGCTCAAAATCTTTTGATCTTGTCGTTTGAACGCTCTACTTCTTCGACTTCCTGCCGGCCTTCTTCCTCTCGTCGCGTTCCTTTTTCCGCATCTGTACCAGCCCGCTCCAGAGCCCGTAAAGCAGGACCTGTAACCCGATTACGACCAGAAAACCGGCGCGCATGACATAGCCCATGGAGTCGGCAAGCCGGGCGGTCATATCTTCGATTGTTCGGTAAAGGACAACCATGTTCGTCATGGAAGTAATGATCGTTACCGCCGCACCCGTAAACACGCCTTCGAGCATGGCATTGCCCTTAGAGGTATGGCCGATCCAGCTGCCGGTCACAAAACTGGTAATGACGGCAACAAGCCCGAGCAGATAGATGCCTTCTTTGGCGACGAGCCAGGGATGGTCTCCCCGCAGGAACCTGCCGACAGTCTCGATCGTGAACTGGCCGTAAACGTCGCTGAACGACTGGCCGCTGAACCGGATAAACAACGCCACGAGGAAAATTTCTATGGAAAACTTGGTGAAGAAGCTGACGGCGACGTCGACGATGACCTTCCCGGCCGTGATGCCTACTTCGGCGCCCGCGAGGCCGGTTTTTGCTTCATCTCTCGGCAGTGAGGCCGCGCCCTTGCCGGACCTGCCCTTCTTACGGTGCTCGAGGACCTCATAAACGATCGCGTAGAGGATGGGGATAAGGGGAAGGATCTTGTTGGTATAAAATTCGAGCTCAAAAGCGCGGCTCAGCGTCACGAGGCCGATGGCGCTTCCGATTGCGATGGTAAAGCTGAGGAAGAGGTTACCCATAGGATTGAAAACATCTTAAACTTACTAACAGCAAAAATTCATTTACCGCGAAGACGCCAGGGACGCGAAGGAAATCTTTTAAGTTACTTAGGCATTGGTTTCGGCTTGTCAGTGTCAGCGCTATTTCTTCTTCGCGTACGCTTCCAGCTCTTTATAGAACTCCTTGCCCATGAACGTCTCGATGGTCTTCTTGAGGCTCTTGTACATGGGCTCGCCCGACGGTTCGGTCATGCATTTGATGTGGTTCAGGTAGGGCGTGTCCTGGATGGAAAGCACTTTTTTGCCTTTTTCTGTGGTGTAGAACGCAAGGGGATACTGAACGCAATCGGCAAACTTGAACTCTTCCCAGACCATGCCCTTCTCGATGGCGTAACTGTGGACGCTGCAGTACCGCATACCCTCCTTATTGGTATAGATCAGGGCGCAGTCGTTGTTGAACAGGAGCACGCAGCGGAAATCCTGGCCTCCGAAGTTCCTGCGGATGGCCTGTGCCTCGTCTTCGTGGATCACGCAGCCTGTCGGGCACTGGGTTTTGCACGTGCCGAGGATCGATCCGTTCTTTTTGATCGCGGCCCTGTTCTCCGGGGAGAGATAGGCGAGGATTCCCTCAAGGTGCGCCTCGACCTTTTTTGCTTCCGAAGGCGGGACGATGCAGGAGCGGTAGCAGCACATGGACTTGCAGCCGTATTTTTCCACGTCGCAGGCGTAGGGACGGGTGAAGATCTCGGGATTGACGAGTACGGCAGCGATCTCGACAAAGCCTTTTTGGTCAGATGACATGCATTTCCTCCATAACCAGGCAGATAGTTACTGCTGAGGCCTGCCCTGAGGGCGTCGAAGAGTCGCGAGTGAGCCCGGAGCAGCCCGAATTTCCTCTCTGCGCTCTCCTCTCGCCCGGCAGTGAAGGGCATTTTAAGACAGTCAGCGGAGGATGTAAAGATTTTTTTCTTCGCAATCAATTTTCTCTTGCATTCGATGGGAAAAAGAGTATATTGCGAAACAAAAAAATGAGCCCGAAGTCGTCTCTCGGCCGGTCTTGTTGAGCATCGAGCGAGGATCACGAGCGGCTGAAGAAAAAAATGAGCGAGAATCATTTTTACTCTTGACAAAGAGTAGTATTTTTGATAAATGACAACTAACTTTTGATGTTGTTGGCGCCGCCTGAAGTCAAGGCGGGTTGGAGTCTAACAATGAACCCTTCCGCGAGAGCGGGAGGCGGTGCTCGCTGAGATCCCGATCTGATCGGGAAGCTTGTGAAGCGGGCGGAGAAGGAGGTAAACAGGTTGCACGCGTTGGGGACCCACCTATTGTTGGAGTTGAAAGACTGCAACTCCAAAACCCTGGGCAACTTAGAGTTTGTACAGGAAACACTAAAAAATGCTGCACTTGAGGCAAAGGCGACCATTGTTGAAGTCGCTTTCCACGAATTCAGCCCCTTTGGCATCAGCGGGATGGTAGTTATCGCCGAATCCCACCTTGCCATCCACACGTGGCCGGAATACGGCTACGCTGCCGTAGATGTCTTTACCTGCGGAGACCTTATCGATCCCCGGGTTGCCGCAAAATTCCTGATTGACAAATTTGAGTCCAAAAACCCCTCCATCATCGAGATGAAGCGGGGAATCCTCGGCCACGAGAAGCTTCCGCACAAGCCGATCGTACAGGGAGAGCTGGTTTCAGCATGATCGAACCCAAGAGCTACAAGTGGTTCATTGAATATACGAGTCCCCAGGAAGGTCATATCCACGGGATTCGTACTATTCACTACGCGAGCCAGACCAAGTACCAGAACATGGAGATCATGGAAAGCGGGAGCTACGGCCGGTGCCTCGTCCTGGACGGAAAGATGCAGTCGTCCGCGACCGATGAGTTTATTTACCATGAGGCACTGGTCCATCCTGCCCTTTTGACCCATCCGAACCCCAAACGGGTCTTCATCGTGGGCGGCGGCGAAGGGGCCACGCTCCGGGAAGTGCTCCGCCACAAGAGCGTCGAGTACTGCATGATGGTGGACATCGACCAGGAAGTGGTTGAAAAATCCAAGGAACTGCTTCCCGAGTGGCACCAGGGCGCATTCGATGACCCGCGGACGGACCTCAGGTACATGGACGCCCGCAAATATCTGGAAGAAACCACCGACAGTTATGATGCCATCATCATTGATATTTCCGAACCAGTAGAGGAAGGCCCTGCCTACCTCCTGTTCACGCGCGAGTTCTACGAGATCGTAAAAGAACGCCTTACGCCCGACGGCACGATCGCCCTTCAGGCCGGCACCACGGCCCTGCACCAGCTTTTAAACTTCACGGCTGTAAACAAGACCTTAAACGCGGTTTTCCCCGTTGTCACCCCCTACAATGTGTGCATCCCGTCATTCGGTCTTCCCTGGGGCTTCACCCTGGCTTCCAAAAACCTCGACCCCAGCAAGTTTACCCCCCAGCATGTGGATGAGCTGATCAAGAAGCGGATCAAGGGCGAAACCAGGTACTATGACGGCATCACGAACCAGGGTATGTACATGCTGCCCAAACACATTCGCAAGGCCATGGCCGAAGAAACGAAAATAATCGAAGACAACGCTCCGCTTTTCACCTATCATTAAAGAGGCCATGAACCCTCCTCCTACACGATTCGAGGATGAGCAGTTCCGCACACCATTGTTTGACGCAATGGTCAATCTTGCGGAGAGCCGCAAGGTTTCCTTCCACACCCCCGGCCACAAAAGCGGCAAAGGCATAGCCACCCGGTTCCGCAAGTTCGTGGGGCCCCGCGTCTTTTCCATCGATTTAACGACCTTAGACGAAGTAGATTCGCTCCAAAACCCGACCGGCGTGATCAAAGAAGCCCAGGAGCTGGCTGCCAAGGCAGCAGGCGCGGACCGCTCCTATTTCCTGGTGAACGGTACGACCGTGGGCAACCATGCCATGGTCGCAGCCACGACCGGCCCCGGGGACAAAGTACTTATTGCCAGAAACTGCCACCGTTCAGTGCTTACCGGTCTTATTATGAGCGGCGCCCAGCCGATCTTTTTCCAGCCGGCCTTTGGCCGGGACCTGAAGCTCACCCTGAACGTTAAATTCGAGACCGTGAAGCATGCCATTGACGAAAACCCTGGGGCACGCGCTCTTCTGATCACCAGCCCGAACTATTACGGTCTCTGCGCGGACATCGAAAAAATCATTCCCTACGCTCACGAGAAGGGTCTTATTGTGTTCGTGGACGAAGCGCACGGCCCACATCTCAAGTTCAACCCCAAGCTCCCCAAATGCGCTCTGGATGTCGGTGCCGACCTCTGCGTCCAGTCGACGCACAAGATCGTGGGCGGCATGACGCAGGCGTCCATGCTCCATGCAAAAGCCGGCAGGATCAATATCGACGACGTGACGAACACGCTGAAGCTCCTCCAGACAACGAGCCCATCCTATATCCTGATGGCGTCGTTGGACCTGGCCCGGATGCAGATGGCAACAGAAGGCAAGAAGCTTCTGAACCGGACCATCAAGCTCGCCGAGGAAGCGCGCGCCAAGATCCAGAAGATCAACGGCATCAGCTGCTTTGGTAAGGAGGGGGCAAAGGCCGCGGGTATGGCTGACATGGACGTGACCAAGCTTACGATCACGGTCTCGGACCTGGGGCTTTCCGGCTACCACGTCTCCCATGTGCTCAATACCCGCTTCGGCATACAGGTCGAGATGGCAGACCCCTTCCATGTGCTTGTTATTGTTTCGATCGGCGACCGGCAGGACGACCTCGACCTTCTCGTGGCAGCTCTCCAGCAGATCTCGGCAGAGACCGGGCTCCAGGGGGCGCTCCTCCCGCTCGACAAGGTCCATCCGCCCATGCTTCAGAACCGCTTTGCCATGACTCCGCGCAAGGCCTTTTATTCAGACAGCGAGCTCGTGAACGTGAATGGCTCCGTAGGCAGGGTCTCGACAGAGATCGTGACCGTCTATCCTCCCGGCATCCCGCTCCTCGTGCCCGGAGAAGAGATCTCCCAGGACGCCATCGACTACCTCCAGAACATGGCAGGTCTCGGCGCCATCATCGACGGCTTGAATGAGAACAACAGCCTCGTGCGCGTGGCCAAGGCCTAGCCCGGAC
>CAVWHO010000008.1:0-443065 GCA_963754875.1 Nitrospirota bacterium
GCGCTACAGCAGCTGCAGAGGAAGTACAAGCCGCCGAGACCACCATGCCCCCGCCCCGGGCACCGGTGAGTTCCACGACCTTTGCGAGCAGTTTGCTCACCGTGCTTTCCCGGGGGTCTCCGCGAACCGGCAAGAATGCTTTTTTCAAGAAAATCGATCTCGCCTTTCGTCGTCGCGAGAATGAGCTTCGCGTCCCCGGGAATGTCCACCCTGCTGTTCTGAAACAGGGGGAACGAGCATCTGCATGACCAAAGATTCCTTTTCCTGATACGCAAGGCCGTTTATCGTGGCCGCTACGTCGGATTGAAAAGCAGCGGTCTTGAAACGGGAGACAAGGGAAATTGCCGTCCTGTCGGACAGAAGCCCGTTCCAGCAGGAGTCAGCGCCCATGCCGTAGGGAGTGAATATGTCTGATGCCACGACAACAGCTTTCATGACCGGTTGTGAAATTCCCCTGCCTTCCATCTTTCTGCGGCACTGTTCAAGCAGATCCGGGCGAAACCATGTAGGGTTGTCCCGATTCATCGTCAATGAACAGCTGAACGGTATACCCGCTCGTGGCAATGCTTCCGTCCTGCTTGATCAGATGGAACTCCGTATTCAGCCGGGCGCCCTCGTTCCAGATGAGCGAGGCCCGGATCGTAAACTCCTCTTCGAGGAACAGCGGTTTATGATAATCCATATGAAACTCGACAAAGGGGGCGCGGAGCCCGGCCTCGAAATATTCCGCATACGACAACCCACATCGTCTGCCGAGCTCCTCCGAGGCTTCTTCGAAATAAAGCGGATATCGGCCGTGCCATACGATTGCCATGGGGTCGGCCTCGTTGAATCGGACGCGGCGTTTGACCTCGACCACGATGGGATCCGGCGCGCCAGGAATGCGCTCGAAGTATGATGACCTTTTCCGTGTCCTCATTTTTTGTGGCCTTGCTGCTTTTCGGCAAAGCGGACCCGCAATTTGAATTCCGCGATTTTGGTCTCATTCTTGGAAATAACGGCCTTCACTGTGGTTTCGCTGTCTTTCTCCTGTGGATCGCTGCAGACGCATGTCAATTCCTCTCCCGGCAGGACCGGGGCAAAGTACTTTGCCGACATGATTTCCTTGAGCTCCACCGTCTGTTTATTCGCTTTCTCCAGCGTCGTGAGAACGGCCTGGAGCTGACAAACTCCCGGTAAAATCTTTTTATCAGGGAAATGGCCATGGAACCCGATAAACTCTTCCGGGAACAGGAAGCGCGACGTGTGCGTCTGCCCTTCCGTTGTCAGGACCGTCATATACTGTTCAACTTCCTTCTTGATCTTTCTCAAGAGCGGTACTCCTTGTGCCGCACGGTCAAGCGATAATGATATTGGTAGTTCAGAAGGACGATGCCTTGGGGGAACCGTTTCCCATTCTGGTCCCGGTATTCGTAGTAGGAAACGCGCCAGGCAAGCCCGCTGTCGTCGTAATAGTTCTTTTCGACGAGGTCTCCTTTGGGCCCTGAAAAAATATACTCCATGGTGCCGGAGCCGGAGGGTTGACGAAAACTGATCGAATATTTTCGTTTCCAGATCCGTGCTTCAACGGAGGGGACCAGATCAAAATAAATCCGCCTGATGTCATTGCCGACAACGGTCGTAATATCGCCGTACCGGGCGAATGCCGCAATCGTATAAAGGTCCGTTACGCTGTTCCGGTCGCCCGAGAGTTCGAACAGCTTTACTCCCATCGGGTTGAGGCAGGCGACCTTGAAAACGCCGTCGTGCCGGTTGATGTCGAGGTATCCGACGGCCGCAAATTTGCGCGAATTATACTCAAAAACAACGGTATTGAGCAATTCGAACTTGTCCGGCAAACTCGCCTGGAAGCGCTCTACCAGGCTTTGCGGGTTCTCTGCTCCCAGCGGGACATGCGCTGTTTCCCGGAACGGGACAGTACTGCACGAGGCGATGAACAGGAGCACGATGAGGCCCGATAGCTTTTTCATCTCGCTTCACGTACCTGTCTCGCTGCCGACACGATGCTGCATAAAGACGGCACGACGATTATGGAAGAAAGGTACCCTGACACCATGCAGATGACCATGGCCACGGCCGTGGAATGGAGCGCCGGATGGTGCGCGAACATTAACGCTCCGGCCCCGATGATGTTCGTGATCGCCGAGAGCGTAACCGCGAGCACCGTGCCGGTCCGCAGATTATACCGGTACTCGTACGTGATCCCGAGACCGTAGTCCACGATGACGCCGGTCGTGACGATGGCTGCAACGACATTGACTACATTCAGCGGCATATGAAAGAGCGCCATGATCCCTACGAGCCAGACAATGCCGGTGAGCACGGGCACAAGTGAGATGAGCGTCTCCGTCCAGTTCCTGAAGAAAAGCCAGGCCAGCACAATGTTGAACAAGATGGCGGCCGGGGCCATGATCTTCATCTCTTTTGACGTAAAGAGCGATATGGACGACGACATGGCCCTGCCGGACACGATAAACGTATTGGGATACTTTTTGGCAATCACATTCAGCGCGTTGACGGATGCCTCATCATCCGGGAAAAACGACAGGATGCTCGTGCCTTCTTTCTTGTTCAAAACGAACCGTTCCTGCAACCTCGCGAGCAATCCCCCGGGATTTTCGCCATTCGTCGCGTGGCGGTAGAGACCGTCAAAAAAAGGAGTAAAGGCACGGTCGGAAAACCCGTAGGCTGTCGATGCCTTGTGGATAAGGCTTTTCAGCTTCTCCTCGCGCCCCTGTTTCCAGAACCGGTCCCATCGGGCGCAGTTCGCTGCCCGCAATTTTTCGGAAGACCAGAACAAGGCAAGGCTAGTAAAATTTTCCGCACCCACGGCCTTTACTGCATCGCGGTAAATCAGATCGTTCTTTTCCATGGCCTCTTCATAGGTCGCGCCCTGTACCACGAAGATCGCCTGGTTGCTCTTCCCTCCCCAAGCTTCATGAAAGGCCTGTTCCGCCAGCAACACCTTGGGATCGCTGCCGTCCAGCTTCTTCACGTCGCTGTCAAAGCGGACCGAGAAAGAGAAGACCAGTGCAAGGGCGGTCAATAGCGCCCAGATCCCGACGCTGAGTCCGGCCGGCCAGCGGAACGACTTAAAGCGGTCTCCGATGGTCGGATCTGATGCGAGTTCATAGTGTCTCCATGACAGAATCAGAGGCAGGACAAAAAGGGAAATAATAAGGCAGATGAGGACGCAGAGGATCGAGAACAAGGCCAATTGATGGTAACCGCGGATCATGGACAGATAAAGGGCCGCAAAGCTGAACACAGTCGTGGTGGCGTCGATGCTGACCAGTTTTGCCAGTTTTACGATCTGTGCCCTGTCAGCGCCGCGTTTCATGGCGATATACACGAGGAGGCCGTAATCGATGGAGATTCCCGCAATTGCCGTACCGAACCCGATCACGAGATACGATAGTCTCCCCTCGACGCCGGTGGCGATATTGATCGCCCAGACCACGGCAAGCAAGGGGATGATGAAAACGAACAACGCCCGGGCATCGCGAAAAACAAGCATAAACAACAGCAGGAAAGCTACGGACGCGATCGTGGACGCGACCTTGATATCTCGCTTCATCACCCGTTCGTTGCTGACCGTATGGAAGTGACCGCCGATCATATCGGCTGAAACAAAATCCGGCAACTGCTTGACGTGCTCCTCCAAAGCGGCGACGAGTTCTCTGCTCCGTTTGCCGTCCATCATGGGAACCGGTGTCTGGAGGATCAGCATGGCATGACGTCCGTCGCGGCTCACGAAGTGACCGTCTTCTATAGCCACGTCGTATCCCATGGACGCGGGAAGTGCCCGCAGCTTGCCGAGCAGGAGCGTTTTGATCCCGAGCGGGTCCGTGCGGGAGAGTGAAGACGTAAAGATGCTCTCTGGCCGGAGCGATTGCAGGTAGATGCCGCGCATTTTTTCGGAAACAACGGGTGTGGTGATCTGTTTATCGACGGCGGCAAGGTCCTCCTCGCTCAAGACCTGGGGCGCATACCGGAGGAGGGAAAACTCTTCCATCACGTCCCCGACGGAAAACCCTGAGATGACTTTGGTAAAGAGCGGCGGCGTGAGCGACGCGGCAAGCTGGTCGACCGCCTGAAAGAGGTCTTTTTTATTTTTCGAGGCATCCGTCAGCGCAAGCGAAATCACGATTTTATCGGAGAGGCTGGAATCGCGCAGGAAATTGATGCTCCTGCTGACTTCCGGGTCAGGCGGGAGCATGAGATCGATGTTACCTTCAAAACGAATGAAGAACAAGCCTGCACCGGCGGCGACCGTAACGGCCAGCACAGACCCGATGACAAGTTTTTTTCGATGATGAACGAACTCGAACAGCAGCGAGAACAACCGGTCAAACATGCCCTTTTACCTCAAAGTTCCTGCTGTCGAGGGGGGCATTCAGGAACGTATTCGTGAAATGGATCGTCGTGACGTCCCCGTTCAGCTCCTGAATTCGTATTTGCTGCAGATATTTCCGGTCTTCCCGGAAGGTGAGCGTGATGCTTTTGATGACTTTACTCGCTATGTTTTTTTTCAGGGGAATGAATTCAATCATGAGCGGTTCCTGCTTCACGATCCGCACTTTATTGACCTCAATGAGTGAGCTGTAATCACCGGAGAACCAGACCGTGAGCTGGTTGAGCACGTTCTGGAAAATGGGGTTCTTGATCAGGGATATCTCCTGAACCTGGTTTGTGTCCTCGTCCCATTGGCGGATCACCTTGTCGGTGATCAGAACGGAGTACCGGAGAGGAGAATCGACATGCCACGCGACCTTGTTTGGTTTCTCGAGATAGATCCGGCCCTTGAGAACAAGTTTGTCCTTGAACATGGCCATTTCTTTTTCCTGGGTAAAATCGGTCTTCAAGGTTTTGAAGTCGGAGACTTTTTTGCCCAGGTCGACAAGGAATGCAGTGAGGTCAGCTGTTCCCGGAGAACCAGTGGTGGTCGTCTTCTTCTCCCCTGCCGAAACAAAACCGGCGCAAAGGGCCGCTGAAATCGTCAGCACGAGTGCTAGGTTTTTGGCCTTGTTGCTCCTCATTATGCCCCCGCCTTGCCGTCGCTCTGCCAGACCTTGATTTCGCCGCTGGCGATCACAACGTCGCCTTTCATGACCTCTCCCCGAACAATGCCGAAATCGCCCAACTTGGCGACCTTCTGCACTGCTATGCGGAGCGTATCTCCGATGCGGGCGCTGCCCGTGATCTCAAGGTTCTTTACGCCGAGCAGGAACCCTTCCGGTTGAGATTCCCGGCACCCGAGCTTCCGGAACCCTTCCTGCGCGGCGATCGCCTGACCGAGGATCTCGGGATAAGACGCATGATCCAGCGTTCCGTCGTCCCCGACGAAGATCATATCGGCTTTCACCGTCATCTCCGAGAGAGACGAGCGTTCCTTCACCTCGAGCAGCCGGTCGAGGAGAAGCATGGGCGGTTTATGCGGCACGAGCCGGCCTGCCCCAATAGGAAGACGGATAATATCGTCTTTCCTGTCCATGTTCCTCCAGCAAAGAGGATCCGAGGCCAGGTAGTCGCCGGTCAACTGGTAGGCTGCGCCCCTGCACCCGTAGCACTCGCTCAGTTTTTCGCAGTCGCCGCAGGGCCCCTTGATCATGTCCTTATAGCTTTTCAAGTCCGATACGACTTCGCTTTCCCTCAGAATGTCGGCGAGCTTCTTTTCCCGGACATTTCCGATGGGAATCGTGACGCCCACGCAGGGCTGCACGCTGCCATCGGAACTTACGGCACAGGAGAACTGGTGACGAAGGCAGATCCCGCCGACCAGCGGCGGCCGCGGCTCCCAATGATGACCGTACTTGGACCGGTCGAGCTCGGCGATCTTGTGAAAGAACTTTTCGGCCTCTTCCGTCGAAATGTCGAGGGCCTCGTTGCTCCGGGCGCCTCCCTGGGGCGTGATCATCTCAAAATAAGGGGCAATGTTCTGGTCGCGCAGCCATTCCCACATCTTTGGCAATTCTTCGATGTTCTGCTGGCAAATGACCGTGCTCACGCCCATGAACCGGTCCGACGACGGATAGCCTGCCTGCCTCAGGTTGTCGAATGCCCGCCGGATCTGGACATAGGCGCCTTTCCGTCCTGAGAGCTTGTCCTGGATCGTTTCCTCAAACGTGTTCATCTTGAGCACAACCCGCACCTTGTGCTGAAACAGGGTCCGTGCCATCTCGGGAGTGATACCGGTCCCGTTCGTAAACAGTTCAACGTCCATATCGAGCCCCCGGATGAACTTCAGCATCTCCAGAATGCGGGGGTAGAGCATGGGTTCGCCGCCCAGCACGATGATCTTGCGTGCGCCCAGTTCTTTCGCTTGCAGAAGGAGGTCCCGGAACTCGTCGGTCGTCAGTTCATTCTTCCTGCCGCCGTTTTCCGCGGCGTAACAGTAGACGCAGCGAAAGTTGCAGACGCTGTTGAACTCGACCTCCATGGAAAGCAGTTTGCCGTTCCGGACGGCTTCGGCGACTTCCTCGTTGGAAAATTCAGCGCCGTAAATCTGTGTTTGACAGGTGTTCATAGGCTCTTTCTCGAATCCACAAAACGAATTAATTTCCGGGAATTCCCGGTGTATACTTGCTTTCTGATGTTCTCCTCGCTGGAGACGATCACTTCCGGTCTCACGCGCAAGTGGGCTTGCAGCTTGTCCATGATCACCTCGGCCGTGCAGGAACCGTCCCTCACGGCGACATAAATTTTCACCACGTCGGAGAGGTCATAATCGCTCGACGCGGCAACGTAATATTCGCTGATTCCGGGAAACGCATCGAGCACGGCGTAGATGGAGTTCGGGTAGAGCGTGGTTCCACGGAATTTGATCATCTGTTTTTTTCTTCCGAGGATGGGGCCGAGTCGCGGTGAGTTTCGGCCGCAGGAGCAGGCCCCCTCGATCAGAAAGCTCATGTCCCCGGTCCTGAACCGCAAAAGAGGCATGGCCTCGATGGCAAGCGGCGTCACGACTACCTCGCCGACTTCCCCGGCTGGGAGGGCGTCCCCCTGCTCGTTCACGATTTCGACAACAGCCAGATCGGGGTGCAGATGTCCTCCCTGCTGTGCAGTACACTCGCAGAAGGACGTGATCGTTTCCGATGACGCGTAGGTCGAATAGATCTTCGCTCCCCAGACGGACTCGAGGCTCTCTCCCATTCTGAGGAACGAAAGATTCCGGTCGCGGATGGGTTCACCGATGCAGACCATTTTTTTCACGCCGAGCGCTGTTGAGTCGATATCCTGGGCCTGCAGAAAGTGGCCGAGTTTGAGCAGGAACGTGGGCACGCCCACCAACACGGTCGGCTTCAGCCGTTTGATGATCTCGAGATGGCTCTCAAAACTGGAAAGTCCGTTCCTGACGGCTGCAGCGCCAACGCTCCGCACGCCGGAAAAATATGCCAGGCCGGCGATAAAACAGCGGTCAAGGGTGCAGGTCAACAGGACGATATCGTCACGTGTCATTCCGCAGCTGAGAAAAGAGATCTCCTCATTGTAGGCCAGCCGCCGCAGATCGTTCTCCGTATACATCATCGTCGTGGGCCTGCCTGTGGTGCCTGACGACAAAACTACATCAACGATCTTCGACATGGGCACGGCCAGAAAATCATCGTTGTGCTCGCTCAGCGTCGTCTTGTCCGTAAGCGGAAGTCCATGAAGCGTCCCAAGGTTCACCGCGTTGATATCCACATTCCGGGACCGGAACAGACTGCGGTAATAAGGCGACGCCGTTGCCAGGTGCTGCAGGTGTTCTTTCAGCAGCCTTTCCTGCACAATACGGATCTCTTCAAGAGAGAAAAATTCGAGATTTTTATTTAGATGAAAATCCCTCATTGCCCGCTTTCCATCTCCGACAGTTCATGTTCGATCACGTTCCAGACGCGGTTCTTGAATGCAAAGGCGTTCAGGTCCTTGTATTCGTCCCAGGTGATCGCGGGGAGCCTTCGCACTCTGATCGTCCCCGGTCTCATCATCAACGATCCCTTAGGCGGTATGTTCTCATTACCCGAGATGCAGAGCGGTACGACCGGTGCCCGGGATTCCAGGGCGAGCCGGAATGCGGCGCCGTGAAAGCTGCCCATCGTCCTGCTCGTAGACCGCGTCCCCTCGGGAAAGAAAATGATGGAGGCGCCCTGTTTCAGCAGCAATCCCGCCTTCTGGAGAAAATGCTCATGGGACATCATCCTGATATTGAGGTATCCCGCAAACTTGGCATACAGGCCGAGGACCGGAATCCGGAACGGCCAGACATTGACGATCTGTATTGCCTCATGCGGCAGTACGCACATCAGGAACGCGTCCGATGCCGACCGGTGGTTGCTGACGAAAATATACGGTTGGTCCGGACCGTTTTTCGAATGGTCCTCATACCGGACCTTGATGAACGGATACGGCAAGGCGGTAATGAGCTTTCCATACCAGCTGATGGCGCGGCGAAACCGTCTCATCGTATTTCGATGAGACTGAAACAGCCTCGTGCCTGCAACAAACAGCGTCAATGCCGGGATCGCGACCGCAGAACACAGGAGAAATAAAGTGTAGAAATACAGGTTCAGCAGATGCAAAGCAATACGGCGCAGCATTCCTACGAACTCTTCTTGTCTTGCTCGTTCTTGATGGACGAAATGAACTGGTAGATATCCTGAAGCGTCCTGATATCTCTGACCTTTTCCTCGTTCCTGATCTTGACCCCGAAAGAATTCTGGAGCGCGACGATCAGGTCCACGATGTCCAGGCTGTCGAGTCCGAGATCGGTGAAGATGTGCGCCTGCGGCACGAGCCGCTCTTTTTCGATCTCGAAAGCTTCCTCGAATACCTTGTTCGTTTTATCGACAACTTCCTGATCGGTCATTCATCCTCCAGAGTGGGGCACTCGAATCGTTATATGCTTTTGCAGACCAGTGCGGCATTAATGCCGCCGAACGCGAACCCGTTCTTCAGAATCGTCCGTACCTGCCTGTGCAGCGGTTTTGTGACATGATTAATACCTTCGCAGTCGGGAGCTATTGACGCGAGGTTCAAGGTCGGGTAGATCACGCCGCGCTCCATCATTTTGAGGGAAGCCGCCAGCTCGATAGCGCCCGATGCGCCAAGTGTATGGGCGATGTACCCTTTCAGGCTGCTCACCGGAACGGTTGCCCCGAAAATCTCGCGAATGGCCTCGGCCTCTTCCTGGTCGCCTTGTACCGTGGCCGTTGCGTGGGCATTGATATAGTCGATGTCGTCCCGCGATAAACCCGCGCCTTCGAGCGCCTGGCGCATGCAGACCACCATGGATTCCTTGTTCGACTGGCTTACATGGAGCCCGTTTGCAGTCGTGCTGTAGCCCGCCACTTCGGCGTAGATCTTCGCCTTGCGTTTGACCGCATGATCGTAATCTTCAAGAACGAGGAGGCCGCTTCCCTCGCCGCAAACCAGTCCGTCGCGGTCACGGTCAAAGGGCCGTGGAGTTTCCTGCGGACGGTCGTTATATTTCGCGGACGTCGCAAACAATATGTCAAAAGACCCCGTCACCGTGGGGTGGAGCTCTTCTGCGCCGCCGCAGAGGAGCGCGTCCTGCCTGCCAAGCCTGATCAGGTCATATCCCGTTCCGATGGCATGGAGCGCAGACGCGCACGCTGCCGCCGGAGCCATGATCGAGCCGTTGAGCCCGAGGTACTGGGCCACGTTTACGGCTGCTGTGTGCGACATGCATTGAAAAAACATGGTTGAGTTCAGCAGGCTCAGGTCTTTTTTCGGCAGCATGATTTCAAACGCATCGTTGATGCTCTTGGCGCTGCCCATGGTCGAACCGATCACGCATCCTACGCGCCACCGGTCCTCTTGGTCGAGCGTAATGCCGGCATCGGCAAGGGCCTCATCGGCTGCCTGCGCCGCGAAGATACTCATGCGGCCCATGGACCGCCGCTTCTGGCGCGGAATGCGCTTCTCGTCAAGCATTTCCACGGGCGCTCCTACCAGACTGTGCAAACCCGAGTACTCTTCCCATCCTGCCATGCGCCGCACGGCGCTCCGCCCTTCTTCAATCCCCGTCATGAGCGTTGTCACGCCATTGCCGAAGGGAGAGACTACTCCGATTCCCGTTATCACGACCCGCTTCAATGTCATATTGCCTTGCTCAACAACTTCCCGTAGCGCTCTTTCCCCAGCAGCGCGCGGCCGACGATCAGGGACGACATCATCGCACCGATAATACCCGGTAGCACGGCGCTTTGGCCCGCTACAAACAAGTTGTGCAGGGGGAGCTTTCCAATAAGATTAAACTGGCCCATCTTTTGTTTCACACCGTAGGCGCTTCCGTCGGGGCTGTTCAGATATTCCTTAAAGGTGAGCATGGAACCGGCATCCACGATATCGAGAGTCTCCCGGTAAGCGGGAAAGACGCTGAAAATGTGTTCCTTGATCGCGTCGATCCTCGCCTTTTTGTAATCCAGATACGCCTGGGGTCTGTTTCCTCTCCGGGTATCGCTCCATGCGGCGACCTGTTCTACAAACGACGGCTCGAGAATGCAGATCCCCTTCCCGGCGCTGCCCTCAGTTTGATCCGGGGACTTGATCATAACCAAAGCGGGTGTTCCTTTGTACGCCGGATCCAGCAGGTTATTGACGTCTACATCCGGAAAGAGCGACACGATTGACGCCTCGGGATTGGGATCTCTGCTCCCCGGCTTGTGCACGGCAAATAGCGCAAAGAACCCTGCCGAGGGTTCGAACAAAGACACCCTGCTCGCAAAAGCCTTACTGAAATGCTTCTCGGGCAGGATCTTCAAGATCTCTTTGGGGTGGATCGTAAAAACGCAGGCGTCAGCCGCAATCTCTTCTCCGGTACTCAGGAGGAAACGGCCCACTTTGTCGTCCTGGATGTCCAACAGCTCCGCGATAGTCGTATTGCACCGGATATCCACGTCGTATTCTTTGAACTTCTCCCGGAAGGCCCGAACGAAGGCGTCTCCTCCATCCTTCACGCAGGCGATGGACTCGTAAAAATTAAGGACCATTCTGCTATGGTTCGCGAAAGAAATATCGCTGGGCCTCACGCCGTAGCACATGGCATACCCTGACAGCAGGCAGCGAAGGGAAAGATTTAAGGTCAGGTCCTTCAGAACCGCATCGAGCGAGACGTAATCCTCGTCCAGATTCGGGTGAGAAATGACATTTTCGTGGATATTCAAAGACGGTGTCCGCCGGCAAACTGATTGGACCTTCTCAAAGTACCGGTCAATGGCTCCCACTTCCGTGGGAAAATATTTTTTTAACTGCTTTTTGACGTTCTCGATGCCGCTGGGGAGTTCAAGCCGCAAGTCTGCCGGTTCCAAAACAAACTGGGTTCTGCACGCCTCGGAAAGAAAAATCGGTTCAATAAAACCACGAAGGTCGAGGAACGACAGGATATCGGAGAGGATGCCGCCCTGGTGAAGCCCGCCAGTGAAATGAAAACCGGTGTCGAACGGGACGCCCCTTTTGGTGAACCGGGAAAGAGAGCCGCCGATGCGCGGTCCTTTTTCAAGCAGCAGGACCTTATGCCCGTTCATGGCAAGCAAGAGTGACATCGTCAATCCGCTGATGCCGCTCCCAACCACGATATGGTCATATTTTTTCATTAAATGCAAACTGCTCCGAATAATAGTTTCGTAAAGGACGTCGCTCGACTACATTGCTAGTCCGCCGTTAATGCCGATCACCTGGCCGTGAATATACATGCTTTCCTCGGTGCATAAAAAATTCACCACCGACGCCACGTCATCCGCTTTCCCTACGCGGTTGATGGGAATCAAGGGCAGGACCTGCGCCTTCGGAATTTCCTGGGTCATCTCCGTTTCGATGAAACCGGGCGCAACCACGTTCACGTAAATGTTCTTCTTCCCCACTTCCCGCGCCAGCGCCTTGGCAGCACCAATCAGACCCGCTTTCGATGCAGAATAGTTGACCTGCCCTGCCTGGCCGATCTGCCCGGAAGCAGAGGAGACGACGACGATGCGTCCGCGCTTTGCTTTCAGCATCGAGAAAATCACGGCACGGGACACGTTGAAAAACCCGTTCAGGTTTGTCGTCAGCACGGAGTTCCACTCATCCTTCGTCATCCACATCAGCAGGTTGTCCCGCGAGATGCCGGAGTTGTACACCAGGACATCGGGTGACACGTTTTCCACTCGGTTGCTCAGGGCTGCTTCTGTCTCTTCATAACTGGAGACGTCGAAGGGAATAAGCTCACAAGCACTACCTAAAGTTTCAATTTCAGCTTTTACGTTGTTCGCTGCCTCATGGTTGCCCTTATAAGTAAGCCAGATCGTGAAACCGGATTTTGCTAGACGGAGCGCAATTGCACGACCGATGCCGCGGCTTCCGCCGATAATCAATGCTGTTTTTTTCTTATCGTTTTCCATTACAAAAGGTACTGAATTGAGGGCTCATCTGCCGGATTCACTTACAGTTAACTCTTTAATTTTCCATGCATTTTCATAAGATCACGGAAACTTGGAATATTACACTATCACTTCTCTACTGTCAAGTCTTTCCTGCTTTTGCAAGCAGTAACCGAGCGTTCACGGTCGGCAACTGCGATCCGCAAACGGCATCGCAAAGAAGTCACGCTAACGCGACGAAATTTTGCGTATTATATCACTTTGGATTCGCCTGCGGCAACAGAATATTAACCAGTTCATCGCCTTGCGCCGGAAAATTTAAATTCAGGAACCACGGTTTTGCCATAGTGAATGTTTCTTTCCCCTGAAAAAAAATGCCCCGCTAAAGCGGGGCACCAGTGGTATTCGTTTATACAGCATACCATTGCAACGAGAATAAACCTGCTGTTTATTTCTTTTCAGAAAGACGCAAGATGGTGTTCAGCGTAATTTCAAAAGCCGCGCAGGGCATCGTGATCTGGCGACGTTCGAGAACTTCGGGGCGGATTTCACCGATAAAGCCGAGTTCCCTGCCGGCGGAGGTTATTTTTCCGCAGCGGCCGGGCAGGAAAAGGGCGTGGTGCGCCGGTTCCAGCATGTATTCGAGTCCCAGGTAATACAGCAGGACATCAAGGGCGGAATGCATTTCGGAAAAGTTCGCGGAAGGATGGGAAATAAGGGCGCCGAGATTGAGGTCGGTACGCGAGCCCATATTGGACTCCCGGTCAAAAACTGCCACTTCTCCTGCTTCGAAGATACGATGGGGATAAAACGCCTTAGAGCTTGCCGTCTCTACAGTGAGAAGCGACGGGATGACGCGGTTCCTGAGCACGGAATAGGCAAGCGACATCACGTTGTCCACTTCTACAAGCTGCTCGCCTTCCTGCATGGCGTCCTCAAGTCCCTCGTGGGAGCAGAGGATATTGGACATGATCTCCTGGTAACCGGAACCGACCAGGTGTCCGCGGACCGTATCGGAGAGCAGTTCCAGGGGAGAGAGCGCCCCTACGGTCGACTGCTGCGGCATGACCGGTTCAAACGAATCGTAGCCCCTGCTGATGGCGTAGTCCTCTACGAGGTCCATGGGATGCATGATATCGTCGCGGTACGGCGCCACCGTGACCGTCACTGCACCACGAACGGCGGTCACCTCGTGGCCGTATGCTTCGAGGCGCTTTTTTACGTCCGACAGAACGACGTCTTCTCCAAGACCGGCCGAAAACGTCGCGAGGGGCACCTTGAATTTCCCTGTTGTATCAACGGGGAAAGCCACCTCTTTGCCGAACTCCGTTTCGTAAGGATAGATGACCTTCACGGGCTCGATTTCAGCTCCCCGGTCGTAAAAACTCGTCGCAAGTATGTTCAGGGTGAGCACAGTCATCCGCATGTCCGTCCCCGTCACCTCGATGAGCACGTTTTTCGTTTGCGGTTTCACTTCGCCGATCTCTTTGCTGTTGATGATGGGCGGGAATGACAGTACCCGCCCCATGCTGTCGGTCAGTACGGGATACTGGGGAAAGGGCTTTACAATGTTGCCATAGGCAATGCCTTTCGGGTGGCGCTCCAGGATCTCAGCGAGGGTGAGTTTTTCTTCCATGCCGAGCGGCGTAAAGGACATCAACGAGGGATCGACCAGCTTGTACTCCACAGGAAACACGATACGGTCGAGCTCATAGATGCCTATCGAGACCGTGGTACGCTTCCTGCCGAAAATCTCGGCAAGTTTGTCCTGGCTCTGGATCATCTGCGTCAGCACGTCGTCGTTCATGCGCACGCCGCTCGCCGTGCAGGCAGCGATAAAGGGCCGGACCGTTTTCATGGCCCGGCTGACCCTGATCTCCCGCATCGCTTTCCTGCCGTGATTGAAGAATGAATAGCTCTCGGGTTTGCCGGATAGCGCGATGCGGATCTGGCGCGCAATGCCTTCGGCTGACCAGAGGTCCGGCCGGTTGCTGTCCGACAACTCCACTTTGAGGTCATCGGTCTCGGCAAGATATTCCTTCAGCTCCGCTTTTGCGAGCATGAGGTACTTTTCAATCGTACTGATCGGGAGTTTTTTCCCAATGAGCGAGTCGAGGTCTTTTTTCTTGATATCGATTGTCGGCATATTTAAATTGAGTCAGGCATCAGGGGAAAAGCATGTAACCTATATACTCCATGACCCTTGACCCTATTTGTTCAATTGTATTTTCTTCGTTCTGACAAAGTCCAGGTCCCGAGAAAAGAGGTCTCTGATATCCTGGATGCCCAGGGCCACCATGGCCATGCGGTCAAGCCCCAGTCCCCAGGCGATCACCGGTACATCGACGCCAAGCGGTTTCGTGACCTCGGGACGGAACATTCCCGCACCGCCGAGTTCCATCCACCCCAGTTCAGGGTGCTTTACATGCAGCTCGACGGACGGTTCGGTAAAGGGGAAATAAGCGGGCCTGAATTGGAATTCACGGGCCTTTGCGATCTCCTGGCCGAACAGTTTCAGGAGCCCGAGCAGTGTTTTGAAGTTGATGTCAGCACCCAGCACAATGCCTTCGACCTGGTAAAAGTCAGGCGCGTGGGTCGCGTCCACCGCATCATAGCGGAAACAGCGGGCAATGGAAAAATACTTCCCCGGAACCTTGGGACCGGATGCAAGCGTTCTTGCCGAGACGGCCGTACCCTGGCTCCGAAGGATCAATCGCTTGGCGCGCTCCAAATCAAAAGCATAGCGCCATCCTGTGGACCCGGTCTTTCCGCCATCCTTGTGAGCCGTGGCAACCTGCTTGGCAAATGGTTGTTCTATTTCTTTTGCCGAACCCGGTTCCTTCACGAAATACACGTCATGGATATTTCGGGCAGGATGGAACTGCGGCATGAACAGCGCGTCCATGTCCCAGAACTCGTTTTCCACGAGCGGGCCGCGCATCTCTTCGAACCCCATGCCGATGAACTTGTATTTGACGAAATCGAGGAACTCTTTATAGGGATGTTTCCTGCCGATGCTCTGGCGCGGCGGGTTGAGGGCGATATTATAAGCACGGAACTTTTTGTTCTTCCACGTGCCGAGTTTCAGCATCTCGGGGGTCAGAGCGGAAGCCTCTTCGGTGACGATGCCGCGTTCTTTGATGAGGCGAAGCACTTCCCTTCCATCTGCGGTCAGGGTGTACGAACGATTTTTTTTCTCGGTAATACGAAAAATACCCTTGGCCTTCCCGCGCTTGTGGAAGTTTGCCTGAATCGCGGCCTGTTGATCTGCGGGGAAACTCGTTAGTTCCGCCGGCTCTCTTATGGATACCGCTTTGAGGAGTTCGACAAGGTCATCGTAAGAAACAGCAAGCGAGCCTGCCGCAAGCGCTACCAAGACGCCGCCCTGGCCGATCTGCACCGCTTTGACTTCCTTGAGCGCTCCAACTGCGGAGCTCACTTCGGAAGGGTCCATCCCCCACGTCTGGATAATGTCCTTGACCGTGAACTGTTTTCCCTCTTTGAGAGCATTAATGATACGCATCTCGGGAGTTCCCTTATGCAGGTATTCCTTGCCTGTTTCGGTAAGGGAAACGCGGGAAGTCACCGACTCGTCTTTGACGTCGAGCAGCCCCTTTGTCTGGAGCCAGCCCGAAGCCATATCCAGACGGGCTTCATCGAGGCCCGATGCCTCGAGAATGTCAAATGCGGACAGGGTCGTTGCCTGGTCAAAGCAGATGAGCACCTTATGTTCGAGCGGATGGAGGCTTTCGAGGAGTTTTTGAAGTTCAGGCGTGGTCATAAGTTGCGGATAAGATTACGTTGATTGAAAATATTTGTCAAGCAAAAACACATTGACGGGCACCGGAGTTGTGTGTTATGGTAAATCGATGGCGAGAACAACAATCAAACCACGATTAGTTTATACACTCCTCTGCGACGACGTGCGCCAGGAGATGGGGGGCAAATTCAGTTTGATGGGCCTGTTTGAAAGCATTTCATCCCATACCTTCCCTGCCACCCATCATCGTTTTGCGATTATGAACGAATGGACGGGAGGGAAAGGGGACTTTACCGTAAAGATCAGGCTCCTCTCTCCGGACCAGGCCGAGGTCATCTCGGAATCCCAAACAACGTTGACTCTTTTCAGCGAAACCCAGCGGCACCGTGACATCTCGGTCCGCCACAACACAACCTTTAAGATTCCCGGCACCTATTGGATCGAAACACTGCTCGACGGCGAACGCGTGGGTATAACGCCCATTGTACTGCAGACCGTCAACGACCAGATGGTCCATTAACCTCCCTGAAACACTTTACTCCAACGTGATTATCGAAGAAATCCCCACCTTAACGTGAACCTCTTTTGCAAGCTTCTCCGCTGAGGCCTTATTTGTGAAACTGCCGAGCCGCACGCGGTACCACGTTCCCTTCCCGGCCACCTCCGATGGGACGACAAATGCAGCATACCCGCGGCTTCGCATTTTTTTAGCCTCATCATTGGCGAGCTGCTTATCGGGATAAGACGCCACTTGGACCGTATAGTGCAATTTTGAGGGGGCCGATTTTCTGGGCGCTGCATCTTTTTTCTCGCGCGTTTCCCGGTGTGTGCTTGCCTTCCGCTGAAGACTATCCGCGTCTGAAGATTTTTTCTCGATCTTTACGTCAAGGGTCTTGCTTTTCGCGGCAGTCTGACCGGAACTTTCCTTCGGTGCATCCGCACCTGTTTGTTTCTTGTCCGGTTTGTTTTCATCAGGCGAAGACTTCGGCTTGAGATCGATTGAAACCGTCTTGTTCTCCTTCTCGGAAAGTGACTTGAAGAACGTAAAATCCTCGGGTTTGGGAAGTTTCTCCGAGACTTCCGGAAGCGGGGGCAGGTTCTCGGCTTGGCCGCCTGTTTTGTTCTGATACCTGCCCACGTAGTACCCGATAAGGAAAACACCGAGCAGGAGGACCACACCCGCAGGAATGATAAAAAGATTTGATATGATGCCGCCGCGCTCGTTGCTTTTCATGGTTCTCTCCCCGTATTCTGTTACGAACTATTATGATCTGAGCATGACTGACGTCCGGCTGCAAGCTGAAAGTCACAAGGGCACGGGATTTTGCGCTTTGACGTTCTCTTCAGCCAGCCCCCTGCTCTCTGCTTAAGACGCCCTGCGCTATGCGATGAACATCGCGTCCCCATAACTGTAGAAACGGTATCGCTCAGCAACCGCGATACGGTAAGCCGAAAGAATATGCTCCCTGCGCGCAAAAGCGGACACGAGCATGAGCAGCGTTGATTTGGGAAGATGAAAATTGGTAATGATCCCGTTGGCCGCTTTGAAATGGTATCCCGGATAAATAAACAACTTCGAACTTCCTTGTCCCGAGGTGACGACACCGGCGCTGGCAGCCGCAGTTTCGATCGTACGGAGACTGGTTGTTCCCACGGCGATCACGCGCCTGCCTTCTGTATGAGCGCGATTAATACTCGTTGCCGCCTCATTGGGCAGGGAATAGCGTTCGGGACGCATCCGGTGTTCCGCAATACGCTCGACTTTGACCGGCTGAAACGTACCCGGCCCTATATGAAGCGTGATCGTGGCAAATTCAATGCCCTTTGCTTGCAGTTTCTGAAACAGCTCCGGAGTAAAGTGCAGCCCTGCCGTCGGTGCGGCGACTGCCCCTTCCTGTGATGCATACACCGTCTGGTACCGCTCCCGGTCGGCCGGGACAGCATCGCGCTTGATGTACGGAGGGAGCGGCGTCTTGGCAATTTCCGGCAGCATCGTCCTGATATCGTCGACCCCGTGAAAACGAATGGTCCTGAGGCCGTCCTCTCCCGCTGCCGTGATCTCCGCGTCAATACCCGCTGCGACATTTAGCTTCTTGCCTGCAGTCCCTTCCCCTCTCACGAGAGCGTCCCACAGATTACGCTCCCTTTCTGCAAGGAGAAATATTTCGGCTTTACCGCCGCCGGCCTTCTTAGCCAGGAGCCTGCAGGGAAACACTTTTGTGTCGTTCAGAACAAGGAGATCGCCGGGAATGAGCTGTTCATCGATGTCGCAAAAAGTATGGTGGCCGATTGCACCCGTCGCGCGGTCCATGACCATGAGACGCGATCGGTCCCGGACCGGACAGGGTTCCTGGGCGATAAGAGCTTCAGGGAGATGATAATCAAAATCGGACAGTCTGAGGTCTTCGGCGACGGGCAAGGTCATGGCGGGATATTACCATATCGGAGTGCCGGGATAAAGAGAAAAGACGTTTGCGGAGAGAAGGCAGAAGGTATCGAAGGATTCGGCTCCGCGCGCATCTCACTGGGCAGACGCAAAGCCTTCCTCCGTCTTTTGATTTTTCAATGAAAGTCCGCGGCCCTCTGCGGAGCTGGGATTATCATCAGTCCTTCATCACTTTCACCATCACCCTGCGGTCGCGTGGCCCGTCGAATTCGCAAAAGAACACCGCCTGCCATGTTCCGAGTGCGAGCCGGCCCTCCTCTACCATCACGACTTTGGAAGTGCCGATTATGCTCGACTTGATATGCGCTGCGGAGTTGCCTTCGTTATGGCCGTAATTATCGTCAAAAGGAATGACCTTATTCAATTCTTTCAGGATATCGCGCCCTACATTGGGGTCTGAGTTCTCGTTGAGCGTGACTCCCGCGGTCGTGTGCGGTACGGAGAGGTAGCAGACTCCGGAGCGGACTCCGGTCTCCGCAACAAGCCGCTGCACGCCCTGCGTAATGTCCACCAGTTCGGTCCTCGAACTTGTCTTCACCCTGAGTTGTTTGATCATTGATACCTCCTTTTATACGATGGGAGACTTTCATGATGGACGACAGACGAACGCTTGCTTCGCTCGCTGGGACGATGGACGATTAGCGTCTCTGGTCCCGCTCCACCCGTATCTCTCACTTACAGAATGCATCGGCTTTCTTCGCCATGGTGTTTAGCATGGCAAAGATATGTTCGTATTGCTCGTCCAGCTTATCGAACACTTCATTATTTATATAACCGCACGTTAATGCAAATTCCAACCATGTTTGAGTTTCCGCGGCTTCTTGCCCGGAATCAGAAAGCTTATTCATGAACACTGCTTTATATCTTCTTTTTCTCCAGCCCTCGGCCAGATTAGCACACACCGCACGGGAAGACCTTCGGATCTGATCTGTTAATGAATATCTTTCATCAGAAGGAAACCCCTTGGAGGTGTTGTATATCTCCATTGCGGTTTCAAAAGCGACCCTGTAAACGTCCAAATCCCGAACGCTACTTATCCTCTTCGCACTCGTCCTCTCGTCCATCGTCCCTCCTCCCTCGTCTCTCGTCCTCCCCTCCCTCGTCTTCCCCCCTTCACCCTTCAATCCCTACGTCTTCGCGTCCTCTGCCTCGCTTTTCTTCGGCAATGGGATAGATGATGTGGGTGACAAGGGAATCGATGCGCGCCAGGTTGCTGATAAGGTCCAGATGGACGTGGCTCGTCTCGATGGATTCCCGCAAACCCTTCCGGAGCCGGTCAAAGTGGGCCTGCACCAGTTCCCGTTCCATGATGCCGAGTTCTTCCTTGTTCCGGAGAACGCGATCGGCCAGGTCGCGGTCATTGCTCGCAAAAGCGGAAATAGCAATGTCAAAATTGTCGAGGACCCGCTTGTGGTACAGGCCGATCTCCTTCAGGCCTTCCTCGGAAAAAGTGATCCCCTTGCTTATCCGTTTCAGGGCCAGGGGCATGAGGTTCCGGTCGATAATGTCGCCGATGTTTTCGAGGTTGCGCGATGTTTCGAGCACGGCCACGTTCCGTGCGGGACTGGGACTCCGTAAGAGGAGATAACGACAGACGGGTCAGGTAGAGCCTGACATGCCGGTCCAGCAGGTCTATCAGATTGTCCTTGTCCTTGATGGCCGTAATTGATGCCTGGTCATCGCTCTGGAAAACCTTGATCACGTCAACGAGCATTTCCCGAACGATGTCGGAAGCACGGAGCACTTCCCGCGTGGCCTGCCCGAGGGCAAGCGACGGCGTTGCGAGCACATGTTCGTCAAGATACAACGGCCCGAACTTCTTTTCTTCTTCCTTTGCCGGGACCAGTTTGGTGATCAATTTTTCGAAGGGCCCGATGAACGGCAGGAAACATACCGCGATGATAATGTTAAACAGCGTATTTGCATTTGCGATTTGGCGCGTGAAATCGGGGGTTGTCTCGGTCACGAGGGCCTGGAACGGGCCGAGAAAGGGCAGGAAGAGCAGCACGCCGAAGAGCTTGAAAAATACATGCGCCCAGGCCACGCGCCGCGCTTCAGCGGGAGATCGCATGCCGGCAATCAGCGCCGTGGCGCACGTGCCGATATTGGCGCCCAGAACGATATGGATGCCCGCATCGAGCGGGATCATTCCACTTTTAGCGAGTACGAGCGCGATGCCCATGGTGGCTGCGCTGCTGTGGATCAGCGCCGTCAGCCCCGCAGAGAGGACGATTCCCACGATCGGCATATTCGAAAGCGCAATGAAGACCTGCCGGAAAAGTTCGTTGCCCTGGAGCGGCGCCATGCCGTCGATCATCAGCTTGAGTGAAAGGAACACGAAGCCGAAGCCCAGCACGCCTTGCCCCACGTTTCGGTACAGGTTTTTTTTTGCAAAGAGCGTAAAGACGAGACCGATGCCGATCAGGAGTACGGCATAGTCGTATACGTGGAATGCAATGAGCTGGACCGTGACCGTGGCGCCGATGTCGGCGCCGAGGATCACGGCAAGGGTCTGGCGGAAACTCATGAGTCCCGCGCTTACGAAGCCCACGAGCATGACCGATGTGGCGCTGCTTGACTGGAGGAGGCCCGTCAGGAAGGCCCCGCCGCCCACGGCAGTCAGCCGGTTGCTGGTGAGGGAGCGAAGCAGGGACCGGATCTTCGAGCCGGCTGCGTTCTGGAGGCCGTCGTTCAGCAATTTGATGCCGTAGAGGAGAAGAAGGATCCCGCCGAAAAGACTTATGATGATCATGGAAGTACTATGCCGATTTTTTTAGTATTCGTCAACGGGAAACTGAAATAATATAAGAACAGAACCTGGCCAAGCGAACTCTACGGTCGATATGGACCAAGGCGTCCATGATGCCGTGTTTCAAAGACCAAGGGGTTTCAATCTTCGTCCGCTCCGAAGAGACGCTACACGGGGGACATAGATTCAGTTCACTAAAAGCACCACACAGAGAAGACGGTTCATCCCCGCACACGCGGGGAACATTTAGTAGCGTAGGGAGTGAAGTATATAATTCCCGGTTCATCCCCGCACACGCGGGGAACATGCCCAACGCACGGACATTGCCGAGGTGTCTATCGGTTCATCCCCGCACACGCGGGGAACATTTCTAACAATCATTAGACCGCCAAAAGGACACCGGTTCATCCCCGCACACGCGGGGAACATGGAAAATAGAATCTGCAATATTCGGCATCCTGCGGTTCATCCCCGCACACGCGGGGAACATGCGACCTAATGCTGTGGCTGCGGCATTAAGCTCGGTTCATCCCCGCACACGCGGGGAACATGTGACCGCAATGACCGACATGAAGCTTACCGACGGTTCATCCCCGCACACGCGGGGAACATGCTCTGGCGCCGCTCCAGTACCTGAACGAGCGCGGTTCATCCCCGCACACGCGGGGAACATTTCTCCTTGCCCGGGTGCATGATGACGCGAATCGGTTCATCCCCGCACACGCGGGGAACATCAACGGACAAGGATAAGCAGGCGAACAGCCTCCGGTTCATCCCCGCACACGCGGGGAACATGAGCTTAATAAATGGCGGGGTCAGGATGAGCTCGGTTCATCCCCGCACACGCGGGGAACATTCGATGCGCTGATCAGGAAAAATCTGCAACGTCGGTTCATCCCCGCACACGCGGGGAACATTTCTTGCTTTGGACGATAAACTTGATCAGCGCCGGTTCATCCCCGCACACGCGGGGAACATGGGCACCGTAGTGTGGTAGGTACATTCCATTCCGGTTCATCCCCGCACACGCGGGGAACATTTCGTAACGATCATGCCTGACAGTGCATTGTTCGGTTCATCCCCGCACACGCGGGGAACATCGCAGCGGAATAGTTAGCTCTCCAAGCACAACCGGTTCATCCCCGCACACGCGGGGAACATAGTACGTCTCCTTTTCCGGTTGCGGTCATCGCCGGTTCATCCCCGCACACGCGGGGAACATATCTGATACGATAAAGTCTTTTACATGCGGATCGGTTCATCCCCGCACACGCGGGGAACATCTGCACTGAGCAGCTTGGGTCCGTCGAGTATGGCGGTTCATCCCCGCACACGCGGGGAACATGTCGTGCGTTTGCTCATTTGGTCCCTCCTTGATGGTTCATCCCCGCACACGCGGGGAACATGCGGGGCATGGGAGGTGCTCATCACTGGGGAGCGGTTCATCCCCGCACACGCGGGGAACATCTGATCGCGGCGAAAATCATCCGGTGCGATTCCGGTTCATCCCCGCACACGCGGGGAACATAATAGTGCCCGTACCGCTGCCCACTGTCACGACGGTTCATCCCCGCACACGCGGGGAACATTTTGCGAAGGAAGCGCAACGCTCTCGGATTGTCGGTTCATCCCCGCACACGCGGGGAACATTGGAAAATATTATTATGAATTGAGATATTATTCGGTTCATCCCCGCACACGCGGGGAACATAGGATGGTGGACTTGTCCGCGTGCGCGGACATCGGTTCATCCCCGCACACGCGGGGAACATAGTGAGATGAGCCGAATATTTTGACCATCATCCGGTTCATCCCCGCACACGCGGGGAACATCTCCTCGGTTATCTGTTCCTTGTTTCCTTTCGCGGTTCATCCCCGCACACGCGGGGAACATATTCCCGAGTGCTCAACAGGCGTTTTTGCCGACGGTTCATCCCCGCACACGCGGGGAACATACGGCAACCAGTCGTTCGAGCCGACTCAGCCGCGGTTCATCCCCGCACACGCGGGGAACATCCGTCTCAACAGGAACCACCAGCATTGTGGCGCGGTTCATCCCCGCACACGCGGGGAACATGGTTACAAGCGCGGATTGCCCGATGTTCTGATCGGTTCATCCCCGCACACGCGGGGAACATGCAATGCAATAGGCCGCCTTCAAGTGAAAGTCGGTTCATCCCCGCACACGCGGGGAACATCCTTCTCCAAATAGTACGGGTCAATGAATATGCGGTTCATCCCCGCACACGCGGGGAACATTTGTTTTTTCTGAGTACGCACTGGCTAACCCTCGGTTCATCCCCGCACACGCGGGGAACATTTGAAGGTTACGCCATTTACGAACAGGGGCAACGGTTCATCCCCGCACACGCGGGGAACATGCACGTTAAAAGACCAGCAAGAGTCATGGAGGCGGTTCATCCCCGCACACGCGGGGAACATGGGAGGCTAATTTGAAACCGATAGCATCGAAACGGTTCATCCCCGCACACGCGGGGAACATTTCGTCTATGTCATCAGCGCCTAGTACGAGCTCGGTTCATCCCCGCACACGCGGGGAACATTTACGCTGGCAACGGGGGCTGACAGGACAAAACGGTTCATCCCCGCACACGCGGGGAACATATCTTACACTCCTTGGCGACCTCAGGCGGAACCGGTTCATCCCCGCACACGCGGGGAACATGCCTCTCCGGAATATTTGGCCGCTCAACTGTACGGTTCATCCCCGCACACGCGGGGAACATGGACGCCCTGGGCGAGTCCCTGGACGATATCGCGGTTCATCCCCGCACACGCGGGGAACATGTCCAGGACGGGGCGAACATTTCCGACCATGCCGGTTCATCCCCGCACACGCGGGGAACATACTTCCTCTACTTCCCCAAAATCATTAGTAAATTTCCGGGGCAATTAAATCTACCGACAAAATTGTTTCCTCAAACCGACGCGTTTCCCATCCCTTCATCGTCAACTATACCACCATCTTCCGGCAGGAATGAAACCAGCTTGATACCATCCATCTCCTTCGGAATTCTTCGATTCGCCCCCAGCGTCATGAAGTCAAAACCCGATTCCGTGTTCGTGGTCCAGGCCATGACCGCGTTTCCGCCTTCCATCCCCTTCTCCACCTGTTCCCATATCATCTCGCGCACACGCCGCGACACCTTGCCGATATAAACACCTGCGCGAACTTCCAGGAGCCAGATCGCAAGCCGCCCCCGCAACCGAGGAGGCACGTTCTCAGCCACGATGACCAGCATCGCCCAGGCCCTCCTTGTTGGGGATCGCAGGCGCAACGGACTCTTCCGGCGGCTTCGGAACTTCAAGACCGCCGGCTGCAAGCACCTGTTCGATCGTCGGAATGATCCTCTGCAATATCTTTGATTGCCTAAAAGCATCACGGCATGCGATCCGCACATCCCGTTCAGGATTACATCCTTTCCTCGAAGCAATACGAAACGCGACAGGCACGACGGTTTCGAACTTGAAAATATCCGCGATGTCATACACAAAGGACTGCGGCTTGCCCGTGTGAATGAACCCGATAGCCGGCGCATAACCCGCGGCAAGGATCGCCGCTTCACTGATGCCATAGAGACAGGCTGTGGCGGAACTCAAGCACCGGTTCGGCACATCGCCGCTTCCCCATTCGGTGTGATCATAATTGCGGGCTTTCCACTCGACTTTATACTGCTTCGCAAGGAGATCATACATCTTCCGTACCCGCACACCCTCGATGCCTCGAAGCTGCTCCACGCTTCGCCTCTCGGGCGGCTCTTCCTTGAACCTCATCGCATACATCCTGCGGACCACTTTCAAGCGCGCATCATCGTCCAGTGCCAGCTTCGCCTGATACAAAAGCCTGTCCGCCCGCGCCCCTCCCGGCTGGCCCGAGGCATACAGCCGCACCCCACCGTCACCGACCCAGACGAGCAGACATCCGACACGCGACGCAAGCGTGACCGCCGCATGCGACACCCGCGTCCCCGGCTCTAGCATCAGGCAGGCGACCCCGCCCACAGGGATATGCGTTCGCACACCCGTCTTATCCACCACGACGAAAGCGCCGTCCAGCACATCGAGATTTCCCTTCTCCACGAACAGGACCGATACGCGGTCCTTCATCGGGATAGGTTTAAGAGGAGGAAGAATGGGTTCGGTCATGTCACGGCACCTCTTTGAGAGTAAAGCAGACATCGCAGCGCTCGACTCAATTGACTTTCCTCTGCGGTAATGCTATAACTTGACTATGAAAAAGATCATTCAGGTCCATATCTACAAGGGTGAACAATACTATGTCGCCGAGTGCATCGACCTGCCCGTCGTAACCCAGGGAAAGACACTGGATGAAGTTGTGTCAAACCTCAAGGAAGCCGTTGCGCTTCATTTATAGAGGGTGAACCCCTTTTCCGGAATTTCAGCCAACATCAACCCGTGACAAATTGTCACGACCTCCACTTCCTATCTTCACAACCCCAAACGCTCACATCCGCCTCACCAGCATGAGCCCGCAGCCGAAGGCTTTGGCTGGACCGATATCGTCAAGAATTCACGATACCGGGATCACCGAGAGCAGCCCAAGCCCCATAACCTTGCCATGGCCGATACCGGTTTGCAAGGCTCCTGTAAATTTATCCGGTTCGCTTACTATTAGCATTCCATCATATAGCACGGAATAAATTCTTACCGGATTTCCTGAATGCTGATTGCCTCGAAGCATCTGCTCCTGAGAAACGCGCACGTCAGGATGGTTCTGAGTCGAATCCGACAAATCGAAGGAGGCAAGATGCGGCAGTGAAAACCCATGCTGCTTCCCTTTGCGCACGATCCATGCTTCCTGGTCTTCCAATTTCAGCAAACCCAGACGTTTGCCGTTGCGGGTCACGCAAGGATTGGCCCGCAGCCTGAAACGAAAGCGCTGCCCGGCCTTGAGCAAATTAAGCTTCAGCCGATTCTTCAAATCAATCTCTTTATCCGCCGATGCCAGCCAACCCTTCACTCCGATACCTGTCCAATCCGGCGCTGTCCGGCTTTGAACCAGGATGCGAGGACAGCCGTCAGAATCGCTCTCCGGCTCCAGTCGCCACATAAACTCACCTCCCGGGCATTTTATATCCGGCTTGCTAAAAGCTCTGCACAAGGTGGAATGAAGTTGGTAAGGATCGGCAAGGTCACGGCGGGCCTCCCTACAGCGCGGATCAAGATGAATCCTATGCAGAAACATTGGCAGCCTCCTCAGGAAAAGGAATCCACTCCGAGAGCACGAATCGCGCGCCGAAATGCCGTTCTGCAAAGGAAGACAAGGGCTGGTCCATCTTGAGCACACCGGACCCGTCCTTGGACTCGAACGAGACCATCAATTTCTCCGGGAGCTCTTCCCATTTACGCTGTGTAGCTATCCACGGCCATCGCGTCAAAACTTCACGCAACGGAGCATCCTGAACACCATCCTCTATCCAGATCGGCTCGGAAGGCACATAGGATTTGCGCCCTAACGCCAAGGGCCAGACGGGATTGCGTAGAGCAGCAAGAATACGATCCAGAAGTGTCGCGATCTCCGTATTCAAGAGCCACGAGAAAAGCTGCATCAGCAAGGTAAAAACGATGAGAGACAACGCCGTCTTTGGAGGGGGTGCCGTCAGCCCTGATAATGGTGTCGGTTGACGCGCATCCCGCCGTCTGGTAGTCGCGCTTTGGCACCCCAGGACGGTCATGGCGTACTCCCATTGATAAGACGCGTGAGCGGTTCTAGTTCCGTCCATTTCGTTCACGGTCAATCCCCAGCGCCGCGGCCAATAAACCGACTACACCTGACTTACTCGGTTCTTTTCCGGTATCGCGTTGGTCAAATCGGCTGATCGTCCCCCACGACTGCATAGGACCCACCAACTGTATCAACAGGGTAGGCATAGCGTCAAACCTCCACAGCCGAGAGAGTGTTGTCGAGAATATCCTTCAGCGTCGGCATGACCGTTCCAAAGCCATCCAGTTCCGCCTTTGCGAGATTCAAAACGTATGTCGTCCCATCGCCGCCAAAGGCTGATTGTAACGCCTTGGCTTTCTGTGCGAGTTCTTCCGCAGACTTTTTTGTCAGAGATTCGTCTTTTCTCACTCGAATGCCCGTCTCAAAAGCATTTGCCAGATTGCGGGGGGCTCCATTGCGACGCACTGATATTGCAACAAACTCGGGCGGATTGTGAGCCGCAAAAGTATTCTGCTTGCCTGTGGGCTCGGCGACGACAAAACCTTCCAGAAAGGCCCGCAGCCCTTTGGATGCCAGTTTCTTATCGCCCTGGAGGTTCGCCAGAAGTTTCTCCCAATCCAACACAGCATATCGGTAGAAGCAGGCCGAATTGAATTCCACGGTGCCCATCATGTCAGCGCCAGCGGTGTCTTCGGGCTTAAGATCATCCACTGCCGTATAGAAGTCGAACTCCCGTTCGACGGCGTGGGTTGAAATTGCATGAGCAACCTGACATGCGGCGTTTTGATTCTTTTCAGGCATGTCGGCCAGCATTCTCCCGAAGAGTGCAACATCTAGCGCCTTGCCGCCATTAAAAACTTCCAGAAGGGCCTTTTTCAAGTCGGGATCCGCGTTTTGAGCGGCCTGTTTCTTTGCCTTGCCTGCTTTTTTCCCTTCAACCGGAGCCGCATCGGGAGCTGCAATGGAATTCCACTTATCAAGTATGACTTTGGCCACGGCTGAGATTTCGCGCTGACCCAAAAACAGCAGATACTCACTTTTTCCGTCATCCTTCACCGTAAGCTCCATAGCCGCCAATGCCAAACGCGCCTTCGCGTCTGCTTCAGATTTGTCCTTCCCATTAGCAACCAGCGCCTTGATAAGATCATCTAGAACACGCTTAGTACGGCAGGCGATATCATCAGACACCAGAACCTTTTGTTCAATCAAACCTTTGAAATGCTCCCGCACCGATCGTTTGAGGCACTGGCTGGATATGCGTGCGCGACGAGTGCCGCCGAACAAGGCGTCTTTGGGAGCACCTGTGTCATCTCTATTCAGGTTTGAGGGAGCATAGTTCTGCAGTGCGTGTATTTCGACAAGTGTTTTCATTCGCTGATCTCCTTTTTCTTCTGATTTCCTGAATTGGTTTCAGGATGCAGGGTTCGGTAAAAATCACGCGCCCAAGCATTCTGTGTACGCTTTTGATCGTCGTTCCAGTATAGAAGCCCTTTCAAAAGTGCGTCGAAATCGATGTTTTGTTCTTTCAGCAGCGCGACCATCTGGCGTATACGATGCGGCAACTGATCGAAATCGGCGTCAAGGAGGTTAATAAAGCGGCGTTCCGTGCTCGTGGAACCGCTTGCGGCCTGCTGTGCTGCCGAAGCTTTCCCGATAGGCATCAGCGCTCCGATCCGTCCATCGCGCCAGTGCGTCGCCCACAGGCCGGCAACGAGATAGAACATCATCCGTCGAAAAGAATTGTCTTCGCCCTTTACAAAGGGTTCGACATACGGATAGGCTGGAACATATGTCCCAAGATCAAAGGCAAGACTGCGCCGCAATACTGCCCGGACCTTTGTGTCTTTCTCGCTCACGTTTTCAAGCCATTCTATAAAACCGTTCATGCGACCTCCTTTCGCGGTTCAAGTTTGCTTATTTTCTCGGCAAGTTCCTGCATCTTGCGGAACACCAAACTTTCGGCTTTCACGAGCGCGCGGATGGCCCAAGCATCGCCCATGGAAACCGACGAACGATATTGTCCCCATGCCGCGCTCATGGCATTCCGAGTCCACTTTAACCACTGGCAGCGGATATCCTCGGAATCGCGTTCAAGAGTGTACTCTCGCAACACTTCATGAAAATGAGCTTCAAGGTCGGACCAGTACATTGAATTAACCGGTATTTGGCTCACGAATCCTTTGACATCTGCCTTATCAGGCTTTCTGCCTCCGCGGCTAAGTGAATCCCGGGCAAATGAACTGCAGGCATCCCAAAGCGACTTTTGAGCATCATTGGCATCCGTTAAGAGTTGTGTGATTTCCGAGCGCACTACGCGTTCTCCTGCCAGAGCTGACGGAAGGACGAAGCGTTCCATGCGCCAGAAGTCTACATTCGCGCTTGGAGGTTCATATCTCAATCCAAGCACAAGAACAGATTTTGGCAAAGCGCTCACGTTATGGCCGGATAATCTAAGCGCATTCTGAACGGTCAGAGGGGCAAGGTTGTTCTGGTCGGGCAGCAGCGAATCAAAGTCTCTCCACGTCCCGCGATCTTCTCTGAATTGAACGGGCAGCTTTCCGTGGGCATCACTCGTTTTATAAGGTTGCATTGGATCAGGATTCCTTGACGGATTATCAAACCCCAGGCCTGATGTAAATTTCATAATCTGTACGTCACCGGAAGGCAGTTCTTCAAGGTGAACCATTCGCGCCTGCCAGGTATAGATGTCGGCATATCCGGCAGCAATCTGTTTTGGATTACTGAGCGGAAGAATCTTCGGCCCACGCTCCCACAAAGCTGAATCCCCTTTCATTACCTCCCTGTTCGGGTAGGGAACAAGGCAGTAACAGAGCGTTTGACGAAGATCGTGCCCAAGAGGAATACACATCATCGCATTGGGCGACGGTGAGGGGTAATAGCCTCTACCACCCGCAATTGAAAAACTCATGGTAGACAGCAGCCAACGAATACATTCCTCCGGCTTTCTCGTTCCGGGATTTTTCATGTCTGTGTGATCAAAAAGAACCTTGTTGGATGTCGCATTGTACTCAGCCGTAAGTTTGGTCCATGGTCCGATTGCATTACCGGGCACCTGGGGGTGCTGTCCAAATGGATACTTCTCATGGAAAAGCCAGAATCTGTCTTTCCACTTCTCTAGATACGCAACAATCTTGTCGCCCGGCAGACCATTTTTGAACAGAGCCTTTGCCTGCTCGATATCGGTCGGTCCTTCCAGTGCGCGATACAGCACGGCAAGCAGAAACCGGTGCAGCGCTGCGACTACGAGCGGAGATGGGTCCTCGATTTCCGCGATCTCCTTGGATCGTAACAGTGTGTCCCGGATACCCAATTCATCGCGGCTTCCGTCCGGGAAGCGCACCGGTATCCATTTTTCTTCAATCAGATTGTACCTGCTCATTCTGCCTCCTTTGTTTCGTAGACCAAGCCTAAATCATCGTCCAGGTGCACGAGAGGGTTCTCGATCCAGCGCTGTCCATCATCCAACACAAGCGGAAAACAGTTGCGAAGAAGCGGGGCTTTCTTCCAGCCGGCCGGCACACCCTGCCCCCTCAGCTTATGAACCACACTTTTGCGCGAAAGACTCACCGCCCGCATAAACCACAGTTTAGCCCGGTTGAAGTCCGGCGCCGCTTCAGGACTGAATGCGTCTTCCGGGAATAATGGTATGGCAATGACCGTATCTTCACCAAGCCGCGTCTGGGCCATCAAAGTCCGATGCACCTCGGGTTCGTCTTCATCATAAAGAACAAATCTCCCCGGGTCGTTCCACGATGCATCATCCGGCAAGCCGATGATCGCCATGTTTGCCTGTTGACGCTGGACGATTGCCTCTCCTTCGGCATTAATGGCCTTACTCATTCTCTCTTGCAGGAATTCCGGAATAGCTACCCCGTCTTCGTAGACAGCCTGCACCAGGGTATCAATCTCATCCGGGACTGTAAGTTCCTGCTTTGAACGTAAAAGGCACCACGTGCGAAGAAGAATATCCTCGCTGTACACCTTGTTCCACCAGAGAGGCTTTCCGAATGCCGGCGGCTCATCACCCGCCAGCCCTGCGATCAGAAGAACCGGTTCGGAAACGGGACGGGAGTTCCGTGCATGTCTCCACATGCGTCCGGCGCGTTGAAGGATGAGATCAATCGGAGCGAGATCGGTTGCGATTACATCGAAGTCCAGATCGAGACTCTGCTCCGCCACCTGGGTGGCGATCAAAATTTTCCGACCGAGTCTCTCTTCTCCTTCCCCGAAGGTCTCCAACGCATGATCCTCACGTTTCTGTCGACGGTCAGCAGGATAACGCGCGTGAAAAAGGTACACCTCAGTTCCGTCTGGCAAACGCTTGCCGACACGTTGACCGTCTCGCTCTAACGGTTCTCCTTCGGGGAAGAAACGGTATAATTCCTGAGCGCGTTGCACCGTGTTCACGAGCGCGAGTCCCATGCCGCCTTCGCTTAGCCGTTCTGCGAGTCCAACGTGAATAGCCGTCAGATCGTGCTGAATGCCTTGCAGACGCAAAGTTCTGCGGCGTGCAGGATCGGACTCGAAGTGCTTTTGTATCACTTCCTGACCTGGGCTGAAAATGGAAAGACGCGGGTACGGTTGCTCTTTTTCAAGATCGGCGGAGCCAACCACGTCAGCCAACTTGCGCCGAATCTCCGGCGGAAGCGTCGCGGAGAGAAGTATCACCGACGACCCAAGAGCCAGAAGCCATCGCAGCAAGTGAACCAGCAGCGTTCCCGTATAGGCATCGTATGCGTGGATCTCATCAAAGACCACGACGCGATTTGCAAGACCCCACAAACGCACGAAATGGTGCCGCACCGGAAGAATAGGTAGTAACGCCTGATCCACGGTCCCGACACCGTACTCCGAAAGAAGCGCTCGCTTTTTGTTGGTGAACCATTCGCCTGCTCTGATCTCGCCGCCTGTTTCCGGATCGTAAATGCCTGAGATGCGCAAATTCTGGAATGTGTCGCTCAGCAGCGCCGCTCCATGCAACAGTTGCAGATCAAGCTTGCGATCCGACCCCTGGCGACTCAGAAACTTCAGCGTTCGTTTGAACATGGCATTGCCGGTCGCCTTGGTCGGCAAGGCGACGTATAAACCGCGATGCCCGAACCGACGTTGTAATTCCAGATGCGCAAAGAAAGCCGCCTCGGTCTTGCCCTCGCCCATCGGAGCTTCCACGAGAAAAATGGATGGCGACTTCACGTCGTGGAGAGCATCGGCAACTGCCCGTTGCAAAGGGCGAGGAGAAAATTCGAATACCTGATCAAATGACTTTGATTCAGGTGCAAGCGGCGTTCTGAAACCCCAGCCAATTGCGTCCAACGCCTTTTCGGCCTGGCTTCTGCGCTTACTGAACCATGCCTCCAAATCTTCACAGTCTTCCGGCGTGCCGAATGGGAACCAGACTTCATTTGAACCAATCCAATCGGCAAAGCTCGTAATGCCTGCCAATAACATAAATTCTGGACCGGAAAGAGTCTGCTTGTCTGCTACCTTTGAAGGTTTAAAAACAACCAACAACGCTTCCATGAGACCTCGTCGCGCTTTCTCCCAATCATATCGCACAGCCTCTAGTCGTTCGCCTCTTCCAACGTATATTTCCTGAATTGCTTTGTCTTTCGCATGTTCGCTTGCCCGCTCCCCGTGATGGCACCCTACTGCGTCACCAGCCAACTCCGCCAGTTCCTCCGGCCACTTTCGTTCCTTTAAGAACTCTATCAGCGCTATCTGGCTTACGAAAGCATGGTTAATGCCGTCATTCGGATTGCGCGGCATTCGCAGCCCAGTCTCTGGAGCCTCCGGCCATTTGCACTGAAAGCCCGGACAGGCCTTTCCAAGATCGTGGCAAGCCATCAAAAACAAGAGCCATGGTCGGGCATTCTACCCAATCCGTTCCCAGGCATTCAGCCAATCTCATGCGCGTGACTTCCGGTTCGCGTGATAAAATTGCGTCTGCGCCTGTGGCTACATCCAGCATGTGAAGAATAAGGGGATGCCATGCTGATTTAGCATTTTTTGAGGTTTTCGCCCAAAGATATTTCAACTCGGGATCCAATGCTGTTCTTCTCCGCCTTTCCCCAATACCGGCAATAGCTTTCGTTCATAGAAACTCCGTAAGATTAATCGTTCAAACGGTTTAGTAGGGTCGAGGACAGGCGCGCCGGTTTAGGTTGATGTTTGTGTTCTCTGTTGTCTTGCCCTTTCGTTTGCAAGTGCCACAATATTTCAACCATTCCACGTTTCCAGTCCCCGCCACATCAAACACAGCATGCGGGTTTCCCGCACTATGCTTTCCTTTTGGCTTCACCTCAAGGGTTATGTTGCCTATTTGCTGGCAGCGCTTTCGAGTCCATAGTACCTCACCTGGTAATCGGCATAAAGCCCAAGGTTCTTGTACAACCAGACTCTACTCCACCTGTTCCAGCCAAAGCCCTTACATTTTCGGGCTCTCATAAGATGTCGCCGTATCTTTTTCTCTACCCAATCCTTGATGTAATGAAGGCACCTGCTGGAGTGACCTATCCGAAAGTAGTTAACCCAGCCGCGAAGCTTCGAGTTAATCAGCTCGATCACACGGTGTACTGGCTGCGACACAAATCGCTGAAAGACCTCCTTGAGATTTCTTAGGAGATTTGTCCGCGCTTTCATTCGTGGTGTGATGAGGACTCCCCATTTCTTGCTCCGCGTCCTGACCCTCCGTATATCAAATCCCAGAAAGCTAAAGCTCTCTCCTTTCATCAGGTCTGCCAGACGGGTCTTTTCTTCATTGATGCATACATCAAGTTTTGCCAACTCTTCAAGGAGTCGCCGATATGCTCTCTCTAATAACCAGTCCCAGCGCCGATACGCGTCTACTAGAATGACGAGGTCATCTGCAAAACGGGCATACTCTATATAGGTATAGCCTGTCTTGCTCGTTGCCTCCTTCGCCCGCTCAAGCATCTTGTCTACCTCATTAAGATAGACATTTGCCATGAGAGGCGAGATAACCCCTCCCTGCGGTACGCCGCGCTTGCCACTGGCTTTTAGCATGAGGCTGAGCAGCCGCAGCACTCTGTCATCATCGACCCTTTTAGCTACTTTATCCAGCAATATGTCATGCCGAACAGTATCGAAGTACGCCTTAAGGTCAACATCGATGACTCGTGTCTTATTATGGACAACTGCTCTTGCAACCCGGTGCACCGCCTGATGTGCTGTCCGTTTCGGGCGATACCCGTATGACCCTTCTTGGAAGTCGGCTTCAAAAATCGGCTCAAGAATAAGTTTGAGCGCACCCTGCACTACTCGGTCTCGAATGGCCGGGATTCCCAAGATGCGCACTTTCCCATTGCCCTTGGGTATCTCTTTCCTTCGGTTCCACATAGGCAGGTACATCCCTGAGAGTAGTTCATTTCGTATGCTGTCGAGGAACTCTTCCAGACCGTTTTCTTCAATGGCCTCAAACGTGACGCCATCAATTCCCGGCGCCCCGTTATTTCGTTTAGCCATGTAGTAGGCAAGCCTGATTGTCTCGGTCTTGCACACGTGAATGTACAACCCCCAAAAACGATGTTGCTTATCGGCTTTCGCCTTGACGTAGATCCTCCGTCTCAGGTCATGCAGATTAATAGATGTCTTCGTCATCCCATCCCTGCCTTCCAATGTTGCTGGAGGACTGTCAAAAGTAGGGCCTCTTGGCTCCACAGGCATTACCCTGCTTCATCGCTACTGCCGCCCATCCGCCACCCTTCCGCCTTCAGTCCATTTCCCAGTATCTCTGGTTATAGAACCTACCTTTCTCCAGCGATTTCTCGTTGGGGCGATGAGGGCTTCTCCAGTTGCTCGGTGTGTCCTTGCTGCCATGCCGCCGTTATCACCCCGCTGAAGTGGAGTAACCGTTTCAGTCAGTTTTCGATTATCCATGCTGCCTTCACTCTACGGTTGAGAGCTCGGCCTTCAGGGCTTCGATCTTTCGGGGCCACCTCTACGTTCGCTTTCGCTGCGGCCTGGCAACTCGTTGTCATCCTTTAGATGATTGTGTTGATGGGCTTCAGGATGTCGGTTTCCCTCTACCCTGCCATCCTAACTACATGGCCTCTAACTCTTGCCAAGGCAGGACTAGCTCCTGCTGAACACACCAGCCTTCGCTGGACGCACAACCGTGCGATCCGTTTAAGCCGGGGAATAACAATCAAACCGTTCAAACCGATACCGTCCTTTAAACCGATAAAACCGTTCAAGCCCTGTGAACCGATCGTTCAAACTGTTTCAAGTGAAAGGACGCTGTAATCCGTGAATTCAAAAAACCGGTCCAAGTCGTGTGGGCTGACCATTCAAACAGCTTAGCTGTATCAGACGTTCAAGAATCTGTTCTAACCGTTTAAACCGATTAAACCGTTTAAGCTTTCTTTTGCCCATCAATCTTCAACTCCCTCATTATCTCCTCCATCTCCTCTTTCATGCTTTTCTGCTGCGGCCTTTTGTACTTTGCACCCTTGTACGGACTGGCCTTGAGAGATTCCATGAAGTTGTTCAGCATGATCGAAAGCTTCTTGAAAGCGTCGATCAGTCTGTCGCATTCCTCGGCGGTAATATAGCCCTGATCGCGGACGACATAGAGCTGACAGCGTACTTCGCCGCAAGACCCTTTGGAGATCGAGAGAAATTGGATGAACTCCTGGTTCCCGCCGCGTTCGTAGCCTTCGGCTATGTTGGACATCACGGAAACCGCGGCTCTTCGTATCTGGCTTTTCAGATCGAAATCTTTCGAGAACCGGCCGTCGGTGCTTACTGCATATATTCTGTTTGTAAGCACACGGGCAAGCTTCCATACCTCCAAGTCTTCGAAGTACATGTCTCCTCCTTAAAAGACAGTTCAATCCGCTCAAACCGTTTAAACTGTTTAAACCGTTTGAACCCGAGAAGCGCCGGTTATGCCGTGCAAACAGTTTCAGCCGTTTTAGCCGCTGCAACCGTTTGATCCGCTTGAACCGTTGAAACCGTTTAAGCCGATCCGTTGAAACCGCTTAAACCGCTTAAACCGTTGCAACCGTTTACACTGTTTGAACGGTCATTTCAGTAACTCCATCCACACCCTCAACTCCATCCACACCCTCGCAGTCATCCTGGCATCATCCAGCGCCCGGTGAAGAGTGGCTCCATCGGGCAAAGCGCCGAACAGATGCCGGTAAATCGTTTCCAGCCTGTGGTCCCGTAGTTTCGGATAGCGCCTCCGGCACAGGGCAAGCGTACAGTGATAGGGATTGTTGAAGCCCAGGCCGAGACGGCTGAACTCGTAGCGCAGGAACGTCACGTCGAAACTCGCGTTGTGGGCCACAAGGGCGCTGTCCTTGATGAAATGATGAAAATCATGAAAAACGGATTCGGGCTTGGGCCGGCCTTCGAGCATATCATCCGTGATGCCGTGGACCTTTCGTGCGCCGCACGTAATTCGGATTTCCGGGTTAATGAGGGAATGGAATTCGTCAGCGGTGTGGGCGTCTTCGACGGCTACCGCGCCGAGCTCGATGATCCTGCCTCCGCGGGACGCGGAGAGGCCGGTCGTTTCAACGTCGAAGATTACATATTTCTGCTTCGTCAAGGCAAGCGCCTCATCTGTGAGACATTCTCAAGTGTAGTGAACTTGCTTTTGCTGGCAGGATATAAAAAAACGCTATCACAAAGGAGGGTGAAGATCAATACCCCGGAAATACCCCTCCTGGGGCAAAATAGAAATGGCTAATTTTTATGCAGTTGCGGTCAAGACTTTAGTTATAAGCGGATTTGTCGCCGATATCGTTGGCGATAGGCATGAATACTTTTCGCAGCGTAAAGATGACAAGCATGACGGCGATCAGGATAAGGCCATAAGACGCGCCTCGTCCCGTAAGACTGTTGTTCGAAACCAGCAGCAGGTAGATCGGCATGATCATGGCAAGAAGATAGCCCTCGAAGAGCTTGAAGCAGAATGCTTCCTTCGCGGTCACGAGCCCCAGGCATCCGGAAAGCGGGAGCAGGAGCAGCGGGGTGTAAGATCCATGGACCAGCACGCCCGCAAGGGACCCCTTGCCGAGGTAAAGCAGCACGACAAGACAGACAAGGCTGAGGTAGTACAAATTTTTCAGAAATCCCTTGATCTTGCCGATATAAAGATGAATGAAGAACACGCTCATGCCAACGGACGCATAAAGACCATAGATAAGGATATCTGCTGACCGGTCCATGAGCATCGTTTCGGTAGTTGAAGATGCCGTCGCCAGCAAAAACGCCAGACCGGCAATGAGAATTGCGGATATCACGATACCGACACGGTAGAGCGCAACCGTTATTTTATCTTCTCTGGTAAGGGGCTGGAATACCTGCGTAGAACCCATTGATCATTTTCTCCATTCAGAACTTTTTCTTCGACTTCCCGTTTGGAAGTCGCAACGCGATACCGAGGTCACCCTTTTCTCACTTTTTTCCAGAAAGCCAGGTCGCTCATCATGAGCCCCAGAAGTTCACGGGGCGTCATTTCCGAGGTTTCCTTACACCTACAGGCATCGTCATTAACTGCACCCGTTTGCTTTTCTGCCGTTGTTCTCTCTTTCCCCGGACGGCCCGGATCATCGGTTTTGTGGTAACGGGTAATCATTCTGTGCTCCTCTGCTCTTATTCTACATCATCTGAGAAAAATATGCCACCTGACATCTTGACATGGACCATTGCAGCCATTATTATGTTGTTGGTAGTAACGTTACTCTACTCTGCAATAATGAAAGCAGCGTCTCTTTTATGGAAACAGCTCGATTACGTAGTATTTACCAAAAAATACGCAAGTCCTTAAACGACCCGAGAGATCCTTTTCTCGTGGTGTCCATTGAAACACAAACGCTCCTCGTCTGCAAGAACGACGCTATTGTGGAGCGGTATAACGCATCGACCTCCCGTTTCGGCAACGGCAACCGGGAGAACTCGCTCAAAACACCGCTCGGTGTTCACCGGATCAGGGAGAAGTTCGGAAGCGACGCGCCGGCGGGACGCATTTTCCGTGACCGCGAGGACACGGGCGAAGACTGGGACCACAGCAAGACAGGAGACAATCTGATCCTGACCCGCATTCTGAGGCTCGAAGGTCTTGAGGAAGGGATCAATAAGGGCGAGGGAGTAGATTCCTATGAGCGCTACATCTATATCCACGGCACCGGCCGGGAGGACCTGATCGGCACTCCCCTGTCGCACGGATGCGTGTGCCTGCGCAATCACGACATCGTTCGTTTGTATGAATTGGTCACCGAAGGCACACTCGTGTACATCGATCCTCCAGCCATTGTCATCAACGAACGCCGATGCCGCAGCATCCATTTTACGGGCATTTTCGGCAGCGGCATGAGCGCGCTCGCACAATACCTGCGCTTTCAGGGGATAATAGTCTCGGGTTCAGATCGTTTCCATGCAAGTGCGGATACCGCCTCCGTCCGGCGATCGCTTGAAGGGCTCGGGTGTGGCATCGTCCCTCAGGACGGTTCAGGTGTCACTGGTGATACTGACGTCGTCTGCGTCTCGACCGCAATCGAAGACTCGAATCCCGACATCGCTGCCGGCCGCAGCCGCGGGATTCCTATCATCCATCGCTCCGATCTGCTGAGCGCCCTCATCGCCGCAAAAAGAACAATAGCAGTCGCCGGCACAAGCGGTAAATCGACGGTGACAGCGATGATCTTTGAATTTCTGACCGCTTGCGGGAAATCGCCCTCCCTCATAAGCGGTGCTGCCCTGCGCAGACTCGAAAAGCAGGGGCTTATCGGCAATGCCTATAGCGGCGGGTCCGATCTCCTTGTGGTCGAGGCGGACGAAAGCGATGGAACGCTGGTCAAATATTATCCCCAGGCCGCGGTCATTCTGAATGTGTCCAAGGACCACAAGACCACTGAGGAGATAGCAAAACTCTTCGAAATACTGGCGGCACAATCTCCCTGGACGGTTTCCAATGCCGACGATCCAATCCTTGCTTCCCTTCCCGCGACCGTGCGCTTCGGCCGAAACGGTTCGTCCTCGTGGCGGCCGGACCGGGAAGAACTCCTGCCGGCTTCAGTGAAGCTTTTCAAAAACAGCACTGAATATCATCTGCCGCTGCCGGGTGAACACAATCTGGAAAACCTGCGCGCTGCGATTTGCGTGTGCGAGCATTTCGGCTGCGAGCAAACAGCGCTTGCCGAAGCGGTAAAAAAATACGAGGGTGTGGCCCGGCGTTTTTCCGTGACCACGACAAGGCAGAACGTGCACGTGGTCGACGACTTTGCCCATAATCCGGCAAAGATAGCCGCCGTTATTCGCGCTGCGCGGGGCCTTTCCAGCCGCGTCATTGCCGTGTACCAGCCGCACGGGTTCGGTCCGACACGGTTCTTAAAGGAAGAATACATCGCGACGTTCCGGACTGGCTTCCTCCCGAATGATTCCCTGTATCTTTTGCCGATCTATTATGCCGGGGGCACGGCGCAAAAAAATATTTCCTCGGACGATATCATAGGTGGTCTTGGTCCCGTACCCTTCAATGCACAAGCGCTCAACGATCGCGATGAGTTGTTGCTCCGATTAAAAGCCGATGCAAAACCGGGAGACTGCGTTCTTGTCATGGGCGCGCGGGACCCGTCGCTGCCGGCGCTTGTAAAAAAGGTTGTGGAGCTGTTGGGCGGAGAAAGCTGAGCGTCCTGAAGAATTGCCGCGGAAAGCATCAGTGACCTGCACGCAATGAATTTTCACTACTTTCGTTTTATCGATTGTCTCGGATGCACCCGCCGACAACATTGATTCGTGAATAAAAAATTTCCTTCTTGCCGGGAAAGCGGCTTCGCGCCGTTGCTTCACTCAATCTCCGCCCATTCAGCAATGAGTCCAAAGTATTTCATTGGTTTGTCAATCATCCGGTAGAATTTTGGATTTCGCAGAAAGATTATGCTAGAGTTTACCTAACAGTGCATTGTTTGTTTCGTCATCGAAGGAACCATTGCTATGGACGACGTGACCCAAAGAACGATCGAAGTGATCAATAACGCAGCGGGGGAACAAAATCCCCCTGGCCCCTGCGAAGTGGGCGCTGCAGAGAAATCCGATGTCGAACTGCTGGATGCCTACTCCCGGGCGGTCATAACCGTGGTAGAGGCTGTCGGTCCTGCTGTCGTGAGCATCTCAACCGGGACGAGGTCGAAGAACGCTGAGCCCGAGACGGGCGGGGCCGGATCCGGGGTCATCATCGCGCCGGACGGCTATGTTCTGACGAACGATCATGTCGTGCACGGTTCGAAATCGCTGGCCGTGTCGCTGACGAACGGAACGACGCTCGCGGCAGTCATCGTGGGCACGGATCCTGCTTCCGATCTTGCCGTAATCCGCGCCGATTCCTCGAACCTGCCGTTCGCAACTCTCGGTGAATCCGCATCACTTCGAGTCGGGCAACTCGTGATCGCCATCGGCAATCCTTTCGGCTTCCAGTCCACCGTATCAACCGGCGTCGTAAGCGCTCTCGGCAGGGCGCTTCGGAGCAGGGAAGGACGGCCCATCGAAAACATCATCCAGCATACCGCCCCGCTGAATCCAGGCAATTCGGGAGGCCCGCTGGTGGATTCGCGCGGCAGGATTGTGGGACTGAATACGGCAATCATCATGGGTGCACAGGGAATCGGCTTCTCCATCCCTTCGGATACTGCAAAATGGGTCGTTTCCCAGCTCCTCACCCTCGGCAGGGTGCGCCGGGGATATTTAGGCATTGCCGCGCAGCAACGACCGCTCAACCGGAGGACGGCGCGCTATTTCAATCTGACGCTGACGTCTGTCGTGGAAGTCCTCTCGGTGACGCGAGGCGGCCCGGCCGCACAGGCTGGAATGAGGAAAGGCGACCTTATCGTGGCCATGAACGGGACCGATATCACGACGGTGGACCTGCTCCAGAAATTTCTTTCAGACTGGCCCATCGGCAAACCGGTCAACGTGTCCGTGCTCCGTGTGCAGGAACGTCTGGAGGTTGAGGTTACACCATCCGAGGCCGGGGCGCACGAATGATTCCCATGCAAAAACCCGGAATTTGAAACACTCTACTCCTCCGACTCTTGTCCCCAAACCAATGACCGAGATGTCCTCACCTCTAGTCGCACTGACAGATGCAGTGTTTGCCCGGGATCGGACCGGATGATTGCTCCCCCGACAGATCCTGTTTGTCCCACGTCAGGATCCGTTCTAAGCCCCAAGCCATCAGTACCACGAAACCAAGGATAATAGGCCATGCCCACCCCGTGGTCCATTCCAGTATATCTACAGATGTCATGTTCGATCACTTCCTTCCTAAACGTCTTGCTGATTTAATTATAGCGAACCTGCGACAAGGAGGGCACTAATTAACGGGGCGCCTCGAACTGTTCTCATTCTCAAGTCTTACTTGTTTTGCCCGACCGTCTCCATGACGAATGCGCAACTCCTGGAATCCGACAGTACCCTACTGAGGATGTCCCTGTCGCATTTTCCGCTTTCTGTTCCCTCTCGATGACGGTCAGCGCAACGTCGTTGAGAATCAGGATCGACTCGATCACCACAACCTTGAAGGTCCAGTCTTTCTTCTTGATTTACTGATTGAAGGAAGTCATAATAATAGAAGGAGCACGGTTTGGCCCTATGGATTCTGCATGAGAGAAGACCTCGGTCCTGCCCGAGGGGGCTCCCCTGACAACGAGGAAGGGACTAATAGGTTTGCACGACTCCTGAACAGTCATATGCATGTGAGACCGGATAAAATAAAAGCGATTACGAAGCTCCAATCGATGTTCACGGAGATATTCGGGCTGGGCAAAGCTGCAGCGCTGACCGCGATCCTGGCCATCACCGTGGTCCTTGCCCTTGCCGTCTACTCGTTCATCCACCTTGCCCCGCCCCACACCGTCACGATCACGAGCGGGCCGGAAGGCAGCATCTTCCGGAACAACGCGGAAAAATATGCGAAGATCCTGGCCCGAAACGGCGTGAAGCTGAAGGTCCTTATGTCGCAGGGCTCGCAGGAAAATTTGAAGAGGCTGGCTGATCCCAAATTCAATGTGGACGTAGGGTTTGTGCAGGGCGGTTTGGCAGGCGGCGTGAACATCGACAAGTTGGTTTCGCTCGGGAGTCTCTACAACGAACCGCTGCTCATCTTCTACCGGAGTTCGAAAGAGCTCGAACTGCTCTCCCAGATGAAGGGCAGGCGGCTTGCTATCGGGCCCGAGGGCAGCGGCACCCGGCCCCTCGTCCTGACCCTCCTCGCGGCAAACGGCATCCAGCCCGGCGGGACCACAATGCTCCTAGACCTCGACTCAGACGACGCGGCGAACGCCTTACTGGCAGGCAGGGTCGATGCAGTGTTCCTCATGGGAGACTCCGCCTCCGTCGACATCATCCGGAAGCTCATCCGGTCGCCCTGGATCAAACTCTTTAACGTCGTCCAGGCAGACGGGTATACCCGCCGCATAACCTATCTGAACAAGATGCAGCTCCCCGAAGGCGTTCTCGACATCGGGAACAACCTTCCGGCCCGTGATGTCAATCTGATCGGCCCCCCGGTCGAGCTTATCGCTCGCGAGGACCTCCATCCGGCCCTGTCCGATCTGCTGCTCGAGGCCGCACGGGAGATCTACGGCCGCGCTGGGCTGTTCAGGCGCCAGGACGAATTTCCCGCGCCGATCCAACACGAATTCACCATCAGCACCGATGCACGGAGCTTTTACCGCTCAGGCAAGGGCTTCCTCTACCGCTATCTTCCGTTCTGGGTGGCGAGCTTCGTGAACCGCATGCTCGTCGTGTTCCTGCCTTCGATCGTGGTTCTGATCCCGGTCCTGCGGGCCATCCCCGCAGCCTATCGATGGAAGATCCGGCTCGGCATTTACCGCTGGTACCGTTCCCTGATGGCGCTCGAGCGGGAAATGGCCGGACAGTTCCCGCCGGAAAAAAGGGAGGAGTTTCTGGAACGGCTCGATCATATCGAGAGAGCTGCCAACAGAATGAAGGTACCGGCATCCTTCGCTGACCGCTTCTACGATCTCCGCGGCCATATCACTCTCGTCCGCAACCGTCTGCCTGGAACGCAGTCGCGATAAGAGTGTCCGCCTGCACGGTCATCGCGAGAGCGGGGCCGCCTTCCGGCGCCATCCCAGGGTCTTCCTATTGCAGAAAAATTACTTAGTGTCCTTTGCCCCGATGGCCTTCAGAAATTCCCTGCTCGTTACGACCGTTGCCTGCCACGGGAAGACCTTGTCCATCAATACCCGGTGTACTTCCGGATCCCGGTCGGCGCAGGCATCCGACACGACTACGAGAGAGTAGTCCATGTCCGCGGCCCAGCGGACCGTGGAAAGGACCACGCCGCTCGTGGAAATGCCGCACAGGACGATCGTGTTGATATTCCTGGCCCGGAGGATCGTCTCCAGGTCCGTTGTCGGAAAAGCCCCGACACGGCGCTTCGTCACGACGATCTCAGACGGAAGGGGCGCTATTTTGGGGTCTATTTCGGCCCCAGGCGTCCCTTCCTGCAGTCGCCCTGATTCCTTCACGCCGCGGAAAAGCTTGTTGTGCAGATTGACCTCGGGGTAGCCGTTGCGAAACCGAACGACAACATAGATGACGGGGATGTTCGCCTGACGCGCTTCTTTGATGACCGCGCCCGCCCTTTCGAGCAGCAACACACGGACCTCCTCGGGCAGACTGCCAATAATATCGTTCTCGTAGTCCATGATCAATACCGCGGTCCTGGCCTTGTTCACGGTAAATTCCGGCTCGATCAGGACATCCATCTTGCCCTGAGGGACTGCCTTCTTCGGGTCCTGCCTGTCAAAAGCGAAAGCAGTTCCTGCCGACAAAATAAGGACCATTACAAACAGCGTTGTTCGAACGGTTCTACCCATGACGCCCTCCTCAGTTTTGAATCTTTTTTAACACGCTATTACCACGTGCGGGAATAAGACTCGCCCACGAAGCTCCTCTGCGTCAAAATGCTCTTCACAAAGCACCAAAGGGTGATTGACCCCCAGTTATACGCTTTTCAGTTCCTTCTCAATGACGGTCAGCGCAACGCCGCCCAGGATCAGGACCGACGCGATCATAAGCCTCGGCGTCACGACCTCTGACAGGAAGATGACCCCCCCGAACGCGGCGAGAACCGGTACCGAGAGCTGGACCGTAGCGGCACGGGTCGAGGACAGGCCTCGTAGGGCAGTGTACCAGATAACGTACCCGATTCCCGAGGCGAGTGCCCCGGACAGGATCGCGAGCAGAATGCCCCTCGGCTCCGCATGGAGGCCCTGCACATGGGATGCCCAGACTACAAGGGCGAACGGCACGGCTCTTACAAAGTTGCCCGCTGTACGGGAAACCGGGTCTTTTGCCCCGCGGCCCCGTAACGAATAGAGGCCCCAGGCTATGCCGGCCAGTGCCATCAGGAGCGAACCTCCGGGCGAAGGTGCTGCTATTCCGGGGAAGACCAGGTAGATCAAGCCTGTGAGCGCGATCGCCAGGCCCGCCCACTGCAGCATATGCGGACGCTCGCCGCTCCGCAGGCCCGAGATGATCATCGTGGCCTGGACCGAACCGAAGAGGATAAGAGAACCGGTCCCCGCACTCAGACTGAGATAGGCAAAGGAAAAGGCGACCGCGTACAGAAAGAGCTGAAATCCCGAGGTCCAGCTGCCCGCAGTGAGAGCATGATAACCCCGCAGAAAGAGCGTCAGCATCGCGAGGGTAACCGCCCCGGAAACAATCCGGACGGCGGTGAAGCTGGCAGCATCGACCGCATGCGCTCCAAGTGCCATTCGGCAGAGCACGGAATTGGTGGCAAATGCAGTCATGGCGACCATGGTCAGGAACCACGTCCGAGCCTGTCCATTTTGCTCATCCAAATGGATTCCTCCTTATCTTGATCCCCCCGTCCGGTCGTTGCAATCTCTGGCCATTCGAGAACTTGTTCTAACGGGCCACCCTTCTTGTCGTGGTTTCCCCACCTGATCCGACAAGCTCGTGAAAACGCATCGCCATCTCGGGCCCTTTGGCCTCGTCCTCGTGTTTGAAAAAGACGAAGGCCCGTTCCCATTTTTGCGAAAGGATCCTTTCTGCCCATTGCGACAGATCGGCATTCGTATAATCGGACCGGCGCAGGCGCAGGTATCCCCATGGTGCCGTAGTGATAATCTCCCCTACCGGGTTTTCATCAGTGTCCTCGATGCACCAGCTGCAGCCCTTCTTGCGAAGGAGGTCCGGAATGCCGTCCTCGAGCCACGTGGGGCTGCGGAAATCAAAGGCGCAGGCCGCATCGCGGGGAATCAGACCGAGGAAATTTTCGAGCGCCGCGGCGTTGGCTCGAAAACTCTTGGGGAACTGAAAAAGGATCGGCCCCAGTTTCTTGTCCAGGACTGACAGCGACTTGAAGAGGTACTCGGTCTCCTCGAACACATTCCTGAGCTGTTTTATGTGCGTTATGACCTGGGGCGCTTTGAGCGCGAACACGAAATCATCGGGGACCTGTCCGGCCCAGGATGCAAGCACACTCTCTTTGGGCATGTGATAAAAAGTATTGTTGATCTCTACGGTACTGAGGCGCCCGGCATAGTAGCGAAGCATATCCTTGGCTGAGATCTTTTCGGGATAGAATTTCCCTTTCCATTCCTTATGTCCAAACCCGCTTGTACCGATATAAATATTCATCATGTTACAATCCTCCTTCGCCGCTCCGGAGAGGCCTTTCCCGCACGACTTCCCGTGCGGCTTTGTCCTCGCGCAACCGCACGAAAACAGGCTGTCTCATAATCGTCTCTTCAGTCCAGCCCGATAAGATAACCTCGCAGACCAGCTCCGGTTTTACCCACGTGACCGCTGCATTCGTCTCCGGCTCCTCGGTAAAGGGACACTCTTTTTGGACCAGGGGACGCAATTTTTCGCTGACATCCTGTAGATCTTTTTCTGCGAATCCGCCGCCCACATGGCCGATGTAAATCAACTCGCCCCCTTCGAAAAGGCCCAGGACGAGGCTGCCGAAATATTTTCTGCTCCCTCCCGGTTCAGTAAAGCCTGCAATAACTCCTTCCTGGGTCTGTCGCGTCTTCACCTTGAGCCACTGCCGGCTCCTCCTGCCCGTTTCGTACGCGCTTTGAGCATGCTTGGCCACGATCCCTTCCAGTTCCTTTTCTTTGGCGACGTTATAGAACAGGACCCCTTCTTTCCACACGTGATCGCTGAATTTAATTTTCGGGATGGAAGGAAGGATTTTTTTCAAGAGTTCCTTCCTCCTGATAAGAGGCAGGTCCGTCAAGTCATGTCCCTTGAAGTAGAGGATATCGAAAACGTAGTAGAGCAAATGGCCGGTCCCTGAGTCATGGTAATGCTGCAGCATCTGGAAATCAGGGCGTCCCTGGTCGTCCACTACGACGATTTCGCCGTCCAGAACAGCGTTGAACCCGAATTTCCGGAGCGACTCGACAACAGGAGAAAACTTTTTGTCGTACGATATCCCGTTCCGGGAATACAGCGAAACAGTCCCGTCCCGGATTTCGGCAATAGCCCGGTACCCGTCCCATTTCACTTCAAAGACCCAATCCGGGTCATCAAACGGTTCCTCGACCACGGACGCGAGCATCGGTTTTAGAACCCGCGGCATCGGTCTGATCGGCGCGTCCTTCAGGTCTTCGCGTTCCATTGCCTCGTTAAGACGGATCTGGTTTATTTTTTTTTGTTTGAAAGATTTCTTCGGATTGGATTCGAGCAAATCCTCCAGCGTCTTACCGGACACCACGGAATGGTTCTCCTTAAGAATGTCCGCTTCGGCCACATATCGATCTTTTTTCTTCAAAAGAAGCCACGATTTCCCGTCCTTTCCTGTCTTTACCAGCGCGAATTCGCCATGAAGTTTTTCTCCTTCGAGGACGAACTTCATGTTCCCTTTCCGCAATCCTTCTAGAAGAAGTTTCTCGCTTTCGTTCTCATCCCTCGTGGAAGGGTGATGATAAAACCCCCTGTCCCAGATGATGACGCTTCCTGCGCCGTAACTGCCCTCCGGGATAACGCCCTCAAAATCCTTGTAATCCAGCGGGTGGTCTTCAACCATAACGGCCAACCGTTTCAAGGAAGGGTCAAGCGAGGGCCCTTTCGGCACGGCCCAGCTTTTCAGCACCCCTTCCAGCGCCAGCCTGAGATCGTAATGAAGGGCCCGGGCCGCGTGCTTATGAATAACGAAAACAAGCCGGCCCGCCTGCGCCCGGGCACTCGGTTTCGGTTCCGGTGTTTTGTCGAATTCCCGTTTTGATGCGTATTCCTTTAATTCCATGATGAAAACTTTCTACGAACTTTTGTCTCGCGCATAGCCGCCAAGTCGCAAAGAAAGCGGCCTAAACCGCGTGCGGCGAAGCCGCCTGTGATTACTTTGCCTATCAGTTCTTTTTGCCCTCACAAAAGGGGAAGCTTCTGCTCCTTCACGAGTACCTCTCGAAAAAGGTCCCCCTTTTCTTCCGCCCGGCGAACAGCGTCCCCATGCAAGACCTGCAATTTTTCCGGATCGCCAAGGCCGGCCAACTCCTCCAGCGCCCGCCACTCAAGGGGAAACGAAACGAATGGTTTTTCCCGGGCGCGCAGGGAATAAACGCAGATCATCGTCTTCGAAGCGTCGTTTTGCGACCAGTTGATAAAAACCTTTGCTTTCCGCTCTTGCTTCGCCATTTTTGCAGTCACCAGGTCCGGATAATGTTTCTGCATGATCCCTGCCACGGCTTTTGAAAAAGTCTTGGTATCCTCAAAGGTCGTCTCACGGCGATTCAAGGGAACAAATACATGAAGCCCTTTTTGGCCTGACGTTTTTACATAGCTCGAAAGTCCCATGCCGGAGAGCAGGTCCCGAAGTATCAGCGCAACCCTGGCACAATCGAGAATGTTTGCCGGTTCGCCGGGATCGAGATCGAAGACCATGGAATCGGGCGTCCAAGGTGATCCGGACCTGGCCAGAGGCACATGGAGCTCAAGAGACGCAAGGTTCCCCACCCATATCAACGTTTCCAGATCGTTAATCAGGCAAAAGGTCACTGCGTCACCATCATGCTGGGGGAGGATCTCCGCTGTTTTCACCCAGGCCGGACGGTGCCCGGGACAGCGCTTCTCGAAAAAGAAATCTTTTTCCACTCCTTCGGGATAGCGCTTAAAGGTCAATGCCCGGTCTTTCAAATGGGGCAGGATGAACGGTGCGATCCGGCGATAGTATTCCAGGATATCGGCCTTCGTGAAACCATAGGAAGGATAGAGATCCTTTTCCAGGTTTGACAAAGGGAGTCTTCTCTCGGCTATTTCAACGAATGTTCGGCTCACCTGCCCTCCTTCACTTTCCGCATGCTCTCCTCCAGCGCTGCGACCAGATCAGCAGGGCCTTCTCCCTCTTCTTCCTCCACTGCAGGGGGCTCCACCAAAGCTTTTTCTTTCGCCTTCGTCGCCAGGAGATCCATGAGCTTTTTCCGGCGTTCGTCCGCATATTTTCCCGGATTGAAGTCTTCGATCATTCGTTCAATGCTTTTTTTCATCCGGCTTTCTTCTTCGGCTTCGATCTTTCCTTTCTTCGGTGAAATGTCCTCATCGGGAAGTATTTCGTCGCTGTAATGGAGTGTGGTCAGCGCCAGTGCTCCCTCCCTGCTGGTGACCGCTACGAGATACTCGCGTTCAGCCATCACGAATTTTGCGAGCCCGGCCTTATTAGTCCGACGCATCACCTCGACCAGCAGTTGATACGCTTTTTCGCCTCCTTTCGAAGGAACGAGATAGTAGGGGTGATCATAATAGATCGGGTCCACTTCCTTCAGATCGATGAACTCAAGGATCTCGATCGTGCGGCTCCGTTCCGGGGACAGGGATTCCAGTTCCTCGTCCGTCATCAGAATATATTTCTCCGGCAGGATTTCATATCCCCTGATGATCTCATCCGGGGGGACCATCGTTTCTTCCACGGGACAAAACATTTTTCGTGAGAGGCGGGAGTAATCCTTGCTGTGGAGCAGATGAAATGAAACACGGCCGGGCTCGACGGCCTTGACCAACCGCACCGGGATCGCCACCAGGCTGAAACTGATCGTTCCGCTCCACATTCCCTGCACAGCCATGTCATCCCTCCTCAAGTTCTTAGTTTTGAGTTTTTAATTTTGAGTTGCATTAATTAAGAACTAAAAACTAACAACGTAAAACTGAAATCAGGCGGCTTTCTTCAGACTCGCTTCAAGGGCCTGGAGCAACTGGTCTGATTCCGTAGGTTGCAAGCGCCTGGGCGCCAGGACCGCAATTTTTTCTCCGCGGGCTTTTTTCTCGATCAAGTCTTGCAGCTTCTTCTGATGTTCGTTTTCGAACTTCCGCGGTTCAAAAGGAGCGGTCAACTTGTCGATCAATTCGCTCCCGATTTTCAGTTCCTTTTCCGACAAGGGAGCGTCCTGCAGTCCGAGTGATTTCGCAGATACCACCTCGTCTGCATACCGCAACGTATTCAGACGGAGGACTCTCCCGTTCGTCTGCAGTGCCCCGAGATAGGATCGCTTTCTCATGGTCCACGTGCAGATGCCCTCGACATCCATTTCCTTCAAAGCCTTGAGAAGGGCGTTATATCCTTTTCCCTGAATGCCTGACAGATCCGGCTCCAGGTAATAGACGCGATCGAGGAAGAAGGGGTCGATTTGCGCGGTTTTGACAAATTCGTGGACCTCGATGATACGGTTGCTTTCAGGAACCGTTTGTTCGAGTTCCTCCGGATCGATGATGATGTATTTCCCGTCCTCCACTTCAAACCCTTTGGACTGTTCTTCCGCGGGCACCGGTTTTTTTTCGTATGCACAGATCATCTGCTGGCGCAATTTTACCTGATCACTCGCGTGCAGAAGGTGAAACTGAATCCGTTCTTCCCTCACTGCGGAATGCAGCTTCACGGCCACGTCCGTGTCTCCAAAGTGGATATATCCTTTCCAGATCGTTCCTCCCGCCATTGAAAATCCTCCGTAATCGTTTTCACGTCTTTCTCACCGTGAATACGCTTGACGAAAAAAGAGACAATCAGAATCCTTTATTTAGAAGATAGCACCAGGCAGCACAAGCGTCAAAGATACGGTAGTGAAACCGAAGTGCCGTCTTGTGACTTTTAATACGAAGGTTGCAGCAGGGATGACAGGGAATGAAGAAGAAAGGTACGCTGTTTAAGTCGCCCCGCGATAATAATTTTGTGGGCTGAACAGAGTTTGCAAGCTTTCCTTCGTTAGATTATAACAGCGCAATGTAAGGAACATGATAAGGAACTGGACGGTGAGAAAAGTTGTTTGGAGTGAACTAAAAACTACGCACTAAGGACCGCTTCATCTTTCTTGGTTCATCTCTCATCCTTTCATCCGATTGCCTCTTGACGCATGCTTTTCCCTCATAGATTATACATTGCGGCCGGCTCATGACTTTTTCAACAGCCAGGCAAAGGTCCGATGAATTATGTGCCATTTTCAAAAAAGAGATCGGCCCTTTCTCTTGCTTCATCCACACTCGCACTGGACTGGACCCTGGATGCCAGGTGGTGTCCGAATTTATAATTTTGGGCAAAATAATGGGTGAATTCCTTAAGCCTGCCTAGTCGGTATTCGGGCCGGAAAAGCTCGTTGACGAGATCGATAAAGTTGCCATAAACCAAAGGCAAAGACACCGTCGGTTCCGCAATAGTGCAGCCGCACACGTCCCGGGCAATTTCCGCAAACAGCCAGGGTTGTATCGCTGCCCCGCGGCCGAGCATCAGACCGTCGGCGCCGGAGACGCGCAGACAATCTTCCGCATCCTGGACAGAGAATATCCCGCCATTGGCGACAACGGGAATCGTGATCCATTCCTTTACCTTGGCAATCCACTCCCATCGCGGCCTTCTGGCAAAGGACTCTTTTTTGAGCCGGGCGTGGACCGAGAGCATATCAATGCCCTCGTCTTCGAGCATGGTGCAGAAGGTCTTTAATTTCTCGTCGTCGAGTTCGATGCCGAGCCGGATCTTTGCGGTCAGCGGCAGTGCAGTACGCTTTCGCGCCTCGGCCACGATAGAGCGGACATCCTCCGGCCGTTCCATCAGCCTGATGCCCGCACCGAACTTGCCGACAGCGGGAGCCGGGCAGCCCATATTCAGATCAATGGCATCGGCCTTCAGCTCATGAAGCACATCTATGGCCGGGGCCAGCTCTCCGGCTGCGGCAGATCAGGAGCTGATAGGAAAGCGGTTTTTCCGAAGCGGTCCTGATCAGGTACGGGGATACCCGGGGATTTTCCGTGGGCAGCCTTTTTGCCGCAAGCATTTCCGTTGATAAAAGGCCGACCCCGCCAAAGCCGAACATGATCTGCCGGAGCGCGCTGTGGGTAAGGCCCGCCATCGGCGCCAGCAGCAGGGGCGGATTGATCTGAAGATTCGCGAATCTGAATTTGTCGGAGAGGTGTTTGCATTCTGCTGTCAGTAAGTATGTTCAGGCTCTTTCAAGGTCATCAAGGTCAATGGGTTATGCGGAATTATTGTTTTACGGAACCGTGGTATTTATGCTGCGGTCCCCGCGCCTTGCTGTTCAAATGGATCTTCTCCACGGTCATGATAACAAACGTATCATATTTGTCAACAGGTGGCGCTACCTATGAACTGAGCCGGGTGCTCCAGCCAGGATTTGTTCCGATGAGTCGGAAAAGGCATCGATTTCGCAGGAAGTATAAAAATCTCACAAACTTGAATTTTCAAAAGCGCCAGAATGAAATTGCATGAAAAAGACACCGGAAGCTTGATAAAAACACAATAAAGTCCGCAGAGGACAGGGGCCGGCATACCGACGGAGAAGAAGTGTCATAGCAAACAGCTGGCTGAAGCGAAGACACACAGCGACACTGGTATTAAATGAGGGGATGACACGCTGCCGCTTTACGGCAAGGCGCCAAGTAAGAGAAAAAAACAAAGAGCAAAACTATTTGGCCTGCTTGCTGTATTGAACATTGACTTCATATGCGATGCTGGCGTGCCCCAGGGTATGGTTCGTACCGCGGCAAAAAAGCTTCCCTTTGATGGACTTCTTGCGGGATTTTGCAAGGCCTGCGACGACGGGGGCCAGATCGAAACCGCCATTCATGCACCCATCCTCCATGCATTTCAGGTGAAAACCGGCATAGTCAGTGGGAGAGAAACTGAGCGTACGAGTCATTAATACTGCATCCAAACCAATCCTGTAATAAGTCATGCGAAATTCGATGTTCGAAAGCCCTGAATAACGCTCTGACACGAGACCGGTTGCGACCAGCGCGGCCCGCTCCAGTTCCCGCTTTTCCTTATAACTCTGTCGGTATCGCATGTTTCTCCTTCGGCCTTGTCGTTCAAAAAAAACGAAAGCCGTAACAACACACAGGGAACCTTGGTTTTTTCAGATTGATCGCACTTACGAAGCAACGGGGAAAGCAGCAATGGAAAAAACAGGCCCTGAATGATCAGGGCCTGTGAAGGTAAGCGTTCGCTTAGAGTTTTACAACATTGGCTGCCTTGGGGCCTTTGGGTGAGTCGACAACGTCGAACTGCACTGACTGGCCTTCAGCCAACGACTTGAAGCCGCTGTCCTGAATGTCGCCAAAATGAACGAACACATCGCCGCCCTTTTCACGGGTAATGAATCCAAAGCCTTTGGAATCATTGAACCACTTTACTGTACCTGTCTCCATGATGAGCTACCTCCTTCTTGTGAATTGAAGCGACGGAAAGGACAAAAAAATACCGCAAAGTCTATCTGTCTTTGCGGTTTCCCTACAAGAACATCCGGAACTTCTGGTGATTATAATGCCACTTCTCCACCTGAATGTCAAGGGTTATTAATTATATATTGTTCATGAAGAAGTTATGGATGCGGCCAAGCTTTTCCTCGCCACCGACTCGTCCAGCAGGTGGGTGTTATTCAAGCGAATAGCCATGACGGTGATAGTTACTCGACACCAATTACATAATTGTAGGTGCCGAAAGGATTTGAGACCTTTTCGGTGTCGGGGATATCTTGAGCCCATACTCCGTCCATGAAATACTTGAATTCATGCCTTCCAGGAGGAAGTTTGACCTTTATTCGCCACGTCCCATCTTTGCCCTTTTTCATCGGCATTGACGACGTATTCCAGTTGTTGAATTTGCCGGCGATGCAGACTTTCTTGGCATCCGGGGCACGAAACGTAAATTCAATTTCATGCATCGTGCCCGCAGACTGTGCCCTGCCCACGGACTCTTTCATCTTCTTTATGACCTCAAGCGCTGACATACGCGTAACCTCCTTGTAGGTGGTGGTGGTGGTGGTGGTGGTTATTATTCCCGCTGCACGTGTCCGGATGCATGCGGATATAAGTATAATAGCATAATCCAGGAGAAATATTGTCGCAGGGCTCGTGTCTTCGTTTTTGCGATTTTTTTTCTATATTCTCTCATGGATGAATGTATTTATAAACATCTTTCTGTATTTTCCGCCACCATCCTGTAGTCTTTCCTGATCGAGCAACTGGGATCGTCCTGACTGCATCAAAGCCAGATCAAACATTACCGTAATTTGTTGAACCGGAGAAGCACGTGCAGCACGAAGTTGATTTGGCGAGCCAGGGTCAAAGGGATTGAGAGACATTCTTTCCCAGACACCGAATTCCAATTCTCCCCTGGGTCGCATCCGTAATTTATCCTGCATCAGTAAAACATTCGGTTGACAATGACCATGAAATGAATAGAATATTCCAAGATAGAACGGGTTGGCCTCAAGGTCAGCCCTTCTTTTTTTGCCTCACATCACGGAGGATCCGTATGGACAGCAAGAGACTCAATGCTGCGTTGCAACACTTTGCCGCTCACAAAGGTGCATTCGTGGACGATCTGAAAGACCTTATCCGCATCCCAAGCATCAGTTTTCCTGGTTTCGATCAAAAGCCGGTGAGGCGCTGTGCCGAGGCCGTGGCTGATCATTTAAAAACCGTCGGGCTCAAGGATGTTCGCATGCTGGAAGCGGGCATCGGCAATCCGTCGGTGTTCGCGCAAAGGGCCGACGCACCGGGTAAACCGACGGTCCTGTTGTATGCCCATTACGATGTTCAACCGATCGGCCGGGAAGAACTCTGGACCACACCTCCATTCGAACCTTCGGAACGGAACGGGAGGCTCTATGGCCGGGGATCTGCAGATGACAAGGGCGGCGTGGCAATGTATCTCGCGGCACTCGGCTCTTTTCTGCAAACGAGCGGCGCCCTGCCGGTCAATGTCAAGGTTCTGATCGAAGGCGAGGAGGAGGTCGGGTCCTCGAACCTGTACGCCATTCTCGACAAAAACCGGGCACTACTGGCCGCTGATGCGGTGGTGATCGCCGACAGCGAGAACTTCGACAGCGGCGTCCCGACGCTGACGGCATCGCTGCGGGGCATTGTAACGGTCAACGTTGAAGTTCGATCACTCGCATCGAGCGTGCACTCGGGCACGTGGGGCGGCCCCCTGCCCGATCCCGTGATTGCCCTCGCCCGTATGATTGCGAGCCTCGTGGACGATGCAGGCAGACCTGTCGTCCCCGGTCTCCTGGACAAAGTACGACCGTTATCTTCAACGGACAAGGCAAACCTCGACACTCTCCCGTTCAATGCAGCATTGTACCGAAAACAATCGAAACTGCTGGAAGGGGCAAAGATTATCGGCGGAGAAGGTTCTGTTTATGAAAAGATGTGGTACCGGCCTTCGATCGCTGTCAATGCGATTGAGGCAAGCAGCCGTAAACAGGCTGCGAATATCATCAACGACGTGGCATGGGCGCGCATCGGCATCCGCATCGTGCCAGATATGGACCCGGAACGAACACTGGATTTATTCACCGACTATCTGAAAAAGCAGGCACCGTGGGGAGTGCAGGTGACTGTGCAACCGGAGTCGCCATCACCGTGGTGGAAAACCGACACGGACGGCCCTGTATTCGAAGCCGCGCTGCGCGCTCTCGAAAAAGGATATGGAAGGAAGCCCGTGGTAGCCGGTGCAGGAGGGTCGATCCCCTTCGTGCAGACGATTACCGAAGCGCTCGGCAATGTACCGGCCCTGCTCTTCGGCGTCGGCGACCCTTTTACGGCTGCACACTCGGAAAATGAAAGTCTCCTGATCTCGGACTGGGATAAAGGCTGCGGCAGCATCATAAACCTGTTAGCCGGTCTGAGCGAACTGAACGGTTGACAAGCGTGTCGCTCCATGGTTTAATGAGAAAAATCTCGCTCGGAAGGAAGTCGTCGATGTCCGAAAAAAAACAAGTTCTCATTATTTGCCGAACAGCCGCTGGCCAGATGTACCTCGGCGTTCTCCTGAACCGGATCTGGTATTCCCCTGTTCTTGCAAAAACGCCAGAAGAAGGACTTCACCTCGCACAGAACACCCCATTCACTATGATTCTCCTCGATGGCGACTTTGCGGCGGCCGAACTCCAACCGGCTATCACTCTTTTGAGGACCGACTCCTCGGTCAAGAACGTGCCGCTTGTTGTATTCTTGACGAACGACAACCCGGCCACGACCGAGACCCTGCTTTCACTGGGATGCTCGGCCATCCTGACAAAACCGCTTGACCTTGCGATGGTATATGGGATACTGGCACGGTTGAGCGGCCAGCCGAGAACTACTCCCCGCATACCGGTCAAATTGCGCGTAGAGATTGAGGAAGGGAAGCCGGAAAAGGCATTGACCTGCATTAACCTGTCGGAGGGGGGATTATATCTTCGAACGCTGGAACCGCTGCCGGGAGGCACGGTTCTTCATATTAAGTTCACGCTGCCCCATGATACCATGCCCATTAAAGTGGCCGCTGAGGTTGTCCGGTCGTTGAGTCTGGGTGCCCAGTTTGAAACTGAGCCCGGCATAGGCCTCCACTTCATCGACATGCCCGAAGACACGCTGCTCCGTATCAGAAACTATGTCCAGTGGGAAATGCTCGGCGACCTGGATTGGAAGTCGAATATTTAAAAATATCTGTCACGGGGAAGGAGAAGAGACGAAAAAAAATGTGGACTTCCCCGCTGCCCGAATCCTTTCGCCGAGTTGTATAATTAAACATGACTTTGCAATGGCTTTTGAGCTTTCACGACTGTATCAGTATTTTTCGTTCTGTCCCTTACCTCAGATGAGACGCGCCCCTCCCAGTAAACAGCCAATATTGACTCAGGCGATGACCGGTCAAAGGTGAATGAGCGTTATAGCTGTGAGACGGATTTTGCGTCGACCATCACCGGTATCTTCTTCTCGATTTCTCTCAACGTCGCCGTAAGCGCATCACGCTGCTTCTCCGCAAGATAGGTCTGCTTGAAGCTGTCAAGGTTCTTTTCAAAATCACCGGTTTTTGCCTTGGGATTTTGCTGCTTATAGGCAACAGCCAGTTCGGCGTCCGTGATCGCGACCCCGTCCCGTATAAGATCTTCCATTTTCTGCCGCAGGAGCACCTCGCGCTGGCTCGATTCAAAGGCGGCAGGAGTCATATTGACGCGGTCGAGAATCCGGTCATAGACTCTCTTGTCAAATTTGCCATTAACGGAAAAAGCAGGCATTTTAATGATGGAGGCCTGGAGTTCTTCATCACTCACCTGCAGCCCGATTCGCTCTGCTTCCGAGATCAGGAGCCGGTTCACAATCAATTCTTGCAGGGCCTGGGATTTAAGTCTCTTTGCAAATTGGTCGTTGAACTGGTCTTTTAACAATTCTTTATAGTTGTCATATAAATTTCGATAAGCCCGATTGACTTCATCCGTCGTGATCACCGTATTTCCGACCTTGGCCGCCCTCGTGCCTCCGATGTTCGACGGATACATTCCGAAGAAAAGAAAGGTCACGGTGATGAGGCCAACAATGACCCACATCAACCAGCCCATGTGCTTCCGTATTTGTTCGAGCATGTAAAAATCCCCCCTACTTTTTTTAAATTATATTTTCAGTTTTTTCTTCATTATTCCGAAAGTTTCTTTTTAAGCAGCTGGTTTACCAAGTCCGGGTTCGCCTTGCCCTTGCTCGCCTTCATCACCTGTCCCACGAAGAACCCGAAAAGCTTCTCTTTTCCTGCCCGGTAATCAGCCGCTTGGCCCGGATTGGCCTTGATCACGTCGTCAATGATCTGCTCGATAGCACCCGAATCCGAGACTTGGACAAGCCCCTTCTCTTTTACCACTGTTTCTGCGTCCTTGCCCGACCCATACATTTCCTCGAATACGGTCTTGGCAATCTTGGTGCTGATCACGCCGTCGCTGATCATCTTGATCATTCCCGCCAGTTTGTCCGGCTTGATTGGGCATGCCTCGATTTCCTTGCCGTCTGCATTGAGCAGACGCATCAGTTCGCCCATCATCCAGTTCGAAACCACTTTTGGCTGGCCCGAAAGTTTGACCGCTTCTTCGAAGTAGGACGCCATGGCCCTGCTCTGCGTCAGCATGTCCGCATCGTATTCAGGGAGTCCGTAATCCTTCACGAACCGACCGCGCTTGGCGTCCGGAAGCTCAGGTATGGTCGCGGCAATGCTCTCAATGGTTTCCTTTGACACGACGATCGGGACCAGATCAGGCTCAGGAAAATACCGGTAGTCATGGGCCTCCTCCTTGCTGCGCATTGAGAAGGTGACGCCTTTGGTCGAGTCGAAGAGACGCGTTTCCTGTACGACCTTGCCGCCCTCATCGAGGACCTGGGCCTGGCGCTTGATTTCATATTCGAGCGCCTTCTGGACGAACTTGAAGGAGTTCACGTTCTTGACTTCCGCCCTGGTGCCGAATTCCTTGGATCCCACGGGCCGGATAGAAACATTGGCGTCGCAGCGGAAGTTCCCCTTCTCCATGTCCGCGTCCGATACCTCGATATAGCGCAGGATGGAGCGGAGTTTCTTGAGATACTCCGATGCCTCCTCCGCCGTACGGATGTCCGGTTCGGACACGATCTCCATGAGCGGCGTACCGGCGCGGTTCAAGTCCACGAGGCTCGCACCGCTCTCTGACTGATGCAGGTTCTTGCCTGCGTCTTCTTCGAGATGAATGCGAGTAATGCCGATGCGCTTGATCTTACCGTCGACAACGATTTCCACATATCCGTGCTCACACACGGGAAGTTCATACTGAGATATCTGGTAACCTTTGGGAAGATCGGGATAGAAATAATTCTTGCGGGCGAACCTGCTGTAGGGGCTGACCGAACAGTGCGTGGAAAGTCCGGTCTTGACGATAAATTCCACCGCCTTTTTATTCAGCACCGGCAGTACACCGGGCATGCCGATGCAGACCGGGCAGGTCCTTGTGTTCGGTTCTTCCCCGAACCGCGTCTCGCACCCGCAGAAGATTTTGGTATTGGTCTGAAGCTGGGCATGCACCTCAAGCCCGATGACTGCCTCGTATTTCATGGCTGTTTTCCCTCTTCGTATTTTTGGACCAAGGCAACCGCGTTGCCGTGATTCACGCCATCGCGGATGGCTCGCTCCACATTACAGCTTTGCCCTTTTCTTATGCCATTCCGTAGCCTGCTCGTAAGCAAAGGCCGCATGCAGGATGGACTCCTCGTCAAAGTGTTTCCCGAGAAGCTGGAGTCCGATCGGCAAATTCCCCGATGTGAACCCGCAGGGGACCGAGATCCCCGGAATTCCGGCAAGGTTCACGCTGATCGTAAAGATGTCGGACAGATACATCTGGAGCGGATCAGACGACTTCTCGCCAATCTTGAACGCCGCGGTCGGCGCCGTGGGCGTAGCGATTACGTCTACAGTCTTAAAGGCCTCGTCGAAATCACGCTTGATCAACGTCCGGACCTGCTGTCCCTTTTTGTAATAGGCGTCGTAGTACCCGGCCGAAAGCGCATACGTGCCGAGCATGATCCTGCGTTTCACCTCGGGTCCGAATCCCTGGGCGCGCGTCTTCATATACATGTCCATCAGGTCCTTCGGCGCCCCGGCCCGTAACCCGTATTTTACGCCGTCGTAGCGCGCGAGGTTTGAACTTGCCTCGGAGGTCGCGAGGATATAGTAGGTCGCCACGGCAAAGTCCGTGTGGGGGAGCGAGACTTCGACGACCCTGGCGCCAAGCCCTTCAAGCGTTTTTACCGCGTCTTTGATAGCCTTCTCCACCTCATGGTCCATGCCTTCGATAAAGTACTCTTTCGGCAGGCCGATCTTCATCCCTTTGACATCTTTCCTGAGCGCTTTGGTAAAATCAGGGGCCGGGATATTCGCGGACGTTGAGTCCTTGTCATCGTGGCCCGAAATGACATTCAGGAGGAGCGCGGCGTCGGCAACGTCTTTTGTGATCGGGCCGATCTGGTCGAGCGACGAAGCAAATGCCACAAGCCCGAAGCGGGAGACCCTGCCATACGTCGGTTTGAGACCGACAACACCGCAGCATGAGGCGGGCTGACGGATCGATCCGCCCGTGTCCGAACCGAGTGAGCCGATGCATTCTCCCGCTGCGACCGCTGCTGCCGAGCCGCCGCTCGATCCTCCGGGGATCCGTTCGAGGTCCCAGGGATTTTTCGTGATGAAGAATCCCGAGTTCTCCGTCGAGGACCCCATGGCGAATTCGTCCATGTTCGGCTTGCCACACAGCACGTAGCCTGCCCGTTTAAGGTTACGGACAACGGTCGCATCATAAGGCGGCACGAAATTGCCGAGTATCTTCGATGCACAGGTGGTCCTGATGCCGTCGGTGCACATGTTGTCCTTTACCGCGATCGGAATGCCGAGCAGCCGCGACGTGTCTCCGGCCTTGATCCGTTTGTCCGCTTCCCGGGCCTGCGCGCGTGCGATCTCTTCGGTGACCGTTATGTAGGCCTTGACCTTGCCGTCCACGGCCTTGATCCTGCCGAGGACCGACTCGGTAATCGCCTCGTGACGTGGTCTCGCCTTTTTTCAGCATGTCATGCAGTTCATGAATCGTCAGCTGACAGAGCTCCATTATTTCTCCTTCACCCGGTTGTTTTCATCAACGAGCACGATCCTGGGTTTAAAACTCTTGAGTTCCTCTTCGTTGAAGTACTCGTAGCAGAAGACGATGACTTTGTCTCCTTTCAACCCTTTTCTGGCTGTAGGACCGTTCAGCACCATTTCTCCGGCGCCGCGCTTGCCCGGGATAACATAGGTCTCGAACCGCTCCCCGTTGTTCAGGTTGGAGACGCTCACCTGTTCATAGGGAAGAATGCTCGCTGCCTCGAGGAGCAAGGGATCGACGGTCAGGCTCCCCTCATATTCAAGATTGGAATCCGTCACGGTCGCCCGGTGGATTTTTGATCGAAGCATTAATCTAAACATGGTGTTTATCCTTCCATTTGGACCAAGGCGACCATGTCGCCGTTCCCTTGTTTGAGCAGATTATGAACTCGCCGTTTACGCCGACGCGGTCAGCTCGATCCATATCTATTCAATAATCTTCGGCACCTTGTAATGCCCCGCGGCCTTGTCCGGCGCATTGCCGAGCGCCTTCTCCTGGGTCAGGCTCTCCGCCGGCACATCGTCGCGCATGACGTTGTTGATGTCCAGGACATGGGACGTCGGCTCGACGCCGTTCGTGTCCAGCTCACTCATTTTTTCGACATAGGTGAGAATGTTCGAAAGCTGGTCCGTAAGCTTTTCCTTCTCCTGCTCCGACAGCTCCAGCCTCGCAAGCTTGGCCACATGTTCGACTTCCTTTTTCGTAATTTTCATGATGAAGACCTCATTTTGCCACGAAGGCACGGAGACACTAAGTTAAATCCTGAATCCTGGATCTTTCACTCTGTGGTTAGGCACTAAATCACTTCTAAGTTCGCGTACTTCACCGCCAGCGTCTTCACGCCGTGTCCGGGGAAACTTACGCTGATTTTGAGATCATCCCCCGCCCCTTCGGACCGCTGCACCGTACCGAGACCGAACTTGGCGTGCCGCACCACGGCGCCTTTGTAGTACTTGTCCCCGGAACCGGCCTTGGCTGCCGACGGAGCTTCCGGATACTGCTCTTTCGATACTTTTCGCGCCGAGGCAAAGGAAGCATTTTCCCACGGTACGCGGTCCCGAAAGGAATAGGTTGCTGTTGAATCCGAGGCTGAGAATTCCATGGCCTCGCGCGGGATCTCCTGCACAAAGCGGGACATCAGATTGGACTGCGGATAGCCGTAAAGCCTGCGTTCCGTTGCATGGGTGAGAATCAGGCGTTCCTTCGCCCGCGTGATACCCACATAACAGAGCCGCCGCTCTTCCTCGAGTTCTTCTTCGCTCTCCGCAGAACGGGAGTGCGGAAAGAGCCCTTCCTCCATGCCGGCCAGGAACACGACGGAGAATTCGAGGCCCTTGGCGTTATGCAGCGTCATGAGCGTTACGGAGTCCGTGTTCACGCGTCCGCTGTCCGCCGCTGTCTGCTGCTCCAGGTCGGTGATGAGCGCGACCTGGTCCAGGAATGCGGGAAGCGTCGAGTCGCGGTTCTGCTCCTGAAAGTCCTCGGTCGCGGTCATGAGTTCGTTCAGGTTTTCCAGCCTGATCCGGGATTCCACGGTCTTGTCCTGCTCAAGCGCCGCCCCGTACCCGCTTTCGTGGATCACCCGCCTCACGAGGTCTGTGATGGTGAGCGTTCCGAGATCGGCCCGCATCCGATCCATCATGCCCGTAAATTCCTTGAGTTTCTTTTTTGCCGAAGGGGTCACGTCGGTTGCGTCCGCGTTCATCACGGCCTGGTACAGCATGAAGCCGCCCAGCGCTGCCGCCCGCTCCAGCTTATCGATCGTCGTGTCGCCGATGCCGCGCGCCGGTACGTTGATGATCCGGCGCAGGCTGACGAGGTCCGCGGGATTTTGGAGCACCCGCAGATAGGCGATGATGTCCTTGATCTCCTTGCGGTCGTAGAACCGCAGGCCGCCGAAGATCCGGTACGGGACGCCGTAGTTGCGGAGGGCGTCTTCCAGGGCGCGCGACTGGGCGTTGGTGCGGTACAATACTGCGATCTGGCGAAGACTCCTGCCTTCATCAACCTCCTGCTGAACGGTCCGGCAGATGTAGCGCGCTTCGTCCTTTTCATCAAATGCTTTGTAACACTGTATTTTATCACCACCGTGTTTTTGTGTCCAGAGCTCCTTCGGTTTCCTGCCGAGGTTGCGCGCCACGACCGCCCCGGCGGCGCCCAGGATATTCTGCGTCGAGCGGTAGTTCTGTTCGAGCTTGATCACCTTGGCCGCGGGATAATCCTTCTCGAAGTTCAGGATGTTCGAGATGTCCGCCCCGCGAAACCGGTAGATGCTCTGGTCGTCGTCGCCTACGACGCAGAGGTTCTTTCGTAGCGCCGTCAGCAGCCGCACCAGGCGATACTGGGCATGGTTCGTATCCTGATACTCGTCGATCAGGATATGGTGAAACACACCCTGGTAATACCCCAGGACGTCCTGGTGCTGCTCAAAGAGTTTGACGGTGAGCATGAGCAGGTCGTCGAAATCGAGGCCGTCCGATTCTCTGAGCTTTTCCTGGTAAAGCGAGTAGACCCGGGACACGGCCTCTTCGAACCCGAAATGGCCGCTCGTTTTATCGTACTGTTCAGCGTCGATAAGGTTGTTCTTGAGCGCGCTGATCTTGGCGCTGATCGCCCGGGGCTGATACTGCTCGCCGTCGATACGCAAGTCCGCCATGCACGCCTTGATGAGCGAAGAACGGTCGGTCTCGTCGTAGATGACGAACGACCGCTTGTATCCCAGTCGGTCGGCATGCTGCCGAAGTATCCGGACGCAGGCGGAGTGGAACGTGCTGATCCAGAGCCTGTTGAGCGGGACATCGATCATCCGTTCGACGCGTTCCCGCATCTCGTTCGCTGCCTTATTCGTAAAGGTCACCGCGAGAATGTCGCTCGGATCGACATTTCGTTCGCGGATCAGATGCGCGATCCTGCAGGTGATCACCCGCGTTTTGCCGCTTCCCGCTCCGGCCAGGATGAGGAGCGGCCCATCGCCGAACAGCACGGCCTCGCGTTGCGGCGGGTTAAGATTTTCAAGATAATCCATGATAACAGTATAAGAGCCGGAAGACAGGAGCTGGAACACAGGAGAACCCCTCGTGACTCCTTGCTCCTAGCTACTGACTGCCGCCTTTTACTCCACCGTGACGCTTTTCGCCAGGTTCCTCGGCTGATCAACATCCGCGCCGAGCAGCACTGCAATGTGGTATGCCAGGAGCTGAAGCGGAATGGTCATGAGGATCGGCATGAGCAACTGGTTCGTGGCCGGGATGGGGATCGCATGAGTGACCCGCTTTGCAATCTCCGTATCGCCTTCCGTCACGACGGCGATCACGACACCGCCCCGGGCCTTGACTTCTTCGATGTTCGCGAGGATCTTGTCGTAGACGCCGTTTTTCCCCGCCAAAACCACGACGGGCATGTTCTCGTCAATGAGCGCAATCGGCCCATGCTTCATCTCGCCTGCGGGATACCCCTCGGCGTGAATATAGGATATTTCCTTGAGCTTGAGTGCGCCTTCGAGTGCTACGGGGAAATTCGGCCCCCTGCCGAGATAGAGGAAGTCGCTGGCCTTGAAATATTGTTTCGCGACTTGTTCAACCTGTTCATTTGTTTCCAGGCAGCGTTCGACGAGCGTAGGAATGTGCACGAGGTCGGCAAGCCGTGTTTTCACTGTTTCGGCTGAAAGCGTGCCGCGCAGGCTCCCGAAGTAAAGTCCGAAAAGATAGAGCGCTGTCAGCTGGGCGGTGAATGCTTTGGTCGAAGCGACGCCTATTTCAGGGCCCGCATGGGTATAGATCACGCCGTCGGCCTCGCGGCTGGCTGTCGAACCGACGACATTGCAGACGACGATCACCGTGGCCCCTCGCTTCTTTGCCTCGCGCATGGCTGCAAGCGTGTCCGCCGTCTCCCCGGACTGGGTAATAGCGATGAACAGGTCATCCTTGCCCACGAGCGGGCTCCGATACCTGAACTCCGAAGCAATATCGACCTCCGTCGCGATGGAGGCGAGTTCCTCGAACAGGTACTTGCCCACAAGCCCGGCGTGCCACGACGTGCCGCAGGCCACAATGAATATTTTTTTGGTCGACTTGAGCCGCCCGTAGGCAGTGCCGATCTCTTCGAGGTGGATGGCGCCCGTGTCCTGGGAAAATCGTCCCCGGATCGTGTCCATGATGGCGCGGGGCTGTTCGTAGATTTCCTTCAGCATGAAGTGACGGTAGCCGCCCTTCTCGGCCATGACCGGGTTCCACATGACCCGCGTGATCTCCCGGTGAAGCTCGGCGCCCTTGAGATCGGTGAGTCGCACGCCTTCCGGGGAGAGGATCGCCATTTCATCGTCGTTCAGGAACAGCACATCCCGCGTCCGGTGCAGGATGGCCGGGATGTCCGATGCAAGAAAGAACTCGCCTTGACCGAGACCGACCACGAGGGGGCTGCCCTTGCGCGCGCCCACGACGACATCGGGATTTCGTTCATCGATGACGGCGATGGCGTAGGCGCCCTCCAGGTGCAGCGCCGCCTCGCGCACCGCATCTTCGAGCGGCATGCCCTTTTCCGCGATGCGGTCGATCAGGTGGGCGATCACCTCCGTGTCCGTCTCGGACCGGAACACGCAGCCCTTTGCTGCGAGGTCTTTTTTGAGTTCAATATAATTCTCGATGATGCCGTTATGGACGACTACGACACTGCCTGCGCGGTGGGGGTGGGCGTTTTCTTCCGACGGCCTTCCGTGCGTGGCCCAGCGAACGTGCCCCACGCCTATCCTGCCCGTCAACATCTCACTGCGGAGCACGGCTTCGAGGTTCGCAAGCTTGCCGACGGCCCTGCGGACGACAAATTGCCCATTCTGCAGCACTGCTATTCCTGCTGAGTCGTAGCCGCGGTACTCAAGCTTCCTGAGCCCCTCAATCAGGATCGGGACTGCCGGTTCTTTTCCGATGTATCCGATAATTCCGCACATGTTCGTAATGCTCCACGGTAAGATGTGTTATTTGCTCTTTTGCTTCATTTTTTTTCTGCGATCTACAAAGCCCTCACGGATTTCCTGCGGCACGCGGCTGATAGCGAGTGCACGGGCAGGGACATCGCGGGTGATCGTTGCCCCTGCAGCGATGAGCGCCCCTTCACCGACCTTCACCGGTGCGACAAGCTGCGCGTCACTGCCCACAAATACGTTGTCTTCGATGATTGTCCGGTGTTTCTCGTAGCCGTCATAGTTGCAGGTGATGACGCCCGCCCCGATGTTTACGTCCCCGCCGATGGTTGCGTCGCCGATATAGGCAAGGTGGTTCGCCTTACTCCCTTTGCCTATCGTAGATTTTTTGACTTCGACGAAGTTCCCGATGTGCGCCCCCTCACCGATCATCGCACCCGGACGCAGGTGCGCAAAAGGGCCAATTACCGCACCGGAAGCGACCTCGCTTTCCTCAATGAGCGATGAGTCTTTTATCGTAACACGGCCGGCGATCACGCTGTCAACTATCCGTGTACCTGGGTAGATCGTGCAGGCATCACCGATCTTCGTCCGGCCCTCGATCCTGACATTCGGATACAAGGTTACATCGCGGCCGAGCGACACCTCTTTCCCGATAAAGACCGTATCGGGGTCGTGCATGGTCACGCCTTCACTCATCCATCGCCGGTTGGTCCGCTGCCGAATGACGGCCTCGGCGCGGCTCAAGTCGTATCGGGAATTTACCCCCATGACTTCGTCCGGATCGCTGCACAGCAGCGCGGAAACGGTGCGCTTCTTTTTTCGTGCAAGTTCGATTGTGTCTGTAAGATAGTATTCGCCCTGGGCGTTGTTCTTTCCCAGTGAGGCGAGCGAGGAGAGCAGGAACTGGGGGTCGAAACAGTAGATGCCGGCATTTACTTCTTCTATCTTTTTCTGCGCAGCGGTGGCGTCCTTCTCTTCCACGACGCGCATGACGCCGCTCTTCCCGCGCACAACCCTGCCGTACCCGAAGGGAGTTTTGGTCCGAAAGGTCAGGAGCGTGACCGCAGCGCGCGATTTTGCATGGAGAGCGATGACATCCTTGAGCGTTTCACTCGTGAGAAGCGGCGTATCGGCGCACAGGATCATGACCGGCCCGGAACCAGCGGCGATGGCGTCTGCCGCCTGTTGCACGGCATGGCCTGTACCAAGCTGTTCAGCCTGCAACACAATAGTGACCCGGGAACCCCCGAGTGCGTTCTTCACCTGGTCTGCCTGATGTCCCAGCACCAGGACGACCTTTTTCGGCACAACACCCGAAGCTGCGTTCAGCACATGCTGTATCAGCGGCAATCCCGCGAGCGGATGAAGTGCTTTTGCCAGGCCGGATTTCATGCGCGTACCGAGGCCCGCTGCAAGAATTACGATCGTCGGATTCACTTACCGCACCTCCTGTGCGTTATGCTTCAGTTTGTCGGCCTGGAGTTCACTCAGGGGGACAAGCCCGAGCGAGATGATGAATTTCATCCCCTGTTCAACGGTCATGTCTATCCGGGTGACTTCTGCTTCAGGTAGGATGAGCAGAAAACCAGCCGTAGGATTCGGCGTGGTAGGAACAAATACGGTCACAAGCCTGCCGAGGAGGCCGAGAGCATCTCCCCGTACCTCACCGGTCATGAACCCCACGCTGTAGCAGCCTTTGCGCGGATATTCAACGAGGGCCACCCCGTGAAACTGGTGCTTCATGGAGAAAGTCTCCATGACCTGCTTTACGGTAAAATAGACACCCCGGACAAGCGGCACCTTGTGCAGCAGTTCATCGCTTATCTTGACGATCCTGCTGCCCAGATAGTTCGCAAAAAGTCCGCCGACGAGCAGGACGAACAGGAATAGCGTGAGGATGCCCAGCCCGGGGATACGGCGCCCCAGGAAATGGGCCGGGAGGTCTCCCAGAATGCCATCAATCACACTGAGAAGCGCTGCCAGAACGTAGTAGGTGGCCCACACCGGCAGGATGACCAGCAGGCCGGTGATAAAATATTTTTTTACAAAATCCTTTATTTTCTTCACGTTTGTAATATTACTGATTTTACAGTGAGGTTGCAAGCTTTTTTTCGGAACGGCCATGGAACGACGGTCTCGTCAATTAAAAAAGGCCTCCCGGAATCCGGAAGGCCTTCAAAATCAGAGCGGGCAACTACCAGAGCGGTACCATCTGCATGTCCGCCGTATCGTTGCCAATGCGCAGATCAACAACTTGCGGTATCGCCACGGCACTGTAGGGAAGCGTTGACGACGGCATGGGTGTCGAGGACCACCCCAAAGCCTCTATGCCGTAGAATGCTCCGGGAAGAGGTGTGATGGCTGATCCTCCCGGGAGATTGATCATCGTATAGGTCCCACCCGTCGCCATTTCAGCATCGATACCCATGGCGTCCACGATCATGCCGCCATGCACCGCAAAGAGCACGCCCCTGTCCATTTTGTTGCTCATTTTGAGCGGCATCGTCATCGAGATCGTTCCTGCTACGCTGTTGCCCTGATAGGGCGACGTTACCGTGAGCGCAGGGAACGTAACCGACGATGTCGAAGCAGTCACGGCCTGATAGCCGCTGCGGTCGAAAAGGTCCCCGTCAGCAGCAGCTTCATATCCTCCAATCCCCTCCTGAGGGGTTACGGTGGACAATGTGATGGGGCCGGTCGTGTACGTACCTAACGAAAGCGGCATGTTCGAGAGTGGGAATCCGGTAAACTTCCCGGTCAGCGGATGGAAGTGACGGAACCGGATCTCGTAGGGGTACTCTCCTGTGCCCGGCAGTGTCTGGTAAAAGTTAACCCATGCACCGGTCGGCGATACGATAGTTGCGGACGCCGAATAGTCCTGCGAACCGGCCGCCGTCATGGTGATTGTCCCCAGATCGGTCGCTCCGCTTGTCGGGGTTGCGCCCGTGGTAATGGGCACGCCCTTGATGATGACCGTCTGATAGTTTACGCCGCGTATCACAACATCCCATGTGCTCGTTACCCGCGTCGATACCGGATAAAGGACAAACGTTCCGTCGGACCGCGGGACGGTCCAGCGCCGTATCTCATGGTAGGTGTTGGTGCCGTCGGAAGTCAGCCGCTCGGCTTTGATGACGAAGCGAGGCGCCGTGGTAAACGTACCGCCGGTAGAGAGTTTCCCGATAATTGCCCCGACATGATCGAGATCGAAATAGGCAAGCCTTGGCTTCAGGATATATTCTCCTGTCCGGAAATCAACGATGTCGTGGCCTGCGTCGAAATCAATAGCGAGCCTGAGCATTCCTGCCGTCGCCATGGAGAATGATCCGACCAGCCTGATTCCGTGCAATGCGTCGGGGATATGGAGCGGTGATTCAACACCTCCGGTTACGACTTCATTATTGTATTGAAGACTCAACGCCTGAGCCGAAGCAGTCAGCGGGTCTTCTGTGCCGGCAAGAATTACCCTGATCTGCTGATAATTGCCTGAGGGCAGCTGGATGTTGTTCCACAGGGCTTGCGATAAGTTTCCGTTCGCGAGCGTAAGCAGATCCAGGGTCACCGGTGTTGCCAGCGGATATTTGAGCCATCCTGCTTCGTTCGGACCCGCAGCATCGCTCGTGTGAAACCAGATATCTTTCACCGTGATATACACCTGATCGAAGTCCCCCGGCGCGTCAGTGACCATGACGCTCAACGTTCCTGACGGTACACCACTTCCGCTGCTGGACGAGCTTGAACTGCCGCACGCCTGCAGAGTAAATGCTGCGGCCAGCAAAACCATAAGCACTACCAGATACCTGCAATACTTCATAAATTTATACCTCCTTCGTATTCCGTATTTTTGAGATTTTTTTTCGGCGTCAGTTCGGACGTCGTTGTCTAATTATGACACGCAGAATGTTGGAAAGTTAAATCGAGACCTCAACATTTTCACATACGATAGCGCAGCTCGCCTTCCTGCGCTTAAAATGCACAAAGAGCGGGCATGAAGGATACCACGTTATTGAAAAATCAAGGAAGGAGTTTCGGAACGCCGTGCGCTTTTGCAACAGAAATGCGAAAGGAATGAAAATTACCAGGAATTGTAGGTAGTGCCGTCTACTGCGATTAATGGACTGGCACTATGTACGTCGAACACGCCACTGTTGTCCTCGCCTTCAGGTGCGACCGTGATCCAGTCACTGGCGCCGGTAAAGGGGTCCTTGGGGATGTCCCGCAAATAGCTCTTGGTTTTCTCCTGCTGGTTGATCAGGTCCTGGAGCGTGGGCGGATAGTTACCGTTGTCAGCATAATACTGATCAACGGCTTCTCGCATCTGGAACAGGTCTTCCCGGAGAACGGCTTCCCGGGCACGGATGATCGAGGTCTTTAAGCTCGGCTGCGCAATGGAAACGAGAATTCCCATGATGGCCATCACGACCATGAGTTCCAGGAGTGTGAAACCTTTACTATTCCGCAATGGGATTGCGCACTGCGGGTCGTGCCTGCCGGACTCCGGATTGCAAACTCCGTTGTCGCCGTGTTCTGTCCTCATTCGTCGCCGTTTTAGCATATCGCTGTCACGCTTCCCGTTGTCAGGTCTTCTTTACACTTTGAACTGTGTTGTTTTCTACCAGGTGTTATATTTCGTTCCGTCAAGCGCTACGGCTTCGCTCTTCGAATAAACATCGTAAACATTCCCGCCGCCCCACTGGTTTGAATCGGGAGAATCGCTGTAGGAACGCAAACCCCAATTATTGGTATTGCCCGGAGATTCGATTGGCGTCATAGGGTCCTGGGGGATCCGGCGAAGATATTTTCTGACCCGGTCCGCAACTCCGGCAAGTTTCAGCGGCTGGGTCAGTTGTTCAAGCGTTTCGGGATAATTGTACTGGTCCGGGTCGCAATACCCCTCCACCGTGGACAGTTTTTTCCCCTCACAGTCTTTCTTGAATGCGTCGATCGCCGTGCGCAAAATCCGCAAGTTGTTTCGCAGTTCGATTTCCTTTGCCCTTTTTATGGTCATACGCGAGAGCGGCATGGCAGCCGAGGCCAAAATGGAAATGATCGCAATGACGACGAGCAGTTCGATGAGGGTGATGCCGTTCCGCCGCGTTTTCCGCATGGAGTTTATCCCGGTCCCCTCGGGGCATCCAGATTTCCGCATTCGCTGTTTACTTCACAACCACTTTCGCGCTCTTCAGGTCGGTCTTTATCGGTTCCCTGATGAAATTCGTGAGCTTTGCGCTCCGGAGGGCCATTTCACTCGAACCGCCGGATTTGCCCTGAAATACGATGGCGCAGAGACTGCCGGCGCCGCTCACGCCGCCGACATCACCGATCCTGGTCATATAAATGTCAACCGTTCCCGTCTTGATATTGTTCGAGAAGAGGAAGGAAGTCTGCTGGCCGTCAGATTTCAGCAGCCCTCCTTCGCTGGCTGTCCTGAATTCCACTACTTTGGGGTCATAGCTCAGCGTCAGAATCGCTCCGTACAGGTCTTTAACCCTGCCCGCATTGATGTCGAACCGCGCCTCCTGACCAAGCTGCGTGACCGCACTGGGGGGCTTGATTTCCAGGAGTACGGGGCCGCCTGCAGTGGACGGCTCGCCGGTAGACGTGGGAGCCGTTGCCAGTTTTGGCACTTCGACACTTACCGGGGCTGGCGGAGTTTCCCGTTTCGCCATCGCTTCGAGCATGGCGGTCTTGTCGAGGTGCTTTTCCGGTGGTTTGGAGCTCTTCCCTGCGTAAACGAAGAGCGGCTTCGTGTCGTATGCCTCCTCCGTACCCGACCAGAAGGTCTGCGTGTCCTTGTCCGGCAACTCCATGTTGCGTACGATGTTCGGCGTGATGGACATGAGGATGTCGGTCTTGACCGTACTATCGTCGTTGGACGAGAACAGCCTGCCGAGGATGGGGATGTCTCCGAGGAGCGGGATCTTGATCCTTGCTTTTCGTTCCTCGTCTTTGATCAGGCCGCCGATGATCACCGTTTCCCCATCCCGGAGGTTTATGAACGTCTCCGTACTGCGGTTGCCGAATTCATACTGCTTCTGGCCATTTCCGAAATCCAGCAGACTGCCGAGCGTGCTGACCTCCAGCTTCAAATTAAGCAAAACCGAATTATCAAGATGGACCGTCGGTTCGATGTTCAGCTTGATGCCGACATCTTTATAATCGAACTGCGACGTGACGGCGGCCGTTGCCGTGGACTGGATCGTGGACGTCTGGATCGGTATCCGGTCGCCGATGAGGAAACTGGCCTTTTTGTTGTTCATGACGCGCACGCGCGGGTTGGCCAGCGTCTGGGCGTCGGAATCCTGCTTGATCAGGTTCACCACCACGCTCGGGAGGGTAACGAAGATGTTCTGGTTCGACAGGTGAGTGAGCGTACTCAAGGCGATCCCTGAGCCCGTTGTCGGAGTCGTCGATCCCGGCAAGGGCTGCACCGAAGCAGAGGCGGACAGGCCCGGCTGAAAATTCCATCCATAGGTCTGCGCGTTGGTGCGCGAGATCTCGAGGATCTCCACATCGAGGATGACCTCTGCCTCTTTGAGGTCGTTTGCCGCGATGACCTTTTCGACGAGCTTCATTTTCTCCGGAGTATCCCGGATAGTGAGAGAGTTCAACGCTTCGTTCACGTACACTTTTTTCACATCCAGCATGGACCGGATGACGTTGATCATATCCTTTGCCTTGGCGTTATTGATATAAAAGGTCTTGACCATCAGGTCCTGGTACTGGTCCGTCTTGGCTTTGTTCTTCGGAATTATGATGATCGTATCGGCGCTGATTTTTTTCATAAAGAGCTTGTTTGTCGAAAGAAGCAGGTTCAACGCGTATTGGAACGACACGTCTTTGACGAAGATAGTCACCGGTTGCGCTTTCACTTCCTCGTCGAAGAGGATGTTGATTCCCGAGAGCTTGGACAGGAACTCGAACACGTCCTTGATGTTGGTGTTCTTGAAGTTCAACGTAATGGGTTTGTCCGAAGCCAGCGTGAGTGCGTCCTCGGGTTCGATTTCGGTTTTTTTCTTCCGCAATTTGTCCAGGGCATCGCGGTATTTTACATTCTCCGCGTCAAGCTCCACGGCCTGGTTCAGCTCGTTGATAGCGTCTCCAAGCCTCCCGAGCTCCACGAAGCTCAGCGACGTCCGGTAATGGTCTTCCGCCTCCTTCATGTCCAGAACGGATTTGAGCGCGCTCTGGATGGCCGCGTTGGTGGGATTCAGGTACACTGCCTGCTGAAGTTCGGTGATGGCCTGGTCGAGTTTGCGTTCCTTCAGGAAATTACGCGCCCTTTTGTAGTGTTCGTTCGCGGCAGTTTCCTGGGCCCGCATCAACGTAGCGCGGTACTGGATGTCCTGAGGATCGCGCTTGTTTGCCTCCCGATATTCCTTGACCGCGAGGTCCCACTCTCCGTGCTGGGCATACCGCTCTCCGCGCTGGAACGCCTGGGAGCTTGCGCAGCCGGACAGCATTGCTGATATCATCATGACAGCAATAAGCTGGAGCATGATTCTTTTCATTATCCGCCTCCTCACGTCGACTATTCCGAAAATCCGGGCACGTCATTCCGGACCAAAAAGCATTTCTCCCGGCTTCCGCGCAGTGGCTTCACCCGGCAGGAGCCTAAGAATTGCACGTCGCGTATTCACGCTGCTCTCCCCACCGTCCGGCAGGTGACGGTTTGCTGATAAGAACGAAGAGCTGCTATTGGTGCGGCAGCAGTTTCTGCTGTATTTCCTTTTTCAGTTCCTTGACTTCCTACTTTTGAAGCTGCCGCCGCATCAGCGGCGGGGCCTGGTTCTGCTGCGGCTGTGCGGGCTGTTGAATCGACGGCTGAACCGCCGGCTGCGGCCATTGCTGCTGCACGGATGGTGCCTGCGGCGCCGGCGGCTGCTGCAGCGCATTATGAGGCTGCGCCGTCTGCAGCGGTGTAACGGCGCCGGACAAGTCGATGCGAACCTCCACCCTGGTGATCGTGTCGAGCATAACCACAAAGTCCTTGCTCGCCTCTTTCACTTTATAATTTTTCAACACCCGGTCTCCGCTCTTTACGATAAACAATTCTCCGTCCTTAGACAAAAAAAGAGAGTTCTCCTTATCGGTAAGGTATCCGAGAAAGCGGAACTTCGACAGGTCGGCACGCGACGCCTCGGCAGCGATCTCTTCCGGCGTTTTCACCGGCACGGGGGGCGGAGCAGGAGGCAGCACGACTATCGGCGCCGGTTTCGGCTTCACCGCCGGGTTTTCCATCCTGAAAAAATCGCGGGCAACCCCCGGATACCGTTCATCGTGCCGCTCCAGAAACACATTCAAGGGGTCGGCCCCGCTTCCGCGTGACAACAGCCCCTGCCGTACCGGGGAACTGGCCACGGCGCCACGCTCATACATGAGCGGCGCGGTCTTCGGCTTGCCTCCGATCATGAAGTTGTACCCGTTTACCAGCGCGATAAGGACAATCAGCGCGACGAGCGTGATTTTCTGTTGTTCTTTGGTAAAAGTCATTAAAACTCGTTGCCTTTTATGTACGTTACGAGCTTCATATCGAGACTGACTTGCCCCTGTTCAGCCCCCAGTTTCAAATCCTGGATACCGACGAGCCGATCTGCGGTCTCGACATCGTAGATGAACCGCTTGATCTCCGGATACCTGCCCTCAGCGGGGAACGAGAACGCAACCATGACAAGTTCCTCTCCCGCACGCTTCTTCATGTCGTATTTCACCGAAGCCACCCCGAGCTTGAGCCTTCGCGCCGTCTGCACCAGGTCTTTGACGAGGAGCGGCATGTCCTTCTGGGAAGGGACTCCTGCCATGATCCCGGCAAAGGAAGGTTTCTGTTTCTCGAACAGTACGGCCTCTGCGTGACGCTGCCTGAGTTCCCCGTACCGTGTCTCCCCCGCCCTGATCCGGGCCAGGGTGGGCGCGACGAGGAGTCCGTACAGGATGAGGTTCACACAGAAAAGCCCGGCAAACGCCAGAGCGGGCACCCGCAGTTTCCTAGCGAATTCCGCGAACCGCAGCTGCGTTTTTATTGCCGTAATAGATTGCCACGACATTGAATGAGATGCTCCCCCTTTCCTGAGACTGATGCTTGAGAAACGGTTCCTTGAATGAAGCCGAACGCTCGAGCCCTACAATGAGATTACGGAGCGCTTCCGGGGACTGTGCTACGCCTTCGAGCGACAGAGTGCCGTCATGAGAGTTGAAGTCGATGTGTTTCATGGCTACTCCTGTCGGGACCGCCATCTCGATGCTCGTGAGAAACTTCGTCCATGAGAACCTGCGGGACTCCAGGAGACCGGACATGGCGCTCAAGTCCTTTACCAGCCGGGCACGCTCCGCCAGCACGGGTTTCACTTCGGCATCGGCCGCTTCTGCCTCCTTTAGTTTCTTTTCCATGATCACACTGTCGCGGCGCAGCGTAATGCTCGTCCAGAGCAGTGCGGACGCGGTCAGCGCCAGGATGACGGTCCCGATGAACAACCCGTTCGTGATCTGCGCGCTGAGCCGGTAATTTCTGGAGGCGAAATTTATCGCGATCATAATGCGCTCCCGGCGCCCAGCGCCGCCATAGAGACGGCCCAGACCGAAGAGGGAGATTCCCTGCCCGGTCCTGCGAGAACGGCGGCCGGGGACAGCACCTCCACATCCAGCGTCATAGTTGTACGGAGTTCGTTAGCGAGCCCGTTGGTTGCCGCCGACTCACCGGCAAGGTACAGACGCTTTACCTCCGAGGTCTGCGCCCGGTCCATGTGAGTATAAAAATGAAGCGAATCCTCGATCTCGCGCATAAGTCTGGCCTTGATCTCGCCGCCGCGCTTCACTTCCTTGTAGCGGTAAAATCTCGGGCCCTCGGACTCCGTTATGATCGTGGTAAAGGAATTATCGGTAACATAGGCAAGGGCGGATACAGCCGACTGTTTCGCGATTACCGGCAAAAAGAAATTCAGGATATGGAAGGAGGAAAGACCGACGATCCACGGCTCCATCCCCAGCCGGCTGACCACGCTTTCGTACTGTTCGAGCACCGGCTGTTTCACAAGGCACGCAAGCACCGTAAAACCGCGTTCCCGCTGGCGCAACACCTGATAACGGAGGACCGTCTCGGAGATATCGAAGGCCGCGGCTTTTTCGAGTCGCCAGCGAATGAGCCGTTCCCGGTCCATTGACTTGGCCGGAAGCTGGTCGAATTCAAGCGTCTGGACGCGAAACACGCCGTCCGGCAGACTCAACGCCGCCCGGTCAGCCTGAGCGGGTGCGTCTGCGAGACATTTACGCAGCACGTTCGCCAGGCCGTCGGGGTCGTGAACATTGGTTGATGAATAGCTCTCCGTCACCATCCCCGCAGGCAGATCCAACGCACCCGTATGCAGAACGGAAAGGTTCGCACCGCGCCCCGTCATGAGCGCCAGCCGCACCGCGGAAGAGGTGATTTCTACTCCCAAACCGGGCGTTCTCGCAAAAAAACGTAGCATTGGCCGTATAGTATCAAGGTGGGCACGGGAAGTCAATTATAAATACCTGACGCGGCATAGGCACGGGGAGCAGAGTTGTGACTGCATTGCCTGTATCTAAAGAAAGTGCTGGCAAGATCTCTTAATTTCTCTCTCAGAACAACACCCCAATCCCGATAAATGCTTCAATAACGTAAAGACAGAGAATTGCAATGTCGATGTAAACATGGGGCGTACGCAGTGGCGATTCCTGTCCTTTGATCTTCCGGGATATGACGAAGGTTGAGATGAGAAGGATGACAACCAGGGACCCGGTTAAGAAATGGGACGGATACTCCAGAACATTTCCGGTGTCGAGCAGAATAAGAGTAAGCCCGACACAATAGGTAGCCGGGCACGCCCGCTAAAACCGCCAGGGGGCCTATTTTCCGGTGTCTCCTGATCACGGGAAACGGAAGCGGCGCTTTGCTCCTGCGGGCGCGCCTGATCGCCAGACCAAGCCGGGCAGGTAGAAAAACAACAGCATCACGCAGGTGTTGAAACCGCCGTGCACCAGCCGCAGTCGTGACAGCAGATGCCTGTCGATCAATGGATAGTGCATAGCTTCAGTTTACGGCACGACCTCGATGTATCCGTCCATCCCGCGGTCCTTGTGGCTCTTGAACCACAGGAGGCGTTTGTCGCAGTACATTTCATACTTCCCGACCTTTGTCGGCGTGAATTTTATCGATTGCCAGTCTTTTTCCAAGTTAGCCTTGAAATCAATGCCCGCCTCCGGCGCCTTGACCATAATATCATGAGGCACATACCCTGCCGCTTTTTTGACCTTGAGTTCGACCGGCGCATTTACTTTTACCACGATATAGTTCGGATCAAAGTAATATTCTCCCCCGAGGATCTCTACATGCTGCACGCCGTCGGATCCGACGGTCGCCACGAATCGCTTTTCAACCCCCATCGCATGCTCATGTGTTGCTTCTTTGGCGTCCGGTTTTACCTCTGCGGAGGAAGGTTCCTGTTTGGTGTCTTGTTTCATTTCTTGCGCTGCAGGGGGCTGTTTTGCTTCCTGCTTTGTCTCCTGTGCATAAGCTCTAAAACCGAAGGGTAAAAGCACAACAAGCGCTAAAATTAATGCTTTGGCTAATTTCATGGTTATCCTCCTGGCTGGAAATAATATCTTCGTTTCATAATTAATTTAATTATAGCACTGATCATACGCGCTTTCCTGAATTAGGTTATTTCAGGAAATGCACAGGTCTGTTTGGCGTATTCTCGTAAAAGTTTATCACTATTTTTTTTCTCATCTTCCGGCATCAACAAAACGGCTTTGACAAATGCAGCAGAATAGATAATAATTGTCATCGTCAGCCGGGAAATTCCGATCACCTTTTTTACGACCAGTAAGATTATTAACTCTATGACGGCCAAGAAGATATTGATTGTCGATGACGAGCCTGATATCACCGAGCTTGTTTCCTACAACCTCAAGAAAGCGGGGTACTCAGTTGCTTCTGCTGCGGACGGAGAAGAGGCGCTCTCGCGGGTCCGGGAAAACCGGTTCGATCTCATCGTGCTCGATCTTATGCTCCCCGGCATACACGGTATGGAACTCTGCCGTATATTGCGAAACAACGAGAAAACGGCCCATATACCCATTATCATGCTGACTGCCAAGGGCGAGGAAACAGACAAGATCCGAGGTCTGGAGACCGGCGCCGACGACTACATGACCAAACCGTTCAGCCCCAAGGAACTCATCGCCCGCGTCAACGCGGTCCTGCGCCGGTCCGGAGAGTTGACAACAGTGGAAAAAACGATCGTGCTCGGGGACCTCCTGATCAACCTGGAGACCTTCACGGTCTTGAAGCGGGGCGTTCCGCTCGGTCTCAGCGCCAAGGAATTCAAGCTCCTGCTCTACCTCGTCCAGCGCCGCGGCCGCGTGTTCAGCCGCGACCAGCTTCTCGACGCCGTCTGGGAGGACGAAACCTTCGTCGAGCCCAGGACCGTCGACGTCCACATCAGACGACTGCGCACCCAGATCGAAGACGATCCGTCAAACCCCGTGTATGTCAGGACGAGGCGCGGCATCGGCTATTACGTGGAGAGCGCATGAAACGCGGGATCTTCAGACGGATATTTTTCCTCTATGCCGTCATCATCCTCCTGTCGTTCCTCTTCATCGAATACTCGGTCACCAGCACCATTCGTGAGCATTACATTGACAGGTTGAAACAAAACCTCATCGTCCAGGCATCGCTCATCGCCGACCGCATCTCGTTCCATACGGAACATAGTATCGATGACGCGTGCAAAGCGGTAAAGGAAAAAACAGGCGCACGGGTCACCATCATTGCCCTGGACGGAAGAGTCCTGGGCGATTCGGACGCAGACTCGTCATTCATGGAAAACCACGCTCACCGCCCCGAAGTCCAGCAGGCGGCGCTGGACGGCACCGGCATGTCCATCAGGCACAGCCACACGGTGAAGCAGGATCTCATGTACGTCGCCTATCGGACGCCCTCCCACGGCAAGCCCGAAGGCTTTGTCCGGTTGAGCGTCCATCTCCGGGACATCGACCATGCAGTAAACGTCATCAGGCTGAACATCATCCTCGTCGTCGGCTTCGTCATCATCCTATCGGCGGCCTTTTCCTTCTGGCAGTTCGACTACTTACGGCGTCTCACGCGGCAGATCAAAGACTTTGCCGGATCGCTCGTCCCGCGAGGCATCGGAAGAAAGTTGTTCCTCCACGATGCAGGTGAATTCAGTGATATCGCCGACAGCCTGAACGCCATGTCCCAGGAACTGAAGACCGTCATCGACGAGCACGAACAGGAGCGGAAGCGGCTGAACGAGATACTCCGAAGCATCCCCGACGCGCTCCTCATCATCGACAGCAAAGGCGTGGTCCTGCTCTCGAGCGCCGCGACGAGGCACTTCTTCGGCGACATTCCGCTCATGGGCAGGCCTTTCATCCAGGTCCTCCGGAACAGCGAGTTTTTTGCGCTCTTAGACGAGGTCCGCACAAGCAGAACGCCCGGGGTCTCCGAGTTCAAGCTGGAATACCCCTCGGAACGTTACTGCGTGGTCCGCATTTCCCCTCTTTTCCAACGCAAGGACGACCTGACAGGCTTTGTCGCCATTTTCCATGACATCACGGAACTCAAAAAGGTCGAGCAGGTCAGAAAAGATTTTGTCGCCAATGCGTCCCACGAGATCAAAACGCCGATCACCGCGATCAAGGGCTTTGCCGACACCCTCCTCGAAGGTGCGCTGGAAGACCGGGAACATGCCCTGAAATTTCTCCAGGCCATTAAATCCAACAGCGAGCGGATCAACAGCCTCGTTGACGACCTCATGACCATCTCCAAGATAGAAATGGGAGTCGTGAAAATCGAGAAAGTTCCGGTCCGGTTCATCGATGCGGCCGAAGCAGTGCTGGCCATACTCAAGGACAAGGCAACGGAAAAGAACCTGACCCTCCGGATCGAGGTCAAGCCGGGGCTGCAGGACATCTTGGCCGATCGGGACCGCCTCATTCAGATTTTGACCAACCTCGTGGAAAACGGCATCAAATTTACGGAACAGGGCGGCGTGACGTTCGGCATGATTGAGAAAGACGGCAGGCACACCATCGTCGTCGAGGACACGGGGATCGGCATTCCACAGAAGCACCTGGCAAGGCTCGGCGAGAGGTTCTACCGGGTCGATCCCAGTCGATCAAGGCAAATGGGCGGCACCGGGCTCGGCCTCGCCATTGTCAAGCACCTGGTCAAAGCTCACGGCTGGGACATGCAGATCGAGAGTGTGCAGGAAAAAGGAACGAAGGTAAAAATTTTCGTGACGTGAAGAGGTTTTTGAATATCTTCGCTACGGTAAGCTGTCACCCGGGAAGCTTCGGCACCCCGTCCGCGCGCAACGAGAAATTCCGTCGGTCGTGTTCCCAGATGATCGCCGGGCTCGTTCTTTTCGGTCCGGATTTTAAAATGGCAGTGCAATAATTCTTGGCAGTAGGCAGCATGCGCCGCATGTAATCATCGGTGATTGCTTGCATGTCATGACTCTGTCTCCGTTTTTATTGCCCGATCCTTCTTTTCACTTTTTCCCAGGACCTCGTGATCAAAAAACTCTCTTCCATATCATTTACCATGCGGACAAATTTATTCATGGGCACGGCAAAAGTCAGCGTTTCTTTCGGGATATAGGGCCGATACGTCGAACATCCCGATGACTGCCCTCGGACGGGTTGCTTTGTTTTCCTGATAAGGATACTGCACAATGGAGCCGCAGCCCGCAGAAAATGGACAAAACACGCCATTCGGTTCCCTCTCCTCAAAGTTCGCGAGCGTAAAGAGGCCGGAAAGGACGTCAGGCGCAGCAAAAAAGATTGCTGCTTCCGGTCTGTCGGATTCTTCCAGGCTGTCGAACCTTTTAAAGACGATAGAGGGCGCCGGGGCCTTGAACTTCGGCACGATCTTCATCATTGCACTGACTATTTCAGGCGACTTCTTGTATCTCTCGCCTTCAAGCTTTCCCGGAATGCCGCAGGACAAAAAATAATCGAAGTTCGGGCTGATCTCTTCGGTAAATCCCGTATACCGTTTGCCCCCTCTGCAGCCTATCGAGGATTCCTCAAAACAGAGTGACGTCCCCTTTCTCACCCTGGCCAGCACGCCGATCATGCACTGGTGGGCTGATGGAGGCGGGACCTTCTCTGCGCGGTCTTTCTGGTCAGTGTAATAAAATACAATGGGAAGTTCTGCCCCTGGGAAATACTTGTTCCATGATTCGAGAAACCGCATTTTGAGCGACATGTCCATATGATCATCCCCCCAAATTATTGTTCTTTGGTTGATCTTAATCCCAATAAAAACCTTTTCAGGAGAAAGGGAGAAGAAAGCCGGGTAAATGGGGAAAAGGCCGTTCGAATACTTTCACCCTTTCGCATTTCAATTCTCCCTTTCCCCTGACGGATTTCAGTTTTTTGAACTATCGTCAGGTTTAAATCCACTTCACCTTCGGTTCCTTCTTCGGCGGTCGTTTCGTCTCTCCCTTGGGATAGCCGAGCAAAATGGGTCCGAAGATCGCATCGTCGTCCTTCAGTTCAAGAATGTTTCTGACCTCCGGGTCCTCGGTCACCATCGCGCCGAACCCGACCCAGCAGCTTCCGATCCCCAGCGACTGGGCAGCAAGCATCATGTTCTCGCAAGCCAGGGGGCAAGAATGGTCGGCATAACGTCCGTTGCCGATGACGAACACAATTGTAGGCGCTGAGTAGTAGACAGGGTCAGGCAGTTCGGCATAACGTTTTTTGATCGCCTCGTATCGCTCGGGATCAACGTCTTTCACCAGCTCGGTGATCTTCTTTGCCTGAGGCACGGCAGCATTGAGCAGCTTTCTTTTCATTTCCTTATCTTCAACAACCACAAATCGCCAGGGTTGGCTGTTCATCGCGGACGGCGCCTCGTTCCCAGCCTCAATGATCGTATTCAGGGCGTCCCGGGAAATCGATTTCGAATCATAGGACCTTACAGCTCGTCTTTTCTTGATTGTTTCAATGACCGTATTCATGATCTCTTCTCCTCGAACCAGGGTTTATGGCTTTGACACATGCTGGTAAACATGCATGGTAAGCACGATAAACAATGGTAGCACAAAAAAACCCTATTGAGAAGAGGAAGCGCCTCAAGTCCTTCCAAATGTAATATACTTGTAACATTGTCGTAGCATTACCGTGCTAAGAGTACTTAACCTAAGTTGTTCCATGATTTCAACTTTCTCAAGGAGGAAAACAAATGAAGAAAATTGTCGCTGTCGCATTAACCGTTACACTGTCAATTGCCGCCGCAGCACTGGCAGAGGAGACACTGAACGGAGCGGGGGCGACGTTCCCCTATCCCGTTTATTCCGCCTGGGCCAATGAGTACTACAAAGTAACGGGCATGAAGCTGAATTACCAGTCTATCGGCTCCGGCGGCGGAATCAACCAGATCACCGAGCGGACCGTGGATTTCGGCGCGTCCGACAAACCGCTGAAGCCCGAAGAGCTTGCCAGGGCAAACCTGCTCCAGTTCCCGGCCGTGGTCGGCGGGGTTGTGCCGGTAGTCAATATCGCGGGGATAAAGGCAGGACAACTGAAACTCGATGCGCAAACACTTTCCCAGAATCTATCTCGGCGAAATCAGGAAATGGGATGATCCGAAGATCAAAGCGTTGAATCCCGCGCTCAAGCTTCCGGACAGCGGGATCACGGTAGTCCACCGCTCGGACGGGTCAGGCACGACCGCCGTCTTTACGGATTATCTGTGCGATGTGTCTCCGTCCTGGAGGGAAAAGGTCGGCACCGGCACTTCGGTGAGTTGGCCCGCAGGAATCGGCGGCAAGGGAAATGAAGGCGTTGCCAACTATGTTCAGCAGGCCGCGAACTCCATCGGCTACGTTGAATTCGCCTACGCAAAGCAGAACGCCATGGCATTCACGCTCCTCAAGAACCGTGCAGGAAATTTTGTAGGACCGAGTTTCGAAACATTTGAGGATGCCGCCGCATCGGCAAGTTTCGATCCCAGAAAGGATTTTTACCTCTGGCTGAACGATGCGCCGGGGAAAAAGGCCTGGCCCATCGCCGGCGCCACGTTCATCCTCCTTGCCAAAGAGAAAAAAGACTCAAACAGGAACGTGGTCAAGTTCTACGATTGGGCGTTCAAGAATGGAGACGACAAGGCAAAGGAACTCATCTACGTTCCGCTCCCGAAAGTGTTGAAGGACAAGGTCCGAGGTTACTGGAAGTCCAATGGGATTCAGTAGAACTCTGGTATAATTGAACAGGATGGATCGAGGCCCGTGCGGGTCGGACATTGCTATCCGCAGTGCTTCCGTTTTCGCCTTACCACCCACCGTCGCAATCCTCTTCTCACAGGGAGAGGAAGCTGCTTAGCAGGTCTCCCTGCGAAAGGGAGCAAGCTGAATTTCGAAAATTCGGAAAGGTCCGTTCATTGGCCATAGCCCCGAAAAAAAATTATTTTGACCTGTTCTTTTCCTCGGTTACCGGACTTGCATCCTTTACCGTCATCATTTTCATCATCGGCATTCTGGCGGTGCTGATCAAGGAATCCGTGCCTGCAATCGAGAAATTCGGAGTGATCAATTTCCTGACCTCGACCGCCTGGAACCCCGTGACCGGCGTTTTTGGAGCAGCGACCACTATTTTCGGCACCTTTGTAACGACCACCCTGGCCCTGCTCTTGTCCATACCCACTGCCATCGGCATTGCCATATTCGTGACCGAGATCGCGCCGAATTTTCTGAAAGGCCCCATCGGCGTCGCCATCGAGCTCTTGGCCGCGATCCCGAGCATTATTTACGGCATGTGGGGCCTGTTCACCCTCGCGCCGATCATGTCCAAGATACGTCGAACCGGCCCTGAAAAACACCGTCGGGCAAATGCCGTTCCTCGGTTTCCTGTTCGCGGGCAACCCCCTGGGCATTGATCTCCTGACCGCGAGCATGATCCTCGGCATCATGATCATCCCCTTTACGGCAAGCATCGCGCGCGATTCATTCAACCTGACCCCTGCCGTGGTCAAGGAATCGGCCTATGCCATCGGAGCGACGAAGTGGGAAGTCGTGAAAAACGTCGTCCTCCCCTACTCCAAGCTGGGGGTGTTCGGCGGTGCGGCGCTCTCCCTGGGCCGGGCGTTGGGCGAGACCATGGCCGTTGCTTTCGTGCTCGGCAACAACCACAAGATCGCCACGTCGCTCCTCGATGCGGCCTCGACCATTACCGTCAGCCTCGCGAACGAGTTCACGGAGGCGGACAGCGCTCTCTATCTGTCATCGCTCTATTATCTGGCGCTCGTATTGTTCGTGATGAGCTTCATCATCCTGGCCATCGCGAAGTTCTTTCTCCTGAAGGCCGAGAGAAAATATGCGAGATAAACGTTGACAAACTTGTTAATACGGCGTCATTCCCGCTTGTCGGGAATCGTCGTTGTTTTAGCTTGATGAACGTAGATACGGTTCCGGACAAGCCGGAATGACACCAGGAAAGTGCTTGTCATGACTACTGAACAAAAACGTAAAATAGAAAGTTTCATCGCGCTGGCACTTTCCGGCCTCGCCGCAGCTGTCGGGATTTTCTGGCTCGTGTATATCCTGACCGACGTCGTTATTCACGGCATCGGCGCTCTGCAGCCGAGCCTGTTCCTGAACGATCCTGCTCCTGCCGGGGTTGAGGGTGGCGGGCTCAGAAACGCCTTTATCGGGCAGTTGATGATCACTTTGGCCGCCACCTTGATCGGGGTCCCGATCGGCGTTCTGGGAGGCACCTTCCTCGCCGAGTACGCGCGGGGGAAAAAAATCGCGCGAATGATCAGCGTTCTTTCCGATATCATGGTGAGCGTGCCGTCCATCGTCGTGGGAGCGTTCGTGTATGCGATCCTGGTTCGGCCGCTCCATCATTTTTCCGGGTGGGCCGGCGCATTCGCGCTTTCGATCATCATGATCCCGGTCGTGCTCCGGACCACGGAGGACATGCTGTCGCTCGTGCCCTGGACGCTGCGGGAAGCGGCCTTTGCGCTCGGCGCGCCGTATTACAAGGTGATCATCCAGGTCGTGTACCGCGGAGCTGCCGCCGGCATCCTGACCGGCATCCTGCTGTCGATCGCCCGTGTTGCAGGCGAGACAGCGCCGCTGCTCTTTACCTCGTTTAACAACAACTTTTTCTCGGGCAGCATGAACGGTCCGCTGGCATCGCTCACCGTCACCATTTTCCAGTACGCCATGGGGCCTTACAAAAGCTGGCATGCCCAGGCATGGGGCGCATCGTTCGTGATCACGCTTTTCATCCTCGCCCTCACGATCGCGGGCAGAGCGATCATCCGCTGGAGGTACAAACGTTGACGGGAACAATCGAACTCGAAGTCAAGGACCTGGACTTCTACTATAACGGAGATATTCACGCCCTCAGAGCGATATCGCTGCCGATATATAAAAACAACGTCACGGCTCTGATCGGACCGTCGGGTTGCGGAAAGACCACGTTGCTACGGTGTTTCAACCGCATGCACGATTTGTATCCGAAGCACCGGTACGGGGGGGAGATCATCTTTCAGGGACAAAACATCCTTGCAGACAATCTCGATCTGATCAATCTCAGAAGCCGCATCGGCATGGTGTTCCAGAAGCCCACGCCCTTCCCGATGTCCATTGCTGAAAACATCGCCTACGGTCTCAGATTGAAAGGCATCAAGAACAAATCGGAACTGGTGGACCGCATCGAACAGGCGCTCAAACATGCCGCGCTCTGGGAGGAAGTCCGGGACAAGTTGAATTCCGGCGCCTACGAACTCTCAGGCGGACAGCAGCAGCGGCTCGTGATCGCCCGCGCCCTGGCCGTGTCACCCGAGGTGCTGCTCTTCGACGAACCCACGTCAGCGCTGGACCCAATTTCAACGGCGAAAATTGAGGAACTCGTCGTAAACCTGAAAAAGGACGTGTCCATCATCATCGTCACGCACAACATGCAGCAAGCGGCGCGTGTGTCCGATATGACGGGATTTCTGTACATGGGTGAGCTGATCGAATACGGCACCACGGAAAAGATCTTCACGAACCCGGACAAGAAGCAGACCGACGATTACATTACAGGAAGGTTCGGGTAATGCTGTGAGCATGATGCCTGATGCATGAGGGAGGTCTCTAAAAATTTTCATCCTTCCCTGCATCATGTATCCTGCATCCTCCATCGAATCTATTAAGGGAGAACACATGTCCAACCAAAAAGAACAGGAACTCGAAAAACTCAAGGAACGCCTGCTTGCTATGGGAGGGTTCGTCGAAGACGCGATCAGGAAATCCATGAAAGCGCTCACGGAGCGGGACCGTAAACTGGCGATCGAGGTGATCGACGGCGATGCCATTGTGAACAACTTCGATGTGGAGATCGAAGAAGAGTGCATCAGGTTTCTCGCCCTGTGGCAGCCCACGGGCAGCAACCTCCGTTTTATCACGACGGCCATCAAGATCATCACCGATCTGGAGCGCATGGGCGATCTGGCCGTGGACATCTGCGAACGCGCCATTGAACTGGGGGATGAGCCGCCGCTCAAACCCTATATCGACCTGCCGCGCATGGCCGAGGCTGCTCAGAAGATGCTGAAGGACAGCCTCGATGCTTTCGTGGCCCGGGACGCAGACCTTGCCGTTCGGGTCTGTGCCGCCGACGACTTCGTGGACAACCTGAACCAGCAGATTTTCAACGAATTGCTTGTGTTCATGCTGCAAGACCCCAAGAACATCTCGCGCGCCGTGCGACTTACCTACATCACGAAGTACCTGGAGCGGATAGCCGACCATGCAACCAACATCGCCGAAATGGTCGTCTATCTGGTAAAGGGCAAGGTCATCCGCCACATGGCTTGCGAACCGGTTCGCCAGCCGCATGAAAGCTGAAGGGGCAGGACCTGCCCGCCCTTCCCGTCCCGGACCTGACCGAGGGGAGTATGCCGTCCCTGCCGATCCCGGTGTGTATTCAGATTCTTTTTGACAATCCGTTCGTATTCCTTTATATTTAAATCTCAAGCTCTGTATTTCCGTACCACTACCCCAAAGGAGACCGTGCATGATCCCCACCGTCGAATGGAAAGACGGCATCGTCCGGATGCTGGACCAGACAAAACTGCCCCTTGAAACAGTCTATACTGAGTGCAAAGACTATGAAACCGTGGCCAGAGGAATCAAGGAACTATGGGTGCGCGGCGCCCCGGCGATCGGTGTGTCGGCCGCCATGGGCCTTGCGCTCGGCGCCCGGCAGATAACAGCGGACTCCTTCGAGGAGTTTTGGCCGAAATTCGAGGAAATCTGCGCCACCATGGCGGCAACGCGGCCTACGGCAGTGAACCTGTTCTGGGCCATCGACCGGATTAAAAAACTCGTACAGAAGAACAAAGACAAGGACCTTGACGCTATCAGGGACCTGCTCGTCGCTGAATCCCAGAGCATGATCGACGATGACATCGAGACGAACAAAAAGATCGGCGCCTACGGGGCGGGGTTCGTCTCCGACGGCGATAACATCATTACACACTGTAATGCGGGCTCCATCGCCACGGCCGGTTACGGGACAGCCGAGGGAGTAATGCGCTCGGCGGTCGAAGACGGCAAAAAAATCCACGTCTACGTCGACGAGACGCGCCCCGTGCTCCAAGGCGCCCGGCTCACTGCATGGGAGCTCATGCAGGAGAACATCCCCTGCACGCTTATCACCGACAACATGGCGGGCTACTTCCTCTACCGCGACATGATCGACCTGGCCATCGTCGGGGCCGACCGCATTGCGCGGAACGGCGATGTGGCAAACAAGATCGGCACCTACAGCCTCGCCGTGCTCTGCAAGGAACACGGCATCCCCTTCTACGTGGCCGCGCCGCTGTCGAGTATCGATTTCAGCATCGAATCAGGCGCCGATATCCCGATCGAAGAGCGCGATCCCCGCGAAGTGACCCACGTGCTCGGGAAAATCCAAATTGCGCCGGACGGCGTGACCGCCGCCAACCCGGCGTTCGACGTCACGCCTGCCCGGTATATCACGGCCATCATCACTGAAAAAGGAGCGTTCCTGCCCAAGGACCTCCACAAACTCGCCGACGGAAAGATCGACCCGGAGCGATTCAGGCTCTGAGAGCGCCGTCATCGCACCCTGCTCAAGCCGTTCATCGCAACAGCAACGGACACTCCCTGGTGTGCTCTGTGATTCTGTACTCGCGTCGCGACGCGGAGGGCTGAATGAAGCAGACCGTTCTCCACCGGAAACATGAGCTCGTAAAAGCGAAGATGACGGACTTCGCAGGTTGGCAAATCCCGCTCCAGTTCTCCGATATACAGGAAGAATATCGTGCTGTGCGCGCCGCTGCCGGCCTTTTCGATATCGGCTATCTGGGCAGGATTGAAGTGCGCGGCACGGGCGCAGCCGCTCTGCTCCAGAACGTCGTTACCTGGAACCTGAGCAGGGTCGCGGAAGGTTTTGCCCATTACGGCCTTCTCTGCAACGAGGCCGGCTGCATCCTTGACGACGTTCTCATCTTCCATCTCCCTTCCGGGAAAACGTCTCCGGACCGTTATCTTCTTTCCACAAACGCCGCCAATACCGATAAAATTCTGCTCTGGCTGAAACAGCACGCGTCGAAGGCAGTCGAAATTACCGACAGAACGCTCTTCACGGTCCATTTGTCTTTGCAGGGTCCGCGCTCGCTCCCCATCCTCGAAAAACTCACGGAGCATCATTTCAAAAAAATGAAGCTCCGGGCAGTCCGGGAATTTCCGTTTGCGGACTCGTCCGTCATCGTGTCCCGGACGGGCTATACCGGCGAGCACGGATACGAGTTCATCGCCCCGGCAGACCGCGCCGAATCGCTCTGGGACGCGATCATGAACGCGGGCAGTGATGAAGGGATCCTTCCCTGCGGTTTCGCGAGCAGGGACCTCTTGAGGCTGGAGATGGGGCACCTTTTGTACGGAAACGAGCTTGATGAAACCCGCACTCCCCTCGAGGCCGGGCTCTCGTATTTTGTCGATTTTGACAAGGATTTTATCGGAAAGGAAGCGCTGCTCAGGTTAAAAGCCGAAGGCGTCAAACAGAAGCTTGCCGGCTTTCACCTTCTGGACAAGGGGGTACCGAAGAGCGGGGGCAGCATCTTTTCGGAAAACCGCGAGGTCGGCGTGGTCACCAGCGGCTGTCTGTCACCCCATCTTCGCAAAGGCATCGGGCTCGGCTATATTGTCGCCCGCTATGCACAGCCTGGCCAGGAAATTGAAATCGAGGTCCGCGACCGGGAAATCGCCGCAAAAATTGTAGACCTGCCTTTTTATAAAAAGAAATAGCTGCACTGCCTGCCGATATTCAGATTCCCGTTGCTTGGAACGAGAGAAAGAAAAATTCAGATACAGAAAAAACGGACAAGCTCAATGAAGCATCATGATTGTTCCCGGCGGCATGACCCGGCCTGTTATCAAACCACGGGAACCGAAGCGAGTTTGCGGGAGCCGGCAGGAGCCACGGCATTCGGCAGCCAGTTCTGTTCCGGTGCCGGTAAGCGACGGCGGGAAGCCGAGCGCGACTGGTGCTTCTTTCTCAGAACGGCATACTCATGGGGCCGCCCGCCATCAAGCGGGTCGTAAGCGGCAGCAAAGCGCGGCGTGATGAGCGAGATGCGGCGGAACGGCATTTTCGTGGCAGCACGATAGATCTCTTTTGTGCCGGCCGGCAGCCTCAGGACGTACTGATTAACATAGGGAGGCGTTGTCCTGGTTTCCAACTCGGGGTTCAAGTCCTTGAGGTCCTCGTAGGTGCATCCGATAAGGGCAGCAACGTCATCGATGTCAGTACTTTCATCGATCCGCACTTCGTCATAGCTGAATGCTCTTCCATTCTTCACAGTAAAACCGTACCGTTCCGGGTCCCGTGCGATCAAGACGGCTGCCAAGAGCCTGGGCACGTAGTTCCGCGTTTCCCGACGGAGTATCTGAGACTCGTACAGATCAGGCAGGTCGTTGTCCCGTGAGTGGAAGAGCGCCCGAGATATTCTTCCCGCACCTGCGTTATACGACGCCAGGGCCAGACGCCACGATCCAAAGTGCCTGTACAGGTCTCGCAAATACGCTGCCGCTGCCTGCGTTGATTTCACAGGGTCCCGCCTTTCATCGATCCATCCATCCATCTTGAGCCCGTATGCTTTGGCCGTGATTGCCCTGAATTGCCACGGACCCACAGCCCGGGCACGCGATACGGCGTTCATACGCAGCCCGCTTTCTATCATTGCCACATAAACGAGGTCCTGCGGCAGGTCGTTCTTGCGGAATATTTCCTTCATGAGGGGGAGGAACCGTGAGGAATGGTCGAGCCAGTTCTGGAAACTCGGCTTCCCGGTCGTACTGAAATACTCGATTTGAGCGTCCACGCGTTCGTCGGCGGGAACCGGAGCACCGGAAGACCCGAACAACTGCTCGGCAAAAACAACTGGGTCCCCGATGGGAGAAGGTTCGGAAGGTTTTGCCAGTTCCAAGGGGGCCGCGACCGGACCGTTCAGCGACCGGTCAAGCTCGCCCGCAGGGGCACTGCTTCCGGCATGAAGCAGCGCCGGTAATAACAGCATTCCCCCTATCAACAGATAGAAAATCAATTTACTCATCGTCCTGTCTCCTTTTGAACCGCATCTCTCCAGGTAACAGGGCCGCTCATGCCGGCTCGAAAAAAATTAAATGATGAAGACAGCCAGCTTGGAATTGTTCAGCTAATAAAATATTTTTTTAATATCATCTCCCGTCGCCTACGGAAATAGGCATATCAACATAAGTCGCAGATTAATTGTAATAGTTTAATTAACTCACAAAATCTTATTATGTCAAGGGGACTAAAGTATGACTAATTTTCGACTTGGTTTGTGATACTTGTGGTTCTGTGATGCTATACTTAAAATAAAGACATTATCGAGGAGGGAGGCGACGGTAATGAAAGCACCCGCAAAGAGAGCGAAAGGTCGCAGGGAACGGGAAACCTTGACCGAGGCATACGAGGTGCGTGCATTCAGAGATGATGAGGAAGAGTCGCACCTGATAGAAGCTGAGCTTCCGGAAATCCCGCACGCAGAGCAGGGCTCGCTCCAACTGATCAAAAATATGATCAGCGGACATGGTGAACAAACCGTGCTGCCAGACGATTGTCAGTTTGGCGATAACGATTTGTGTGCTGTCGAATCATAAGTAGCGCGAAAGAAAGCGGAATTGCTCTCGCGCAGATATTCTTCTCATTAAAAAGAGAGGTGTGTGCTTTTTTTCCCACGTCCTTTCCGGCTGAATCCCCCTGGGAAAAGCCGTCAATGGTCCAGTAGGTCTTCGGCTTTTTCCCTTTGATGAAGAAATGCACCCTCTCTCCTGAAGAAATACGAATCTCCATAATGAGTGAAGAACCTGTCGTCACTCCCTCACAGAATGCTGAAACCACTCAAGAAGAACACCGAAGCATGTTTATCGATCAAGGACCTTCGCGAAAATCCCGGCTAAAGAAATGCAACAAATTGTCGATAAGATTATTAGGCGGGCATCGACGGGAGGTCAATATGTTAAAAGTATGCGGAAAATTCCAGGTAATAAAAACCGGAGAATGGAAGCAAAGAATCGAAATATTCCATGAGGGGCATATCCTGGGCTTCGTAGACCGTGAAAAAACGGTGCAAGCCGAAGTCGTCAGGACCAAAAATATTTTCGGCGAAATCATGGAAGGTGAGTGCATTGACTGGTTATTGCATCGGACGGGATGAATGATCCCGCTCTGATTCGCGGGACTGCGCTTTGCGAAAGGACAACCGTGACCGATGGCTGTCAACATCATCGCATCAAGGCCGTCAGGCAATCATGGCCGATAAAGCCGTAATCATTCCTGTAACTACAACCCGCGCTCCTAACGATGGCCCTGAACTGCGACAAATTTCATCCACATAAAATCTCCTTAAATGATCTGGCCTTGTTCTTGCTGCAAGCATATTCCTTCTGAAACTTCCACAAGCTGGCAAAATACTCGGGGCTCGACGGGCTCTCGACGAACGAAGAAAATAAACTTTTTTTATTTCATGCAGCTGCCCTGCTTCTCAGTTGTTCCTGAACATGTCGAGATACGAACGGAGATTTTTTTGTAACAAGCCACGAGATTCTTGATGAGATAAGTCGTTCATGCTATACTGGGCTACATTATCGTGACGGCAATTGCAAGGAGTTACTTCAATGGATGATCATAAAGTAACAGGCCCATCCAAGGGATATCAGAAACAGGTCAAAAAAACGGATAAAGACGCTCGGCCGAAGCCGAAGGCAAATGTCAAGGTAGACTATTCCTCGCCGACGGCAAAGAAATGGCCGCTCCTCCTGGAAGCCCTTCAGAAGGGGGATCTCGAAGCGGTAAAAACGCTGATTGAAGAGGGTGTCAATGTGAATCTGATCCGCGACGGGGTCACGCCGTTGATGATTGCGTCGTCAGCAGGCCGCACAGAGATCGCAGAGGCGATTTTGCAAGCAGGCGTAAACGTAAATGAAAAATCCGACGACGGCTGGACAGCGTTGCATAAGGCGGCATTCGATCAGAAAGGACCTGCCATTGTTGATCTCCTGATGCAATCAGGGATCGATGTCGAGGCAAAAAACAAGTCAGGCAAGACTGCTCTGAACCTTGCTGGAGAAAAAGGACATCGTGAAATTGTCCGTGCAATAAAAAAACACCAGGCGCAGCTCGGCATTGACGCTCAAGAATGGGAAGATTTCCTGAACTCTTCGGAAGGGAAACCCTATAAACGACAAAAACTGTACGAAACGCTGACATTGTATTCCAAGCTCTTGTGGTTGCCCCCCCTTGTACTGGGAGGGGCCGGTCTTTTTTTGGGTTATCTACTCGGTGTCGTCATACTGTCGGCTTTCATCGGTATCATCGTTGGGCTGCTTGTGGATTTTGCCTATTATTATCTCGATACGTCTACTCGGAAATATCTTGACAATATCGGACCATTACCGGAACTGGATATCCATACGCTTCGGATGAAAAGGATGGCAGGAGAGCCAATACTGGGCGGGAAAAAAGAAGGGCCCGTTTCAGACGAAGAACTGGCCGCCAGCCGGTCCGATGATACTGTCACGGCGTCTGATGGAGTCCTTTCTTCGATAGAAGAAGAACCCGGCAGTGCGACGGATCTCGAAAGCAGTGATGCGGAAACACCCGCGTTTGAAGTCAGGGGAAATCGAGCATTAGTCACGGTCATCATAGCAGTTCTCGTCATTTTGATTCTCTCCGGCGTGGCATTTATCAATAGAGAGCCCCTTTCCAAAGTGTATTTTACCAAAATGCTAGAGCACCAGGGCATCCCGTTTACGGAACAGGCTTTCCTGGGTGAAGTAGCGAAGAATAACGAACAGACCGTTGATTTATTCGCCAAAGCCGGAATCAATAAAGATGCAGCTAATGAAAAAGGGCAAACCGCCCTCATTGTTGCCTCCGAAAAAGGCCTTACAACCATTCTTGAGAAACTTATCAAAATTCAGGGGACCACGCTGAATCAGTTCGATAAGAGCGGGAATACTGCATTGATGACGGCCGTACGTCGCGGCCGCGAGCAGGCCGTGAAAATTCTCGTTGAAAACCGCGCAGACATTAATTTTATGGTTAAGTCCGATGACGGCGCCGCTACGGCACTCCAAGCGGCAGTGGATGCACCGGACTTCAAGGAAGAACATCTGAGAATACTGCAATATCTCATTGAAAAGGGAGCGAATGTAAACGGCAGAAATACGAGAGGACAATCCCCCCTCTTGTTCGCGACAGATCATGGGAGAACGGAAGCAGCCAAAGGGCTGATAGAACACGGCGCTGATGTGAATGATACCGACCAGAAAGGTAATTTCCCCCTGCTGATTGCTGCGTGCAAGGGTTATCCCTTTTTGGTCACGCTGCTTGTTGAAAAAGGCGCAAATACCGGCATGGCATTACCCGATGGAGATACTCCGCTCATGTGTGCAGCCCGGGAAGGCAGCGCAGATACCGTCAACGTGCTTCTCGAGAAGGGCGTAAACGTCAATGCAAAGAACAGCAGTGGCTCCACCGCTTTGACTGAAGCAACTGATACAGGCAATGTAGATATTGCAAAATTGCTTCTCATGCGAGGGGCCGACCCCGGTACCGGCTCTCTTCCCGTTTCGTTTGTCGCCTTACCAGGGAGAGCAATCGCCATCACCGCAAAAAAGAAAAAAATAGCCGACATACTGGAGCGGATCGCTAAAACGGCCTCTCAAGACGGCTATGCGATCAAGGCTGAGTCCATGACGGACCGAAAATCAACAATCACGGCAAAGGCTTCATGGAACAGGGTCCTGATTGATTTTGCGAAAAAAAATCGTCTCCTCTTAGTCGTAAAGAATAAAGAAATCTTCGTATTCCCCTACGGGAAATGAGAAAACCGTATTTTCAGGCACTGTGATTGAGACCGCATCTGAATGCTTTTGAGACCCGACGGAGGACGGCATGCCAAAGGAAATGAACGGAGCGGAAATCATGGTGAAGAGCCTTGAAGACCTGGGAGTGACCAGGATCTTCGGATATACGGGAGCGACGATCCTCCCGGTTTACCATGCACTTGGGCCAGAGCCCCATCGCAATCAACATCAATGCGAACGAACAATCCTGCGCCTTCAGCGCTGCAGCTTACTCACGGTCAAGCAGCGCCGTGGGTGTGGCCGTGGTCACGTCGGGTCCGGCCATTACGAATACGCTTACGGCCGTGGCGGATTCCTTTGCCGACTCGGTGCCATTGCTCGTGTTTGCGGGCCAGGTCCAGCAGAGCCGGCTCGATACCGACGAGTTCCAGCACATCAACGTCAAGGAAGTTTTTGCCAAGGCGGCGAAAAAAGTTATCCTCGTCACGGACAGCACCGATATCGAGGAGACGGTCAAGGACGCCTACTTTTATGCCAAAGCCGGCAAACCCGGGCCGGTGGTCATCGATTTCCCCCTCGATGCCCAGAGAAAAAAGGGAGTTTACCAAGGGACCGCTGTTGAACGCTACCGGCATAAGTACGACCAGGAGACTCACCTCGGCAAGAACCAGTGCAAACAGTTCTTCGACCTTCTGCAAAAATCAAAGCGCCCCCTGCTGTACATCGGCGGCGGCCTCAACTCCCGCGCTGCCAGCGACAGGATACGGGAATTCAACGGGATGTTCAATATCCCGCTGATCAACAGCCTCATGGGCAAAGGCATCCTCGATGAGTCGCTGGACACCTCCCTCGGCATGCTCGGCATGTTCGGCACACCCTACGCGAACATGGCCATCCAGGAGACGGACCTGTTCGTGGCCTTCGGCGTCCGGTGGAACGACCGGGTGGTCCAGAAAGTCGGAGAGTCGGGCCTGAACGCAGAGATCGCGTATATCGATATCAATGCGGAAAAAGTGCAGGAGGTCAGGGTCACCCGCTATCCCAAGTTCTCCTTTATCGGTGACGCAAGCATTGTTCTCGAGGACCTCGTGGAGTATGCCAAGGAAAAGTCAATCACGCTCAACATCGGCGAATGGCAGAAACGGGCGGCCTCGCTGAAGCGACGTTTCCCGCTCAATTACAACCATACGGCAAAAGAGATCCAGGCTGCCGAGGTCATGGACCTCCTGTCGCGCTACATTACCAAAGATACCAAAATCACTACGGGGGTAGGCAACCACCAGATGCTCGCCGCCCAGTATCTCAAAACTGCGCAGCCGAAGTCTTTCATTACCTCGGGCGCATTCGGCACCATGGGCTTTTCTCTGCCCAGCTCGATCGGCGTGCATTATGCCAATCCCCATGCACAGGTGATCGCCATTGACGGCGACGGCAGCATCAAGATGAACATGGGGGAGATCCATACCATCGGCTCGCTCGGCCTGCCCATCAAGGTGCTCATGCTGAACAACCACGCAGACGGCATGGTGAGGTCCATCCAGGCGGTTTTTTACAATCGGCAGTTCACCGGTTCCGAACGTAACTTTGACGCGAACTTTTCCCATATCGCACAGGAGTGCGGCTTTACGTGGTGCCGCAAGGTCCGCTCACGGGAAGAGCTGGAGCCCGCACTCAAAGAGTTTCTTGCGGCACAAGGCCCCTGCTTCCTCGAAGTCGTGACCGACCGAGAGGAAGCGGTGTATCCCGTGATCCCCCAGGGCAAGGGGTACAAGGACATGGTCCTTGGCCCCTACATCAAAGAAGTTGCGGACGCGTAGCAACAGCGCGCACGAGGCACGGTCTTCAGCTTTTTTTAATGAACCACCGCACGAACAATCATACATTTCCGTTTCTATCCGTGTTCATCCGTGGTAATATATTTTTATAAAACGTGATTTCTTGCGAGGAGGAAGTGTTGGAGAAGACTTTTGCCATCATCAAACCAGACGCAGTCAGCAGAAATATCTCCGGGAAGATACTTTCCAAGATCGAGGAGAATGGGTTCACGATTGTCGCCATGAAGAAACTCTGGCTCACTAAAAAGGAAGCCGAGGGCTTCTACGCCGTACACAAAGGAAAGCCATTCTTTGAAAGTCTGACGTCCTATATGTCTTCGGCTCCCTGCGTTGCCATGGTGCTCGGAAAGAAAGACGCCATTGCGGCGTGGCGCAAACTCATGGGGGCCACGAACCCTGCGAACGCGGATCCGGGCACGGTCCGCAAAGAATTTGCCGTCGATCTCGAAAAGAACAGCGTCCATGGATCCGACGCGCCTGAGACAGCGGCGTTCGAGATCAAATATTTCTTCAGCGAGATGGAGTTTACCGCCTGACTGTCGCGCAAGAAAAACCGAGTGACGTTTTCTCCTGAGCAAATATGCGCCCCGTTGGATATTTCCGCTGTTCTAACGGGGTGTCATTTTTCAACGTACCGGTTGGGGCGTCAGATCGTCAGCGCACCAACCTCATTTCCCGCGATGAAAAAACGGTGAGATTAACGAGTAGGTGAAACTGCGATGGAAGGGAAACGGATACAGGACACCAGCGTCGTCATCGCCCAGATGATGATCCCCCAGGATGCGAACCCTGCCGGCAACATCCACGGCGGTGTCATCATGAAACTGATTGACACGGCCGCATCCGTGGTTGCCGCCCGACATGCACGCTCTAACGTGGTTACGGCCTCAATCGACCGACTGGACTTTCACACTCCCGCCTTTATCGGGGACCTCCTTTTTTTTCGTGCAAGCCTTAACCTCGTCGGCAAGACCTCCATGGAGGTCGGCGTAAGGGTGGACGCGGAGAACCTCCGTACCGGAGAGGTCCGGCGCACAAGTTCAGCCTATCTGACCTACGTGGCACTCGATGAAAAAGGACGTCCCCGCGAAGTACCTCCGCTCATCCTTGAGACTGAGGAAGAAATGCGGAGGAACAGCGAGGCAAAGTCACGAAGGGACATGCGGCTCGCCGAACGAAGGCGGGAGAGCAAGGCGAAATAAGACAGCCGTCACGTCCTCGGCAGATCGCGCAGGATGCAAGGAGGAAACGATGGAAGAACCGGCCAGAAAACAACGAAAAAAATTCGCCGTTCAATTATCATCCGGAGCAAATGACGTGGGAAAGATCAAATCCGCAATCATGTTCGCGACCATAGCCCAGTGTTCCGGCTGCGATGCAGTCGTCTACTGCGTCCAGGACGGGGCTGATGCGGTCACCAAAGGGAAGATCAGGGAAGAAGGCGTCGTGCCCCCGGGTGTTCCGACCTTTGAACAGCGTCTCGCCGACGCACTTGCTGTGGGGGTCAAGTTCCAGCTGTGCGAACAGGTGGCTAAAAACAGGAACCTTTCGAAAGAAGACCTGATCGAAGGCACCCAGATCCTCGGCGGGATACACCTGATTACCTATGCCCTGGAGTACGACGGTATGCTCTTTTTTTAACGGCTTTCTTCGCACAAGACGAATTTCCCAGGATGACGGCGATCGTTTCTTAGCAAAACTTCTTCATTGTATAGACTCCCGGCAAAAGCAAGAGAAGTGCTGGACATCCTTTCTGCGCCATCCTCCCGCCGATCCACTCCTTTCATCCGGCTCCTGTTTTGCACGAGTACCGATAAACGTCACACAGAGTGAAGGATGAATGCATGTGACAAAACAGGTCCTTCATCGTTTTCCATTTTTCGGGTGAGAACGTTGCCTGTTCCCGTGAAGAATGACGACTCGGCTGCTTTTTGACTGCTATAATTAAATCGATGTCGTAATGTTCTCCCAGCCTGATACCAAGAGGAGTCGTTCGCCATGCTGACGAAACAATTACACCACGATTTGCCGTTGATCCAGGAAGCAGACTTGCAAGGGAAAATAGTTCTCGTCCGTTTCGACCACAATGTTGTAAAGGGCGGGGTCATACGGGACCCCTATCGCATCGACCGAACCATCGGGACGCTCTTCCACATCGTTGAGCGTGGCGGAAGGCCGATCATGATGACCCATGTGGGCAGGCCGAAAGACAAGAAGACCGGAACGATCACCTGCAGACCGGAAGAGTCCGTTGAACCGGTAGTGCGCTATCTCGAGCAGAAGCTGCATACGAAGCTGTATATCCCGGAATTCCCCCCGGACCCCGTTCGCGGCATCGTCGGGATCGACACGTCCATTAACCTTGCGATTCGGGATCTGCGGGAACGGAAGATCGGAGGGATTTATCTTCCGAACACACGGTGGTTCCAGGGCGAGGAGCCCGAGGGGGAGGTCCGCGAGCGCTTCGCGCTCCAACTCGCCGGTCTTGCAGACATCTATGTGAATGACGCCTTCGGGTCGTGGCAACCCCATGCTTCCACGTACAATATCACAAAGCACCTTCCTTCCTATGCGGGTTTCCTGCTTCAGCAGGAGATCAGAAACCTCGAAGGCGTCATGAACCCGGAACGGCCCTTCCTGGCCGTTGTCGCCGGCGCGAAATATGACACCAAAATCAGGCCCCTCAATGCCCTTTATGACAAGGTGGACCGCCTCGTCCTCGGCGGCGTCATTTACAATACCTACCTCTGCGCCAAGTATGGCGTGCGGATCAAAGGGGTGAGCGAAGAGGACCGCAGACTCGCGCAAGAGCTTGTAGAAAAGGACCGGACCGCGAAAAAGATCGTCGAGCTTCCGCTGGTTGTCGAATCAGACGTTTTGGAACAAAAAATCGAAGGGAAATATCGGACCATCTCCATTAAAGACTTTAAGCCCGGCGGATCTCACGCGTTTATCACGGACATTGATCCCCGGTCCTTCGAGGAAAAGACCGTTTCCGGAGCCATCGCTTCGGCAAAGACCATCTTCGTCAATGCCGTTATGGGTTTCACCCCGCACTTTACGGCCGGTTCCCAAGCGCTCGATAACACCATAGACCTTAACCGGGACGCAATGAAAATGTACGGCGGCGGCGACACACTCCAGGAGTTCAAGAACCTTCTGCCGGGTCTCTACCTTTCCGTCATGGATGATGCAAGCTACTATTTCTTCACCGGTGGAGGGACGGTACTTACGGCGATCGAACACGGCAGCCCCTATAGTCTCAAGCCCGTCCAGGCATTGATGGACGCCAAAAAAAAATAAATGTGTTGCGACAGAGTTACTGAAATCTATGATTAAAGACCGTCTGCCATTGTTCCTTGCTTTACCTCCTTTCTCACCTTCCCCTTTTTCTGCTACTGAAGGTGTAGTACTTTTACGTGGTTTCCTTGACGCGGGATTAACCTCGTTGATACAATAAGAACACGCTGTTAGGGCCGGTATTATGAAAGAGGGAGGTAGCAGTGATCTATACGATAACGCTTAATCCAGCATTGGACAGGACCCTCTGGGTCGAAAAGATAAGGCCCGATGATTCCAACAGGATAAAAAAAGAGGAGAGGTTCGCGGGAGGCAAAGGGATCGATGTATCAAGGGTATTGACCAAGCTCGGCGTCGGCAGCACAGCGCTTGGATTTGTCGGCGGGTTTACCGGTGAAGAGCTGGAGGGAAGACTGCTCAATGAAGGGATCAGCTGTGATTTTATCCGGATCTCGGGCGAGACCCGAACAAACATCATCATGAACGACATGAGCAACGGAGGCCAGTCCGTGTTCGGCGCAAGCGGACCGGTTATCGAACCCTATGAACTGATGCGCCTCATTCACAAGGCTGAAGGGATTGAACATCCGGAAATAGTGATCATCAGCGGGAGTATTCCTCCCGGCGTTCATCCCAAGATCTACCGCAAGCTCATCGAAATAGCAAAAAACCGAAACGCAAAAGTGATTCTTGATGCCGACGGCGAGGCCCTTGCCGAGGGCACACAGGGTTTGCCCGATATGATAAAACCCAATATCCATGAACTGAGCCGGCTCGTGGGCGCGGAGTTGAGAGAGTTGGACGACATTGTCAACGCGGCCAGGAGCATTCAGAATAAAGGCATCATCACCGTCCTCGTCTCCATGGGAGCACAGGGGCTCCTCCTCGTTGGAGAAAAAGAAAATTACCATGCATTTCATCCCGAGGTGGAAGTGAAGAATACCATCGGAGCCGGCGATTCGGCAATTGCCGGTTTTGTCTACGGATTGATTGAAGGAAAAGGCCTTAAAGAAGCACTTGCATACGCGGTGGCTGCGGGAACCGCCACGACTTTGATGCCGGGGACAGCACTTTGCTGTAAGGAAGATTTTCTGAGACTGGTTCCTGCAGTGCGGATACGCGACCTTTGAATGAAAGAGGCCTGACCGCACATAAAATAGAATCCAAAGATTAGAGTTCACTTTTTCCTGCAACAGACGAAATTCCCGATTCAACAAACCTCATCCCTGCAAACCAAGCAGCAAAGACAGGTCGCTCCCCCGTTCATCATGCGTGATTGAACTGGCTGCGGTTCTACTTTCCCGAACGCATGTTTGATTCGGTACAGAAGGAGTGAGGCGCATTCCGGGAGAGTCGACGAGACTTGCGAAGCTTTTGTGCCAGAGAGTAGCAATTCGTGGCAAATCACTAGCGCCCTAAGAGAAGGATGTTATTATTGATTCCGGGGTTTTTAAAGATTCATGAAGAAGGCCGGAAAATACTGACATTTACCATATTCTCGTGAGCCACGAGCATAAAAGAGCAAAACTTCATGAACCTGAAAGCAGATCCGCATTTTTGACAATCACTCTAAATCATTACGCGTCAGGAAAAATCGTCTCAGTTCGCTCGTGCTATAATGTAAACAAGAACAGAATTTACGATACATCAGGAATGCATGTATTGCTGTTTGAACTCGAATCTGGGCCATGCATCTTCGATGAAGGAAACTTTTATTCTCGCAAGATCTCGGCAAGAACAGAAGAGAGGATTTGATCACCGGTTTCCGCCGGTGTTTTTATAGATAGGGGGGTAGCTACTCGTATTAACGCTGAACAAAGAAAGAGGTGATAATCATGACAGAAGAATTGAAAAAAAACAAAAGCAGCATCTTTATCCCATTCCTCGTTGGGGGTGTTGTGGGGGCAGGAGTGGCGCTCCTACTGGCTCCAAAAGCGGGAAAAGAAGTCAGGGATGATATCAAGCGGTTCGCATCAAATGCGCAAGACAGGGTCACTCATGCTATTGACGAGGGAAAGGAGCTCTACAACGAAGGAAAGTCCGTAATTTCAAATGCTATCGAAGCAGGCAAAACCACTTATGCACAGGAAAAAGAAAAATGGCAGCGTGCGGCGTAAGGTACATCTCAAATGAATAGCTTCCGTGTATCGCGAGGTTAGCTTCCCCCCAAGTTACGAAGCCGTTAAACAAGCGGTTGACGAAGAAAAAGGCATGCAGCGGATAACGCTCATGCCTCTTCTTTTTTTGGGCTATGCTCCGCACGAATACTTTAGTATGGCCTTCTTAATCCCGGCAGGTATGTCGCGATTAGTCAACCAGAATTTCACACCAGTCATCGTGGTACAGGCATTTTCGGCAATTTCCCAATCGCTTCTTTTCATAAGGTTCTTTCAATATACGGACGCATAATCGACCTGATGCAGTTAGTCGGCACACTTACATAAAAAGCATAAACAAAATGAAAAGCTGTTTTATTTCCTGATACTTTTTTCATCCTTCTTTGACCTATTACAACTTTGTGGTAATATACGATTCATGGACACCAAGAAAGCTGTTATCCCGGTCAAAGGCATGACCTGTGTGAACTGTGCTGCAGCCATCCAAAAAGACATTTCAAAACTTACCGGCGTCAGGAGCGCGAACGTCAATTACGCAAACGAGAAGGCAGTTGTCGAGTTCGATCCTTCCGCCGTGGGCCTGGAAAAATTTATTTCGAGCATCAACGAGCTCGGGTATCAGGCAGTAACGGAAACCGTAACGATCCCGATCATTGATCTCGACGTTTCCCGGGTCCAGGAGCTGGAACGAATCCTGTCTTCGATCGACGGCGTACTCAAGGGTCTCGTCAACGCGACGGCCGAGACTATCGAACTGGAATACGTCCCCGGTGAGATAGGAATGCGTGATGTCCGCAGGACAATCGAAAAGGCGGGTTTTCGGCTTCCCCAGCAGGTGGAAGGACGTTCTGCGCTCGAAATCGAGAAAGAGGCCCGCGAAAGGGAACTCTCTGAGCTCCGCACCAAGCTCATTACGAGTGCAGTCCTCTCGGCGCTCGTCATGATCGGGAGTTTCCAGGACATGCTTCCCATACCCGCTATCATTCCCAACCGGACCATGTGGTACATCCTGTTCCTCCTGGCAACGCCGGTCCAGTTTTGGGCGGGCCGCCACTTTTATCAAAACGCCTGGGCATCGATCAAACATGGCAGTACGAACATGAATACCCTCGTGGTCGTGGGAACCAGCGCGGCCTATGGCTACAGCGTCGTCCTCACGCTCTTCCCTGCGATACTGGGACACTATGGCAGCCATGGCGGCATGTATTATGACACGGCCACTATGATCATCACCCTCATTTTGTTCGGGAAGTATCTCGAAGCACGCGCCAAGACCCGCGCCGGTGAGGCCATAAAAAAATTGATGGGGCTCCAACCGCGCACGGCACGCGTCGTCCGCGAAGGCAATGAGCTCGATATCCCCATCGAGGAAGTGGAATCGGGTGATCTCATCGTGGTCCGGCCTGGAGAAAAAATCCCCGTGGACGGAGTCATCCGGAAAGGATCTTCAGCGATCGACGAATCCATGCTCACCGGAGAAAGCCTGCCGGTCGACAAGAAGACCGGCGATGCGGTCATCGGCGCGACGATCAACAAAACAGGAGCGTTCACCTTTGAGGCCACCAAGGTCGGCAAAGACACCATGCTTTCACAGATTATCCGTATGGTCCAGGAGGCCCAGGGCTCGAAAGCGCCGATCCAACGACTTGCCGATTATATCTCAAGCATCTTCGTCCCGACCGTCATCGGCATCGGTCTGGTCACATTCCTGATCTGGTATTTCTTCGGACCTGCTGAACACAAATTTACTTTCGCCTTGCTCAACTTCATCGCCGTGTTGATCATTGCTTGTCCCTGTGCAATGGGTCTGGCGACCCCTACGGCCATCATGGTCGGTACGGGGAAAGGCGCAGAGCATGGAATCCTTTTCAAGAACGCCGAGAGCCTGGAACGGGTCCAGAAGATCGACACCATCGTACTCGACAAAACCGGTACGCTCACGCGCGGCGAGCCGCGGGTGACCGACGTCATCCGCAACGGCATGAGCGAAAAGGACGTTCTCTTCTATGCCGGGTCATCGGAAAAAGGATCAGAGCATCCGCTCGGCGAAGCGATCGTCACGGCCGCGCTGGAGCAGGACATCAGCCTCGATCAGGCTGACGAGTTTGCAGCCCTGCCCGGCCACGGGATCCGGGCGATGGTCAAAGGCCGGGAAATCATGCTCGGCAATGAGCGCCTGATGTCCGAAAACAAAATCGAATTCGGCGCATTGCGCGCTGAAGCTGAAAAACTTTCCCTGAACGGTAAAACGCCCATGTTTGTCGCTGTTGACAAACAGGCGGCGGGAATCATCGCCGTTGCCGATACGGTCAAGGTGCATTCGAAAGAAGCGATTGCGAAACTTAAAGACCTCGGGCTCGAAGTCATTATGCTGACCGGGGACAACCGCAGAACGGCGCAGGCCATTGCCGATGAGCTGGGCATCACCCGCGTCCTGGCCGAGGTCCTGCCCCAGGACAAGATGGACACGGTGAAGAGACTCCAGGCCGGGGGCATGGTGGTTGCCATGGTCGGCGACGGCATCAACGACGCACCTGCCCTCACTCAGGCAGACGTGGGCATCGCGATCGGAACGGGCACGGACGTGGCCATCGAAGCATCGGATGTCACGCTCATCAAAGACGACCTCCGCGTCGTTGCCGATGCCATAAGGCTCTCGCGCCGAACCATGCAAACGATTAAAATGAACCTGTTCTGGGCGTTCTTCTACAATATTATCGGCATCCCGGTGGCCGCTGGCGTGCTTTACCCGTTCTTCAAGATACTGCTGAACCCCATGTTCGCCTCGGCAGCAATGGCCTTCAGCTCGGTCAGTGTGGTATCGAATTCGCTGCGGCTGAGAAGATTTTCATGAGACGGGGAGCAACAGATTGTTATTTATGAATTTCAGTGAACTATGACGCAATAATTGAATTTTTCCGTGTTCCTACGTGGCTACGAAGGTCTTCCGATGAAATTCATCGCCGATGCAATGCTGGGCAAACTTGCAAAGCGGATGCGCCTCCTGGGCCTGGACGTTTTGTATGACCCGGGCCTAAACGACAACGAAATCATCCGTCTTTCTCTTGAACAAGAACGTGTTATACTTACGAGGGACACTGGCCTGGCTGCAAGGCCCCTTGCTGCAAATCATCTCTCCATCAAGAGCGAGCAGGTTGGGGAGCAACTGGACCAGATCCTTGCGACATTCCCCGCAGAACGGCTGCCCCTGTCCCGTTGTTCTGAGTGCAATGATCCCGTCATCCCGATCGCAAAAGATGATGTACGGAATTTCGTACCAAGGTACGTATATGAAAAAAAAGAAGTTTTCTTCCAGTGCCCGAACTGCCGAAGGATTTATTGGCAGGGCACTCATGTGAAGAGGATGGTGTTGCGGGAAAAAAAAGAGCCGTCCAAAAATACAGGGACCGGCTCTAAAAATATTTGAAGACGCCTTATCTAGTCGAGACTATTGTAGTGCTGGAGGCTTCAGATCCCGTTCCGGTTGAGCTTGTTCGGGAGCAGGTGGAGCCGGTTTCGGTTCAGGAACTGTATTCCGATCCTGAGGCGTTAGCGGCACTGGGGTTGCGGGGACCGGTGCTGGTTTTGGCTTTTGTTCTCGGGCAGTCTCTCCCGTGGACTGAGATGGCGTCGACTGCAAGCCCGCAGCCGCTGGTTGCTGTTTTCGCTTAAGCGGTCGGGCATTTTCCGTTTGAATTTTTCGATTCGCGATCCCGGCCGCGGTAATCATCAAGTCTCTGATTACGGCATTTTTAGGCTCGTCGACAGCCAATTCCTTACCGTTCAGCAGCAACCGCAGCGCGCCGGCGTTGCCGTAACTGAGCAGGAACCGTTCATCAGCGCTCCAGATAAGGCTTTCCCCTTTTGCTAAAATCGCCTTTTTCTGCGGGCTCGCATCGGTCCTGACCAAAAGCCAGGTATCTTCAAGAGCGATTACTTCGAGATAGAGTTTCTCCGGTTTCAGCGGTTCACCTGACAGGGCAGGCGCCGTACCCCCTGTCGACGGGAATGGCGCTGCAGACCGCTGAATTTCTTTCCGATGCCGTTGCGGGAGGGCTGCAAACAGGGCAATCACAAGAGCAATAATAATGACCGTTCCCCAGACAAAGGGTTCAAACGGGAATTTTGCGGACATACTCTTCTCCGGTTTCTCGGCAATCGGCTGCGGAGCGCTCTGAGGGGCCTGCGCTACAGTAACAGGTGGAGGTGTCTGCTGCGATTCTGCGAATTTTTTCATTACCTCGGTTTCATCGAGCTTTAGGAACTTGCTATAGTTCTTCAGGAAACCTCTGACAAACACCGCTCCCGGCAGTTTAGAAAAATCTTCTGCTTCGAGTGCCTTCAAATACTGAAGGCTGATACGGGTCTGCTGGGCGGCTTCGCGCAGGTCGATACCCTGTTCCTCTCGTGCGCTACGCAAGTATTTTCCTAACGTCCCCATCCGATCACCTCAGGGTTTTTATATAGTCATTTGCTTTACGGGCAATTTCACTTTTGGGAGCAAGGTCGGCGGCTCTTTTAAACTCGGAAAGAGCGGACTTCTTATTGCCGTTTTTCAAAAACGCCACGGCAAGACTGAACCTCATGGTCGCATTCTGGGGAGCCATCGCTACTCCTTCCTGAAATTCACGGATCGCGTCATTGACCCGACCAGCCTCGAACAGCGCAGTACCCAGCTTTTGAATCGTGAACTCAAGATTAGCGAATTGTTTTGATTCGCTATAGGCTTCTATGGCTTTCGGGTAGTCTTTCTGCGCCATATACAGATCGCCGAGATTGATTAAGGGAATGTGGGGGGTCGTATAGAGTTTATTCTCAAGAGCCTTATTGAATGACGTGATCGCTTCTTTCCATTTTTGTTGTTTAAAGTAAACGACTCCGAGGGCATTGTATGCTTCGGAAAAATTGGGATCCAAATCGATGGCCTGCTTATAGTATTTCTGGGAGTCTTCAAACTTACCCTGATAGTCGCTGATGATTCCGAGTCCGTAATAGGCCTGTTTGTAGGTATGGTCTGTTTCAATCGACCGGTTAAATTCGACTGATGCGAGCTCGAGGTTCCTTTCCTGAAGATAGGAAAGCCCCCTCGTGTAATACCCTTCAGCCATTTTTGACTTATCTATCGTCGGGCCGGTTGTAGTAACGCATCCGGCCAAAACCAGTAAAATCAACAGTACAGCAACTCTCATTGTAGCGTACTCCTTTCAAAATGATGCAAGAAGCCGTGCAAGCGCCTCCCGGTCGCGGCTTACAACGCCGGTTGCAGGTTGGACGTCCTTTTTCATCTTCGGTTTCTGCGTTTTTACGATCCCGGCGTTAATCGCTTCCTGGATGATATCGCGCCGCCCCTTTGACACCGTCGGCGCCTGCGCTGCCTTGGTATAAGTTTGCTCGGGGAATTCCCGACTCTCCTCATCCTCCGCTTGCGCCGCAGGAGCAGCCTTTTCAGTCCTCTGCTTCCTTGATTTCGCCTGGGGAGCCGAGGCTGGTGTTGCCGGGGGTTCGGGAACGATCGGCTCCGGCAAAATGTGCTGCACCGGTTGCGGCTGGACCTGCTGTCCCCGGGAAGATTGAGGTACGATCGGAGCAGCAGGTACATGCTGCGTTTGAGGGGGCTGCGGCACGTCCTGGGACGGGGGTGCAGGCTGTGATTGCGGTAGTTGCTGCGGGACTGAGGGAACCTCGGCAACCGATGTTGTCTCCTCAAGGGGCGCAGGAATTCTACGGATTTTTCCTGGTCCGGTAAAAAAATGTCCTGTCGTATCGATCCAGCGATCCCTTTCGTCGCGGGACATGGCTTGCGAGGTTCACTTCGTCGAGCATCGCACCGAGGCCTTCGGCGAATGAGTGCGCCTCTTCTTCCACCGAGCCCAAATCCCGCTCAGGGAAGGGATTTGAAGTATGGGAATAGAACAGTTTTCTTCCCGTAAGAAAAAGGTGAATTCCGATGTAGGCGGACATTTTCTCCCCTGCTTCGTTGAAAGAAGATGACGTAGCTCCGCGCCTCTTCAGACATCATTTCAGGCGTCGCGACCTGGTGATTGTTCATGGAAAAGAACGCCTTCATCATGTTCCGTTCCCTTACGTTGAGGTCTTTTATGTCGGTGTCGATAGTGAACATCGTATTCCCAATAATTCGCAAATATAAAATCTGACGTAAAAAATCTCTCTGATGCTGTCATTTTCGGACAGGGAACCGAAAACAAATTTATGGTCAGATATCCTCAAAATGCGTCAGCTTTTTAAACTCGCGGTACCGGTCCTCGATTTCCTTGTAGTCCAGGCTTCGGAGCCGGTCGAGACTGAAAGCCTCTACATTCAGTGAAGCCATGACACTGCCGAAAATCACGGCCTTGCGCATGCTGTCCTCGGAAAAATTCATGGTGCTCGCGAGGTATCCCATAAAACCACCCGCAAACGTGTCCCCTGCTCCAGTGGGGTCAAACACCGACTCGAGCGGATAGGCGGGCGCACTGAACACACTATGGCCGTTGAACATGAGCGCCCCATAACTCCCCTGCTTTACGACGATTGTCTTCGGCCCCATGGTCTGCACGCTCTTTGCCGCTTTCACCAGGCTCGACTCGCCGGCAAGCTGTCTGATCTCTGCTTCGTTGATCGTAAGTAGGTCTACTTCCTTCAGCGTGCGCTTCAAAGCGTCGAGCTTGCTCGAAATCCAGTAATTCATGGTATCGCACGCTACGAGTTTCGGTCTCTCAACCTGCCTGAGGACATCGAGCTGTATTTCCGGGTCGACGTTTGCAAGGAAGACGACGTCGGAGGTTTTATAATCATCAGTAATGTTCGGCTTGAAGGTGGCCAGCACGTTCAGGTGCGTGGCGAGCGTATGCGCTTCGTTTAGATCGTATCCGTATTCGCCTTTCCAGCGGAACGTCTCGCCCTTTTGGGCTTCAAGACCGCGTGTATCGATATTTTTACTCTTGAGAAATTGGATATGCTCCTTGGGAAAGTCCTCACCGATCACGGCTACGAGCCGTACATCGGTGAAATAACTGGCTGAGGTGGAAAAATAAGTTGCTGAGCCGCCGAGGGCATTATCAACAGTTCCGAAGGGGGTTTTGACCGAATCCAGGGCAACGGTACCGACAACGAGCAAACTCACAAAATGACCTCCAAAACCATAAGATATACGTCCATCGACGGACACTGATGGAAACGGATACAATCGAAGAAATAAAATCCAGAGGGGACATCCGTGCCTGTCCCCGTGCAAAAAATCTATTTCTTCTTCAAATACTTCCCGATGATGGGTGCGAGATCCTTCTTCGTCTTTGCCGGGATCAGTTTCTCCGGCGTCATGATGGTGTTCCGGAGCGCCTCGCCGCAGGAACAGGCGCGCGCCGCCGGCAGGCTGCGTACCGCCTCCCGGATCATGGCCTTCGAGGTTTCGACATTATGTTTCATCACTTCGAGCACCGCCTCGACGGTCACGGCCTCCTCGCTGTGGTGCCAGCAGTCGTAATCCGTTGCCAACGCGATCGTGCTGTAACAGATCTCGGCTTCCCGCGCGAGCTTGGCCTCGGTGGCGTTCGTCATACCGATCACATCGACATTCCACTGCCGGTACGTGAGCGACTCGGCGCGCGTTGAGAACTGCGGCCCCTCCATGCAGATATAAGTGCCGTCACGGTGGACTGTCGCCCCTACCCGTATCCCGGCGTTTATCAGGACCGTGCAGAGATCGGCGCAGACCGGGTCAGCCATTCCCACATGCGCGACAACGCCGTTGCCGAAAAAGGTGCTTCTGCGGAGCTTCGTAAGGTCGTAGAACTGGTCCGGGACCACGATATCGCCGGGCCTGATTTCTTCCCTCATGCTGCCGACGGCGCTGACAGAGATGATCCGTTCCACGCCGAGTTTTTTCATGCCGTAGATGTTTGCGCGGTAGTTGATGTCCGTGGGGAGCACGCGGTGACCGCGTCCGTGGCGGGGAAGAAACGCCACGCGTTTGCCGTGCAGTGTTCCGATGAGGTAATCATCCGATGGTTTGCCGTAAGGGGTTGCGATCTTGAGGGCCTTGATCTGCGTCAGCCCTTCCATCTCATAGAGACCGCTGCCGCCAATGACGCCGATGCTGATTTTTTCCGACTGTGCACTCCGCTTGGCCATGTTCTATCGATTCCTTAATTAGCTCGGGACGCATATTTTCGCTGATTACTGCTGAAGGAAAAAACATAAACTCGTATTAGGATATGAACGCGCTGTTTACATGCGTGATTCCGATATCAGCACGTTTCTCATGCCTGCGTCACACTCTGTTCCGATTCTTTTTTCATCTCGACGTGATCAAGGAGCTCGACAGGTTTTTCCGGTATGATGGTGGATATGGCGTGTTTATAAACGAGCTGCTGATTGTCCTGTTTGAGAAGTATGACGAAGTTATCGAACCCCTTGATCGTCCCCGTAAGTCGCGCACCATTGACCAGGTACATTGTCACTGGAATTTTTTCCTTGCGCATCTGGTTTAAGAAAATGTCCTGGAGATTTACCTGCGACTTTCCCATCCAACCCTCCGAAAAAACATCGCGAGAATCTGCGCTCAGCATGCCCGCGACAAAATAATTTTTGTAATCTTATACTAACTTCTTTGAAATTTCAACGTATTTCTTTATCCGCTCCAAAATATCCTCTGACGGTTCGAGCCCTGTAATGTCCACCCACGTCGCCTCGTTCTCGCGCCTGAACCAGGTAAATTGACGTTTGGCATACCGCTTGGTGTCGCGCTTGAGCAAGGCGACTGCCTCGTCCCGGGATGTCTTGCCCAGGAAGTGCGCCATGAAGTGCTTGTACCCCAGCCCCTGCATGGATATCAGATCAGGTTTGAATCCGCGGTCCATCAGCGTCTTGACCTCGGCTTCCAGCCCCTGATCGAGCATATGATCTACGCGCTTCTCGATACGCGGATAGAGTTCACTTCTGCTCCTCACCAAGAAGAGCAAGTTGAACCGGTACGGCCGCTCTTGGAACGCGTGGTCGCTGTGGAATTCGGAGAGTTTCCTGTCACGGAGGTAGTACACTTCCAGTGCGCGCACCGTTCGCCGGAGATCGTTCGGATGGATCTTGACCGCTGCCTCGGGGTCCACCTTGACCAGGTCGGAATAGAGCACACCCGGCTCCCCTTCTGCTTCCCGCTGCAGCAGCCGCTCGCGCAGTTCGATGTCGGCTGGCGGCCCGTGGAAGAGTCCCCGCATGAGTGCGCGGATATAAAGCCCGGTCCCTCCAACCACCAAGGGAATCCCGCCTGCTGCAATAATACCATCGATAACCGACCGTGCGTCGCGGAGGTAATCGCCGACGCTGTAATGCTGGTTCGGCTCCACGATGTCGATCATATGGTGATAAACGAGTTTGCGCTGTTCCGGCGAGGGTTTGGCCGTGCCGATGTCCATGCCTCGGTAGATCTGCATGGAGTCAGCGCCTACGATTTCCGCGCGAAGCTCCTGTGCGAGGAGAATGGAGACATCCGTTTTGCCGACCGCGGTAGGGCCTGCCAGAATGAGGATGGGGTTATTGAGCGGTTCTGCCATGGCTGACGATCTCGATCGGGAACTCTTTCTTGCGCCAGTTTTTCATAGCGCCTTCCAAGGAAAACACCTTTTTATAGCCGGACAGGAAAAGTGAAATTCCGGCAATGCCTGCACGGGGCCCATGTTCGCAGTAAAGGACCACCGGATCCGTTTTCGAATAACCGAGCTGTTTGAGTCCCGAGCTGATCGAATAGAATGGAATGTGCGTTGCACCGGGCACATGGTCCCTGTCGTATTCACCTTGAGAACGGACGTCCACAATGAGTGGAGCGTTCCCTTCCTGCATCCGTTTGAGGAGCTCGTCTCCTGTCATGCTTACGGCGCATCCGGTTACGCAGATGGAAACAAGGAAGGCAAAAACCGACGAGGCGACGACCGTATAGAAAAAGCGCGATATTAACATAGAACCGTATAGTGCAAAAAGCACGTCCGTAATGCTAAGTTCCAAAGAGCACGGGTTCCGAAAAACCGTTCATGCTCGTTTTATTGACTGTCTTTTCTTTAGAGCCATGTCCTCTGCATGGGCCTGCAGACCTTTGACCCGTATCTGCATGATACACGCCCTGCGGTCAGAACGGAATACAAAACCGATGGCTTTTGAAATAAAATTACTGAACTTTTTACAATCCTTAGGATCGGGATACGTAGCACATTCTGCGCACGAGGAATACTGTGCTTCCCTGCAGCGGGCGCGCACTTTGCACCAGGTCGCTTTTTCGTTCTGAAGACAGCCGGGACACCGTCCTTTGAAATAACTGCCGCATGCGCCGCAGTACAAACCGCAAAAGGCAACCAGTCCTGTATCAGCAACGATCTTTCTTATGGCGTTCTCCTGTCTTCGCATGCACAGTGAACAACGCGTGTGCAGTGAACGCCTATAACCGCTTAAACATCTTCCTGATGTCGTCGAGGGAGAACCTGATGACCGTAGGCCTGCCGTGCGGGCAGGTGTGCGGCATGCGGCATTTAAAAAGGTTATGGAGCAGCACTTCCATCTCTACTTGATCGAGGCGCCGGTGGATCTTGATGGCCGGGTGGCATGCCATTACGCTCAAGACCTCATCGCGGAGCGTTTCCATTTTATTACTGCTGCCGTGGACGTTTACTTCGTCCAGGATGTCGAGCAAAAGCTGTTTATAATCAGCACCGATGAGAAGCGCCGGTACTGCCTTGACGACAAACGTGCCGTTCCCGAAGTCTTCCACGAGAAAACCGGCCTTGCTGAGTTCGGGAAGATATTCCGACAGCAGATCGCTCTGGGCAGGACCGAGTTCAACCTGGTCCGGCACCAGGAGGTTCTGAATCTGCGCCGACCCTGAACTGAACTGGTTTTGCAGTTTCTCGAACAATACCCGCTCGTGGGCAGCGTGCTGGTCAATGATGGCCATACCCTCTTTCGACTGGGCAATAATAAAAGAGTCGTGGATTTGTGCCAGGGGGAAAAGATCGTGTGCTGAAGTGATCGAAGTTTGCCCATCGACATCGGAATTTTTTTCCCCCCGGGAGACATCCGGCTCGGACTGCAGGGCCGCTGCACTGAGGTCCCTCTTTCGCCGCCCGAAGAGGAGAGAAGATTTTAGTTCAAAAGTCGGGGCACCGCCGGCGGGCTGTCCCTTCAGATAATCAGAGAGCGCTTCTTTTACAGCGCTGTCGTATTGTCCCGGTACATCGGCGGTATCGATGACGGGCATCCCATGAGCACGCAGCCCTTCCCTGATCACGTCTCGGAGCAGATCATGGATCTGCGATTGGTTCCGAAACCGCACTTCTGCCTTGGCAGGATGCACATTCACATCAACGAGCGAAGGGTCCATTTCGATAAAGATAAAACCGACCGGATGCCGGTCGCGCATCAGCATGTCACCGTACGCGCTGTAGAGCGCGTGCGTAAGCGAAGCATTCTTCACTGCGCGGTGATTCACATAAAAGTCCTGGTAGGTGCGGTCCGCGCGGCTATACGCCGGACGTCCGATAAGACCGTGGATATGGACGTTGTCTCGTCCGCCCGAAAAGGGCATGACGTTTTCCACGATCTCGTTGCCATACAGCTGGAACGCCCTTTCTTTCTCGCTCAGAGAGCGCGGCAGGTCGAGGACCGTTTTCTTGTTGTGCGTGAGCTTGAACCTGAGAGAAGGGTGCGCCATCGCCTGGCGGGACACTGCGGTCACAATATGCGAGAATTCGGTCGCAGTGCTTTTCAGGAACTTGAGGCGGGCAGGCGTGTTGTAGAAGAGGTGGCCTACTTCAAACGATGTGCCCTGCGAGGCTGCGGCGTCTGCTATGGATTTTACCTTTCCTGCTTCGATCTCGATCATAACCCCGGCGGAATTTCCCGGAGTGGCCGTCACCATCCTGATCTGGGATACCGCTGCAATGCTCGAAAGTGCTTCGCCGCGAAAACCCATGGTGTGGATAGACTCGAGGTCCGCGTCATCGCTGATCTTGCTCGTCGCATGCCTCAGGAACGCGGTCTTCGCGTCTTCCTTCGACATGCCGCTGCCGTTGTCCGAAATGCGGATGAGCCGGGTGCCCGCCTGCTCGACATCGATGAATATTTCAGTGGCGCCGGCGTCAATGGAGTTTTCGATCAGTTCCTTAACGACCGATGCGGGCCGCTCCACCACTTCGCCGGCAGCAATCTTGTTGATGACGTGGTCGGGAAGGATTTTGATGGTTGGGGTCATAAATTCAGGATGCAGGAGTCAGGGGCCGGAAGCCAGGAGAAAGCGGCTCTCTTCTGGTTTCTGTATTCCGACTTCTGACTACGTTTTTCTCAATACTTCAGCTTCGCTTTTTCCTGATTCGCCACCACCACGATCACCATTTTATCGGGATGCAGGTATTTCTTTGCTACCCGCTGGATATCTTCCCTGGTCACTGCGTTGATCAGGGCCGGGTACTTCGTGGGATAATCGAGGCCAAGGTTGTAAATCTCGATGGAAGCGAGCATGCCGGCTATCTTGGAGTACGTGTCCATCCTCAGGGGGAAGCTGCCGCTCAAATATGCTTTGGCATCGGCCAGTTCCTTGTCCGAAACGAACTCTGTCTGGATCCTGCGGATCTCCTTCTGCGTCTCATGTATCACGTCGTTAGCTGAGTCGTTTTTTGTCTGAATCGACACCGTGAATGCCCCTGGTTCTTTCTGCGCGGAGAACCCGCTGTGGACGTCATAGGCCAGTCCCTTGTTGTCTCGGATATTGTCCATAAGGCGTGAGGAAAAACCGCCGCCTCCCAGGATGTAGTTCATTACCGAGACGGCATAGAAGTCGGGGTTCTCCCTGCTGATGCCGATATGCCCCATATCGATGTTCGCCTGAGCGACGTCCTTGTCTATCTTCTGGACGACGGTCTTCTCGATCACCGGCGGCGGGATCTCCGCGGGAAGCGGCTGCGCCTTCCTCTGCCACGTTTTGAAATAGTCGTTCAGCAAATCGACGATTTCCTTCTCGGACACATCCCCCACAATGGCGATAATTGTATTGTCCGGGCTGTAACGCGACGAATAAAAATCAAAGACATCCTGCCGCGTGAGTTTCGGAAGGTAGGCTGCCACATCATCGTTCGTCCTGCCGTAGGGATGGCCGCCGAAGACGGCTTTCGCGAAGGCCTGACTTGCAACGATGCCCGGCTCTTCTTTCTGCCGCTGGATCTCAGCGAGGGTCTCCTTCACCTTGCGGTCGATCTCTTTCTGGTCGAAGATCGGGTTCAGGAGAACGTCGGACAGCAGGTCCAGACCGGTGCGAATGTCCTTTTTGAGCACCCTGAGATTAGCGGAGGCGAAATCCTCTCCGCCTCCCGTCGAGAGCGACCCGCCGATAAAATCGATCTCCTGGTGAATCTGGTTTGCCGTGCGTTTTTTCGTACCCTGCATCAGAAGTGACGCTGTAATGGACGCCAGTCCGGGTTTGTCTTCCGGTACTGCCGTGCTCCCCGCTTTGATCGCCATGTTCACTGTGACCATCGGAATTTCATGTTTCTCGGCAAGCAGCAGGACCATGCCATTTTCGAGGAGAATGCGCTTGCCGAGCGGTTCAGCAGACGCAGGGTTTGAAACAAAGAGCGTCAAGATGACCAGAATGGCAGTAAACAGTATTTTTTCAGTTATAATCGCGTTATTCCGCATTAGGCACTCCGTTTATGCCCGCGCTTCCGCACGAGCAAGGGTACATTCCACATTATTTTTTCACCGGCACGAGGATGCCGACGGTCCTGTTGTCCTCGGAGAAATACTCTTTCGCCACCCGCATCACGTCTTCTTTCGTCACCGCACGGATGTTGTCCACATAGCTCTCGAGCAGCTCGCCAGCTGGCCACTGATTCGAACTGGCCCAGGAGCATGGCCTGGTTGAAGATCGAGTCCTGGCCCATGATAAAGCTCGCCTCGATCTGGTTCTTGGCCTTCTGCAGTTCATCGTCGGTCACCGGCTCGTTCTTGAATTTATCGATCTCGGCGTATAAGGCCTTTTCGACCTCTTCGGTCGTCTTACCCGGCATCACGCCGGCATACACGTAGAACAGGTTCGGGTCCGTCGAAACATTGTCGTAATCGCCGCCGGCGTAGAGCGCCAGCTGCTTTTCGTACACCAGCGACTTGTAGAGTCGTGAGCTCTTTCCCGAGGAAAGGATGCCTTGCAGAACTTCGAGGGCATAGGAGTCGGGATGCTTCAGGGTCGGAACAATGTATCCCGCAAAGACCGCAGGCAGTTCGGCCTGTCTTTTCACAATGACCCGCCGCTCACCGAGATGCTTCGGCTCGACGGCGGTGACCTTCGGCACCTCCGGGCCGCGTGGTATCTTGCCGAAGGACCGCTCGATCTGAGCGAGCAGCTTGTCCGTGTCGAAATCACCCGACAACGACGATGGTCGCGTTGTTCGGCGCATAATAGGTACGGTAATGTTTAACGAGGTCGTCGCGGGTGAAGTTGTTGATGTCCGCCATCCAGCCGATCACCGGCCACTGGTACGGATGGGCGCTGAATGCAACGGACATCATCTGTTCCACCATGGCATTGACGGGATCGTCTTCAGTTCGCATCCGGCGCTCTTCCTTCACCACGTCTCGCTCGGACAGGAACTCCTTCGGGTCCAGCAGCAGGTTGTGCATACGGTCTGATTCGAGATCGAGCGATATCGCGATGCGGTCCGCGGCAAAGTTCTCGAAATAAGCCGTGTAATCATGGGACGTAAATGCATTGTCGTTCCCGCCGTTCCGCTGGACCGTCTGCGAGAAGGTCTTGGGGCCATACTTCTTCGTTCCCTTGAACATCATGTGTTCGAGCATGTGGGACAGCCCTGTTTTCCCGAGGCACTCGTTGCGCGATCCGACCTTGTACCAGATCTGGAACGTTACAACCGGGGCCTTGTGCTCTTCCTTGAGCAGTACCTTGAGCCCATTCGGAAGGACCCTTTCGGTGACGTTCATGGGCTGGGCAAAGGACGATGTTGTAAGGAAAATTGCAATGAGACAGACACCGGTGATTTTGAGTACCGTACGCATCAGGACGCTCTCCGATTTTTTACTCGTTTGCTTTTTATATTCAGTATTCCACATTTCACTTTACTCCCGTATGTCCGAATCCGCCCGCACCCCGTGCGGTCTCGGATAGCTGCTCTACACTTTCAAACTTTGCCTTCGACAGCTTCGCAAAGACCAGTTGGGCGATGCGGTCTCCCCGCCGGACCGTGAAGGGCCTGTCGCTGAAATTGAAAAGGATGATGCCGACCTCACCCCGGTAATCCGCATCAATGGTCCCTGGGCCGTTCAGCATGCCGATACCGTGTTTCAGGGCCAGTCCGCTCCGGGGCCGTACCTGTCCCTCATACCCTTCGGGAATTGCAAGCGCAATCCCCGTGGGAACCAGCACCCACTTCCCCGCATCGATGACGATATCGCCTTCCACAGCCGCGTAGAGGTCCACGCCTGCGGCATGCTTGGTCTGGTAATGCGGGAGCGGAATTCCGTCGGCATTTTTCAGTTTGGTTATATGAACGACAAGATGGTCAGTCATGGCACCGATTCGCGGAGACGCTGCATACTGCAGACACACACGCGGGAAAATAAAATTTCGTTCCTCTTTTACGCGTACCCTACATTTCCAAGACCGAGTCCGGTACATCGGCCTTGGACAGCGGGCCGAGGATCGTGAGGGATATATTGTCCTGGGTGAACAGTTTCTGCGCCAGTTGCTGCACCTGTTCTCCGGTCACCTGCTCCACTCCCTTGATAATATCGTCCATGGACAGATATTTCCCGAAGTAGATCTCCTGGCGCGCGATCCTGCTCATGTGACTGTTGCTGCTTTCGAGCGAAAGGATCAGGTTTCCCTTGATCTGGTTTTTCACGCGCTGCTCTTCAGCCGCAGTGATGCCTTCGGTTTTGATCTTTTTCAATTCCTTGATCACGAGCCGGACCACCTCAACGGCATTTGAAGGGTCGGTCCCCGCGTAGATCGTGAAAAGCCCTGTATCGCGGTACGACGTTACGTAGGAGTAGATCGAGTAGGCGAGCCCGTTCTGTTCCCGCACTTCCTGGAACAGTCTTGAGCTCATACTGTAGCCGAGCACGGTATTGAGAGCCGAGATCACGTAACGGTCGTCATGCGTGTTCGGCAACCCTTTGCAGCCCATGCAGAGCTGAACTTGCTCGAGCTGTTTCTTCTTTACCAGGATCGCGCTGGTGAAGGCCGGTGCTTCCTCTTTTTTCGGGGTCGCTGCCCGTGACCAGTTTCCCGAATTGCCTGTTCAGGAGATCTATCAGTTGGGCGTGTTCGAAATTGCCAGCCACGGAAATAACAATCTCTTTCGGGCTGTAATAGCTGTCGATATAGGACAGGATGTCCCGGTGTTTCATCGCCTTGATGGTGTCCTTCGTGCCGAGGATCGGACGGCCGAGCGAATTATCGGGCCAGACCGTATTGGTGAAGAGCTCGTGCACGTAGTCGTCGGGTGCATCTTCCACGCCCTTGATCTCTTCGAGAATGACTTTGCGCTCTTTTTCCATCTCCGCGGGATCGAACTTCGATCCCAGCAGAATATCGGAAAGGATATCGATGGCCACGGGCAGGTGCTCGTCCACGACTTTAGCGTAGTAGGTGGTCGTCTCCTGTGACGTGAAGGCATTGTACTCCCCACCAAGGGAATCCATCTCGATCGCGATGTCCTTCGCGGTTCGTTTCTCCGTGCCTTTGAAGAACATATGCTCGATGAAATGCGAGACGCCGCCGATCTCCGGCGGCTCGTGCCGGGAGCCGACCTTGACCCATACGCCGATGGACACAGAGCGCGATTTCGGAAGGGTTTCGGACACGACCCGTATGCCGTTCGCAAGGGTATCTTTTCTGTACATAGAACCGTCTTTCTTTTAACCACAAAGGCACCAAGACACAAAGAATTTTTCTTATCTTCCTGTTATCGTCGTGACTTTGTGCCTTCGTAATAGGATACTATTTCAGCTTTATTATTTTTCTTTCTGGTTGTGGTTCCCCTGATGTTGATGCTGCGCAGCCCGTTCCTGCGTGATTTTCTGGACGATGTGGCTCGGAACGTCCTCGTAGCCGAAAAATTCCATGGTATACATGCCTCTTCCGCTGGTGAGCGAATTGAGCGTCGGGGCATAGGAGAGCATCTCGGACATGGGCACCAGCGCCTTGATCGTCTGGCCGTTCGCCTGGGGGACCACTCCCTGGACCTTGCCTCGGCGGGAGTTCAAATCTCCGATCACCGCGCCGAGCGTATCATCGGGGGAAACGATTTCGACGCTCATGATCGGTTCCAGCAGCGCCGGTTTTGCTTCTGCTACGGCCTTTTTAAACGCCATGGACGCGGCGACCTTGAAGGCCATTTCCGAGGAATCCACGGCATGGTAGGAACCGTCATACAGCGAGACCCGGACGTCCACAATGGGATAGCCGGCAAGCGTGCCTTCGTGCAGCGCCTCGACCACGCCCTTCTCGACGGCCGGGATATATTGGCGCGGGACCACGCCACCCACGATGTTATCGACGAATTCAAAACCGCTGCCGCGCGGGAGCGGTTCAATCTCGAGCCAGGCATCTCCGTATTGCCCGTGCCCGCCGGTCTGCTTCTTGTACTTGCCTTGCGCTTTCGCTTTTGCCCGGATCGTTTCCTTGTACGGCACCTTGGGCGTCTTCATCGTGACATCGGCGCCGAACTTTCGCTTGAGCTTCTCGAGCGTCACTTCGAGGTGGACCTGCCCCATGCCCGAGAGCACCATCTCCTTGGTCTGGTCGTCATAGGCGAACCTCAGCGTGGGATCTTCCTCAAGCAGTTTGTGGATGCCGGTGCTCACCTTGTCTTCGTCTCCCCGCGACTTGGGCGCTATGGCATAGGACATGACGGGGTCGGCGAACTTCGCAAACTCCATGACGATGGGTTGCTGTTCGGAGCACAGGGTATCTCCGGTGAGCGTTTCTTTGAGCTTTGCAACGGCGCCGATCTGGCCCGCGGCAAGGGTCTGCGTCGGGACCTGTTTCTTCCCCTGGATATAAAAGAGTGAGCCGATTTTTTCCTTGATTTGTTTCGTTGAATTGAAAACCGTGGAATCCGTTTTGAGGGTGCCGGAAAACACGCGGACCATGGACAGTTTGCCTGCAAAAGGATCATTGATCGTTTTGAAGACCAAGGCGGTAAGCGGCTCCTCGGGCGTTGGCTTCCGCACCACTTCTTTGCCTGATTTCGGATCTATCCCCTTGATCTGCACGATCCGGGCGTGCTCTGCCGGCGAGGGGAGGCACATCAGGATCATGTCGAGGAGCGGCTTTATCCCCATGTTTTTGACGGGCGAACCACACAGAACCGGGAGAAGCCCCCCGCCGAGGGTTCCGTGCTTGAGCCCGGCGATGATGTCTTCCGAAGGGAGATCGCCTTTATCGAGATACTTTTCGAGCAGGCTGTCCTCGGTTTCGGCGATCTGCTCCACGAGCTTCTTTCGATAGGTCGCAACCTGCTCCTTCATGTTCGCAGGAATCTCTTTCTCCTCGATCTTGCCGCTTCCGTCCTTGGCGAACATCAGTGCCTTCAGTTTAATGAGATCGACGACGCCGCTGAAATTTTCTTCCAACCCGATAGGGAGCTGCAGCACGAGAGCGTTCTTGCAGAAATACTTTTCCATGTCGCCGATGGCACGAAAGAAGTCGGCCCGTTCTTTGTCGAGCTTGCTCACAAAGGCAATACGCGGAACTTCGTAGTCGCAGGCGTATTTGTAGATTTTTTCGGTTTCGGCTTTCACGCCGGAGATGGCGGAAATGATGAGAACAGCGCCGTCGACGACGCGGAGCGTTCCCCTCGTCTCTTCGAGAAAATTAATATAGCCCGGGGTATCGACGAGATTGATGCGGACGCCCTGCCAATCGGCGAAGCCGATGGCTGAGGTAATGGTGATCTTCCGGGAAATCTCCTCGGGCTCGTGCATAAACACGGAGCTCCCCGTGTCGACACTGCCGAGGAGATCAACGGAGCCGGCCGAATACAGGATGGCATCGGCGAGTGAGGTTTTCCCGGCTGCGCCATGAGAGAGGATCGCTACGTTGCGGACTTCCTTGACATCAGCATTCGGCATAGACAACTCCTTCCGGTGACGAGATTATGGTTCAGAAAGGCTCGGGCGCCCGGCTGTATTCCTCTGAAGCGGGTTTACCAGATTTCAGACTTTATCTTGCCCCCCTGTTTGATCAGGACATCCACGACCGCCTCGTTGAAAAAATTGTTTGCTTGGCGAATTTCCTCGTCCACCATGCTTTCGTAGTACTTCTTTCCTTCGGCAAGTTCTTCGGTCAGGACGTCGAAAAGGCTGTCCTTCTCAATTCCCTCCTTGACCTTGGCCTGGTTATAGAGAAGAATATCGGAAAGAATCGTCCTCGCGAGCCTTCGCGCCTCATCAGGATTCTTGATCAATCTCATAGAAAAGCCCTACCACGGGATGCTCATTCCTTCGGGGAAAGAATTTCGACGATCATCGGTTTGTACGTCTGCGTTTTTTCGACTTTATTATTATACACGCGTATAAAGAAAAAAGAAACGACCATGCAGATCATGCCTGCTATAAATGCCCAGAGGTCCGAATTGGGCTCCCCTGCATATCGCATAGCAATATTTTTTGCGATAATGGCTCCGCCAACGAGCGCAGCCATTGGAATGCCGTACAGGATGATGGAAGCTTTCAAGTAGACCTGCGGCGCCACGACGACTTTGACCTTCTGCCCTTTTTTTGCGCCCAGCGGGTTAGAAGCTTCCATGTATTCCTTGTCGTCGGGATGGCACACGCCGGCGGCAGCACACTGCTCGCAGCCGCTCTTTCTGACGATTGCAACCTTTGCAACGTCTCCTTCTATTTCGGCTACGATTCCTTCTTCTTCGATCATGATATCACCCTACGCAGCGAGCATGGAGCCAGACGCATAGCGTTGATCTTTTCTATGCCCTGCACACTTTGCCCTCTGCCTCTTATTGTTTTTTCTTCGTTCTGAGGAGCTTATACTCGATACTATCCACCAGCCCCTGCCAACTCGCCTCGATCACGTTCTCCGACACGCCGACGGTGCCCCACTTGTTCTTGCCGTCCCCGGATTCGATCAGCACGCGTACTTTTGCCGCCGTTCCTTCGGCGGCCGTAAGCACCCGCACCTTGTAGTCAAGCAACCGTACGTTTTCCAGCCCCCTGCCCGGGAAATACTTGGGCAACACTTTGCGGAGCGCCTTGTCCAGTGCGTTCACCGGGCCGTTGCCCCACGCAGCCGTATGTTCGACATTGCCGCCGACCTCAACCGTCACCGTGGCTTCGCTTACCGGGTGGGGATCGACTTTTCGCTTCTCCGTCAGGATGCGGTAGTCAATCCGGTCAAACATGCTGAAGACCGATTCATAATTGTGTCCCGCCCGAAGCATCAGGAGTTCAAGAGATCCTTCGGCGCCCTCGAACTCGAATCCTTCGTTCTCAAGTTCTTTGACCTTCTTCAGGATCTCGGCCAGCTGAGGGCTGTCTTTCCTGAGGGGGATGCCCAGCTCTGCCGCTTTCTGGAGGATATTGCTCTTTCCCGCCATATCAGAGACAAGGATACGGCGCCTGTTCCCGACAACTTCGGGGTTGATGTGCTCGTAAGTGAGCGAATTCTTCGCCATTGCATCGACATGGATGCCGGCCTTGTGCGCAAACGCGCTGTCACCGATATAGGGCTGCCGCTTTCGGTGCGGCAGGTTCGCGATTTCATCCACATACCGGGACAGGTCGCGCAGCCTGGCCAGGCTGGCGTCGGTCACGCAGTCAATCCCCAGTTTCAGCTTGAATGTGGGAATGAGTGTGCAGAGATTGGCATTGCCGCAGCGTTCCCCGTACCCGTTGATCGTACCGTGCACCTGCACCGCTCCCATCCTTACCGCTGCCACGGAATTGGCCACGGCCAGTTCGGCGTCGTTGTGCGCATGGATCCCGAAGGGCGTCGCTATAACCCGCTTCACCTGCGTGATGATTTCCTCGACCTCGTGCGGCATCGTGCCTCCGTTCGTGTCACACAGCACGATGCAGTCGGCACCCGCGGCCTCGGCAGCAAGGATCGTCTGGAGAGCGTAATCGGGGTTTGCCTTGAACCCGTCGAAAAAGTGCTCGGCATCGTACACCACTTCGTCCAGGCGCTTTCGCAGGAACGACACGGACTCCTCGATCATTTCGAGGTTCTCGTCCAGCGTGGTCCTGAGCGCTTTGAGCACGTGCAGGTCCCAAGTCTTCCCGAAGATGGTGGCAACGCGCGCGCCGGAGGTCACGAGGGCTTTCAGGCTCGAATCCTCTGTTACCCTGAGTTTCGCCTTCCGGGTCGAGCCGAAGGCCGCGAGACGCGCCTTCTTCAGCTTGACGCGCTTCATCTCCCGGAAAAACTCCACATCGCGCGGATTCGAACCGGGCCATCCGCCTTCGATATAGTGAACGCCGAACTGGTCCAGTTTGCGCGCAACGCGGATCTTATCTTCGACCGAAAAATTGATATCCTCGGCCTGGGCCCCGTCGCGGAGCGTTGTATCATAGAGTTGTACGATAGGTTTCATGGCTGGTTGCTCTTCCTTGGACCCTTGCCCCTGCTTCCTACGCCGCCTTATCCATCTCAAAAGCATCATGCAACACCCTGACTGCAAGTTCCGTGTACTTGGCATCGATCACGCAGGAGATCTTGATCTCCGACGTGCTGATCATCATGATATTGATCCCTTCTTTTGCCAGGGCCGAGAACATTTGCGCCGCCACGCCGGAGTGCGAGCGCATCCCTACGCCAACGATTGAGATCTTGGCAATGTCTTCCTTGATGCTGACACTTTTCGCGCCGATCTCGGCAATGACCTTCTTCATGACCTCCTGGATTTTTTTTGCGTCGGTCCTGGGCACGGTAAAGGACATGTCCGTCAGCCCGCCCTCGCCGATATTCTGGATGATCATGTCAACGACAACGTTGTTGTCGGAAATCGTATTGAAGATCTTCGCCGCCACCCCCGGCTTGTCCGGCACGCCCTGGACCGTCACTTTCACCTGATTTTTGTCGTACGCCACGCCGGACACCACTACTTTTTCCATGTCTGCATCCTCCTTGGTCACCAGGGTCCCCGGGTTGTCGTTGAAACTTGAGAGCACCCGTACCGGAACGTTGTATTTCTTCGCGAATTCGACGGAACGTGTCTGGAGCACTTTGGCCCCGAGGCTCGCCAGCTCAAGCATCTCGTCGTAGGAAATTTTGTCGAGTTTCCTTGCCTGCGGAACCATGTTCGGGTCCGTGGTATACACACCGTCGACATCGGTATAGATGTCGCACACGTCGGCCTTGAGCGCGGCGGCAACGGCAACGGCCGAAAGGTCCGATCCACCCCGTCCCAGCGTTGTTACGTCATCCGATTTTTCCGTGATCCCCTGGAAACCGGCGACAACGGCGATTTTGCCTTCTTTGAGCGCGTGCCTCAGCCGTTCTCCCGTGATCTTCTCGATCCGCGCCTTGGTATGCACGTTGTCTGAAATGATGCCAGCCTGCCTGCCGGTAAACGATTGGGCCTTGTGTCCGGACGCCTGGATCGCCATTGCCAGCAGTGCGATGGTCACGCGTTCTCCCGTAGACACCAGCATGTCCATTTCCCGGGGGTCCGGATTCTCGCTCACCTGATTTGCCAGGTTGATAAGCTTGTCCGTCTCGCCGCTCATGGCCGAGACGACCACTACGACATCGTGTCCTTCATCCTTGGCGCGGCACACGCGCTTCGCCACGTTCTTGATCCGCTCGGGATTTCCTACGGACGTGCCGCCGTATTTCTGAACTATGAGCACCTATGCTCCTCCCCTGAAAGAAACGTTGCCACAGAGGCAAAGAAGGCACGGAGAAACCCTGAGCCGGCTTTCGATCGCTTCGCCTCCTCTGCGACTCCGCTTCTCCGTGGCAGATTTATTCCTTTTTCAAAAAATAATCCATCAAGGTATATCCCTCTTTGAATATCAGGGCATCCTTTCTGTCAGCAATTCCTTCGTCGTACGTCACCGCGTCCCCAATGCGTTCCTTCGCATTGTCATAAATGACGAAGGGCACAGGTTCGTTCGAATGGGTCCGGAGCTCAATCGGCGTAGGATGGTCCGGGAGCGCCAGAATGCGATATTCATCGAACTGTTTCATTCCATGGATGATGTTCCCGACGATGAATTCATCAAAATCCTCGATCGCCTTGATCTTGTTTTTCAGATCGCCCGAGTGGCCGGCTTCATCGGGGGCCTCAACGTGAACATAAACGATGTCCTTCGTTTTCAGCGCCCAGAGCGCGTGTTCGGCCTTACCCACGTAATTCGTGTCCAGCCAGCCCGTGGCCCCCGGCACGTTGATCACTTCGAACCCCGCATACTTGCCGATTCCCTTTGTGAGATCTACGGCGGAAATCATGGCCCCCTCAATACCGTACTTTTCCTTGAAGGTCGGCATATTCGGACGCCGGCCCTGGCCCCAGAGCCAGATACTGTTCGCAGCACGTTTGCCGCTCTCCAGTCTCGCCTTATTCACCGGATGAGCAAGGAGCAAGTCGATTGATGCCTCCATAAGCGAGTTAAGAATATCGTCTCCCTCTCCACACGGGAGGTAGTCCTGGATGTCCTTGTCCTGGATGTCGTGCGGCGGCGTGCACTCGACCTTGTCCTTCCCGCCTTTCCAGACCATCAGGTGACGATAGCTCACCCCGGGATAAAAACGGATGTGGTCTGTGCCGAGTTTGCTGTCGATTTCTTCAATAAGCAAACGTGCTTCCTGCGTCGAAATGTGGCCGGCGCTGAAGTCTTCCATGATTGCCTTCCGGCCCGAACCCGAAGACTTGCCGCCGGTAACACGGAGGGTCACGAGATTGCAGCGGAACGCGACATCATTTGGCCCCAGTTCAACGCCGATACTGGACGCCTCAAGCGGCGAGCGGCCCGTATAGTACTTTCCGGGGGTCATATCCCATGACGGAAAGGTTGGCCACGTCGCTGCCGGGCGAAAACCCAGGAGGTATCGTATACACCATGCCCACCTGACCGCTCGTTGCAAGCTGATTCAGGTTTGGTGTGTTCGCGACCTGCAGGCATGTTTTGCCACCCAGTTCCTTATGAGGCCGGTCAGCCATTCCATCGCCGAGTAAAATGATGTATTTCATAAATGTACAGAAGAACGAGGGCACAGGAATCTGCGACAAAATATCGGGTTGCCTAACCCCTTGTCACTTGACCACTGATTACGAACTACTACCTTCTCCCTCAATTGCTTCAATTTTAACCCCACGCTCCTTGAGATAGGCGATACTGTCCTCGAGTTTCTTTTCCGTGCCTTCAAGTTCCAGCACGACTTCGCCCACGTTTTCGGTAACTTTGGCGCGCCGGATATTCGGCATGACATCGAACTTCCTCGCCATGGTGAAGATCACGGGCTCCTTGATCAGGTCCTGGGGAAATGTCAGTTTAATCCTCTTCGTTGCCATATCGCCTCCGTCGTAAAAAAGGGAAAACGCCAAATCAGAAAAATGACGTTAACACCATCCACCGAATCTCCAATTTCGTCTTGGCACTGCGGGATAGCCGAGTCCGCCGGCAATGGCCGGCACGATCGAGATATTGTCTCCGTCCTTGAGCGTGGTGTCTTCTTTATTCATGAAGCGGATGTCTTCCTCGTTCACATAAATATTGATGAATCGCCGGATCTTTCCGCCTTCAGACAACCGTTCTTTCATGCCCGGATAATCCTTTTCCAAAGCGTCGAGAAGTTCGGCGATGTTCTTTGCGCTGCACTCGACTTCCGCTTTCCCATTTGACAATTTTTGCAACGGAGTTGGAATTCTTACTTTAATCGCCATGTAACGCTCCTCCTGGTTCAATATTCACTCGTCGTATGCAACGATGGTTTCCGCAGGTTTCATTGAACTCGCATCTTCGTGATGCGGTCTCTACGGCTCTATGACAGACAAAAGTACTTCGGTCACGTTTCCTTCTTCTATCGAAAATCCCCTCACCACAGGCTGCGCCCGGTTCATGAGGGAAACGATGACATATACGGCCTCGGGATAGTTCGGCAGCTTCGAACCGGGCCAGTACGCTTTTTCAACGTCTATACTCGACGGGTATGCCTGGCCGGAGGGATGGGAATGGAACATGCCGACCAACACACTGCCCGACTCGCGAATGTCCTTCATCACGCGGAACTGCTCTTCCGCGTCCATTTCGTAGTAGGCCGGTCCGGGTTTCGCATTCGTCATGCAATAGATTTTTTCCACCCTGTTGTCCTTCCCTGCCAGGATGCCGCAGGCTTCGTCGGGAAGTCCCGTAGTGCAATGATCGATGATGCGTTGGAAGTCGGATTTCTTAATGATCAAGGCCATGAGCTGCCCCCGAGAATGCAGAGTCTCGGCCTTTCCCGTTGTCAACCATTCCGCATTTCTCAGTGGCTCATAGAACAGAATTGTTCGTAATCGATCAATTCCGTAATCGTCGGATGCTCGCCGCACACGGGGCACTCTTTGTTCCGGGGCACTTTCACGGTGCGGAAGCTCATATCGAGAGCGTTCCACAGCAGAAGTTTTCCTTTGAGCGGGTGGCCGATGCCGAGGATCGCTTTGACCACCTCGGTGGCCTGCAAGGTCCCGATCACACCGGTGACGACACCGAGGATGCCTGCTTCCTGGCATGAGGGGACCATGCCCGGAGGAGGCGGGACCTCGAACAGGCACCGGTAGCATGGCCCTTCGCCCGGGTAGATGCTCATGAGCTGCCCTTCGAACCGGAAGACTGCGGCGCTGATCAGCGTCTTTTTGAGCATGACGCAGGCATCATTCACCAGGTACCGCGTAGGGAAATTGTCGCTCCCGTCTACCACGATATCGTAATCCTTGATGATGTCCTTGATGTTAGCGGACGACAACCGCTCCTTGTGCGTGACGACTTTCACATCATGGTTCAGCGTCTCGTAGGTCTCCTTCGCGGAATCGGCCTTCAGCACGCCGATCCTGCTCGTATTGTGTGCGATCTGCCGCTGCAGGTTCGAGATTTCGACGCGATCGTTGTCGATGACGCCGATGGTGCCGACGCCTGCTGCCGCAAGATAGTACCCGACCGGAGAGCCGAGGCCGCCGGCGCCGACGAGCACGACTTTGGCGTTCAGGATCTTTTCCTGTCCGTCGCCTCCGACCTCCGGAAGCAGGATGTGCCTGCTGTAACGCAGTATTTGATCTTCAGTAAAGTCCATGTCAAAACCTCTTGGCAACCACAGGTCCCTTGTCGGGACACACGGATGAACACTGCTAGCTAATTTACAATTTCAAATCGCTTTGCTGTGTTGATCTGTGTCCATCTGTGGTTAGCAGTTTTATTATTTTTTCTTTTCCTTGTCCTTCCGGACAAGGATGCGCCACTCTTTTTCAGCGGTCTGCTCGACTTTCAGGACCTTCTGGCCTTCATTCTCCATGCTCTTTGGCACGTTTTCCGACGCGGGCTTGTGGTCCGTGACGATTTCCAGCACTTCACCGAGAGGCATTTTTTCCAGTGCAAGCTTCGATCGAACGAACGTATAGGGACAGACCTGGCCCTTAATATCGATTGTTTTGTTTATTTTTATTTCGTCTGCCATGATTCACTCCCAGATGCCTGTATCATGCATCTCTCATCCCGTTATTACCCTTGTGTTCCCTCTTCCACCCTGATCACCATGGTCGGACCGGCAACGCAGTCCATCTTGTTGATCTCATCAAGGGACTTACGCACATCACGCTCAACGGCTTCATGGCTCATCATCACGAGCGGCACCGCTTCGGCGGTCCCGCGGCCTTTCTGAATGACCGAGGAGATGCTGATATTGTTTTTGCCGAGCACACCCGATATCCGCGACAGAACGCCGGGTTTGTCCATGGCCGAGAACCGCAGATAATAACAGGAGGTGATATCGTCCATCTTGCGGATCTTGAGAGGCGACCGCTCCCGGAATGCCGCAACAGGCGTGCGGTTCGTGCAGCCTGCAAGGATGTCCCTGACCGATATCGATGATATCGCTTACGACGGCGCTTCCGGTAGGCATGTCGCCTGCCCCCCTGCCGTAGAACATGGTTGATCCCACTGCATCGCCGACTATGGAGAGCGCATTGAAGACCCCGTCCACGGTGGCAATAGGATACTCCTCGGGAAGCATGGTAGGATGCACACGCGCTTCCACTTCCCCATTCACCATCTTGGTGATGGCCAGGAGCTTGATCTTGTAACCGAGCTCTTTCGCAAAATCGATGTCGATCGGCGTGATCTTCGAGATTCCCTCGGTATAAATATCGTCGAACTTCACCGGCGTGCCGTAGGCAAGCATGGTAAGGACCGCGAGTTTGTGCGCCGAATCGATGCCCTCGATGTCGAACGTCGGGTCTGCCTCTGCATACCCCATTGACTGCGCTTCTTTCAGGACGTCTTCGAACTTCCGGCCCGCGTTCGTCATGAGCGTCAGGATGTAATTGCACGTTCCGTTCACGATGCCGTAGATGGACTTGATATGGTTCGCTGCAAGGCCGTTCCTGACGGCGGCAAGGATCGGGATGCCGCCAGCGACCGATGCTTCGAACCCGAGCGTAACGCCGGACTTCTCGGCCGCTGCATAGATCTCCTCGCCATGCACGGCCAGGAGCGCCTTGTTTGCCGTTACCACATGTTTTTTATTCTTGATCGCCTCAAGGATGAACTCCTTGGCAGGTTTGTATCCGCCGATAAGTTCCACCACGACGTCGATCTCGGGATCGGCAAAGATATCCTGTGCATTCGTCGTAAGCTGAACGCCCTTGAGTGCAATACCCCTATCACGTTTCACGTCGAGATCGGATATCTTCTTCAAGACAACGGGAGCGCCGAGCCTGCGACGGATGATGTCCGCGTTCTCGATCAGGATGCGCGCCGTGCCCGTTCCGACGGTGCCGAAACCGATGATGCCTACGTTGATGGATTTCTTGGCCAAGATTCCTACCTGCCTTTTCCCTGGGCTTTGTGCGTTGAACTCTGAACTTATTTGGAAAGGGCCAGTTTTATCCCCTTTGCCGCCTGGCGCAGCCGGTGTTCGTTTTCGATGAGCGCGAATCTTACATGGTCATCGCCGTATTCGCCGAAGCCGATCCCGGGCGAGACCGCAACTCCCGCTTCTTTGATCAGGAATTTCGAAAATTCGAGCGATCCCATTTTTTTGAATGGCCCAGGAATCTCAGCCCAGACAAACATGGTGGCCTTCGGCTTCTCGATGTGCCATCCCGCCTTGCTCAAACCGTCGATGAGCACGTCCCTGCGGGACTGGTACATGTCCGATATTTCCTTTACGCATTCCTGCGGGCCGTTCAGCGCGATGATCGACGCGATCTGGATCGGCTGGAACATGCCGTAATCGAGGTAACTTTTGATCTTGACAAGCGCGGCCACAACCTCTTTATTGCCACAGCAGAATCCCACGCGCCAGCCCGCCATATTATAACTCTTGGTGAGGCTGTAAAACTCCACGCCGACGTCCTTTGCGCCCGTTGCCTGAAGGAAGCTTGGGGCCTTGTATCCGTCGAAATTCAGGTCCGCATATGCCAAATCGTGGACCACAATGATGTCGTTCTCCCGCGCAAAATCGGAGATCTTCTGAAAAAACGTCACATCCACGACGGCCGTAGTCGGGTTGTTCGGGAAGTTGAGGATCAACATCTTGGGCCGGGGCCAGGTGTTCTTGTAGGCCTCCTCCATGTCGACGAAGAAGTCGCCGTCCCTCCTGAGAGGAATGGACCGAACCTCGCCGCCTGCGATGATGACGGCATAAGGATGGATGGGATAAGCCGGTGCTGTCGTCAGCACCACGTCACCGGGTTCGACGGTGGCAAGAGCAAGATGGGAAAGCCCTTCCTTGGACCCGATCGTCGCGACCGCCTCTGACTCTGGGTCAAGATCGACATCGTAGCGGCGTTTGTACCAGCCGCAGACGGCGGTACGGAGTTTAGTTATGCCCTTGGACGCGGAGTAACGGTGGTTTTTGGGGTTTTGCGCGGCCTCGATGAGTTTGTCGACGATGTGCTGGGGCGTGCCCTGATCAGGATTGCCCATGCCGAGATCGATGATGTCTTCGCCGCGCCTGCGCGCCTCGATCTTCATGCTGTTCACAATCGCGAAAACATAGGGCGGCAGTCTCTTGATCCTGCCGAACTGCTCAGGCATCGTTAACCCTTTCTTTTTCAAAGAAATCAGTCTTCTAACCACTCAATTTAAAAAGTAAAATTGATAATAAAACAGTATCCATATTTTGTCAATAAAAAATACTTGTGCCATGGTGTCATAGGCATGCAACGAGTCGTAAAAGTAAGAGAAAAGGCTTGATTTTTCAGCTCGCCTGTGATAGTGTTCAATTTCCAAAAAAGAGTAAGGTCGATTCCCGTTTGGACGCACGACTGCGGGATACTCCTTGCTCTCCCCAATATAAACTCCCCTCACCCCTGTGCCCCTCTCCCCTGGAGGGAGAAGGAAAAAGGGAGAGGGACTTTACCGTGGGAGGGCTATAACCCATAAGGAGGGAAAGCACATGCCGATTTACGAATCTATCTTCATCATTAATGCCAATCTTTCCGACGAAGAGACCGCAAACGTCATCAAGAAGATGCAGGATGTCGTCGCTAAGCAGGGCGGCGAGATGACGAAGTTCGAGGACTGGGGCAAGAAGAAGCTGGCCTACGAGATCAAGAAGCAAAAGCGCGGCCACTATGCCTTCTTCCAGTTCAAGGCAGCCCCTGCTGCCGTTGCGGAACTCGAGCGCACCTACAAGCTGACGGACTCAGTAATCAAGTTTCTGACGGTCAAGCTTGAGAAAGAACTGCGCGTCAAAGCGCCGCCAAAGCCAAAAAAGAAGGACGCAGCGAAGGCCGCCGAAAGCGGTCCGGCCACAACGGCTTAGCCGTTCTACCGCAGGACGAACAGTCCGACTCCCCCGCTCCTGAACGAAGCGAGGAAGAGCGCGGGGAAATCGAGGGAGCACCATGACGAGCTTCAATAAAGTTATCCTGCTGGGCAATCTCACCCGCGATCCCGAGGTCCGCTACACCCCGAATGGCATTGCCGTGGCAAGCTTCGCTATCGCCGTGAACCGCAAGTACAAGCAGGGTGATGAGACCAAGGAAGAAGTAAGCTACATCGATATCGTCGTGTTCGGGAAACAGGCGGAGTCCTGCGGCCAATACATCAATAAAGGCGATTCCGTCCTGATCGACGGCAGGCTTCAGCAGCGGCGATGGGAGACCGAGGAGGGGCAGAAGAGGAACAAGTTGGAGGTCGTTGCCCAATCTGTGAACTTCATGCCCAAGCGCTCGTCGGCCGGCAGGGGGGTGGGCGGCGACAGCCATCCCGAACCTGCCCCCGAATCCCCGGTGGATGAAGGGGAGATCCCTTTTTAAGACCGGATTCATGGTCAGTTATTACGGACACTAATTCCAAGAGGAGCACATTACTATGGCAGAGTTTCATTCAAGACCATCAGGTCCATCGAGACCATCCGATAACAGAGGCAAAGACAGGGGAGACAGCAGGGATTCCCGGGGTGGAGGCGGCGACAAGAGGAGACGCTTCCAGGTCCGGAAAAAAGTCTGCCGGTTCTGCGTGGACAAGTCCCCCTTTGTCGATTACAAAGACGTAAAGACGCTCCGGTTCTTCATCACCGAACGTGGCAAGATCCTTCCGCGCCGGATATCGGGTAACTGCGCACGGCACCAGAGAGAGGTGACTGTAGCGGTGCAGCGCTGCAGGAATATCGCGTTGATACCTTTCGCAGGCGAGAAATAGACACCTCGTCGGCGCAGCCCACACCGTCCGTCATTACAGGGGAAACCCAGCGGTTACTTGCCGTAACCCTGGATTTCCCCTTTTCTTTGGTTTAGTCTCCGATGCGTTTGATGCAATGCCTTCTTCACTGAAGATAACGACGAAAAGCGAGTGGAGCCCCCTCGGCAGGAGTTGGAGGCTCCCTCTGATAACGCGACCTCCCGCCTGCACCAAGCGTTTACGAGTGCAATAGCGTAGCCTGTTCTTGCCTGTGGCCGCGAATTGGCAACACCAGGCTGCGAAAACGCGGCCATAAACGAGTGCAGGGCGCGGTTTACGACGCATTACCCCCGGCAGGAGCCGGAGCGCGGGATTTACCCCGGTCACGGATATTTACGGATCCGCCCTGTTGAAAGAGAAGAATAATTCGCCGTTTGAGACCTCGCTGTCAGTGTTCATCCGAGGCAAACCGTTTCTTTTATTATCAGGAGATGTCCATGAATTACCGATCTACATTCGTCGCCGCGATTCAGACCGTGGGACTCTATGCCGCAGGCTTTATCGTTCCTGTCATTGGGCAAATACTCGCACTGTTAACGCCAATACCGCTCATTCTGGTATCCCTCCGCAGCGGCAGGAAGGAGGGGCTCGTAGCCCTCGGAACTTCCGCGGCCCTGATCGCGGCCATCGGCGGATGGCAGGCAGCGGCTCTACTCCTGGCCACATTCGGCTTGATGGCCGTCGGAATTTCCGAAGGGATACGCAAGCAGATGAAGCCGGAACAGGTCTCGCTCCTGGGGGGTCTTCTGCCCATAGCGGTCATCGGCATATTAGCCGCCTTCTACTTCGCTCGTGCAGGCAAAAGCCCGATCGGCGCCATTGAAGAGTATCTTCGGGCAAGCATTACAGAAGCGGCAGCGGTTTATACCAAGATGGGGCTAAACGAAATGGCGGCCATGGTCACTTCGGTAACGGACACCTTCGTCCACTATCTCGTGAGGCTCATTCCCGCTGTCACGATCGCAACTTCCGTTATGCAAGCGGCAACGTGCTACGGCATCAGCCGAACAGTCATTTTAAAGAAAGAGGTTTCGTCCCCGTTCGCAGGCCAACCGTCTCTCGCTTTGTGGCACGCACCCGATGCGTGGGTGTGGGGCTTGATCGTCGCACTCGCTCTCCTCGTCGTCCCGAATGAAACGTCACGGCTCATCGGCTGGAACCTCGCCATTCTCTTCGCTGTCGTCTATCTGGCGCAAGGCGCAGCCACCGTGGAATTTTATCTCAAAAAAATGCGTATCAGGCCGTTCATGCGAGGATTGCTCCTCGCCCTCGTTTTGGCCATGCCGTCCATCGTATTCGCCATTGCTCTCGGGATCGTGGACATCTGGGCCGATTTCCGAAAGGTCCGCGGCTCGGTTCTGAAAATATAAGTTTTGAAAAGCCGGAACCATCCTCCTTTTTCAGAGGAAGATCAAAACGGATTAATAAACCACATTACACGATCTGATACCTGCCCTTTGAAATGAAGAATCTGGCCCAAAACTATTCTTTCTCTGTTTCGTCGAAGAACAGTTCGTTCATGCCGCAATTAAGAACGCTGTACATGATTCTTTGCCATCACGCTCCTGGATTCTTTGCATCCCCGGGAAAAGCATAAAAAAAGTCCCACTCCATGCGGCGAAGCATCCGGGTTCTCAGATGCTTCCCCTGCACCTACCTTCGCCATTCCCCACTTTTCTTTCATTTTTTATCCCGTTTCTGTTATAATGCTCCAGAGGTAATTCAATGCGTCTGCCCAAAGAAATGATCAAGCATATCGCTGATGCGATCGCTGTAAACGCGGAGAGCAAAGGTTTGGCCGAGTACGATGTTCCGAAGGCCGAGATCGCAGCGAAGATCGTTGACGTGATCACCGCAAACATGCTGGAAGAGGATAAACTCAACGCAGACGTTGAAAAGCTCCTCGCCGCGCACGAGGCGGAGATAAAAAAAGAAAATATGGACTACCGCAAGGTGTTCGAACTGACGAAGCAGAAGCTCGCGAAAGAACGGGGGATGGTCCTGTGAGGTTAAGCGAAGACAGAATATCCCACCTCTCGCACCTGATCCTGGACAAACTGGTTCGGGACAGAAGCGTTGATGTGCTCCAGCCGGAGGCAAAGCTCCTTCGCGAGATCAAGCGGACCATCAGCGACGAGTTGAAGTACGAAGATGAGGCCGACGAGGCCGCCCGCCGCACCATCCAGTCGTTGTCCCGCAAAGTTCCCGAAGGCAGCCGTGAATGGGACGTTCTGTACCGGAAATATTTCGAAGAAGAGATGAACAGGAGAAGAAAAGTGTGAGGAAAATCGTTCTCCCCGGCCTGGTCCTCTACTGCATCGTCGCCGGACTGGGATTGTTTCTCAAACCGGGCTACGCAGGCTACCTGCTGGTAGGCTGGCTCGCCGGATTCCTTTTCCTCGTTTTCACCATTTCCTATCTGACGCTTTTCACCAAAGACCGAGACGATGGTTTTTCCTTTACCCTGCTTGCAATCATCGGACTCAATTTTCTCATCCAGCTGACCGGAGGTATGCAGTCCCCGATCTTTCCGCTCTACTTTCTCCTTACGTCGATTGCCGCATTCCAACGCCTCAACTGGGCATACCCCGTGGTCGGGCTCATCCTGACCATCGAAGCGCTCAATATCATCATCTCGGGCCAGAACAATGCAAACCGCTGGTATTCCTTTGGAGGCTTTGGTGTTTCGCTTGCGGGCGTTACGTTCATTACTTCCCATATCACCCGTGTGATCAGGGGCGAGGCCAAAACAGCCAAAGACAATTATGCAAAGTTGATTTCCGACGCCGATGCCGTGGATCCGCTCGCGGGCGGGACAAATGTTGAGGCACTGACCGAGAAAAAACGGCAGGCAACCTACGTCAGTGCGGCGCGGGAACGGGAAGGCGCCTTCAGCTCTCTCATCGACATGATCTCCGATCTGGTGCCTGCCCACACCTATGCGCTCTTTCTCGATGACCGCCTTGAGGGAGTTTACGCGCTGCGGGGCATCCGGAGCCAGAGCCGCGATGTGGCCACGGCACCGCTTCAATTTACCCGGGACCAGGGTCTTGTCGGTATCTGTGCCGCCCAAAAGCAGCCGCAATACCTGCCCTTCCTGGTTGTTCCCGTAAACAGTCTTAGATACTACACGCGCGATATCCCGATCAAGTCATTTCTCGCGGTTCCGATAGTGCAGGGCGACCAGGTTCTTGGCGTCCTTGTTGTCGACAGCCTTGAACAGGATGCTTTTCCTGGGGAAATCCAGGAGACGTTGACGCGGTTCATCCCCTTCTTCAGCCAGATCATAGAAAAGATCAGAATATCGGTTGAGATGGACATTCGCGCGAAAAACTTTGCCGCGCTCCATGATATGAGTTCGGTACTGAGCAGCAGCCTTGAGATCAGCGAGGTTCTGGAAAAGCTGATGACGCAGATCAGGTCCGTGGTACCGTACGATTTTTGCGCCTTCCTGCTCTATGATGAACAGACAAAAGAAGCGGTGATCACGGCCATCAGGGGCTATGACACCAAGTTCACTAACAGCCGGTTTCCACTCGATCAAAGCGCCATCCTCACCCATATGATGAACCAGTGGCGCGACCGCCGTGTTTATGTCCACCACGACCCCGACCTCGGTGATCGGGGCAGGGAGATCGGCCTTTTCCCCGTTAAGGAACTCCAGCAGCCCATCAAATCGCTCTTCGGAAGGCCGCTGGTCGCCCGCGACAAGTTCATCGGAGCGGCGTTCCTCGCCTCCATCCGCACGAACACCTTTACCGAGTACCACCGCAATTTTCTGGACACCCTTTTGAACCAGGTATCCATGGTTGTGGACAACAGTATGCTGCACCGGAATATCTGCGACTTGGCCAGGACCGACGGTTTGACCGGTCTCCTGAACCACCGCACCTTCATGGAAAAACTCGCAGAAGAATACAAGCGCCTCGATCGCGAACCGCGCCCCTTTTCCATCCTGCTGATGGACATTGACAAATTCAAGAATGTCAACGACAAGTATGGCCACCCCGTGGGCGACGTTGCGATCAAGACCGTTTCAAAGGTGCTGAAAGAAACTGCGCGCGGCTCCGACTTTGTGGCGCGCTACGGCGGCGAAGAATTCGCCGTAGGCATGGTGGACACTGACAGCAAAGGCGCCGAGCAAATGGGAGAGCGAATCAGGAGTATTTTGGAGAAAACCCTCGTAACGCGCGTGCCTGACGGAGAGTTGCGGGTCACCGTCAGCATCGGCGTCAGCACGTTTCCGTCGGATACGACGAACAGGGCCGACCTGGTGACCATGGCCGATGATGCACTGTATCATGCCAAACGAACGGGAAGGAACCGTGTTAGCCCCTATCGCAGCGTAAAAGAAGATGAAACAGTGCCGGCAAAATCGGCAAAATAACCTTTGGAAGAAAGAACTGCAAATAAGTACAAATAAAATGTTTTTTTACGATTTCTGGCGCACATGGGTGCAGCACGATTCTTAAGAATAAAAGCTTTCTATTCAACCTTTTCCCGTGCCTGGTGTCTCACTAATCAGCATACGGCGCGTGTATGGACGAAGACCTCGATCTGATCAACAGAACCGAAGCCGGCGAGCGTGAAGCATTCGACGATCTGGTCAGAAAATACCAGAAACCGCTCTACGCAATGCTCTACCGAATGGTAGGAAACCATGAAGACGCTTCGGACCTCCTGCAAAAGGCCTTTGTCAAGGCATTCATTGGTTTGAAGTCCTTTGAGCGCAGAGCGACGTTCAAAACCTGGCTCTACCAGATCGCGATCAACCTTGCTAAGAACGTCTACCGCGACCGCGCCCGGATCGAGCAGGTCCCCATCGACGACGTCATCATCAAGAGGAACCCGCGGACGCTCGAAATCATGATCATCAACGAAAACAGGCAGCTGCTGCGGCAAGCGCTTGCGAGGCTGCCGGAAAAACAGCGCATCACGCTGATGCTCAGGGTACAGAGTGAAAAGAAATTCGAGGAGATCGCCGGGATCATGAAATGCTCCGTAGGCACCGCAAAAGCGAACTTTCATCATGCAGTGCAGAAACTGAAAGCGATCATGGCGGAAAAGAACTACGGCCAGGAATCAGGCGACGGGAAGCAGAAGCAAGACGACAAATAACGGAGTTGCAGGGTCGTTTCAGGCCTGATAGGTAATGTGGCCGGCCCCCTGCAAAGAACCAGCATGTGCAATGATAAAAACATAAAAGAATTGATCCCCGCTTATCGGGAACAGGGGCTCGACCAATACAAGCAGGAAAGGGTCAGGAAACACCTGGAATCATGCGAAGATTGCCGGGCAGACCTGGCTCTTCTTCACATGATGCATGAGGATTCAGTGCCTGATCCCGGCGAAAGGTACTGGGACGAAATGCCGGGCCGCGTATTCCGTGCTGTTCAGGCGCAAAAGAAAAGGAAATGGTCTTTTGAGCTTTCATGGCTTACGGACCGGCTCATCCTGCCCCGCTGGGTAATAGCCGCAAGTACGGTCGGACTGGCATTGGTAATCTCGTGGTTTGCCGTTCAAACGCCGCAGAAAGGACCTGCATCGCAGGGCTATGAGCCTGCTCCTGAGATCATGGTTTCCGATTCAGTGCCTCTGAGCGACCTCGACCGCGACCAGCTCGATACTGTTTCAGCCTGGGCAGGAAGCGAGTTGGCTTCGATCGCCCGTGAGACTTCGGCTGCGCCTGTTATGGTGAATACTACGGATACGGACATCTACGAAGAACTTGCCGATTTAAACACAAAAGAAGCGGAACGGCTTTCTACAATGCTCGATCAATGGGGACAGGAGGGATCATGATGAGGGCATTCATAATCGCTAGAGTGCTGATAACAACGTTAGCCATCGGTGCGGCAGCGTCTGCCGCATTCGCCCAGCAAGGCCGCCCCGCAGGACAGTATGACGACGTGATGGGGCTTGAAAACCAGCCCGGCCGCGGCAACGTTTTGTCGGAGGAGAAACGAGAACAGATCAGGAAAAAAATTGAGACCGTCAGAATCTGGCGGCTTACGGAACAACTAAAGCTCGACACCACAACAAGCGCAAAACTGGCGTCCCTCATAAGCTCAATTGATGAGCAGCGCACCAGTATCAACCAGGCGCAAATGATGAGCATGCGGGAACTGCGTATTACTCTGAAATCCCCGAAGCCCGACGAGGCAAAGATCAAATCCCTCCTCGATAAACTGGAGAACAATCAGCATGCCATGCAAGAACTCCGAGAGCGGGAGTGGAGAGGTCTGCAGGACATCCTGACAGTAGAGCAGCAAGCGCGTTACTTTCTCTTCCAGCAGGCATTTAGACATGAGATACAACGCATGATAGCCAACGCCAGAAACAGAGGGAGAGGTCCAATGGCCGGCCAACAAGGGAGAGGCAACGTGCCCGGAGGCCAGGCGGGGCCGCCGGAGAATTAAGCTCGAACGCTGTGCCGCAATCGGTTATCAGAGTAGGGGGCTCTCCATGGCCCCCTTTTTTATAAGAGAGTCCTGTCCTTGAAGACCGGTATACCGGGGAGATTGAGACAATGCTTTCGCGCTTTGTACCGGTCATTTCCTCCGGCATTTCGAAACCGGCAGCCTCGCCTTCCTGCTATATGAAAGAATTGCATCCAAAGATCATTTCGGCGACGCTTCTTATTGACAAATAGCCCCCCAAGTCCGTATAATCTTCTACTGTTTTTTTTAACTACTGTTCTCAGGAAGGCGTCATCCGAATGCATCGAATTGTAAAAAAATATGCTAAGTTCCTTGAAAAATCCAGCGACAAGTTCCGCGAGGCAACTAACAAGCACGGTGTGGGCTGCAAACGTGGTTGCAACGAATGCTGTTCCGTAGGATTCTTCGACATCACGCTCCTCGATGCCATCCATCTTCGGGCAGCGTTGAAAGAGGTCCCCTTGGATATTCGAAACAAAGTGATCGCAAAGGCCAATGAACAACTCGACATCCTGGAGAAGAAGAAAGCCTTTTCACGGAAAGATCCGCTGCTCAAGTCGCTGCCCGCCATCGACTCTATATCACGCCGGTCAGCCAAAATGCAGTGCCCGGCCCTGGACGACAACGGCGCATGCCTGATCTACAATCAGCGGCCGCACATCTGCCGTATATTCGGACCGACTATTCGCGGCCCGCGTCGCGCGGTCAGGCTCGAAGGGTGCGGTTATTTTACCAAAGACATCCCGGAAGCGGATTTTCCCATCTTCGACCATTATAATGAAGAAAAGGCAATGCAAAAAGCCATGTTCCAGAAGGCAGGCCGCAAGCGGATCCGCGAAGTCGACACAATCATTCCTGCGGCCCTGACCCTGGATCTGAAGAAGTGGCTGTGATTCTTCAGAATTCAGGAGCCAGAAGACAGAAGCCAGATCAAACGATAATCAAAATCTAATTAATGCAATCTTAGTGCTGGGTCCTGGCTACCGACTCAGCTAGTTAACCATGGAAATCCTCAGCAAAAAAATCGTCTGGACGGGCAAGTTCATGAGCGCCGTGGAAATCACCTACCGCGATGCGCACGGCATCGTTCGCACCTGGGAAGCGCTCGAGCGTGTGGGGGTCGGCGGCATCGTGGTGATGGTCGCGGTCACACCGTCCGGCAACGTCGTCTTCGAAAAGCAGTTTCGGCCTCCGGTCGGTCGGGACGTCATCGAACTCCCCGCCGGGCTTGTCGAGTCAAACGAATCCATGGAAGTCGCAGCCAAACGTGAACTAATTGAAGAAACAGGATGGTCGGCAGGAAAGCTCGAATTCCTCGCCGAAGGCCCCATATCGACGGGGGCCTCCACTGAGGCCCTCCGGGCTTATCTCTGCACGGAGCTGGAGCAGGTAGGTAAAAGCGGCGGCGATGACAATGAGATCATCGAGGTCATCGAGGTCCCGCTCCGGGAGGCTCAGGATTTCCTCAGGGAAGCCCAGAAAAAAAATACCCTCGTTGACCTTAAGGTGTTCGGACTCGTGGAATTGGCGCGCAAAGCGCTAGGACTCTAAACTCCAATTGATTGTCAAACCAGCATTTCGGAAGAGACACTCACATTTCCACACCAATTGCTAAAGCAATCGTCATTAATGCTCCGCATTTATTTAGAAGTTGAGACAACAAGTGTTTTCCCTGCCTCGTATGCCTCGTGCAATGCTGTTGGATGGTCTCTGATTGCCCCTTTCTTATCAACGGCATCAAACGCCAGGGTGACGTGCTCCTGGACGTTAACGGTCCTGAAAAAAGCCCGCACCGTCGCCTCTGCACATTGAAAGCCGACATTCCTCTCGTTTTGCTTCATACCTCCGACCAGCAGCAGCAACCCCTTGCGTCCGAAGGCACCCGCAGGGACAGGTTTTTTATGCACGTATTTCTCAGCCCAAAAAGCCTGGCATCGGTCTATCATAATTTTGGTCTGGGCGCTTATGCTGAAAAAAAAGATGGGAGAAGCAACAACGATCCTGTCCGCGCTCCGGATTTCCCGGTGAAGCGTCTGCATATCGTCTTTGACCACACAAAGCCCTGCATCGTCGCATTTCCCACAGTTCAGGCACGCCCGGAGATCAAGCGCATCGAGATTGTATGTCGTCACCTCGCCGCCGTGGTCCTTCACTCCCCTGATCGCCTCGGCGAGAAGAATTTCCGTGTTACCTTCCCTTCTCGGGCTTCCGTTAAATGCGATTACCTTCATAGCTTTCCCCTGTCAACAATCCGGCCCTCTTCGTCCCTCTTTGGTTACAGATAATCCTGCAACTGTTTTTTAAAGTCATCCCTCGTGACGAAATGGATCGTCTGCAACCCCTGACGCCGAGCGCGGACAATATGGTTGATATTGTCATCGACAAAGAGTGTTTGTTCAGGTCGGGTGCCGAGCGCTGAACAGACATCTACGAAGACCGACCCATCGCGCTTGCTCTTGTGGATATGGTAGGAATTAAAGACCCGGTCGAAATGCCGAAACAGCAGCGTCCTTTCATTGATTTCATCGAGCCAGTTGGTCTGGTCGCTCAGCATTGCGACTCTCACACCGCGTTTCCGCAGCGTGTCAACATCGGACAACATATCAGGCCTGATCACAAATCTGCGAAGAATTTCCTGTTTCAGCGATTCATCGTCGCCCGTTATGCCGGTCCTGCTCCTGACGGCGTTCCAGAACTCGGCTTCATCAGCTGTGCCGATAAGATATCCCGTCTCATAGATGAGAGAATCAACAACAGTAAAAAAAGATTTCGGATCAAGCCCGTTTTGTTTTCCGATGGCCTGCAGCCCTTTGAAAAATCCTTCTTCTGCGATGACCCCGCCGAAATCAAAGAGAACCACCCTGATGATCTGCCCCATGTTGACTTCCTTTTTGCATTCGATCGTCACCGTCGCACTCTGTTGTAATCACGGCGAAAACCATGACTGTAAAATAGCACACTTGGGACAGGACTGCAAAAAAAACTTGACTATCTCCTGCGAGTCTGTATAATTTCGACCCTAAGTACGAAAGCCGCACGCGGAGCGACGGACGGTCTGATGCAAAACACACCTGATCCAGTTCTGTATTGGGTAGGACTGAGCAGCATCCCCGGCGTGGGCAGAACGACTTTCAGAAGACTCGTCGAACGCTTCGGCTCTCCCGAGCGTGCACTCGGTGCAGGCCGCGATGATCTGCAATCCGTCGAAGGTTTACCCCGCAAGGTCGTTGACTCGCTTTGTTCCTTCTCCTGGCGCGAACAGGCCGCAGAAGAACTGAAAAAAGCCTCGGATGCGGGCGTTGCCATCATTACCCTTGACAGCCCTGTTTACCCGGCTTGCCTTCGAGATACTCCCGACCCTCCGCTCTACCTTTATGTAAAAGGTACGCTGAGACCTGAAGACGAAAATGCCGTGGCAATCGTCGGCACGCGGAAGCCGACGCACTACGGGACGACCGTAACAAGCAGGATTTCATCGGAACTTTCATCGTCCGGCGTTACCATCGTGAGCGGCATGGCGCGAGGTATCGACACCCAGGCCCATCGCGGGGCGCTTGCCGCGCAGGGCAGGACCATCGCAGTGCTCGGATGCGGCATCGATGTGGTGTATCCGCCGGAGAACAGGGACCTGATGGACCGGATCAGCCGTTCGGGCGCGGTTGTGACGGAAAATGCCTTCGGCACCAAACCGGAAGCCGGCTATTTCCCGGCCCGTAACCGGATCATCAGCGGTCTCGCGCGCGGGACCGTGATCATCGAAGCATCAGAAGACAGCGGCTCGCTGATCACGTCGCGCTATACTCTCGAACAGGGCCGACAACTGTTCGCCGTACCGGGGAACATCGGCGCGCCGACCAGCCGGGGCTCGAACAGCCTCATCAAAGAAGGCGCGATCCTCGTGGAAGGCGCGGAGGACATTCTGGCCGGACTCGGCGTCAAACGCAGACCCGGCGCAGCGGGACCGGGTCGACGTCCCCTGCCGGCGCTCACGCAGGAAGAAGAAACCGTGTTCCGGTGTGTTACGTATGAAGCGAAACATATCGATATGATCATGAGCGAAAGTCGTGTCTCAGCGGGAAGGCTGAGCGGGGTCCTGATCAACCTCGAATTAAAAGGGCTTGCAAAACAGCTTCCAGGGAAGTATTTTATACGGGTCGAATAAAAAGCTCTACCGCATAGTCACCCCCTGCAACGAAAGCGGCATGTTTCTTTTTTCAGGAGTCCCTTTCGGCGGTGTATCAGTGCGGCAGAAACAGGAGTGTAGTTTGGACGAACGGATGATGCACTTGTTCTCGCTTATTGCAGACCAGGTACAGAACAAACAGGAACTTTTCGATGAAGAAGGGAAGATCATGCAGGCCCTGCTGAACGACGGGTATCGGCTGCATGAAGCGGACGCAGCGTTGACGCTCATGCAGACCCTCGTGCAAAAACAGTCTGAAGAGTTGTTCACTCCGGCAGCAATGCCGGCACGGTCCGGTTTGCGGGCGATGACCCGGGAAGAACGCGGGCGCTTCACCATCGACGCCTTCGGGTTTGTTACAAAACTCACACACCTCGGAATCATATCGGAAGACCAGCGTGAGGAACTGCTGGAACGGGCCATGACGGCATATGCAGAACGGCTAGAGTTGGACCATATAAAAGCACTGATAGCTTTTACGCTCTTTGTTCCTCATCATGAACGCGTTGCGACCGACAAGGCCGTTATTCGCCAGATAAGGACGACAGCCTGGAATTAAGATGCACATCTCCGCGGAGAATGTGAATACCATGATTGGCCGGAGGGCTCCTTCTTAATTCTGAGGGTGCGCTCTTGGTTGAAAAAAAGTTTTAAGGTTTATCAGAATGAAATCACTCGTCATAGTTGAGTCGCCTGCAAAGGCAAAGACCATCGCCAAATATCTCGGCAAGGACTATACGGTCAAGGCCTCGGTGGGTCACGTCATGGACCTGCCCAAGAGCAAACTCGGCGTAGACATCGAAAAAGACTTCGAGCCAAGCTACATCCAGATCAAGGGCAAGGGCCCGGTCGTGAAAGAGCTCAAGGCCGCCGCAAAAAAGGCAGACCGCATCCTGCTCGCAACGGACCCGGACCGCGAGGGCGAGGCCATCGCCTACCACGTCGCCGAGGTCCTTTCAGGGAGCGCCAAGACCACCGAAGTATACCGCGTCCTCTTCAATGAAATAACCAAGAAAGCAATTCTCCTCGCCATAGAGCATCCCGGAAAGATCGATATAAACAAAGTAGATGCCCAGCAGGCGCGGCGCGTTCTCGACCGTCTCGTGGGCTATCAGATAAGCCCCATTCTCTGGAAAAAAGTGCGGCGCGGGCTTTCGGCAGGCCGGGTCCAGTCCGTGGCCCTTCGGCTGATCTGCGAGCGGGAAGAAGAGATCAAGGCCTTCGTGCCGGAAGAGTTCTGGTCGCTCACTGCCCTGCTCGAAGGGAAACTGCCGCCGCAGTTCGAGGCTAAGCTTCTAAAAAAAGACGAAGAGAAGCTCAGGGTCAAGAACAACGAAGAAGTGCAAAAGATCCTTGTTGACCTCCAGGGCGCAACTTATAGTGTTTCTAAAATTGATAAAAAAGAACGGCGGCGCAACCCCGTGCCGCCCTTCACGACAAGCAAGCTGCAACAAGAGGGCGGCCGTAAGCTCGGCTTCACGTCCAAGAGGACCATGGGCATTGCTCAATCCCTCTACGAAGGAGTCGATATCGGCAAGGAAGGGACCGTCGGTCTCATCACCTACATGAGGACCGATTCGACCCGTGTGGGCAAAGAAGCCCAGGACGAGGCCCGGGAGTTCATCTCGAATAAATACGGCAAGGAGTATCTGCCGGAAAAACCACCTGTATACGCCAGCGCCAAGTCCGCCCAGGAAGCCCATGAGGCCGTCCGGCCGACGTCGGTATTGCGCGAACCCGATGCGATCAAACAGTATCTCGAACCGGACCAGTATAAACTCTATAAGCTCATCTGGAACCGCTTCGTGGCAAGCCAGATGAACCCCGCAATCATCGACCAGACCTCGGTCGATGTTAAAGCAGGCGATTACACGTTTCGGGCCACCGGGTCTATCGTAAAATTCCCGGGTTTTATGGCGGTCTATATGGAAGAAAAGTCCGAGGACCAGGCGCCGTCGGAGGAAGAGAACGGAGAAGCTGTTTTGCCGCCCCTGAACGAAGGAGAAACGCTCTCTCTCGTCAAGCTCGACCCCAAACAGCACTTCACCCAGCCGCCGCCGAGATTTTCTGAAGCATTGCTCGTAAAAACCCTCGAAGAAAAGGGCATCGGCAGGCCGAGCACCTACGCGGCGATTATTTCTACCATCCAGGAACGCGACTACGTTAACAAGGTGGAAAATAAGTTTCGTCCTACCGAACTGGGGGTCCTCGTGAGCGATCTCCTCGTCAGCCATTTCCCGGTGGTCATGGACGTGGCCTTTACTGCCAAAATGGAGGAGGACCTCGATAAAATAGAAGAAGGCCAGCTGCCGTGGGTAGAAGCGGTAAGAGTCTTTTACAAGCCATTTAGCGAAAGCCTCGAAAAAGCCCAGGCCGAGATGAAAGACTTCAAGGCCGAGCAGGTGCCTACGGACATCACCTGTGAAAAATGCGGCAAACCCATGGTGGTCAAGTGGGGCAGGAACGGCCAGTTCCTCGCCTGCAGCGGGTATCCCGACTGCAAAACCACCAAACCCTTTGTGCGCAACGAGAATGGTGTTGTGGAGGCCGCGCCCGAAGAAACGACTGACGAGAAATGTCCCAAGTGCGGCTCCGCCATGATGATCAAGCGGGGCAGGTTCGGAAAATTTCTCGCCTGTTCACGCTACCCGGAGTGCAAGTATACGCAAGGCATGTCTACCGGCGTTCTCTGCCCTGAAGACGGCGGGAAGCTTGTTGAGCGGCGCTCACGCTTCGGGAAAATGTTCTATTCCTGCGCCAACTACCCCGACTGCAAATTCGCCATCTGGAACAAACCCCTTCCCCGCCCCTGTCCGAAGTGCGGCGCTCCCTTCCTCGTGGAAAAGTATTCCAAGAAAACCGGTGTATCCATCGTCTGCATGAAGAAAGAATGCGACTACAAGGAAGAGCCGAAGATTGAGGAACAGGAGTCGATAGCCGAGGACCAGACCGCGAAAGTCTGATCACGAACGCAGGAAATCACCCGTCGTCGCAAATTGTTTCGTACAGCCTATTCCCTAATCCCCACAACGATGGGGAAACCCTTGCAAATTCCCGCTTCTTACGATAAAGTACCCGCATGAGGAAGTACATCTTCAATTTCATTCATTACCTCAAGAGCGAAAAAAATGTTTCTTTCCATACCGAGAGAAGCTATCTTTCGGACCTGGAACAGTTCGCCGATTTCCTCGACGGCAAGGACGCCGGAGCGGTCGACCACCAGACGCTCCGCCAGTTCATCGCTCTTTTCATGAAAAAAGGAACGAAGAAATCCTCGATCGCGCGTAAGCTGTCCGCAATCAGGTCTTTTTTCAAATATCTGAACCGTGAGGGGATCCTTGCCGGCAATCCCGCACGACTTGTGAGCACACCCCGACGGGAAAAAAGACTCCCCGCGGTGCTGACCGCAGACGACGCACAGCGACTCATGGAAGCGCCGGGCACAACGAGGCACGACGGCGGCGATACGATTTTCCGGGATCGGGCGGTCCTTGAAACGCTCTACTCAACCGGCATCCGGGCGAGTGAACTCACCGGCATGAACCGCGAAGACATCGATCGGCATGACCGGCTCGTCCGTATCAGGGGAAAGGGACGCAAAGAGCGGGTCGTGCCTATCGGGCAGAAGGCGCTTGATGTGGTCGATGCATACCTCAGCAGCAGAAGAAACAGCGTGGATCCTGCCGCAGTCTTTACGGGTCCGTCGGGAAAACGCTTGACAGCGCGCACGGTTCAGCGTATTTTAGAAAATTATAGAAAATCACTCGGCCTGGCCCAGAAAGCCAGCCCGCATACACTGCGTCACAGCTTCGCGACTCACTTGCTCGAATCCGGAGCTGATCTGCGGGCAATCCAGGAGCTTCTCGGACACGCGAGCCTCTCGACGACGCAGCGGTATACTCACCTCAATCTCGACTCGCTCATGGAAACCTATGATAAGGCCCATCCAAGGGCGAGGAGGCGGAGGGGCGAGGGAAGATAGACGAGGGACGTTGCACTGGAACCGAGGGACGACGGACGAGGGACGAAAAGTCGCAATTGACTGCGTCCATCTTTCTCGTGAGCTGAGCGAGCGGTCGTCCATCGTCCATCATTATTTTTTACAGGAGGCATCATGGGAGAAATAACCCCCTTGCACGGAACAACGATCCTGTCCGTGAGACGGAATGGCAAGTCGGCGATCGCAGGCGACGGTCAAGTTACGGTCGGCACGACAGTAATGAAGCACAACGCGAAAAAAGTACGAAAGATGTTCAATGACAAGGTCATTGCCGGATTCGCGGGTGCGACGGCCGACGCATTCACGCTCTTCGAGAAATTCGAGGCCAAACTCGAGCAGTACCACGGTAATCTGACACGCGCAGCTGTGGAACTGGCCAAGGACTGGAGAACGGACAGAGTGCTCCGGAGGCTGGAAGCCCTGATGATCGTTGCCGACAATGAACGATCCTTTATCCTCTCCGGGAACGGTGACGTGATCGAGCCGGAGCAAGGCATTCTGGCAATAGGCTCCGGCGGCCCCTACGCCCTCGCAGCCGCGCAGGCGCTCATGAAGCACACATCGCTCGACGCGCGGGCTATCGTGGAAGAGGCCTTACGGATAGCCGGCGATATCTGCATCTACACGAATAAGGAAATCACAATAGAAGAATTGTAATAACAGGAGACAGCAGACAAGGTGCCGGAAGCCAGAATAAGACGGAGAAGCCCACGCGCGTTTACCCGGACTCCTGGCTCCTGACCCCTGACTGCTGTTTTCATTCCGGAGGTTTTTTTGAATAATTCGCTTACACCACGTCAGGTTGTCGAAGAACTGGACAAGTACATTATCGGCCAGCACAAGGCCAAGCGGGCCGTTGCCATCGCGCTCAGGAACCGTTGGAGACGCCAGCGTTTGTCCGAAGATTTGCGCGATGAAGTAATGCCGAAGAACATCATCATGATCGGCCCCACGGGCGTGGGAAAAACCGAGATCGCCCGGAGGCTCGCGAAGCTTGTCCAGGCACCATTCCTCAAGATCGAGGCCTCAAAGTTTACCGAAGTGGGATACGTTGGACGAGATGTTGACTCGATCGTGCGCGACCTCACTGAGATCGGGATAAACATGGTTAAAAACGAAATGGCCGAGATGGTGAGAGAAAAAGCAGAGGCCCTGGCCGAAGAGCGGCTGCTTGATCTCCTGCTGCCGCCGCCCAGGATCTCCCCGGGATCGGAAGCCCCGACGTCCGAGCAGCAGGAACAGCATTCGACGACGCGGGAAAAGCTCAGGCAGCAGCTCCGCGAGGGGAAGCTCGACAGCCGCTCGGTTGAGCTCGAAACGAAAGAAAAAGTAATGCCCTTCGGCATCGTCTCTAATGTCGGCATGGAAGAGATCGAGATGAACCTCAAGGAGATGCTGGGAGGACTGCTGCCGGAAAAAACGAAGCGCCGAAAAGTGAAAGTTCCTGATGGACTGAGGCTCCTCGTGCAGGAAGAAGCCGCAAAGCTCATCGACATGGATAAGGTGACCCGTGAAGCGCTCGAGCGCGTTGAACAATCCGGCATTGTGTTCCTCGACGAGATAGACAAGATTGCCGGCCGTGAATCGCACGGTCCGGACGTGTCGCGCGAGGGCGTACAGCGGGACCTTCTGCCGATCGTCGAAGGCTCGACGATCTCGACTAAATACGGACCGGTCAAAACCGACCATATCCTCTTCATCGCGGCAGGCGCGTTTCATGTGTCCAAACCGTCGGACCTTATCCCGGAGTTGCAGGGCCGTTTTCCGATCCGGGTTGAGCTTGACTCCCTCGGCAAGACGGATTTCGTTCGTATCTTGACAGAACCTCAGAATGCGCTCATCAAGCAGCATGTTGCGCTTATGGCCACGGAGGAAATCACTCTTAATTTCTTCGAGCGATGCCATCGAAGAGATCGCCGGCATAGCAGCCCAGGTGAACGAGCGGACCGAGAACATCGGAGCGCGCAGGCTTCATACGATCATGGAGAGGCTGCTCGACGAAATCTCGTTCGATGCTCCTGAAAAAAAAGGGACCAAGGCCTCGATCAATGCGCAGTACGTACAGGAACGACTGGCTGAGGTTCTGAAGAGCGAGGATCTGAGCAGATATATTCTATGAGCTTTTGAACCACAGGAGCTTCCGGGGCCCTTCATATGCTGATTTTTGAAACGGGACGGGCACTCGCACAGGGTTTAGCCTCACGGTTAAAAAAGGCGTTCGCTTTATCCTAAAATCTTTTCTGTGTGTGCGGCAAAGCCGCACCGCCCGTCCCCGCGTTTTGGCAACAGCAGAGGATGTTCATCCGTGGTTATTTCTTTATTCTGAGGATTTGATGGAAAAACTGATCGAAAAAGCGAAGACTCTCATTGAGGCCATGCCCTACATCCAGACGTTTCGGGGCAAGACCTTTGTCATTAAATACGGCGGCAACGCCATGATAGATGAAGGCCTGAAGCAGGGCTTTGCTCAAGACGTGGTGCTGATGCGCTACATAGGCATTAATCCGGTGATCGTGCACGGAGGCGGACCGCAGATCGGCAAAACCATGGAACGGATGGGAAAGAAGCCGACGTTCGTATCCGGGCAGCGGGTGACTGACGAGGAGACCATGGACATCGTGGAAATGGTCCTCGGCGGCAAGGTGAACAAGGAAATTGTAAACCTTATCAATCAAACCGGCGGAAAAGCTGTGGGGCTCACCGGCAAGGACGGTGGGCTGGTCCAGGCTAGGAAGCTCAAGATGACGAAAAAATCGGAGGAAACGGGAGAGACCGAGATTATCGATATCGGGCTTGTCGGCGAAGTAACCGAAGTTAGGCCCGGCGCGCTTGCGGCTTTAGACCAGGGCGGGTTTATACCGGTCATTGCTCCCGTGGGAGTAGGAGCAAAAGGGGAAACCTACAATATTAATGCCGATCTCGTGGCCGGGGCAATCGCCGGTGCATTGAAGGCGGAGAAGTTGATCCTGCTTACCGACCAGGCGGGCATTCTCGACAAGGACAAGAACCTGATCCCGACGCTGAATAAGAAAAAAGTGGAGGCACTGATCAATTCCGGCACGATTGGCGGCGGTATGCTTCCAAAGACCAAATCCTGCTTCGAGGCGCTTGATGCGGGCTGCGCCAAGGTGCACATTATCGACGGCCGGGTGCCCCATGCCCTGCTGCTTGAGATCTTTACGAAAGAAGGCATCGGTACCGAGATCACGCTGTAAATTTATAGTGGGAACAAATCAAGAGAGGATGATCATGCATCCTCTTTTTTTGTTCGACGATGCGGCCGAATTGCTCAAGCTCATGCATGGACACCTGATTCTGCACAGGCGGCTCGTTGACAGCGGCAGGGCAAAGGTGTAATATTTTTTTATGGTTTTTTTAATACCATTCTGCCAAGCCAGGGAAATAACTGTTATCCGCAATGCTGTTCTCATATGCCTCATCATTTTCCCCCCGTTTTACTTCAGCAACCCGGCGAACGCGCAGGTCGCTCCATCGGGATACAGCCTCGTTGGAACAATTAAGAGCGGAGATTTTTCCGGAGCCGTCATCATCATAGCCAAAGAACAGTCCTTTTTCAGATTAAATGAGAAATTGCCGGATGGGTCTCTGGTCGTAAAGGTGCGCGACGACAGCATTTCACTCAAGGGACCCGACGGGACCCTCTATGATATGTATATTTCCCATGAAAAGACGGTGGGGTCTGTTGCCCCGCCGCCGGCATACACGACTTCACCGCAACCGGCGGCCGCGGTAACCAATGTTGGCCCGGACCGGCCAGTTGCCCGATCACGACGTCGGCATGTGCATTCACAGTCGGAATATGAATAGGCATTACTTACGGACCTGAGCACTGTAGAACTACTTCCGAATAGCAAAGAGGGGTTACGGAAAATTCCGCAACCCCTCTTTCTATGATTATTGTACTGCGCTCACGATCTTCTACTACTACAGGCTCGCCTTCCAAACAGACTTGCCCTGACTATCTTGCTCTTTAAAAATCTTAAAAGTCGGCGTAGTCACCATTTGCTTAGTCTGGCCGTTGATCATATTCACCTTTAAGCTGAGCTTGACTTTTACCGGCCAGAAACCGCCCGCGTCCTTCTTGCCTTTTTCAAGGATTACAATCGGCTCCGTAAGGCTAAACCCTCCGCTTTTAAGAAAAACACTGTCGTTTATTGCCTTGAGTATTTCCGCATCAGAAGGGCCGAAAAAACGCGAGCAACCCGCTCCGTTGAGGACAATAGTAAACAACACAAAAGCCACAACAAGTTTTATCCCGTTTTTCACTTCATTATCTCCTTAAACTGACATTATCGCAAAAACTGTTGATTAATGGAAAAAGAGAATGCCCGGGCTCACATCCGGGCACTCTCCTCTTCTAATTCTTACCTCTGGCAATGTCACGGTCAGTTCATGCGTCACTATTACCAGGCTCTCGTTACGTGACAACTTGGCGTGCATGTAGGATAGGGGGGGCCCAGGTTGTAGTTTACATAATCTTGAATCGTAGCTGAAGCTGGCCCTTCCATCGTCGATGTATTTAAAGACTTAAAATGGCTTAGCACAAGCTTCGATATGTCATGGCAAAAATTGCAGTTTATATTCTGCAGAAACACATGGGTGTAGTGCTGACCGGACGCGAAGCTGTTATACTGGGTAGTACCGTAGGAGTGGCACGAGGTACACTGGGTCAGCACATCAATCTTGCCGCTCAACCACACCGGTGTCGTCTGCCCGCCATGACAGCTCACGTTCGAGCAGGTGCCGTCGGCGTTATGCACTGCGGTGCCGCTCTTTGCACTGTACGTGCTCAGGAACTGCACGTCAGTAACGCCGTTATAGTGTTTGTCAGTGCCTGTCCCCGCACCGTTGTGACAGGTATTGCACGCATCAGGCAACGTGACCTGAGGAGCGAAATGACCCTCAACCGAATTATGTGCGCCCTCCCTGTTCGGGGCAACGGTACCTGAAGGCGGTATTCCGTGACAGGAGGTGCATCCTGTCATTGTGAGGGGAGAGCCGTTCGTATGGCAGGATGCGCATGCGACTCTGGAAACACCTCCTGAGAAATCCTCTCCATGGCATTCCATGCAAACGCTCGGATCAGTCTTTGCAGCTGCCGGGTGGCCCGCAATTAGCCAGTTTGCCGGGTGCTGGTCCTCGTCGAATGGCAAGTTCTCATTCTTCTCACTAGTACCGCACCCCACCAAAACCAGCAGTCCTGCTGCGAGAAGCAATGCCGCCATCGCGATCTTATTTATCGGTGACATGTTCTGCACCTCTCATTATTCGAGCGGCCATGACATTTCATGCATGAAGCCGGGTTGATCCGACCGTCGATTTTATGCTGATTGAGATAATCTCCCCGGTGTGGCAGGAACCGTTCCGGATCATCTTTATATTTATCGCTCGGCTTCAGCTCGTCCTTGTGCGCATGGCAGTCGGAGCAGAACGACTCCGCGTGGCAAACTTTGCAGGTCCCCGACTGCTGTTCTGCGTAAAAGCGATGCCGCGCCGCCCAGTCGCTGGTGTGGTCCATTGCGGTCCGCCAATCTGTGTGGCAGTCGCTGCAGATCGGGAAACCCGTTACTTCAACAGGATGCGACGTAACGATACTCGCCGTATGCGCACAGGCGTACAAGCCGATGAGTGCTACGAATACTGTCAATAAAACAATTTTGGTCGTCATCGTTTTCATAATTAAGCCCCTCCTGCGGCGCCAAAATGATAGAGAAGCTTGACGAAACTCCGGATGTCGCTGTTGAAATCGGGATCATGGGAATATTCCACATCGGCACCGAGTTTCCATGCTTCCGTAAGATCGTACTGGGCCGCTAGGGACCCGGAATAGGAATCTTTTACGCCGTTAATGGGTTGGGCATAGACTACATCGAGAATATCGGCGGTAAGATCAAACTTTCCGAGCTTCTTATAGCCGTATGCCCGGTACTCGTTATATTGCAACCTTGTCGTTTTTCCCTGCATGCGGTGGTACCCCAGGCCGGCACCGCCGGAGCCTTCTGCTGAATACTTGACCAGACCTCCGTAATAATTGGCGTCGCCTTCAATAGAATAGTCGAAATTTTTGTAATCAGCAACAATGCTCACATTGTCTGTAACCTTGTATGATGCTGCTTCCCCCAGAATGCGTACCTTTTCATCGTCGATGATAAGCCCGTTGGCCACGGAGAGAGCGCTCGTGGTAGCACGGAAGAAATAATTGTCATAATTGATCCATGACGCCGTAGTATCAAGTCTGAGATTAGCGAAAGGCCCCAGCATCAGAACATAGGTATGTTCCATCCAGCCTTTGGTGATGTCGTTATAGCTCGACCTGCCGGAAATATCTACCTTGTTCATCAGATGGGCCCAGAGATCAATGCCCTCCTCTTTTCGGTAGTCCTGGTTGTTTTTTTCTTCTTTGAGAGCCGATATTCCGATTTTGTACACATCGCCGACCTGGTGAGTCAGACGTCCACCGTAGATCACGTTGTCGCCGGGCGTTTCGATGTTGGTCTCAACCGGGCTGCCGCCGAATGCCGAGACGCCGAAGCCCCCTTTCAGATCGGTGCGCGCATAGATCCCGTCTACTCGTTCTGCAGCCACACCCTCAAAGACCATCACACGGCCAAGATTGACCACGGTGTTGTCGGTTTTGCTCTTGAAACTCAAATAAGAATATTGAAGATCGCTGGGCGATTTTCTCCCGAGTTCATCACCGAGAAAATCATAATGGATCCACCCCCCGGTATGAAACGAGACAGTTTCATTGCCGATGTCCTGTACTGCGAAATCGAGGTATTCGTAGCCGCCTAGGATTTTTGTACCGTCGGCCGTCTCCCGTGACTGGAAATACGTATTGGAATTTCCGGTCAGGCTAGCCGCACGGGACTGACCCGGTAAACCCAATGTGATCAGTGACAGCAAGGCCATAGCAGATACTATTCGCATGACCAAGGGACCGCTTTTCATTGTTCGCAGCATAATATTACTTCTCAAAATGTTGTCTCCTTTCTAAGAACTGTGCACAACGACTTTCGTATCTCTGAAGTGAGATGGTCATAATAACCGATTCTGTAATATCGAGCTAACGCACTTTTATGTGCGCTTGAAGGTGAGAGTATATTTTTCATTCAACTCAAATTAGTACAAAGCTGTGAAGGACTACAGAGATATTACCGGCACTATACGCTTGAAACGGTTGATGAAAACATCTGCAAAACGGTCATACTATACAGAAAAACACCTTGCAAATCAAGAAAAAAAGGACATGCCTTTCTTACTGAGGCATGTCCTTCGTGAGTGCTGAACCAGTTCTACAGCATGCGTCAATATAGATAATAACATCTATTTGCAACTCGTAAAAGCTGGCGGACCCCGTAGGGTCCGCCTGATGTTGAGTTTGGTTCCGGTTTGGCGATTATCATCCAAACCTTACTTCAGACCTGTTATTACGATACTAGTTGACCTTGTGCACAACAGCGATGTCTTCTATTGCGCCGTGGCCATGGCATACGAGACACGATTCGATTGCCGGAGAAGGAGCCTGGTCACGCCTTTCGTAGAACTGGCCGCCGTTTGCCTCCATGTGGTTCACATCAGTCGCAAGATCGTGGCATGCAACGCAGGTCGCTGTGATCGGCGACTGTACGAGGTTGCTGCCGCTGCCAGCCGTCAAGATGCCGTCGCTGGTGATAGAGGGGCCTGCTCCATAATTAGTTACAAGGTCGACGTACGGTGAATTCTTAAACCCGGCAAGTGAATCCGTGTTCGTGTACGTCTTTGCAGACACCAGGACATTCAGCATTCCGCTCATAAGAGCCGGGGTGTATTGGGTTGCGCTGAAGTCGTAGGTGCCGGGCAAATGACACTTCTGGCAGTCGTTCAGGATTGCCGGGTACAGGAGCAGCGAGAAATTATCGTCAATAGCTACAGCGTGCCAGGTAAACGGCACTGAACGCTTGCTTGCTCCGTGAATGCCATGGACCCAGGTCCTGAATGATGCGGACCATCCGTTGCTTGACTGGTTGGGAGTATGGCAGGCCGCGCAAATGGCGATGCTATAGTTGCCGCCGTGGAAATTAGGCACGGTGCCAAGCTGCTTATGACAAGAATCGCACCTAGCGGGGTCGACGATCACGCGCCGAGCGGTGTAACCGGTCGCAGTCTTCATCGCTGGCACTGCGAGGACGTTCACTCCACCTACGTTGGGAGAATCCTTCATGATTGCCGTGACCATGCTTGCATTCGAAGGAATATTCAGATAGCCGGCACTGATGGTGCCGCCGCTCAGGACAGCGGTGTAGAGGCCGTTCACCGGGCCAGTCAGTGTGCCTTTTGTCCCGTCCCAAATATTCTGAAGTGCTAATGAACTGTGACCGCTATTCCAGTCGGACGGAGCAGTGATGCCATCCTGCGGTACAGAGTATGCAGCAATGAACGTCGGGCCGGCGGTGGTGGTGAGGCCGGTTATCATGTTCGACGGGTTATTTATAGCATCAAAGGTATTCAGAACCACGTCCGAACCGTTCTGCTGAATCTTGAACACCACGGACATAACGTTGCTGCTAACAGAAGCTGATGTGACGACGTAGGTGATGGGTGCAGTAGACGTCGGGAAGGAAGCACCTGTTAACGCGTTGGTTTCTGTTCTTGTAATGTCGTGATTAAACAGGATATCCGGAGCATCATGACAGCCTGCGCAAACACCGTCGACCTTAGGGCCTGCTGGGTGAGCTTTAAAACCAGTTGGTACGGTTGCTGCCCAGCTGATATTGTCATGGCAGGAGCCGCAGGCCTTGATGCTGGGTTTAGTCAGATAGTTGCCGCCGTCGGTCCCGACGTGACAGGTTGTGCAGTTTCTAATGTCCTGAGGATAGCCGATATTGTTCGGGAAAAAGTGGCCGTCATTGATGCCATACCCCTGGAGCTGGAGGTTCTCACCCATGTGGGCTTTATGGATCATAGTCACGAACTCCATCTGGGCATAGGTGGCCGTTCCATTGCTGAGGAGCCATGTGCTGCCGTTCGGAGCCTTCGCGTCGATGTCCGGGTTAGTCAAATTACCGCTAGCATCGGCAGTAGACACCGAGCGGCCCGTTGATTCCATCTGCGGGTTATGGCACATCACGCAATATTTCGTGACTTGGCGTCCGCCATGGCCGGGCTGGCCGGGTTTAAAGCCTGTGCCGGTAACATCGAGTGAAGTGTTGCCGAGCTTCGTGTGGCAGCCGTTGCAGGCAGTCTCACTCACGATGTCCCTGGTATCGGTGACGGGTGACCCATTGGGAACAAAGGTATAGACAATGTTCACCGGGTGGGTTATCGGCAGCGTAGGAGTAACGCCCGGAACGTTGCCGGAAATCTGGACCGCTATCCGGTGCGTGGCAGCAGGGTCAAAGGTGATATTGGAATTCGCAAATGTGTACACATAGGTACCGTCGCCATTGTCAACCAGATTTGCCGTGAGGCCCGTGCTGGTCGGCAAAGACTGGGGGCTCGAATCCAGGAGGTAGTTGCTCCAGGCGTTGGTAACGGAATCTGTGGGGTCAGTTGCAAGAGTTGCGATTACCAGCTTCGTATAGTTGGTATTCGCTGCGTTCGACGGGCTTGCTACGCCGAGGCCGGTAACCCCGCGGCCGTTCTGATCGACAACCTTGAAATTCACAACCGGCTGCGCAGCCATCGTAACGCTGGTAATTGTGCCGGTCATTGTGAGCGCTACCATGTCGTCCGCGGACAGAGTATTGATATTCACTGTGTTGCCGCCATTTGTTCCATTTGTTCCATTTGTTCCATTTGTACCGTTCACGCCATTCGCGCCGTTGCTGCCGTCGCTGCCTTTGCATCCTGCTACGGCAACTATGGCAACAAGAAGCAACAGCACGAGCAACAACGTACTACATTTACCTTTGAAGATATGTTGCATTTTGTTTCCCCTTTCTTTATTTAGAGTCTATTTACCAGCTCACTGCTTTACTTACGTCTTATCGCCGCTTTACTGCTCTTCCTGCAGCAGCAATGTTATCTGATATTTATGCACATCTGCCACAATATATTTGTGTTTATAGCAATAAATATCGTAAAGTTTCAAATTATCGTAAAACCCGTCTGAATATTGCAACTAAAATGCCAAAATGCAGTTTTATTAAAAAACAGATAATTAGCAGCAATATGTTGCATTTTATATTACGAATTCAGTGTCATTTCGCTCAACTCATGTGCGTTTTCGCTCATTATTATCTACTGGCGTTGGTTTACCCAAGAACAAGTCAAAAGTGATACAAATGATCCATCGACGCAAGCGAATGTTTTTAGTGCAGATAGGGAATAGAGGACTTTGTCAGTGTTTCTAACTGACACCGCTATTATTGCTTTTAACGGACTAAGCGGCGATGCAGTTGAGCCCTCGCTCGTATTGACATATGAAAACAAAGAGGTTATGATTCGTCTGATGAATGGAGAGGGTATTCATAAACAATCCCCCATAAAAAATCAACCTGAAGGCAATCGAGAACTTCTGACCTTCTCCACCTTGGTGTTTTTTTTATCCTTGTGCTTTTTCAATACAGCGGACGCTCAGGCAACTAATCAATCAGGCTACAGCCTCGTCGGAACAATACAGAGCCGGAATTTTTCAGGAGCGGTTATCACTGTAGCAAAAGGCGAACAGTCTTTTTATAGACTGGGCGACAAACTGCCGGATGGGTCGCAAATCGTTAAGGTGCGGGCGGATACTATTTTGCTCAAGGTCGCAGACGGATCGACGTATGAAATGTATATACTCCACGAGACGAAGGTAACGGCAGCGCTGCCCTTTTCGCCGCTCGATCCGTTCGCGGGAAAAGTATGGACGCCCCCCGAAAAACGACCATTAAGTGCATATGAAAAACGACGTCAAAAACGGCTCGGCACGCGAAGTTCAGACGATGAATAGGGGCGCTGTTTTTCAAGTTCGGCTGCCACGGCAGTGGCTGAAAAAATAAGAGGCCGTAAACACGCCAGACTGTGTCTTCTCAATCAGATTGACCTCCCATCCCCCAGCCATCGAGCAGGTTCCATACGCTAGGCGGATCAAAAAAAGACCCGGAAGTTTCCCCGGGCCTTCCAAAAATCACGGTCTGTTACCAGAAACATGCTGCAGAAATATTTACCGATGCAAAAAAAGGCTATTAGAATCTGCGATTCACAGTATGTCTGAAAAAAGACCGACAGCTGACGTTGTGGATGGATGCCGCTCTCGATATCCTGTGTGATTTTGATAAGGTTTACGAACCGAATTTCACCTTCCAGACAGTATGTCCCTTATCGTCTTTAGATTTAACCAGGTTATAAACAGGCGTTTTCTCAACCGGCGCGGACATTTGCTTGTTCCCTATCTCATAAGAAAATATTGCTTTAACTTGGACAGTCCACGAGCCGTCCTTATTAGGGCCGTCCTTTTTCAGGACCACGATGGGTGCTTGCATGGTAAGATCTTTTAAGGCTCCGCTTTCATTAATAGCTTTGATCACTTCTGCATCCGAGGGTCCAAATAGCTTGGAGCAACCAGAAAAACTGAACACAGCTACTATTAATAGCAGGAATGCAACATAATATATTGTTTTGGCTCTCATTTCATTCTCCCTCGTAACTCGGAACGTTTTCCCAACAGACAGTAAGTGCAACCAAATCATTATCCTTCATTGCCATTGAAACTAGGACCGCTTATAAAAAAGGGCGGACCTTTCGGTCCGCCCTGCGAAACAGTCTTCGAAATCGAGTTACAGTTTCAAAAGTAATTACGGTGTATCGGCAATATCAACATCCTTGCCAGGTCCGTGACAAACCACACAAGACTCGGGTTGATTTACCGTACCTGACGTGCCAACTACGAGTGAAGTGAGGCTGCCGCCCATCGTGGTCATGTGATCAGTTGCTCCGGGCACATCGCCATGGCATCCATAGCAGGGGATTTCATACAGATTGCTCTTGTATGAAGTATTGCCTGAATAATGGCAGATAGTACACCGCTTGATGTTCGCCGGGTACGTAATGGTGGACGTCGGGAGACTCTCCACGTTCCAAGTTTGTGGCACTGACCAGTCAATGACCGAGATGTCGCCATTCGCTTGGGCGGAATGAACGGCATGTACACGGTTATTAATGGGTGCTGTCGATGCGCTAAGGCCTATGGAGGAATTACCGCGGGCCCCTACGTAGTGGCAGGCGTTACAGTCATCGGTATCGAACTTCGCGGCATGGTCATCGCGGTGCATAATCTCGTTGCCATGGCATCTCAGACAGCTGCTCTTGTTGTTGTTATCGCCGGCAATCCTCAGATCCTCGGTCGCACTGCCAACCTGGAACTGTGTTATACCGACGGAAACGACCTGGTTAGGAACGGTACCACAACCAGAGGCCAACGTCTGTGTGTAGGTATTGCCGAGATAGACACGGACAAAGTAGGTGCCCGGCAATGTGCCTGCTGGGATCGGCTGCAGCGCATAGGTCCAGCCCGTTGCCGTTGGCGTTATGTTAATATTAGTATTGGTGGTCGTACCGGTTGAAGTACTACACGACGACCTGCTCGCGGAAAAATAGGTGCCCAGCAGGGGGATCGACTTCTTGCCCGCCGGAAGGAAGCTCGGCCTGGGAGAGGTGCGGGGACCGTAGACATACATGTTGGCTAGGGCCAGGCTGTTGGGGTCGTAGTTTCCTACTTGATGACCGGCGGCTGCGGTGAGACCAGTCGGCACAGCGCTGCCATCAGGGTTGGTCAAGGTGATCGTGACGGTCGGTGTTTCACCTGAGACAAAATAGCTGCCGTTTGACGGGGTGCTCAAGGAGATGACGATGTTATATTCCTGAGTATCCGGCGTACTAAGCGTCGTTACCACACCGGTCACTGGTGCGACAAACGTCGGCAGCGTAGTGCTGTGGACGGTCACGATGTCCGTAAAATCACCAGCAGTTCCGAGGCCATTATGGCAGCCGGCGCACTGTACATCGGTTTTTGCACCAACGGGAACGGCGGTTTTTGTCGTAAACGTGCCCGTGTTATGCGTAAACGTCGCGGCGACGGTGCTCGTGGCCGCAGTGACGACGTTCGTGGTATGGCAGGAAGCGCAGACCCGGCCGGTCGGATGGGTCTTCCAGTTGCTGAGCGCCGTCAAGTCACCGGGGGCCGAGCCGCTGGGATCGCTATGACAGACATCGCACTTCTGGATCGGCTGCGGATAGGTGACAGGGTTTTCAACAGCTGCCTCGAGAATGTCATCCTGGTCAGTCCACGTTGAACCGTGGATCTCGTGAATGAAGACCGGGAGGTCGGCGGCGTCAGCTGCCATAAAGCCCGTGAGATGCTTGGGCGCGGAGCCGTACAATGCACTGTGGCAGAAGTCGCACTCACGGATGTCATTGCGGCTGTTGGCATGGGCCGCATTGTCCATATACGGACCGTGGCACTTCTGACAGGCCTGGATGGTCACGAACTGGCGCAGGGAAGCGATCGAGGTAGCAGCATTGCCAGCACCGGGATCACCAGCGATATCCAGGATGCCGACTGACTTATTGTATCCAACTGGCGGACTGCTCAACTCTATCGCTACACGCTTCTTGTTGGCAGCCGCATAACCGGCATTGTTGTAGCCCGGCCACGTTGAACCGAAGGGAGTAACAAAGGTATAAGCGTAATTGCCGTTGGTGGCATCGCTTACGTCAAGATTGTTGGTGGCAGGAGTTGTAAATGTTGATGATGTTGCCACCGCTGCTGCTTTACCTGGCGTTTCCGAAACCCACATCTCGTAGTAATCGGTTGAAAAGGTGTTATCACCGGTGCCTGCAGGGACCAGGTCGGCGATCTTAAAGCTCAGATTGCTATTGGTAATCGTAGTGACAGGCTTATTACCGGTTGTGGTTGCAACATGGAAAGCAACCTTTGCGACACCGCCGACGTTCGTCACGGAAGTGATCGTTGTGGTGATGTCCACCGCACCTTGGAGAAGGCTGTGCGTGCCGAAAAGATTGGCTGCCGGTCCTGCCGGACCCGCTGGGCCCGTTGAGCCGGTTGGGCCGGTTAAGCCGGGCAAGCCGTTTGTGCCTGCAGCGCCGTTTGAGCCGTCGCTGCCCTTACATCCGCCTAGGACGGCTACAGTAAGGAGCACCAACATCAATACCAACAACTTTGCAACTTTGCTCTTTGTGAAACTTTGCATACTTTTTTTCTCCTTTTCTTTAAGTTTTTTGAACCACGATCCTGCAAACTACATTTGAATCTGTTGCTGAAAAATCTGGGTATGAATTGAATAATGCCTAGCCACGGTTCCGACTCGACCTTGTATCGGCATTCAGTGATTTACCGCTGACTTACTGCTCCGCGTGTATAACTCACAGAAGCCAACTTCGCCTGGTTTAATGACAAAATTATGTATAACTATTTAGTTGCGGTCATGTAGATGCAACTCGAATGCCAAGCAATAAATAACTTAAAATCAAATATTTAGCAGTATGTTTATATATGTGCAAATAGAATTTAGTACTTTTTCGCTCAGACTTATTGTAGGTTTTCGCTCAAGCCGCAAGTGTTGTCGCAATATATTGCAAAATATAGGTTTTTTTGCAATTTATAGTATGCATCCAACATGAATTGTGAATCGATTGAAACTTCTCAGCAAGGTGAAAACCGTGACCACAGCTCTGCCGGAGACACGGCCTTCCCTCCGGCCTTTTTTATATCATTGGGAAAAACAACACCTCAAAAAGTACCCTCTCCGATTGCTCTAAGCTAACTGTCCAAATGCAGAAGGCAGTTCAACTACACGCTCAAACCAATATGCAGCAGGCGAAAAATGGTACTACATCATTATGATCCCGCGTCGTCCGTCTTCTTCATATTTCCCATGCTTAGTATTTCTCCTTGATCCTTCTTTCAAAATGCGTTATTCTCACTACCAGAAAAATCACTACATCGGGAGAACAGTTGATAAATTTCCCCGTTTCGCCGAAAAATCTCTCGTAAAATTTAAACGCCGGGGGCAGTAGACAACTTAATCTTTACGTCTGACTGTTCGCATTAGCATCTGAAGGCGCACAGGTCATAGAGACCGAAACGGACGCAGGAAACACGGAAGTGACCCGGTAAACGCCGAAGCCGCCCGGCGTGATAATAGAAGAGGTCAATATCACTCCCGCTATTTTCATCAGTGCAAAAGCAGCAAAGCACTTGGCAGCCTTAAGTTGGATGTGGAGGAACGAGCGCGCCCGCACTTGCGGAAACATCATGCGATCAAGAGCAGGCAATGTGATTCATACGATTTACTAACAGGTCTTTGTACGAGAAGTGCGGGCTCCATAAAGTTCCTACGACAGCCGGCTTGACAGAGGCGCGTGCTTTACGGTGAAGAACGCCGGTAAGCCATGTGAAAGCGCACGCACGGTTTGATTGTTGGGAGTCTTTGCGGAGAGAGTTGGTCGTATTGATCAGCCCCCCTCTCATGTAAAATTCTCTCGTGCACGGTTAAAAGGAGAAGACAAATGCGGGGAAATGGCCGAACCCTGTTCTTTTTTATTTTTACTGCTTCCGGATTTGCCGGGCTCATCTACGAATCCATCTGGTCGCACTACTTGAAGCTTTTTCTCGGCCATGCTGCCTATGCTCAGACCCTGGTGCTCACCGTATTCATGGGCGGCATGGCGCTCGGCTCCTTGCTCTGCGCGCACTACTCGAAACGATGGGGCAACCTGCTCCTCGGTTATGCACTGGTAGAAGCGATCATCGGCATCTGCGCAGTGCTCTTTCATCCGCTCTATGTTCAATTTATCGAACTGGCGTATACGAAATTGATCCCCGGTCTTGGATCGCCTGCCGCGGTAACGATCTTCAAGTGGACAACGGCAAGCCTGTTCATCCTTCCTCAGTCAATCCTTCTCGGCATGACCTTTCCCCTCATGACTGCAGGCGTCATTAGACGGTTTCCACAGAACGTCGGTGCAACTGTTGCCATGCTTTACTTCACGAACAGCATCGGGGGCGCCGTAGGCGTCCTTGCCGGCGGATTTCTTTTCATCGCCTGGTGGGGACTCCCGGGCACGCTGGGCATAGCAGGTGTCATCAACATTGTCGTGGCAGCGATCGTCTGGCGGAACGTTCGTGGGGACAAGCCCCTTGCCCAGCAAACAGCGAAGACGGTTGAGAGCGGCACCGATGTTGGCACGGCCTATACCTATCGGGCGCTGCTCGGAGTGGCGCTTCTGACCGGCCTATCGTCATTCATCTATGAGATCGGCTGGATACGCATGCTAAACCTGGTCCTGAGCAGTTCCACCCATGCTTTCGAACTCATGCTGTGCGCCTTTATTACGGGACTCGCATTGGGAGGTTTGTGGATACGGCGCCGCATCGATGGCTTACAGCAGCCTGTCCGGCTCCTTGCCTTTGTGCAGATGGCCATGGGGGTGCTGGCATTGGCAACCCTGCCCCTCTATGGGCATACCTTTGAGTTCATGGCGTGGCTTATCGGCAACTTGGAAAAATCCGCCCTGGGGTATGCCGCTTTCAACATAGCAAGCAACAGCATAGCACTGGTCATCATGTTGCCCGCCACCTTCTGCGCAGGAATGACCCTGCCGCTTATCACCGCTATCCTGCTTCGCGGCGGACAGGGCGAAAAAAGCATCGGTGCGGTTTACGCATTCAATACCATCGGGTGCATCATCGGCATTTTTATTGCCGTGCACGTTGCGATGCCTATGCTCGGGCTTAAAGGGATGCTCGGCCTTGGCGCCGGCATAGACATCGCGCTGGGTCTGGCGCTCGCCTGGTGGGTCTTCCCCTCGGCCCGCATTCCGGCAATAGCAACGGCAGTGGGCGCCGCAGTGCTCCTGATCGCCATGACCGGTGTTACCTTCGAACAGAACAAGATGGCCTCGGGAGTCTATCGCTCAGGTGTTTTGCTCGATCCCGGGAAAGATGTCGTTGTTTACCATCACGATGGCAAGACTGCCACAGTCTCCGTAACGAAAACCGGCCCCTTCCTTACCATCAAGACGAACGGCAAATCCGATGCGAGCATCAGTTTGTCCGCTGAAAGTAACTTATACGACGATGAGTCTACCCAAATCATGCTTGGCGCCATGCCGCTTGTATTGCATCCGCATGCCAAGACGGCCGCGGTCATCGGCTGGGGATCCGGTATGACGACCTCAGCCCTCTTAAGTACACCGCAGCTCGCTCGTGTGGATTCCGTGGAGATCGAGCCGACCATGATTAAAGCCGCCATGCTCTTTCGTCCCCGCGTGGACCGTGCTTACATGGACACCCGAAGTCATATTCACATCGAAGATGCCAAGACCTTTTTTTCTCTTTACCACCAGAAATATGACATCATTGTTTCGGAGCCTTCCAACCCATGGGTCAGCGGCGTGGCAGGCCTTTTTTCAAAGGAGTTCTACAAAAGGATAAAGGACCATTTGCACGAAGACGGGCTGCTGGTCCAGTGGCTGCAGCTGTATGAGATCGACATGCCCCTTGTGGCCTCGGTATTCGATGCGCTTTCCTCCCAGTTCTCCGACTACGCCGTCTACGTCACGGACGATGCCGATATCATCATTCTTGCGCGTCCTTCGGGCGCGATTCCCGGGCCCGATCCGGCGGCAGTGAGCGCGAAGGGGCTTTCGAACGAATTGAAACGGGTCGGGATCAATGGTCTTCAGGACATTCTCGTCCGCAGAATCGGAAATAAACGCGCCCTGCAGCCTCTGTTCGACAGCTACAATGTACCGGCCAATTCCGATTACTACCCCCTGCTGGATCTTTATGCTGCCCGCGCGCTGTTTATGAAGACTACAGTAAATGACCTTACGAATAATCCGGGTTTACAACTTCTGCCTGCCGTGGAGATGCTCGGACAGGAGCCGGAAAACCTGAAAAACGCAGAAATAAGCGATGCGGCTTTTAAGCGGTCGGCCAAAATCCATCTCGCGAACATGTTGTACGGATATATACTATATGGCCGCCCCTGGAAATTGGATCTTCCAGATGGGCGTTCGGCCGAGGATCTGCAACAATACGCGGATAACGTCAGGCAGGAGCTATCGGGTTGTTCCGGGAAAATGTCCTCTGACGACTGGTGGGATGGGACGTTCTACATTATGGCTCAGTGCATCTTGCCCTATTCATCGCCCGATCAATTGGCGCGCTTCTGGCAGAGGGCTGAATCTTCTTCCTGTTGGTCGCAGATATCTCCGTCTCAGCAGGACTTTGTAAAGCTGCTCAAGGCCGTGGACGGCCGAAATGCACCGATGATGGCTCAAACCGCTCGCATCCTCCTGGAAGAAATGCCCAGGGTTCATCCGGTACTCGAAGGATACATTCTGGCTGCCGGCATGCTGGGCGAACTTTCCCGTGGGAAAAAACAGGCAGCGCATGCATTATGGGAACAATACAGAAACCGCTTGAACGCAGAAAACTCGCAGACATTGCTGATGCGCCTGCTCGTCGCTCATGCCGAAAAAAATGCCCAAAAATGAAAAAAATACTGCGGCCACGCTTCTTCTATCTACGACACCTGCGGCGCGTATTGTACGTTTCAAGAGTTTTCGTATTTAGGTGTTCTGGCGAGGAAATGGAAACATGACTTGCTCCTCGAATCCGTTGGAGACTACTTTACCAGGCCGAAGAATTCCTTGATTTTAGAGAGCATCTTTCTCGAAACGTCTTTCTTTCGCCGTTCAAGCGCCGATGCGTCGAGCCGTTCGTGCTCGGCATCGAGACTGGCCTGGCGCTCCGAGAGAATGCGACTGAGAGATTCAGCAATGGAAGGATTATTGGCGAGCGTGGAACCGAAACTGTCTTTGTCAATGACTATGAATTCGGCATCTTCTTTCACGTGAATGCTGGCAGTACGAACAGCGCCGGTAAGCAGACTCATTTCTCCGAAGAAGTTGCTTGGGCCCAAGGCGGCCACGACTGCGGTCTCTCCGGATGATTTCTCAACAACTACATTCACACTCCCGCTCTTGATGATATAGAACGAGTCTCCGGGATCCCCCTGCCGAACCGGGACCTCCCCTGTTGAGTAGGTCTCCACTCTTACATCTTTTACCAGTTTAGCGAGTTCCGCTTTGGAAAGAGGCGAGAATATCTCCACACCTTCCATCAGCACCATGACTTCGCCGTCTCGCCGATCCTGATTGGCCCGAATACTCTCAGGAGTTACGTGACTGACGTTGACGTTTCTGATCGGCATGGGGATGTCAATCCCATTCCGCTTGAAGCGGTACCAGATCAGGTGCATGATGTCTGCGGCGATGTCGATATGACGCGAAAAATCGTCGATACAATATCTCATTTCATAGTGGATCGAAAAGTCTCCGTACTGTATCAGACGAACAATCGGCTCAGGCAACTTGCTTACGCCTTCTACGGATGAGAGCACGTCCAGGATTACCTTTCTCACTTTGTTGGGCGGAACCAAATAACTCACGCCGACCGATAGTTTTCTCACGTGAAGCGTGTTTTGAAGGCTGTAATTCACGACCGCTTCACTCAAGACCTTGCTGTTCGGGATGAACACTTCATTGTGGTCCATCGTCATGATCCGTGTCGAACGCAGTGTAATGTCCATGACTCGGCCCTCATGCCCGCCGGCGGATATCCAGTCGCCTTGTCTCAGAGGTTTTTCGAGATGGATAGTGAGGCCCGCCAGCATATTCGCCAGTGTGCTCTGAAACGCTAAACCTATTGTCGCTGTCAAGACGGTCGTGGTCGCGATAAGCGACGTAACATTAATGTCCAGAATTTCCTTGAGCAGGACCAAAGCAACAACGATGATCACCATGGTCGTGATGATGTTCTTGAACGCAGCCGGAAAGCTGCCTTGCTTCCATCGGACAACAAAGAGGTCACCGTACACGTAGAGGCCAAGCCGGAGAACTGCGAAGGTAAACACGAGCCAGGAGAAAAAATTCATCTGGCGGGAAAGTCCTGGATGGGTCTCAGCGGCCCCGAGGTGCAGGAATATCTGGAAGGACAGGAACAGCGCTATGAGCTTGAGACCCGTACCAATGGGCTTTAACAGGGCCGACTTCTTCGAAAGAAACCCTAGGGAGATGTGGCTACCGACATAAATGAGCACGCTGAGGACCAAGGCCCATGAGAGGGACGCGGTGAGATCACTTATGATTTTCATAGGAGCTCCCTTGCACGGAGTCGTAACAGAGAACAAGATGCAGTCGAAAGAACTCAGGTTGAACGCGAATTGACGGAGGGCACGAAGAAAGCTTGACAATTCTTTGAGGTCTTTTTGCCCGTGTCCTTTTCGCTTCTCCGGTTCATTTCTTCATCAGCATTGTATTGATCTCTCCCCACAGTTCCTTCATGCCGAGTCCGCTTTTCGCAGACGTAAGGATCAACGGTCCTGTGAGGTCCAGTTCGGCGCTGACGGCCCGCCTCGCCCGCTCCGTCTCCTGCCGGTTCAGCTTGTCCGACTTGGTCAAAGCGTATATTGCCGGCAGGTCAAACTGCCGCAGCCATTCGATAAGCCGCGCGTCGCGCTCGTCCGGCGTTCGCCTGCTGTCGAGAAGCACCACGACCGCGGCGAGGCGGGGGGAGTTTTTCAAATAGCCTTCGATCATGGGCGCCCAGGCGTCGGTCACGGCCTGCGGGACGCGCGCATATCCGTAGCCGGGAAGGTCAACGAAGTAGAATGAATCGTTAATGATGAAAAAGTTTATGAGCTGGGTCTTCCCAGGTGTCGCGCTGGTCTTCACGAGGTTTTTGCGGTGAAGCAGTGCATTGAGGACCGAGGATTTTCCCACATTCGAGCGGCCGGCGATAGCTATCTGCGGTTTCCCATCTCTCGGGAACTGCTTCGGCCCCGGCGCACTGACGACGAATTCGGCAGAAAGGATTTTCATGGATTCGGAAGACAAAAGCCAGTTTCCGGACTCCGGGCTAAAAAAAAGATGCAAGATTACGATTTCGAATCCTGCATCTTTAATTTTATCGTCGGATTCCGTTCTCGGACAGCTACGCTATTTTTTCGTAGACGAGCAGGGGGTCGGCCCCTTCGATGATCACTTCTTCGTTGATTACGCACTCCCTGATGCCCGGCTGCGACGGTACGTCGTACATCACGTTCAGCATCACGTCCTCGAGTATCGCCCGGAGACCGCGTGCGCCCGTCTTTCTGGTGATTGCCTTCTTGGCAATCGCGTTCATGGCGCCTTCAGTAAAGCGCAGCTTGCACCCTTCCAGGGCGAGCAGCTTTATGTATTGTTTGGTCAACGCGTTCTTGGGCCGCGTAAGGATATCGATGAGAGCATGCTCATCGAGCTCTTCGAGCGTGGCCACCACCGGCATCCGCCCGATGAATTCAGGGATGAGGCCGTACTTCAACAGGTCTTCGGGCTGGAGCGCTGCTAGCGTTACACTCAGCTTCCGGTCCTGTTTGCTCTGGATATCGGCGCCGAAGCCCATGGTCTTTTTGCCGACTCGCTGTTCGATGATCGATTCGATCCCCACGAAGGCCCCCCCGCAAATGAACAGGATGTTCTTGGTGTCCACCTGGATGAACTCCTGGTGGGGATGCTTGCGGCCGCCCTGGGGCGGGACGCTTGCCACCGTTCCTTCTATCAGTTTGAGGAGCGCCTGCTGGACGCCCTCCCCTGATACGTCTCGGGTAATCGAGGGACTTTCGGACTTGCGACTGATCTTATCGATCTCATCGATGTACACGATTCCGCGCTGGGCCCGTTCAACATCGTAGTTCGCGCTCTGGAGAAGTTTGAGGATGATGTTCTCCACGTCTTCTCCCACATAGCCGGCCTCGGTAAGCGTCGTGGCATCGGCGATCGTGAAGGGTACATCAAGAATGCGCGCCAGGGTCTGGGCAAGCAGCGTCTTGCCGACGCCCGTCGGTCCAATCAGCAGGATATTGCTTTTCTGCAGCTCCACCTCGTCGCCGATTTCCTGCTGGATGCCGATCCTTTTATAATGATTATGTACGGCCACGGACAGGATCTTCTTGGCCCGTTCTTGGCCGATTACGTACTCGTCGAGGGAGCGTTTGATTTCGGAAGGCTTCGGCAGGCGCGGTATCTTGGCCTCTTTTGCCTCCTCCCACTCCTCTGCGATGATCTCGTTGCACAGGTCTACGCACTCATTGCAGATGAACACCGAAGGCCCCGCAATGAGCTTTTTCACTTCTTCCTGCCCCTTGCCGCAAAACGAACATTTGAGGGGCGCCGTGTGTTGTTCTTTTTTCTCAGTCATACGTTTACTTCTCCTTCGCAGCGCGGGACACTTTTTTGGCAATGACCTCGTCTACAATTCCGTACGTTTTTGCGTCCTCGCCTGACATAAAGAAATCACGATCCGTGTCGGTCCGGATCTTGTCGAGCGGCTGGCCGGTATGGTTCGCCAGGATGGTGTTCAGGGTGTCCTTCATGTTCAGGATCTCCCGGGCATGGATCTCGATGTCCGTGGCCTGGCCCTGGAAACCGCCCATGGGCTGATGGATCATGATGCGGGCATGGGGCAGGGAAAACCGCTTGCCCTTCGTGCCCGCAGCCAAAAGGAGGGCGCCCATGCTCGCCGCCTGCCCGATGCAAATGGTCGAGACCGAGGACTTGATGTAGTTCATGGTGTCGTAGATCGCAAGGCCTGCCGTAACAACGCCGCCCGGCGAATTGATATAAAGGTAAATGTCCTTATCAGGATCATCGGCCTCCAGGAAGAGGAGCTGCGCGATCACAGTGTTTGCAACGATGTCATCGATTGCCGTCCCGAGGAAGATGATCCTGTCCTTCAGGAGGCGGGAATATATATCGTACGCCCGCTCACCGCGGCTTGTTTGTTCTACAACAATGGGAATTAATGACATGATTTCTCCTCGTCTTTGTTCTTCGATTCAATTATAACTCTTCTTTGCCCGGGAAAGCAAGAGACTGAGAGTCTTTTCCCGCATCAGCGAGGACCGTAAGGTTATCGAGTCCGCCGTCGAGCGATTCGTAGTATTTCTTTGACCGCTTCAGCCGTCTGTCCGGAGCTGCGGGCCATGACCGCGATCGCTGACGTGACTTCCTGGTCGGTCACGTCGATATTTTCTTTCTCTGCTATCACATCGAGCAGCAGAATGCCCTTCACGCGCTTTTCCGCCAACGGTTTGTTCTCATCGCTGAATTTTGCGAAGTCAAAGGTCTTCACGTCAACACCCTGGCGCGCCAGGCGCGTCGCATGCGACCGCGCCATGGACTGGAGTTCCCGATCCACCATGCCCGGCGGAATGTCGAAAGTATGGGCATCTACGACTTTCGAAAGCAGTTCTTCGCGCTGTTCAGAAGCCTGGTCGTTTTTCTTCCGGTATTCGATGTCTTTTTTGATCCCCTCTTTGAGCTCATCTACCGACGCGTTGTTGCCGATGTCCTTCGCGAACTCGTCGTTCAGCTCGGGCAGCACCTTCTTTTTGATCTCCTTCAGCGTGACGGTAAAGGTTGCGTCCTTTGCCGGCCAAGTCCTTGTTGGTGTAATCAGCCGGAAACGTGACCTTGATCTCCCGTGTGTCGCCGCGGTTCATGCCCACAATCTGGTCCTCGAACCCGGGGATCAGGGAATTCGAACCGAGGGACAGCATATAATCCGCGGCCTTGGCGCCCTCTATGGTCTTGCCCTCGCGGAACCCCTCGAAATCGATGATTGCAGTGTCGTTTTTCTCGAGCGGACGGCCTTCTACAACCTCGAGCTGGGCATACATCTCGCGTAAGCGGTCGACGGTCTGGTTGACCTCTTCGTCGGTTACCGAGACGGCCGTTTCCTTCACTTCGATGCCGTCATAGGTGCCGAGTTCAATGTTCGGCCGGACTTCGACGGTGGCCGTGAAGGTAAGCGGTGAACCTTTGGCAAAGCGTCGATACCTTGTCGATCTCGGGCATATCAACAGGATTCAAATGATGCTCCTGGATCGCCTTCAGATAGGATTCGGTGACGAGCCGGTGCACAACCTCGTTCCTCACTTCGTCGCCGTAGTGCCTCTCGACAATGTTCTTCGGCGCCTTACCGGGACGGAATCCCGGGATTTTTGCTTTCTTTCCAACGTCCACAAGTGCCTTGTCGAACTCTTTGGCCACTTCATCGGGCGCGAGTTCGATAGTTAGTTTTTTCTTTACCGTAGTAATATCTTCTATAAGAGATTTCATTTTTTACCGCCTTTTTAAAAGGGTCTGTATCTATATAGTTTCCCGCGAACAATGATCCGGCAAGTTTTGTTTTGCACTCCAAGCCCCACACAGAATGAGATAATTAATATTGGTGCGAGAGGGGGGACTTGAACCCCCACGGTCACCCACTGGCTTCTAAGACCAGCGCGTCTGCCAGTTCCGCCACTCTCGCAGTCATGATAAAAAGAAAGCAGTGAGCATTGTGCAGCATCCCGCTCAACGGATTCCTGCCCATTACCCACTGCTCCCTGATTTTTGTTATGGTGAGCCGTGAAGGAGTTGAACCTTCGACCCGCTGATTAAGAGTCAGCTGCTCTACCAACTGAGCTAACGGCCCGTAAGTACTGAGAGTTCCACGTGCAAAGCGGCTACATTATACTTATCTTTGTATCTGGATGCAACAAAAAATTAAAAGCGAAGAGAAATATTTGAGGGACTTTAGCTCTTCAGTTGTAATGATATGGTGCGCCCGGCGGGAATCGGACCCACGACCTTTGGCTTCGGAGGCCAACGCTCTATCCAGCTGAGCTACGGGCGCATGCAAAAACAAACTCCGACGGACGATAGATGACTCTCGCTCCGCTCGTCAGGATGACAGACGATAATTCGTCCATCTTCCCTCGTTTCTTTCGTTGCTTCATTTTTGGTGCGCCCGGCAGGAGTCGAACCATGCAGCCGTCGCCCGTAAAGGGCTCCCCAGAGAGGGCCTGCCCCCTCTGGTCTCTCCCCCGAATCGCAGGGGAGTCTCTCCCCTGCACCCCTCAGGCCGCAGGAGAACGACATGAATAGTTGCAGCCGAACGCTATGCTCACTTTCGTTGCATTTTTGGTGCGCCCGGCAGGAGTCGAACCTGCGGCCTGCGGATTCGAAGTCCGACGCTCTATCCAGCTGAGCTACGGGCGCAGTTACTGTCCTCAGAAAAACTGAGACGGCCGCATTGGCCGTCTCTCTATAAGAAAATGGGGTGAGCGACGGGGCTTGAACCCGCGGCCACCAGGGCCACAACCTGGAGCTCTACCAACTGAGCTACGCCCACCATGAATTTAATTGAGATTGTGGATTTCGATATGCAAAATTTATTTTAATGCGTTGCCTGCTCTTTGTCAATAAACAATCAAACAATCGGACTTCGGCAATCGTATTTCCCGGGGAATTCAATTGGCGCGCCTGAAGGGATTCGAACCCCTGACCCACAGCTTAGAAGGCTGTTGCTCTATCCACCTGAGCTACAGGCGCATTCAAAATGCGGAATTCGGAATGGCGAATTCGGAATTTGAAAGTCCGTAGCCCATGCCTCTCATTCCGCATTTAAATTGGTCGGGGCGAGAGGATTTGAACCTCCGGCTTTCTGCTCCCAAAGCAGACGCGCTACCGGGCTGCGCCACGCCCCGAGGTACTTTGCTGCTGTTTACCCCTGACTTGTAGGCCATATAATACTCACACTCCTGCGCATTGTCAAGCGCTATGTATCTGCCAAACAAGCAGATTCGGTCCATCCCGGCTTGTCCTTCCCGGTCGTCGGGCAATCGATTTCCCCTTGAAATGCCCTACATTTTATACTATGATTATCGCCATGGAAGAACGGATAGGTTCGGTCATCAAGTTTTTCGAAAAAACCTCAATCGCGGCGATCAAGCTTGATTTCGACGATCTCGTCATCGGCGACCTGATCCGCATTAAAGGGTCGACGACCGACTTTACCCAGAGGATCGATCTTATGGAATTCGACCACAAACCGGCAGACAAGGCAAGCCGCGGCCAGTTCATTGGCATCAAAGTTTCCCATCCGGCAAAACCATTCGACCTCGTGTACAAGGTAACCGCATAAACGCCTGACGATGCTCACGTATATTATAAAACGCGCGCTTCTGATGATCCCTATCCTTATCGGCATAACGGTGCTGAGCTTCGGCGTCATGCGTCTTGCTCCCGGCGGGCCGGCCGAGGCGCAGATGGATTTCTCGGCAAAAGCGTCGGCCGAAGCACGGGAGCGGCTCCGAAAGCTTTACGGCGCCGACCAGCCGTTTTATAAACAGTATGCCACGTGGCTGGGGAAGTTCGTGACCCTTGATTTCGGCGAGGCCTTTGCCGACGGACGCAAGGTCAAAGACAAAATCCTGGAGTGCCTGCCAATCACGCTCACGATCAACCTTCTTTCTCTCGGGCTCGTGCTTCTGATCGCCATACCCATCGGCATCATGTCCGCCACACGACAATACTCGCTCCTCGACCGTTTCACGACCATGTTCGTTTTCGTCGGTTTTTCTACACCGTCGTTCTGGCTTGCTCTTCTGCTCATCTATCTCTTCAGCGTACAATGGGGCGTACTTCCGATTTCAGGCATCCACAGTCTTGATATTTCGGGCTTGACCTTCTGGGGCAAACTCGCAGACGAAGCAAACCACCTGATCCTTCCCGTGTTCGTCTCCGCCTTTGCAGGGCTCGCAGGGTTTTCACGGTATGTGCGGAACAACATGCTGGAAGTCATGCGCCAGGATTACATCCGGACAGCGCGGGCCAAAGGCCTCTCAGAAAAAATCGTCATTTACAAACATGCGCTCCGGAACGCTCTCATGCCGGTAATTACCATCCTCGGCCTTTCCCTGCCGGGCATTATAGGCGGCAGCGTCATCATGGAAACGGTCTTCGGCATCCCTGGCATGGGACAACTTATGTACCTGGCAGTGCTGTCAAGGGATTATAACCTCGCCATGGGCATTCTCGTGCCCGGTGCGTTTCTGACAATGCTCGGAAATTTCTTTGCCGATGTCGCTTACGCGCTTACAGACCCGCGGGTAAGGCTGAAATAAACTGGGTCAGGGCGTTGGTGCAAGGGCAGGTTATATCATGTAGCCGCAGGCTTCAGCCTGCGTCGAGATAATCGACAGGAATGTATATGGCAAAGAACGCCGAATCCTTCATATCCCGGACTCTTCATTATCTGATGAAGAACAAACTTGCGGTCCTCGGTGGGCTACTGGTGCTGCTCGTCTTCCTGCTTTCGATCTTTGCACCCCGGATCGCCCCCTATGACCCGTCCAAAATCGACATCAAAAACATCCTCGTCGGCCCGAGTTGGTCGCATCTTCTTGGTACCGACGATCTGGGCAGGGACGTCCTTTCAAGAATGCTGTGGGGTGGACGGATTTCTCTCGAAGTAGGGTTCGTCGCAGTCGGGATCGCGACCATCATCGGCCTTATCCTCGGTTCCCTAGCGGGATTTTACGGGGGCTGGATCGACAGCGCCGTCATGCGGGCGGTGGACATTATGCTGAGCATCCCCACAATTTTTCTCGTGCTTGCCGTGATCGCAATACTCGAACCGAGCATCATCAACATCATGATCGTGATCGGCCTCACGAGCTGGATGGAGCCGGCCCGGCTCATCCGGGCGGAATTCATATCGCTCAAGGAACGCGAGTTCGTGATTGCGGCGCGCGCTATCGGCGCAGCAGACGGCAGGATCATCATGAGGCACGTCCTGCCGAACGGCCTCTCCCCGATCCTCGTCTCCGCCACCATGGGTATCGGCGGCGCCATCCTCATCGAGTCTGCTTTAAGCTTCCTCGGCCTCGGCGTCCAACCGCCCACGCCCTCCTGGGGCAGCCTCCTGTCATCGGGCAAGGACAATATCGAGATCGCCTGGTGGCTCTCGGCCTTCCCGGGCCTCGCAATCCTTATTACCGTCCTCGGCTATAATCTGCTCGGCGAAGGGATCCGAGACGCACTCGATCCACGGCAAAGAGAATAGATAACGTTGCCCTCTGCATATTGGCAGGGAAATAGCGAACAAAAAGGGTTGAGACAAACAATGAGGGGTTACGGTGCTGCCGTAACCCCTTCGTTTTGTGCCGGATGCAAGGGATGGATCGGTTTTTTATTTCGACGTTGCCTGTTTCCTGGCCTTCTTTTTGTTCGACCGATACCTTCCGATGGCCTTAGCGTGAGCACCGAAATCTTTTGAGAAAAAGTGGCTGCCGTCGCCCTGGGCTACGAAGAAAAGATAGTCATCATTATCGGGATAGAGCGCGGCAAGGATCGAGCCCTCACCGGGATTTGAGATCGGGCCCGGGGGCAGCCCCTTGTGCAGATAGGTATTATAGGGTGATTTCCGCCTGAGGTCCTGTGCCGTGACTTTCGTTATCCACGCTTTTGTTCCGTAGACCGCGGTCGGGTCCGCCTGGAGTTTCATCCCGAGTTTGAGGCGGTTCTGGTACACCGCTGCAATGAGTTTGCGTTCTGAAGGCACTTTTGCCTCTTTCTCGACGATGGAAGCCAGCGTGATGATCTGGTGTTCGCTAAAGCCGAGTTCCTCTGCCCGGTTCCGGTAACTGTCGACAAATACAGCTTGGTAACGTTGGACCATTTTCCTGGGAATGTCTTCCAGTTTGGTCCCCTTGGGGAAAAAATAGGTGTCCGGGAAGAGATAGCCTTCAAGCGAATCGGCATCGATTCCGAGCGAATGGACATACTCCTTGTTCTTCACGAGCTTGATAAATTCCTGCGGATCGGAGACAAGCGGCGTACCGGAAAGCGTCCAGGCGATCTGGTACAGGTTGTATCCTTCGGGGATCACCACTTCGTATTCGATGATCTTGCCCTTGCGCAAGGCATCGAGCACTTCCCACAGGCTCATGTTCGTAGCTAAACCCGTAATAGCCGACCCGGACTTTGCGGCTGATGCCCTCAATCCTGCCGATGATCTCGAAGTAGCCCCGGTAGCGGATGATCCCTTCTTTCCGGAGTGTTGACGCGATCGCTTTGAAGCTCATGCCGTCGGTGATCTGGACTTCTTTCCAGACTTTCTCGTTCGTTGGCGGCACAAAGAGCGCAATGTAAAAATGGACGATGACGGTCAATATTATTGTCGAAGCGAGGAACGCCAGCCAGGGATTTTTCTTGATCCCTTTGCGCGACCGCTCCTGCCGTCGCTGCCGGCTCTGTTTATTTTCTTCTTGCACAGTCAATAACCTCGCATCACGTACTCATAAGCCTGGGGAATACATCCACCGGGGATTTCTCGGTTATAACTGCCCCGATCTGAGTATTCCAACGAGTATCCAAAGGCCCAAAAGCGCTGCTACAACATACCCTATCAGGCCGAACATTGGCAAGCCGAAAAGCAGAGGGCCCTGAGCCGAGTGGATGATGATGGATGAAGCCACAATGATGGCCGCGGTGATGACACTGAACGCCAGCCGGTTGCTCGACTTGTCGATGTCCCTGATCAGATGATGAAGTTCCTCATGATGGATGTTGATCCGAATCTCTCCGTGAGTGACTTTTCTGAACGCCGCTTTGACCTGTCTCGGCAAGAGCATCAAGTTATCGCCGAATTCCTCCAGGTTCTTCTTCATGTTTTGAGCAACCTTGATCGGGTTCCTCCTGCGACGAATGAGGTCCGCAACGTAGGGCGTCGCCGCCTCGAAATAATTGAACTCGGGATCAAGCTGTTTCAAGATGCCCTCAAGGGTGATAAGCGACTTGTCCATGAGGTACAGGTTGGACGGCAGCTTCAAACGGTGCCGGAGCAAGAGGTGGGTGACGCGGTCGATGTAGGCGCCGAAATCTATCTGTTTCACCTGCATGACGTAGTAGGGTTCGAGCAGTTCGACCAGGTCTTGCTTCATCTCCCGCTGAAACTGTTCTAGTATCGACGGACGTCTCGGACACGAACCCGAGTTCCACGTACTGCCGGACAAGCGCGTCATAATCATGGTCAGCCAGGGCGAGAAAAATGGACGCAAAATGTTCCATGTTCTCCTCGGTAACACGTCCCATGATGCCGAAGTCCACGAGCCCGAGCCTGCCGTCGGGGAGCACGAAAATATTTCCCGGGTGAGGATCGGCGTGGAAGAAACCGTCCTGCAGCACCATCTTGAAATATGCCGCGCCCCCCTTTCGGGCGATTTCCTTTCGGTCATACCCCTCGCGGTCAAGACGCTCGTACTCGTCGATCCGGATCCCCGCGATTTCCTCAAGGACAAGGACCCTCTTGCTCGACAAATCGGCGTAGACCTGCGGGACATAGAGAACCGGACTGCTGCTGAAATTCTTGCGGAGCTGGGTGGCGTTCGACGCTTCGATGAAAAAATCGAGTTCCCGTTTGATCGTGCGTGCGAACTCTTCAATAATACCCGGCAGATCGTAGGGGGCGATCTCGGGGATCTGCGCTTCGATGAGTTCGGCAAGCCATCGCATGATGCTGATGTCCCGTTCGATGATGCGCACGATATGGGGCCGCTGGACCTTGACCATGACCGCACTGCCGTCCGGCAGCGTGGCCCGGTGCACCTGGGCGATGGACGCGGCCGCAACAGGAACACGGTCAAAGGAAGTGAACAGCGAGCTGATCGGCGCCTTGAGGTCCTCTTCAATGATCTTCGTTGCTTCAGCGGAAGGGAACGGTGCGACAGAGTCCGTCAATTTCAGGAATTCGCGGGAATATTCGATGGGCAGCATGTCCGGCCGGCACGCCAGCACCTGCCCGAATTTGATGAACGTCGGCCCCAGGTCTTCGAACATCAGCCGGAGACGTTCCGGCATGCTGACACGATGCGCAAGTGGACGGGGGCTTTTTGAACGAAATAATACGTCTGCTCAGCGAGAAGAACCGCTGAAGACCAAGCTGTTCCACAAGATGGCCGAACCCGTGGCGGGAAGCCACAGCGATGATCCGGCCGATCCGCGGGATGTCCCGGATATGTCTTCTCCTGAAGCCGAAAAGAGGCATTGGTGCCGCTCTGGGACGGGAATTTAGTCCCCGCCCTTTCCGTCGCCACCCTCAAGTTTCGAGAGCCGCGCGGACAGACCCTGGATTTTTTTCTCCAGGCTCGCCATGTCGTCGCGGGTCGGGATATTGAACTTTTCAAAGGCGGCAGAAATCGCGTCCTTGACCTTGTGATCCATGTCTTTGGTGCTCTCCTCGGCCTTGGAGACCCATTCCTTGACAAGCGTAGCGCCCTCGTTCTTGGAAAGCTCCCCTGCCTTCACCAGCTCGTCGACAAACTCCTTGGCTTTCTCTTGTGCGCCCAATCCTGCCAGCATAGCCTTCTTGATGACTTCTGCAACCGTCATGGTAGCCTCCTTTAGGAATTATGTCTGCCGCAGCTCTGTACCCTTTTTTAATTATACCATACAACGCGTCCAGCGCGGCGTCCAGTTTTCCGGGATCTTTTCCCCCGGACTGGGCCATATCGGGCTTACCGCCGCCAGTGCCCCCCAGAATGGGGGCCATTTCCTTTATGATCCGGCCGGCGTGGAACCTGCCGGTCAAGTCCTTGGTTACCATCACGATAAGGCTCACTTTCTCGTCCTTTGCCGACCCGAGCGCCAAGATTGCCGCTTCCCAGCTTGTCCCGGAGCTTGTCGCCGAAGTCCCGCAGATCCTTCTGCTCCATGTTGTCCACACGTTTGACCAGGACCTTGACGCCGTCGATCTCTCTCGCTTCCGATATCACATCCCCGGCCTGGGACGATTGGAGTTTGTGCTTAAACTGGTCGAGCTCTTTTTCCAGGTTCCTGGCCTGGGCAACGAGTTTTTCAACGCGGGAAACCACGTCGAGCATCGGTTGTCTTGAGCAGCTGTGCGATGTCGTGGAGGTCCTGCTCCTCGCGCTTGAACGTCCTGGTACGCTCGCCTGCCTGCTACAGCCTCGATCCTGCGGACGCCAGCGGCGACCCCGGCCTCGGAAATGATTTTGAACGAACCGATGTCTCCGCTGGCCCGGGTGTGCGTCCCGCCGCACAGTTCCTTGCTTACCTCTTTGACCGTGACCACGCGCACCTTGTCGCCGTACTTTTCGTCGAAGAGCGCCATGGCGCCCGAAGCAACGGCCTGGTCGATGTCCATCACCACCGTCTCGACAGGATGGTTCTCGATGATGCGCTCGTTCACGATCTCCTCGATCCGTTCCCGTTCCCGGTCCGTGAGCGCCGTGTAGTGCGTAAAATCGAAGCGCAGCCGGTCGGGAGCCACGAGCGAACCGGCCTGCTTCACGTGCTCGCCCAGGACCGAACGGAGTGTGGCGTGCAGGATGTGCGTCACGGTGTGGTGTCGTGCCGTGTCCAAACGGTCGTCGGCTTCCACTTTTGCGAGCACGGCATCGCCGGTCTTGAATGAGCCTTTTTTTACCTTGCCCTTGTGTACGATCAGATTTTCTATGGGTTTGATCGTGTCGGAAACTTCGAACTTGGCGGCCTCGCCCAGCAAGTTCGCCTTTATCGCCGACCTGTCCGCCTGAGGCTGCATAAAAAGGCGTCTGGTCGAGAACGATCTCGATTTCGTCGCCGTCGTGCGCCTCGGAGACCTTTTTATCACCCTTAATGATTGCAAGGATGGACCCGGTCCCCTCGATGCGTTTCGTAACCACTAAACACCTGTTTCGTGACGCGCGTAGAAACTTCCTTATAAATAGGCTTGATTTTTTGTTCGCCTGAGCCGGCCCAGGCCGCCCGGGCCTTCTCCCGCTGCTCCTGCATGGCGCGGTGGTAGCCGGCCTCATCGAGTTCCAGGTGCATGTCGCGGGCCATGTCGGCAACGAGATCGAGGGGGAACCCGAAGGTATCGTAGAATTTGAACAGCACGTCGCCGGGGATCATGTTTGCGCCGGTGGCCTTGAGCTTGTCCGCAGTCTCGTTCAGCAGTGCAAGGCCGGACTCCAGGGTCGTGGCAAATCGCTCCTCTTCAAGAGGCACGATCTTCGCCACGTGCTCGCGGCTGTCGACCAGCTCGGGATAGGCCTCACGCATCTCGTCCACCACCGCGCCGGTCAGCCTGTACAGAATCGGTTTATTGATGCCGATGAGCCTCGCGTACCTGCTCGCGCGCCGGATGATCCTGCGAAGCACATAGCCCCTGCCCTCGTTCGACGGGAGCACGCCGTCGGAAATGAGGAACGTCATGGCACGCAGATGGTCAGCGATGACCTGGTAGGAGATGTCGGCCTGCTCGTCCTTGTGGTAGGGAACGCCGGCGAGTGTGGCGATCTGTTTGATGATGGACTGGAACAGATCAGTCTCGAAGTTGGTCCTGACCTTCTGGACCACGGAACACAGGCGTTCCAGTCCCATGCCCGTGTCGATCGACGGCTTGGGAAGCGGCGTGAGTTTGCCGGTCTCGTCGCGGTTGAACTGCATGAAGACGAGGTTCCATATCTCCAGATATCGGTCGCAGTCGCACCCCACTGCGCAGTCGGGCTTTCCGCAGGAAATTTCCTCGCCCTGGTCGATTAGGATCTCAGAGCACGGTCCGCAGGGGCCGGTATCGCCCATGGACCAGAAATTGTCCTTCTCGCCCAGCCGAACAATGCGTTCCGGCAGGGATACCCGGCAACGTCCTGCCACAGCTTGAAGGCCTCGTCATCGTCCTTGTAGATCGTGACCCAAAGTTTCTCTTTCGGGAGCTTCACGACCGTGGTCAGGAATTCCCAGGCAAAGGCGATCGCGTCCTTCTTGAAGTAATCGCCGAAGGAAAAGTTGCCGAGCATCTCGAAAAAAGTGTGGTGCCGTGCCGTGTGCCCGACGTTCTCCAGATCGTTGTGCTTGCCGCCTGCCCGAACGCACTTCTGGGACGTCATCGCCCGCTTGTAATCGCGCACTTCCTCGCCGAGGAACAGGCCTTTGAACTGCACCATGCCGGCGTTGGTGAACAACAGCGTCGGATCGTTCTTCGGCACGAGCGACGAGCTCGGCACGATCTTGTGCCCGCGTCAGCAGAAATAATCGAGAAACATCTTTCGTAATTCGTTGGATTTCAAAGCAAAACTCCTTTAATACAGGGAGTGATTATTTTGCAGATAGGAAGATAACAGAAATAACGGAAGAATTCAATATTGCTGAAATGCGAACCGGGATTTGCTTCACGCTTATTTCCAATGATTATTGTTTAACGACTACAAATAATTTTTTACGGGATCTGCCGAATCAAAGCCTTATGCAGCTACTCTTCTGACAGCTCCGTTTCCGAAGTCATGAGGTTTGCGGCACGGGTCTCTCAAGTTTCACTCAGAATCCCCAATGGCTTCAACATCAGCCAGATCCTTCTTCCGCCCCAATGCCTTTTTGTTGCGAAGGAACTCCCTCTTCCCGATAAAATAAACCGGGGTGTCGCCAAAATTTCCCTGTAACGCGCCCTGCTGCTGCTGCTTCCCAGGAGACCCCGGTAAGCGAAGTTATGATATCAACCCTCACTGGAGGAACGCCAAGCTGCACAACCTTGTCCAAAGCAGTGAAATCCGTAACGACAAGCCCAAGCGATCCGAAGCCGAACGAATCAAGCGCCCGAAGAATGCGTTGTCCATTTTCCGCGTCCGGCCGAATCAAGATGTCCAAATCTCCGGTATATCTCGGCGAACCGTGATAAGCTAGTGCAAAAGCACCCACGATCATATAATCTACGTTATGAGCGTTGAATAATGCGAGCAGTTCTTTGTAGTCGTTCTGAGTTTCCATGACGCTCTCTCCGCAGCCAGTTCGACCGCTTCAATACGCTCTTCAGAAGATTTTGACAACCAGTAGGCGAGATTCTCCTTTAGCTCCGAAATACCATGCAGGTTTGCTTTCCTTACGATTTTAGTAATCATATTCACCATCGATCTAAGGAACGCTATTCTATCGTCTTTATGATGTTACGGATGATCTCGTAGGAAAACCCTTTTCTCTCCAGGAAACCGGCAAGCCGCCGGTACTTTGTCTCCCGGTCAGCTGATTTCAGTCGAAGAGAGTTTTTTCTCCGCCGCCTTTTTCGCGGTCTCGATTTCCGTATCACCTTCGAAAACCCGGGCGAGCGTGTCGCTTACGATCGGCGTTCTATCCCTTTGTTCCCGAGTTCCCGTTCAACCCTTCGTTTGCCCAACCCGCGCAGCCTGATCCGGCTGGAAGCAAACTGCTCTGCAAACTGACGATCGTTCACGTATCCCAACCGCGACCAGATCGTCCAGGACTGCATCAATGACAACCTGCGTCAAATGCTTTGTCCTGAAGTTTTTGCCTCAGTTCAGCGCGGCTTCTCGGTCGGTACGTGAGAAGGCGATAAGCCGCATTCCTGGCCCGGACAACTATCTTGTCGTCCTTGTCCTGCCACTGTCCCGCGGCCTTTGTCCCCTCTTCTAATTCCGCATTCCCCATACCGCAATCGTCATCCCGGGCACTGCCTTCATTTTTCAATGCAAATTCCGTTGCACACTCGCTTTCGAGCTTGCACCCAGTGCTATGAGTGCTCGCCACGAATACAGGGAGTGCAGGGTGAAAATCCTGCATGGATCACTTTTCCCCGAACCGGTCTATCTTGAATTCCGTACCGCCGCCCGGCTTCTTTGGGACGGTTTTCCGCTTCTCATCCTCTTCCTCGGCCATATCACTCGTGGACTGGATCCCCTTGACTTTGAGGGCGAAGTCGTCAGGATTACTTGCCGTCAGCAGCGCCTCATCATAGGTGATATATCCCTTTTTGTAGAGCATGAGGAGCGACTGGTCAAAGGTCTGCATGCCGTAGTGCGTGAGTCCTTGCGCGATGATCGACGGGATCTGGCGCGTCTTGGCATCATCGATGATGGCCTCGCGGACCGACAGGGTGCCGAGCAGGACTTCCGCGGCCGGTACGCGGCCGCTTCCGTCTGCCTTGGCAACAAGCCGCTGGGAAACTATGCCCTTGATCACCGAAGCAAGCTGCATCCGCACTTGCTTTTGCTGGTACGGCGGAAACACGGTAATGATCCGGTTGATCGTTTCAGATGCGTCCAGGGTATGGAGCGTGGAGAGCACAAGGTGGCCGGTCTCGGCCGCGGTCAGGGCCGTCGAAATGGTCTCGAAATCGCGCATTTCGCCCACGAGGATCACGTCGGGGTCCTGGCGCAGGGAACTCCTGAGCGCGTCGCTGAAGCTGAACGTATCGCTGCCGATCTCGCGCTGGTTCACGATGCTCTTTTTATCTCTATGGAGGAATTCGATCGGGTCCTCGATCGTGATGATGTTCGCGGTGCGGGCGGTGTTGATGTAATCGATCATTGCCGCAAGGGTCGTTGATTTACCGCTTCCCGTCGTCCCCGTCACGAGAATGAGACCGCGCTGCTCGTTCGCTATCTTCTGCAGCACCGTCGGCAGCATGAGGTCCTCGAAGGTCAGGATCTTGACCGGGACCTGTCGAAACACCATGCCCACGCTCCCGCGCTGCTGGAACACGTTCACGCGGAACCGGCCGAGCCCCGGCACGGCATAGGCCATGTCGAGCTCGTTCTTTTCCTTGAACTTGGTTTTCTGGGCCGGGTTCATGATGCTGAGCGCGATATTGAGCGCATCTTCCTGCGTCGTCCGTTTTTCGGTTTCGATCGGCACGAGCCTCCCGTCGATCCGAAGAATGGGGGGAACGCCGACTTTCAGATGCAGGTCTGACGCCCGTTTTTCAAACGTCATCTTGAGCAGATCATTCAGGTTCATTTATGCCTCCGCATGTTTTTCGGATTTTAGTCCTTTTGCTGGTTTTCGCGCCTTTTTCCACGATGCTCTCTTTTTCCTTTGGCGCGGCTTCTTTTGCCGGCGTGCTTCGGCACTGCCGCGTCAGGCACACCGGCGCCCGGGAGCCCCGCAGCCTGCCGTACCTTCGTCTCGATCTCCTGGGCCATGTCCGCGTGATCGTGCAGGAACTGTTTTACATTCTCCCGTCCCTGGCCGATCCTCGTCCCGCTGTACGAGAACCATGCTCCGCTCTTCTCGATGATATTTTTGTCGGCACCGATGTCGATGATCTCGCCGATCTTGGAGATGCCTTCGTTGAACATGATATCGAATTCAGCGGCCCGGAACGGCGGCGCGATCTTGTTCTTCACGACCTTTACCTTCACTCTTCCGCCGGTCACTTCCTCGCCTTCCTTGATTGCCGATATCTTGCGGATGTCGAGCCGGACCGAGGCGTAGAACTTGAGCGCGTTGCCGCCTGTCGTGGTCTCGGGGTTCCCGAACATCACACCGATCTTCATGCGGATCTGGTTGATGAAGATGAGCGTGGTATTGGACTTGCTGATCGCGCCGGTCAGTTTCCTGAGCGCCTGGCTCATGAGCCGCGCCTGGAGCCCCATATGCGCATCGCCCATCTCGCCCTCGATCTCGGCGCGGGGCGTGAGCGCTGCAACGGAGTCCACGATGATCACGTCGATGGCGCCGCTCCGCACAAGCGTTTCGGTGATTTCGAGCGCCTGCTCGCCGGTGTCGGGCTGGGAGATGAGGAGGTCGTCCGTGCGCACGCCGAGCTTGCGCGCATAGGTCACGTCGAGGGCATGCTCGGCATCGATGAAGGCCGCTTGGCCGCCTGCCTTCTGCGCCTCGGCGATCATGTGGAGCGCCAGCGTGGTCTTGCCCGAAGACTCGGGGCCGTAGATCTCGATGATCCTGCCCCGCGGCACGCCGCCCACGCCGAGGGCGATGTCCAGGCCCAGCGACCCGGTGGATATCGCGGGAATGCCCGCGGGAACTTCCTCCCTGCCCAACCGCATGATGGAGCCCTTGCCGAACTGTTTTTCGATCTGGCCAACCGCCAGTTCCAATGCCTTTAACTTGTCCTTGTCCGCCATTTTCTCTCTCCTTTCGCCGCCGCGCGGCTGTCCAGTATTTAGTTTGATTACTATAACTCAGTTCTGTCTCGAAAATCGGATGTTCACATTGAACGTTGAACTTTGTACTTATTTAAGCTCCACCTTCCCCATCTCCGTATACACCGCGCCCGATGGTTTGAGCTCGCTCTTCATAAGGCTGACTGCTGCCACGTCGAACCCCGACAAACGGATGTCCTTGACTCCCTCAAGCGCTTTGAGCCACTTGTCGCGGGACCGGATGTACTTGATCCGTCCGAGCGTGAGGTGCGGCGTAAACGCCCGCTCATCACGCTCGAAGCCGATGCCGCTGATCGTCTCTTCGATAACTGCCTGAAGGCTGGAGAGTTTTTCAACATCGCCGGAAAGTCCGACCCATACAACGCGTGCGTTTTTGGGGCTCGGAAACGTCCCGATACCGCCGACTTCAAGCCGGAACGGCCCGGTCCCTTCAGCAGCGCGTCGCAGTCCGTTCATGATATCCGGGACCTTTAATTCCGACACCTCGCCCAGAAATTTGAGCGTCAGGTGAATTCCTTCAGGCCTGGTCCAGCTCGCGTCCACCACACCTAAATCCCTGAGATTGCGTTGGGCTTGGGTCAGTCCAGCCTTGATCTCGTCAGAAATCTCTATGGCGATGAATGTCCTCATATTTTGGACCAAGGCAACCATGTTGCCGTAACTTGACCGAAGGAACCGTTTCCCGCCTGACGCCGACTCGGTCGGCTCGCTCCATACTACCCGATCAGGTATCGCCTCACCATGTCGAGCGCCATCTGCGAGGCCCTCATACGTACCTGTTCCCTGTTGCCGATGAGCCGGTACTCCGCTGTTTTGGTCCCCTGCGGAGAAGCGAGTCCGATATGAACCAGTCCTATTGGTTTTTTATCAGTCCCGCCGCTCGGCCCGGCAATACCTGTAACCGAAAGCCCCAGGTCCGTGTGCGCGGCCTGCCGGATGCCCTGCGCCATGGCAGCAGCTACTTCGCTGCTGACCGCGCCAAGGCGATCGATCAGGTCAACAGGCACGCCGAGCATCTCATTTTTCGCACGATTGCTGTACACGACCGCCCCACGCTCGAAATACTCGGAGCTTCCAGCGATGTTCGTGATCCGTGCGCCGATCAGACCGCCTGTGCAGGATTCGGCCACGGCAAGCGTGAGCCTGCGCTGTTTCAGGAGCGCGCCGACCACCTCTTCCAGTTCCACACCGTCGACCCCATAGATCGCATCACCGAGTTTTTCCCGGATGACTGCTTCGGTCCGTTCCACAAGCGTCTGGACCTGTTCTCCGCTCGTTGCGCGGGCAATGATACGGACGTCCACGCCGGTCTCTTTGACCGATAAGCCGACCGTCGGCTCATTGCGCCGCATGATGTCCTGGATGGATTGGTTCACTGCGGACTCTGATACGCCGCAGGTGCGCAGCACTCTTCGTTTGATGAATGATTTGTTGCCGAAGCGCTGTTCGAGTGCGGGTTTGAGCACTTCGCTGTACATGGCCCGCATCTCTTTCGGGACACCGGGGAGTACGGCAAGGAACGGGCCCTCTTCGTCGATATAAAAGCCCGGCGCAATTCCGGCCGGGTTCAAGAGCAGCCGCGTGCCTGCCGGGACCAGCGCTTGCCGCTCGTTCGCGATGATGACGTCCTTGCCCCTGCCCGCGAGCCTGGCGTGGATCGCCTTGCGGGCATCTTCGTTCAGGATAAGGCGCTTTTTCGTGATCTTGGCAATCACCTTGCGGGTAACATCATCTTCCGTCGGGCCGAGCCCTCCGGTGATGATCACCGCATCAACCCGTTCCAAAGCCCGCTTGAGAGCCTCTTCCATGTCCTTTTCATCGTCCCCCACCACCGTCTTAAAGGCGGTTTCAAGGCCCACGAGCATGAGCTCTTCGGAAAGGAAAACCGAGTTTGTCTCAACAGAACCGGTCAGCAGTTCGGTGCCGGTGGCTATGATTTCTGCGCGCATATCGGTGGGTACCTTCCATTAATCCATGGTTCTACGCGTTGGATTGTATCATCGCAACACGTGAACAGTCAACGAAAATTGACTTTCTACAACAGCTCATACGCCCATATCTTCCCGTCGCTGCGGACTTCCTCAACACGCTTCACGAGCCTTTTTTTGTACAAGTTCAAGAGACGCGTGCCGCTCGTGTTTGGCTCAATTTTTTTCGCGTCCGAAAGTTCCTTGGACGTGGCTTTCTTCTTTTTCACAATAAAATCGAGCGTGTCTTTGAGATAACTGTTGAGATTCCCCAAAACACTCCTGCTGCCGTCCTTCATTTCGGCCATGACTGCTAGGTCCTTCCGCTCGACAGCGACCTCGATATTCTCCTTCTGATTCTCGTTCAGCCCAGCAAGGAGAATGTACTTGTCCCCATACTCGCCCGAGAGCAGTCTCGACACGAGCTTAGCCACGATCTCGTCAGCGCAGGAATAGTCGATCACTCCGATTTTAGAAAAGTCGAGGCTGATGACCGCGCCATCGGGTTCTTTCTCGATGTCTTGCTCGATCCGCTCCCGGATCGCCTGACCCGATGGCCGGGTCACGAGGTCCTTGGAACCGTTGCCGAGTTCTTCTTTTAAGAGTTTATAGAGGTCATATTTCGACATTAACCGTTTACTTCCTTCAATATATATCTCCCGATTGGTTCTGCATCTGCTTCGCCGGAGACATCGAATTTTTCAAGTTCCCAGCGCCCGCCCATGCCTACGGCCTTCGCTGCAAGGTGCAGATTGGCCATCGCAATTCCGCAGTCAAGTAAATGATAATCCTTGCCCTCTCGCTCCTGGTGTTTCTTCTTGTAGACCATGATCTCTTTGTCAATAAGGATGAAGCGCCAGGGCTGCTTGTTCATCCACGAAGGCGCCCTGCGCGCGGCTTCTAGTACGCGACCCATCCGCTCGTCTGCCAGAACTTTCTCAGGCAATGGCGTGCCAGGACGTTCCCAGAAGAAAAGCTCTTCCAGCGGTTTGCGAGTTGATGAGCCGGCCATGGCCCGAAGCGAACGGCTCACAAAGCTCTGTTCTCCAACGCGGCCGATCGGGGTCAGCACCATCACGCGCCAGGAATGATCGAGCCCGAGGTTGGAACGGAGTGATGCTTCCTTGAACATGAGACCGACCCAGCAGGTGCCCAGGCCTTTGCGCGTGGCTTCGAGGACCATCTGCTCGAAACGAAAGCCCGCGTCCATAAGATAGCCTTCGCCCTCCTTCGACGCGAGGACGATGTAGTGCGGGGCGCGGATGGTCTTGCCGTAATTGCCGATTACACCCTTGACCTCTTGGCCCATCTGCTCATGGGAACGGAGAAAGAACCGCATCTCAACCTGCGTCAGGGCTTCGGCCTTTTCGCCGGCGAGCCGGATGGCTTCGAGTTCCCCCGTCGCCACGGGTGCGGGTTCATAGGTGCGTATGCTCATGCGACGGGAAATGGCTTCCAGGATGTCCATGCGGCTCCTTGTACATTTGTGACTGCCCTGCTCCAATCTTAACTTAAGGTCACAGATTGTGACCTTAAGTCTGCAACCGCAAAGGAGCGAATCGCCAAACCACTTCAATTGATTCAATTGAAGTATAATAAACTGGATGGACTTTGTCAAGGGTTTTTTTTGAGAAAGACCGCTCACGCAGGCCGAAGCCTGCGGCTACAATGCTGCGTGGAATGGGAGCTGAAGGAGGCTTACACTTCCGGCAGCATAATGTTGATCTGGCTGCCGGGGAAAAAGGTGAGATTCCGCTCCTGGTCACGGCCCCTCGCCCATGAAGGGATGATGGAAAGACGGGCTGTGCCGGACCGAATCGAGAGCTTGCCCTGCCACTGCGTGACGAACTTACGGACCCCGGCGAGTCCGTGTCCCCTGCCCTCGTCTTCGTAGCGCGATGCGCCGTGGAGCAGGGCCTTGTCGATGGCTTCGAAATCGCTCTTCAGTTGGAACCTGTTCGCAAGGGACTTCCGGAACCCGATGCCCACGTCCATGACAGCGATCTTCACGATATTCTTTCCCATGCTCTGGTAGCGGTACTTCTGGATGCCGACGAAGCCTTTGTTCTCGCTGTGCTCGATGATGTTCTGACAAACCTCGGATAGAGCCACGATGAAGCCGTTGATCGCCCGTTCGTCGTACCGGAGGTGCGTGGCGAGAATGGCCTGGGCGCGGTCCCGGACCTTGCCGACGATGAAGTGGATGTCGTTCGATTTTTCGATGGGAGTGATTTCGAGCAGAACGTCCGAATCGGAACTGCTTTGATACTTCCCCGGCGTGATCGTTGACGTGTGTTCGAGAGCAAAATAATTCTTTGCAAAAGTGAAGAAGTTCAGACGGTCGAGATATCTGCAGACCTCGGCGGACCGGGGAAGGAGGATGGTTTTCCGCACGTCTTCGAGCATACAGAGCTCGCCGATTTCAAGGAGTCCCAGCATGCCGTAGGGATCGACAAAGGAGACGTCGCGAAGGTCGATCTGTTCCGAGTGGATGAAAGAGCGGAGGGTCTTCTCGAACGTATCTTCGGTTATCTGGGTCATCGGTTGAGCAAATAAGCAGCTATCTGGAGCAGGATGTTCGTGTACACCCCGGCCCCGATGTCGTCGAGCATCACACCAAGACCGCCGTGAACATCCTGCAAATCATGGAGCGGCCAGGGTTTCAGAATGTCGAACACGCGGAAGAGGATAAAACCTGCAGCAACATATCCCCAACCAACAGGAACCATGAACATGGAAATGAGATAGCCGGCGATCTCGTCGATCACGATCGACGGGCTGTCCCGTTTGGCGAGTAATACTTCAGCACGGCCGGCGGCCCATGTCCCGATAATACAGACCAGGCAGGTCAGGATACTATAAGGAAGGAGACCGGCATTCTTCACCGCCACATAGAGAAGAACACCCACGAGCGTTCCTGCCGTACCCGGCGCAAAGGGGGACTTCCCGGAATACGCACCTTCTGCGATAAAAAGAATGACTGCGTTCGATGCTTTGCTCATCTGCCTCAATTCTTTGAAAATTCGGTGCATGATAGCGAGCGCTCTTGGGTGTTATGGGGCGAGTTATTAATGGTCAAAAAATGATATAGACCCATCCCCTTCTTCAGTCTCCCCCTTGAAGGGGGAGAAATACGGTTCCCCTCTCCTTCAAGGAGAGGGCTGGGGTGAGGATGGGTCCTGAGTGAAAGATCTACATATCCCCGTTCTTATCCAGTTGCACACCACCGTCAGCGCCCTGCGGGATGGAGCACCGGAGCGCATCGAACGCCAGGAGAACGCGCTTCTCCCGCTCCAGCTTTTCCGGGGCAATCGGTTGTAATTCTTTTCCCGATAGCATGGCGATCAACTGCTGCTTCGACGGGATCGCATCAAACCCTTCTCCAATGACCTTACCCGTCATCGTATCGAGTATCACTGCACTCATCGGGTCCATGACCACTGCGACAGGGACGGGCAAACTGTTCAGCACGCGCGCCGCAGCCACGACATGCCGTTCCCGGGACGACAGAGAACCGGGGGCGCATTTGACCACCATCGCCTGCCTGTTGTCCACGGTCACGAGGAAGTCCACGTGTGACTCCACGGTCTCAGGCCCCAGCGTAACAGGAAAGCGGATATTTTTCCGCACATCAGCCTGGGTATATCCCTTCTCATTGAGAAGCACACGCTCCGCGATATGCTTTACCGCAGCCGTCATCTCTTCACCGTCAGAGATCTCCTGCTCAAGGATGGAGAGAATTTTCTTTTCCCGAGTTACAAATTCGTCTTCCACGTTCTAACCTCGAATCATTATTTTTTCTTCGCTGACTTCTTTGCCGAAGCCTTGCGTCCCTTGGCCGGCTTTGTTGGACGTTTCGCAGTTTTCTTAACGGTCTTTTTGACGGCCTTTTTGAGTGTTTTCTTCGCCGCTTTTTTTGCAGTTTTCTTGGCTGCTTTCTTTGCCGCTTTTTTCTTCGGAGCCGAGCGTTTCGGCGCGACAAGCTTAGCGCTTGGCATCAGCGTGGTAGAGCCGGACGCGGTCGTTCTGGCCGGGATCTGCAGCGGCGCCTGTCGCGGCTGCCTCTCCGGCAGGATCCCGAGAATGTTTCGTTCGCGCACCAGGACCAGTTCCTCGCCGTTTATGGTGTAGGTCTGGCCCGCAAACTGTTCATAAAGCACACAGTCGCCCGGCTTTACGGTCGTGGGAATGAACCGGCGGTCTTTCTTCTCGACTTTTTTCTTTCCGTACTTTTCCTCCTCCAGGGCGCCGGGGCCGATCGCCTCGACGACGCCTTCGTGGGGCTTTTCCTTCGCCGTATCGGGAATGATGATGCCGCCCGCGGTCATCTCGTCCGCTCCGGACGGCCGTATCACGGCCCAGTCTTGCAATGGTGTAATGTTCATAGTGTTCCTCCTGTCAGTAAGATACGGTCATGCACGTATTATACGGAAATTTGTCCCTCCTGTCAAAACAAGGGATGAATAACCGCGGCAAAAGGCGGGACAGGCGTCGGCAGAAAAACTGCCTTGACAGCAGGGCTGCATCATTGTATAAGAATGCTGTTCGCAGCTCCTTCTGGGTGCTCGGTTTTTGAGACTATGTTTTTACGGGAGATACATTATGAAGAATACCGGCCTTGCATTACTCGCAGCATGTGTTTTACTCTTGTCAGGCACCTTGGCCTTTGCAAAAACCATCAGGAGTTCATCTGCCGGATTACAAACAAGTGAAGCGGAAGTGGACGGTTCCTTCGCTTTTGCAACGGGGCCGGGGTCTTTTGATACGGGTTACGGCCTCAATTTCGGCGCAGGTTACACGTTAGGCGAGATCGATAAGAACCTCCAGGCAAGGGTGGACATTTCGTATTTTCAGTTCTCCTACGACTACGCTTTCGGCGGGGGCTCGACCGGCCTGAATTATACGAGGGTACCCATCACTGTCAGCGGGAGATACTACCTCCCCGTCATGGATAAGCTGAGGGTCTTTGGCCAGGCAGGACTGGAAACCAGCTTCGATCATTCTGATTATTATTCGGGCGGCAACAAGCAGTCGAAGACCGAATTGAATCTCGGCATTTCACCAGGCGCGGGCGTTGAATTCTTCGTGAACAGGCACATCAGCATCTTCGCCCTCGGCCGTGCGCATCTTATTTCAGACAGCTACTTCAGCATGCAGTTCGGCATTGCGTCGTATTTTTAGACTTCAAGAAGTGCCTCATTACCTAAATCTTTTTGATAAAATTTATGGCTCACGAAAAGAAAGCCCCGGACGTATTTCCGGGGCTTTTTTAATTAGATCGCGTTGTTGCGATGATACGATCCTTATCGTATTTCGGTCATGCGCAGCACATTCAAAGAACCAAATGTGGACGATAGGCGCGCACCCAGCGCCCTCCCGACTCACTGCTCACCCCGCATTCCTGATGGATCACCGCGGCAGGAACGCTCTCCTCAAGGTACTTCTTAACTACTTGAAGCATGAAATCGGCTCCATAACGTCTGTTTCGCTCTGGAACCTGCCTTTTTGCACCGTTCTTCTGTATACTCTTTACTGGTTCCATCGATGACACTCCTCTCGTTAACCTAAACTTGGAGTGCCACCCTATTTTCTCATATCTTTGGTATCATTAACTGGTGGCTACGACAACAGCGTAATGACGTCTCAGGTGGGAGGGAATCGGAAATTTATTAATTAAGAAGCAGGTTGAGCGTTCCGGATGGCGCCGGGGGCAAAAGGCGTCACAGGAGCTTGTTCCGCTTTACCGTAAGCATCCCATAAAGAGGGCCTGCGTCCATTTATTTGAGCTGTCTGAACGTCAGATGGAAAAGAGGAGGATATTCGTCACCAAGGCTGCTTTCTTCCCCGAAAACCTCGCCACTGCAAGGTCGAGTCGATATGGCTTCCGGACGCTTCTATGACACTATCGGCCTCGATAGGGAATAGAGGTTTTTTGAAAGAATGTACAAGAACGGTCGCAAAAAATCTCTGAATGTTTTTAACGGTGTATAATTAGGGGAGTTGTTCATTGCACAGCGGCTAAAGCATGCGGGAGGTCGGCCATGTTCGGTAAACGCCTAAAGCTGTTTCGTCTCCTCGGGTTCGAGGTCCGCGTCGACCTGAGCTGGCTGGTTCTTGCCCTGCTCGTCACCTGGTCCCTGGCCGACGGCCTGTTCCCGAACTATTATAAGGGCCTTGCCCGGGCCACCTACTGGTGGATGGGCGTAATCGGGGCTGTATTATTTTTCTTCTCCATCCTGTTCCATGAGTTCTGCCACTCCCTCGTTGCCCGCCGGTTCGGTCTGCCCATGCGGGGCATAACGCTCTTCATCTTCGGCGGCGTGGCGGAAATGGACGATGAACCGCCGAGCCCCAAAGCCGAATTTTTTATGGCCATAGCCGGCCCGATCTCCAGCGTCGTCCTCGGGGCCGTGTTCTATGGCGCGGCATGGCTGGCCACGACGTCCGAAGCCGCGATCGCCGCTGAAGGCGTGCTGACGTACCTGGCGGCCATCAACGGGGTCCTTGCCGCATTTAATTTGCTCCCCGCTTTTCCGCTCGACGGCGGCCGCATTCTGCGCGCGGCCTTGTGGCAATGGAAGAAAAACCTGCGCAAGGCGACACGTACTGCATCGCGTATCGGTTCGGGATTCGGCATCGCTATGATGTTCGTCGGCGTGATAAATTTCCTCTACGGCAGGTTCATCGGCGGGCTCTGGCAGTTCATGATCGGCATGTTCCTTCGCTCCGCCGCCGAGATGTCCTACCGCCAGGTCCTGCTCCGCACGAAGCTGGAAGGCGAGACCGTGAAGCGGTTCATGAACCCGCGGCCAGTGACCGCACCGCCGTCCATTACGATCAAGGAACTGGTTGAACAGTATTTCAATCAATACCACTACAAAATGTTTCCCGTCATTGAAGGAGAAACACTGTTGGGGTTTATCACGACCCGGCAGATAAAGGCAATTCCGCGGGAAGATTGGGGCCAAAGGACCGTGGCTGAGTCGATCGAGGGAGTTTCAGCAGGGAACGCCGTCAATCCCGGCACGAGCGTTCTCGAGGCCCTTTCGATCATGGGCAGGACAGGAAACAGCAGGCTCCTCGTCGTTGACGGAGACCATCTCGCAGGCATCATCACGCTCAAGGACATCATGGGATACCTGGCCGCGCAGATGGAGCTGGAGGAAGGAGACTAGATCTTCCCGCTCCCGATGTGCGCAGCCCCCCAATGCAGCCTCGCAGCAATTCTGTTTCGCTCTTCTAGACGGCCGTTCCGATGAGGGGATTACTGTATGATCAGGGAGTCTAATTTGATCTCTCGTGCCCGGTATGCCGTTTGGCACGAATTTGAATCAACAGGGCGCTTGGGAATGCGCATATCGAAATAAATGTTCTTAGTATCATCAATGATCATGATCCTCGCTGCGGTCATCGAATCCGTGGTGGCAAAGTCCACGACATAGAGGCCTGAATCGGTCTTGAAAGCGCTGCCGCATATGGGAGAATAAAGGGTCTGATTATCATCAAAAGTCCAGATTTCGTTCGCCGTCATCTGGGACTCGTCAATTTCATACAAAGAAACCGCGCTGTAGGTGCGGCTGTCTCCCACGTAAGGAAGAGCAACGTTGCCGTACCCGTTGTTGAAAAGAAGAAGATGGTTCGGGTCTCCGACGACGAATAGTGCGTGCTGACCGATCGGCGCATTCCCGGTAATTCTGAGCGCCAGGGGCCGTAGGCTGAGCGGATAGTTCTGGTACCACTGCTTGTCCGTGTTTCCCATGATCCACTTTATTTTCTTTGTCGAGTAATCAACCTTCAGCACGAAGTTTTCGCGGCTCGATACGATGAGGCTGTCGTCCTGGGGAATGTAGATCGCCGAATTCATATGGAACCAATCCACGTTGTTCTCGACAAAGGCCGAAGGATCTTCGCCCGTTGAACTGATTTCTCCGCCCACGATTTCATCGAAATCCCAGGTGGTGCTGATCCCTCCCTGCGGCGTCGTCTCGATCAATACCGATTCAGGCCTGTTTATCACATTCGCAGGGTCCGTCGTATCCAGAAAGCCCACTGTCGCGAGAAACCCCTGTTTGCCCGGTTCTATATCATGATGAAAGCCATAGTAACGCAAGTCGGCGAGCGCGTTTGATTGGGTCACATCACCGCCCAGGCTAATCCTGAATACTTTACTTCCATTCAGCTCTCCTTCAAGAAATCCGCTCCCGTCAAAATACACAGATCTGACACTCTCTCCGGCCAGGGTAGACTGCCACCTGACTTCACCATCAACGTCCAGGATGATTGGTGCGGTCGGCGTGGACTCGATAAGAAAATAGCTCACTTCCGGATTTTCATATTGTTTATTGATGACAATGCCCGTCATTTTGTAATCCGATACAAAAGCATCGGTCTGCATCGTAAGCGACGTAGTGCTGGATGTATTGTCCAGCCGGTTCACAATCAAATCGACGCTGTTCAAATACCCGGGATAGAGCCCGAATACGGGGACGTCGATGGTCCCTGAGTCGGCGTGAACATGTCCTTCTCTTTTCAGGTAATCGAGAGAGTAGGTTACATTGATATCTTTGCTCATATTACCCGGCTTTGTGTGCACGATAAAGTTGATCGAGCTGATCTGGTCTATATTCCCCGGCGTGATCTCGGCTGTCTTTGCGAAGACAAAATTACCGACGAAGGGAGTATCAGAAGAATTGCTGCTGCAGGCTGCGACTACGGCAAGAAGCAGCAACAGGACCATATATTTTCCATATCGAATGAGGTGTTTACTGAGAGAAGCTTCCATTCTCCCTCCTCCTAAATTAGAACGACGAGTACTCGATGATCAAAATTGACAGGCCATTGCTCTACATGCAGCGGGCCACCTTTACTCATCCAGCTAAAGGTGCAGCCGAGACAGGCGTCAATAGAGACCTGTTACCTCGAATGTCCCGTCCAATTTGTTCGACTGCCGGCCTTTGTCGTCCTTGATGTACACCTGAAATGTGTAGTCCCCTTTTGTGGCCGTGCTCATATCAAGTCCGAAGGCAAGGGTGCCAGCCGTCCGTTGCGCGGCGTCGTCCACAGGGAGAGAGACGAAGGAAACCTCTTTACCGTGCGCATCATACGCAACGGCATTGATCGAAGCGGTCTCGCCGCTTTTATGAGTGATGTTGAATGTGCCGATGATGGACGTTGATTTCCCCTCATCCACAGGCGCGTGCTGTGGAATATAGACCAGATTTGCTATCTTCGGCGGGCTATTCTTGTCCATCATCGGACAGCCCGACAAACCCGTGAGCATGATCCACAGCATTGACAACGTCATGACCCGAATAAATTTAAGTGTAATCATATTTCTCCGTTCCTTTCTTTTGCAAAACAAACCTTATTTTTTCCCATGCATATATAAAAGGTATCGCTCTTCTTAAAGTTGTCAAGCCGCGCTCGATCAGTATTTTTCTTCATCATACTTAAGTTCACTTGACAGAACCATGAAGTGCGACGTTAACTAATAGTATGACTTCGGACTTTGTTGTCCTGAACAAGCAACTATTAAGAAGGTTTATTCTCTATGTGGATAGTAAAATTGGCCTTGCGGCGGCCTTATACGGTGGCCGTGATGGCTTTACTCCTCATCGTGCTCGGTGCGCTTTCGGCGAGCAGGATGATCGTAGATATATTTCCGGCCATCGATATTCCCGTGGTCGTGGTCGTCTGGAATTATCCCGGCCTGTCGCCTGAGGACATGGAGCGCCGCGTGGTGCTCATCAGCGAGCGGGCCTATTCGACGACGGTGAACGGCATCCAGCGGATCGAGTCGCAATCGATCCCGGGCGTGGGCATGCTGAAGGTCTACTTCCAGCCGGGAAGCGACATCGGCGCGGCGATAGCCCAGATCTCGTCGGTCTCGTTCACGATCCTCCGGATCGCGCCGCCGGGCATGCAGCCGCCCACCATCGTCCAGTTCAGCGCCACCAACGTACCCGTTGCCCAGCTCACCGTCTCGAGCAAGACCATCCCCGAGCAGAAACTCTTCGATTACGGGCTCAACTTCATCCGCGTCCGGCTGTTCACCATTCCGGGGCTCTCGACCCCCGCGCCTTTCGGCGGGAAGAACCGCCAGATCATGATCGACGTGAACCCCGACGCGCTCGCAGGCGCGCGGGCTTTCTCCGGCGGACGTGGTGAATGCGCTCCAGTCGTCCAACTCGATCATCCCCGCGGGAACGGCCCGCATCGGCGGACACGGAATACAACGTCATGCTGAATTCAAGCCCGAAGATCCTCGATCAGTTCAAAAAGATCCCGATCAAGATCGTGGGCAATGCGCCGGTCTATCTGGGCGACGTGGCAACGGTGTCGGACAGCTTTGCCGAGCAGACCAATATCGTGCGGGTGAACGGACGGCGGGCCACGTACCTCGCGATCCTGAAGCACGCCGATGCCTCGACCCTGGCCGTTGTTGACTGCCACGCGGGAGGTGCTCCCGCAGATCCGGGAAGTGGCGCCCCAGGGCATGGAGCTCAAGATCGATTTCGACCAGTCCGTGTTCGTGCGCGGCGCGATCGAGGGCGTGGTGCGCGAAGCGATCCTGGCCTCGATCCTCGTATCGCTCATGATCCTGATCTTTCTCGGCTCCTGGCGCAGCATGGTGATCGTGTCCACGTCCATCCCGCTCTCGATCTTTGCGGCGATCATCTGCCTGAACCTCGCGGGCGACAGCATCAACATCATGACCCTGGGCGGCCTGGCCCTGGCGATCGGCATGCTCGTGGACGATGCCACGGTCGCCGTGGAAAACATCCACCGGAACCGTGCTCTGGGGAAGCCACTCACGGTCGCGGTCTTGGACGGCTCGACGCAGATTGCCGTGCCGGCGATCGTGTCCACGCTCGCCATCTGCGTGGTCTTCTTCCCGGTGGTGCTGCTCTACGGGGCCGCAAAATATCTCTTCACACCCCTGGCCCTCGCCGTGGTGACGTCGATGCTCGCTTCCTACGTCCTCTCGCGGACGCTCGTGCCCGTGCTCTCGCGCATGCTCATGAAAGGTGAACACATCGGATCCGGAATCCGGAGCGAGGAGCTGCCGCGATTCAAGCATATTGCCCTGGTTTTCAACCGCCGGCGCGACCAGATCTATGACGTCGTTCCAGGAGGCCTACGGCCGTTCCCTCGAAACGGTCCTCCATCATCGCGTCTTCACGCTGTCCATAGCCGGTCTGCTCATCGTGATCAGCGTGATGCTGCTCTTCGTGATCGGGATGGATTTTTTCCCGACCGTTGATACCGGGTTGATGAAACTGCACTTCCGGGCTCCTGCCGGCACGCGCATCGAGGATACGGAGCAGATGGTCGACCAGGTGGAAGAGCATATCCGCAAGATCATCCCTGGCCGGGAGATCGACACCATCAACGACATGATCGGGGTACCGATCTTTTACAACCTTGCCTTTGTCCAGACCGAAAACATCGGGGGCATGGATGCGGAGATCCTGATCTCGCTCAAGCCGGGACACCGGTCCACTGCCTTGTACCGCAAAACGCTGCGGCAGGAGCTGCCGCGGGCCTTCCCGGGATCTCGTTTCTATTTCCAGGCAGCGGACATTGTGACCCAGGTCCTGAACTTCGGCCTCACCTCGCCTCTCGACGTGCAGGTTGAAGGCATGGATTTCAATAAATCATATGACTATGCCCTCAAAGTCCGCGACGCTATGCGCGGGATTCCCGGCACAGCCGACGTGCATATCAACCAGGTCCTGGATTATCCCGCGCTGCAGGTGGATGTGGACAGAACGCGCGCCGCGGAGCTCGGGATGAGCGAGCGTGATGTGGCGAACAACGCTCTGATCTCTCTTTCGTCGAGCATCCTCGTGGCGCCGTCCTTTTTCCTGAACCCGGCAAACAACGTGAACTACACCGTTGCCGTCCAGATACCGCCCGACCGCATCAACTCGCTCGACCGCCTGCGTTCGATGCCCATGACGCCGTCAGGGGCCTCCGGCCTGCTCCAGCCCGCGGTGACAACGCCGCCAACCAACACGCCCGGGGCGCAGGCACAGACGCTCGCAAACCTTTCCACGGTCTATCATGCAGTGAGCACCGAAAACATCTCCCATTACACGGTTCAGCGGGTGCTCGACGTGGAGGCGGATGTTGAGGGACGGGACCTCGGCTCCGTCGCAGCTGATATTGAAAAGAAGATAGACGGCCTGAAACCCCTTCCTCCGGGGACCCGGATCCATCTTCGCGGTCAGAATGAGGTGATGAACCAGTCGTTCAAGAGCCTTGCCCTGGGACTTGTTCTCGCGATCGTGCTCGTATATTTCCTGATGGTCGTGCTGTTCCAGTCCTGGCTCGACCCGTTCATCATCATGATGGCGGTCCCGGGCGCTCTTGTCGGCATCCTCTGGATGCTCGCCCTGACCGGCACGACGATCAATGTGGAGTCGCTCATGGGATCGATCATGGCGGTCGGCATCGCTACGGCGAATTCTATCCTCCTCGTGAGCTTTGCCAATGACATCCGGGTTGAATCAGGAGTGACTCCGTTCGAGGCCGCTGTGGAAGCAGGAAAGACGCGGCTCCGCCCCGTACTCATGACCGCCCTTGCCATGATCATCGGCATGCTGCCGATGGCCTTTGCCATGGGTGAGGCAGGCGAGCAGAACGCGCCCCTGGGCCGCGCCGTAATCGGCGGGCTGCTGATGGCGACCTTCGTGACGCTCTATGTGGTGCCGGTCATCTACACGCTGATGCGCACAAAGCCGCCGTCAAAGCATGAGCTGGATGAGCGGTTCGAGACGGAGCTTCGAGAGGGAAGGTAAAGGCGGATTTCTGTCTTTAGACGTCATTCCCGCTTGTCGGGAACCGTAGTGTTTTTTAAAGCATACTGAAACGAAATGATTCCGGACAAGCCGGAATGATAACTTTATTCGAGCAGGAGGTGACTATGACAAAAGAAATTTCAACAGCAAAAGGAGCACGTAAACTTTTTATTTCGGGCATCACCCTGATCGCCCTTGCCCTCATTTTTCTCCTGGTCCTGTTCGAAAACCGAAAGGTTTATCTCATGAACGAGACTAGGGACAGGCTGGCGGCGGTGAATGCAGGACCAGAGGTGCGTGTCACCTCTGCAAAACGTTCCCCAGGAGAACGGTTGGTATCGCTCACGGGAGAAGCCCAGCCCTATGCAGCGGTGACCCTGTACGCCAAAGTGAGCGGATACCTGAAAAAGATCATGGTCGATAAGGGAGACCGGGTGAAGGCAGGGCAGGTCCTCGCAGTCATCGAATCGCCTGAGCTTGACCGTCAATATGACTCCGCAGTCATTGATGCCCAGGACAAGCGCAGGGATGCAGCCCGTGAAAAAACCCTGGTCGAGAAGAACTTGGTTTCCCGGCAGGATGCAGACCATGCCGAAGCCGCCGCCCGCGAAGCAGAGGCGAATGCAGAAGCCCTCGAGACCCAGAAAGGGTATGAAATCCTCAGCGCGCCGTTCCGCGGCACCGTGACAGCCCGCTTTGCCGACCCCGGGGCACTGGTGCAGAGCGCCGCAACCTCGCAGACAACGGCACTGCCGCTCGTTACGCTTTCCCAGACGGACAAACTGCGGGTATACATTTATCTAGACCAGAAGGATGCGGCCTTTGTCCGCATCGGAAACCGGGCCGAAATTTCCGATTCCTCCCGACCTGACGTGAAGCATACCGCTTCCATCACCAGAATAAGTGGAGAACTGGACCCCAAGACCCGGACGCTCCTGGCGGAACTCGACGTTGATAATAAACAGGGGCTGCTATTGGCCGGAAGCTTTGTGCAGGTGTTGCTTAAGCTCAAAACTGCGCCTGCAGTTGAAATTCCCGCCGAGGCTCTCTTGATGAAGGGTGACGATGCGTTCGTAGCCGTTGTTACATCTGAGGGAAAAGTGAAGTTCCGGCCCGTGGTCGTTGTTGACAGCGACGGCAAGGCGGTCCGACTCAGTTCGGGGCTTGAAGACAATGAGCGCGTTGTTCTGAATCCCGGTTTCGGCATCACCGACAATGCGCAGGTCCAGCCCGTGGCTGCCTGTAGAGATGGCGAACGTGCGTGCTGAGAAAAAGGGCTGATGTTGGGAGGTCGGTCAAGGGATATAATCTTCCCTCACGGGAGAAAAGACTTCTATTGCAACAGAATCTTCGTGTGCATGAGCATGATGAGCGACATTGCCCGGGATGCACCAGCTGTCTCCAGGCGAGACCTGATAGGTTACATTGCCGATCGTCAGGGCTATCCTGCCGGAGACCAGGTAGCCTGTTTGTTCATGAGGATGGTTGTGCTTCGGCAACATCGCCCCTTTTTCAAGCTTGAACTCAGTGAGAAGAGTTTTTTCGCCGTACACCAATGTTTTCATCTTTATTTTGTCCAGCGGTTCCTTGTACCCATCGGCGTCACTCCTGTTGAACATGCAGAACTCCTTAGAAATTTATTGAGTAGCGTAAATCTGAACGTTGTTAAAATCTTACCACAGAGTTTACCGGGAAAACCAGACACGCAGAAAAAAATATTTATTTTCGCTGTTTAATTTCCCTGTTCCCGGTGATCTCTGTGTTTAAGTTATTAGGACACGTCAGTATTAAGAAGCATTGCCTGCCTTGCCGCTTCCCTGGTTGTCTACGTATTTCTTAAATGCTTCCCGGCCTTCCGCATCCCACCAGGCATCATAGTGTCGCCAGTCTTCTATCTCGTGGTTTGAAGCATCTTCTTTGGAGCATCCGTGCCATGCCATGTGGTGAAACCCGTGCTTTCCTCTGCCGAAGCCATGAGGACCGCGGCCATGGTGCCCCACGCCGAAGATCAACCGTGCCAGAAGCATCAGCCCGAAAGCCTGGCCATAAGTGATCCGGCCAAGATTAAAAATGGACGGCATCAGCCAGTTCCAGAGCATCTGCACAAAGATGCCAAATACCAGCGCGAAAGCGACGGCAATGGCGATCCCGATTGCGACACGGCCGATGAAGCGCGGTCCCCGTCTCTCGCCCCCTTCTGAATGACAATATCCTTTGAACATAGAAAAACCTCCTTTATTTATTTTGCAGGTCCTGCAGCTCTTTCTGCAAAGCAGCTACTGCACGGTGCTTTCTGGCGAGGAGCGTGCCAATTGGCAGGTCCCACTCTTCCGACAACTCTCGGAACGTGTACCCGTCGAGTTCAGTCGCAATCCAGATCGCTCTCTGATTCGGTTCCAGCGTATCCAAGGCTTTTATCAGGCGTTCCCGGATCTCCGATGCATCGACCTCCGCCTGCATGTCATAGGTCGGCTCGGGAACAGTTTTCCTTCGGTCCCTGTTGTCTTCGTCAGAAACAGTATCGTCAAGAGAGACCGTCTTTTTCCTTCTCCTCAGATAGTCGATCACCTTGTTCTGAATCGAGCGGTAGATGTAAGCGCCGATGTTCTCGACCTGATCCGTGATATCGGCCCTGTTGAACAGGTCCGTCATCAGGTCGCTGACGATGTCTTCAATCTCCACCTCCGACAGATCGGCATATCTGCCCCGGAAGGACCTGACCAGTTTCCTGTACTGTTTGCTGAAGAAACCGGCCAAGTCCTGTTCTCGTTCTTGCTCCATGATGATAGGATTGCGACCTTTCTCACTCTCTATGGTAATGACGAATGAAGGCACTCGTTTATTGCATATTATTTTCCAGACCAGGATTTCGAATATTTTTTACACATTTAAAACAGAACTTGAAATTGAAAACAATCATAGCAGGACTGGGAATTTTGAGAAAGGGGTGTTGTATTACGGGCAGGGGAAACGATGCGACCGCCTCAGCGGTAACGCTGTGCTATTTCGCGCGTTTTTAGAACAAGTTCTTCGTTCGTCGCTTTGCCCGAGGACAAGGCGAAGAAACTTACAACGTTTCCGCCCTTCTTTGTGATGCGTTCGCTCATTTTCTTGAGCGCGCCTGAAGCGTTGTCGCCTCCCATGGTCATAAATAGGACCACGTCTTTTCCGGTGAAGTCGGCCTTAGAGATAAAAGCATTGATCGGCGTGGAAGGACTCCCTCCCCATACCGGGGAGCCGACGAAGACACGGTCATAACCCTGCAAGCTGGTGTCGATCGGTTTTATTTCTGTTTCCACACCACGGATAGCTCTAAACCCGGCGCTGATATAGAACCAAAAGGAAACAGAAGGCTTCTTGACATCTTCCACGCGCCGTATGTCCGCGTTCAGCTCCGCGGCCAGCGTCTGCGCTACGACATGAGTTTTGCCGGTCAACGAGTAGTATACGATAAGTGTCTTCATGCTCCGCGCTCCCGGCGTGTCCGCGGTTTCTGCAGCCGCAGACACTGCGATGCAACAACAGAAGAAGACAATGAGTATCGGCTTCATAGTTCCTCCAGAGAGGGGTCAGGACAGTTCACAAGCCCCTTGGGAATTATATCGCGCGTGAGCCGCGTCGCGGCGGACTCGACGCGCAAGTTGAAATCACTTTGTCAGTAAATGTCGAGTTGAATTTTGATCGTCTCGCTTATTTTGAGCAAGTCTTCTTCCGAGAGAACGCCGGCGCGTTTAAACAAACGCAGCTTGCTTACCGTTGCCAACTGGTCGGCCATGGTCTTACTTTCTTTACCATTGAGGAGAACCAGCGCTTCACTCGGATAAAGACGATCTGTTTTGCCGGTAAGAGGGACGACTTGAACTCTGTTGAGGAACTTATTTGAGGCGTCATTGCTGACGATGACGGCAGGGCGTTTCTTTTTAATTTCGCCCCCGACGGAAGGATCAAAGTTTACCCACCACACTTCACCTCTTTTCATGTGCTATATCCTTGAAGGTAGTCTCGGCCCATTCCAATGCGGCTGATTCCCGCTTCTTGTCTTTGGACATTTGGGAGTATGCCAATTCCAGGTTGGGGCGCACGACGTGCGGGCGTACCAGTTCTTCAACGAATTTGCTGATTTTTCGGGGGCCGATAGTTTTATGAAGGCCTTTATATACCTCTTCGTCCACTGTTATGGTCAGTTTTTTCTGCATTTTGTCTCTCCTTTTAATACGTGTAGTATACGTATTCCGGGAAGATATGTCAATAACGAGACCGGTCCGATCCACCCATCATTCACGCTTTTTCTTTTCTTGTCCGGTAAATCATCGCCGCGATTTCTTCCACCGTGAAGGGTGGCGTTTGACTATGTATGACTGCGTGACAAGTAGGGCAGACCGGACGCAGATCATGGATTTGATCGACTTGATATTCCGCGTTTACATCAGCGAGTTGGTGCACATGATGAACATGAATCAAACCCTGCGCAGCTTCTCCATGTCGGTCCGCGAAACTTAAACCACACGCGGCGCAGTCGCGTAGGTTGGGCAAAAAGGCTCACCTTGCCCAACAGATTCTCAGTCAAAACGTTGGGCTTTACGAAGAGCGTTCAGCCCAACCTACGGAACTAACCGGCGCGCCAAAGGAGGCGAAGCCGACTGAAGCGCGTCCGGTTGAGCCGCGTTTTAGGCCCGACCGTGTTAGATGTCGGGTCTGAGCTTACTCTTGCCTGACTATATCGACCGAGATCTCCACCGCCGGAATCGTTCCTCTGTTCTCAAGCCAGTGTGTGGTGTTCCTATCCTCGGGCCAGCCCACTCCCGGCCCATAGCCCGTAGCGACTCCATTTCGATGGTCAGTGATCGTTCCTTGCAGTATGTAGACGGTGCCTGGTCTGTCTTTATGGTCGTGAATCGGGCCGAAGACGCCTCCAGGCTCGATGGTCACCATACGCATTCGAAGTTGGCGCCCTGCCATGCCCTCGATCTCAGGGCCAAGATCAACCGTTGCAAGTAACTTCACCGTAACACCTTTCGTCTCGGGTGCCACCTGTTCGTTGTTCATCGTGCTCTCCTCTCTGTACTTCCAGGGCCTAACGACGCGGGTTACGCGCCGCCTTTTGGCGGACGCAAGGACCGGCAGGTTGGAATTGACTGAATGAAACCGCAGCACAGGGACCCTCATGAAAGAAATTAGGGTGTAAACATCTCCTGCAAAATTGTCAGAACATTTGAGAGTGTAGAAGAAGGGATTTTGCCGAGTTTCTTAACCATACGCTCACGATCGACTGTCCGTATCTGGTCCAGAACGATATGGCCTGCTCGACCTTGAAACCGGCATGAGATTCGAAAGGGATATTGATGACTTCCCGTGGTAAGAGGTGCGACGATGAATGTGTGCAAGTATGCGTTGAGTTCATCCGGAGAAATCACGACGCATGGTCGTGTTTTTCGTATTTCTTCTCCACGGGTTGGGGCCAAGGAGATCAGAAATACATCGCCACGGCGCACCGTATCAGGCATTACCACTTCCAATCCTTTTCGTCAAAACGGGTAGGATTTGACGGCATAAGCAAGGCATCCTCAGCTCGATCATGCATTGTTTTGGCTGCTTTAGCCCAGCCTTCACGAGGCGAATGTACGTTCTCTATTACTATCGCGCCATCTCTTACGCGAAGTTCGACTTCATCGGCTAGTCCTGCCTGCGCGATAAGGGGTTTTGGTAGCCTTATGCCTCGTGAATTACCAACCTGAATCAAATGGGTTTTCATAACATCGACCATCCTTTCACTGTGTGCTTACATTGTAATCCCATTCTGCCAGGTTGTCAATTGGTTAATGCCGTGTGTGGGACGCACGGTTTTCGCGACCCTCTCCCGGGGTTATTGGAATTATCGGTTGGGTTTCGCAGTTAAAGATTCGATACAAGGTCATTTGGGGTCAAATCTTTCATGTTGACAAATTTCCCTCTAATCGGCTCAGCAGCGCCCGCACCTTTCTATCTTTATTCACCTTCTCATATAATCGTTTTCTCTCCTGGCTGACCGTAGCATAATCGACCTCAAATATCAATCCAATTTGAGGACCTTTTAATCCGCCTGCGCGGTACAGTAATTCCATAACTATACGACGCAGATCACCCTTTTCGGTCTTGATCGCTGCGATATCCTTCCCTGTTTCTTTTTGAATTGCTTTAAAAACCTCTTCTTTTGATCGATGCCGATGTATCTCTCCCACTGCTGGTCTCTCTCGGTCCTTCGCTGTATCAAGATATTTGTCTTTTATCCAGCCAATAAAGGCTTCTCCTCCGAGGATGCTGCGACCAATCATGCTTTCTTTAAGATCAGACTCCTGTGCAATCTCTGCAAAGATCCGCTTCTTATATTCCTTTCGTCCGCGATATGTATCACTACCGTATTCTCCTAGCACCATGGAGTAATCAATGTACCATTCTTTCTTTCTCTGACTCAAAAACCCCGGCAGGCTGCTCCACCGATAACGAATAAGATATTTGATTCCCTCCGGTTCCGAAAGTTTTTTCATGGCTTTTATTTTAACCGGATTCAAGTGAATGTAGCGTGAGAGAATGGAAAGATATTCGTTTTTGTCAACGAGAACGCTCTTGTACCTGCCTTGGTACAGGTGTCCTACGCGGTCGTGGCGTCGATTGTAATAACCAGTATAGGTTATGCTAAACTTGCGCATGAATTCGGAAAGGTTGGCTTTTGGGGTTTCGAGAAGCAGATGGAAATGGTTGGACATGAAAACGTAACTGTAAAGTTTGATCGAGTAGATATTTTTCGACTGAATAAGTATCTGGAGAAACTGTTTCCGGTCTTCATCATCTTGAAAAATATCCTGACGTTCATTTCCACGGGAGGTAACATGGTACACAGCATTGGGGTACTGTATGCGGAGGGGGCGTGCCATGACCGCTCATGGCAGAAATAGGTCACATTGTTAACATGAAAGATTTGACCCCAATGATCACTTTCTTCGGTTTGTATTTCATATGTTTAGCCCTTTTTCCTTTGCCCCCATCGTTACGTCGACATGAGGTTCTACTAAGGGTTCTAAAGTTTTTTAGGTTGCTCCAATTTCTTCATGAATGATTCAATGAGCTCATTTATATAATCCGAACTATATACAATAGTTAGCCCTGCATTACTCCAGCCATTTGACACAATGCCTATGATATCACTCTTCGCATTCACTACTTCTAAAGAGCGTCCCATTTCATCTGCTCCAAATTTTGTACCTCTTGGAAGAACTACAGGGCCACCACTATTGCCTGGTACAATTAATCCATCAACTAAAAATAATTTTCCGCGAATCGTCACAGATCCAGTCTTTCCATCGCATTTCTTCCATTGTGAACTGAAAGACAGTTCTTCACCCGGAGTAGCTGCAAGATAACCTGCCTTTACAATAGGCCTGTTTGTCAAAAGCGATGTTATTCCCTGAGGGTAACCAATCGCAAATACAAGACTCCCGATATCTGTGGCTCCGTCACGTGTACTGCCGAAGGGCTTAAGGAATTCACGGCTTAGGCATGTCAGCCTAAGTAATCCTCTATATTTGGTACCTAAGTCGATTTTGATAACTGCTACGTCAACCACAGGGTCAGGATGTAGAGCGATTTTTGAAGTATCGATTGTGCCATCCGATTTTTTCAGAGAAATTCTTACAACGGTTGTCACTTCGGAGGAAATTGGTTTATCTAAATAAAGACGAATGTCGATCCAGTCATCCAATACAGTTTGACCATCAGCGGGAGTCCAGCAGCCCAGCATGTGTTTGTTCGTGACAAGAAACAATTCAACATGTTTTTTGTCTTTCGTAATAGCGCCGGCCAAGAATCCAGTGCCGGTATGATTAGAAGAATTAATTATCTGAATTGTGGAAATTATGATGCTGTCATTTATTACGCCTCCATTAGCGACTATCGTCGAAGTTAAATAGATAACTTCCAACAAAAGCAGAAAGATCTTAAAGCAATTTCTCAGTGATGGATTCATTGCATTAGGGGGCATTTGGGGTCAAATTTTTTTATGTTGACAAAATCCCTTCTAATCGACCCAGCAGCGCCCGCACCTTTCTATCTTTATTCACCTTCTCATATAATCGTTTTCTCTCCTGGCTGACCGTAGCATAATCGACCTCAAATATCAATCCAATTTGAGGACCTTTTAGTCCGCCTGCGCGGTACAGTAATTCCATGACTATACGACGTAAATTACCCTTTTCGGTCTTGATCGCTGCGGGAACTTAGGTGACGTTGATACTCAGCATACATTATTGGACCACATCTCATTTCATTACTACTATCGTTGCGATACCTTTGATAAAGAATATGCCGAAACTCACATGTCTATGTTTCAGCGTTAACAAAAAAACACGGCTGCCAACTTCGGTCAAACCATACCTTTCGGCTTGCCCGCCTTTCTCTTCTTGCCTGTCCACGTACGGTGGAAACGATCCTGGACAACGATGGTGAGCCCTTGCCACTCTTTTTCCCTTGTAAGGCGCATCATCTCCATGACTTTTTCATGTATTCTTCGGCGATTCGGTTGTCTCAAGCGCACGATCAACACACCTGAATGAATTTCATTGCGGTTCTGCGCGAATCCTTTGTCCGTCGTGATCAAGAGCCGCTGCTCGCTTTGGCAGAACACCCAAAGATCGGCATCAGACTGGCCCTCCCTCTCGGTGCCGCGAATGTCCTTTACATCATGGCCGTGCTCGCGCAGGCTGCGCACGGTCATGGCAGGGATATTCTCATCCACAAGAATTTTCATACAAGTGCTTCGTCGGGAATGACCTGCTCTTCAGTGAGTTCCGCAGCATAATCAAGGCAGGCCAGAATATCCTCCCTCGTAAGCGACGGGTACTCCTGCAGAAGTTCCTCGGCGGTGTCCCCGTTTGCCAGCATATGTAAAATCTGGTGAACAGGGATCCGCGTTCCTTTGATGCACGCCTGTCCATGACACACTTTTGGATCGATCGATATCCGTCCGCTCATATTAATCACTCTCCCTTCAGCGAAACCTCGTTAAATCCATAGTTCGTTCTGGTTATTGCGTTCGTACCTAATACCTAATATACGACCTGTTGTCTCTATTATAGAATTTTCAAGGTTTTATTCAAGAATATTTCACGTAGGGGAAAGAAAATTGCCTACTCCCCCTTTTCTTCCAGCTGATAATCCTTGATCTTGGTGAGGAGCGTCTTGTAGCTCACCTGAAGAATTTCCGAGGCACGGGACTTGTTCCCTCCCGTCTGTTTCAAAACCTGTCTGATTCGCCGGGATTCGGCAATGCGCGTGGCGGCAGCTGCGACCTCCTGAAGCGGGCCGTCCATGGGCACATGTTCCGCAAGCGCGTCGATGATGCTCGATTCGCTTATGCCGAGGTCCTGGCTGCGGATCACTCCGCCGTCGGCATAGATGACGGACCGTTCGATGATGTTTTCCAGTTCACGCACATTCCCCTTCCACGGAGACTTCATCAGGATGTCCATGGCATCATCGGAGATCGTAAGCGGACCTTTTCGCACTTCGGCTGAATATTTATTCAGGAAATTCTGCGCGAGCGCGGGAATATCGTCCCTTCTTTCCCGCAGCGGCGGGATCGTAATCGGGAACACGTTCAAGCGATAAAACAGGTCTTCACGAAACAACTTGGCGCCGACTGCTTTTTCGATGTCCTTGTTCGTTGCCGCCACGACCCGGACGTCGATCTTGATCGGTTTCCCCCCGCCGACCCGCTCGATCACCTGCTCCTGCAGCACACGGAGGAGCTTGGCCTGGAGCGCGAGGTCCATATCCCCGATCTCATCGAGGAACACAGTCCCCTTGTCCGCAAGCTCCAGCTTGCCCAGTTTTCGCGCTTCCGCCCCGGTGAATGCGCCCCGTTCGTAGCCGAACAATTCGCTTTCCAGCAGTTGGTAGGTTGGGTTAAGCGGAGCGCAACCCAACGTCCTTTGTCGGGTTTCACTTCGTTCTACCCAACCTACCTGGCTTTTTACACAATCAATGCATTCTGCTTTCGTAGCCGCAGGCTTTAGCCTGTGCAGATTTTTTTCAACAACCTCCTAAGCCTTCGCCCGTAAATACTGATTCGGCCAGGCAAGGTCGACCTTCAGGGCCTTTGCCGCCAGCATGGGCCAGTAGGGATTGCGAAGCATTTCGCGCGCAAGGACCACCGCATCGGCAAGACCCGTGGCAACGATATGCTCTGCCTGTGCGGGATCGGTGATGAGGCCGACCGCGCCGGTCGGAATACCCACCTCCTTTTTGATTGCCGTGGCAAAAGGCGTCTGGTAACCGGGCCCCATGGGGATGACGGCGTTGTACACTGAGCCGCCTGATGAACAATCGATGAGATCGATACCGATGTCCTTCAGCCTTCGGCACAGTTCTACTGACTGCGCCAGGTCCCAGCCTCCTTCCACCCAATCAGTCGCAGATATGCGCACGAAGACCGGCAATTCCTTGGGCCAGATATTCCGCACTGCGCGGGCAACGTTTAAGGGGAACCGCATGCGGTTTTCCAGACTGCCTCCATTCTCATCCTTCCTGTGGTTACTCAGCGGCGACAGAAACTCGTGCAGCAAATATCCATGTGCCATATGGATCTCTATGACCTGAAAGCCTGCAGCCTTTGCCCGTTTTGCGGCGTCCACAAACTGAGTGCGGATTGTGCCCAGATCAGCTGACGTAGCCTCACGAGGCACGGGATGTTCGGATGTAAAAGGCAGCGGACTGGGAGCGATGGGTTGCCATCCGCGATTCTCCGGTCCCAGCGGGCCTCCTCCCAGCCAGGGCCGGCTTGTGGAAGCTTTGCGGCCTGCATGGGCAAGCTGGATCCCGGCAACAGCGCCCTGCTCGCGGATGAACTGCGCGATGGGCGTAAACGCCTCTGCATGAGCGTCGCTCCAGATGCCGCTGTCATCAGGGCTGATCCGGCCCTGGGGGCTGACTGCCGTGGCCTCGACCATGACCAGTCCCGCACCGCCTACAGCGCGGCTTCCCAAATGGACCAGGTGCCAGTCAGTCGGCAGACCGTCGATGCTCGAGTACTGGCACATGGGGGACACGAAGATACGGTTCCGGAAGGTCAGGTCGCGTAATTTTAAAGTAGAAAACAATTGGCTCATCGTAAACTCCTTTTTCCCTTCACATCATAGGATGCAAGTCGCGGGATTCACCCTTTCCCTTGAAGGTTTCAGACTTCATGAATTTCCAGAGATGACTCTTTTTTATTATAGCTCACTTGGGCAAGTGAAGGCATACATCAGAGGGATGTTATAGCTAAATATGTGCGATTGAATCGGTGCAAAAATGAGGGTACCGGCAGGAATGAATAGGAAAGAATAATACTTAAGAAAAATGTATAGCTGACCAGCCGGGCGTCCACGGAGTGAATCCGGCTAATCAGCTTAGTTGCATCTCACGAGCTGGACGCCTGCCGCATCGCTTATGCCTTATGCAGGACTTTGATCGCCTTCTTGTCGTCAGCCGTCTTGACCACCACGCTTGCCGTCTTGCCGGAAGTCGTTGTAGAGTAAAAATAGTAGATGTTGATGCCGGCATCCGCAATGATCCTGCATATTCTTTCCAGCGCGCCGACCTTGTTTTCCGTCTCAACCAGGATGACCGACGAATCCTGTATGTCGTCGGCGCCGATCTTGTCGAGGGCTTTTTCCGCTTTTGTGAGATCGTCCACGATCAGGGTAAAGGTCGCTTTATGGCGCGCACCGCTAGCCGAAGTGCCGGTCCCGGCGAGAATATTCACATTCGCAGCCGCGAGAGCAGCAGCGATCTTTGCCGTTAATCCGATACTATCCACGAAGGTCGCTGTAATTTCCTTTTCCGTCTTCGCGGTAAACCTGGGTCCTGTTGTTTTCCCGGCTAAAGAAACAGATTTTGCTGCCGGTTTTGCGGCTTTCTTTTTTGCAGTCGTTTTCTTCGCGGCTTTTGCCATGGGTTCGGATCTCCTTTCGGGTTTTCAGGTGCTTCCTGCGAAGAGAGTACTACAAATTTCATGGCATTGGCAAGAAAATTCTGAGGAAAGGATTTATAGAACGTTGATAGAATATGTCAGATACACATCGCAGGATGGGGTTAAAGAGAGCCCCGCTAGAGATTGCTCTCTAACGGGAATGTATTTTTTCTGTGAGGAAGATGTCCGATGTTCTGCTTTACATGGCCGCATGCAGGATCTTTTTCGGCGGTCTGGACATTTTTCTTTTTTCGTACCACTCCATCGTATAAAACATGGCGCCTGCAAGAATGAAGACCATTGCGAGCACAATCCAATGGTTCATGCCCAGAAATTCAGGCAGTGTCGGCTGTCCCATATCGGTCGTTTTATAGAACTTCTCAAGCCAGGGAAAGAGGACGGAGAAAAGCAAGGTCCCGCTGCCGATGCCGATCATAGTCACCAGCGCGTCGAGCCTGCCTGAAGCAAGGCCAGCCACAGCAGTACCGGGACAATATCCGCTCACGAGGTAGCCGAGCCCGAAGAGCGCGCCACCTACCAGTTGGGGCCAGAAGAACGTGGGAATGATCCAGACCTTGCTCATATCGAGAAACTTCAGGTCCGATAAGACACAGAGCCCTGTGGCTGCAACAAGGATAGCGGTAAACATGGCTTTCGGCACGGCAAAGTCGGTCAAATAGAATACTCCCGTAAGCTTGTGGGGGTTCCCCAAACCCCCGCGCTCAAGAAAGAGACCGAAGAACACGCCCAAGACCAGGGCCACGATAAGGTTGACGTTATCGCTGAAAACAAAGGGTGCGCTCATGACCATAACCTCCTGAACAGAGCGGCGAACACAAAGCCGCTAACGAACATGGCGATGACAAAAACCCATCCGGAAAGCGCGAATTGGGCACCGCCGGTGAGTGCAACGCCGCTCGTGCATCCCCGGGCGAGCCTGCTGGCAAAGCCGAGCACCACACCGCCGCCGAATGCCGTAAGCGTCCGCATTCCAATCGTCATGCGCGCGGCCCTGTCGAACCGGAACTTGAAGCGCCTGCTCAAAAGCACGCCGATGAGCGCGCCGAGCAACAGTCCGCTCACCTCGACAACGGTCCAGTCTTTGAAAGGAGACAATTCAAGGTATTTCGACAGATAGGAGAGAGTCGCGGTGTAGGCCGGGAGCAGTGCTTTCATGGCGGCGCCTGGAACAACGGTGAATGCCCGTGATGCGCCGAGCCCCTGCCCTGCAAGGACAAAGGATGCCAGAAGGGTCAGCCCAAGACCCGCTCCGGCGAGATAAGGAGACCAGAAACCGTTCTTCTTCATAATCACCTCCATGTTTTAACCAGGGAGATTAGCCTCCGCTGGCAGCAACCGTAAAGGAGATATGCGTGTAAAAAGCACCTCCATGAGGGGAAAGGGAGAATTAAAATGCAAAAGGGGGAAACAAAATGCATTCAAAAAAAGTCGTGTAATCTTCTTTTGACGTCATTCGCCGCTCCTTATAAAAATATGATGCGGGGCTCTGCCGGCTTGTCCCGCTTGCGGGGCTTGCCTGTGGCCAGTGCTTATGAGTGCGCTGCACGAATACAGGCTATCCGGAATCGTTTCTTCCAGTAGGTTGTAAAGCACGACGATTCCCGACTCCGTCCCGCGTCCTCGTGACATCGGAAACGGAGCGGGGCATGCGGCAATGACGACTTTTTACGACTTCATCAAACAAGCTATTCAGTCTTTTCCCTTTTCCCCATTTCCCCGCCTTTTTTCTCCATTTCTCCTATCAAGGTTTTTGGACGTATGAGAACAAAAGTATTACAAATAACCAAGGATCTGACGAATATTCAATTCTCCAGTTCAATAATTTCCAATCCCTGCAACTATTGGTATAATTATTATCCCGGTTCTGTCCGTTGTCAAGAGAAGAACCGAAAGCAGGCCGCAATATAACGAGGTTTGATTGCAATAAAAAAGCACCCCGCCGCGGGCAACAGGCCGTGCGACGGGGTGCTTATGCTATTTTGTATTTGCAGATTGGCGAACCTGCAAATGCTCAGGCCTTACGAAGTCAGCTGTTTCGCATTCTCCAGCATGAGCTTGGCCATTGTCTTTGCAAAAGCCGAGGGGTCTTTGACTTTGGAACCTTCGAGCAGGAGCGCCTGGTTATAGAGCAGACTGATGTACTCTTTCAGCATTTCTTCCTTGCCGCCTTTGGCCATGAGATCGTTCATGGCAGAAAAAACCTGGTGCCCCGGATTGATCTCCAGTATCCGTTTGTCCGTGGGCACGTCCTGGCCCATCGATTTCAAAAGCTTTTCCATCTGCGGGTCCATGCCGCCTTCGTCTGCAACGAGACAACAGGCCGAGTCCTTGAGCCTGCCCGAAAGCCGCACGTCCTTGACCTCGTCCTTCAACTGTTCTTTTATCATCGCGAGCAGTTTCTCGAATTTTTCTTTTGATTTTTCCTTCTCTTTGTCCCCTGCCGTATCCAGGCTGATATCGCCCTTGATGACCGACTTGATCTTCTTGCCCTTGTATTCCTGGAGGGACGACATAATGATATCGTCGATATCATCGGTCATGATAAGGACCTCGTAGCCCTTTTCCCGGAACGCTTCCAGGTAGGGAGACGCCAGGACATTCTCATCGGGCTTGCCGGTGATGTAATAGATCTCGCCCTGGGCGATCGGCATGTTCTTCAGATAGTCTTCCAGGGTCGTCAGTTTCCCCGCCTCGGTCTTGGTGGACGGGAACAGCAGCAGGTCGGCGATCTGCTCCTTGCGGGAGAAATCGAAATGGATGCCTTCCTTCAAGACCCTGCCGAATTCCTTGTGAAATGAGACGTAGGAATCGTAGGCGTTCTTTTTCATGTCCGAAAGCGTATCAAGCACTTTCTTGGTGACGTTCTTCTTGATGATCTCGACGTGCTTGTTGGACTGCAGGATCTCACGTGATACGTTCAGCGGGAGGTCCGACGAGTCGACCACGCCTTTGATAAAACGCAAATACTCGGGGATGAGCTGTTCGCAGTGGTCCATGATCTGGACCCGCTTGACGTACAAGGTCGGCCCGATCTTGTAGTCGCGGTACAGGATCCCGTAGGGCGCTTTTGCCGGGAGGTACAGGAGCGCGGTAAACTCCGATGTCCCCTCTGCGCGATAGTGGATCACCTTCGCGGGGTCGCCGAAATCATGGGAAATATGTTTGTAGAATTCGTTGTATTCCTCGGGTTTGACTTCCGAGGGGTCCTTGAGCCAGATGGCCTTGCCTGCGTTCATGGTCTCTTCTTCGGTGACCTTGATCTTCTTGTTCTTGTCCTGCGGGTCTTCCTTTTCCCGTTCAACGTCCATGACAACGGGATGCTCAATATAATCGGAGTATTTCCTGATAACGGACCTGATCTCCCATTCGTTCAGGTAATTTTTGTCGTCCGCTTTCAGATGCAGGATGACATCGGTCCCTGCCTGTTCCTTTTCCGCTTCGTCGATGATGAACGAACCATCGGCCGCCGATTCCCACCTCATGGCCTTTCTCGTCTTTTCCGTCGCCTTTCGGGTTATGACCGCGACCTTGTCGGACACCATGAAGGAAGAATAAAAACCCACGCCGAACTGTCCGATGAGTTCGGGTTTGTCTTTCAGCTCCTTGCTCTGCAGGGCGCGTAAGAAATCCTTGGTGCCTGAATGGGCGATCGTCCCGAGTTCCGCGATTACCTCCTCATGGGTCATGCCGATGCCGTTGTCGCTCACCGTAAGCGTGCCCGCGGCCTTATCGACAATGATCTTTATTTTCCAGGCCCCGGTGTTCTCCAGGATGTCCTTGTTCGTGAGCGATTCAAACCGGGCCTTGTCGATGGCATCGGACGCGTTCGAAATAAGCTCCCGCAGGAAGATTTCCTTATGGGAGTACAAAGAATGGATCATCAAATCCAGCAGCTCTTTTACTTCGGTCTTGAATTCCATTTTTTCAACAGTCATAGCCCCACCTCGCAATGTCCTTGTTTAAACAGCAACTATATATACCTGTGCTTTGAACGGTTGTCAAGAAGTTTTGAGGAATCCTCGTGCGCCGGGGGGATTCCTAGTCGCAGGATTTAGTCCTCAGAACAGTGTACCGAATACAAAGTACCGCATCGGGTTAAAATTTTTGTCCGCGAGAAATAAATTCCTAGTATGACTTGGGAAGAAGAAGGGGGAAATGTTCTGATGCAAACCGGAAGGTGCAGGGAAGTCTTTTCGACTTCCTCTGCAAACCAGGGGATTACCGTTTACTGATCGCGACCCGTGCTGCCTGCGGCCCTTCAGTTCCCTGTTCCTCGACGAACGTCACTTCGGTGCCGAATTTCAGATGGTCGAAATCAACCTGATCGAGCACGCTGTTTCTATGAAAATAGATCTCCCGTTCGTCCGGCGTCTTTATGAAGCCGTAATCCGCCTCGGGAAAGATCCTGACGATACGCCCTGTGGGCGCCTCGGCATGGGCCTTGACGACACCGCGCAGTTGCCTGCCGTGTTCTTCGAGCAGCCTCACTGCGGCATCGAATGCGTCGCGGACCGCCACGTAAGCATCGGCATTCTCCTGGCGGCTGACCGCCAGTTCCTTGCCTGGCACGGTGATGTCGATACGAACGCTAAAAAGGTTGCCCTGATGGTGACGGCGCTGTGATTCCTCAACTACAACCCTGCAGCTCATAATACGGTCGTAAAATCTGTCAAGCTTGGACGCCTTTTCGTTGATGTTCGCCTCAATAACTGCCGAGTGCTCCATGTTCCGAAAGGTGACCTGTAAAGGAATTTTCATAGTTATCCCTCCCGTATTGACGACCTCACTCTTCTGTTTTGAACTTATCATAAGATACTTTCACTGTCAAATAAGTGGACGCAATGCGTAAGAAGACGTGCTCATTCTCCGTCCCTATGCGACGATGTTCTCAGACCTCCTGTCTGCGGGGCGCATCCTGTCTGTCTGCCGGCTGTAGTACACCGGCAATTTCCCGGGAACGCGATTGTTCTTATTTTTACCGCTCACGTTCCGGAGTGCGAGACGGCGGCGGCGTCCGCGGCCGCTCAGGGGCGACATGGACCGGTCGATTATTGTGAGGATGGATCCACCATGCGTGTCCGTAAAAGTACGGATAAGGATAGAACCATGGCTCGAAATCATACGGCGGAGGATAGGAGTACAGGCGCTCTTTGGGCCAGAGGTATACCTGTTTGATCCGGAACACAGGATAAGCGTACTCCATTTCATCTATCTTGCCCTTCCGTATGTCGACGAACTCACCCGCGAGCGTTACCCTTCTTCCTCGTCGATACACTGCGGGGTCCAGCATCGTTCCATCCTTCGGCAGCAACGCAAGATACCTTCCTTCGGAACGGCCGCTTTCCTCGAAGTATCCCGATCCGTCCACGGGCACATGCATTGCTTCAATCTGTGAGCCCGCTTCGAGGAGTCTCGTTCGAACGATAACGCCGCCGAGGATAAAAAGCCTCCCCTTGTATTGGTCCGGGTTTTCCCTGAGTGCGGTAAATGAAAGAGTTCGCTCGCCCTCCTGCATATAGCCCTTGTATAATACGGGAGCGACGCAGGAAGAAAGTATGAGGGTACTCACAAATAATAAGAGGATATTCGATCTCCCCAGTCTCATCATATTTAATTTTCTCTCCTAACTCATGTCCTGTCAAGGGTACGGCGGCAAGGAATCAATTTGCTTGTAAAGGGAACTGGAACGAAAGCCATTTTTGATGGGGCAAAGAGCGGACACCTGCTGCTGAAAGCAAGCAGTATTTGTGTTACCTTCACGCTGCGTGGACGTCCACGGGTGCTGCTATTTTTTGACGGATGAATGATTAAGATCCATGATTTTGCTGCCACCTACATACTCTTTTGTCTCATATCGTGTTATTTCACACATTTTCTGGATGATATGGTCCATCCGGTCACAGCTCTCCAAAAGCCCGTCAACGTGCTTTTTAAGCGGCTTGTTGCTCTCCAGTGCATGTTCGAGGAGGCCGGCGAGAATAATGATGATCTGCAGCGGCTGCCGAAGTTCATGGGCCGCAGCTCCGGCAACTTTCAGTGCCGCGTCGAGTTTTTCAGCCGTAACATCGTGAAACACGATGACCTCCCACAGTTCATTCGTGTCACGCAGTTCAATAAATGATGACACCACGGAAAGGACCCGTCCGCCCCAGTGCAGTTCGCAGGGCTTTTCCAGGAAGGCCCGCACCGTCCGGTAAGTTTCGCACGTGTAGCACGAGGAGCGTCGAGCAAGCGGCAGCCGGCCGATCCCTGCGTTCCAGCACCGGAAGAGATCTCGGCCTTGCGGGCACCGCGTTTCCGCTCTGCCTGTGGTGCCGGAAAGAGAGCGGGTGTAGGCCAGCTCGATGTCTGAAAGGGCCTGTCTGAGCGGTGCATCTGCGGGGAGGCCGTAAATGACGCTCCCCCTCGTTTTTTTTTCGAGATCGAGCAGCTTCGTGCACGCATGGTTGACGACGGTTATTCTGCCTTCGGTGTCGAGAAACAGGATGCCGTCGCCGATACTGTCGAGGACGGTCTCCAGTTTTTCTTTTCTTTCCTGCAAGAGCCGCTCGCGTTCCAGGCGCTCGGTCACATCCTGAAAAACTTCCACGCCGCCGATGACGATTCCCTCCTCGTTCCGCACGGGCGCCGTCTTTACCTCTACGGCGACCCGTCTTCCATTTTTGTGCCGGAGGTAAACGACCACCAGTCCGCGGGCCTCCCCCTCCTCGATGGAGGCCTGGAGGGGACATCGGCTGTGACAAAGCTCCATGCCATCCCTGTCCGAATGACGAAGAATGTTATCGAAACAAAAGTGGCCGATAATCTCATCCTTTCTGTACCCTGAGATCCCTGCCGCAGCATCGTTCCACACCAGGAACCTCCTTTCCACATCGGTCACGTAAATACCTTCATTGGCCGAATCGATTATATTGGAAAGGTATTTGCTCATATCGAGGGGCCGTGTCGCATTCACGAAACTGTTACTTTTTGGCCGTAGATGATCAGCCCGCTTATGTGCGGAACGATGTGTCATCGTTGATTGCTGGAAAAACCTCCTCCCTCCATGATTCACATAAATGATAGCACAAGTTCTGAAGAACGACTGAAGAAATTATCGTGTATGCAGCGAAGACGGGAGGCGGAGGAAATTGTGCAGCAGGAAATTTTTCAGAAAAAGATCAGAATACGGGCGATAATGTGCTTTGTGATATTAAGGAAAGAGGTCGCTACCTGAAACCAGACCAAACCATAATCGTCAAATGTCAGGGTGCCGGCATATCGGATTTTTCCGCCGGTGCTGGGCGATTCATTTGGCCCATTAAGCTTAAGGCAAATGGTGCGGGACCCGGCATCGTTGCATTTTTTCTTGTCGATAACGTTCACCGTAAATAATTTAACACTGTTCCTTGCTACGACTCGCTTAATCTATTCCCAGTGTCTTTGACATAATGCCTATTCTGACGGCGCCCCAATGGCGTCCCTTCACGAAAATGGGCATGGAAAAATCGTTGATCGTTTCCCCCGTGTCCCTCATATAGGTCTGCAGAAGGAACGGGCTGGCATTTTTGGCAAGTGTTATCCCGACCTTATCATTGAACATCCGCTTGTCACGCGTGTTCAGAAGGTCGTCTTCATATTTTCCCGTGGGTGGTTTTGCGAACTTGCTGTTATGGGCCGGAGCATATCCGTTTTCGTCGACGCACAGTGCATAGATGGCCCCCTTGATATCGGACAGTGCGCTGTCGTACGCCGGTCTGAGTTCTTTATCAAAGTGCTCATCGTAGACGGTAGTAAATCTCTCCGGCTTGGAATCCGGGATAAGTTTATAGTTCCTGTCGAAAACGTCGATCCCTTTATCCGAGAGTTCCCTGATTTTTTCCTGGAAGATGTCCCGGTACTTTTCGGTTTTATCGATAAGCTCCTGAACGAGCCCCGTGCCGACCATAAAGGTCGACATGTTCATCTGCATTGCCTCGGCTGTCTGGGACAGCTCAGTGGAATATTTTCCTGACTCGTCCATCTGCTTTGTAGTCTCCGTGCTCAGCGTATGTATACCGGAAACTTTTTCGTTGATATTTTCGTTGGTCTGCGAGAGGTTTTCTATCGACGCTGCGATCCTGGTCAGCTGGGAGCTGTTATTCTCAAAGTCTTTCAGCATGTTATCAAACCCGCCGGAAGTCTTTTGCACAATACCCCGGGTATGGTCCATGTATTCATTTATCTCTTTGATTTCTGCAAGGGTCTCATGGACCTGCTCGGTCATCTCAGTAATCTTGCGGGAAATTTCCTCCGTCGATTTCTTGACCCGCTCGGCAAGCTTCCGCACCTCGTCGGCAACCACGGCAAAACCTCTTCCCTGCTCGCCGGCCCTCGCCGCCTCTATGGCCGCGTTCAGGGCAAGGAGATTCGTCTGATCTGAAATGCCCGTTATCAACGATACGATGTCCTTGATGCTTTCTGAATTTGTCTGCAGCGTTGCAACCGTAGTATTGAAAGTCAGAAGTCTTTCGTTGATCCTGTTTATCTCTTCGGTAACAAACAGCAGCTCCTTGAGAGAAGAACGCGCTGTTGTGAGGTTTTGCGACGTTGAAGACGATATGGCCTGGGCATTTTGAGAGATGTCGGTTATGGTTGAACTCGTCGTGTTGCTGAGGTTAAAGATGATGCCGGTAAGCTCGTTCTGTTTCTTCGCGCTTTCAGCAGTGCCTTTGATCCGCTTGGCCATTTGCGCGGAGCCCGCGGCCACTTTTATCGCAAGGTTCATATTGGTAGCTATCGTCAGCTTTGGCTTGTCTACGGCTTCACGTAAATGGTCCGCCAGCGCCCGGATGCGGTCATCGGTTATTGCCGCATGCTCCGATGCTTTTGATCCGTTTTTTCCAGAGATGTCGACGATACATGCCATTAGCTGGTTCGAAGGTTTTATGACTTTGCGGTAGAGATAGAGCATTGCCGCAGCAGAAGCAAGCAGAGTCAGACCGGAGAAATAGACAAAGGCTATTCGTTTCTCATAAAAGATAAAAGCACAAAAAGTAATCGTCTGAAATGCAAATAGCGCAAGGGCTGCCGCACCAAAATTCCAATGAACGTACGTCCGCCTCCTCTTGTCCTGTTGTTTCCGTGAATCCATTATTGTCTCCTGTTTGACTTAATATCCTATACTGGCGAGCGCAGGACGGGCTCGGCAGTTGAATGATTCTGAGGAGAAGTATCAGTTTGATCTGCGTCTTTGTACAATTTATCGGATTGCTTATAAAAAACTTTAACAAATTTTATGACTTTTTCCTTGTCGATGAATTTATTGTTGTAATTTGAAAAAAGGAGAGGGCACAGAGAGATGCGGCTGAGGGGAAATTAAAGTTTTTGCAGGAAAATGCCGATACGCTAAGAGAGAGCAAACTCCACCAAGAAGGTCAAAGACCAGCGTGCAACTCTTGGCATAGTTAGGCACTACAGAGGATCAAAATGCAACTAAGAGATGTCTCAATAAAATGGAAGCTTTCCGCACCAATCATACTTCTTATCATTATTGGGGTGACAATTTCTACCCTGGTTACGGGCTACAAAACAGAGTCGATAGTTCTTCACGAGGTTAAACAATCGACACTTACGGGGTATCGAGATACCATCCTAAACACACTGACCACAATGATGCTGGCAAACAATATTAAAGAGACCAAAGGACCGTTTATCGAACAGATGCAGCACTTTGTTGATCTGAGGGTATTCCGTTCAGAAAACGTCGACAAAGATATGGGGAAAGGAGACATCAAAGATTACGCTGTTGATACTCTCGATAAGGAAGTCCTGGAAACAGGCAAAGAACGAATCATCGTCGAAGGCGATTCAATCCGGGGCGTGTACCCCTATATAGCAAAAGAAAATTTCATGGGGAGAAACTGCCTATCCTGCCATAACGTAAAAGAGGGAACGGTTCTGGGGGCTATCAGCATAAAAGTGCCGCTCAAGGATTCCTTCAGCAGAATAAAGAAAATGCAGTGTCTCTATGGCCTGCTCGGACTGCTCGGCATCCTCGTAATGTCGTTCATTGTGGTTGTCCTCGGTAATCTAACGTTGCATACACCAATGAAGATCCTGACAGAGAAAGTCAAGAAGGTCGGCGAGGGCTATACAGGCACTTCCGTGTACGTGAAAGGTAAAGATGAGATAGCACAAATATCACAAAATGTGGATCTGGTCATCCAACATTTTTCGAAAATGCTTCACACCATCATAGCCGCTTCCGCAAAGATACTGCCTGCTGTTGATATCGTAAGGAAAGACGCAGAGGCTACGTCTGAAGGCTCAAAAAAACAGGCCAGCCAGGCCCACCTGATTGCCACAGCAGCCGAGGAAATGACCCGGACGATCGTAGACATCGCAAAAAACGCTGCGGATGCAGCTCTGACTTCGACTGATGCCATGGAAATAGCGGAAAGTGGGAAACAGATAACGAGCATATCCGTGGACACAATTAACGAGGTGAATGTCTCCACGCTGGAGCTGTCGAATATGGTGCAAAAGTTGAACAAAAGGGCATCGGAGATAGGCAATGTCGTGACGGTAATAAAAGGCATAGCGGACCAGACGAATCTCCTGGCATTGAATGCCGCGATAGAGGCGGCACGAGCCGGGGAACAGGGAAGAGGATTTGCCGTTGTAGCGGACGAGGTAAGAAAGCTGGCGGAACGGACGATTCAGGCTACTGCCGAAATTTCGGCGGAAATTACCGCGGTCCAGGCAGAATCAGCCCAGACTGCGACATCCATGGCATTATCGACTAAAGGAGTATCAAAGGCCACGGGTCATATTAAAAATCTCAACAATGTCCTTGAAACTATTGTCGACTCAATCAAACAGGTCAAAGACCAGATAAATCAGATTGCGACGGCTGTGGAAGAACAGTCGGCTACAGCCGCGGAAGTTGCAATGAACATAGAGGCCACTTCAAACATCTCAAAAGACATGGAAAAAATGGCCGGTGATGTGACCGGAGAGGTGCAAAACCTTTCGGACATAGCCGCTGAGTTGGGAAAGGCCACCGCTAATATCAAAACATGAAACGATGCGCGCGATCATCTGCACGCTCCCTTACGGATCAAATCGGGTCACGCGCCCGTCTTTTCGCGAACCTCACGCTCCCCTGCCCGCAGCTCCTCGGCCTGTTCCGCATCTGCTTTCAGCAGCAGAGCCTGGAATTCACCAACGTGGGTCTTTTCCTCCCGTGCGATGTCGTGGAGTATCTTTCGAATACTTCCCTTATGCGCCATTGCAGCCATCTGCTCATAGAGGTTGATAGCGTCCAGTTCGGCCATGATCCCGGCGCGGAGGATCTCCTTGTCTACGTCTTCTTTTTTTATCGCTTCGAGCTGAAGGGGGATTTTCGACAGCATGCCTTTGTCTCCTTGTTAGTAAGTTTGTGGTGCACACTGCTAAAAGTATATCAGATCAGGAAAAGCAAAGTGCATGATCGCCGCGAATGACGCCTCTTATTCTTCCACTCTATACCCCAGCCGCTCGATGCTGTCTTTTGTGATTTTTGTCAGTTTTGCCTCGTCGATCTCGCTCTCGTCAAATTTGACGGCGATCTTGCCGCTCTCGACGCCGATGGACTCAACCCCGTCCAGCCCTCCGATGAAACGCCGAAGCGCCATTGAACAGTCGTCGCAGAGACTGTTTATCCACCGTAAATAATGCTACTTTCATGATTGGCTACCTCATTCCGGCATGACCGGGTTCAGAAGGCCTTACCGCACATCGACGTTAAAAGTAACTGTCGGAAGCGCCGTACCTCCACGGGTCGTGGTCACATCTACCCGCCATCCGCCTTCCATGGGGATGTTCGCGTTGAATGCATAGGCGCTTCCGCCCGTTATGGTTTGCGCAGTGTATTCCATCGGCGCCATGCCAGGCATGGCCGGCATATAGTAGCGCACCTCCACCTTGGCGTCCGTCATCGGCTTTCCCGATGAATCGGCCAGCTTGACCTTGAGCGTATTATCGCCTTTGACAGGGGATAGCTGCCGGCACTCAGAGTAACGGTTACGTCACCCGCCGACTTCTGCGTCTCATATCCCTTGGTACATCCGAATACCACCCCGACTGAGATGAGAGCAACCATCATTACCGACGAACTTTTCTTCATTATTATACTTCCCCCTTTAAGAGTCTTCTGCATGGATCCATGCTCCTGGTTTAATAGCAACATGCATGCCGGGACCCTTGCAATAGGAATCTTCTGGAAAATCGGGACATTATCTCACTTTTACAAATCCCGACCCGTTTCAAGTGCCTTGTCTCATACACATCAGTGTAGCATTTGCTGCTCAATCCCTATGGCGAGCATTGCTGGAGGGTAACGAAGCGACACTCCTCGGTAAAACCACGAGCACTGCTTCGAATTCTTCGGATAAAACACGTGCTTCAATAGGCACTCGCGTTAGTCAGCAGCTCTATCGACTCATGGTCCAATACCAGTTTTGTCGCTTCGATGAGGGCCGTTCAATTGCTCCAGGCTCGTAACGCTGGCAGATCGGGGCAGTAACTCCGGGACGCGCCATCAGCCAGGCCAAGGGAAACGCTCGCAGGAGTGGAATGGTATCGTTCGGCAACCTGATCCAGGGCCTTGAGAATCCGGAACCCGCGGTCATTCATGTAGAGTTTAGTTCCATGGCCGCGGATGCTCTTTGATAAATCTTTTTCCGACCGGTACTTGCCCGTAAGAAATCCGCTTGCCAGAGAATAGTACGTGATCACGCCCAGTCCCTGTTTGCGGCAGAGGGGTTCGAGTGATTGTTCATAATCGGCCCGGTCATAGAGATTATAACGGGGCTGCAGGCATTCATAAGCAGGCAATCCCTGTTGCTTGCTGACTCGCAAAGCGTCCGAAAGTCTCGCCGCGCTGAAGTTCGAAGCGCCTATTGCCCGCACTTTTCCCTGCTTGACCAGTTGTCCGTAAGCATTGAGCGTTTCTTCCAGCGGGGTGTCTGGGTCGTCGTAATGCGACTGATAGAGATCAATATGATCGATCTGCAGGCGCTTCAGCGAATCCTCCACAGCGCGGAGGATGTAGGCTTGTGAAAGCCCCCGTTTACCCGGACCCATTTCACTCCCGACTTTGGTTGCTATGACCACCTTATTCCTGCTTCCGCTCTGTTTCAGCCATTTGCCGATGATGGTCTCCGATTCGCCGCCTTTGTTGCCGGCTACCCAGCGTGAATAGGAATCTGCGGTATCGATCAGATTAAGCCCGGCAGCGACAAAAGCGTCTAATATTCTAAATGCCGTCGGCTCATCCACGGTCCATCCGAAAACGTTGCCGCCCAATGCAAGGGGCGCGACTTCTATGTCGGAATTTCCAAGTTTGCGTTTTTTCATGCGACACCGTCTCCTCTATACCTCGAATGTATAATACAGACCTAAAAAAACAATTTGCCATAGAGATCACAAAGAAAAAAAGCTTCACCTCTAGCACGCCTAGACCAAAAAGTGAAGTCTTTCACATCTAGCGGTTATTGATTTTTTTTGCGTTCTTTGCGTCTTTGCGCGAACAATTGCTCTTCGTTTTCATCACGGCTTGCCTGATTGAGGCGCGGCGTCAATAATTTCTTCTGCCGATTCTCTTCTTGCGTGTTCTGCAGCCAGGAACATGTACATTGCCGGCACGACGAACAGCGTGAACAGGGTGCCGATGGCGATGCCGGTCATGATCACCAGACCCATGCTGAAGCGGCCGGCCGCTCCCGCACCCGATGCGGTCACGAGCGGCAGAACGCCCAGTACCATTGCCGCGGTGGTCATGAGGATCGGCCGCAGCCGGATAGCGGCGGCCATCTCCACGGCCTCTCGTTTTCCCTTGCCCTCGCGCTGCAGATCATTCGCAAACTGAACGATCAGGATGCCGTGCTTGCTGATGAGTCCGATCAGCGTGACGAGGCCCACCTCGGTATAGATGTTGAGGCTCGCGCCGCCGACGCCCAGGCTGATGAAGATCATGGCCCCGCAGATCGACATGGGCACGCTCACCAGAACAGTGAGCGGGTCACGGAAACTTTCGAACAGCGCCGCCAGCGCAAGGAAAATTATGATAAGGGAGAAGAAGAACGTCACTTCCAATGCCGTCGATTCCTGCACGTACTGCCGCGACTCACCCGCGTAATCTATGCTGTAGCCCTGGGGAAGCACGTCCTTGGAAAGCGCCTTGAGCGTGTCCAGCGCTTCGCCGAGCGTCACCCCGGGTCTCGTCACCGCCGAGATCGTCGCCGAGTTGAGTTGCTGAAAGTGGTTGAGTGATTCGGGTACGACCTCGGTCTTCAGCTTCGCGATAGTCGAAATCGGGACCGACGCTCCGCCCGGGGTCCTGATGTAGTAGTCCTGCAGCTGCGCAGCATTGAGCCGGTCATGCTGCATCACCTGCGGGATCACCTTGTAGGAGCGGCCGGCAAGGCTGAAGTAGTTGACGTAACCGCCGCCCAGCATCGACCCAAGCGCGCCGCCGACGTCGCGCATGGTCAGACCGAGCTGTCCGGCCTTGTCGCGGTCGAACACCACGGTAGTCTGCGGCTTGTCGATTTTAAGGTCCGTATCGAGGAACGCGAACTTGCCGCTCGCATAGGCCTTGCCCATGAGCGCCTGCGACACCTCGTTCAACCGCTCGAACGACTCCGTAGTGCCGATTACGAACTGCACCGGCAGGCCGCGTCCCGAACCGGGCAGCGGGGGCGGCTGAAATGCAACCGCGCGAAGGCCCGTGATGTTCCCGAGCCTCATCTGTACCTGCGGCTGGAGCTGTGCCGCCGTCTGCTTGCGTTCGTTCCAGGGTTTCAGCACCATGCCCGCGATGCCTGAGTTAAGACCGCCGATACCGTCGAACTGGAATACGTGGTCCATTTCCGGAAAGGACGCGTAGGTTTCATAAACCTGGCGGGTAAAAAGCCGTGTCTGGTCCAGCGAGGCGTTCGGCGCGGCCGTGGCAAAGGTAATAATGATTCCCTGGTCCTCCTGCGGCGCAAGCTCGTTCTTCGACGTCGCATACAGGAAATAAATGCTCACCAGGATGAGGACCGCGAACACTCCGGTGACCGGCAGGGTGTTGAGCGAACCGTGCAATAAACGCTCGTACCCGCTGCGCAAACGGTTAAACTGTTTGTCGATACCCGCCGCGAACCGGTTCTGGCCGCCATGCTCATAGGGTTTTAAAAAACGGGAGCACATCATGGGCGACAGCGTGAGCGCGATGACCGCTGACACGGCAACCGCTCCTGCAAGGGTATAGGCAAACTCGGTAAAGAGCGCGCCCGTCAGACCTCCCATAAACCCGATCGGTATATACACCGCGATAAGCACGACTGAGATCGCGACGATCGGACCGGCGAGCTCCTGCGCGCCCTGGAGCGCCGCGGGCAGCGGTTTCATGCCCGTCTCCATGTGCCGATGCACGTTCTCCACGACGATGATGGCGTCGTCAACGACGAGGCCGATGGCGAGGACCAGCGCAAGCAGGGTCAGGAGGTTGATGGTATAGCCGAGGACGAGCATGATAAAGAACGCGCCGATGAGAGAGAGCGGCATGGCAATCGTCGGGATGATCACGGACCGCACGGTGCCGAGGAACAGGAAGATCACGGCGGTCACGATCAGGAGCGCCTCGACCAACGTGCCGATCACTTCGCGGATCGAACTGTTCACGTATTTGGTGGCATCGTAGACGATGCGGCCTTGCAGTCCTTCCGGCAATTGCTGCGCAATGGGCGGGAACGCTTTGCGTACGCCGTCGATCACGGTAAGCAGGTTCGCCGTCGGAGCGACCTTGATACCGATGAACACCGCGCTTTCTCCGTCGAAGGCGACCGCAGTGTCGTAATCCTCGGCGCCCAGCGTTACGTTGGCGACATCTCCGAGCCGGACGATCGCGTCGTTCTGAGACTTGATCACGAGGTTCCGGAACTCTTCCACGGAATGCATGCCGGTGTCCGCCGTGAGGTCGACGGTGACCATCTGGCCCCGGGTACGGCCCACTGCGGAAATAAAATCGTTTGCTGCGAGGGCGTTACTGACGTCGGTGCCGCTCACGCCGTAGGCGGCCATCCGGTCCGGGTCGAGCCATGCCCTCAGCGCAAAACGACGCTGGCCGAGGACCTCGGCTGTCTGCACGCCGTCGACGGCCTGCAGCTTGGGCTGGACAACCCGGAGCAGATAGTCGGTTATCTTATTGGTGGGAAGGACGGAACTGTAAAACCCGATGTACATGGAATCGATGGTCTCGCCGATGGCGATGGTAACGACCGGCTGCTGCGCGTCCCTCGGCAGCTGGTTCAGGACCGCATTCACCCGCGTGTTGATCTCGGTCAGGGCCTTGTTCGGATCATAGTTCAGGCGTAGGCTCGCCTGGATCGTGCTCACACTGAGCTGGCTCGTCGAAGTGAGATAGTCTATGCCGTTTGCTTGGGCAATGGAGTTTTCGAGCGGCGTGGTGATGAAACCGGCAACCAGCGCCGGGTCGGCGCCGTAATAGATGGTTTGGACCGTGACGACTGCGTTCTGGACCAGCGGATACTGGCGCACGGGGAGGAGACCCACCGACCGCAGGCCGAGCACCAGGATCAGCAGGCTGACCACGGTGGCAAGCACCGGACGTTTTATGAACAGATCAGTGAATTTCATAGGTACACCTGCTCAGGTCCAGGATGCACGACCGAGGACAGACGCGCCCCCCCTTCGTGGATCATGGATCATACATCGTTCGTTGAATTCCCAGCTTCTACTCGTCCACCGGTTTCGGCGACTCCTCGTTCTCCGGCTGGACCTGGTTATTAATTATCACCTCGCTGCCATTCTTCAGCTTCAACTGACCGCTCGTCACCACGGTGTCGCCTTCCTTGACCCCGGTGAGCAAAGCGACCTGATCGCCGCGGGTAGGACCTACGGTAACGAAGCGCTGTTCAACAATCAGGCGAGGCTTTCCCTCAGTGCCCTTCCCGCTATCCTGGACGATAAAAACGGTGTCTCCGTAGGGGTTATAAGTCACGACCGTCTGCGGAAGCGTCACATAACGCTGCACTACACCGGCCCGGACGTCGACGGTTGCATACATTCCCGGCAGCAGCACGTGTTTCGGATTGGCGATCGTCGCCTCCACCTGGAAGTTCCGCGTCTCGGGGTCCACTTTAGGATTGATGACCGTTATCTTGCCCGCGAACATGCGGCCCGGGTAAGTGTCCGTCGCTACGGCAACAACCTGCCCGAGAACGATTCGCGAAAGCTCCTGCTGCGGCAAATAAAAGTCGACATAGAGCGGATTAAGCTGCTGGAGCGTAACGATCTTATCGCCGGGATTGACATATTGTCCCGGATTGACCGTACTGATACCAAGCCTGCCGCTGAAGGGGGCTCGTATGGTTTTTTTGTCGACCAGTGCCTGTTGTTGCTCAACCTGGGCGCGCTTGCTCCTCAGATCGGCCGCTTCGCTGTCCAGCGTTGCCTGGCTCACGGCCTGGATCTCGAACTGTTTTTTGTCTCGCTCGTAAGTCGTATTCGCCAGATCTGCCGCGGCCTGATTAGCGCGCAGCTGGGCGGTGTCCGCATCGGCGTTGAGTTCCACCAGCACTTGCCCTTCTTCGACTTCCTCGCCGGACTTGAAATGGAGCGAGCGTACGAGCCCCGATATCTCGCTGCTTACATCGACGCCGCGGACGGCGCGCAGACTTCCCACGGCCTTCACTTGCGGCTGCCAGGGCTGGAATTCAGCCTTCATGGCGGTGACCGCCGCCGGCGGCATTTTGAAGGACATGTATTTTTTCATCATACTGGCCTTGAAAATCTGAAAGCCGAATAGACCGCCGAACAGCACACCGACGGCAGCGATCATAATTACCATTCTCTTGACCATGGTCCGATTCTCCGTATATAAGTTCAACCAAAAGCATTTATTCACAGGGATGAAGGCATTCAACGGCCATTCATTCCTTCATCGATAATCCCCCCGCTGGACCATCTTGCTTCAATTCGTTTCTATTCCACCAGCCGCCGCCGAGGGCCTGGAACAACGCCGCCGTATCGGCAAACCGCAAAGCCTGTGCCTGGACTAAACCAATCCGAGTCTGTTGGTACTGGCGTTCGGCATTGAGCAGCGTAAGATAGCTCACCGCGCCGAGCTGAAACTGCTTCTGCGTAAGGTCGAGTAAATCGCGGGCGAAAGCATCGGCGTCGGCCTGCGCCTTGAGTGCATTCGCGTCTGCATCGAGCGCGCGCAGCACGTCGGCCACGTTCTGGAAGGCCTGCAAAACGGTCGCACGATACTGGGCCGCCGCCTGATCAAACACCGCTACAGCCGCACGCCGCTTCGCGCTCAATTCTCCGCCGTGGAACAACGGCTGGAGCAGCCCGCCGCTGAGGCTCCAGACACCCGTACCGCTCCTGAAAAGAGTTCCCGATGAAATTGCTTCCGAGCCGTAACTGCCGGTCAGCGTGAGTTGCGGATAAAGATTTGCGATGGCCACGCCGACCTGCGCATTCGCTGCGTGCAGAAGCGCCTCCGCAGCGCGGATATCCGGACGCTGTCGCGCCAGCGAGGAAGGCAGGCTTATGGGCAGTTTTGCGGGCAGCTGCAGTCCGTCAAGCGTGAACCGGGGAAGGTCCGCCGTTTCACTGGGCAGCCGCCCCACGAGCACCGCCAATTGGTGGCGCGTCTGGGACAGCTCCTTTTCAAGGGGAGGCAGGGTTGCTCGCGTCTGAGCAAGCTGCGTCTGTTGCGCAAGCACGTCGGGGCGTGCTGCGCCGCCCAGCCGGAACTGCTGCTCGATCACCTCGAGCTGTCTTTCCTCTGCAGTGAGGATCTCCTGAGTAGCCGACAGCTCAGCCCGCAACAGGGCCTCTTTCACTGCCGTTGTTACGATGTTCGACGTGATCGTCAGATAGGCCGCCTCGAGCTGAAAGCGCTGGAAATCGACTTGTGATTGCAAGGCTTCCAGTTCGCGTCGCGCCCCACCGAAGAGATCGAAGGCATACGTTACATTCACCGAGGCATTATAAAGCGTGAAGGGGCTGAAGTTGGCTTCGGGCTGACCGAAGGCTGCGCCTGATATTTTCTGGCGTGAAACCGAGCCGCTTGCGTCCACCTTGGGGTAAAGAGCGGACCCGACAAGGGCGTTCAGGTTTTCTTGCGCCTGGCGCAGGGTCGCCTCTGCAGCAGCAAGAGTAGGATTGCCTGCCAGCGCCTGGTGCATAACCTGGTCCAGCTCCGCAGAGCGAAAGAGCGTCCACCACTGGCCGGGGATGTCCCCTCCCGGAATCAGACGCTGAGATGCGCCCCCTGTCCCGGGCGATGATGGGGTTTCTGCGGACAGCGGCTCCGCAGTATATGCATGTGTATCTGGGGCCTCTGGCGGTCTGAAGTTTGGCCCGACGGCACAGCCTGCCAATAGCACAACAAGTGCACCCGCGATCGCTTCCCTGACGAACTTTCTTCTAAACACTCTTGCATCCGTCCTTCCGTGTTGATACGATCAAGTGCCAAAGCGTCTCGAACGTTCACCCTATACTTGAAATCATAGCACAGCCGTCAAATACGGGACTATTTATGTATAAATTTTATGTATAAATTATCTGTAAATTAAGAACAAAGTATCAAGTCAGAGACGCGCTCGAAGTCGGACATCAACTTCGCGCGGCGACAAGCTGCACTCGTGGTGGACGATTCTAGATCAGGCTAATAAGATCAATACGCTGTTCCTGGAACAAAAAAGCGGGAAACATACGGCTGGACGACTGAAGAAAATTCCCCTATTTTCATCGAAACTCGTAAATTTGCTTGATTTTTTTTGGGAAAAGAATATAATTCAGCCGTTTTGCTTCTTTTTTAAGGATTAATGCAACAAAAAAATCTTGTCCGCTTCCCGGACCACGATACCCGACGGTACCTCTAACTGCGGTGCGTTGTTTATTCAATTCATCCTTATTGCGACAAACGCGCTGCTGTTATTCAGAAGAGAAGAAAGGGGGTGAAAAAACTTGAAAAAGATCAGTGCAATTATAGCAGTCCTTGCAGTTGTTGCGGTTTTCGCTTTTGCCGGCTGCCAGAAACAGGAGGCCCCGACGCCTGCACCGCAATCAGCAGTAACGTCAACAGCGACCACCACTGCGCCTGCAGCAATGCCCGGAATGAAGTAAGTGAACGGATTTACCATAAAGGAAGTCCCTCCGGTTTTGTCCTGCCGGAGGGCCTTTTGTATTGCGGATCTTGCCTTGAATGCCTGTTTTTTGCCTGCAGCGTTTCCCGGTTGACACCGTTCCCGGCTGCGCTTGCATTGGCGGGGAAATTATTTCATAATGCTCTTATGTCCAGAAAGCAAATCGCCAGCTGGTGTCTTTTCGACTTTGCGAATTCTAGCTACTCCGCGGTCATAGCTGCCGTCATCTTCCAAGTCTATTACATCAATATTATCGTCGGGAACAAAGAGGGGAAAGGCGACCTTTGGTGGGGCGCGGCAATCTCGCTCAGCATGCTCGCTGTTTCCCTTTCCTCTCCCTTTCTCGGCGGCATTGCAGATTACACCGGGCTCAGAAAACGCCTCCTTGGGGCGTACACGCTTACCTGCATATCCGCCGTTACCGCGTTCTCATTGCTCGGCAACGGAGACGTCCTCGCGGGATTTATTCTCATCGTTCTTGCAAACATCGGCATGGAAGGAGGCCTCGTGTTCTATAACTCCTTCCTGCCGCAGATTGCGCCGGCGGACTACCAGGGCCGCGTCTCAGGATGGGGTTTTGCGGTCGGATACGCCGGTTCCATACTCTCGCTCCTGATTGCCCTTCCGCTTGCACAGGCCGGCAGGTTCGAACTCATCTGGATCATGGTGGCTGCATTCTTCGCTCTTTTTTCCCTTCCTGCCTTTCTCTTCCTGCCGCAGGACCGGCGTATGAAGGTGGCCCCGGCGCAAGCAGGACTCCTGGGAATAAAGAAAGCCTGGCAAACGCTTCGGGAGATCTGGGGCCGAAAAGAGCCGAGAAAGTTTCTTCTCTCCTACCTCATCTATGAAGACGGCGTGAATACGGTTATCGTGTTCTCCAGCAGCCTGGCAGCCACAACATTCGGATTCAACCAGAGAGAGCTTATTATTCTGTACCTGCTCGTACAGGTTACGGCGCTCGTCGGTTCATTTCTCCTTTCGAAACCGACGGATGTTTGGGGTCCGAAGTTCGTCGTAACGGTTTCACTCCTTCTCTGGTCCCTCGTTTCGGTATCTGCATTCTTCGTCCAGAGCAAGCCACAATTCTGGCTCATCGCCTGTACCGCCGGCCTGGGTCTCGGTTCCGTGCAGGCAGGGACCCGCGCGTTCTTTACCCAGTTCGTCCCCGAAGGAAAGGAAGCGGAATACTTCGGGGCCTATTCCCTGGTCGGGAAATCCTCTGCGATCATGGGCCCGCTTGTGTTCGGCCAGGTATCCGCAGCTTTCGGCAGCCAGCGGCCTGCAATCTTGTCCATTGCTGCCTTTTTTATTATTGGTTTTCTCGTGCTTCGACAGGTCAAAGGGGGCGGACCGAACGTGAGAAGACTGAAGGGACCGGCATAGCATGTTGCTGCTGAGGGCACGGAGATGCTGCTAGACTCCACAGCTATTGTAGTACTGCAATCCATACTTCATCTGACCCACTGCCGTACAACGTGAAGTCTGCTCCGTTGGAGGACCAGCATTTCGCCAGCGGAGCAGATTTGTTAATTAACGCTTCCTTACTCTTCAAGATGAAGCAGACCCATAAGTACCCATCTTGAAGCTAAACGTTCCCAACAGATGATAGTGGGGCGTAGGTGATATTGTCGAATCGTAATCAGTGAGCATAACATCAAACGTGCCGTTGACGTCGCCCGAGAGTGTTGAATCTTGAGTAAAGGTGATGGTGCCGCTCTCCACTTTTTTCAAGGCTGATTTCTCGCCATTGAGAACGATGAAGGTCCCGGGGAACTTTTCATAGAACGTATTATCCTCGATAGCAAACGTTTTGCCGCCGATGCTTGGCACGGTTCCATTCGTTTTAGGTATGTCGATCCGCATAACAGTCTTAAAATTCGGGTCCCACACATTTTCCCCCACATCGGCCTGTATGGACCAGAAAGAATCATTGTTCGTGGAATAAAAGAAGTTCGGCCTGATGAGGCCGTACTCATCATACGTGACGGTAAAGCTGTCGGTCGTGTTTTGGGTCGTATCGGCATTCGACGGCACGACAACGGCGGTTGATGCATTCGAATTGCTCATCACGGTTGCGCCGGGTCCGGTTTGACCGCCTCCCGAACCGCAGGCAGTCAACGATCCTAATGACATGACGGCGACCAGTACGGAGGTCACCAGCATTTGTTGTAAACGGATTCCGTGCTTAATATGATGCGGCTGGACATATCCTTCCTCAATGAGCACCTCACCGAGCTTTTTCCGGCTTAAAACCTGTTTGAGGAGAGCTGCATCAAGCTGCTCACGGGTGATGTGGCCGGCTGAGACCAGGATTTCGCCGAGCCGGAGGGGACCGGGAACAGGCTTCGGAGGCTGCTGGTTGTTTTGAAAATCGAGCAGCCTGTTCAGCTGCTGCTTGGTGAGCATTCCGTTGCGGACAAAAATCTCGCCGAGCTTGTCTCCTGTTTTCTTCTGCTCGTCCAAGGCTTGACTGAGTTCCGCCTCGGTGATGTGTCCGGCCTGGAGGAGCAACGCGCCGAGCATTTGACGGACTCCGGCCGCAGTTGTAACGGCTTGATCGGTATCATCGAGGCGTTCCTGCACTGCAAGAACAGCATTGATGTCCGCGGGATCAAGCACTCCCATTCTGACCAGCACCTGCCCGAGGAGTTCATTGGTATGTTTCTGCTCCTCGAGAGCGCGCCCCAGGTCCGAGGAAGACATAAAACCGCCGTCAACAAGAATCTGTCCAAACGGCCGTTTAATACGCTTTTGCATCGACATTGCAGACTCCTTTGCGCCCCCTAAAGCGGCGCCCTGTTTTTCCAAACCAATGCTCCGCTGCGAATAGACCGGCCCTTCGATGGACCAGCCTTCCCACTTACAGAACCATTATATCATGTTTTTCCATAAATATCTTGTTTTTTTATCACCGCGCTGCTTTGGACGGCGTTTCTGCTCCCTCTGTCTCCATCTCCCGAACCGCTGCTCGCCCTGTATTTCAAAGGACTTCCGCTGTACTCCGACGGGTAAGCCGGGGCATAGGTCGATTCATGAAGGAAGACTCTTTGCCCGATCAGGGGCGCCAGTTGATGAATGACATGCTCCTTGCTCAGAAACGCATTGGCCCCGGCATCAACGAACTGACGGGCCCTTGCATCTACGCTGCAACCGATAATGAACGAATCCGGAGAAAATCGGCGCGCCAGTCTCGCTACCTCATCTCCGTTCATCTCCGGCATCAAATAATCGGTGATGATGATTTCGAAGCGCTTTGATTTCATCAAATCGAGGCCGGACCTCCCGCTCTCGCAGCAGCTCACGTTATGGCCTTCGAATTCCAGAAGTGCTCGAAGCATATCCCTTGTGGTTTTGTTGTCATCGATGATCAAAACATCCAGTCTGCTCACGTCTGTTCTCCCACATTATTACCGAACGTTTTTTTGACGTTACTGTCCGCTGAACCACTTTACCGCATCACGAACGCTCACCTGATCGAACTTGAGCCGCAGCTTGATAAAGGGCCCCTCGCTCGTGAAGTCGGACTGTCGAGAAATCACGGTCTTTGAAGCCCGAGAAATTGTATCCCACACTGACCCAGATGTTTTTACCGGCGTTGTAACCAACCGATGCCCCGGTGCCGTATATCATCTGGTCAACGCTCCATGAGTGCATCATGAGCTCCCGCAGACCGATGTCCCACTTCTTCGTGACATCGTACCTGGCTTCGAGACCGGTGAGGTCGGTGTATCCCCGGTAGTCGTTCTGGTCGATGGTTTCCTGGACATACTTGGAGCCGTACTGCACCGAGACCTGCGTTCTATCGTCTGTCCTAATGTTCGCGACGAAGTTATTGACCAGGCGCCAACTGTTGTCCTCAATACTCCCCCCGCCATGCTGATCGTTGAGAAGATAATCGAGGCGGTCGAGGATTATGAAGCGCGTCTCTGCAGGACGGTACGCAAGAGAAAGACGGAGATCGCTGTTCTGCTGCATCAGCCCGCTTACTGCTGCGCTCCGGAACGCCTGCAGTCCCGCGGCAAGACCCAGCCCTTCCGCACCTCACCGTTGGACCCGACGAACACGCCGAACTTGTCCTCCGACGTCGAAACACGGTCCTCGACCCGCGCTGTCCAGGACCACTTCTCCTCACGGTACCCCACGCCGAGAGAAACTGCGGTAAAGTCTTCCGTCGTGCCGACGGCCGGCGGGACGTTGGTGTTGAAGATATACGGGGCGGTGCTGCTATCCGTGCTCACGCTCGTATTGCGGAGCGTCGTGCTGCGGTCCAGGCCCGCGTCAACGCTCCACTTCTTCGTGATCTGCCAGGACTGCTTCAATCCCGTGGTGGAGAAGAGCCGCATGCCGTTCTCCGTTGACTGCTGTTCCATCGTTGAACCGACCTGGCCGCCTGTCCACGGCGCTGCCTTGATCCCGATCCGGGAGGTCTCGGTGTCGATGCCCGACCCCTGCGTCCATTCCTGGTCGGCGAAGAACGTGGCGGTGTCGCTCAGTTTGTAGTCCGCGCCGACCGTCGTCTTTGTCGGGAAATCGACATTGTCGTTTGAGCCGACAGACTGATCACGGCTCACGCGCAGCGCGAGCCGTTCGGTGAGCTGGTACTTCGCGCTCGCAAAAAACTGGTCGGACCGGTAGGACTGGCCCATGCGTGAGCGTATCTTCCGCGCTGCGCACGCCGGCCAGGAGATCGTACTTGCCCGACGTGTATCTGCCGCGAAGTTCCGCCATGTCCCGAACCGCGCCGGTGGCGAGAACATTCTGCTGGAACACTTCCCCGCCTACGGACCAGAGTTTGTCGAGCCGGTAGTTGAGGTCTGCACCGACCTTTCGCGTGCCCGTTTCGCTGTTGTTCTGCTGGCCGAGACCAAAGCCGCTCGATTGTTCGCGCACGTAAGCCTTCCCGTCCATCTTTTCGGAGCGGTGGGAAAGTTCTGTCAGGTAGGCGGACCCGTCATTCGCAATCCCGTCTTCATTGGTGTTCGATGTGGCAATTTCCGTCTTGATCTGCGTATGCTCGTTCACCTTGACGGTGGCGTCGACACCGGTGAGATGTCCGACGCCTCCATTGTCTTCCTCGTGAATGTGCGTGGCGCCGATCTCGACTTTGTTGTTCAGCACACGCACGGCGCCGCGGCCGCCGTAGGTATAGGAATCTCCGGATGCGCCGAAAATCTCATACCGGACCACGATGAAGATGGGGTTAAAGTTCGCATCGGTGTTGAACACCGGGGACTTGAAAAAGATGGTGCCGGTATCGTAGTCGATGGAGTAATCGAGATACCGGGCGAGCGGCTGAGAAGAGAGGATCACCTCGCTCCGGTACCGGTCTCTCGTTTCTATGACCACCGTTTCCGAATTGAGCACGATGTTCTTCCGCGACAGCTGGTAGAGACCGGACGTGCCGTCGCCGGGGATCTCGTCCTTTACAAAGGTCTGGTCGTTCTTGCTCGCGAACAGCGTGTAGTTGAAGTGGTCCGACTTCATCTCCGATTTGACGCCGGTCATCTGACGGCTGTACCGGGACAATTCAGTCATCGTCAGGCCCGTGTCATAGTCGCCGAAGAGGGCATAAAACTGGTCGCGTTCGATCTTGACGTAAAGGGAGCGGGAGCTGGCCGCGTCGTTGCCCTGCAGCGTACCATCGCCGTACAGGGTATAGTACTTGTTCGGATCGATGGTTTGATAGAGGCCGTTCTGGTCGCTGTGCACCGCGTTTGCTGCTGTCGTAGGCCAGGGTAAGCAGCCACTCGCCCTTGATCCTGCCTTTAGCATAGAAGGCCAGACGATCATCTTCGAAGTACTTGTCATCGCCTCCCCCGGAGCTAAAGGTCTCCATGTTGCCTTTCACTACATTGTATCCCACCGTGCCTTCGGCGAGACCGACCAGGACCCAATCCCGGTTTTCAGGCTTGAGCCAGGTGCGGATTTCCTGGGTGGTGCCGTCGGCAACCTGGAAGCGAAGGACTGCTTCACCGGTCTGCGTGGTCGGAACAAGCTCGATCATCGCCACGCCGTCATCGCCGATGAGATAGCGGTATCTATCGGTATTCGGGGCGATGAGTGGTGATTGTTGAAGTTCATCAGCGCGCTGCTGGGGAATATACGGAGGATCGATGAAATAATCGGCCCGAACACCCTCCCGGGCAGGGTGCCCATCCTTATCCAGAAGCTGGACTGCAAGAATTATCGGGTTTTTGCCGTCCGCAACGAGCTTCGATCTCTCAGGCAACAGTACCGCCTTTACTGGCGGCCCTGAATAGTGTACGGTCCGCTGCAACCTCTTGATCTCGGAACCGGAACCGTCTGAGAGAACGAGTTCGAATCTGTTGTCCCCCTCCTGTAGATGGATCCCGCGCCAGAAACTGATGGCGACAGTGCCGTCAGATTTTTTAATCATCCCTTCATAATGAAGAGGATCCACTACGTCGCCATTCAAAAGGAGCTTCGGTTTCTGGCCCGGATCGTGTTTTATGGCAATTCTCATGCTCGCAATATTGGGACGGTAGCCATCAACAGGCCAGAGCCACTCCAGCCCCGGGGCTGCTTTTTCTACCCAGGCCGTATCGTAGTCAGGCATGGTCTTATTGTCACCAACTGTGTGCATCGGCTCCGATTGTGGATTCTCCACCCATACTTCGCCTTGCGCCAGGCCGGTGACCGGGACGGTCTTCATTCCGCTCGTTTCCTTGTCGTTGCGGATATAGGTCCAGGCGGAATCCTTGCGGGTGTCGACTCTGAACTCCACGCGGCGGTTCTGCGCCCGTCCTTCTGCGGTCCTGTTTGTCGCAATCGGATCGTCAGGTCCCTTCCCGACGATCGTGATCTGATCCGGGGCGAGCCGGAGGGCCTCGGCAATGACCTTGGCGACCGTCTTGGCGCGGCTTCGCGACAGCGCGTAATTATCCGGAAACTCCTTGCTGGCCCCGGGCCGGATAGCGTTGGAATCGGTATGACCGGTAACGGTGATATGCTCGATCTTTCTTGATTTCAATTGTTCAACGATCTTTTCTATTTCCTTCCGGTCGCTTTGGGACAGGTCCGCCTTCAGCGTAGTCGAACTTGGGATGGAACACGGCGTCGGGTTCACTCATCTGACGCTTCAGCTATAGCGGACAAGGTTCGTGTCAGCCACGGGCGTCTTCACTCCTTTTGCCGCCGGAGTGTCGAAAACCAGGAACGCCTTCGTGGACAGATTTCCCTCAACGCCCTGCGCCGGCGCTGTCGCGAGGAACACGACGGACCCCTCCCAGCCGGCGGGCCGCTCGCCCAGACGGTAGGTCAGGACGCCGTCGCCGAGGTCAGGATCAGGGACCCGGCCGTCATTCAGACAGCTGCTTCCCGCCGCGTACGTTACGCCGTCCGGCATCATCACGATCAGCCGGAGATTCCGCACAGGGACCGCTCCCACATGCAGGTTGGCCGCGTAGGCGACGGTGTATTGGCCGTTCGCGTCCGGGAGACAGCAATTCTCATGCACGAAGGGCACCATGGCCGCATAGTCGTTATGGCCGTTCACGTCCGGCCTCGCGGTCCCGGTCTGGACCGTGGCCGGGGAATTCTTCTTCAGTTCGCCGAAGCAATGCGCGCCGAAGGTCCACGTCAGGGCCGTAGCCAGGGAAGCCCCCGGCTCAGCGTCGGCATGGTTGATCGACCCGGTCTGGGTCGTGACCAGGGAAGTCCGCAGCTCAAGGCCGACCTCGCCGGTCTGCTTCGCCTTCGGAGGGCGGGGCGCAAGATGGAAATCGGCCCTCCACAGCGACCCGCCCTGCAGGTCCACGAACTGCGAAAATGGCCGAGCCCGCAAACCGGGTGTTGTCCTCGCACTGTTCAGGCTCATATTGCTCGGGCACGTGACCCGTATCGAGCTGCACCACGTGGGTCCCGGCCTGAACAGCCGCGAAGTGGTACATCCCGTTCTTGTCGGTCACGACATAGGACCCGTCCTCGAGGAAAATGCGGACCCCCGCGATGCCGCGCCCGTTGTCGCCGCAGCCTTCGAGGACTCGGCCGACAATGGTCGTTTTGCTCATAAAGAGGTCCTCGGTCACCAGCACCGTGGCCGCGGCCGTGTTGGATACCGCGCCGAGCGAGCCGCTGGCCACGGCCGTGTTGACGGCCTTTCCGAGGCTCGCCCCCGCGCCCACCTCGGCCACGTAGGTGATGACCGCTTGTCCCGCAGCAACGAGATCGCCGACGCATAAAGGTGAGGCTCCGGCCGTCTGCGGAGATCGCGGGATCGGGTCCCGGCACGCTGTTCAGCCGCACTGAACCCTTACGGTACCGGAAGCCCACCGGCAACCGGTCGGTAATGGTCACTCCCGGCGCCGGTGCGCTGTTATCAATGTTCTCCACCGTGAGCTGATAGGGAACAAAGTCTCCGATCGCCGCAGAGTCCTTTGCTGCGGACTTTGATCAGGTAGAGCCGCGAGCTTATCGGGTCCGCGGGAATGTCGATATGGATCGCGGGACCGGCGTTCACCACGAACTGCTCGTCCCGCGACCCGGGGTCCACAATGGCAAAGGGCCCGCCCGACAGGGCCTGCAATGCGGCCGTGGCAACGGTGGAGGGCGCCCGGTATCCCGCGGGCGGCCGGACGTCGAGACGATAGTTTCCCGGCTTGATGAACGGGAAACGGTATCCGCCCGGCGACATAGGAATAGACCTTTCCGCTGCTGTCCACGGCCGTTCCGCCGGTGGTCACGTGGCCGGGAAGGTCGCGACACCGTCATCGCCGTACACGCTGGCCGGACCGCCCGTGGACGACGTCCACGAGGGTGACGGTAAGCGCCGTCAACAGGCTGGCCTGTCGAGCTGTTGAACACGATGCCGTAGGGATCGACCAGCGCTGCGATGGAATGCGTGTCCGTCGGGTCCACGGCATCGGTGTAGGAGGCCGTAACGCGCGAGTCGTTCACCATGTTCAGAAGACCGTTGTTGCTCGCGACGGGTTGGGAACTGGACTGTATAAAGCCGATGAACACGCCGGTGTTCGGCCCGGTCTCCGTGAGACGCAGCACTTCCGTGTCCCCGGTCTTGTCGTCGTGGACGGTCACCACGACCGTTTCCGCGACGGCGGGATCGTTGTTCTGGTCTCCGTCGGTCAGGCGTATGAAGACCGGCTCGCCCGCGTGATACTGCGTCGCCGGGACGAGCGGTACCGTGCTGGGTGAGATCGATGGGCGCGGTAGATCCTGCAGGAACCGGCGCGCCTAGAGGCACGAAAGGGTCCGGCCAGGCTTCCGCTGGGACTGTAGGACGTCGGCGGGACCGGAACGAGCTGCGCGCCGGGCGTCGTCGGGCGCGTACTGGAGGAATTCAATGACCGCTGTGGTCCGCTGGACCGTGGTCGTCACCGATACGGTGTTCGACGCTGCGGTCACAAGACTCCCAGCGAAGCCATTGGTATACGTTGCATTCGCGATGTTGCTGATGATCGTGCCGGATGGCGTGATCGACCATCCGGCGGATGAAAACAGATGGATGAATAGGAATGATAACAGAAAAATAACGAGGAAAGAAGAAACAGGGACCGCTCCGGCACGCGGACGCACCACGGCCGTGGCTTCACCCGGACGGATGCAGCCCTCGCCGTTTCTTGCGCGATATGTGTTGAAGCAGTCCCTCATAAAGTATCAATCTCCCCGCCCCTCATCAGGGCGGGGAATATCACATCTCCTTATTGGATAACAACCTGATATTTGATTGTGGCGGTAGTTCCTTGAGCAACGGTGAGGCCGGAAACCGTCATTTTGCCCGCAGTAAAATCAGCGCCATCAGCATCACTTGCGTTCGTTTTGCAAACATTATTCACGACGATACCCGACCCTGCAGCACACGGGCTGGTACCGTCATTAAACTGGGTGTTAAAGGCGATATACCCATTGGGGGCATTAATCATAGCACTCAAGTCGTCCGTGATTACAACATTGGTCGCGTCAGCAGCGCCTAATGCGTTGGATACTGTTACGGTGTACGTGACAACTGCTCCAGGTATCGCCTTGGGGTTCCCGCCTGTACTTGTAGAACCGCTTATGGGGTCCGAATACACAGTAGCCGTCTTGTTTATGGTCAAGCCTGCGGCGGTAACTGTAAAGCGTCCGCTTGCGGAATGTTTTCCGTCGTGCAGCCCGTCACCAGTAGCGGTCCCTGCTGCGTCGCCGAATATCGTCATTACAACATTGAGATTGGCGGACTTGAGCCCGGCAGTCTGGGTAGAGGGGGTCAAGGTCCCCGCATCGACCGCTGTTGCCAGGAGGTCGTAATCCGTATATTGAGCATTTGTAGCGGTGGCCGGTATGTCACCGACGACCAGTACGGTGAAGGTTGCGCCTGACGCGATGTCACCGAAGGTGCTGGCATCAGTGTACAGTGTATCGCCGGCGTCGTATTGGCCGTTACTGTTGTTATCACGATAAATCTTCGCACCGGTCAAAGACCATGTGTTTGTCGACTTCGACACGGGTGACAGCGCAAAACGCATGGCCGTGTTGCTGCTATTTGTCACGAGGAACTGGATCGCCTGGTAGGTTGAGCTCGGGGCGCTGGTCACGTCGCTTTGTTTCGTGACGGTCAAGTAGATCACTCTGTCAACCATGAAGGTGACGGTGTTCCCCAGCACCGCGGTTTGCGCTACCGTGCCGACCGTATAATTCACTGTTGCCTGGTTCGAGATGGAGACCCCTGCGGCCGTGTTCGCGGCCTGCGCGAACTTCGGGACCGCCAGGGCAATCGCCGCGAACAGCACTATTGCCGCTATCCTATACATACTTTGCTTCTTCATTGTTTCCTCCTTGTTTTTTAAATACGGTAATGTAAATTGTTTCAAATTATCGTTCTCAACATGTCAGGTTTCCTTTCCACATCCTAAGAATCATTCGCATAATACGTCTCCGCTCTTATGTCCTTGAAAAGCAATTTCCGTTTTTCCATGATCATATCCTCCAAATTGAATTTAATCGTCTACTTAATCTTGGCCTTGAAAGAAACACTGCCCGAACCTCCTGCGGGGAGCGGCCTGGTCAGTGTCCACCTGATGCCGTTGTAGTCTTCCGCTCTGGCCTGGCGCACCATTCCCTGGGCGTTCTTGATTATCAGTTTCTCCGGCGCGTTGTAGGTCTTCCCGCCGTCCGTTGAAAACTCGATGCGGGTGTTGTTCCCTTCCGCGCTGCCGTCGAGATAGGTCATATGCTCGTCAATGGGATTGGTGATTACAATGCCGTCGGCGGGCCGCTTTCCGGTGTTGGTATAGTGCGTCGTAAAGATCACCGTGTCTCCCGGCACCGTCGTCGCTTTCGCGACATCTACCCGTTTAACTAACTTCTCCCCTTTTTGGTTTTTCTCCGCAACCTCGACTTGCGCGACAGACTTGAGCACTATTGCCCCTTTCTGCTGCGCCCACGCCGCCATCGGCGCCAATAGCGCCAGCGTCAAAACCACCTGTAATATTTTTTTCATCGTCATCTCCTCCCTCGTCTATTTGATCTTCACATCAAAAGTTATCGTCTGTACTGGCGAAGCGTTCGTCAGATCGCCAAGTTTTACGGTCACCGTATTGGTCGTTGTGACTCCCACGTCCCCGGCGTCCGTGTCCGCCGCGTCGGTGAGGGCCGTGTTGTTCAGCCGGAGCGAATTAGCGATATATGTCGTGTTCACCGGCAGCGGATCGCTGATCACGACGTTTGTGGCTGTCCCGCCGCCCGTTGTCGTTGCCCCGATCGTGTACCGGAGTGTCGCTCCCGGGATGGGCTGGTTTCCGCCCCATTGGTCAAGGATTGTTACGGTCTTATTCACGTTCACTTTCAATGCCGCGGTGGTCACGGTAAAGGTAGCGGCCGCGGAGTGTTTTCCGTCCCGCGCCCCGTCGCCGGGGGCGCTTCCCGCAGCGTCCAGAAACACCGTGTCCACTCCCGCGGTGTCGGGCCCGCTGGTCGGGGTGGAAACATTCAAGGTGCCCGCATCGACCGCCGTTGCCGCAAGGTCGTATGCTGCAGTCTCTCCGACCGTCAGGCCCGAAGGCGTATCGGCGACAATCAATACGGTTATCGATGCGCCGGTCGCAACGTCTCCAAAAGTGCCTGCGTCCGCATAGAGGGTGTCTCCCGCGTCCCAGGTGCCGCTGCTGTTATTGTCGCGAAAGATGCGCACATTGCTCATCGTCCACGTGTTCGTAGCCTTCGACACGGCCGCAAAGGAGAAACGCACGGCCGTATTGCTCATATTGGAGACGAGGAACGACACAGCCATGTTGTTCGAGGCCGGCGAGGTATTCACATCGGCGTTCTTGGTCACGACCACGTTGACCACCCGGTCAACCATGAAACTGGTGGTCACGGACGTCGCGGAGCTTCCAACGCCGCCGAGAGTATACCTCACGGATGCAGTGTTCGTGACAGCCGTGCCCGCGGCCGTGCCCGCGGCCAGGGCGTTGCCGGACGTGAACAGACACCCGATGAGGAATGCGACGATCGCCCAAAGGGTGCGCAATCTGGATGCCCCTTTATTGTTGTGCGGAGTAGAATTCATTCGGTCCTCAGTCACGAACAGCTGTCCACAAGATCTTCTCAATTGAGCTGCACCCTGAATTTGACGGTAAAGTTGGCATTGCCGCCGTTCAATGTCCCTTCAGGATTGATACAGAGACCCTTCACATTTGCGTCAAAATTGCCCGTCGGCGAGTAGGTGAAGTTGCCGCATGCATTGGGCGGAGCCAGAACCGCAGGAAGCGGATACGTAGTTGTATATTTCACGTCGCTTCCGTAACTGAACGTAAGTCCGCAGGCCGGCGACGCGCTGCACGAAAATAAGACGGGATCGCCGGAGACCGTGGAGACATACAGGGTCGTATTCGTGGGAATGGGGTCCGTAACAACGACGGAACTGCCGTCCGCGACGCCGGTCCCGCTGTTCGTCACGGTTACGGTATATTCCAACACGGCGCCGGGGATGGCCCTTGCGCTGGTCGTTACCCCGCTGACGGGATCGGAGATGACCTGCACGGACTTCAGGACCATGATGTTCGGCATCAGCCCAACTCGGAACGTGCCGGTCCCAAGGTCCGAGATGGTACCTTCCGTTCCCTCGTTGGCGGTGACGTTCACTGTCCAATAGCCGGTCGGGCCTGCTGCGGGTACGGTGTAGGCATACTCGTAGGTTTTGGTGCCCGTGGTAGAGGTAACGATGTTCGTCAGCGTTACTGCGCTCACGATGGCATTGTTGTTCGGGTCCTTGATCGTGATCTTCGTCGAGGAGATGTCGAAGGCACCGAAGGGATCGCTCACAGCTGTCCGCACATAAACGGTCTGTCCGCCGATGTAGAAGCCGGAGACCGGGGTAGTCACGGCCGGATAGGCCGCACTGTAAGCGTTGACGCTGTTCACGCCGATCACGTTCTGAGAGGGCAGACTGACATTGGAAATGTTGCCACCGTTGGCCGGGGTAACGTTCACTCTGCGCGTGGTGCTTGCGGCACCGCTATTGGTGACTCTCAATACCCAGGAGTTGCCCGTCGCGCAGGACATCGCAGAGGTCAGGGGCAGATTGAAGGGATAGGATGTCACCGTCCCCGTGAGAGCGAGGGTCCGGGACTGCGTTATCAGCGTTCCCGGCGTCGCGGAACAAAACAGATCGACGATTACGGTGTAATTGTTACTGCTGTTGGTCGAGAGATTGAGGGATACCGGCACAGTGGCGCCGACAGCCGGGGAGATCGTGACCGGGGAGGCCAGGACTGGCAGTTCGGTCCAGCTTTGCGACGAACCCCTGTTGATCGCGACCAGCGGAGGCGCTCCCGGGGTAGGCGTTCTCGAAAGTGAGTAAGTCGGCGCGCTGTAAAGATACAGCGGCTTGCTGCCCGTCTGAGCAATGGACGAGGCCGACACCGTGATCGTCGGCGCTGCGGGCGCTGCGCCCGGACCTCCGGGGTTCGTGATCATTGCAGTATTGTCGATCGACGTGCCCGCTACGGTCCCGCCTGCTATCGTAGCAGATACGACAATCGGGACATTCCCGTCCGCAGGGACCGATATGTTGGAAACCGTGAGCACTTGACCCGCAATATTGCACATCGCGCCCGAGGGACAGCTTGCTAATAAACCCGTCAGCGTTGTAGGAAAGGTGTCCGTCACCGAAACTCCCGGGGCTGCCATGTGACCCGTCTCCTTCAGCATGATCGTGTACTGAATTACGTCTCCCGGGTTCTGGTCGCCGCCGTTGAGGTCTATCCATGTTTTTGTCGAAGTGGAAAGATCGGAGGGGACGGAAACGCTCACCGTGGCGCTGTCGTCGCTGGAGTTGTAGTCCGTAATTGCGCCCGGGACGACGAGGCTTGCGGTATTGCTGAGCAGGCTGGGAGCGCCAGCGCCCACGGTCCCGTTGATCGTATAGGTGACATATCCGTTCTTGGGGAGGTTGGCGGTGGTATTGATGGCATTCCCGCTCCCCGAGGCCGCCCCGCAGGTTCCGCCTCCCGATCCCGCGCAGGTCCAGGCGACGCCGGTTATGGCCGCCGGCACGGTATCGAGTATGCCGACGCCGGTCGCCGTCACGTTGTTGGGGCCCGTATTGCTGGCGATGACGGTATAGCGGATCTGGTCGCCCACCGAAGCTGTTGTCGTCGATCCGGTCGTAATGTCCAAGAACGTCTTGGTGATCGCGAGGTCGATCGCCGAGGTCGTGTTCTGGTCGGTCACGATCAGGTTGCGGATCTCGTGATAGTTGGTGGATCCTCCGGTGCTGGCGGCATAGCCGATCTTAAGCTGCTGCGTTGTCGTGATCGCCGGGAGCGCCTGGTTGGTGATCATCTGGGTAAAAACAAGCGGAGAGCTGTAACCGAATGAGACCCAGACATTGGCGACGGGATTGGGCGCCGGGCTGATCTGGATGCGCACATGGCGGTAATTCGGGCCGGTCTGAGAAGGTCTTGGCGAGCCGTTGAACCACAGCAGGCCGTTGTTAGCAGAGGTGGCGATCCAGGGATAGGACGCGGCTGACAGCGTTTGCCCAATGGCCCCTGCACCAAAACCGACCACGGAGCCCCGAAGCGTGATAGTATTTGGGACTGTATTGCTGTTGCCGTAGGCGCTGAGATACCGTCCTTCGCCGCAGTCGGCGAAATTACCGTATTCATCCACGCCGATCCCGATATAGCCGCCGCTGATCCCGGGAACATTTGAAGGAGCGGGGTTGCCGCAGGGACTGGTCGTCAGTTTCTGAGCATAACCAAGAGAGCCGCCGAAGGCGCCGATATTGAAGGCACCCACATTCGCGTCGAAGAGATAGACGCTGTAGCCGTCTGCGCCGGTCCCCCCCCAAGTGGCGTAATCAAACTCGACAAGGAGCCCAGCACTCAGGTCAAAGGCCGTGGTGTTGTAGGCAAACCCGGTCTGGTTGCCCGTATTGTTCGTCAGGCGCAGCCATCCCTGTCCCACCGGATCAATGGCGCCGCTTCCCGTCAGAATGGTGCCCCCCCCAAGGGTCCAGCCCGCGCTGTTCGTGTCGGTCATCGGTGCGTTGATGATGATTGCAGCTGAGGCATTCCCGGCAAGGCCCAAACTGAGGACAACAAGAATAAGGACCAGTATCCTCCGCGTTGAGTGAACAGCTGATGAAAAATGGCGGTACATCAAATGATGCCCCCTCCTGCCGAGCGTTTTACTGAAACTTCACGCGCACAGTTATGGCGTTATAGCGTTCTACAAAAAATATCTGATAAATCTGTAATTCGGCAATCCCCCCCGGGGTTGGCGGACTACAACTAAGGTAAGACAATTTTAGGATAAATATTATTTTTTGTCAATACATTTTTTTATGGTATTGCATTTTATTGTAACCCTCTACAGCGCCTAAATAGGTAATTTAGAACAAAATAAGGCATTTCAAGAATAATTCGGTCAGCTTTTGAACAACCAAATTGCTGCACTTTCCACATCTGCCGGAAGAAAGGGTTAAATTGTACTGGATAGAGAGAAGCTGGATTGGGAATACAGAATGTTGTGATACTTGAATTACTTGGAGTCGTTATGCGGGTCCTGAAAAACAAAAAGAAAGAAGATGGTCGTTGAAATATATGTTTTTTATATTTCAGAGCGTTGTAATAAGCGCTCACATGCGTACGGCGATTTTTATGACCAAAAAGGGCTAAGGTTATTTTGGCCAAACTATGACCTCCTTCATTATCATCTGTACTCACGATGATTTATGCTTATGAAATTCTTTTCGCAACTCACGGAAAGATTCAAACCATGATTTTTTCACATCATCTGGCCATGAAGGATCAAAATCAGGAAATTTATTTAACCAGACTTGCTCAGATGATATGGTTTTTTCAGCTTTTATTACCTTAGATTCATCTTGTTCAATGCTGGAAAATTTAAATTTTTTGATATGCGGTGATAGTTCTATCCCCGTATATTTTGCTGCAGCTAAGAAAAACGCTACACTTTTTCTAATGGTCCCACCAAAGGCACCAGCTTTCTCAAAACAGAGCTGTAAGTCTTTCGATGTGGCACTTTTTAGATCAAATCCTTCACTAAATAAAAAAGGATAGGATGCAATTATGATCTCTCGGAGTATTGTCTTTTTTTCTTCTTCAGATGCTTCAACTAATTTATGGAATTTTTCAGTTGGAATACCATCGTGTCCTGACATTAAGTGAAAATATTTTAGAGTCGTAATAAGTTGAGCCTGGGCAGCACTGGAAAAAGAACTCAAGGTCTTAATATTGCGGTCAATCTTATTTGGTACACCAACTTTTGCCAGCCCCTCAATAAAGTTAAGAAAGGTGTTAAGGGAGAGGTAAGGTGGGGTTAGTATCTTATCTTTAATTTTTTCCATACAAAAGTCTTCCTGAAAATATTCCGTATAATCCTTTTATATCAGATACGCATATTCCTGTCAAGAGGAATATATTCCATTTTTTATTTTTTTCCAATATGCTTTATGAACCGACAGCGTATACTGTTAAAATTATTAACTTACAGGAAATAAAAGGTTGGACTGATGTTATATAATATTCCATATATTCCAACATTCCATCTATTAGAAAAAATGAATATTCATTTTAATAGAGAAAATATTCTTTTGTGCCGACTTTTTTGTAATATTTTTTATACAGAAAGGAAATATGCTTTAGGAATGGCGAGAGAATTGTCAGGCCTTAAAAGGAAATGAACCTTTACAGCAGAATGTAGAATGTAATGAGACCGACAGCAAAAAAATATTTAATGTTACAAAAGACGTATGATGAAACCTGCCAGTTATGCACGTCAAGAACCACGCGTCAAGATGCAGGGCAAACTGGCATGTTTTCGTCGATCGAACTTTTATAAAATAAACGAGAATAGCCAAGAAGAATGACTACAGCAGCATCTTCACGAAAGATCGCTGCCCCAAGATTGGAAGGCGTTCCCTTTTTCATCGAGCTTGCAGGCAAGCAGGTAAGGATCATGATAAAAGGTAAACCAGGCGCCGTTATCGATTCCGATCTTAATCCACTTTTCCTTCATTGCAATTGAATCCATGGGATAGTTATCATAGGCCATGACCCACAATGGGTTAGCATGTGCATGCGTGGGGAAAAGATCGCCAAGGTGCAACGCAGTTTCTGCTTTTGATTTCATGTGTACGATCTGGTGCCCGCTGTTGTGCCCCCCCGTATGGACAACTGATATCCCCGGGACGACCTCTGCTTCTCCGTTCACCAGTTCGAGCTTGTCGTTTCCCTTCATCAGTTCTATGTTTACGGGCCAATACGTGTTAATGGACCTTGCATTCGGGCTCAACACGCCCTCCCACTCCTTTTTTTGGAGTATGTGTTTCGCCTTTGGAAAGGTGAGAGCAAGCCGGCCAGTTTCGTCCTGCATGATAACGCCTCCCGCATGGTCGAAATCATAATGAGTCAGAATGACGAAATCGATGTCCGTGCGCGAGATGCCGAGTTGATCAAGCTCTTGGAGAACGGACCATTCCTCCTTGACGAGGAAGATATTCTTCTGTTTGTCCGTCAGTTTATTCCCGAGCCCCGTCTCAATGAGCACGAGGGCACCCGGCGTCTTTACCAGGATGGGCCATGCACTGAGGCTGATTGTGTTCTCATCGGTCGCCGGATATTTCTTCTGCCAGAGCACCTTCGGCACGACACCGAACATTGCTCCGCCGTCCAGCTCGAACCTGCCGCCGTTCAGCCACGTCAGTTCAAAATCACCCAACCGGAATCCTGTTTTCATAATAGGCTCCCCATAAAAAAAATGCGGCCCGAAGGCCGCAGTCCCTGATCAAACCAGGAAAATACCGCTACAATCATGGAGAAGAGAGAAGATCACAGGGCAATAGCAAAATCCCCTATCTGCCAAACTGCGCGTCCAGTGAAATCGGTAAAAGATCATTGACCACAGACACGGACGGAGGAAGTGCTCTGAAAAAAAAGTCCCCCCTCACGCTTTGAGCCCCTGGGGTGAAATCCGTTTATTCAAGACAGTCACGACGTAACGAGGGGCTCTGTTCACCCCCGTGTCCTCTGCTTCACAAAGGCATATTGTTACTGTCTTCCTTGTGAGCATAGCCCACTTTTTTCAGCGCCTCTTCAATTTCGTTCAGCGTCGCCGGGTCGTCAATGGTCGACGGCATCGTGTAGGTCTCGCCGTCGGCGATCTTCCGCATGGTGCCGCGCAGGATCTTTCCGGAGCGCGTCTTCGGGAGCCGTTTCACGACGCACGTTTCCTTGTATCCGGCGATGGGGCCGATGGTCTCCCTGATCATGTTCGCGAGATCCTTCTTGATTGCCTCTTCACTCGTGTTCACGCCCGCCTTGAGCACGCAAAGCCCGACGGGAAGCTGGCCTTTCAGATTATCGTGCACACCGATGACCGCGCATTCCGCAATGTCCTTATGCGTGGATACGACCTCTTCCATCTCTCCTGTGGAGAGCCGGTGGCCGGCCACGTTGATCACGTCGTCCACCCGGCCCATGATATAAACGTAGCCGTCTTCATCGATATACCCGCCGTCGCTCGTAAAGTAGTAACCGGGGTACACTTTGAGGTAGGACTCGAGAAACCGCTGGTCCGCCTGCCAGAGCGTGGGGAGCGTGCCCGGAGGCAGCGGCAGCTTGATGGTTACGAGACCGGTCACTTTCGGACCGACCGGCTTGCCGTTCGTGTCCAGGATCGTGACGTTGAACCCGGGCACCGGCTTGGTAGAAGATCCCGGTTTGATCGGATGTTCTTCGATGCCCATGCTGTTTGCCGTTATCGGCCAGCCGGTCTCGGTCTGCCACCAGTGGTCGATGACCGGTTTTTGCAGAAGATCATGAGCCCAATGGTAGGTATCGGGATCGAGACGTTCACCGGCGAGGAACAGGTACTTGAACCCCGAGAGGTCGTACTTCTTGATGAATTCACCATTCGGGTCTTCCTTCTTGATGGCACGGAACGCAGTCGGTGCCGTGAACAGCACTTTGACTTTGTGCTGGGATATGACCCTCCAGAACGCCCCGGCGTCGGGCGTGCCGACCGGTTTCCCCTCGTAGATGATCGTAGTGCAGCCATGCAGGAGCGGACCGTAAACAATGTAGGAGTGCCCGACGACCCAGCCCACATCCGATGCGGCCCAGTAGACGTCGCCCGGTTCGACGTTGTAGATGTACCGCATGCTCCACCGGAGCGCCACGGCATGGCCGCCGTTGTCTCGGACCACGCCCTTCGGTTTGCCGGTCGTTCCCGACGTATAGAGGATATAGAGCGGATCGGTCGCCTTGACCGGTGTGCACTCCGTGGGCTTTGCTTTTGCAATGAGCTCTTCCCAGTCGAGGTCGCGGCCCGGGTTCAGCGCGGCTTTTACGAACTGGCGCTGGAATATGATGTTCTTTTCCGGTTTATGCGTGGCCAGCTCTATGGCTTTGTCGAGCATGGGCTTGTATTCCAGGGTTTTCTTTCCCTCGATGGCGCCCGAGGCGGTGATTATGACTTTGGGTTTTGCGTCGTCGATCCTGATCGCAAGCTCGTGGGGTGCAAATCCGCCGAACACCACGGAATGCACGGCGCCGAGACGTGCGCACGCGAGCATGGCAATCACCGCCTGCGGGATCATGGGCATGTAGATGATGACCGTCGTCCCCTTCTGGACGCCCATGCCCTTCAAGGCGCCTGCAAACCGGGAAACCTGATCGAGCAGTTCCGTATAGGTGTACTTCCGGACCGTGTTGGTCACCGGGCTGTCGTAGATCAGAGCGACCTGATCGCCCCTGCCGTACTTCGCGTGCCGGTCGAGAGCATTGTAACAGGTGTTCATCTCACCGCCGCTGTACCAGCGGTAGAAAGGCTTGTTGGAATCATCAAGAACTTTGTCCCACTTCTTGGTCCAGGTGATCGCTTCTGCAGCCTCACCCCAGAACTTCTCCGGGTCCTTGATGCTCTTCTGAAAGAGATCCTGATACTTTCCCATACTTACCCTCCTCACATTGTTTTAATGTGCATGTTTTTGCTACACTGATGCCCAAAAAAAGTCGGCTCGAATGTATGCTCTTACGGCTTAAGCGACTCTCTCAAAAAACCGCACTACGGTCCGTGCATGAGTTCCCGTAGTACATACGGCAGAATTCCCCCATGCTGATAATAATCGACCTCGATCGGGGTATCGATCCGCGACAGCAGCTTGACTTCCTGGCGAACTCCCCCGTGTCTTTTGACGAGAAGGCTGATTTCCTGTTGCGGCATCAGATTGTTCAAGCCGACAATATCGAACTCTTCATCTCCGATGAGCCGCAGTGATTGGACGGAATCGTTGCCTTTGAACTGCAGCGGCAATACGCCCATGCCTACGAGGTTGGAACGGTGGATACGCTCGAAGCTTCGTGCAATAACGGCGCGCACTCCGAAAAGTCTGGTGCCTTTGGCTGCCCAATCACGCGATGATCCTGTCCCGTATTCTTCTCCACCGAAGACCACCGTCGGCGTGCCTTGGGCCAGATATTTCATTGCAGCGTCATAGATCGACATCTGCTCTCCGCTGGGCTGAAACAGGGTAATGCCGCCTTCCACGCGCGCGCCGTCTGCCTTCGGGAGGCACCATGAGGTTCTTGATGCGCACGTTCGCGAAGGTGCCGCGAATCATCACATCGTGATTGCCCCGGCGCGTGCCGTAGCTCTGAAAATCGGTCTTGGCACGTTGTTTTCGAGCAGGTATTTTCCCGCGGGAGTGGTCTCCTTGATGGAGCCTGCCGGACTGATATGGTCGGTCGTGACCGAATCGCCGAAGATGCCGAGCGCCCGGGCTCCGAGCGATGTCGTTGACGCGCCCGGCTGCATCGAGAAGTCCATGAAGAACGGAGGTTCCGCAATGTACGTGGATTTCGGCCAGTTATAGACTTCCTCGGAAACCGAGGCCACGTTGTTCCACAAGACATTGTCCTTGGTGAAGTCCGCGTAGAGACGCTGGAAGGTTTCCGGGTCCGTGGCATACTTCATCACGGACGCAACTTCGGCATTGCTCGGCCAGATGTCTTTGAGGTAGACCGTTGCTGCCGTCCTTGCCGATGCCCAGAGGATCTTTCTCCATGATTCATGAGCACGGTCCCGGCTATGGCATAGGCCACGACAAGGGGCGGGCTCATCAAAAAGTTGGCGCGCAGGTTCGGATGGATGCGCGCTTCGAAGTTGCGGTTGCCGGAAAGGACCGATGCGCAGACGAGATCATTCTGCAGAATGGCCTCTTCCGTCCCTTCATCCAGGGGGCCTGAATTGCCGATGCAGGTGGTGCAGCCGTAGGCAACGATATTGAAACCGAGCTTTCCAGGATAAGGCAGGAGACCGGCTTTTGCAGATATTCGGTCACGACTCGCGAGCCCGGCGCAAGGGACGTCTTGACGTGCTTTTTTACGACGTGCAGGCCTTTCTCCACAGCCTTCTTTGCCAGCAGACCGGCAGCGAGCAGCACCGCACGGATTGGAGGTGTTGGTGCAGGAGGTGATGGCGGCGATGATCACATCTCCGGAGCCGATGTCTATGCCGTCCTTTGTTTTGAAGCGCGCTGCAATGTCTTCGGACTTCTTTGCAAATCCGTTTTCCGTTGTCGGCTTGACGAATAATTGGGACATCGTATTTTTCAGAGCGGGAAGTTCAATGCGGTCCTGCGGGCGTTTCGGCCCTGCAACGGAAGGTTTGATCGAAGAGAGGTCGAGTTCAAGGGTCCGCGTGTAATCTATCTCTCCGGCCTTCGGGAATGCCGTACATTCTCTGGGCTGTGTAATAGGACTTGCAAGCGGCGACTTCCTCGTGAGTACGTCCGCTGCTGCTGAGGTACTCGACGGTCACGTCGTCGATCGGGAAGAAGCCCATGGTCGCGCCGTACTCCGGCGACATATTCGCGATCGTGGCGCGGTCAGGCACGCTGAGGGATGCGGTGCCTGATCCGAAAAATTCGACAAAGGCGCCGACGACCTTATTTTTCCGGAGCATCTCGGTGATGGTCAGCACGAGGTCGGTGGCAGTGACGCCTTCCCGGAGTTTTCCGGTCAGGTTCACCCCCACCACATCAGGAGTTAGGAAGTAGAGCGGCTGACCGAGCATACCCGCTTCCGCCTCAATGCCTCCCACGCCCCAGCCGACCGAGCCGATACCATTGATCATCGTCGTATGGCTGTCGGTGCCGACGAGCGTATCGGGATAGTAGACATCGTTCTTGTCATGCACGCCGCGCGCCAGGTATTCAAGGTTCACCTGGTGAACGATGCCGATGCCCGGCGGGACTACCTGGAAGGAATGGAATGTGTTCATGCCCCACTTCAGGAACTCGTACCGTTCCCGGTTGCGCTTGAATTCCATTTCCATATTGATCCGAAGCGCATCAGGATTTCCGTAGGAGTCTATCTGCACGGAGTGGTCCACGACCAGATCGACAGGGACGAGCGGTTCGATGATGCCCGGATTTTTGCCCATCCTGCGGGCCGCGCCGCGCATTGCCGCCAGATCGCACAGGAGGGGTACGCCGGTAAAGTCCTGGAGCAGGATGCGTGCAACGACAAAAGGAATTTCCTCTATGCGCCGTCCCTGGGGCGACCAGGCAGCAAGCTGTTTAACGTGATCTTCTGTTATCTTCTTGCCATCGTAATTACGCAGCACCGATTCGAGCACGATCCTGATCGAAACGGGCAAATGCGAGATCATGCCGATCCCCGCTTTTTCCAGAACAGGCAGGGAATACAATTTCCCCTTTTTCCCGTTGCCCAGGCTGAAATCTCGGAGCGTATTGAAGAGATTATGGGTCACTGTGTCTCCATTTTTTATCGCACGAAGGCACGAAGCCACAAAGAAGTACACTGAAAGGCAGGTGATCCTCCCCTTCGTGGCTTCGCGCCTTCGTGTGAGACCGACTGCATCTGTTTTTTGGTTCAGATCACATACAAATCGACGTATTCATGCACCGGCATAGCTTCCAGTTTTTGCTGGTCCAGACTGATCTCAAGAATCGCCTTCTGCTGTCTAGCCGGGAACCGACGCGCCAGGTTGGTCTTGAACTTATCGACGAGCACCGGCATGCCTTCCTTCCGCCGGCGGCGGTGTCCTATGGGGTATTCGACGAGAATTTCCGGCAGCTTGGTGTTGTCCTTGAATTCCAGGGTAAGGCCGTTCGCGATCGAACGTTTTTCAGGGTCGTGGTAATCCTTCGTAAACTGCGGGTCCTCAACGCAGGATATCTTATCGCGCAGAGCATCTATGCGCGGGTCAGCCGCGACACTGTCTTCGTAGTCAGCGGCAATGAGCCTGCCGAAGATGAGCGGCACGGCTACCATGTACTGGATGCAATGATCCCGGTCCGCAGGATTGTTGAGCGGCCCTTTCTTGTCGATGATGCGGATTGCAGCCTCGTGGGTGCGGATCGTGATTTTCTTTATATCGTCAGTGCTCCTGCCCGTGTCCTTGAGTTTTCTGTTCAGGGTCATGGCGCTTTCCACTGCCGTCTGGGAGTGGAATTCCGCCGGGAAAGAAATTTTAAACAGCACGTTCTCCATCACATAGGAGCCGTAGGGCCGCTGGAACTTGAATTCATTCCCCTTGAAGAGCACGTCATAGAAACCCCAGGTCTTAGCCGTCATTGCCGAGGGGTACCCCATCTCGCCCTTCATGGCCATGAGCGCCAACCGGACGCCGCGCGCCGTTGCGTCGCCCGCTGCCCAGGATTTCCGGGAGCCCGTGTTCGGAGCATGGCGGTAGGTCCGGAGGGACTGGCCGTCGATCCACGCATTCGACAGGGCATCGATGATCTCTTCCTTTGTCCCGCCCAGCATCTTCATTACTACTGCGGTCGTCGCGACTTTGACGAGAACGACGTGGTCAAGCCCTACCCGGTTGAAGGAGTTTTCGATGGCGATAATCCCCTGGATCTCGTGGGCCTTGATCATGCCGGTGAGTACGTCCCGCATCACAAGAGGCTTCTTGCCCTCGGACACTGCTTTGCGTGAAAGATAGTCAGCTGTTGCCAGGATGCCGCCCAGGTTGTCCGACGGATGGCCCCACTCCGCGGCAAGCCAGGTATCGTTGAAGTCGAGCCAGCGGATCATAGCGCCGATGTTGAATGCAGCCTGGATCGGGTCGAGCTGGAACTGGGTGCCGGGGACCTTTGCGCCCTGAGGAACAACGGTGCCCGGTACGATCGGCCCGAGGAGCTTCGTGCACGCGGGATACCCCAGCGCTTCGAGCCCGCAACCCAGGGTATCGATAAGACAGTACCGCGATGTTTCATAAGCCTCAGCCGACTTGATTTCATAATCATGTGCATAATTGGCAATGTCCACCAGGACCTTGTCCGGGTCAGGACGGACATTGGAGATGTGAGAACTCATGCTGTTCTTTTTTCCTTTCGATGTGTGATTATAGTTTAAACCGATAGAGGATGGACGCAATTTCTTTTTCGTCCCTCGTCCATCCTCCATCCTCCCTCATCCCGCGTTTCTACTTCCTGTCCTTGATCGGCGCATACTTCCGGTCTTCAGGTCCGGTGTAGTTCGCGGAAGGACGGATGATCTTGTTATCGAGCCGCTGCTCGATCACATGGGCGCCCCAGCCCGTGGTGCGTGAAATGACGAAGATCGGTGTGAACAGGCTGGTCGGTACACCCAGCATATGATAAGTCACCGCAGAATACCAGTCAAGATTGGAGAACATGTTCTTTTCCCTTTTCATGACCGCTTCGATACGGTCGGCAATGTTAAAGAGGTTCATGTTGTCTCCGTCTTCACAGAGCCCTTTCGCGATGCCCTTGATCGTGGTGTTCCGCGGATCGCTCACCGTGTACACCGGATGTCCGAAACCGATGATGATCTCTTTTCGCGCGACCCGGGCCATGATGTCCGCTTCGGCTTCGTCGGGCGTCCGGTAGCGCCGCTGGATCTCGTGGGCCACTTCGTTCGCGCCGCCGTGCTTCGGTCCCCGCAAAGCTCCAATCGCTCCGGTGATGGCCGAATAGACATCGGAAAGCGTGCCTGCTATGACGCGTGCGGTGAAAGTGGATGCGGTGAACTCGTGCTCGGCATAAAGGATCAGTGACTGGTCGAGCGCTTTTTCATGGAGCGCTGACGGCTTTTTCCCGTGCAGGAGATGGAGGAAGTGTCCTGCCACGGTATCGTCGTCGGTATCAACGTCTATCCGGGTCCCGTTCTGACTGAAATGCCACCAGTAGAGAAGCATGGAACCGAAAGATGCCACCATCCGGTCAATGATGTCGCCTGCTCCGGGGATGTTCTGGTCGTCCTTCTCCGGAAGCACGTTGCCGAGGATGGAGCAGCCGGTGCGCAGCACGTCCATGGGATGGGCTGATGCGGGAATGTGTTCCAGCACGGTCCTCACCTGGTTGGGCAGGCCGCGAAGGCTTTTCAGCTTTTTCTTATAGTCCTTTAATGCCGACTGGGTCGGCAGTTCGCCGTGGACCAGGAGATACGCCACTTCCTCGAAGGTGGACTGTTTTGCAAGCTCCACGATATCGTAGCCGCGGTAGTGCAGATCATTCCCGGTCCTGCCGACGGTGCAGACCGCCGAGTTGCCGGCCACCACACCCGAAAGGGCGACGGATTTTTTTACCTTGGGCGCTGCTGCAGGAGTCGCAGTAATAGTGTCGTTACTCATGTTATTTTTCCTCCTTGGAAAATATTTTATCGAGCTTTTCTTCGAAAGCATGGTAATCAAGGTAATCATAGAGATCGGCACGGGTCTGCATGAGGTTGATCACGTTTTTCTGGGATTCTTCCTTGCGGATCGTGCAATAGACCGTCAGCGCGGCCTTGCTCATGGCCCGGAACGCGGACAGCGGATACAATACGAGGGAGACATCGACGCTGCGCAGTTCTTCCACCGAATAGAGCGGCGTTGCGCCGAACTCGGTGATGTTGGCGAGGATCGGCACCTTTACCGCCTGGGCGAACTTCTTATACATGACAAGATCGGTTATCGCCTCGGGGAAGATCATGTCCGCACCGGCTTCGACACATGCCTGTGCACGGTCGATCGCTGCTTCAAGCCCCTCCACGGCGAGAGCGTCTGTTCTCGCCATGATGACGAACTCCGAATCGGTCTTTGCATCGACCGCCGCCTTGATGCGGTCCACCATTTCGTCTTTGCTGACGATTGCCTTGCCGGGTCGGTGGCCGCAGCGTTTCGCCTGTACCTGGTCTTCGATATGCACGGCGGCCGCCCCGGCTTTGATCATGGATTTTATCGCACGCGCGATGTTGAAGGCGCCGCCCCATCCGGTATCGATGTCAACAAGCACGGGAAGATCCGTGTTATCGGTGATGCGCCGAACGTCAGTCAGGACGTCTTCCATTGTGGTGATGCCGAGGTCCGGAACGCCGAGCGATCCGGCGGCAACGCCGCCGCCCGAAACATAGAGCGCTTTGAAACCCGTGCGCTCTGCCAGGCGCGCCGCATACGCATTGATCGCGCCCACGACCTGTAATGGTTTTTCTTCACGTAGGGCCGCCCGAAAACGGCTGCCCGGTGATATCGGTCTTGTCATGCCAGAATCCTCCTCAGAACAATTGATGTTTTATCATCTCGCTACCATTGTTTCAACTGCTTCAACGGCATGGAACGAAGTATCGAGAAAAAATGACCGATATATAGAATGGCGACATTAGTAAGAGCAATTACCGGGCCAGGAATAGACAGTATCAGAAAGCTAACACTTATTGAGTTTAACAGATTGATATTATGAGATTGTTTATCGGAAGGAATATTAGATAAAAGAAAAAATACTTTTCATCAACTGCAATAATTATCATTTATTGCGAATTATTGCAGGCAACATGTTGCAGTATCATACTTCGGTAATACCAAATTTTTTTATCTTATAGTAAAGATTTCTCAGCGCGACGTCCAGGAGCTCTGCAGCCTTTTCTCTATTTCCGCCCGATTCTCTGAGCGCCCTCATAATAGCGGCACGCTCTGCATCGGAAACCACCTGATCGAGTGAACGCGGCGCCATCGCTGCTTGTTCGGCAGCGAGGAATGCCTCGTTTATTTTCTCGCACTCTAGGATCGGCAGATGCTGCGTATCGATCACCCTCTCTTGCGGCCGCATGTTGATCATGGCCCGGCCGAGAACGTTTTCGAGTTCTCTGACATTTCCGGGCCAGGGGTATTTCCCGAGTTCCGCAAGGGCTTCCGGCGCCATACCCGTCACTTGTCTTCCGAATTCCTGGTTCAGGCGGAAGATAACATGCTGGACCAGCCGCGGGATGTCCTCCGGCCGCGCCCGGAGCGGCGGGATCGCGATAGGCAAGACGTTCAGACGGTAATAGAGGTCCCCCTTGAACGTGCCGTCTTTCACTTTCTGCTCAAGGTTCACATTGGTCGCGGCGATCACCCGAACGTCGACAGAGCAAGGCATCGTACTGCCGACGCGAACGATCTCTCGCTCTTGCAGCACCCGGAGTAATTTCCGCTGGAGCGACAGGCTGATTTCGCCGATCTCGTCAAGAAAGATGGTGCCGCCGCTCGCCTCTTCAAAGAGGCCTTTCTTACCGCCCTTCAGGGCGCCGGTAAAGGCCCCTTCCACGTAACCGAACAGTTCGCTCTCAAGCAGGTTCTCGGACAGCGCTGCACAATTGACCCGGACGAACTGCCCTTGCTGCCGCGCGCTCGCATTGTGGATCGCATGAGCAAAGAGCTCCTTGCCGGTCCCGCTCTCTCCGCGCAACAGCACGGTTGCAGGCGTCTCGGCGGCCCTTCGAGCCTGGTCTTTCGCGGCCACCATGGCGGGGCTTGAGCCGATAATGTCGCCCCAGGTATAACGGGCTTTGAGGTGACGTATGAGTTTCCGCGCCTGGGCCAGTTCCTCGTTGAGCCCCATGATCTCGGAAATATCGTGGATCACACCGACGCTTCCCTTGATCTGGCCGTCGATAAAGATGGGGGCCACATTCACGATCACTTCTTTTTTTGCGGCCCCCACCTTCATCCGTACGTTGCGAACGGGCCTGCCGCTCCGGAGCACCTTCAAATGCATGCTCTCTCCCTCGGCGATGTCCACGGTCACGGGTTTATTCAACACGGCGTCCTTGGTGAACCCGGTGAGGCGCGTGTACGCAGGGTTCACGATCATGTTGTTGCCGTGCTCGTCGGCCACGGAGATGGCGTCCGCCGTGGATTCGATCACTGCTTCGAGGAGACTCTGCACATTCCAGAGGCCGGTCACTTTGTCCGTAAGGGTCCGGATCTCCGTAATATCGCGGAATACCGCTACGGCCCCGATGATCTCGCCTGCCTCGTCTCTCACCGGCACGCGGTTCGTTACGATGACTACATCGTTCAGGTGCTGCTCCTGGTTAATCTCGGGCTTGCCTTCGTGCAGGACTACGTGGAGGCGGGTATTGGGGATGACTTCGATGGCGGAACGATTGAGGACGGTTTCTGCCTTCAGGCCGGTGATACGTTCAGCAGCTTTATTAAAAAGCGTAACAACACCTGACTTATTGATGGCAATCATCCCGTCATGGGTCGAATCGAGGATGATGTCCAGTTCGCGTGTGGTGATTGCAGCCATATTCCGTCCTTGTCCGGGAATTGTACTGCAAACATCCTCTTTACGCAAGCGCCAAAAAACGATGGTTCACCGTGGAAACACAGGATACTCAGTCAAATTATCAAGGCACTGATGCTTACATCAACTTGCCCTCGCTCGCAAGGAATTTCCCACAACGCTTAAGGAACTGAGGGCCATTGCTCCCGCCGCCACAATGGGGTGAAGAACGCCTGCGATTGCAAGAGGGATCGCCACCGCGTTATAGGCAAAGGCCCAGAAAAGGTTCTGCCGTATAATGGAAAAGGTCTTCTTCGACAGTTTCAGCGCCTGCGGCACGAGCCGAAGATCGTATCGCATGAGCACCATGTCCGCGCTTTCCAGGGCAATGTCCGTGGCCCTTCCCATGGCGATGCCGACCTCGGCCTCGACAAGTGCGGGCGCGTCATTGATCCCGTCTCCTACCATGATGCAGTGTTTTCCTTTTTCGTGCATCTTCCGGATGTCCTCCACTTTTTCCAAGGGAGAACGTTTTGCCTGCACGTCCGTGATCCCGACACTTCTGGCAACGGCTTCTGCCGTAGCCAAGGCGTCTCCCGTAATCATCACGATTTCGTGGCCCTGTCGCTTGAGAAGTTTGACCGCTTCCGCTGCTTCTTTTCTCGGCGCGTCGGACACGGCGAATACGCCCGCCAGATTTCCGGCATAGGCGAGGTACACAACTGTGGCCCCTTCTTCTTGGCGGGACGAAGCGAGTGTAATTTCGCTCGCGTCCAGGCTCCTCTTGGTCCCCTCCGTTTCAATGAACTCACGGTTGCCGACCAAAACATCATTTCCGGCAATCCTGCCGCGAATCCCCTTGCCCGGAACGACGGTAAATGCCGTTACCTCGGAGAATGAACAACCACGGGCCGCGGCTGTTACGGCGTTGCCGATCGAGTGTTCTGAAAATCTTTCGAGGGAAGCAGCGAGACAAAGAGCTTCCCTGTCCTCCATGCCGATCCCGCGGGAAAAGATCAACGACGGTTTACCTTCGGTAATAGTTCCGGTTTTGTCGAATACGACCACATTGACTTTTTTTGTCCGCTCAATCACGTCGCCGCCTTTGATCAGGATCCCCTTCGACGCTCCGAAGGTGGTACCGATCAGGATGGCCAGGGGCGTGGCGAGCCCCAAAGCGCAGGGACAGGCGATGACCATTACGGACACCGCGTTCATTACGGCCACGGACACCGGACTCCCCCTGAAGAGCCAGTACCCTGCTGTTGCGAGACTGAGCAGCATGACAGCCGGGACGAAGATAGAAATCATGCGGTCCACGAGGGATTGGACAGGCGCGCGCCTCGCCTGCGCATCCTCCACTGCTTTGATGATGCGCGCCAATACCGTATCGCTGCCCGTCATCGTCACCTGATAGACGAAACGGCCGTAGAGGTTCACGGTCCCGCAGCAGACTTCGGACCCGGGCTGTTTCGCTGCCGGCCGGGACTCGCCGGTTAACATGGACTCGTCTGTTTCCGACTCCCCTTCTTTCACCATGCCGTCGAGCGGGATCTTTTCTCCGGGTATCACCTCGATGAGGTCTCCGGGCCTCACGAGAGACACAGGGACCATACGCCGATCGGCATTCAGCATTGTTCCGGTCTCGTCCTTGAGCTCCTTCGACGAGAACAGCTTTCGTGCTTCCTGCGGGGCGAGCGTAACAAGCCTCATAATGACTTCCGATGCTTTTCGCTTGGCCCCGGATTCGATGTACCTTCCCAGAAGGATCAGGGTAATAATCATGACGGCCGTGTCGAAGTAAACCTCACCGCCTATCATCATCTGGTAGATGCTGTACAAATAAGCCGATCCTGCGCCTGCAGCTATCAGGAAGTCCATGTTGAAGGTAAGATTTCTCAGCCCCCGTACGGCTCCGGCCAGAAACGGCCATCCCGAATAAAAGATCACCGGCGTGGTCAACGCCAGCGAGATCACGTTAAAAACGTTCTTCATCCTCACGTCCATGCCCTGGAAGTAACCGGCGTACAGGGCGATGGAGAAGATCATGAGTTGCATGGAAAGGAAGCCTGCGGTCCCGAAGCGGAGAAGAAGGTCGCGCGAAGCTTTCCGTTGCTCCTCCTCGATTGCCGCGGCAAGGAAGGGCTTCGGCGTGTATCCGATGGACGTGATGCGGGACAGGATCGTTTCGATGCGCGTTTCCGCGGGAAGCCAGCGGATGCGAGCCCGGTGCGTTGCGTAGTTGACCTGGGCAAAGGTCACGCCCTGGGTCTTCATGAGGATCTTTTCATTCAGCCAGACACAGGAGGCGCAGCGGATGCCGTCGAGTACGATATCCAGTTCAAGTTCAGTCCCCGACTGCCGGACCTGCGCGGCAAATGCGGCAAGGTCCACGGGCCTGGCAACAACCGGACCGGGCTGCCACTCCCTCCGGCGCCTATAGAAATCGTCCAGTCCTTCGCTATTGATAAGCTGGTAAACATCCTGGCAGCCGTGACAACAGAAAACCTTCTGAGATCCGTTAAGAGAATCATAGACCGCTTCGTTATCGGGAAATTCAATGAGGCAGTGGTCACAGGTCAACATACAGCTCTATCCCCTTCAATATATAGTAGAGACCCATAACCATTACCACGACGCCGCCCGCCTTCTGCACCCGGGCGCGCAGCCGCGAACCGAGATAGCTGACTATCATACCGAAGAGCAACAGGGCCGGGACCGTGCCAGCGCCGAAGGCGAGCATGGTGAACATACCGGCAAGCGGTGTCCCTGTGCCTGCTGCTGCAATAAAGGCCGTATAGGAAAGTCCGCAGGGTAAGAGCCCTAGTACCAGTCCGAGAGGAAGATATCTCCAGCCGGAACTATGGGAAAATATTTTTTTTGCCATGCCGAGGACCAGCGAATTATGTTGTTCCAGCCAACCCGTTCCGCCCAAGACACCGAGGATGCTGAGTCCCATGACGAGCATGATGAGGCCGGCCGCGATCATGACCCCGTTCTGGACCCCCGCCAGCTTGCTCGCCACGTTCACGAAGGAGCCGACAAGCCCCATGACCGCTCCCACGGTCCCGTAGGTGGTGATACGGCCCGTGTTGTAAAGCAGTTGGCGAACGACCGTGCCCGGCACACCCGTGCGTTTGGCAGCTGCTGAGTGCAGCGCGGACGAGGCTACGAGCGGACCGCACATGCCGATGCAATGCCCGAACCCGCCGACGAGCCCCGTGGTCAGGGCCAAAAGATAACCGGCATTCATGTCAGGGGACCTCGAACAGATAGTTCACGACTGATTTTTTTCCGCCCTGTTCTATTGTGACAGAGGCTTGCCAATTTTTCCCCCCGCTCGGACAGTGAATGATGACACCCGTCCCTTCGTAGATACCGTCCGCGCGGTGTGCGAGCCGGACGATATTTTCCCCCATGTACATACCGGGCATCGACAGGTTGATCAGGAGGGAGGCGTTCGTGACCGGCTTGCCCTTCTCTTTCACTGTCACAATAAAGGTCAGCTCCCGCATGGCCTTGAGCGGTTTGGGGGAAACGTCGAAGCCCACCGAGAGAGCGCCCGAAGTCTGGACGCAGGAACCGGCATCGATGCGGCAGTCCGGCTCTGCGGCATTAAGTGCTGGCGTGCGGATTCCAAGAAATGTAATTATCAACAGGAGTGGGGTAAGTGACGCTAGTTTTTTTTTCGTGGTCCGGCAAGCATACATAAGTACTAGTATAACATGCTGTGTGAGGCAGCGGGGGTTTGCACGATGCCAAGATTTAGGTAGTTAAAAATGCACTTCGATCCCGACCATGTAACTTTCCGCGAGGAGAGAATTGAATTCCGTATTCCTTCCACTGCCCACGGCAACAGTGTTGATGTTAAAAAGCTGGACACGATTCGACATTTGCCATTCAATGATCGAAGAGGCCTGGCCTGCATGCTCTTCCAAGCCGTGGGTATACCTCACGATGACATCGAGGACGTTCTTAATTTCCCTGACCTGAAATTGTCCCATGAGATAATATCTCCTGAGAAAGGGCAGCTCGTTGTTAATCGTTTCACCGAGCGTCATCTGCGACAAGCCGGACATCGGCGTTGCATCAAAAAAATGGTCGTATGCATTCTGCCGGATCATGTAGTAGGAGTTTGCTTCGGCATTGTCGTAACCCAGGCCGTTGTAAAGAAATTCCATGCTGAGCGTCGATCCTGACAAAAATGTATACGATCCCCCGGCTGATACTGTCGTGAAGAGCCTGCTTGAGCCGTCATAGCGTTTTGCAAAAGCTCCGCCCAGCGGGTTGGAAGCATCGGCAACAGGATAGAGTGCATCGTTTCCTTTTGATACAATCCCGTCATAATAGAGAAGAACCGCATCCGATGCCGTCAACTGGCCGTAGCTTCCCAAACGGAAACGGTCGTCCTGCCGATAATAGGCGATCATGCTGATGAGTGAATTGCTGTTCAGATAATCAACCTTCAGCGCCTGCGCGGGTTTGAGCGACTCCCCGAGATCGTTATTCTCCTTTTGCGTTTCCGAGATCAGGTTGATGGTGATTATGCTGTTCGGTACGTAAATCACTTTTGCCAGATATTTTCCTTCTACTTCGGTCTTTGGGTTTATCTTTTCCGTGTCCTTGAACAGGATGTTCGAGGGGCTCGCGATGAAAGACGGGCCCCAGAGCAATTTTTCTTTTCCAAAGGAAACAAATACAGTTGAGAGCGGTTTTGCCTGTACGCGCCACTCATTCACGAACGCCCGGTCCGATGACTGGTTTTTGCCTTTCGAAACGCCGTCTTCCCACCACTGATAAGACGCTATGACCCGCGGTTTGAACAAAGCGCTCACGTCCGGCAAATCCAGAAAAAAATCCGGCCGCAGATCGAGCTCCGTAGAATACCGGTACAGATCGAGGAAAGCATTGTCCGGGTTCTGCGTCGAGTGTCCGGGAACCTGCATATCGCCGAAAACGAGAGCTTTTAGGTTATAGGAGAATGCATCGCTGCCCTTGCTGTCCTCACCCGCCGCAGCAACAAGAGGAAGGAAAGAAAAGAGAACCGACATTATGGAAAGCGCCACTGATGATTTCAAGAATTTCATCGCATAATCTCAAACTGTGATCAAAAAAAAGCTAATCTTCATCTTGTGGAGAATTGCCTCGAAGACCAGAGCCTCGCAGGGCTCCTTTTACATCCGCAAATTTTGCGTTGCCTTCCTCCGCGTCTCAGCGTCTCCGCGGTTCACTGATTTCATCTTCTACCGTACCAGCACGTTCAGGTTAAACGTCGTATCAGGGATCGGTTCAACCTTGATATTAGTATAGGTCATCGTGGTTATCCGGTCTTTCTGGATCGCGTCCCGGATGATCAGCTCCGAAACAAAGGGGATTTCTTCCTGATCGTCCATTTTGACCCGGTTGCCATACTTGAATTCCGCGGTTTTGAAGAGCTTGCCGGACAAGGTGTAAAACTCGGCCTTCACCCCGACAAGCCGCTCTTTCGAGACCCAGTACTTGATCCGGTCATAGGTCACATTCTTACTGGCCGCCTTCAGATCCAGAACGTAGCATGCCTCTCCGCGGACGCTTTCTTCGCCCAGAAACGCGGCGTTATAATCACCTGCATAATTCGTAGACGCGATATCGCCGTTTGCCGCATCGCCGATGAGCTTCTGGCGCGGCGAGAGCGAGACCGGTTTTTGCAGTCCCGAGCGTATGAACCACATGTTGCGGTCGACCATAAGCACCATGCGGTCGTTCATATTTGCCGGGCTCGTGAATTTCGCCAGGGTATTATTCTTCTTCACTTTCACCATCATGCCCCGCGATTCATTCGAACCCTCATCGGTCGTGGTGATTTTAATGTTCCAGACAATGCCACCGAGATTGCCCCGTGCGCGGTCTGCGTGCTTCAGGATGTCCTTGACTGGCAGGTCTCCCGCATGAACTCTACCGATTAATCCGCACAGGCCGAGCAGCAGGCTGAGCATGATCAGCTTATATTGTTTCATCTGAAAATCCCCCCTCACCTTTATCCTCTCCCCCGAGGGGAGAGGGTGGAGTGAGGGGTTTTCATTCACCCTTGTGTCGACTCTCCGAAATGAACGACTCATAGCAACCCCTCCTTTATTTCCTATCCCCTATTTGCATCAATCTTTTTGAACAGCTGTTCCCTGGCTTCGTCTGTCGGGCCTCCCGCGTGCAGATACCGTACATAGCCGTTGCTGTCAATGAGAACCACATTGGGAAGGCCTTTCGAAAGTCCGTAGGCCATAAAAATTGTTCCTTCCCAATCGAGAAGAATGCTGTTCGGATTCTTTTTGAAATCGTTTCGGATTTTCCCCTTTAAAAAGAACGGCACAGTCCGTACATCGGCCACACCGATAATCCTCACGCTCTTCCCGTATTTCTTCTCGACTGACTCAATCCATAAATGGTTCTGCTCTGATCCCTTTTTGTCACTTGCGAGCAGCACGAACGGCTGGCCAACAAAAGACTGCAGGCTGTATTGCCGATCATATTGATCGGATAAAGCGAACTCAGGAGCCTTGGTATTGACGAGCGACTGTTCTCCCGTTGCGAGGCTGACGGGCAGGAAAAGAAATGCAAGAAATACAAGATAGTGTTTCATAATGCCTCCCGCTTAAGCGTTCCGTAGTATCAAAACCTTTCACCGTAGCCTGCACTCGCGTGAACGCGGCCATAAACAGAGGGACGCTGAGAACACTGAGAAAATCTTGGATTATAAACGCTGTGTCTCTACTGCCTGTTTTTTCGTTTTATTCGAGAACTAGAAATTCTCTGCGTCTCTGCGGTAAAAAACCTTTCAGTTTTTCATAAAACTTCTGACGTTACCCATTGTTCTACATCATTCCGCAATCAAAAACACTACACATGTCCCAGCGCGTCCACGATGCTCATCCTTGCCGACCTCCGTGCAGGTACGAACGCAGCGATCATCGAAAGAGCGAGCATGAAGATCAGGTTCCTGGTCAGCGCCGGCCATACCAGGTCCACGCGAAGGGGCACCGGGTTCGATGATGCGGGCGGCACATAGGTCGGATGGGTCATCATGATGATGAAATACACACCGAAAAAGATGAGGCCGCCGAACAGGCTTCCCAGGAGGCCGAGCAGCATTCCTTCCGTGGAGAACAGGAATTTCACTCCGTACTGTTTGAACCCCAGGGCCCGGAGCGTGCCGATCTCCCGCGTCCGCTCCATGACGGTCATGCTCATGGTATTGATGACGCTCATGACCACGATGACCAGCACGATGGAGAAGATAAAGAAAAAGATCATATCGAACATGTTCTTGACCTGGTTATAAAAGACCGACAGTTTCGCCCACGTCTCGATCTCCACGTCGTACCCTGCCTTTGACAGCTGGACGCGCATGTTTTCCGCGGTAACTGCGTCGGCCTTCTCGTCGCCGCCATCCTTCAGGAGAACGACGAGGCGCTCTGCGCCCTGGTAATCCACGAGGTCCTGGGCATGCCGGAACGTCATCAGCATCATTTTGTCGTTCGTTGCCGACGTGCCCGTATTGTAGATGCCGATCACCTTGGCGTCAAGAGCGTTCGCCATGCCGGAATAGGAATTGCTCAGGATCACGGCATAGTCCTTCTGTTTCAGGCTCAGCATTGCAGCCAGGTCAGAACCCATGACCACCCCGCGGGCTCCTGGTCCGTAAGAAACGTTCCCGAGAAGCCCGGAAACTTCGTGAGGTCGCCGCGAATGACGGCGTCGTCAGCCGGGACCAGGCCTTCGCCGATGAAGATCGTGGAGTTTTTGCCGTTCGAGACGATACCTGCAACCGAAAGCCGAGGCGTGACCAGTTCTACATCGGGGTCTTGCCGCAAAATGCCGGATATGGCCTTCACTTCGTCCTTGTTGAACTGGTATTTCTCAGGATGGAGCTTCCCCATGGCCTGGAACCCTTTCTTGAAGATCGTCAGATGTCCCAGACCCGACGCCGTGGATCGCGGCGTTCGTCAGCCCCTGGTAGGTGCTGTGCACGTATCCCTGGAACAGGTTAATCGCGCCGAACCCCAAAGCGATTGCCAGGATCGTCGTCAGGCTTCGCCGTCCGTTTTTAAGGATGTTTCTGAGTGATATGGTAAACCACATGAACATATAGACCTCCCAATTCGTAAATCCGGATCTTATAACTGTCTCTCGCAGACGCGGAGCTCGCAGAGAAAAGCCTATGCCTTCTTGTTCGTCATTCCTGCGAACGCAGGAATCCAGGATATAACCAAAAACCGCTGGATTCCGGGTCAAGCCCGGAATGACAACTTTTGAGGATAGCTTAAACGATCTTCCCGTCCTCCAGCCGTACGACCCGTTTGACCTCGTTAATGAGCCGCTGGTCGTGGGTCGAAAAAATGAAGGTGACCTTCTCTTTTTCATTCAGGTCCTTCATGAGATCGATGATCGACTGGGCGGTCTCGTGGTCCAGATTTGCCGTCGGTTCATCGGCAAAAATAAGGAGCGGCTTAGTTATCAGAGCGCGAGCAATCGCCACGCGCTGCCGCTGGCCCCCGGACAGTTTGTCCGGCCGGTGATGCAGGAAATCGGCCAGCCCCACTTCATCCAGACGCTGCGCCGCCTCCGCCCGAATGGCGGACAAACGGCCTCCCCGTATCTGGAGCGCAAGCATGACGTTCTCCAGCGCCGTGAGGACCGACACCAGGTTAAAGTTCTGGAACACATACCCAATGGTCCTGTTTCGGAGATCCGCCTTCTGGTTGTCCGTGAGCCGCGATATGTCCTGGCCGTTGATGCTCACCCGGCCGTCGGTCGGGTCGTCGATGGCCCCTGCAAGATTGAGGAGGGTTGTCTTTCCGCTCCCCGAAGCACCGAGGATTGCAGCAAATTCTCCCTGCTCTACTGCCAGGTCAACGCCGCGCAAGGCATGGACAGTCGTTTCTCCGAGACGGTAATCTTTTTTTACATTTTGAAATTCGAGAATGTTCATTGTTCACCTCTTCACCGGCGTCCTAGTGACTTCTTAGTCTTTCCGATTATATGATATGCAAACCCATTGATATTGACAATGAGAATGCGATGGAAGGGGTAAAAGGGGTGACAAAGGGCAGAAAGGACGGATGAACAGCTTCTCTACATCTGCTTAAAGAGATGGGAATAGGCGCGGCTGACCGACAGGTCGTCCTTTATGTCCTTGAACTGTATCGTGTACGTGCCTGCCAAAGAGTGAATCACGCTCTGGATGGCCCTGGCGTTCACAATGGCAGCCCTGTGCACGCGCCAGAATTGTTCCGGGTCCAGCTCTTGCTTCAGTTCCTTGATGGTCTTCCGGATCAGGAATTCCCCCTCTTTGGTCCGCACGGTCGTGTATTTGTCCGTTGCCCGGAAATAGTAGATATCTCCCACAGGGATCAGCCGTACGCCGTCCTTGTGCTGCGTTTTTATCCACTGGAGGTGTGCGGGAGCTTTTTGGAGAGATAGGGCGACCTTTTCGATAATTTCGGACATGTTCGGGGCAAGTGGTTGTGAGGAACTCAGGCGCTCTTTGAGACGGCTTACGGTCTTTTCCAGCCGTTCGTCAGTCACCGGTTTTACGAGATAATCGAGGGCCTCGTTCTCAAAGGCCTCTACTGCATAATGGTTGAAGGCAGTGATGAATACCACGGCACACGTCCCGGCTACCCTTCTCGCCACTTCGATCCCGGTAACACCCGGCATCTGGATGTCAAGAAAAGCAACGTCCGGCTCCTGGTCTTCGATGAGGCGCAGAGCAGTTGCCCCATCTGCGGCTTCTCCAATGATCTCCAGCTCAGGCCAGGCAGCTGCAAGCTTTTTCCTGAGGTAGCCGCGGAGGGCTTCCTCGTCATCTGCTATGATTGCTCGGATCGGTTTCATAGGGTAACTCGATCACCACCTTAACGCCCGTGGGCTCATTCTCTGCAAAGGTCAGGCTGGCGCGGCCTTGGTACAGCAGGTCCAGTCGCTTTCTGATATTTTCAAGACTGATGCCGTTGCCGGGACTCGATTCATTGATCCCCATACCGGAGTCGGACACAGTAATCCTGACACGGTCGCCTTCTTGCTGACCCTGGATCAAGAGCTCTCCCCCGCGCACTGACGGCTCCAACCCGTGCTTTACGGCATTTTCTACCAAAGGCTGTATGATCAGCGGCGGGATCCGAAAGTCGCGGAGGCTGTCGGGAATATCGATTTTGTAGCGGAGACGTTCTCCCATGCGCACGGCATAGATCTTGAGATAGTTCTTTACCACGTCCAGTTCCTGGGAAAGCGTTGTTGTTTCGCCTCGCCCGGTTACGAGTGATGTACGCAGGAACGCGGTAAAAGACTCGAGCATCTGCTTGGCTTTTTCCTGGTCCGTGTCGATCAAGCTGAGGATCGTAGAAAGCGTATTGAACAGGAAGTGCGGTTCCATCTGCGACTGGAGGAGTTTGATCTCCGTTACGATTGCGTTCTTTTCCACTTCCAGCCTTTTTATTTTCTCGTCCGATAATCGCTGAAGAGAAATGAACACGTAGCTGACAATCGAGCCGAAAAGAAGGGCCCAAAGGAGGTTGGACAAATAGAAGTGGCTTTTCATGTTCTCCGGCAACGTGGCCCCGGCGTCCATGTGCAAAAGGCGGGTCACTGCAGTAGCGAGCGCAACGCCGATGAAAGCGCCCACGATCACTGCCGCGACGAGCAGCACGGCCTGCACGCTCATCCGCTGGACTTTGATTAAATTTGCCGTCCCGAATACGCAACAGCAGATGGAAATTCCGATGCATTGGGAAATGGTAAAACTGACGATGAACCTGGCTTGCGGATTGATCAAGACGATGAACAGGGCGATAAGCGTGTTTGCAACAAGGATGGAGATAACTTTTGTGGGAGTGACTTTGAAATATATCGGCGCTTGCACTGGAGACACAATTTGTCGCTCTGTCATTGATTTTTTACCTGTTGGTTTTCAAGAGAAAAGGCCAGTGGCCAAGGCTGTTTACGATGCTAGCTTATCACAGATCAGGGGAAAAGTGTAGAATGGACTTTCGTGCAGAGTCCGAAGGAGACTTGCCAATCATTCCGTGCGCTATGCAGATGAGTTTCTCCCTCCGTTCGCCCTGAGCCTGTCGAAGGGTGTACGGAGGTCTTTTTAACAGTCTGCTAGTCATAGGACATACATGGCACGTTACTACTGTGCAACGCGGGCTGCACCACTTCAAATCTCATCGGATAGAAATATCAACTTGCTCAGTATTGCCGATAAAGGATGCTTTTACCGTATAGTTGCCTGGTTGCACCTGGTTCCCCGCGTTGTCTTTCTGGTCCCAACTGAAGTCGTATTTCTTTGTCTCTCCTGCGGGAATCGAAAGTTGGTGAACTATGGCCGGAAATGCCAACCCGAAGTATGGATCCCAAACCACCGCATTGTCTTTGACAACCTGAACAGCAACCTCTGGAGCACCTATAAGAACTTCAAAAAGTCCGCTGCCGGTGTTCTTGACACTTAATGTTATTGGTACATTTTTACCTGGGTCGACAACATCGAGAGAGGTTAATGTATACTGCAGTGTATCATATTGGTGGGAGCTTGTTGCGATGTTGATGTTAGGGTCATTGACTGCAATAATTCCGGGAATTAAATTGTTTGCAGCAACGTAGCCACAGATACTTGTTTGGCCTTGCGCAAGCACGATAAGAGAAAGCTGGTCGCCCGAGTATTTTTCCGCAATGCTATAGGTGACTGCGGTTATGTCCTGCCCCGCATACGGTGTTAAGTCATAACCTGCTTGCTGACACGCGCCTTGTTTTAATCCCCAATTTGCATCTGTAAATTGCTGCGGTAAGGTGAGGTTAGTAGTCAAGGGCTGACCTTCTACGTGCAAGTTATACTTTTGTATAATGTCTGCCCCAACTGCGGGAGCGCTTGACGTGTTGCCGCACCCATATATTGAGATTAAAATATAAATTCCAACTAATGGAAACAGATAGAATTCCTTCTTCATACGAACCTCCCTTCAGCCGGTTCTGCAGGTCGGTTAGAGCTCTGCGAAACCCGGCATCATTCACTCAACTCTAGCCGTCACCTGCCGATATGGTCGGCAACTTTCTGCAAGTCGGTCCGGCGGAATACCTCGTAGGTCGTCCAGAGATCGAGGGAGCCCTTCTTCTGGTCGGGCCGGCCTTGCTTTCCATATTTTTTCGAGTGACTTGAACCGCGTAACGACGATGATCTGCGGCACGCTGCGGGGCAGGCCCGGATCGAAGAAGTTCGGGTTCTTGCCCACGAGCGGTTTGCACTGGGGCGTGCCCATCGCCACCAGACCGCTTTTGGTCGGGTCGCGCATATCCTCGAGGAGGTATGCTGGCCCGCTGCGGTCGGCAGGGGACATGGATGCGAGCTGCTCCTCAGCGGCCTTGAGGCCCGCGATCACGCCGGCGAAGGCAGAGTCTTTCGGATCATGGGATGCCCCGCGCTTCAAGCGGGCCAGCGTATCGGCCTCATCACGCTCCCAGTACCGTCGTTCGTGTTCTACGGCTGCCGCGCCCTTGGACGCCATTTTGTCGACCGCTGCCTTGTATTTCGCCTGGCGGGCGGCGTATGCGTCGGGAGCGACAAACGCCTCATACTGTCTTCTGCTGATCGGCAATGTATCTCTCGGCATTGGCGGCGTCAGGCCGGCGTTTTGCGATGAAGGCCTTGAGATAACGCTCGCGGGAAACGGGCGTCCAGACGGGCCGTCCGTTCTTCGCCATGATCAGCAGGTCGCCATAGGTCGGGAACCCGCCCATGTCGGCCGTGCGGACCGGCTCCTCGTAAAATTCTCCCTCATTGTCGCTCAGCATGTTGACACCGCCGCCCTTGGGGAGCATATTCACATCGATCATGATGTGCGAGGTCTCGCCGCCAACGTAATGTTCGTGTTCTTCCCTGTTGCCCACCTGCCGGATCACCTCATAGTGATCGAAGCTGCCCATCATGATGGTGCCTGCGATAGGCTGATTCTTCTTTGCAGCGGAAGAAACGGTCCACGGCATGAAGAGCGAGCCCGTGAGCGAGGGATCGACCCCCATCGGCTTGTTCCAGACAGGGGACGACTGAAAGACCTCGGCGATCTGCTGGAGCCGGGTCTTAAAGGCGTTGACGTCGGACAGGGTGAGGCCGTAGCTCTTGATATCGTTTTGCGACAGGCTGCTGCAGGTCCACGGGCGCCATGTGCCCGGCTCGTTCGCAAGCGTTCGCATCGTCGCTTCTTGTTCGCCAAGGGACGGCGCTGCGGTCAGCAGCATTACGGCAAGGGTCAGCCAAAACAGTCTGAAGGGGCGCATCGTCATGGATTTCTCCTTATTCAGACGCGAACAGCCTTCTTAGGGACAATTTCCAATCCTCTTCCCCTTCACCTTCATTGTCATAGACCTGCCCTTGCCCGAATCGGACTGCATATTCATGACGGACTCGTAGGAGTCCCCCGAAAACACAGTTTCGCCACTGAACGTGCCGGCATTCTTACCAGTGCATTTCATCTTCCAACTCACCTTGTTGCCGGACTTCTTCAAATCGGTCACGGTACAGTTCTTGTCCTTGCTGATCACGTTCTTCTGGTCTTTGACGTCTTCCTTCGTGTAGCAGTGCTTGACAGTAGCCGGGGGCATCTCCATTGGCATGCCCGGCATATCCATTTTGGACGTGATCTCCCACATTCCCGCCCGGATGCCATCGGCAGCAAAAATCGTAGCGGGCAGAGAAACCAAAACGAGAACCGCAAAAATATGTTTCATTTTCATAATTACTCCCTCCTTTTGTTTGTGATCAATTTTGATAGTTTACGGCTCGCCAGCTGGTAGCTGGTAGGTCGGGTAGAGCGTAGCAAAACCCGACACTATCATCCTTTATTCATTTCCAATATCATGTCCAAATGCAATCTCATTGTCTGAGCCTCAATCGACATAATATTCCAATAGCTTCATGTCTTTTTACTTTTGTGTACTTTCGCTCGAGTACCCGCAGGCGCTTTCTTCTTCAATTTGGCACGCCAGTCTGTGAGTTCTGCGATCAGCTTGTCAATACGTTTCGATGGATTCATAGGATCTTTATGCCTTCCTTTTCAGTTTTCTTATCGAAGTAGCTTTTAAATTATCCTTTTCTTTGCCTTGGGGCAGCACAATGCGCGGGTGAAACGCGCGTCTCTTGCGCCTCGGACTCGACCCGCAGGTTGAACTACTAATCACTTTTTTTGTGATGTTTCATTGCAGTCTTGACGAACTGTCCGAATTTCCTGTCCTTTCTACGCTTTTCAACGTAGGACAGCTCATTGTATTCAGATTCTTTCATCAGCTTCAAATAGCTCTGATATCGATCCGCTTGCAATGTGCCATTATCAATTGCGTTTAAGAGTGCGCAACCGGCTTCCTGAGTATGAGTGCAATTGGCAAAACGGCAGGTTTTTGAAAGGCTCCAAATATCAGAGAAGCTTTCCTCAAGACCTGAGCTGACGCCGATATTCCCCAGTTCTCTCATCCCGGGAGTGTCGATCAGCATTGCCCCTTGATCAAGGACGATTAGTTGGCGCTGCGCCGTCGTGTGTTTTCCCTTCCCGTCGCTTGCACGGACTGTGTTTGTCTCAAATAAATCGCGTCCTATGATATGGTTCAAGAGCGTTGTTTTGCCTACTCCGGAAGACCCAACCAAACAATACGTTTTGCACGGCTCCAGTAATTGACGCACTTGATCCACTCCGAAGCCGGTCACGTTGCTGAGCGGAAAAACTTTGCATTTGATGTTGGCTTGACGCACCTCTGATATTCTTTGCTCCAGCTTCTCTGGGGTGACGAGGTCGCTTTTTGTCAGGAGCAGTGTCGGCTCAATGTGTCCTTCGTTTACCATTACGAGGTAGCGCTCCAGCCTGCGCAGATTGAAATCGAAATCGCAGGATTGGACGATTAAGGCAGAATCTATATTGACCGCGATCATTTGGTAATCAATTTTTTTACCTGGGGTTTTCCGCCGCAAAAACGATTTACGTGGGAGTAAGCCATGAATAATGGCAAATGTATCAACGTTGTGGTACTGGACAAGTGCCCAATCGCCAACTGAAGGAAGGTCTATGCTTGACTCAGCGGAGTAAACGAAACTGCCAGCCAGTTCAGCGAGTACCTCGCTGTTTTCATTTCTTACGAGATAGCTGTCCCTGTGGACAGCGGTCACACGAGCCACGTTGCAGTCAGGTCTCAGCGCTTCCGACCTTTTGTCTTCAAACCACTGATCAAATCCGAGAGCTTTAAGTTCCATAGTAAGTTTACGCGCGTCGCTGTGGACCCGCTTTCCCGAAGGCACACCGCTAGCCGATTTTGCCGGGATGTTCGCGCCGAACCATCTGGATCATCTGGTCCAGTTTCTGCAAAAAGTTCGACCTGTCGCGTTTGGAGAAGGGCGCTGGCCCCCCGGTGATCTCGCCGTTCCCGCGCAGCTCTGTAAGCAGGTTACGGGTTGCGACAGCATCTCCGATGTTTCCCTCGGTGAAGGCCTTCCCCGCTGGGCTGATTGCGTGCGCACCTGCCTTGATGCATCGGCTCGCTAGAAGAATGTCCGTCGTGACCACAATGTCGTGGGGAGTGACATTGGCAACGATCCAGTTGTCGGCCTCATCTAGCCCATCGCCGACAACTTGAAGTACGATTCCATCCTCTGTGGGCACGTTCATCCAGGAGTTGGCCACCAAGGTGACACTTATATGATACCTGGCTGCAACCCGGTAGACCTCTTGCTTCACAGGGCATGCGTCAGCATCTACAAAAACATTCAGCAATCGATATCCTTGGTTGGCAAACTCAAAAGCAATCCAGTTACGTAGGTTGGGCTGAACGCTTTACGTGAAGCCCAACGCATTTATCGTCGAAAGATGTTGGGCAAGGTGAAGCTTTTTGCCCAACCTACCAGCTGAAATTCTGAAATTCTGGCGTCGGGTTTCACAAAAAACGTTCTACCCGACCTACCCGCTGCAATCCCTATCCACGTCTGGATGTCGCTAGTCAAGCGCCCCGTGTTCTTTTGCAGTCTTGATCCAATGTTCGGCCAGTTCGGTAGGATTTGCGCCCAGACCACGGCTAAGGTGCAGCGCCAGTCCCATCATTAATTCCGATGCCTTGCAGAAATCGGTGACATTGTCCAGTGTACCAAATGATTCTTGAGCTTTCAATAGGAGTAGATCGTGATGCTGGCGAGAAAAAGCTACGGGATCATTTAAGCCATCCGTTAACTCAGGGAGCATCAGCAGGTCGATCCACTCGGGACCAAGCCGGTCCTGCAATTGTTCGGGCTCTTCTCCACCCATCTCTCGCCAGAGACGCAATGTCTGCCGGTCACCCGATTCGGCCAAACCACTTTCCAGCAGAAGGGCGAAAGCGCTATCAGCTAAATTTTGCATCAGTTCGAGATACTCATCCTGAGCAACTTCGAAGCGCTTCGTGGCCTGTCCTTCAATGTAGGCGGCGACACTCAATTGAGGTAAATCTAAAACTTCCGGACACCCTTCCATACAGGGTAAGTCACTCCCTTGGTACATGTAGTGCAGTTCCTCGGCCTGCCTTCGGCGGCCAAGAGGATATAACCGGCAGGCCAATGGGCGCCCCAAATGCGCGCTGCATCCAAAATCAGGTACATACTGGCTGCACGCCGGCAGCTGTCTCCAGCCGGGTGCACCATCAAAACGCAAATGGATGCCGCCAAAATCGCAGTAACGATCACGAAACGCCCTCGGGGTCAGCCCTTTTGCTTCAGCCAGACACGCCAGTTCCCACGGGTTCAGCCTGACAGTTTTGCCATGACAGCAGGTGCCTGAACGTGAACAGGTAAGTGGCAGATTATCAGTAAGGGTGAGTTTGGTCGTGGCCGACATTGTGGGTTTTCCTTCTGTATTCCATTTGTTCAAATTCTCGCATAACGTGAAATCAGTTGTGTAGGTTGGGCTACGCATCAAAGCCCAACATCTTGAAATCCCGTTGGGCAAGGAGAACCGTTTTGCACAACCTACCAGCTTTTGTGTACTTTCGCTCGAGTACCCGCAGGCGCTTTCTTCTTCAATTTGGCACGCCAGTCTGTGAGTTCTGCGATCAGCTGGTCAATACGTTCCGATGGATTCATAGGATCTTTATGCCTTCCTTTTCAGTTTTTTTATCGAAGTAGCTTTTAAATTATCCTTTTCTTTGCCTTGGGGCAGCACAACGTTGAGGTTAACCGGCGAGCGGCCGGAGGCCGCGAGTCCGGTTCAACCTGGTGTTAGGCAGAGCTCCCCTATTTGCGGCGACGGAGAATGGCCCGAAGGCACCGGACGTATCGGGACCATGGTACCGGTACTGCTTTGCCCGTGAGGGCCCTTTCGGCATTCGTGAGCGCATCCTCGAGCAACGCGTCATGAAGGGGCCGAAACACGAGTAGCCACGACGCCACGCCTACCCCATGGGCTGACATTGAAATGGTATGGGAAAGGACAGTTCCGCCTTCTGTGCCGGTGACCGTGAAACAGTGCGTACCGTCGAACCCCCTTGGTGCGATGAAGCGGAACGTGGCAGCACGGCCGGGCTCGTAAGACTCCACGGTGTAACGAATGGGGCCGTGACCGCCGGTCGCGCCAGGCTGCAGAGGCCGATCCAGACGCATCGGGGGCCACGCATGGACTGGCCACAGCCGATCCGATGGACTGCCGAGCGTGTTGAGAAGATTACCTGTGGCCTCCACAGTCGCCGCGATGGTCCGAGAATGCGTGTTCAGAACTTGCATGAGATGACGTGCCCGGCTCTACCTAACCAGTATTTGATGGGACGCTACCCGCCATGTCCGAAAATTCGGAAATGGCGGGGCGAAAAATTCACATTCCGGCGCAACAGTGTGCAAAACTTAACCACATTTTTTTCGCTCCTCCAAATGCAGAATTTTGGATTTGGAGGGATGAAATTTCTGCAACTTTATTGTTGGTCGAGTATATTCCTTGCTTTAAGGAGTGTCAAGGCAAAGCCCTTGGACAAGAACCCGTCGATCGCACGTTGCGGGATTGACAGAAAAAGGTTTGTCCTGTACACTGATGCTCGTTTTCCAGCAAAGGCAAATGAGTCATGTGCCGCGCTTCAGCATATTTTTTTTCATGAGGTCCTGATGGATACTTTCTTTACAAAGCGTAATACAATCATTGTCGTTGGTCTTTTGATCCTGTGGAAAATATATCTCTCCGCAACCTTGCAGCTCCATCCCGACGAAGCTTATTACTGGCTATGGTCACGGCACCTCGATTTCGGCTATTTCGATCACGCTCCCTTGATCGCGTGGGCCATACGGCTGACCACTCTTTTTTCGCAGCAGGAGCTGTGGGTGCGGTTCACCGGTATCATAGGTGCGGTCGTTACGAGCATCTGCGCCTGGGTCCTCACCATGCAGCTGTTTCCGAGACAGGACAATCGCTTCCGTAAGCGTCATTACGTTGAACGTGATGCCGCTCACCCTTGCCGGTTCATTACTCATAACGCCTGATATCCCGGCTTTTCTCTTCTGGGGCCTTACCATATATCTGTACTGGCAGATCGTTGCCACCCGACAAGTTCTGTACTGGTATTTCATGGGTATCGCCTTCGGCCTGGGGCTCCTGTCAAAATATACGGGCGTGCTCATCGCGCCCTGTTTCTTTCTCTTCATGCTCGTAACCGACGAACGGCGATGGTTTAAAACCATTCACCCCTACGCCGCTTTCCTACTTGGCTGCGCATTCTTCCTTCCGGTCCTCTATTGGAACAGCAAACATAACTGGATCTCTTTCGGCTATCAACTGGGCCATGGCCTTGGCGGGGCAACGTACTCTCCCAGAAAAGTCCTCGAATATCTGGGCGGACAGGCCGCTGTCGCGAGCCCCTTTCTCTGGATCCCGGGAGCATACGCATCAGTCCTCTATCTCTTCCGGAAAAACAAGGAGCAGCTGTTTGTGAGCCTCACCTCGCTCCCAATAATAGCTTTTTTCGCATATTCTTCTTTAAAGAATGTGGCCCAGGCCAACTGGCCTGCCACTGCCTATTTCTCCTTCAGCATACTTGTGGGCCATTATCTCTTCACCGGCGCTAAATGGAAAAAGAATCTCTGGGCCTTCGCCGTCCTGTTCAGCGTTGTTCTCTGCTTTATCGTCATGCTGCATGCCCGGTTCAGCATACTTCCTCTTGAAAAATTCTCGAAGAACGCAGCAGAAGCTGATGCCACGCAGTTTTTCTATGGCTGGCGGGAATTGGGGCAGGAACTCGAAAAAGATCCCTCTATAAAATTCGCTATAGCGGAAAAACATCAATTGGCTGCCGAGATCAGCTACTACACGAAGGAACGGGTTTTCGCCTATGTCGATTACAACAACACGAAGGTGAACCAGTTTAACTTTTGGACGTTTCCCGACGAATTAAAAAACAAAAAGGGCGTCGCTGTTTACGTGGAAGGGCATGATGCTCTTCCCTACGCAAAATATTTTCAATCCCTGGGAGACATAAATACTTTCTCGGTAAAAAGGGGCGATCGTGTCGTACGCACGTACCATATGATTTACGGCACCGGTTACATCTATCCGCCGCCCCCGAAACTGTAGCAATGAAGCACCCTGAGTAAGTCTCCCCTCCCTATGATGGGAGGGGACTAAGGGGGGTGAAGTATCCGACGCCCATGCTCATCACCCTCACCTAACCTCTCCCGTCAAGGGAGAGGAACTAGCAAGAATTGCAATATAAACTCAAAAAAGTGATTTGATTTCGGGTCATGACAATGCTATAAGAAAGCAACATTACATATCAGTCTGTTCAAGTTAAGGGAATCCCGTGAAATCCGGGAGCGGACCCGCCGCTGTAATCCTGGCCCCATCGAGGGCCAAACCGTTTACCAAGGAAATTGCCACTGACCAGCGAAATGGTTGGGAAGGCCGGTAAAGGGGGGAGAGCCAGAAGACCTGCTTGGATATTCTTTTACACTGTCTTCGGAGTTAAGACCACGTGTGGATTACGGTATTTTTCTAATCCCCAGTCTTCTATTCAAGACTGGGGATTTTTTGTTTGCTGATCCCGCAAAAAGCTTTAACCGTGTGTCCGACAAAGTCGGACCTGTGGTGACAATTGCCTTTTCAGGAATGAGAAAACGGAAAGGGGTGAAAATCCCCTGCTGTCGCGCAACTGTGATGGAAACGAAAGCTGATTATGCCACTGCCCTCTTCGGGTGGGAAGGCCGGCGAGTAGGTTGTCCAGAGCCAGGAGACGTCTCATTCCAATAACCGCGCTGAAGGAGATGACCATGAAAAGAAAAAATCAGACGTTGTCGTAGAGGGCAATGCAAACGCATGTAAACTCGTTACTCTTTGCCCCTCATCCAACCCTTCTCCACAACGGTGAGAGGACTAAGGTGAGGGGAGACTTTCCATTAACCCTATTGCCAAAAGGAGTTTTTCTATGACAACGCAAATTGAAAGCGCCCGCAAAGGGCTTGTAACACCCCAGATGGAGGCTGTTTCTTGTTCTGAGAATTTATCGATTGAGTACGTCCGGACAATGGTGGCAGAGGGAAAGATCGTAATCCCTTGGAATATAAACCGGCGTCCGCAAGCAGTCGGCATCGGCAAGGGGTTGCGTACGAAGGTGAACGCTTCCATCGGTACGTCCTCTGATATCGTCGACTATGCAGCCGAAGTCAGGAAGGCGAAAACAGCAGTGGAAGCAGGTACAGACACGCTCATGGAACTTTCGGTGGGCGGCGACCTCGATCGCGTGCGGCGGGAAGTGATCGCGGCAGTCGATATCCCGGTCGGGAATGTCCCGCTCTACCAGGCATTCTGCGAAGCCGGACGCAAATACGGCGATCCGAACAAGCTCGACGAGGAGATGCTCTTCGATTTGATTGAGCAGCAGTGCGTAGACGGCATCGCCTTCATGGCGATCCACTGCGGCATCAATCTCTATACCATAGAGCGTTTGCGAAAACAGGGGTATCGCTACGGCGGACTGGTGAGCAAAGGCGGGGTCAGCATGGTTGCCTGGATGCTTGCCAACAATAAGGAAAACCCGCTGTATGAGAAATTCGACCGCGTCGTCTCTATATTGAAGAAATACGATGTGGTCCTTTCCCTGGGCAATGGCCTCAGGGCCGGGGCCATCCACGATTCGTCCGACCGGGCGCAGATCCAGGAATTGATCATCAATTGCGAACTTGCGGAACTCGGCAGGGAAATGGGATGCCAGATGCTGGTAGAAGGCCCGGGCCATGTGCCGCTCGATGAGATCGAGGGAAACATCCAGCTCCAAAAAAGGATGAGCAACGGGGCCCCGTACTATATGCTCGGCCCGATATCCACTGACGTTGCTCCGGGTTTCGACCACATCACTGCTGCCATCGGTGCGGCGCAATCGAGCCGGTATGGCGCAGATCTGATCTGCTACATCACTCCTGCCGAGCATCTGGCGTTGCCCAATGAGGCCGATGTTCGCATGGGCGTGCAGGCAGCCAAAATCGCCGCCTATATCGGCGACATGAACAAATATCCCGAGAAAGGAAGAATTCGCGACAAGGAAATGAGCAAAGCGCGGAGAGACCTCGATTGGGAAAAGCAATTCAAACTCGCGCTCTATCCTGATGAGGCGAAGGCGATCCGCAACAGCCGGATGCCGGAGCATGAAGATTCCTGTACCATGTGCGGTAGCTTTTGCGCTGCGAAGGGAGCTGCAAAGCTTTTTGCCGAGGACTTGCAGCAGAGCGTTAAATTATAAATCGTTCAGAGGACCTCCCTATGCAGCGAAGATGGGGAGGTCTTTGCTTCACCTACCGAGGACTGATCCAGACCGCTACCCGTCCCTTACCTGCGAGAAGTCGATCAAGTGGCACAACTCAATGGATAGGTGACTGCTAATTGCCGAGAGGCCTCGAAGAGGTGAATAACCTCACATTGATATTCTTACCCCAACTTGCACCATCCTGCTTCTTTTCTCTTCTTGACAATTATTGCCGACAATGCTGAAATAGTGCAAGAAACGACAGAACGCGGGTCATGACGACTCTAGTGGAGCCCCCTCCGGCAGGAGCCGGGGGATTGCAAGTCGCGGGATTCAGCGAGGAAGAGAGGAGCGGACATGAAAACATCCAGCACAGGAGTTCTCATAGGATCAGTGGTTGGGGCATTGCTGGCCGCAGCACTGATCGCCGTCTTTTACGCGGGATGGCGGCTTGCGGACCTGCCCTTCGTCCCCTTTGATGTGTTCGACTGGACGACCCGTATACTTCCGGGAGCGCTCATCGAATTCGTCATCGGCGCCATGGTGGCCGTTATCCGCGGACTGCACCTGGGTCCCACATCGGTGGTCGCCAAGATCATTGAGCAGGCAATGGGGATTGCCGGTTTGTTCATCACCGGCGTCGTTGCCGGCGCAGTTCTCTTCGGCGTGCTGCGGGCGCTGCGCGGCCGGTACGCCTACGTGTCTGGTTTTTCCCTGGGATTGATCGCGGCCATTCCCGCGGTGCTCATCAGTTCTTTTCTCAATAAAACAGCCGTCGCTTTGCCGCTGGTCAGCGCGCTCTGGATCATCTTCGTCTTTGCCTGCTGGGGCATTGCAATTGCCTGGACTTATCTGCGGTTGGCCGCTTTCAGCGCTTCCACTGAACCGGGTACGGACCTCGAACCCTTTGCACAGCGGGTCAGCCGGCGTAAATTCCTGGTCCGGCTTGCGGGGTACACGGCGACAATCACGGTGAGCGGGGCGATGGTGGGTCTTCTGTCGGAGCGCCACAGCCGGATGAAACTGCAGGGCCTCATGCCCTGGTCCGCAACGCACGTCCTGCCGAACGTGGGCGCCGCTGTCAAGCCCGCGCCCGGCACACGGCCCGAATACACCCCCCTGGAACGGCACTACCGCATTGACATCAACACGACCCCGCCGAAGATCGACGGCATGCTGTGGCGGCTAAAGATCACGGGAATGATCGAAAAGCCTCTGTCCTTAACACTGGACGAGCTCCAGCGCTATGAACCCATGCACCAGTTCATCACGCTGTCCTGCATCTCCAACCCGGTGGGCGGCGATCTTATCGGCACGACGCGCTGGACCGGCGTTAGCCTGAAGAGCCTCCTGCCCGACCTCGGCCTGAAGCCGCACGCCACGCATTTGAAGATCAGCTCGGCAGACGGGTTCTTTGAAACCCTGCCCCTGGAGACGATCGAGGCCGACGAGCGGGTAATGCTGGCCTATGCCTGGGACGGGGTGCCGCTGCTTGAGGATCACGGCTTCCCGCTGCGGGTCTACATTCCGGACGTACACGGGATGAAGCAGCCCAAATGGATCGAGTCTATCGAGGCAATGGACCATTGGGAACCGGGCTACTGGGTGGTCCGCGGGTGGGACAAGGTCGCAAAGATGAAGGCAACGTCCGTGATCGACACCATAGCCGTCGATATGACCATCATCGGCGCTGATAAGCGGAAGCTGGTGCCTATCGGCGGCATCGCCCACGCGGGTGACCGCGGGATCTCAAGGGTCGAAGTGCGGGTTGATGACGGCCCCTGGCAAACGGCCGAGATCAGAACGCCCTTATCGCAAACGACGTGGGTGATCTGGCGCTATGACTGGCCGTTCCAGCCGGGCAAACACACCTTCGCGGTGCGCTGTTATGACGGGAGCAATACTCCGCAGATCGTTCAAGCGATGCCGCCTGCGCCCAGCGGTGCATCCGGACTGTTCAGCAAAAGCCAGAAATTCTGAGGCCTCCGGCCGGACCGGTGTATGAATTCTGTCCCGATGCCGTCGCTCTGGATCGGGGAGCGTCACGGGGCAGGTCAAGAAGACACTTGCGCGAACGAGGGCAGGCCCACGAAGTATTTCACCGCGCCTGCCGTGCCGAATCGTTCCGACCTCGCAACGTTATTTGGCGTTCGGGATAAACAAAGCATTGCCGTTCTTGTCCTTGTAAGCGGCGACAACATCCTGCCCTTCCTTGGAAATGATCCAGTTCACAAATTCCATTGCCTCTTTGAATTTCACCTCTTTGTGCTTGGCAGGGTTCACTGCCATAACGCCGTACTGGTTGAAAAGGGAAGGATCTCCTTCGAGGACGATGACCATGTCCAGCTTATCTTTGTCCTTTGTCGCCAGCCAGGTCCCCCGGTCCGTAAGCGTATAGGCACGCTTCTCGTTGGCGATCCGCTGGGTCTTCTCCATCCCCTGCCCTGCATCAAGGTACCATGGCCTGCCTTTTGGATCGATTCCCGCTTTTTTCCAGAGCGCAAGTTCCTTGGTGTTCGTGCCGGACTTGTCGCCCCGGGAGACGAAAACAGATCCGGATTTCGGCGATCCTCTTGAAGGTGTCGACAGCCGACTTCATGCCCTTGATCTTCGCCGGATCGCTCGTCGGGCCGATGACGACGAAGTCATTGTACATCACGTCATGCCGGTTCACAAAGTAGCCCTCTTCGAGAGCCTTCAGTTCCTGCTCCTTCGCATGGACGAAGACCACGTCGGCATCGCCGCGTTTGCCGATTTCGATGGCAGCACCGGTGCCCACGGCAACCACGTCGATCTTGATCCCGGTCTTTTTCTCAAAGATCGGCAGCAAATAGTCAAAGAGCCCGGAATTCTGCGTACTTGTGGTCGAGGCCATGCGGATGCGCGTCTCGGCCGAAACCGCGGCAGCGTTGCCAATAATCATTAAAACCGAAATCAATACGAATAGCTTTTTCATGCTTCCCTCCGTTTGTAAAATGTATGGTGAAGCTTCTTCCTTCCGTGAACCGGGGGAAAACAACGGTTCTCCCTCCTTGTCCCCTTCTGAAATCACGGATGACGGTCTGCGCCTGGAAACTCGACAGAGGAGCAGAAACGCGGCAAGGGGGTCAACGTGCGGCTCGCCATACGGCAGCCCCTACCCTTCCCTCCGCCGCCCTGAGGACGCGGCCAATTGAACAGCGTCAGGATTGAAAAGACGAACGCCGTGTTTCGCGTATTTCGCAATAACGCCCTGCCCCTCGGGCGAGGTCACAAAGGCGATAAAATCCATTGCCTCGCGGTATCGTACGTTTGGAAAACGGGCCGGGTTGACGGCCATTACGCTGTAAAGATTCTTGAGCGCCGGGTCGCCCTGGAGAAGAACCTTCAGACCGAGCTGCTTCTCGTAGTTCAGGAACGTTGCGATGTCGGTAAGCGTATAAGCTTTCTTCTGGTCAGCTATGAGGAGGGTGTCGCCCATCTTGCCGCCGGACTCAAAGTACCACCCTTTGCCCTTCGGGCTTATCCCCGCATCATCCCACAGATCCAGTTCTCTGATGTTCGTTCCCGAATCGTCGCCGCGGGACACGAAAGGAGAACCCAATTCTGCGACGAGTTCAAGGGCTTCCGCGGCAGTTTTTACGGTTTTTACCCGCGCCGGGTCCTTCGCGGGGCCGGCAATGACGAAGGCATTATGCATGACCGAGCGACGGTTCACGCCGTACCCTTCGGCGACGAATTTCTCCTCGCGGAAAGGATCGTGAACAAAGAGCAGGTCAGCCCCGCCTTTCTTGGCGATGCGAAGGGCCTTCCCGGTACCAACGGCGATCACCTCTACGGTCACGCCGTATTTCGAGGATTTCTCATAGGCGGGAATAAGGATGTCGAAGAGACCGGAGTTCTGCGTGCTCGTTGTTGAGGCCATGACGAGCTTAGCTGCTTGTTTTTTCATATGAACACCTCCAGGAGGACGATAACTATAATTGTAGGGATGACGCCGGTGAAAGTAAAATGCATAAAAATCATGAATAATATGATTATTATGCATATATGCTTGATCCGCATCTGTTCAATCGACTGGGCCGCTGTGGAGGGGGATGATCGACGAAATTAATTCCGGCAATCGGCTATTGAGTAGAGGAGTCGGTCCCCTGTGTTGACAAGCATTTCAACCTCGGGGCAGGCTGGTGAGTCCGACACTTCGCAAGGAGTGCCGACCTGTACGATCCTGCCATTGGCACAGATGATGAGCTTGTCTGCCAGGGCCGAAGCTTCGGCAAGATCATGGGTCACGAGCACGACGGGGATGGGAAATTCGCGCCGTATCTCTTTCAGGAAATTCTGCATTTCAGCGCGCAGGGGGGCGTCGAGGGCCGAGAAGGGCTCGTCCAGGAGGAGCGCGTCGGGCCTCCGGATCAGCGCCCGGGCAAGGGCCACACGCTGCTTCTGTCCACCTGATATTTCATGGGGAAATTTTTTTTCCAGTCCTGCGATCATGAACCGCTCCATCATATCCCGGGCGCGCTGCTCCCGCACGCTCCGGCTCAAACCGTGGGCGCCATAGAGAATATTCTCCCGGACCGTCATGTGCGGGAAGAGCGCGAGGTCCTGGCATACATACCCGAAGGAGCGGGCCTGCGGAGGCAGGTCGATTGCAGCGGCGCTGTCGTATACGGGGTTTCCGTTCAAACGGATGTTTCCCCTGTCGGGCTTCAGCAGACCCGCGATCATCCGAAGCGTCATGGATTTGCCTGCGCCCGAGCAGCCGAAGAGCACGGCCAGTTCTTCGCCGATCTCCCACTGGGCGTCGAGGGTGAAGCCTTTGACCGCTTTTCTGATATTGACCGAAAGTCCCATTAGATAACCCGTTTCGTCCACCTGTTCGCTGCATACAGGAAGAGCCCGGAGATGGCCGTAAAGAGAAGGACCATCGCGTTCGCCTCGTACCGGTCTCCGCTTGCCGTTGCGGAGTAAATCGCCAGCGGCATCGTGTTCGTTTTCCCGGGAATGTTGCCCGCCAGCATGAGCGTCGCACCGAACTCGCCCATGGCGCGCGCAAAGGAGAGGACTGCGCCGGCAAGCATTCCTCTTTTGGCGAGCGGCAGAATGACCTTGAACGCTGTCCACCATTCCGAATGGCCCAGGGTATAGGATGCATTGATCAGGTTTTCGTCCACGGACTCTACAGCTGCCCGGGTCGTCTTGACCATGAGCGGAAGCGCAACGACAAATGACGCAAGCGCTGCCGCATACCAGGTAAACATGATGCTCCAGCCCGTCCAGCCGTATAGAGTGTGGCCGACCAGGCCGTTTCTGCCGAACAGCAGGATGAGGTAATATCCGGTGACCGTGGGAGGGAGCACCAGAGGGAGCGTAAAGAGCATGTCCAGGAATTCTTTCCCCTGAAACGACCTGCGCGCAAGGATATAGGCAACTGCAGTGCCGACGATGACGACGAACACCGTGGCGACCGCCGCCACCTGAACGGAAAGCCGCAATGAAAATAATAAGGAGTTATCCATAGCAACTATTTACTGCACTGATTTAAAACCGTACTTTTCGAGAACTTTTCTGCCTTCAGCAGAGCGGACAAAGGATATAAATGCACGGGCCGTCTTTTCGTTTTTTGAACCCTTTACGACACCGATGGGATAGAGAACGGGTTTGTGACTCGCTTCCGGCGCTACAGTGACAACCGTGACTTCCTGCGGCCTCGTCCTCGCGTCCGTCGCATAAACCACTCCCGCGTCTGTTTCCCCCGTTGCTACGTAGTCAAGCACTTGCCGCACGTTCTCCGCAAGGACAAGCTTGTCTTTGATCGCATCGGAAAGTTTGTAAAATTGCAAAACTTCATCGGCATATCTCCCGGCAGGAACAGTCCTGGGATTTCCGATCGCGATCTTCTTAATCTCGGACTTCTTCAGGTCTTCAAATGAAGTGACGGGGACCTTCGAAAATGCGGGCACGATCAACACGACCCTGTTCGACGCGAAATTTATCTTTGTATCCTGCAGAACAAGACCATCCTTATCGAGTTCGTCCATGTCCTTGAGAGCGGCAGACGCGAACACGTCAACGGGAGCCCCTCCTTTGATCTGCGCCATCAGGTAGCCCGACGCACCGAAATTGAACAGGACCTTTTCAGCCCCGTTCCGCAGCTCGTACAGTCGTCCGATCTCTTCGAAAGCGTTCTTCAGGCTGATGGCAGCCGAAACCGTGATGTACCTGGATTCAACCGCATAGGCATGCCCGGCGAACACACCGCACAAAATTGTAATAATAAACACGGCAAACATTTTTCTCAGCACTGCTCATCCCTCCGGTCTTCAATTATTTTATCATAACCTTCTCATGAGTGCATGCGGCAACGGAGCTTGCGAACGCATCCTCCCGGACGTTCAGGTGGTTCTCGGTCGATGAGAATATTGCAAGGTTTCTACCAGAAGATCGTTTTTGTAATAAATCAGACTCTTGCCGCGCACACGGGCTGAAGCGGGTGCTGCTAAAATGAGCGATTGCGCTAATTTTTGGCAGTGCATCCATAAACGAGTGTTAAAGACACGGGATACGTACAGCAACAAGTTCACGGCCATACCTGTCTAAGGAATTGATTGACAAAGCGTGATAGCGTCATTACAATGGCATCGTTTTAGATGCATTTGGGGAAAAAGTGGAAGATCACCGGCTGAGATCATATTGTCTCGTTGTCGAGACGAAAAGCTTTTCACGGGCGGCCCAGGCCAAACACATGACCCAGTCGGCCATGAGCCGTCTGATAAAAGGTCTTGAAGACGAGCTGGGCGTCAAACTCTTGCTTCGCGAAGGCAAGACTGTCACCCCCACGTCTGAAGGAAAAATTTTCTACGACCATGCGAAAAAACTTCTGGAGGGCTACGTGCGGCTGGAGCAGGAAATCAACAGCGCCGCGGGCACTGCCAGGGGATCGCTGCGCCTGGGATCGAGCAGAACGCCGGCCTTTCATCTCCTTACGCAGGCACTCTACGATTTTTCAAAAAAACATCCCGAGATCAGGATCGATTTGACCATCGCGAAAACCGAGGGCATACTGCGCAATCTTCGCGAAGGCCGGATCGACATCGGCATCGTGGAAAGCCGGGGCCTCGAAGAAAAGTTTTTTGCCGAAACGCTTGCCGAAGACGAGGTCGTCCTGATTGCGCCGGAAAACCATCACCTCGCTGCAAAGAAATTGATCACCCTCCAGGACCTTGTGAGCCAGCCTTTCATCCTGCCGGGGGGCGGATCGGGCACGCGGGCACTGGTTGACGATTTTTTTGAAGGACAGGGGATCGATGCGCGGCGGCTCAATGTGCGGATGACCGTGGGCAGCCCCGAATTCGTCGTCCAGATGGTCCGGGCGGGACTCGGCGTCGCCTTTGCGTCAAAATGGTCCGTGTTTTCAGCGGTCAAAGAAGGCACGGTGAAAGTGCTGCGGCTGCCGGGAAAGAAGATACTGCGCAAGTTCTATCTCGTGACCATAGACCGGGAGCCGGCCTCCGCCGCGGCACGGACCTTCAAAGAGTTCATCAAGCAGCACCGGTTCTTCATCCCGTTCTAGGCGATGGAACTGCGCCGGGGGAACAATCCGTGGGGGCATAAATTTCTCGTGACGGACTACGCGCTCTCGATGAAGATAGCTGCCGGGTCTTCGAGATACCCGAGAAGTCGTGTTAAAAATTTGGCCGCGCCTGCGCCGTCATTTACCCGGTGATCAAAGGTGAGCGAAAGAGGAAGGATCTTCCGCACCACGATCTTGCCTCCTTTGACCCAAGGTTTGTCCGAAATTTTTCCTGTGCCGAGAATCGCGACGTCCGGATAGTTGATGATCGGCGTGGCAAAGGTTGATCCGTAGGTCCCGTAATTGGTAATCGTAAACGTGCTGCCCCTCAGGTCCTCAAGCTTGATCGTCCGTTCCCGGGCCTGTTTGCTCAAACTCTGGAGTTCCACGGCAAGCTCGTGGATGGTCTTCTTCTCGACGTTTTTAACCACGGTAACAATGAGCCCCTCGGCCGTGTCCACGGCAACGCCGATGTTGAAGTATTTTTTGAGTATGATCTCCTCGCGGTCTTCGTCAACGGAGGCGTTGAACGTGCCGAACTCCATGAGCGTATGCTGAACGGCCTTCATGAAAAAGGGCATGAAGGTCAGGTGCACCTCTTTATCTTCGAGCGCCTTCTTTTCGCGCGCCCGAAGGTCCCAGAGGTCGGTTATGTCAGCTTCGTCCGTTTCCGTTACCGAGGCTGCTGTCTTCTGTGCCAGGACAAGGTTCTTCGCAATCGTCTTTCTCAACCCCTTGATCGCCACCCGCTCGAATGGTCCATGCTGGTCTTCGTCTTTTGAGGGCAGCTTTGTTGCCTTGAGCACGTCCTCCCGGGTGATGCTTCCCCCGGGGCCTGTTCCCTTGACCTTATCGAGAGAGACACCCTGCTCCTTTGCAAAGGAACGGACAGCCGGTACGGCGAGTACAACGTTTTCCTCGTGCTCCGGGAGTTCGCCGACAACAGAAACCGATTTCGGCCGCGCTGCCGCAGGCTTCACTTCCTCCTCTTCCTCAGGCAGCTCACCCACAACGGACACGGACTTGCGTGGCTCCGCAGGCTGAGGCTTCTCCCGTGCAGCGGCAGGCTGCTCGCCGATCTTCTCGCCCGCCTCACCGATGACCATGAGCACCTCGCCAACCTTGACCGTGTCGCCTTCTTCTCTGGAGAGTCTAAGGACCGTTCCCCCTTTGGGAGACGGAACTTCGACGACGGCTTTGTCCGTCTCGATCTCGAGGACTGCCTGGTGCTCCTCAATGACCGCACCTGCCTTGACGAGCCATTTTCTGATTTCGCCTTCTGCGATGCCTTCGCCCAGGTCGGGCAGAATAAAATTGAATGCCATGGCCAGAATCCCTTTCTCATGAACAGGAAACAATCAAAAAAGATATTTTTCTCGCAGAGCCGCGGAGGACGCGGAGAAAATCTTTAATTTCCGGTTTGGAACCACAGGTCCGACTCTATCAGACTCACGGTAAAGAAAAGATGTTTACGCAGATTGCACAGATAAAATCCAAGACGTTCGAGTTACTCTGAACTCCGAACTTTGAACGCTATTCTGTTAATACTGCAGCACCGTCTCGATGGCCTTTCGGATCCTCGCCACGTTCGGCAAATAATGGTCCTCGAGCTTGGGCAGCGGCAGGACGACATCGTACGACGTGACCCTGAGGATAGGCGCTTTGAGATGGAGCATGGCAAGCTCCGCGATCGTTGCAGAAAGCTCCGCGCCCAGACCGCAGGTAGAAGGCGCTTCTTGCACGATCACGACCCGCCCTGTTTTCCTGACCGACTGAAGTACGGTCTCCTCATCAAAGGGCGAGAGGGTCATGAGATCGATCACCTCTGCATTATATCCCTCCACTGCCTGCATCGTACGCTGGAGCATGCTTCCCCAGGCGATCACCGTGACGTCCTTCCCTTCCCGGACGAGCCGCGCCTTTCCGAGGGGGACCGTGTAGTCGATCTCGGGCACATCTTCTTTGATCATCCGGTAGAGCCGGGTTGGTTCAAGAAAGATTACCGGGTCCGGATCCCTGATCGCGGAATGGAGCAGCCCCTTTGCAATGCGCGGCGAAGAAGGAACTACAACCTTCACACCCGGCATCTGGCAAAAGAGCGCTTCCGTGCTCTCGGAGTGATGTTCGAGGGCCTTCACGCCCCCGCCGTAGGGAGTGCGAATGACGAGAGAAGCGGTGAACCTTCCTCGCGACCGCGCCCGGATGCGGGCAGCATGCGAAAAGATCTGATCGATTGCCGAATAGATGAACCCCATGAACTGTATCTCGACCACGGGTTTCAGCCCGAACGCAGCCATACCGATTGCCGCACCCACTATCGCGGTCTCAGCGAGCGGAGTGTCAACGACGCGTTCAGCGCCGAAGCGGCCGAACAGTCCGTCGGTCACGCGGAAAACGCCGCCGTCCTTGCCCACGTCTTCGCCCAGGACGACCACGTCCTTGTCCCGCTCCATTTCTTCCCGCAATGCCAGGTTCAAGGCCTGGACCATATTCATTGTCGCCATATCAGAAGTCCTTTAGTTGCCGTGCCTGCCTCTGTGAGAGGCCGGCTGAGGTGTAGGTGAACATGTCCCGCGGGTCGGGGGGCGGTGCTGTTTCGGCCTTCTTCTGGGCCTCGTCAACAGCGGCTTTTGAACGCGCTTCTACTTCTTTCTGATATGCGTCGGTCCAAACCCCTTTTTTCTCCATGAAAAGTTTCAGACGAAGGATGGGGTCCCTCGCTTTCCACATCTCGATCTCTTCTTTCGGCCGATACCGCGACGCATCGTCGGAGGTCGTGTGGTCCGCCAGGCGGTAGGTGAAACATTCGATCAATGTCGGGCCGCCTCCCTTCCTCGCCTTCTCGAGCGCGTCCTTCGTAGCCTTGTACACGGCGAAGATGTCGTTGCCGTCCACCTGGATGCCTTCAAAGCCGTAGGCAATCGCTTTCTGGGCAATCGTCTTTGACGAGGTTTGGCGCTCGCGCGGAAGCGATATGGCCCATTGATTGTTCTGGCAGAGGAACAGGACCGGAAGTTGGAAAACGCCGGCCATGTTCAGTCCCTCGTGAAAATCTCCCCGCGAGCTCCCGCCGTCACCGAAATAGGCGAGCGCAGCAGCACGGTCTTTGCGGTATTTTGCCGCCATTGCCGCGCCCACGGCATGGGGAATCTGGGTCCCCACCGGAATGGAGAGAGGGAACACGTTCATGGTGTCGGGGATCTTCATGCCCCTCTCGTCTCCTGCCCAGTACTGGAAGATCTGATCCATGGGCAAACCTTTGGCGAGGTACACGCCGCTTTCCCTGAACGTCGGGAACAGCCAGTCTGACTTCTCAGTTGCAAGAGCGGTCCCTATCTGCGAAGCCTCCTGCCCCAGAATAGAGGGGTACGTGCCGAGCCTTCCCTCCCGTTGGAGACTGAGCGCCCGCTGGTCAAAGGTTCGCACGAGGACGAGAAGCTCGTACATTCGCTTCAGTTCTTCGTCGGTAAATGACGGAGCGAGAGCGCTGTCCACGTTGCCCTTTTCATCGAGAATATCGAGACGCTTCACCTGATATGATTCAATGATTTTCTCCGGCAACTGCTGTTTCCTCCTATTATCTAAGGCATTCCCTTCAGCCGCACACCCGCCCTGGCAGGCACCTGTTTTGCTTGCATTGTGGATGGAATATCATATTTAGCGACTTGGTATGTCTAAAGTATAATCAGGGGAAACAGGGAAGTCAATGACAGCAAGGATTTTTTGTTCCGATTTACCCAATGATTTACAGAAATATGCTCCAAAGGGCGTGGATCAGAAATAGTGCGAGGAAGAAGAAGGAAGGTTCAGCTGTCTACTAGCAGATTCTCGGCAATTGTTCGCCCTGAAGCATATCGATGATGCGCGTGCCTCCGATAGCGGTCTCGAGCAGCACGCCCCCTGATGGAGCGTCGACAATCTCTCCGATGATCGCGGTTTGTTGCCCGTGTTCGTGTTTTCGCATCGCTGTTACAATTGGTTCTGCATCTGTTGATTTGACAATGGCTATCAGTATCCCCTCGTTCGCCACAAAGAGCGGGTCGAGTCCGAGCAGCCTGCATGCGCCTTTCACTCCCTGCGCCACGGGCAGCGCTTGCTCCTTGATTCTGATGCACAACCGGGATTCCAATGCCGCTTCTTTGAGGGTTGTGGCAAGGCCGCCCCGGGTGGGGTCGCGCATGAAATGGATTTCGTTGGATACGCCGTACATGTTCTTGACAAGGCCATTGAGCGCGCGGGTATCGCTGATAACCGGCGGGGCAAAGGTGAGGCCGTTTCGTTCGGACATCACTGCTACGCCGTGGCTCCCGATCTCGCCGCTCAGTATGACCTTGTCGCCCTGTTTGATCTGCGATGCCGATATCGTGCGTTCTCCGGGCAGGACCCCGATGCCGGAGGTGTTAATAAAGACCCCGTCCGCCTTGCCCTTGTTCACGACCTTGGTGTCACCGGCCACGATCTTTACGCCTGCTTTTTGAGCGGCGACCGACATGGACGCTATGATCTTTTTCAAATCAGCGAAGGGAAAACCCTCCTCGATCACGAACCCACAGGTAAGGTACAGCGGCTCTGCACCGGACACAGCAAGATCATTCACCGTGCCGTTTACTGCGAGTTCTCCGATATTGCCGCCGGGAAAGAAGAGCGGTGTAACAACGTAGGAATCGGTTGTGTAGGCAAGCCGGCTGGAAGAAACGTTCACTACAGCTGAATCGCCTGCTCCTTCGATGCCGAAGGCAGGTCCGAAGTGCTGTGAGATTAAATCATGCATGAGCTTGCCGCCGCTGCCGTGACCGAGTAGTATTCTATCCAAGACGTTCTCCTTAGTGATTTCCGTACTTATAATAGGCTGCGCAGCTTCCTTCGGTGCTTACCATACACGGGCCGACAGGTGCTTCGGGCGTGCATGCTGTTCCGAAGAGCGCGCATTCTGTCGGGATCTTGACCCCGCGCAGGATGTCTCCGCAGGAGCAGAGTTCCGGTTCTTTGGCAGTGGATACAGGCGGGTGGAACTTGACATTCGCATCGAATGCCGCGTACTTGTCTCTGAGCTTGAGGCCGCTTCCGGGCAGGACGCCGATCCCGCGCCAGTACGCGTCCGTGGGTTCAAAATACTTCTCAAGCAGGGCCACAGCGCGGGGGTTGCCTTCTTCGCGGACGACCTTGGTATATGCGATCTCGACAGCAGCTCTCTTCTGCGCGATCTGACGCACTATCATGAGGATGCCTTCAACGACCTCTTTGGCTTCAAATCCTGTTACAACGGACGGTATTTTGTACTGCGATGCCACGAATTCGTAGGGTTTTGTGCCGATGATGGTACTGACGTGGCCCGGCAGGATAAAACCGTCGACCTGGACGTCAGGCGAATCAAGCAGCGCTTTTAAGGCAGGCGGTACGAGCTTGTGTGCCGCATAAATAGTAAAGTTTTTGGTCCCTGCCAGCTCGGCATGTGCCAGTGTGCCGGCTATGAGGGGTGATGTGGTCTCGAACCCGGTTGCGAAGAAAACAACGGTTTTGTCTTTTTCTTTTTGAGCAAGGGCCAGCGCGTCAATGGGAGAATAGAGGACCCGCACGTCTGCGCCTTCGGACCGTGCTTCCAGGAGCGACTGCGTTCCTCCGGGTACCCGCATCATGTCTCCGAACGTGGCCATGATGACACCGGGGTTCTTGGCGATGGCAATGGACGCGTCCACGTCGTGCACCGACGTCACGCACACCGGGCAACCCGGCCCGCTCAAAAGGGTGATGTTCTTGGGGATCACGTCGCGGATGCCGTGTCGGAATATTTCCACGGTATGGGTGCCGCAGACTTCCATGAGCTTGATCTGTTTATTGATTCCCGCAGCGAGCTTATGCAGTTCTTTGAGCATTTCCTTCATATATATACTCCGCTCTTATCCAGTCTTTCTCCGTTCAGGTCGCCCTGGACAATGCCCTTGACTACGATCTGAGCCCGTTCAGCCATTGAGCCCACTGGTCGATCCCTGCGCCGGTGGCGCAGGAGACTTCGAAGACCTTCAGTTTCGGATTGAGTGCCAAAGAATCGTTCCGCATCTTGTTAATGTCCGTGTTCATGTACGGCAGGAGGTCGACCTTGTTCAGGACCAGGGCCGAGGATTCCCGGAACATGAGCGGGTACTTGAGCGGCTTGTCGTGCCCCTCGGCCACGGACAGGACCATCATCTTCACGTCTTCGCCGACCTTGAATTCGGCCGGGCAGACAAGGTTCCCCACATTCTCGATGATGAGGAGATCGAGGTCTTTAAGCGGCATCTCGTCCAGCACTCCACTAATCATGTTCGCGTCCAAATGGCAGGCGCCGCCCGTATTGATCTGGACCACCGGGATGTCGAGGGCGCTGATCCTCTCGGCATCGTCCGTGCCCACGATGTCCCCTTCGATCACGCCGATCTTGATAAGGGGTTTCAGGGCCTTAATCGTACGCTCGAGGAGCGTGGTCTTCCCTGCTCCGGGCGCGCCCATGAGGTTGACGACGTAGACACCGGCTTCGTCAAACCGTTTCCGGTTCTCTTCGGCGATCCGGTCGTTGGCTTCGAGGATGCGCGTGACTACCTTAACTTTCATGCAATCCCTTTCTTTAAAAGAAAAGCTAAAACCGGTCTCTCGCGGAGGCGCGGAGATCGCGGAGAAAGACCATCCTGCGTTGATTTAAGATGATAACTCTGCGCCTTCTGCGTCCTCTGCGGTGAAAAAATTATCAGTTCGTCTCCATATCGAGGATTTCCATCTCGCGGCCCTGGGTGATCTCGTAGGACGTGGAGCCGCAATGGGGACAGGACAGCACGTATTGGGCGTTGTCCGGCGCTTCAAACTCTTTTTTGCAATCTTTGCAGGTTCCCCCTACAGGCACGGTCTCGATCACGAGCTTTGCGTTCTTTGCTATGGTCGTGTCCTTGGACGCGTCAAAGGCGAAGACCAGGGCTTCGGGCAGGATGCCTGCGGCACGGCCGATCCGGAGCCTTATGGAGTCCACGGAGTTTATCCCTTCTTCCATGCATTTTGCCTGGACAATATCGATAATGCTCAAGGCTATGGATGCTTCGTGCATGATTTCTCCTGATTCGAGGCGTTCTTTTTCGAGCTTCTGGATCGCGAAGCCGGCATGGACCAGGACATAGTCCCCGATCCGCGGCTCTTCAGCAAGCAGCATGAGGCTTACCTGCCTCCTGGCGCCGAACACGTCGATGGTGGCAGTGAGATCTTCTATACTGATGACCCGTGAGGGAATGGCGAGGCACATGGGGCGATCCTGTCTTAAAACATGTTAATCGGAACAAAGATGCGGGACGTTGGAATATCCCACAGAATACCGGTTGTGTCAAGTCTTGTATGGGTTTTCGTCAGAGGTGAACTCAGTTAAATGGAACGAGCATAACACTTAAAATCCATAAGGGGAAAGGGAGAAATTGAAATGCGAAAGGGGGAAAGAAGCTATTAGCTTTCTCCCCATTTCTCCATCTTTTTCCCCCATTTCTCCTGAGAGGTTTTTAATTAAGATCACTTGTGCAGTTTCACAGTGCCTGGATTTTTTTCAGCTCTTCGAAGATCAGCTCTTTGACCTTCGGGATCACGGCCTTGACCGGCTCGGTGAGCTCCAAAGACCAGTTGGACACGTCTTTGGGCTGGACAGCGATGATGACGGTCTTGGGCTTGCTCCCGGTAAGCTCTGCCATATTAAGGACGTCGATCAGGCTGATCTGGTGGAGCGATACCATCTGCTCTTTGGTGTACTGCAGGTCTTCCGGACTGAAGCGAAAGATGGACCCGGGCGTGTCTTTGGCATCGACCACGTCGATGATGATGAGGTGGTCGATTTCATGCAGCAGCGGGATGAGCTGGTGGCTTACGGTCCCGGCTTCGAGTATCTGGACGTTCGGGGGAAAGGGGGTATCCGCGAGGGAGTTGATCAGGTGTACGCCAAAACCGTCATCACCAAGCAGGAGATTGCCGACGCCTAAGAGTAAAACTTTTCGGGGAGGCGCGGTAACGCCTCCCCGGAGCTGTTCTTCTTTCTTCATCTTACTGTTTTTTGAGCTTGTATCCCGTAAAGATCGACGTCAGGGTCTGGTCTTTGTTGATCATGCTGATCGTGATGGCCAGATACACGTGGATCAACACAAAGATGATGAAGTACCACATGGTGAGGATATGCCATATCCGGGTGTACGACTCGCCGCCCAGGAAGTTGCTTACCCACCGGAAGCTGTCCGGGCAGGTGATGAACCCGAAGGCTTTGCCGTGATACAATGCCGCACCGGTCAGGGCCGTGAAGATGATCGCCAGGCCGGTGAAGAGATAGGCGAGCGCCTGGAGGGGGTTGTATTTCCGGTAGTCTTTGTGCGTCCCCTTGATGAAGAGGTAGTATCCCAGGACGTCGGGCACGTTCTTTAAGTTCTCGATGATGCTGAAGTCTTTCCAGTCTGCGTCGAAGGTGGACTTGAAGGCCATATAGACCCGTACCACCAGGCCCAAAACGAGGGCATAGGCCGCGATAAAATGGAAAAACCGCGTCGTGGCCATGATGGTGCTGTCCGGTCCGCCGGCGATGAACGGGGTGTGTATGTAGATGCCCGTGAACACCAGTACGGCGATGGCGATGACCCGTATCCAGTGGTCCAGGATATAGCCGAGGCTCCACTCCTTTACCAGTTCTTCTTTCATGGCATCCTCCCTAGGCGACCTTGAAGTCCATGATTCGATTCGACTCCGGATGGATCACGTGTACCGTGCAGGCTAGGCACGGGTCGAAGGAGTGGACCACGCGCAGGACTTCGAGCGGCTTTTCTGCGTTGGATACCGCCGTGCCCACGAGGGCCTCTTCGATCGGGCCGCGTACGTTGTTGTTGTCGCGCGGGCAGACGTTCCAGGTCGTGGGAACCACGCACTGGTAGTTCTTGATCTTTTTGCCTGATACGTCGATCCAGTGGCCGAGGGCGCCGCGCGGGGCTTCCCACAACCCGATGCCCTGGGCTTTGTCCGGGATCTTGTAGTCGTTATAGACCGCGGTGTTGCCTTTCTTGATGTTCTCGATGAGGTCGATGCCCCACTGGTACATGGCATCTGCTACCATCTTGCATTCGAGTGCCCGGGCTGCGATCCTGCCGACTATGCCCAGGAGTACCTGGGGCTGTCCGGGATGTCCGATCTTGGCCAACGTGTCGTCGATCAGTTTCTTGGCCGTGGGCTGGCCTGAGGCATAGGCCACAAGCATCCTGGCCAGGGCGCCCACTTCCATGGGCTTGCCCGAAAGACGGGGGGCCTTGGCCCAGGTGTACTTTTTGTTGGAGTCATAGCCGGTGTAGTCCGGCTCCGTCACGCCGATGGCCGGGTTCAAGGGTTTGCCGTCCTTGTACCAGCCGTGAGACGTGTCTTCGGTGACGTCTTCGGCCTTGGCATCATGGACCTTCGGGAAGTCTGCTGCGAAGATGGCGCCGCGGGGTAACAGCCGCTTCTTGGGATCGAAGGACCCGTCTTCGAACACTCCCCAGGACAGGAAGTTTGCATGGCCTTTGCCGACTCCTGCTGCGCCTAAGTAGAACGGGGCGATGGCGAGCAAGTCGGCGATAAATACGCTGTCGATCCAGTCCTGGAGCTCTTTTACCCGGAAGAGGTAGTTTTTGAGGTCATCGACGGTGGGTACGTGGGTCACGCCGCCGGGAGGGCTCGTCATGGTCATCGGCATCCTGCCGCCGAAGAGGGCTGATACCTGGGCTGCTTTTGCCTGCATCTCGAGGGCTTCCAGGTAGTGGGCTACGGCCAGGAGATTTACGTCAGGCGGCAGCTTGTAGGCCGGATGGCCCCAGTAGGCGTTCGCAAAGGGACCTAACTGGCCGGATTCGACAAAGGACTTGACCTTGGCCTGGACTTTTTTTAACGAGGCCTCTTTGGGATTTGCTTTTAAGGCCGAGACCACGTCTACGTAGTCCAGGGCGTTTAAATGGTAGAACCACAGGATATGGGAATGGACGAACTGGGCGCCTTCGATGATGTTCCGGATGATGCGGCCGTTGTCCGGGGGCTTTACTTTGAAGGCGTCGTCCATGCTCATGGAGGAGGCATGGCCGTGGGAGGTGGGGCATACACCGCAGATGCGCTGGGTGATGTGCCAGGCATCCCGGGGATCTCTGCCCTGGAGGATGAGCTCGAAGCCACGGAACAGTGTTCCCGTGGTCCAGGCGTCCTTGACCTTGCCGCCTTCGATCTCGACATCGATCCGCAGATGTCCTTCGATTCTTGTCATCGGGTCTATGGTTATTCTGGCCATTATTTCTTACCTCCCTTTTTTTCTTGGGTCCTGCCCGATCCGGCTGTTGCTACCGCATGGATCGCGATGCCGGCTGCCGTGGCTACTGCTGCTACCGCGCCGATCTTGTCTGCTCCGGCTTCGACTCCGCCCAGGCCGGGGATCTTGACGCCCGGCAGCGGCTCGTAGAACCCGGCGAACTTGTCGGTCCAGCCACGCTCGGCGCAGCCGATGCAGGGCCCTCCGGCCTTGATGCACCAGCTCGTCCGGTCGTTGTACTGGATCTTGGGGCAGGCTGAATAGGTCATGGGGCCTTTGCACCCCATCTTATAGAGGCAGTACCCCAGGGCTTCTTCTTTGGACCCGAACTTCTCGACGAAGCGTCCTCCATCGAAGTGGGCCCGCCGCTCGCAGTTGTCGTGGATGGTCTGGCCGTAGAACATCACGGGACGGCCCTGGGAGTCGAGATCGGGGATCTTGCCGAGAAGGAGGAAGTTGACCACCACGCCGACCAGGTACTGGGGGTTGACCGGGCAGAGGTCCATGTTGATGAGCGGCTTGGTGATCCCTACCCGCTTTAAGGCCTCCCCTGTGCCGATGATCTGGGAGGGGTTCGGCTTGGCTGCAGGGACGCCGCCGTCCGTGGCGCAGCTGCCGATCGCGATCACGGCGATGGCCGGGGCCGCCATCTCTTTCAAGACGTCGAGCATCTCTTTGTTCCCGATCATGCCGTGGCCTTTCTTGGTCGGTACGCCGCCTTCGACGATCAGGATGTAGCCGCCGGCCTTCGCGGACTTGGCCAGGATCTCTTCCGCCTGCTTGCCTGCCGCTGCCATGATGGTTTCGTTGTAGTCGACGCTTAATATGTCAAGGATGACTTCTGCGGGGCTGGGATAGGTTGCTTTGATGAAGGACTCGGTACAGCCTGAGTCGGATGCGAAGTTGAGCCAGATGACGGGGGTGCGTTTGGATGCTTTTTCCAAGGCTGCTGCGATCTTGGGTCCGTATAACTCGGATAAACCGAGCAGTGCTGCTGTTGCACCACAGTATTTTAAAAAATCTCTTCGTTTGATGCCCCGGAACTCGAGAGCATCAAGAAACTGCTTACTCACTTCTTCTTTTTTACTCATACGCATCCTCCTTTGAATTTACTCTGAAGTCGTATATAGGAATGGCTTGAGATTATTGAAGAAAGAAGCTGCTCTTGTGGCAAAAATCTTCTGTATATGAGACTGCGCCAAAAGTTAGCACAGGGGAATCTGGTTGTCAATCATAAAAATTATATATCTATAAGATTATTTTATTAAGGCCTGTTTAAAATTTCGCGTCCTAAACTGTATCAGACAGCATTATCCCCGATTTCTTCCCGTATCCACAGCAATATTTTTAGTGAGCGCTCACACCACTCCCGGACATTTTCTTCAAATGTCGGACAGTTGCCGTAACTTCCAGCATATCGCTGCGGTAAAACCGCTGAAAAAGCTGGACGATTCATCAAGAGTGAAAAGAAATGAAAACCGGGAAAAGCGCAGGGAGGAAAAAACCGTTAGATACAGGAAAAGGCTTGGAGGACATTCTCCAAGCCTTTCGTATGTTTGAAAGGAAACTGATTTTTCGTGCATCATATCTTCACTCAGGTTGATACTGTTTTGTCAGATCCATCCTAAGGGAGAGTTCCTGCTTTCAGTGCTGTTTATTCCTGATTACAACTGCCGGTTTCTTGTTAGCGGTGCGTCTTGGGCTTAAAGGTCCGCCTGGGGCCGGGATGCAGAGGTGCGGGAGACGCGCTCCGGTGAGCGGCCCCGTGCTCCGGCTTGGCTCCCGGGGCCTTCGAACGCGCAGCTGTTGACTTTGCGCCGTGCTCGGGTCTTGCCAGGGTGCGGTGTCGCGGTTCTCGCGGAGGCCGCGCGAACTCCTTGTCCTTTGCAGGCGCCGGCTTCGAATAATCGAAGCCCTTGACCGTACGCCGCTCGATTTTCTCGCCCATCACGCGTTCAATGCTCCGGACCAAAGGTTCGTCCTCGTGCGTGACGAAGGTGAAGGCATCGCCGGTCTTCGCTGCCCTGCCCGTACGGCCGATGCGATGCGTGTAGGCGTCGGTCGTATCAGGTATGTCATAGTTGATGACGTGGGAAATGGACGAGACATCGATGCCGCGCGCGGCAATGTCGGTCGCAACAAGAATTTGGTAGGTGCCGTCTCGAAACCCGTCAAGTGCGGCCTGGCGCCGGTTCTGGGAAAGATTCCCCTGGAGGGAAGCTGCTTTGTATCCCGCGTTTTCGAGTTGCTGGCCCAGACGCTTGGCCCGGTGTTTGGTGCGTGTGAAAATCAGTATCGATTCGGTGTCCGTATGTTTCAGGACCTCAAGAAGGAGCGCTGTCTTCAGGTGCTGTTCTACGGGATAGAGTGCGTGCGCAACGGTGTTCACCGGCGCCGTATGGCCGACCTGGACCGTGACCGGCTTATGCAATACTTCGTGGGCGAGCTTGCGGATGTCATCCGCCATGGTGGCCGAGAACATGAGCGTCTGGCGTTTCGCGGGCAGGTGCTTAATGATCCTGCGGACATCTGGCAGGAACCCCATGTCGAACATGCGGTCCGCTTCATCGAGTACCAGGACCTCGATATGAGAGAGGTCGATCGTTTTCTGGTTGATGTGATCGAGCAGGCGACCCGGGCAGGCCACAACGATCTCAAGGCCTGCGCGGAGCTTCTGGATCTGCGGGTTCACGTTCACGCCGCCGTAAATGGTGATGCTTTTAAGCTGCGTCTGTCTGCCCAGCTCGCCTATGGACACATGGATCTGCTCGGCGAGCTCGCGCGTCGGCGCGATGATGAGCGCCCGCACTTTTCCGCGGGGGCCGGTGAGCAGCCGTTCGAGGATAGGCAGCACAAAGGCCGCTGTCTTGCCCGTCCCGGTCTGGGCCAACCCCATGACGTCATGGCCTTCAAGCACCGGCGGGATCGCTTGTTTCTGTATCGGCGTCGGCGTGTCGTAGCCTTGGGCCTTGACACCGGCGGCGATCTGAGGATGAAGCTTGAACGAACTGAAATTCACTTATTACCTTCTTTCTTTGCGACAGCATGATAAGAGCGGCTGGTCCCCTGTCGCCGGGGGTGACCGCAAACAAAAAGGCTATCAGAGATCTTCCACCTGATAGCCCACCGTCCTGTCTTAAAAACAAGAGAAAGACGTTTTAGCAGCAGGGCCGGATGCAGCCGGCCCTCTCCAGACCTTGAACAGGATACCACTTATGGAGCCCTAGAGTCAACAGTTTTACTCCACCCGATGAAACCTCCTGTGTTTCAACGGCACCGAAGACTCCGCGTGAAAATGTTTTTTTTAAAGCTGCAATCATTGCAAACACGACTCCTCTTCTGCAGCACTTCATGGCAGGTTTTTTCGCCAGATATCCCGTGAGCGCCGCAAAGAGGATATCATCGTTTGAACAAATTAAAACATGTTCTTATTGCAGATGAATGATGAAGCCGAGGCTATTAGTGTTCCACAGGACTGTTCAAACGGACTCTGTTTCGTCCGCTCTTTTTCGCATCATACAGGGCCAGATCGGCGGCATTAATCAATTGTTCCTTGGTATTGATAGCCGGGTCCGGGATGTCGGCAATGCCGATACTGATGGTGATTTTTTTATCGGCTACGCTTTGGAATAATTGTCCTGCCATACTTTTCCGAATTCGGTCTGCTACGACCAAAGCGTTGTTTTTCGAAGTATTCGGGCTCATAATAATAAACTCCTCGCCGCCCCAGCGTGCAACCGTGTCTACATCGCGGATACTGTTCTGAATAATCTTTACCGTTTCACGGAGAACGCCGTCTCCCACCGCGTGCCCGAATGCATCGTTCACTTTTTTAAAATGATCAATATCCAGCATCAGACAGCTCAGCGGGAGATTATATCGAATAGATCGTTTGAATTCTTTATCGATGACAGCTTCAAACCGCCGCCTGTTAAAGAGGCCTGTCAAGGGGTCTACATTCGCAAGCGTTTCAACCCGCGTGAGCATTTCCCTCAGTTGACGGGTCGTTTGCTTAAGATCATCCCACTCAGTTTTCGTCCTTAGTCTGGCATTGATCACGGCACTCAACTCGTCTTCATCACAGGGTTCAGGGATGTAATCATCTGCACCCGCCCTTAAGCCAACAACTTTGTCTGACGTGGTACTCTTATTGGTGAGCATGATAATCGGGATACCGCTCGTTTCACTGTTATTTTTCAGACTTCGGCAAATATGAATGCCGTCAATACCGGAAATATGGCGTGCAAGGAGAATGACATCCGGGCTGTGTTTCTCGACGGCAGAGAAAACCGACGTTGCATCCTCTACGTGGATCACCTCATGTCCGTTATTCTCCAAATAATCCATCATAATGCTCGCCTGGGTCATGTTATCTTCGGCAAGAAGAACTTTTGCCATACTGCTATTTTTTTTCCCTATACTCTCATATTCCATACATATTCCTCCATGTTACTGTATATCACATTATCACATTTGGATGCAGATTTTTACTAAAAAGTAATTGAGTCAAATTCGGGTTTGAGAAGAATAAATTTGCTTTTGAGAATTTCTATCTCACCGCTCTTTTGCCACTTATCCAATATTCTTGTAACCGTTTCCCGTGTCAGACCGGTCATATCGGCTATGTTCTGATGAATAAGTTTTATCTTCAAGATAGTGCCTTCTGCTTTTTTTTCTCCATAGGATTCTGAAAGCAAAAGGAAAAGCATCTTTATTCTCTGAGCGGCATTATTAAAATTCAGCAGTTGAATTTTTTGCATGCCTTCGCGGATTCGAGCGCAGAGTATCTGAAGCAAGTTTTCAAGCACTTTATTTTCGCTGAACAACAAATCATAAAAAAACTTCTTCGAGATTATTGCTGTGACAGAGTCCTTCGTTGCACACACGGTAGCAGGCGCAGTTTTACCGTCAATCATCGTAAGCTCGCCGAAAAAATCGCCTGCCTGATGCATGGTGATAATTATTTCTTTCCCTTCATCGGTTGTCTGAACAACCTTAGCCTCTCCGTCAAGTATGATATACATGAAATCATTGGTGTTCTTTTCATAGAGAATTATTTCATTTTTGGAGAAGCTGCGAATAACGACTTTCCTTCGTATCCGATGCAGTTCTTCAGAAGTCAGTGAAGAAAACAGCGAGGTCTGTTTCAGGGACTCGATTCCGTATTCTTTCTTCACTTTTCCGTTTCCTCCCCTGTGAGGGTGGCTCACTTCTCTGTTTCTCTGATTCGCATTGACAAGATTTTATCGTTTCTATATACTTTATCTTGCACTTTCGCCGGCAGTATGCCATGTTCCTCAGGGAAATAACTAATCAGGGAGCAGTCTTCACCCATGTTTACGAATTACCGATGTTCCTCTTGCGGCCGTCATCTCCACTGCGAAAATTCGTTTTTTCGTTGCACTACATGCCAAATCGATTTTCCCATCAGAGGTAAAATCCCCTTGTTCGGCAAAGATGCTGCCCGTTTTCAGGACCCGGCTCACGAGATTGAATCGACCCCATCATCCGATACCGATGAAAACATGGCGTCGGACCAGTACGTAAAGATGGTTTTCGACAAATTATCATCTGATGTTGCCAGAGCCAAATATGCTCTGATGTTTTTTGCAGAAATGCAAGCCGGCTGGAAGTATTTAACGGACCTATCGCATGGGGACAACGCATTGGTAATCGGCTGTGGTACAGGTATTACATCGTTAAATCTTCGCAGGTCCTTTCGGAATGTTTTTGTGATGGACACGGCTTTGGATAACCTCATGCTGGTACAAAGAAGATGTAAACAAAACTGCATCGACAATGTCAACATCATTGCCGGCGGTGATACAAAGTATTTGCCGTTTCCGACAGATTTTTTCGATCTCATTTCCGTAAATGGTGTGTTTGAACAGGTTCCTTTAATGGCGCAAGATGCGGGTGTCAACGACGAAAGAGAATTACATAAAGACCTGGCAACATCGGCAGAACCATGGCTCGCGTCGGGTCCCCTGGATATCCAGGTTAATTTTTTAAATGAAATCAATCGAATGCTTAAAACGAATGGAACCCTTTATTTAGCGACTGATAACAGATTCAATTACGGCAATTTCACCACCTCTTCCCACAATCCTACAAATCTGATGCAATCTTCACTCGTGCCGCGACGATTGGCGAGTCTTTTCTCCTTTCTCACTGGGAGAGGGCGTTCTCCATACTATTCCCGTTCTTATCCTGCTTTAAAAAAAATCCTAAAACGGTGCGGCTTTGAACATTTTAATTTTTATTCTCTGAAGCCTGATCACCGGTTGTTCCATGAAATACTATTCTTTGATAAAAATAATTCGCGGCAAATCAGCCGGGGGTCTGTAAAGGAAAGGATCAAGAGCAAACTTTACAATAGTAAATACTTATGTCCTTCTTTCGGCATCGTCGCCGGGAAAAAAAATGGAAAGACAGATAATTTTGTCCAAACAATTTTAAGCATAGTAACCGGTGAATTTGGGAAAAGATATGAGTTAAACAGATATCACACCATGATGAAAGGGAATGTTGTTTTGGACCTTGTCGAGAAGAACGATCCAACGAACGGATTCATCGTGAAAATCGCCATCGACGATGTTGCAGAGTCCCAGAACAGAAAAAATTACGACATGTTATCAAGTCTCCATAATGACTGCGCGATAACGGGAGGAATCAATCGACTTATACCGAGACCGCGCGGAAAGCATGCCATCGCTGGCCAGACTGTCTACCTTGAAGATAAAATGCGCGGCATACAAGCCAGCCGAATGGGAAACGATGAAACAATTAAAGACAGGATAATGAATAATGCCCTGGATTTTATCGTGAGCTTACATAAAGCCACGCTAAAACGGACTACGTGGGGCGAGGCTGATTATATGCAATCCATTGGGGACGTCATTGAACGAGTAAGACGCATAGGCGAAAACGATCAGCTTGCCTTCGATAAGATCGACACGGTGCTGCGGAGCAGTTTCATCGGTCCGGGTCTCGCTCTGGCTCATAAGCACGGAGACTACAGCGTCGCTAATATATTGATCGATCCGAACGATTATACCATACAGGGTATAATCGATTGGGATAATGCAGAGCAGCAACGCCCTATCCTGATCGACCTGGTCAACTTGATTGAATCGTCATACAATAATTACAACGACCTGGAATTAGGACATACGGTGACTGACATTTTGCTGAAAAATAATTTATCCGATTCAGAGAAGGCGATCGTGCGGAAGTATGGATCCATCTTTGGATGCCCTGAGGACTCGTTGGTACCGTATACCCTTGTATACTGGCTCTTTCATTTTGATTCTCAGATAAAATACAATTATTTAATCCATAACCCCAAGTGGATGAGAGATAACTATTACAATGTCCTGGCCGAGATGAAGAAGCTGTTGTAGGCCAGCGTCATGCCAGCATACGGTGCGTACTCCAGTGATCTCGTTTATATGCCTGACTTTTCATTCGCTTTTTGTGATATTAATCACATCATTTTCCCACGGTATCTATAAAATGGACATTCGAGACATGCTGCGTACACGCATGTCCGCTAAGACGGGATGCAAGCTCTAGGGAACGTGTAAAAACAGGGGTGAGCAGCGTAGCAAAAAAGGGCTTCGGGCGATAATCATTAAAGTTGGCCTAGTGTCTGTCGGAGAGACTCATATTACCTTATTCGATTTTGCTGGAGAGTAGAAAAGTGTCAAAGCGAATATCTTCATTGACGTTCATCGCAATACTCATTATGATCCTTGCAGGGTGCGGAGGAGGCGGTTCATCTTCGAATAATGGAACGGGTAGTTCTAACGGAGGCGGCAACGTAGCCGGGAGATTGACATGGGATGCGCCAACATCGAACACCGACGGTTCGCCCGCTACTGACGTTGCAGGCTACAAAATATATTATGGGACTGTATCAGGCACATATACCGCATCGATAGATGTGGGAAATTCGACCTCGATCCAGATGGCTACTCTTTCCGCATCGGTCCCGGTCCCGGGTTTATACTATATCGCAGTGACTGCCTATGATACTGCTGGAAACGAAAGCGTCTATTCCAACGAAATAAGTCAAAATCTCTAAGGAAGTCAGCAAGAGCAGGAACGTAACCAAAATTATTTCCACCTTGCGCTTTCAAGGGGAGGACGTACGGGAGCGAAGCATCGACCAATGCTTCGCTTTTTTTGCGATACCATTTGACTCGTTGATCATTGCTCTTCCCGCCCGAAGCTGTTTCCGCACTACTGCATGACCCCACTGTTCAGTTATTTGTCATGGTTATTTCGTTTGAAAAAGAGCTTTCGGTCGTCCCGTCGGCATCATAGGCGGTTACACTGATATAGTACGCCCCAGGAGGGACGGCCGCTGAAAAATCCGCGATCGCGTATCGCGGAGTACTACCAACATCGATTGAACCGGTATAAACACCGGGACTCGTGCCATAATAGATCCTATAGCCCGCCACGCCGGTCACGGGGGAACCATCTATGTCTGAAACCGGTGCATCCCATGCTAACGCCGCCTCGCAGGTTACAGTCACATTGGTCACACTTGCCCCTGAAATCAAGCCGGCGCCGTTCCCCACGGTGCAGACTTGATTGGGAGGCTGCGTTTTAACCGTTACTTGATATGATGCCCCATCTGCAACCAAAGCAGAAAAATTGAACGAACCAGTTGTTGTTCCTATGGTGAGGTCATCAGTACCATTGTTTTGAAGGGTTACCGTCCCCGTAAGCCCTGATAGAACGCCGCCCACACTGTAGGCCGTATTGCAGGTAACAGTCACATTGGTCACATTTGCCCCTGAAATCGTACCCGTACCGTTCCCAACAATACAGATTTGGCCGGGAGGCTGTGTCTTAACTGTTACCTCGTATGCCGCCCCATCCGCCAGGGAGGAAGAAAATGTGAACGGACCATTTGTTACTATTGAAAGGTCATCAACACCATTGTTTTGCAGGACGACCGTCTGTGAAAAACCCGTTAGTGAACCGCCTACACTGTAGTTCATGACCGCATTGCAAGTTACCGTCACACTGGTCACATTTGCCCCTGAAATCGTGCCCGTGCCGTTCACGACAGTGCAGAGTTGGCCGGGAGGCTGTGTCTTAACCGTTACCTCATATGCCGCCCCCTCTGTAAGAGAGGAAGGAAACGTGAACTGACCATTTGTTACTATTGAAAGGTCATCAACACCATTGTTTTGAAGGGTTACCGTCCCCGTAAGTCCCGATAGACCACCGCCCACACTGTAGCGCGGTGTATTCCCTGCTCCGCTGCCGTTGCCACTACCGGCGCCACCACCACTTCCGCCAGAGCAAGAGAGCATAAGTGTCAGGACAGCAGAAAGAGCAATCAATGTCCTCATCGCAAAACGTCCTCCTGCCCGGTTGTTGAAGGACTCATTTTACAGACTGCATCTATGCAACGCTCATTTTCCACAACCGATACCCCCGAACCTTCAGATGTTATACTCTTTTTTAGCCGCACCTCTGCCGTGCGTAGTGTGTTGTCATTGGTAGCTGAACAATTTCACAAGAGCGTCACTGTCTTTGAGGATTCCACATGACGCTTTTGTTGCCGGACAAAAATTTAGTCCACCCGACCAGTATTGACACGTTGACCATGATGAAATGGTACATAAAACCGAATAGAGCATGCTTCTTTTCATCGCGGTCCCGCAATAGCCGGATAAGACATAATCCATAGCAAACTATCTGAGCAAATAAAATTGCGTAATAGCCCCGCCCCCGGTCAAGCAAGAGGATGTTCAGGGGTAACAACGAAAGTATAAAAAACGGCGCACTCAGCTTTAACAGCTTATGAGAGACGACTTCAAAGCTGAAAAGCGGATATTTGATCACATTCATCAGTTCGGCGTGCCTGAAAAGCGCCCTTAAGGTTCGATTGGTGATCCGTACCTGCCGCCTGAACTCACCGCTCTCATCAAGGGCCGGGGCTTCCGAACACGTCAGTTGTTCGAGCAATACGACCCTGCGACCCTGTTTGACAACCTTTAAAGGAAGAACCAGGTCATTGATGTCGTCAGCCTGAAGCGGCTTATAGAGGGATTTCCGCATGGCGAAGATGGCCCCGTCGGCGCCCACGCAGGAGCCAACCAGACTTTCATGCTTTTTGATGAATCGTTCCAAACGGGCATAGATGCTGGTCGTCACGACCATTTTACCTTGCCCCTCGGAGACATAATTGGTACTGCCGGTCACCAACCCGATGCGCCTGTCGCCCGCCAACGAGCCGGCGATTATTTTCAAAGCATTTGGTTCGTACATCGAATCAGCGTCGGAAAACACGAGGATCTTTCCCCGCGCTTTCCGAACTGCATCGTTCAGCCCGGCGGTTTTCCCTTTCCGGACAGGCTGGGACAGCAGAATCACTCCACTGCTTTCATAGCGCTTGACTATTTCGTCCGTTCTGTCCGTGGAATTGTCGGACACGACGATTACTTCGACGTTCTCTTTCGGATAATCGAGTGCCAACGTGTTCTCGATTTTTTTTGCAATAACCTCCTCTTCGTTAAAGGCCGAAATGATCACGGTCATCCGAGGCATACTATCTTTGCTCAAAACGTCCATGTGGCGGAAGAGAGAAAGTATTTTCAGTAAAACAGGATACACAACATAGGGATAAACCACCATGAAACAGCAACTCAGAAAGGCAATCTTAATCATTCGTATCCCCCCCCTTCCGTAAAATCGTATCGTAAACACGCTGATACTCCTGTGCCATCCGCCTGCTTGAATATTTTATTAAGGCGGTTTCACGTGCGCGCTTTCCCATTTGCATCGAACCCTGTGGATCGGACCGTACCTGGTTGATAGCATCTGCCAATGCATTCGGATTTCCCGGTTCGACAAGGATCCCCGTTTTCCCATTTTCCAGGACCGCGGGTATTCCACCCACCCGTGAAGCAATGATCGGAACTTTTGCCTGCATGGCCTCTAAAATCGTGATGGGCAGACCTTCCGTAAGCGACGGGAGAACAAAGACGCGAAAATACGGGAGGTAGTTATAGGCATAATCCCGGTAACCCGCGAACAGTATCTTGCCGGCGAGGCCGGCGTCGTTCACCATTGCTTCCAGGGATTGCCTTTGCGGCCCTTCTCCGATGATGACTGCCTTCACCGTGGTATTATGCTGTGAAAGGATGCGGAGCGCGTTAATAAGATGGATAAGCCCCTTCTCCTCCGATAGCCGTGCTATCGTCCCGATCACAAAACCATCTTTGCAGAATTCATACACTGCAGGATCGGAACGAAAGACTGCTTGCGGATCAAACTGCAACTCGGGAATACCGTTTTCAATGATACAGGAATGAGCGTCTGGAAGACAATTAACGCTTTGCTGTCGCACCTCAGCCCTGTTCACGCGAACAACCGCTGCCATTCTCCTCATGATCAGACAGTCTAAGACCTCATAGAACCATATTTTGGATAGTTTCTTTGTCGATGTCCTGCCGTGCTGAGTGCGTACCATGGGAATTCTTCTGATATGTTTGGGCAGCGATCCGATTAAAATATCTCCCTTATATCCGTGGCTATGGATAATGGCGACATGCGCTTCCTGTGCGAGATGCACCAACTTAATCGCACTATTTAGGCTGTATCCCCTTTTCATTTTGAATTGCAGGGCCGTCAAGTCCCTCTTTTTTGCTTCTTCGGCCATCTCGTTGTTCTGATCGGACAAATCACATAAGCTTACAAGCATCGGAGTAAGATTCATCCTCCGCTGTTCCTCCATCAGATTCAGCAGCATGATCTCCGCGCCGTAGAGTCCGGAGCTGTCAATAATATGCAGTATCTTCATATCTGGTGATGTCTATGAACCTTACACGGATTGCCGTGCTATAAGCGCCTGAAATGTCCTGAACCACAGCAATGACGAGGTGTGGCTGATATCTTCATGAAGAGCGACACGTTTCAGCAGGTAAGGGTTCGTTGACGGCGCATTGAACCCGAGCTCGGTCGTCACTGCGCCCTTGTAGCCCGCCTGTTTGACAAGGGATACCGCTTCAGCGTCCCAATTCCCGTTCGGATAGCTGAAGAAGGGGGTCACGGCAACGTCGGCGTGGCGCAGGACATCGAGGGATTTGGCCACTTCTTCGCATTTGGCATCATAAGCGAGCTGCGTGAGAATATTGTGATGTAATCCGTGGGAGCCGAAGGTAATTCCGAACCGGCCCATCTCACGGATTTGCTCCCATTTCATGACAGTGTCCGATGTGGACGGATTGATTCCCAACCGTTCATACCCCTTCAGCACGATTGTGTCCAGCTTCTTTGCCGGCAGCTTTTTCAGCTCATTTGCCAAATCGTAGATCTGTTCAAGTCCAATGCCCGTTTGGCGCCAGGAAGGAGCGTGACTTCGAAAATAGTCTATAAAAAGTTCACGGTGGTCATGCAAAACGACCTGGGAAGCCAATTCCCAGAGATTCTGGAACCAAAAGGTCTGCTGCAACGACACCATGCTGACCGGGATGAAAATCGTGGCGGGCACGCGATACTTTTTGAGAACCGCAAAAGCACAATCATAATTATCATGCCAGCCGTCATCAAACGTAAACGCACATAACCTTTTCCCCCTGCCGGCAGCTGTAATGATGTCATCAATCGGTACGATTTCAAATTGTCGTGCTATTTCCCGAATGTGCATCTCCAGCGTGTTCGCCGTGACAAACAAAGCCGGATCATGGAGTCCGGCCGGCAGCTTTTCCACTACCCGATGATACATAAAAATAAGCCTGAGATCTTTCCTGCGCGGCAGAACCGTCAACAGATTCTTAAAGGAAAACCCGGCGATGGTCTTTATCAATTCTTTCCCTGAGTTCATCTTGTTTTGCCACTATCTTTTCGGAGAGACTCTTTTACGGCTGCCGTTCTCCCACTTTTTTCCCCAGTGCCTCCTGCAGGGCGACCATGTGCTGGATAGTATTGTTTATCTGCGTGTACGCTGCTGTTTTGTCAGGAACAAGGTTGTTCAGCCCGAATTTCAGGTTCTCATTATTATACACCACATTTGCCACCTGGTTTTTCATATAATACTGTCCTTCATACGTGTATCCGTCGGCCCCCAAATAGGAATTGGCAAAAAAATACGTGACGCGGTCCCGCAACTGGCGTTCCCAGAGTGGAGACCCCTGTTCCATGCTTCTGTCAGCAGTAATACCCATCAGATCCGATACGGTAGGAGCAATATCGATGTGCGATGTCACCCACGGGATTGTGACCGTAGAGTGAAGGACTCGCGGCGCATAAATAAGCAGCGGGACATGGAAGGAATATTCGTCGATCATGCCGCCCTGGAAGCTCGGGTCTTCCTGTTTCGTGCGCACGCCGTGGTCACCGACTACGACGATGATCGTCCTATCCAACTGGTCGTGCTTCTGAAGAATGTTTACCAGTTCACCCAACCACTTGTCTTGCAATTTGATAGTTTCATGACCTCGAGCAATCAGGTCGTCGTGGCTTCCCGTGCTTTGCAGCTTCAGCCACGGAGCATGGCCGATCTGGGGACCGATCGCGACACAAAACTTTTGCTCTTCCTGAAGCCATTTTTCCAAATCTTTTTCTAAAATACGCAGAGTCGCCCGGTCTTCCGCTATTCTCACCTTTTCAACATTTTCGGTCGACAGGTCCTTGGTGTCTTTGGGCAATTCCTCTGGCAGCATTCTTTTCTGAAAATACTGGAACCGGAACCCCAGGGATTGGAACAAAGCGGCATCCGTAACATTTGGTGTGTAATAGACCTTCGTAACGTATCCCATGTCAGACAAGTCATGGATCATGCCGGGAAAGTGTCTACCCGGCCGGTCCGCAAAATTATCATTCAGACTCGATGGGTAGAGTGAAGTAAAAATGGAAAACCATGCCCTGTTTGTATACGGGTAAGTAGTGTAATGCTCCAAGCCGACAAATGCCTGTTTCCGCAGCCGTCGCAGGACCGGCAGATCCTGGAGACCTCCGTCCAGGTGGAGCACCCGCGCAGGTGCGGTTTCAAATATAAAAAACAATACATTGTATCCTTCAGCCTTGGCCCAATAACGAGGGTTCTTTTCCCAGGCCGGGGCATGAACAAGCTCCCGGTAACGCCTCAACAACTCCCCGGAATCCAACTGGCTGTACTTCTTGGCTAAAATGCTTTCTGCTCTGATCCCCAGGAGGGAATCTGTCGCCACAATGAAAATACTTTTATGATATTGTGTCGAAGGAAGGGATGAGGCTATAGATGGAGCCAAGGTAATTAATACAACCAGTACGAAGTACCCAACGGCCCCGTAGCGCCATCGCTTCGGATTATGCGGGACGGCGCCCCTTTTGTCGCGCAGGGCCGCCCATAGTGTCATCCCGGAGATAAATACGACGGCCAACGAAATCTCCGCAATGCCGCTCTTGGAAACATACTGGCCGATGAACTCGGGATGATGCCACCCCCACCAAAGGGAGTCGCGCAAGGTGGACGAGGAATAATACTGTCCCGTCTGCAAATAGCACTGCCACGTTGCGAAGAGCATGAAAAAAAGACTTATATTCAGAACGACAGCAATCAATGCGCGATATCCGCCCGGCAATATCCGGATGATGCACAGATAGCAGATCGGGAAGAGGATGAAACCGAGTAACATATCGCTTTGAAAGAACGTTAATTTTTCCCAAAATCCCAGGGCATCATCTCCAAATCTTCCCAGATTGTGAGATACAACCATTGTGGCAGTCAAAATGAGGAGGGAATACTTTATCTTTAACGTCAGAATAAGTACCGGTATCAGTGCAAACACATAGCGCAAGGATGAAGTCCAATTGTCGTCGCACCGGAATTTCCTGATCAAATCGTTCGGCTGTATCGAATATTTCACAGTTGATCTCCGGAAAGTTGCTTTCTCCCCAATCTTTGCTTCACGCCGTATCGGGAATGTCCCCTCCTCTTTTCAATCATTGCATTATAATTATCTGCGTACTTCCCGATCATGGCATCGAGCGAATATTGTCCCCTGGCAAACTGCAGCGACATTTCTCCGAATTTTTTTCGTCGCGCCGTATCGTCTATGACGGATTGCAGCCGGAGGGACAAGATTCCGGCATGATCAGGCGGGACAAGATAGCCGTTTTTTCCGTGCAGGACCAGTTCGCTGTTCCCGCCCACATCGGTAGCAATCACCGGAAGTCCCGCGGCCATGGCTTCAATGATGCTGCAGGAAAGGCCCTCCGAACGGGAGGAAAGAACGAAACAATCGCTTAGGTTCAAGAGATTGGGGATATCGTTACGCTGTCCGAGCATCCTGACGTTCTGTTGTAAACCTCTTTCGCTGATTTGCTGTTCTATCTCCTGTTTGCAAGGGCCGTCTCCGACAATGAGCAGCTTTGTGTGTCTCCCCGGCCGCAGTAGGCCAAACGCCTTAAGAAGGACGTCATGTCCCTTTATTTTTTCGAGCCTGCCGACGCAGATCAGCACGACATCTTGGGGGTCGAGACCGAGTTCCGGATAATGCTCTCTGCTGCAGGAAAGGTTGAATTTGTCCAGATCCATACCGTTTACTATGGTCTGCAAGGCACTGTCTTTGAATTTCCCCAGATTGGTGAGATAGGTTTTCATCTGGTGTGAAACGGTAACGAGCCGCGTGCCTAATAATGACGAGAGTTGAATGTACCGGACCCGCCTCTTCTTCGCTTCGATGGTATAAATATCGTGCAGCGTTCCGATATGAGGTATTCCCGCAAAATACGCCGAGAAGCAGGCTCCGGTCACTGGCCCGAACAGATGAGAATGTAAAATATCAACGCGCCGCTCTTTCAGGAATCTCGCAAAGACAGGGATAAACAGGGGAAGTGTACCTGCGGATTTGTACCATCTGTGTCCCGGGACAAATTGCGAGGGGATTCCATATTCCAGGCATTTTTCCTCCAGCCACGGGTTGCCGAAATGATACACCTCAGGCGAAAAGCCGTGGGTTTCGATCTTTCTGCAGATCTCGACGACAAGGGTTTCTGCCCCACCGGAGTCATGACTATCAATGAAATGAGCGACTTTTGGCATTATGGTATTTCTTTTCACCATTTGACCTGCTCCCCCCGGATGTTCATTCGTAGGGCCATGGATTCTCTACACCAGTTGTAATTGCGGTTCTGGAAAATCCAGGACACGCTTTTGAATAACGATTAAAATAAGGGTTTACGCTCCCTCATCGATTTCCCCCTTTGCAGAGGGTCGCCCATAGTCAAGAGTCTCTGGCAGGTGGCCTGCCCGCTATTGTTTGCGCAGGTTTTGGGGCGGAGACAATATCGTGTTGTTCGATACAGTGCCGGTCGGCCTTGACGTCGCAACGGTCAGATCATCGATCCACAGAGACTGATCAACGGGCGACCCGTCTCCGATGTACGGAGCGATGACGAACTGGTTGAATTTCATAGTTGGATATTGTCCTGTGCGGAAAAGCACGTTATTGTGGCTCATGAGCAAATTACCGTCCAACCAGTACTGGAGCGAGCCATCTGCCACACCCTTTCCATTCACAATGCTGTTAAGTTTGACATAGGCTTCCACATAGTGCCAATCTCCCTTATAATACGGCCCCGCAACGTCTTGGAAATACGTGCTGGATGTCCTCCATGTCTTGTCGTTCCGGTAGCCACCTGACGCGGAATAACAATCTTCAGGATCGGAACCATCTGCCTGACTATAGCCATTACACCCCGCCACCGCACGCTGCTCTGTAGTGTTCGTTAAATCGAGCCCTATTTTCGATTGATCGATATTCAGAACGTCCTGTATCGCCATCACCGGCTTACCGCTGTTTTCTTCTATGTAAGCGGTCAGGTGGTCGACGGACAAGCCACAATAATCTCCGCATGCGCCTCCATCCAAGTTTGAGAGAAGGTAGAACTCGTGGGGATGGTAGGGCAAGCCGGAGCCGACCCAGTTAGGGCTGTGCTTAACATAATAACTGACGTAGACTGCGTCGGTTTCCGTAAATTTCTTTCGTATTGCGTCTCCCGATATTTCAGGAGTGAGAGCTCCCTTCAGAAAATGGTACTCAACGGAACCGGTGCTTCCCGGGATGTGTTCTATTGAAGACAGCTTTAACGTTGTACTGTCATACCAACCCCGCTGCACGAAATTAGCATCATCAAACTTTTCTTGAAAAAGCATCGCAGCGGAGCCGGTTCCCGGTGAAAGCAGGAAGGCCGCAGTTACGAATAGGAGTATGGCTTTCTTTTTCACGATCAAACCTCCTAAAATTCCGCTTGCAGACTTCACGTTGAGGCATCTTAAGATACGAGTCATTGTCTTTCCGCAAGCTTCATACAAACCAGCTGGATATCAAGCGTTCAAAGCTTTCATTTGCTATCTCAAATTGGCCGGTGGAGGAATCCGTCCGATGGATTCATTTCCCTTGATGTAAGCTCCCATGACGGTCCCAGCCTGGCCGTTTGCAGGGTAAGACTTGCGCTTGTAATCTGCGACATTCGTTCCACCGGGCTTCAGGAACTGCGGATCCGTCGTGACTGAATTGGCGTCCAGGCCGGTAGCGGTTGTCCACGCTGCTAGTGGAGAATAATCCGTCGCATAATTTAGATTCCACACCCCGCCCGAACTATAGAAATCGTTATAGTTGCTGTAGGAGGGCATGGAGTCGCCAGTATAATACCGTACGAGTGGACTACTAGCGGATACTAGTTGAATTATATTATTCCAGATTTGATTTGTTCGTGCACTTGGTCCAACTTCTATCCCAGTCCCTTTTCCGTATATCGTGTTATTATAAATCTGATAATTAGTTTGGTATTCGCCAGCCCCGGAATTAGGGTAAACATCTATTGCGATATAACCATTATTGACCAGCACGTTCTGGTATACTAGATCGCCGCTCCCACCGACTGCTTCGTCGTTCAGCATTATCCCACTTGTTGTAATAGAATAAAAAAAGTTTTTATATATTTCGTTGTTAACATTTGGGCCTGTTTTTTGCATAACTCCGTTCATACAATTATAAATAGTATTGTTATGAACCTTCGCTCCTTTAGCATCAAAAAGCCAGATAGCCGCAGCATTGACGGCATTCGAATTGCCGGTCATTCCTTGGACGAAATTATTCGAAACCTCGTTATTAGCGGATTGTTCAATCCTTATGGGTGCCGTATTGTCGGGGATGGTGCGTGCGTTCCCCATAAATTTGCAATTCTTGACTACGCTTCCCGTTGAGTTCCAATACAAAAATAGCCAGACCTCCCCGGCATTATCGATCGTTGTGCCGGAAAATCCGTCCCAGACAATATAGGACACATCCCTTGCACCGAAAGCCGGCATGGAATTAGGGCAGCTTTTGATGACAGGGTTCTCACCGGCATACGCTTTAAATGTTATTGGATTTGCAGCAGTGCCTGAGTTTTTAGGCGCGATTCCTATATATTCCCACGTTGATGGGCAGCTTGTCCCGGGGTCATAGGTGCCGCCGCGGAAGTAAACCGTGTCTCCTGCTGCGGCATTTGCCATAGCTGTCTGCCAGGAGCAGGAGTTATTGATATTAGTACATGCGGACCATGCCGCATTTCCATTGGGCGAAACATAGTAGGTCGCTGCATTCGATAGCGCCGAAAAAAGAACGATTCCGCCTACAACGATTGTGATAAATAAAAAACCTTTTATCAAGTCTGTTTTGCAGTGCATTTTCTTTGCCCTTTCCTCTCTCTCGAACGACAATTGTGAGTTAATGAACATCAATCAGTTATTGGAAGGACTGACAACAATACTTGCTTAAAGCTTTCCTGATCGGACTTGCTGCCTAGCGTATGACCGCGGCAACTCTTTTTGCTGAAAGATCTCTTCGTAAACTTTCTCGGTTTCTTCGACCATTTTATCACTGCTGAACATTTCGACAAACCGTTGTCGGCCTCGTTCCCCCATTTCACGTGCTTTATCTTTGTTCGACAAGCAATAAACGATTGCATCAGCCATACTCTCCGGATCGTTCAAAGGGACCAGCAAACCGGTTTCGTTCTGGACCACAATTTCTGCGGGACCTCCCAAATTTGTCGCGATGACCGGCTTGCGCATAGCCATCCCCTCCAGGACAACCAGGCCAAATGGTTCGGGGTCGACGGACGCATGGATTAATATATTTAAAACACTCAGGATGTTCGGGATATCAGTTCTGAAGCCGGTGAAAATTATGTTTTCCCCCAAGTTATTGTCCCGAATATAGGTATCAAGTTCTTTTTTATAGTCTTCTGAGCGCTGCGCCACCTTACCGATAATGAGGCACTTAATATCAGGGATTATTTTTTTTACTTGCTTAATTGCCTGTAAAACTACGAGCTGCCCTTTCCATCGTATGATGTTGCCGACTATGCCGACCGCAAATTGCCCGTCTTCAATGCCAAACTCTCTTTTAACCTTATCGACTTCCGTGGGATTGATGTCATTAAATGAATCGACCCTGATGCCGTCATAGACTCTTCTTATTCTTTTCGGCTTCAGGTGCTGTCGCACGACATTGTCTTTAAAACTGTCGCTTACGCACATAATCACGTCAACAAGACGGACAAACAATTTCGTTTGACTGTTACATGGATATTCAGTGCCGCGGTCATGCGCCAGAATTTTTATGCCCCATAAAGCGCAAGCCAGCATCCATTCGTGCATACAGGCATAGCCATTGTTTAAATGAACAAGATCGGGTTTTATCTCGTCGATGATTTTTTTTAGGGCAAATTGCTTCAGCAGCAGTTTGTCCATTACGCGATAAGGCCATTTTATTACATCTGCGGGGGTTTTGAGTGGGATGCTTTGTGAAGGGCCGAAATTATTGATGTAGACATGAGGCGTCACTTTTCTGAATTCAGGGACCAGCATGTTATCCTGACAGAATATAATGTGCAGTTCGTATTTGGATTTATTCAGCCCCTGCATCAAATACAGCAGGCTGTAATAGGAACCTCCGACCGTTCCATCTCTATTTGATTCGATAAACAATATTCTTTTCATAACTGCCGCCTCCTTAGCTCGAAGACAACGAGGACGCACATGTATTCTTGAATTTTGCCCACGCAGTATTCAAATCGCGTTTGAGTGATGACCGCAGGCTTTCGAGCGCGCTGCCGGGAATCATCAGCATGACGGCCGCATAGGTCAAAGCGCCTGCAGAAACGATTGCAATGAGATTCATCAATGTATAGCGAGTGATGAACAATGCATAGATAGATTTCACGCACAGCAGCATGACGGCACAGCCGATGAGAGCCGGAACAACGCAATTTGTAAAATCCCTCCAGGAAAGCGGGATTTTTTCCCGGATGATACCGATGCCAATGAAAAACGTCACTAAGGCGTATATCACCGCCCCCAGAGCAACCGCGACAATCCCCCATCTGACGAGGACGAGCCAGAGGATGAAGAGCAGACCGGTCGCTATCATCAACCGGACCGTGTATTTTTGATAATTACCGATATTCACGGCCGCGGTCAGGAACAGGCCGGAGAACGAAGCAAATATCCCGCTGATGCACATGATCTTTAAGGGAATGATCATGGCATTCCATTTTTCTCCCAGAATGATTGGGACGAAATGGTCAGCGATCGCATACAACCCTACGAAAATGGGGAAATTGATGACCGACGTAAGGACTATGCTTTTCTTGAGCATGTTGACTAATTCGTCTTTTTTATCCTGAATGCGGCTGAATGATGAATACAGAACATTATTGATGTTCGATGAAATGCTCTCGGTCGGCATCTGGCTGAGGCTTTTGGATTTATCATAGATGCCGAGGATTGACGTGCCTAAATATCTCCCCACGATCAATCGATCCAGGCGGGTGCTGAAGAAATAGAGTTGCGAACGGACAAAACTCCAAACACCGTAATTGAACAAATCTTTTAATGCACTGTACCTGAACGACAGCGCGGGTTTCCGCTCCATCTTCACAATCAAATAGATGGCGGCAAGCGAAAGCGGGACCAATTGCCCCCATACGATCGACCAGTATTTAAAGCCAAGGTAGGCAAGTACCACTGTAATGGTGGACATGCATGTTTCTTTGACGGTATCGACGAGGGTAACGACCTTGAAGTTAAGTTCTCTTCGGAAAAGAGTATACGGCAGGTCGTAAAAAGTGGTTATCACGAAGGTAAGCGACATTACCCGTATCACCGGGACACTCTCCGGCGAATGAAAGAAGGCGGCAATTGCAGGCGCCAGAAAATAGAACAGGCAGGCCATGAAAAGAGAAATCGTCAGGTCCGCAGTGAAGACGGAGCTGATGTGCTCGTCTGTGATTTCCTTCCGCTGCACGAGCGCGCTCTTGAAACCCAAATTGGTCAGCGTATTGGAATAGAATATGATCATCGTCGCAATGGATACGATCCCGAAGTCCTTGGGGTCCAACAATCTCGCAACGACGATAGAGACGCCGAAACGGAATACTTCGTAGGGAATCTTGAACGACAGATTCCAGTACATGCTCGAACGGGTCTTTTTTCCGATATCATTGCTCATACGCCGCTGGTCCTTGACAACGGGACGTGCTCCATGCCGTTCACCGCTGCCCTTCCTTCATCATGCCGTCCTGACGGGCTGTGCACTTCCGGAAGCTCCGGTCTTCCGGAATAGGCGTCGAACCATTTCTGGAAAATGACGAGCGACCAGATAAGCGTGTCATGGATCTCCTTCCCGCTGAAATGTTCGTCCGTGATCCTTTTCACGGTCTGGGCGTTCAGGAGGCCGTGCTTGTTCAGGTTCTTCTCATTTAGTGTGTCCAGCACATATTGTTTCAAGTCTGTCTGGAGCCAGCGCGTCATAGGCCCCACGAAGCCCTGTTTCCGGTGGTCGATGACCTCTCTCGGCAAAAGCGGCGCCACCGCTTTTTTGAGAAGATATTTTTTCCTGAACCATTTCAATTTCATTTCAGGAGGGATCGTGGAGCAGAATTCGAGCACTTTGTGGTCTACGAAGGGGACCCTCACTTCCAGGGCGTGGTACATGCTCATCCTGTCGGTCACTGTCAGGATATCGTCGGGCAGATAGGTTTTGATGTCGCAGTAGAGGACCCTGTTTAATGAGTCGTGGGTGTCCTGCACCTGGGGAGAGTTGAAATAGCCGAGCATGAGTTCCTTGCATGACTCGTGGTGTTTCTGAAACCGTCCGGCATCGGAGAACAAGGACCCCTGTAGTGAAGGATTCCACCGCGAAATATAGCCGAAGTAGGCGGTATCAGCGGACAAAGCGCTCGAACGGACGAAGCGCTTCATGTGGTTTATCGTGTAGTGTCCATCAGGCCTCTCAGCCAATCCTTCGACGAACTTTTGAATGAGGCTCCCGCGTACGAAGCCAGGCAACCGGTTATACAGCCCGCGCAGCCTGAACCCGAGATAACGCTCGTACCCTCCAAAGGCCTCGTCGCCGCCCAGGCCGGACAGGGCGACCGTGACGTTTTCCCGCGCTATCTTGCACACATAATAGGAAGGAATGGCGGAATCATCGGCAAAGGGCTCATCGAAGGATCGAACGATCTTTTCAACGATGCCCTGCGGTTCCGGCAGTACTTCGTACTCGTGATGGTTGGTCGCGTACCGCTCTGCGACCATTCTGGCATAGCACCGTTCGTCCAGGTAGCCGCCGGTGTCCCCGCCGAACCCGATGGAGAACGTATTGACCCGGCCCTTGTTGGCGGCGCTCATCATAGCAACCACGGCGCTCGAATCTATCCCGCCGCTTAAGAAGGCGCCGAGGGGGACGTCACTGACCAGATGGGCCTGGACCGAACCCTGCAAGAGGTCCATGAATCCGTTGATGAATTCCTTTTCCGTCTTGCCCCTGTCCGGAACGACGGAAAGGTCCCAGTATTTGCGGATCGTAAACCTGCCGTCCTGCCAGGTCAAAGTGTGACCCGGCAGCAGCTTACGGATACCCTTGAAAATGGTGAGCGGAGCCGGGATGTAGGAGAGCGTGAAATAACAGGCGATCGCCTCCTCATCCATGTCCCTCTCGACCTCTCCGCTTGCAAGAATCGCCTTCATTTCCGAGGCAAAATACAGCCGTCCGTTCCGGGCGGCGTAAAAGAGCGGCTTGATGCCGAACCGGTCCCGTGCAAGAAACAGTTTTTTTCGCTTCTTGTCCCAGACGGCGAAGGCAAACATGCCGCGGAAACGCTCGACGCTGCGTTCGCCCCATTCTTCATAGGCATGGAGAATGGTTTCAGTGTCGCTTTTTGTCGCGAACACATGCCCTTTCCCTATCAATTCGTCCCGGAGCTCCAGGAAATTATAAATCTCCCCGTTAAAGACGACGCACTGCGACCGGTCTTCGTTGAACATGGGCTGCTGGCCTGACGACAGGTCGATGATGCTGAGCCGCCGGTGTCCCAAACCGACATGGTCGTCGTGATAGGTCCCGCCCTCGTCAGGCCCCCGGTGGAACAGCGTGTTCGTTGCCTGCTCCAGGGGAAAGCCTTTTACGTTGTCAGATGCTACGCCGAAAATTCCGCACATAGGATTGTCTCAATTCCGGACCGCGGCCTTGTTCCACTCGTAGGCAATAACTTTTTCGTACGTTTCCCGCATGGTGGAGGGCGGCGTCCATTTCAGCTCGTTCCGGATCCTGGATGCATCATAGGATATATTCTTCTGCGATGACACGAGGCGGTACCGTGTGAGAAAGGGGTTCCTCTTCAGCATCCCGACCATGATCTCCTGCAGATAGACGATCCCGTAAAACACAGTGTAGGGTATGTAGAGGTATTTTGCCTTGGGATAAAGCCTTTTCAGGAACGACTCCACATACTGTTTTTTGGTCGGGAGTTCGCCGTCCACGACATTGTAAATTCTCCCATTGCTCTCGCTCTTCTGCATGACTGCAACGATCGCATCCACAAGGTTGTCGATGCTGACGAGCGGCAGAACGAAATCGCCCCGTCCGATGATGGCAAACAGTTTGCGGCCCGCGGAAAGACCCATCATGGGCGTAAAGATGTCGCCGCCGGGGCCGAAATACGTTCCGGGCCGGAGGCAAACGATCGGCAGCCGCCCATCCTCCATGGCCTCGGTAATGATCTGTTCAGCTTTGAGTTTTGCCAGGGAGTAATGTCCCCTGAGTTCCGGGAACCGCTCAAGAGACGATTCCTCGGTCACCAAGTCCCCTTTCTTGTAATCTGCGACGCCGTAGACGCTGCAGGAGCTGATATAAACGAGTTTCTTCACCGCGAACTGCCGGCAAAGATCGATGACGTTTTTCGTGCCCTGGATGGTGCTCAATTCTCCCGCTTTCGCGTTTCCGGCCGTGTCAGCGGCCGCATGGATGACCAGATTGATCCCTTCAAACGCCGCTGACAGGGACACACGGTCCGCCACGTCGCCGAAGAAGATTTCAACTCCGAGGTTTTTCAGGTGGTCGATCTTCGACAATTTTCTCGCCAGAACCCGCACGGGATAACCTTCCACAATCAGTCGTTGGATCAGCTGACTGCCCAAAAAGCCCGTCCCGCCCGTTACCAGGACCTTTTCCTTCTGCTTGAAAGCATACGGTTTCGCGGGAACGATCGGTGAGAAGTCGAATGTTTTCGGAGGCACTTGTCTCCAGATCTCATCCATCGTTTCCAGAACCAGAAGGGCCTGCTCCCGGGTCACGGGAATTTCTCCTTTTCCCTGGAGAAAATCGTAAAACCGGTGAATGAGGACCTGCATCCCCTGGTAGGGCTTCAGCTTGCCCCGTACGAAGTTGACAACATTGGATGTCGTTGATTTGAACAGTTGCCAGCTCTCCGCGAGGTTGTACGTCGCCTTTTGGGCGGCTTTGGGAAGCGAACTGAGCGGATGCATCACATTTACCATCGTATTGAAGTCTACTTCCGCCATCATGCTCGTGCCGTAGATCCTGACGAAATGGAGATGCGGTTTTGCCGCGAATGAGAACGTAAGCGTCCCGAAGGCTTTCTCGCCGTTGATCAGGATCCTGAGCTCGTCCGGGATGCAGTGGGGCAGCGTACCGCAGGTCCTGTGCATCACCTTGATCTCTTTCGGCTTCCCCGTGTAATCGAGCATCACGTACAGCGGGTGTGCCATGAAATCATGATACACCCCCCCCGGCATGGTATACAACCAGGGAAGAACGTTTGGCGCCGGATAGTCCCTGAATGCAGGAATTTGCGTATTCAGACCATAATAGCTCTCAACGTTCATGATCTTGCCGAAGTCCCCTTTTTTAACGCGTTCATGGACGCCGGAAAAACAAGGATCGAAGAAATGATTGTGCATGGTACAAAGCTTGACGCCGTATTGTTCCGCCAGATCATACAGTTCCTTAGCCTCGGAAAGACTGAGCGCCAGGGGCTTTTCAACAAGGACGTTGCATTTCATCGTAATCGCCTCTTTTGCCAGGGCAGCGTGGGTCTTCGGCGGAGTTACGATGTGAATAACGTCCGGTTTTTTCTGCTCGATGAGGTCCTTGATGGAGCCAAACACTGCCGGGATGCCGTACTTTTGAGCGCACTCATTTGCCTTTTGCGCATCTTTATCCACGATGCCGACGATCTCGGCGCCGGGATAGGACCGTGCGAAGTTGATGTGGTAGTCAGAATTCAGGCCGCAGCCTACAATGCCGATTTTCATGTTATCATTCCCTCTTTCTCTAATCATTATTTCTGCCGAATGCTTTTGGCGGACTCAATTTTCTCTGACTCATTGTTCGGGATGTGCCGTTCAGTCCGTATCCACTTCTTGCCGCGGTAGATGCCGGTCATGCTCACAAAATCGATCATAAATTTCCACACGAGAAAAAGCGGGGCAATTAAGATTGCCTTGAATACCTGCCAGACGTCCCCTGCAAGCGCCATCCCGATGAGCAGAATAATTCCCTGTGCGCCGAGCATAGCAAGACTCAGAATAATCGACGCTGATTTGACAACAGAGGGGGGAAGCACCAAACTCACACAGAAAGCCACAAGGATCAGATTTATCTGCAGCGACCAGTTAGGGAACAACAGCGCCAGGGACGCGTCTACCATGGTCCAATTCCTGTCACGCAGCCCCCGGAATAGGAGGTTCAACCCGAGATTTTTGATGACATAAAACCGTCCTTTGGACCACCGCAAACGCTGGGTCGTGGCCTGTTTGAGCGATCGTGATTCCTGTTGCAGAACAACGGCTCCCACGGCAAAATCAATCTTTTTCCCGAGCCCGATCAATTTGGCAAAATATTCCCAGTCCTCAGAAAGCGTAAAGGCAGTCCAGGCCTGTTCCTGCAAGAGACTGGTCTTAAAACACATTCCGGTCCCCATTAAATACGCGGAAAGACCGAGTTTATATTTGGCAAAATGATAAAGCATATTGTTGATCGTACGAGAAACATAAATCAGCTGGGTAAACCAGCTTTCATGGCGATTCGGAACTTTGATGTAACACTGGATAGCCTCAGAACCGTGAGAGATCATCGTATTAAGGTTTTGAAGAATTGCAGGCTCCACTGTTGTGTCCGCATCCAGAATCAGGACAGCGTCGAACGCGCTCATATCAATTTGCTCAAAGGCCCATTTGAGCGCATATCCTTTTCCGGTATCGGCCTTATTAAAACGGCGCAATACCGTTACGGGATAGGAGCTGCATATCTCAGCCGTTCTGTCGCTGCAATTGTCGGCTATAATATAGACCTCGCGCATGCTTGCTGGGTAGTCTACCTGCAAGATGTTTTTACAGAATTTATCGATAAGCAGTTCTTCGTTATGGGCCGGCACGACGATAGCGAACCTCGTGCGAGGTTGAGCGGGCGTCTGCGCCTTCCTCCGTACCAGCAAATAAGACGCGGCTAGAGCAAGATGATACAAAACGCTCACGGCCAAATAGGCGATAAGGATGATCAGAAAACTTTGAACTATTATGTTAACGAAAGTGGCCATATCTTTTCAGAGAGGCTCTTGCCGAGTTTGCCTGTCGTAAAACGGGTGCTTCATTTGTGACGGCTTTCTCCGGCAGGACCGGTTCTTTCCTTTCTTGCGGAGTGTTTGCAACATTTATATATGCCCATGATGTGCCGATGAGAAAAAAGATAAGGTTTCCATAGGCCACGGAGAGCAACGAACCGCTTACAATAAAACCGGTCCACGAGCCGATTAACGAACACGCCGTGGTAAGACCAAGATTCAGCTTTTGTTTCGGCTGTTCCGGGGAATCTTCTCCAGCATGAGCATGCAGAACATATCGCGCCGCAGCTGCCTTTCTAAGATGTGCAATCGTACTCAGTATGATGAAGCAAAAGGCAATTAACCCGGGAAAACCAAGTTCAGCACCGACCTGGATAAAGGAATTATGCGCGGCTTGCCATTGTCCCTCATCCATCCTGAAGGTCCTCCCCAAACCGGTTTCAAAAGAAGCTACGCCTACACCAAGTAAAGGGTTGAAAACCATAAGGGACAAGCCCTGTTTCCAGATCGTCAACCTTCCGCTGCTCGATGTATAGTTATATTCGCTTGACGTATCGAATATCGTCGATATCCTCTGTTTATATTGTTCGCCTCCCGCAAAGTACAAAACGCCAATGACTAGCACAATGCTCGCTGCAATTTTAAAGTTGAAGATATTTATGTTGGTTGCACGTTTGTATTGATAGACGCTCACGAGCGTAACGGCGACGAGCCCCAAAAAACCTCCCCTCGAAGACGTTTCCACGATTCCCAGCACGAGAAGACCTAACAGGCATGCCATCAATATCTTCTTGAACCCGCGCAATGTCATCATTTTCCAGAAAATAAAAGGGACCGCAAGCACAAAAAGAAGCGCATTTTCATTAGGATCATATTCCGTCACTACTGAAAATCTGCCCGTGTGGCTGCTGATTAAAGCAATTACACCAAAAATGCCGACGGCGAGGATGAATGCCCAGATCATTTTATCGAGGGATTCCTCTGTATTGCCATAAGCAAGAATGAGGCAGAGGGAAATCAGCATTTTCCATAGATGATCCGTCAGGAAACTGAAGCCTTCAGTGGGATAGATGGAAAAAGGGACCGAGACCACCATCCAGACGACCAGAAACAGTAATGCTTTTCCTCGGGAGGAGTTAAAACTCTTTATTATGTTTTTAGCCAACCCGGGTGCAAAGAGCAGCCCGACAAAAGGAATTAAAATCATGATTTTCTGAAACATGATTGCCGACAGTGCCGGAACCAGGGATTGGATCTTGCAGATATCGGAAAATATGGATATGAGAACAGTTTTAAATAACATGGTTTAACTCACGAGCGGGATACGCTCTCCAACTTTTCATTTATTTTGTTCATGGTATTCATGAGTGGTGTTTCATAAAAGGGAACGAGTCTCAGGTTGGCGAAAACAGTCCCGACAACGGGGCTCACCTTTCTGCTCACTCTCTGATGTTGAGAGAAAAACCAGATAATGAGATATTTCAACGTATAGATGTGCGTGAACAAAAGAAACCGTTCCTTGTCGTATTCCGTGATCGCTGAATAGGTTTCCATGAATCTGTCGCACAGCGGCCCTTCGGCGCGTCGAAAATCGTAAAAGGGATAAAAGGGGAAGTTATTGATGGCCGTCATGCTCGCGAGAAAACGGCCTATGTCCTCGAAAATGGGCGTATCATCAATCCCGAGAATATCGATCACGCTAATTCTGTTATTGTCCAGATAAACGTGCCCCGGCGTAAAATCCCAGTGCCACTTAGCGCATGGCAGGTCGTATTTATTGTCAAGAAAAGCAAGGTTATCCATCACCTGGTCCAGTTGACGGATCGTGTCTTTGCTGAAGTTGAATTTTCTAAAAGAAAAATAGTCGAAGTCCTCATTAATGCCGTCGAGAATCGTCTTGTGGTCGAATTGAGTGCTTTTTTTTGATCTCGTAATTTCATGAAATGCCGATAACCAGCGTGCGGAGCCCGCCACGATTGAGAAAAGGCCGGAGAGCGCGGAATCACTCCGGCGCTTTGAATTATTTTTCAACAAGTACGGTTTGAAATTTCTGGTACCCACGGATTCCATGGAATAAGCATTGAACTCGGGATAATAATCGAGGGGACGGGAAACATGACAATCGTCGTGGACCAGGGGCATTTTGTCATACAGTATTTGCAGTGTTTCATATTCCAGGAGCGCAGGGTTCATGGTCGGGAAAATCGGGCACAATTTAATGAAAATGACGCGCGGAACTGAACGGTCAGCCGGCCGGATTTCGAACCTAAACGTCCGTGCGGTTTCCTGGCCGCCCCACGGTTTCCCCGCAATGCTTACCCGCGCCGGCGTTAAATCGGCGTAATAGTTCTCCACCTTGTCCTGCAGTTCACGGGAAAAACAATCAACAAGATGTTCGTCCGAATACTGCCAATGAAAATTTTCACCGCTCGTAGCATTCATAATAAAAACGTTCCCTATTGGGAGAATATTCTCGCCGGGTTCCCCGCCACGACGCTTCCGGGTTTCACGGACATGGTCACGATTGATCCAGGGGCAATGATAACATCGTCTCCGATTGTCGTACCTTTTAGGATAGAACTGCGCGCGCCCATGCAAACGCGATTTCCAACCGTTACCCTGCACTTATCCTCTTTTTCATTGACCGGCGTTCCCCGGTCTCTCGCGATAGAATGGTAATCAGTATCCATGATGCCCGCTTCCTCGATCAGAACATTGTTGCCGATAATAACCTGGAATTTCGCCGCAATTCTTGCCGCGTATAAGGAAGCATCGTCTCCTATTCGAAGAACGGCTGCCGGATTGAGCGTTTCGAGGCAAACATACTGGCTCGAATCCCCCGGTATTCCAGCCATGATGCAATTCTCTCCGATTTCAATTCTGCCGGTCCCCGAGATGTTAACTTTCTTATATATTCTCAGGCCGCGGCCAATTTTCACATTCATGCCCTTTAATCTGCATAGGGTAACAAAAATGCGGCCCCGCAAGAGCGCCAGAAAATCCCTCATAGCTCTCCTTTCAGTCGCAACAGTTTATCGATCGGGATTGCGCTTCTAGCCGGATTTCCCATGATGAGGACATAGTCCTGGTAGACCGCGTCATGGCACCAGGATCCCGATGAAAGGACGCAGTCATCGCCGATCGTGCTCCCGTTCATGACAAAACAGGCCTCTCCCAACCATACGTTTTCCCCTATGGTAATATTCTGCGGACGGGGCAGACGACGATGCATATCTTCGCTGATCCTATCGTGTGTCATAAGAAACGAGTCCTGTACGAGGGATATTGCCGTCATCGCCCTTTCACCGATTGCAATCGCTCCATGACAGCGTATGGTCGTGCCGCCGAGCAGACATTTGTTTCCTATCGTGACAATGGCATCCCGGGAGTGCGTGAGAATCGTCAGCCCCTTAAAAGCATTTTTCATAACCCTGCAACCCTTGCCAATGGTTACGGTCCCCGGCCCGATGATTCTCACCTTCGCATTGACAATAAAGGGGAACCCGATCCTCACATTGTTTCTGAAAATTCTGTAATAAAATAAATAGCTGAGTCCCCGGAAAAGTCCTACCGCGTAGGAGAGAACATCCTCGGGGTTCTCGATGACTTTCTTCACGAAACTTTTTATTTTATCTATCGACATGAGGTTTCACTCAGCAGCATTAATTAATTGTAAAGAGGCGTCTCTAGGGACGAAACATCCTCCATGCAAACAAAGGCAATTTGTCCGCTGCCGGGATCCTGTTGATTTGATATATATCATCCCCCTTATTAAAGCATCCGGACCTCGTTGTCACCGCAGCTTTGTAATTCTGAGCGACAACATTCGCGATAGATGCATCATAGTCTCCATTGGGGTAGCAAAATAATTCTACGGGTCTATTAAGCCTGCGCTGCAGCCATTGTTTGCTCTCTTGAATTTGATAGTGCATGTCCTCATAGGGCACTTTCGTCAATAGCTGATGATGGACTGTATGGGAGCCGATCGTAATTAATCCGGGGTCCAGAGAGCGGAGTTCGTCCCAGCTCATTGTGTCGTACAGGTCACGCTGGCGCTGGTCCGTCTCGAAGTTATGCGTCAATGAACGGATGAATTGCTCGGTGCTGATCCGGCGGTCGTTTTTCATTGTTTTCATATGCTCGATTATTTTTTCCACCGCGTCGTTGCCGCTCTTGCCCTTCATTTCCTCCTCGCCGATTCCCAGTTGATCGCAGATTTTTTTCAAACTGCCGGGCTTGCACGCCAACAGCCTTTGCTCCATTTCATGCGCCCACTGCCATGTTCGCGATTCAATGAGCCCCGGGCAGACAAAAAATGTGGCGGGTAATTCATAGCGTCGGAGGATGGGGTATGCGATCGTACAATTATTTCGCAACCCATCGTCAAACGTCAATACGATTTCCGTTCTAAAGTTTCGGCCGGCATCACCGGATATCGTTAAGGCTTCTTCAAGGGAAATAACGGTAAAATTCGTTTTTAGATATTTCATCTGCTGCTCAAAGATGTCCGCCGGCAAATCAGGCCCTCCGACGCCGTGGAACATGAATACCCGCGCAGCCGGGTGTTCGAGCGTTTTATATCTGGACATGCCGGATATGAATGACAGATGGTGCAAGCCCGGCGCAACCGTACGTTTAATGGTTTCAAGTACAGAATTCATTAGCTTAATATCACCGTGCGAGCCCCGCAAGCAGTATCAATAATCGCTGCGCCACTGCCATCTGCCCGAACCCGTTCAGGTGCCCGCCGTCATCGGTATATTCGGATGCGAGGGAATAGTATGTCGTTCCGCCGTTCGTGAACGTTGATCTCGTACCGTCTGGGAGGGTCGATTCTGACTTTGCGATATCGAACAGCGGTTCTTTCCCTTCATACTCCTTTCGCAGCATATCATTGTACAGGTTACGTTTGATGTTATTGTCTTTCTTCCCCAGTACCGTCTTTATAAGGCTCCGCACCGTCGTATTTGATTCCGTGAGCGGTACTGTCGAGTGTATGAATATGACGTTCGGATATTTTTTCTTCAACTGCTCCATGGTTTTTTTATACTCGATGAATATTTTATCAACGTCACTGTGCGCATTTATGTCTACATAGCAAAACTTGAAAAAAGCAATGTCCGCTTTCGCGCCTATTCCATTTTCCATATAATCGGTAAAGGCCTGCATTTTAGATCGGGGATCATCGTTCTCGCCGATGCTGGAATGAGCGAACTCCGCGCCGTTCAGATCCGAAGCACGTTTGATTTCAACGATATTGAGCTTTATCCGGGGAAACTGTTTCTCGATCTGTGTAAGGCCATCCACGATATTATAACCGACCGACTGATGACCGAAATAAATCTTCTTCTCGGCGAGCTTTTGCCATCGAGCTCCCGGAATATTTTTGATCATTTCAAGAGAGATTGTTTCCCGGGACATTGCTCCTCCTTCACAGGCGCTTAACGGCATGAGAAGCAGACAGACGACACAAAAGAGTTTCAAAATTGTTTTTTTATCCATCGCAAGCCCCTTCGACCATGACGTCAGTCTATCGGTGCCGGTCTCACTGATTTTTTTCGCTCGGAAATACGGGCGCCTGCCTTGATCAGTTCACACAAAAGGGCGCTCGTTTTTTTTCTGTCCTTCTCGCGCAATAACGGGTGTATCGGCACGGTAAACAAGCACTCCGCCATCGCGGCGGCGGCGGGATACGTCATGCCGACAAAGCGTTCCTTTATCTCGTTTATCATGTTGATCGGCGCAGGATACATCCGGCTGATGCCCAATCCCCGACCCGGCTGACTCGATATGATCTTATCCCGCGTTTCCCTGTCGACCGCAAGGACGGGAAAACGGAGCGAAGCTTTGGCAGCGGTTATTCCCTGCTGCGATTTGGCATGCGTGACGCCGCATGTCTCCAGGGCGTTGCAGTAATATCCGGCGTTCTCCGTCCGCGTTCTGTTATACTCCTCCAGTCTGTGTCTCCAGTTCCTCAACATGCCTGCCTTCATTCCCGACAGGCGTTTCACGGGAAAATCCCGGTAGAATACCGTTTCTCCAAGCTTCAAAAACGGGAGACCCGCGGGAAGCCAGTAAAGCGAGGGACGGATGAAAAGCGCCAGGACAGCCGCCTTTACGAACTCCGCTATATTTTCGAGAAACCGCGGTTCCTCGATCTGTCCGTATATCTTGTCTAGTGCGGCGGCGATACTATCTGAATTCGTGACAATAATGCCGCCGGCCCCGCAGGTTATGTTTTTTCCTCTTCCCAGGCTGTAAAAACCCGCGTCCGCGACCGTTCCGATCAGCCGTTCGTTGTTGTAGACGCAACCCATTGCCTGCGCCGCGTCCTCCACGACATAGGCCCCTTTTTCCCTGCAGATCTCGCTGATTTTTGAAACATCCGACGGGATCCCGAACAGATTGCCCGAAATGACGCAGAGCGTGTCCGTGTCTACGGCATCGGGCATACATCGATAGTCGTAGTCATAGCGGGCGGGATCGACATCACACAGTGCGACGTCGAGCCCGGCTTTTACGACCGCCGATGGTACGGAAAAGCAGGTGTAGGCCGGAATAACAACCCGTCGTCTGCCCGGCGACAGGGCTTTCAGGGCGAGGAGGATCATGGTAAGCGCTGCTTTCCCCGACGAGACGAGAAAAACGTGCTTTACGTTGAAATAATCCTTCAACTCTTGTTTAACGTCCTGGCTGCACTGCTCGGGCTTCAGCAGTCCCCGTAAACCATTGACGATGTCTGTCATTTTCAAGGGAGCTGCGGCCGGAGGTAAGGTGCGCTGTATTTTCATAAAGTACAAAGTCTTTCGGGCGACTTCTGCATCGATCTCTCATGAACGACCGATGAAAAGCCGCAATAATATCCTGTCTATTATTTAAGGAAGATTCTTGACAATGGCGGGACCGATCAGTTTCGTTAGACCGACCGGCAGCCGCTTCCAGATATTTATTGCCAAGCGATATTTGGGATTATGGGGATTCAACTCCGGCAGCTGCTTCCCGTTTTTCATCCAATAGTGCCAATAAAGCTGGACTGGTTTCGCGCCCCATTGTTCCTTGAAGCGGAAGGTCCCCTCGCCCGGTGTAGAGCGGCCGAAGTCGAAGAACCTGTATCCCCTCTCACATCCCATGCTGAGGACACTCCAATACATGAGCATGTTCGGGCTGTGGCGGTTATATTGTCTGAGGGACGACGCCCAGGGGATCTCAAGGGTGTCCTTAAACCCGACCAGGAAGCCGGCCGCCGCAGGCTCTCCTTCCTTCGTATATACGGTGCAGATCCAAGATGACTCAGGGAAAGCGCGCAGGATGCTCCTGAAAAATTCCTTGGAGTAGACCGGCGTTCCGAGGTCCCTCATGTTGACCGAGAAAACCGCATAAAAATCATCAAGGCGCTCTTCCCTGCCGATCTTTGCAGACATTCCCTCCTTGATGGGTCGCTGCACCTGGCTTCTGAGTTTCGACGGGAAGGACTCCCAGAGTTCGCCCGGGGTCGGCAGCAGGGAGCGGAACATGGAGACCTTCGAGGTCTTCACCTGCCAACCGATATCCATTGGAATGTTCTGCCGAAGCTCGATGTGTTCCGCCCCATTGTCTTTCGCGAACCTGATGGCGCCTTCGGCCAGATGAACGCCGATTTCCGCATTGTCCGCACAGAGCCCGCCATAGTTGAAATACGGAAGGGAGACGGCAAAATTGCCGAAGAGCTGACTTTTTAAGTGCACGAGCGGAAGAATCCCGTTGATTGCTCCATTTTCATTCTCGGAAAGAAGATACCAGGTTGTATGGCCGAAGCTTTGCTCAATGACATCCTTCCAGCCGGTCAGGTGATAACACCGGGCATCGTTCGATCTCATCACGTAGTCATCCCACGCTTTTTTGTCCTGTCCTGTATAGAATCGGATCGTCATAGTATTTGTCCGGAGGGAACGTGTCGGCTGCGGCGGGCAAAGGCCGCGATGACCATCCCTAGCGTAACACGACCTTTGCTGTATACCTCAGGAACTTTTCCGCAACCAGCAGGATCGACGCCACGTTCTTTTGATAATACGAGAGCGTAACGGAAGTTCGCCCCCGGTCGGCCCAATGGAACTTGTACGGTTCGGTTCCCTTCAGAAAGTCGTAGACGGCGACGCCGTCCTCAATCGCGCTGCTTAAACATATGCCGACGAGAATGTTCCCGAGACTGATGTTCGGGTGATACTCTTTGTCCACCGCCATGAGATACATGCCCAGGGTGTCCTGGTGTTTCAAATGAAGAAGTCCTCCGATCAATTTCCCGTTCGACGAGAACAGATCGACCCGCAAGGCCTGCTCATTGCACCGTGACGCATACCTTGAAAGGAACGATCGGACAGACTTGTCATGGTGGTCGTTCTTCGTTTCGTAGAGATTGCAAAACGCTCCGAACGCCTCACCCACACGCTCTCCCGTGAAAATTTCGTGCTGCAGTTCTCCTTCATTCTTCAGGAGCTTTAGATGGCGCCGGTACTGCTGCCTTCGGTTTGCAGAATAGAGCGACAACAAGTCTTCGCCCTTCTTCGGGAGTGCGACGGTCGGGCAAAACGAGCATTGACGGGTCTCCGCGTATTTGCCCGCGTCCTCGATGGCGTTCAGAAAATACAAGAGGAATAGGGAATTCGAGGGCAGATCTTCGAGCATGCAGGAGTCCCACCGGTCCCGGGCTCCCGTCAGGAGAAATTCATGCAAAAAGTTCGCGACCTTCTGTTCCTGTCCTTTTTTGATAATCACGTCGAGATAGTCGGACCCCGCATCCGGCGCCCCGAGAAACCGAACCTCTTTGACGGCCAAGGCTCCCCGCCGAAGATGCTGGACGTACCACGGAGCAATGCCCACGAGTTCGTCGTCCTTATACACCATGATGATGAACAGGGACCTGCCCGCGTCAAGATAGTTCTCCGCCCAGGAGAAGAGCCATTCCCAGGTGAGAAAAATCGTGTCCGCGCCTGACTGGTTCAGTAACCCGTTCCACGCTGTACGTGTCTCCATCCACTCGTCCGTTGAATTGATCAGGACTGCCCGATAATCATTCATGACGTTTAGTCGCTCTCTCTGCATAGGGACACCGATGCTTCGTCGGTAATCAGCCCCGCCGGCAAATCAGCAGGGCGGAACGGGGTAGTTGAAAAGTTAAAAATTTCGGAGATCGGCCTGAACTTGAATTCCTTCACGCAGCTTGCTAGCTTCTGTTCCGTGGTCCGGAGGTTGACGTAATGTCTGAACTTGGAAAGAAGGCCGCCGTGCAGCCTGGGCTGGTCCGCATCGACCTCCCAGGGATGGATATAAATCACTGCACCTTTCTTTTCGATCTCATTGATCCGTCTGATGATCGCTTTCGTCAATCGCAACGGATAGAGCCTGAAATAGCCGCCTCCCGCTACGGGGATGTTTTGTCCGAGAAGCGTAAAGGTCGTCGGGGGAATTTCCATAATTTCACCGGCCCCTGTTTTGATCGTATGGAAGAAGCGTTGGGCCCCGGGGACGCCATAGCGATCATGGTGAACAGGGAAGATGCTCGAATCGTACTGGAACCCCTCTTCAACCAGAATATCAAGGGCCCAAAACGTTTTTTTGACGATGGAATAGCTTGTAGCCCGATATCCTCTAACGGGCATCCCCGTGATATCTTCCAGCGTCTTTTTCGCCTTCCGAACGTCCTCCCGAAACTCCTCTTTCGTCAAGTCATATATTAACCGGTGGTTATAGCCATGGCAAGCGATTTCATGCCCGGCGGCCTGGATGTCTCTTACCAGCGAGCGGTAGTTTTCTCCGACCCATCCCAGAACAAAGAACGTTCCTTTGACGCCGTATTGCGCCAGGAGTTCGAGAATCCGGTGGGTATTCCGCTCAACCCGGCATTCATAGCGGGGCCAGTCCTCAAACTTGATGCCGGAGGCAAATGCGGAGACCATGAAATAGTCTTCCACGTCGACGGTGAGGGCGTTCCAGATCGTATCGGGGTCCCGGGGTCCCTGCTGAAAGGTCTGTTTTTCGGACATCAGGGTGCCAGTCTTTCCTGTGCCGCACAGACGAGCTTGTCGTCCTGCTTCGCATAAATTTTTTGATAGCCTTCTTCCCTCGTCATGACCCCTTCCCGCACCATATTGGCGATCTCCCAGACATAGGGATGAAAATGATAGCGTTTCACATGGACGTCGTTCGCATAGGCGTTCAGCAGACAGTTGCTTGAGTTGCTGTCCGTGTCCGTCGGGGCTGTCCACCCGAATTGCCGGATTTCGTGTATGATCATCTCTTCATTATAGAACTCCCATGCCATGGGATGAACATTGTAGGGAAATCGCCCGGGGTCTGCATAGTGTCTCTCTTCGAGGAAATATGCTTCAACCTCCTCGCCGGCCACTTGGCGGAGGGGACCAAGGATCGCCTGCTGGGCCATCCTCACGAGCGAGGGATTGTTCTTCATGATCGATGATTCCACGGGCGCCTGGCCGGGAGACCACCCGAACCCGATCATCGGAATGTCCTGTTCCACGGCCATTTTCAGGCACATCGACTTTACCAGGCCGATGCAGGAGGTGCATATGGTGCTCGCCCGTTCCAGGGTCTTTTTCGAATAGAGCTCCCGCTCCGCCGCCGTCGAAAAGATCTTTTTCAGAAGATCCCACCGCGGCTTGAAGAAGACATGATCGACGCCGAGGCTGTCCGTTACGTTCTTGATGTTCGTCATAGCCGCCGGGGACACGAATCCGTTGTCGAGGCTCATTGCCAAAACCCTCAGTTTGTACTTGTTCCTGAGCAGGCCCATGGTGTACGTCGAGTCTTTGCCGCCGCTGTACGCCATCAGAACGTCATAGGCCCGATGACCGGCGCTGCCGGCCTTGTTCCCGGACCGGGACGCTACCTGGTTCATCAGCTCGAAGAAACTTCAGCTTGTACTCGTGTTTCGTGTCTGCAAGCCGTTCTTTTTTACGGACGAACTGCTGGCAATGGCTGCACAGCCCGTCGGCGTTGAAGCTAACTCCGGGAAAGGTTTCCGGCAATATGCACTGAGAGCAGATTTTCATGGTTATCTCCGTCGATTCACACTTAGCGAACTGCTTCGCCCGCAAGGTTCTCTTCCTTGAGCAAAAATTTCCGTATTTTACCCGAACTCGTTTTCGGCAACTCATCGGTAAATACGACTTCCTTCGGTATTTTGAAAGATGCAAGTTTTGTCTGGCAGTGCCGCTGGACCTTTTTTGTATCCTGTTCGAATCCGTCTTTCAGCACGATGACCGCCCGTATCGCCTCGCCGAGGATCTCATCGGGGACGCCCACGACGCAGACCTCGTGGACTTCGCTCATTTCGAGGATCACTTCTTCAATTTCCTTCGGGCTGATGCGATGGGCGCCGCTTTTGATCATGTCGCTCCTGCGACCCACGATATAGAGATAACCGTCCTCGTCCCTCCTGCCGATGTCGCCGGTATAGAGTCTGCCTTCCTTCAATACCTTGCTCGTCTGCTCGGGGTCGTTCCAGTAGCCGGCCATGATGTTTTTCCCTCGTGCGACGATCTCCCCTTCCTGGCCGTCGCTCGCCGGCTTCCCGCCTTCGCCGACGACTTCGATCTCCACGCCCGGAATTGCTTTCCCGATCGAACCGGGCCGCTTCAGGAGGCCCTCCGGCTCCAGGTAGGCCAGCCGCGCCGTCGCCTCGGTCTGGCCATACATGATATAGACGTGAGTATTCGGCAAAACGAGGGAAAGTTCCCGCGCGTGCTGCGGCGACATTGCCCCGCCCGCCTGGGTCACGTAACGGAGGTGCGGGAACCGGTAGTTCCTGATGTTCGAGCGGTTGAGCATGATGGCGAAAGTGGACGGCACTCCTGCAAAGCCCGTGACCTCCTCTTCGACCATCTTGTCGAATACGGCATTCGGGTACATAAAACTGTTTTCGAGCACCAGCGCCCCTCCTGCCAGCAAATGGGTCGTGAGCAGAGATTTTCCGTAGGAATAGCAGAAGGGCAGTACGACCATGACCTTGTCATGCTCGGTAAGCCGCAGATATTCAATAATCGACCGTGCATTCGCCAGATAATTGTCATGGGACAGCATGACGCCCTTCGGCTTGCCGGTCGTGCCGGACGTATAAACTATCGAAGAGATGTCCGCTCCGGTCAATGCAATAGACGCGTCGTTGCTCACTCCATCGTTTTGGATTTCGCCCCATGTCGCATACTGGATATGCGCGGGAAGTTTCCCTGCCAAGCACGACGGTCCAGCCGGCGATTTTTCAATTTCAATCATCATGCGGATTGACGGCGTTTCCTTGACTGCCTCGTTTGCAACAGGGGCATACGTATGCTCGACGATCAGCACTGAAACAGCGCAGTGGTTGATGATTGTTTTGATCTCATGCCGGGAATCCTGAAAGTTTATGTCAACGGAGATCCCTCCCGCCCGCTGTATGCCGAGGTAGGCGGCTACATAGGCGGCTGAGTTTTTGCTGAGGATGCCGACGCGGTCGCCTTTTCTGACGTTGTTTCGCAGTAAAAATGACGCGACCTTCGCAGTGCTCTGCTCAAGCTCGAGATAGGAGACCCGCTGCCGGCCCTGGATGACCGCAACAGAATCAGGTTTGTGTCGTGCTCTCTGGGTTATAAAAGAGTGTAGCATGGCTCGCTTTAGGAGACCGGGGAAGCAGCGGTTTGTCCGGCATCGACCCGTGTTTTATCTGTTATTTCCTGTTTACTTACAATAAAAGCTTCGAGCTTGCTCAAGGAATCGAAGTTGTTGGGGATGAGCTCATCGTCCTTCACTTTGATGTTGAAGGTCTCCTGTACAAAGGAGACCAGTTCGAGCACTCCCGTTGAATCAATGATCCCATTTTCCAGAAACGAGACATCATCGCCGAGGGTGTTGTCGTCGTGGCCGTAGAGGAAGTTTTCAATAATGTATTTCCGTATTTCAGATTTTATGTCCATTGCGTTCAACCCCCATCGTCAGTGTACTGTGCTTTTCAATTCGTAAGAAGTCTTTTGATCAGTATGGTATATGTGCGGCTCGCTGCGTCTGGCGAAGCACACATCTTAATTGATGACCGCTGCCACTGCCAGGGACAGATCCCCGGTCAAATTGACCGTGGAATCAGAAACATCGAATCCCGTGGCTTCGTCCAGCGTCGGCTGGATGAAATCCGAAGCACTCGGGTTCGTGCCTGCGCTGATATCGCAGGTTATCGTGCAAAAGGCGCCCGCACTGAATCCGCTTGCGCTAACGATATGAACCTTCACCGTTGCAGGCATGCCGCCGGCCGCTGCCGTGTAGACTGCACTGATCTGGGATCCGGATGCGGAACCAGTGGCAGTGACCATAGTCGGGTCCGCGACCAGGATCGCAGTGTTGACGCTGTCAGGGGATGCTTTGACGGTTACACCGGCGGGCAGCGTGATCGTGACATCATAGCCATTGATCGTGGTTGTGGCTGGGATCGTGCCCGTGACCGCGGTCGAAAGCGTGAGCACTGCGGTTGTGGGCTGCGGGGGAGTATTGTTGCCGCCCCCCCCGCCCCCACCGCCGCAATGGGGAAGAATTATCAATGCGCCAACAAGCATGAGTAAATTCAGTAGTGATTTCATTTTCATGGTCAATCCTCCAAAATATTCTTTCGCACTTTTTGAGCGCCGTATCATATCGGGAAATCCACCTTCTGACAGGGTCACAGGAATAACGCAAAGTTCGTCTGATCATCCCTGTGACCTTGTCAGTTTATTTTACCAGCTGGGCAGCCCCACTGCTTTCCTCAGGATCGCGACTACGTCCGCAATGTCGATCTTCCCGTCCGGCTTACGTTGGCCATTTGCCAGCGGCGCCACGTCTCCATGTGCGAGATCATCCTGCGTCGGCGTATCGATACCTGCCGCAAACCGGAGGGCCTTGAGCGCGTCGGTAGCGTTCACAGCGCCAGTATTGCCATTTAACTTGCCGTCGGCCATGACGACATTAAGAGGCTGCTGTACGGAGGTTGCAGCATTGTAGTTGTTGTCTCCTGCCTGTGATACAGTGATCGTCGTGGTCCCCGCACCCACGATATGAATATTGCTACCTACTATCGTTGCCACAAAACTGTTCGAGCTGGTGTAGGTGACCGGAAGACTTGAACTAGCAGAGGCCCCGACTGCAAAATCGGCATCTCCATAGATTTTCGCAGAAAGCGAACCGAAAGTGATTGTCTGGTTCGCCTTGTTCACGGTCAGCAGTTGCGGCACAGAGGGCGCCGCATTGTAGTTGCTGTCTCCCGACTGTGATGCGGTGATCGTAGTGGTTCCCGCTCCCACGATATGGATAGTGTTACCTACAACCGTTGCCACTGCGGGATTCGAGCTGTTATAAGTAACCGTAAGAGTCGAACTGACCGATGCTCCCAGAGCAAAATCGCTGTCACCGTAGGTCTTCGCCGCCAGCGCACCAAAGGTAATCGTCTGGTTCGCTTTGTTCACGGTAAGGGGCTGTAGTACGGGGATCGCTGGGTTATAGTTGTTGTCTCCGGGCTGTGATGCAGTGATCGTTGTGGCCCCCGGGCCCACGATATGGATGTTGTTACCTACGACCGTCGCCACTGCGGGGTTTGAGCTGGCGTACAATACCTGTAAGCCGGAGTTTGACGCTGCCCCAGGCGAGAAATCGGCGTCACCGTAGCTCTTCGCTGCAGGCGCGCTGAAGGTGATTATTTGGTTTGCTTTGTCCACGAACTGTGTCAGCGCCGGGGATGATGTCGATCCGCCGTAGTTGGCGTCACCATTGTATGCCGCCGTTATTGCATGCGAGCCGCCACCCAGAGTGCTCGTGCTGAATAAGGTTGAGCCGTTACTCAATGTACTCGTGCCGAGGATTGTCGTACCGTTGTCCTTGAAAGTCACCGTACCGCTTGGTGTGCCGGTCGAGCCTGAGGTGACCGTTGATGAAAAGGTCAGGCTAGTTCCGTAGGTCGACGGGTTCGTGCCTATGGACATGAGTATACTCGTCGTCGTCATGTAATTAACTACGGTCTGCACGAGAGGCGTCACGGTGGATGGTTGGTTGAAATTCGCGTCTCCATTGTACGTCGCTGTTATTGTGTTCGTACCCAACGTACTAAGTGCTATAACTAAGGTAGCTGTCCCGCCTGATAAATTTGCCGATCCCAGGGAAATTCCGTTATCAGAAAACTGCACGGAACCGCTAGGAATTCCGCCGGCGCTGGCAATTGTCGCTGTGAAGGTCACAGGCGTGTTGATAGCCGATGTCTGGAAATTGGACGTTATACTCATAACCGTTGTTGCCTTGTTAATCTGCACGACTGCAGACTGCGATGAACTTGATGTGTTATAGTTCCCATCACCGCCGTAGGCCGCTGATATAGAGTGTGACCCGACTCCGATGGTGCTTGTTGTATAAGATGCTATGCCGCTTAACACTGTGCCTGTTCCAATGGGCGATACACCATCATAAAACGTCACCGTGCCGGTCGCCCCGGCCCCTGTAACATTGGCTGTAAAGGTCACGGGGCTACCGTAGGTTGCCGATGCGGCACTGGGAGATACACTCGTTGTTGACGAAGCCAGATTTACTGTCTGAGCAATAGCAGGTGACGTTGATGTTGAGAAGTTCGTATCGCCGTTGTAAACTGCCGTTATCGAATGCGGGCTCCCAACGACGCCTAGAGTGTTCGTAGTATAGGTGGCTACACCAGAGGTGATCGTTCCCGTTCCGAGGAGGGTCGCGCCGTCCTTGAACGTTACCGTACCAGTAGGAGTGCCACCCGGACTGGTGACCGTAGCCGTAAAGGACACGGACGTTCCGAACGTCGACGAATTATTATTTGACACAACGACTGCTGCTGTTGATGCTTGATTTATGGTCTGAGTCACGGCGACTGACGTTGATGTCGCGAAGTTCGTGTCTCCGCTGTAGACCGCCGTTATCGAGTGCGAACCCACTGTGAGGGCGCTCGTGGTATACGTAGCCGTACCAGCAGAGAGTGGCCCTGACCCGAGGGTTACCGCGCCGTCCTTGAACGTTACCGTGCCACTCGCACCTACACCGCTGACCGTCGCCGTAAAGGTGACCGGATTTCCATAGGTAGAAGTAGGTGACGACGATACAACGGCCGGTGTCGACGTAGCCTGACCGACGTTCTGGGTAATGGCAACTGATGTTGAGGTCGCGAAGTTCGTGTCTCCACTGTAGACCGCCGTTATCGAGTGCGAACCTGTTGTGAGGGCGCTCGTGGCATAGGTGGCCGTACCAGCAGAGAGCGGCCCTGACCCGAGAGTTCCCGCACCATCCTTGAACGTTACCGTGCCACTCGCCCCGGCGCCGCTGACCGTCGCTGTAAAGGTGACCGGGTTTCCATAGGTAGAAGTAGGTGAAGACGAGACCACAGTCGGTGTCGACGTAGCCTGACCGACGTTCTGGGTAATGGCAACTGATGTTGAGGTCGCGAAGTTGGTGTCTCCACTGTAGACCGCCGTTATCGAGTGAGAACCCACTGTGAGGGCGCTCGTGGTATACGTGGCCGTACCACCAGAGAGCGGCCCTGATCCGAGAGTTCCAGCACCATCCATGAACGTTACCGTCCCGGTCGCACCGATGGTGACCGTCGCCGTAAATGTAACGGGGCTGCCATAAGTCGATGGGTTTGCACTGGGAGACACACTCGTTATTGACGAAGCCTGAGTTATTATTTGAGTGATGGGAACTGACGTTGATGTTGCGAAATTTGCATCACTGTTATAAACCGCTGTTATCGTATGCGTGCCAGCGCTGAGAATGCTCGTAAGATAGGTGGCTGTATTTGGCGACGCGCCGGATAACGTTCCTGTGCCGATCGGTGCCCCGTTATCATTAAACGTCACCGTCCCGGTCGCGCCGGAGGTGATCGTTGCTGTGAAGGTAACTGCGCTTCCGTATGCCGCCGAAGGCGACGATGAGCCGACGCTCGATGTCGTTGACGCCTTGTTTACGGTCTGAGTAATGACGCTTGATGTTGATCCCGCGAAGTTCGTGTCGCCGCCATAGACTGCTGTTATCGTATGCGTCCCCCCGCTCAGAATGGGGGAGGTGATATAGGTGGCTGTATTAGGCGAACCACCAGACAAATTGCCAATGCCGATTGTATTCACTCCGTCCATGAACGTTACTGAGCCAGTCGCGGTGGAGGTGACCGTGGCCGTAAAGGTGACTGGATTTCCGTATGATGATGTGGGTGACGATGAAGTAACGCTGGTTGCTGACGCTATCGCGGTTATCGTCAGCGTGCCGTTCACGAATTGGAAACCGTAATTGACGGCTGTAAGAGAGCCAGCGGCTGCGATGATGGGATAGGTTCCCTGCGGGGATGTTGATGTTGCCGCCGTTGTAAGCGACGGCGTGCCGGTCAACACAGACGAGTTCTGGCTGTTCACAAATCCGGTGTACAATGCAGTGAATGTGGGGTTACTTGAAAGATAAGGCCTGCTCACGTTGTTTGCTGTCACTGTTAGTAATACCGGGGTCACTGTCAGTGTGCCGGTCGCAAAACTCGCGGCGTAACTTCCCGCCCCTGCGTACGTCGCGGTCACCACATTATCCCCCGCCGAGATCGTTGTAGAGGAGTACACGGCGCTGCCGTTACTCAGAGTCAACGTCGTGGTTGGTCCGCTGTTGATTTTTAACCCCACTTGGCCTGTAGGCGTCCCCGTGGTCGCGCTTACGTTCACTGTCACCGTGCTGGATCCATAAGACGATACAGGTGCGATGATTGATGTCGATGTCGTTGTTTTTCCATCATTATAGACTCGCGCCACATAACTACGCGTTACGCCGCTTACCAGGGTGAATCCTCCGCCGATAATGATCTGAGTACCTGACGGCGATGAAGCAACCGAGTAAACAGGGCCGTTGGCATTCGGGTCAAAGGTCGTGTCCAAGTTGCCGGCGGGTGAGGAGAATAACGCAACGTTATTGCGCGTTACCGCGCCTATGGCGTTAAAGGAGCCGCCGGTTATGATCTGAGTGCCCGACGGCATCGAAAAAACAGAGTTAACCGGTCCGCTGGCATTCGGATAAGTGCCGATGCTGCCGTCCGAGTTCAACAACTGAAGGTAAGGCTGTCCTGTAGTCGGATCGTTAATACCGCCCCCAACTACGACTGACCCGTCTGACTGTCTCGCGATCGAATAGACTTGGTCCTCGCCGGTGATTCTTGCGGAATTGAAACTCGTGTCTTGCGATCCGTTGGACATGTTGAGGAGTGTGACATAGTTTACGAGTGAGGTGATGTATCCGCGTCCTGAGTCAGTGGACATACATTGGCCATAATCGACAAGAGTCGATCCATCAGCGTCAATGCAGGCGGGCACTGTAGCTGTGGGCGCACTTAAGGGGTTTGAGGGGTCTGATAAATAAACGTGTAATGTAGTCGTAGCCGCGCTACTGGTGCCACAATACGTACATTGCATTTTGTAAAAAACTCCACCTGCCGTAATCTTCTTGTTCGAAGCGAATGATCCTGTGTCCTGCACAATAATCGAATTAACAGTACTGCTCACATTGGGAGTAAAGGTTGCATCCATGATACCTGTGCCGGTGCCTGCTGTCAGCAGCCGAACGAAGAAAGGATGCAGTCCCGTAGTATTGTACGGCATAGTGCTTACTGTTGGGCAGGAGCTCAAATTTACATTTTTAAAAGTACCGCCAACGAGTAGATTTCCATCTGCCTGCAATGCAAGCGCAGCCACCGACGTAGCATCCGGTTGACTCGGGTCGCAATTATTTAATTGCGGATTAAAGGTTGCATCAATAGTACCGTCGGAGTTCAGACGCATCATGCCTTTGTAGGGATTTTTAAAATTCCCTCCGATGATGATCTTGTTGCTATTTGTTGGTTGTGTGACGATTTGATCGACCGTACCATCAAGAAGAGAATTCACATTGCTATTGAACGCACTATCAGGGGTGCCATCTAAGTTGAAACGCGCAAGCCAATTGCTCGGCCCGCTGATGTATCCGCCGACAAGGACTTTGCCGTCCGGTTGCACAAAGACTTTAGTCACGCACTCTTGTGGATTGGGTCGATCTGGGTTGCAAGTCACATTAGGATTGAAGGAATCGGTGACCCAGGCGCCGAAGCTCGTTGCCGGAAGCATCAATGCTCCCGCGAGTACAAGGCAGGTCGCCAGGAACAACAACTTCCCTCTCATTAAATTCGTGATTATCCGCCTCTCACGTATCATATCCAAACTCCTTTCATCTTTTCCTTTGGTTCAATTTCGTAACGATATATCATAATTGATCTTTTTGTGATGAGTTCGCCCGCTTGGAAATTTTACTTTTCTAAAAAGAACGCGACTAAGAATTTGTACGCCTTTTACCTTACACTAATTCTTATAGCAAGAATTATACCTTCGTAAATTAGCGGTACTGTTTGCTACTTTTAAGAGAAGGTATGACGAGGAGGACAAATATCGAAAAATGAACGCAGGATATAACTTATTGATAATGTTTATGAATTTTACTACTTTGTAGCCAATTGTTCATCGCGGAAACTACTGAGGGGATGATGCTATGCTACCGGAGAAAGAGCGTTCACAGTTCATGCCACTGAAAGGACAGCGGGAATGCAGGAAAGAATGAATCTCATTGACTCTAAAAGAAACAGTAATGCTGTCTATGAGCTTGATTTTGAAGGCATTGAGAACACTGTTTCCTACGGATACAGGGTGAGAGGGCGGAGATCACGCCGATTGTATATTTGAGATACACATCTCGGACCCATCGCTCATTACCCTCGACGTCATCTCCAGGCTGCAGAGTTCCTCACACTTCGCGTCGAATTTCTTGATAAAGAGGTCCTGCAAGAGCAGCGTGGACACGATCCCGACGATTGCCATGTTGTCCCTGAACCCGAGCACCGGGCTCTGCCGGCATTTTCTGGCCAGAAGCTGGACGGCCTTGGGGTTGAATAAACCGCTCGCCGTGAGGTTCTTTTCCGAGAGGAGTTCCTCGACATACTCCTGGCGCCTGCCGGCGAAGAAGCTCTTCGCGTCGGGCGCCATGTAGGGTTGCTTTGTCCTATTAAGAATGGAATCGGGAAGCAGTCCCTGCATGCTCTTTTTCAGGATGTATTTTTCCGTGAGGGCGCGCATCCTGATCTTGGGAGGCAACTTGCTACAAAATTCCACGAGCCGGTGGTCGAGGAAGGGGAACCTGCCTTCGATCGAGTGCGCCATGGCCACCCGGTCCCCCTGGGACGAAAGCAGGTAGCCCGGGAGCAGGGTCTTGATTTCGATATACTGCGCCCGCGAAATGTCGTCGGCGCGGTAAATGCCGTCGGAGAGGTATTCCGACAGGTCATCAACACACCCGTACATCTGCAGGGTATTTTTCAGTTCTGAGGAGAAGAACATCTTGGCCATCGAAGTGGTGTTCCACCGGGGGATATGCGAATAGAACTCCGCAGGATAAGCGCTCGTGTCCGCCTTGAAAAACGACTCCGCATAGGGCAGCGACTTTACGGGAGAGTTCGCGAGATAGGGATAGAGCCGCTTCAGGATGAGCCGCCGGTACTTTGATCCGGGGTTCCGCTCGAGGAACCGCCGCACCTTGACCTCCTTGAAGATATCGTACCCGGCCAGGATCTCGTCCGATCCTTCGCCGGTCAGGACGACCTTGTACCCGCTGTCCCGGACCAGTTTCGCGAGGAGATACAGCGGCGCTGCCGCCGTCCGGAGGACGGTCTTCTCGGTGTGCCAGATGACATCGGGAAAGACATTGCCGATGTCGTCGCTGGTGCACCGGACGGCGCTGTGGTCCGCGCCCAGGTAGTCGATCATCTTCTTCTGGTGTTCGCTTTCATCGAAAGCCCCGTCGGCGAAGGTGACCGAAAACGTACGCAGGGGCGTGTCCGTAAATTTTTTGATCAGCATCGTGATCACGGAAGAATCGATACCGCCGCTCAGATATGCCCCCACCGGCACATCGGCCCGGAGTTGAAGCCGCGTCGAATCGATCAGGAGGTCCCGGAGTTCCTCGGCGTACGCCTCCTCCGTTTTGCCGTCCTCGTCACAATCGAAATCCACGTCCCAGTACCGTTTCGTGGTCATCTTGCCGCGTTCGATCATGAGGTAGTGTCCGGCCGGAAGTTCATGGATATTTTCGAACGCCGTCCTCGGCGGGATGGTCATCCAGAAGGTAAACGTCTGGTCAAGGGCGTAGAGGTCAAGCGCCCGCGGCACTCTGTTGTCTGCGAACAGGGACTTCACCTCCGAAGCGAAGAGGAGTGATCCATCGACGACGGTATAGAACAGCGGCCGTATCCCGAGCCGGTCCCTGGCGATAAAGAGCGTCTTCCGCCTCTTGTCCCAGATGGCGAAGGAGAACTGCCCGTTCAGCGATGCAAGACACTCCGGCCCGTGATCTTCGTAGAGATGGACAATGACCTCCGTATCGGACATCGTGTAGAAGCGGTGTCCCTTCTGTTCGAGCGCCTGGCGCAGCTCACGGTAATTGAAAATTTCACCGTTGAACACGATCCAGACGCTTTTGTCCTCGTTGTGGACCGGCTGCCAGCCTCCCTCCAGGTCGATGATGCTCAGCCGCGCGTGAGCAAGCCCCGCCCTCCTGTCGCGATAGAAACCGAAGCCGTCGGGGCCCCGGTGCCGCACCATCGCGATCATCTTCTTGAGGTCGTCGAAGGATATTTCACCCTCACGTTCGAGATTGAATATTCCCGCTAAGCCACACATTGGTTACTGACCCGCTGGCGGTACCAGGAGATTGTTTCCGCAAGCCCTTTCTTGATGTTGAATGTTCTGCGGTAGCCCAGGTTCTTTTTTGCGTACTCGATATCGCCCACCGAATCCCGGATGTCACCTTCCCTTTTCGGTTTGAAATCGATCTCGGATTTCGATCCGGTAAGGTCGAGAATCGTCCTGGCCAGTTCGAGAATGCTTGTCTGCTTGCCGTTGCCTACGTTGAAAATCGTGCCGTGAACGCCGTTTCCGATGAGGGCGCTCAGGTTCGCGTTTACGACGTCGTCGATATAGATAAAGTCCCGCGTCTGGCCGCCGTCTCCTTCGATCGGTATCGGCTCGTCGTTAAGTGCCCTGGAGATGAATTTCGGGATGACGGCCGCATAATCTGAATTGGGGTCCTGCCGTCTTCCATAAACATTGAAATACCGGAGGCCGATGATCGACGTACCGTAGAGATCGGAGAAAATGCCGCCGAGCATCTCCTTTGCGACCTTTGACATGGCATAGGGAGATTTCGGACAGGGCGTCATCGTTTCACGTTTTGGGAGCTCGGGCGTGTCCCCATAGACGGACGACGAGCTTGCGAAAACGATGCGCCTGGCGCCGTATTCCGCCGCGATATGAAAAAGGTTCGTTGTCCCGGCTACATTCGTTTCCATGGTGGCCACGGGGTCCGCGATGCTTTTGGTAACGCTCGAAACCGCCGCCTGGTGGGATATGAGCGAAATATTTTCCGACTTCATGATCGATCGCACCAGACCTTTGTCCAGGATGCTTCCCTTGACGAATTTGAGATTCTCCTCACGCTTGAGGTCGAGAACGTTCTCCATTTTTCCTGTGCTAAGGTCATCGAGTATCACGACCCGGTATCCCTGGGCAAGCAGTGCCTCTGCAATATTGCTTCCGATAAATCCCGCGCCGCCTGTAACGAGTACTGCTTCCATATGTCCTCCCTTACTCCCTGAAGCAAAACACAAAAAAAATCTCAGATCCCTGACGCCATCCTCTTTGTCGCCGTCGACGAGTGGCCGTGACCCGGAATCACTACGGGTCGACGAGAACGAGACATCTATTGTTATTGCAGCCTGATTTACAGCCCTTGAACCCGATCGTTAACTGAATCCTCTGTTATCTATCGTCACAACCATAAAGCAACTGTTTGAAACTGCGTTAAGGCCCGATTGTCAAAGGTTGTACAACATTCACTGCTGCATTATAGTTTGTATCCCCAGCCTGTTGCGCAGTGATGTTCGCGGTTCCTTGACTTACAAACGTAACGATACTGCCGGTTATGCTAACCACCGTTGTATCTGGGCTTGTATAAGTTACTGGTAGCCCGCTGCTCGCCGTTGCCGTCAAAGTCAGTGAACTCGATAAGATAGAAACCGTGCCCAATGGAGTAAATGTGATCGTCTGGTCTGCCTTGCTCACAGCGATAGTCTTCTGGACATCGGCCGCTGCGTTGTAGTTGGCGTTGCCGCCCTGGCTCGCTGTGACGACGATACTCCCGGCACCAGTGATGGTCAGTGTACTCCCCGTGATCGATCCCGGGCCACTGGTGACCGCGAACGTGACCGAGTTGCCGGAAGCACCTCCCGTAGCACTCAAAACAAAGGGTAAGTCGCCGTAAATCTTGGTAGCCGGCGGGTTGAATGTAATCGTCTGGTCTGCCTTGTTCACGTTCTGCAAAACTGGGTCTGACGTTGATGTAAGATAATTCGTATCACCGCCGTAGGCCGCCGTTATTGCGTGGGAAACGGCGGTCAGAGTCGACGTGCTGAATGAAGCCACACCGCCGCTCAATTGGCCTGAGCCAATGGTTGTAGAGCCGTCTTTGAACGTCACTGATCCGGTAGCCGTTGACGGGGTAACCGTTGCCGTGAAAGTAACAGATTGGCCATACGTTGATGGGTTAAGAGATGAACCGAGACTCGTCGCTGACGATGCCTTAGTCACGATCTGTTGGAGATTCGATGACGTTGATGTTCCGTAGTTCGCGTCCCCGTTGTATGTAGCCGTAATGTTATGGGTTGCGACAGTGAGCGTTGTCGTGCTGAATGACGCCACACCGCCGCCCAATGAGCCTGAGCCAATGGTTGTAGAGCCGTCTTTGAACGTCACCGATCCAGTCGCCCCTGCGGTGACCGTTGCCGTGAACGTAACTGAATCTCCGTACGTTGATGGGTTGGTGCCACCGGTCAGGGCTATACTCGTCGACGATGATGCCTGGCCGACACTCAACGTTCCGGTGGCCGAGCTTGTCAGGAAGTTCCCCTGTGTGGGGTATGATGCGCTTAAGCTGTGGCCGCCCACAGGCAGACTGCCGAGGTTGTATTGAGCGGCTCCGGAGGTTAATGTCATCATTGTTTGTCCTCCACCATCCACGCTCAGGTAAACGTTGCCGACAGTCAGCAGTATCCCGGAACTAACCGTGATGGTAACGATTCCATTTGCGCCCGACGCCACTGAGGGCGCGCTTATACCCATGTTTGTCGGGGCCGGGTTCACGGTCCAAGGAAGAGCTGAAGACGTTGATGTTGTGAAATACGTGTTTCCGTTATACACCACAGTAATGGAATGGGAACCGGCGTTCATCGCTGTTGTCGTCGTGGTACAGGAAGCCAAATTAGGCGAGCCGCCATTCAGCGTGCCATTGCAGAGAAGCGAGGCGCCGTCATTGAACGATACTGTCCCAGCCGGCGTACCACTGCCAGCCTGGCCCGTTACAGCCGCCGTGAAGGTTACTGTGTTTCCGTATGTCGACGTGCCAGACGTTGTAACAAAGCTCGTCGTCGTAGTTGCGACCACGGCCTGGGGAATGGCGGCGGATGCCTGGTTCCCTGAATAGTTCGCATCGCCGTTGTACACCGCCGTAATGGAATGGGCACCAGCGACGAGAGCTGCCGTGCTGAATGTCGCCGTGTCGGGTGAGCCACCGTTCAGAGAGTTTGTACCGAGCGTCGTAGCACCGTCCTTGAACGTCACCGTGCCCGTCGGAACCGCTCCGTTGCCTGTAACCGTGGCCGTGAAGGTAACCGAGTTCCCGTATGTCGACGTGGGCAAAGATGATAAGACGCCGATCGTTACAGAGCCATTCGTCACTGACTGTACCACGGCATTTGACGTCGACGCTGTGTAGTTGGTACCACCATTATAGACTGCCGTTATATTGTGCGTGCCTGCGCTAAGGGCGGTTGTGCCAAACGTGGCGGTACCTGTGCCAACCGTCCCCGTGCCGATGGATGTCACGCCGTCCCAAAACGTTACTGTACCGGGTGCGGCTGCCGGGTTGAGCGTTGCCGTGAACGTGACCAATGTGCCGGGCGTCACAGGCTGCCCGCCTGTTGATGACGTAAGGGTGGTTCCCGTTGTCGCTTTGTTCACAATCTGTGGAAGGGTGGCTGATGTAGATGCGGCGAAATAGGCAGCACCACTATAAGCGGCGGTTATGGAATGGGTGGCAACGGAAAGTGTCGGTGTGCTATAGATGGCCACGCCTGAGACAAGCGTCACCGTGCCGATGGATGTCAGGCCGTCCTTGAACGTTATTGTCCCGGTTGCTGTAGCCGGGGTCACCGTTGCTGTAAACGTGACTGAATTGTTGAATTGCGACGGATTGGCTGACGACGCGATGCCAGTTGTTGTCGCGGCCTGACTCACTGTCAGGTTATTGGATTGCGTATTGCCCAGGAAGTTGTTGTCAAGGGGCGTGTACGTTGCGACCAGAGTGTGAAGGCCTACAATCGGGTTTGAAATCGTGAAGGTCGTGGCTCCAGTGACGAGTTGCTGGGTCCAGGTCGTCGTCACATTGCTGACCGTATCACTCAATGACACGCTTCCGGTAGGTACACCCGACGACGCCGATGTGAGGCCCACCTGCACAATGCCGTTTGTGCCGTAAGTTATTGGTGTGGTGAACGTCATTGTCATTGTCGTCGCCCCTGAGCCCACCCCAAGGCTGCCGCCGGCCGAACTCGGTCCGAAGTTGTTATTTGACGGGTCCGGCTGGTACGGATACGTTGCGCTCAAGGTATGAGTGCCCACGCTCGGTGTGGTGATCGAGAAGGTTGCAACTCCGGAACTGATAAGCCCCCCTATCATCGGTGTTGCGGCGTTGCCGTCCACAATCAGTGCTACGTTGCCGACGGGGAGGAGAACCCCCGACGTCACCGTGACAGTCACGATGCCAGGCTGCCCAAACGCGATTGCGGGCGCGCTCACTGTCATGTGCGTCGGCGCCTGATTCACCGTCAGGTTGCCCGATGCCGTGCTGTCGAGGAAGCTGCCCTGCGCCGTATAGGTTGCTGTTAGCGGATGGACGCCCGCAAACGGACTGGTGATCGTAAAGGTTGCGGATCCGCTTCCATTCAATGTCTGCGTTGCCGTCCCGGTGTCCCAGCTCAGCGATACGTTTCCGGTGGGCGTTCCCGAGGGCGAGCTGACAGTAACCATCACAATGCCGTTTGCGCCGTAGTTCACGGTAGGAGCGGAGATTAACGTCGTCGTCGCCCCCTGGCCCACCGCCAGAGAACCGTCAGCCGTGCTCCCCAGGAAATTGCCCTGGCCCACGTAGGTCGCCGTCAGGGTATGGCTGCCCACAGCCGGTTTGACGATCGTGAAGACCGTAGAGCCGTTGGAGAGCGCCTGGGTCGTTGTCGGGCCGCTATCTACACTCAGTGACACGCTTCCGATTGGTACCCCCGACACCGAGCTGATGGTTACCGTTACAATGCCGTTTAATCCGTACGTTACCGAAGGCGCAGAGATTATTGTCGTCGTGCTCCCCTGGCCCACCGTCTGCGTAACTGACGCCGTTGATGTCGCAAAAATCGCGTCGCCGCTATAGGTCGCTGTTATGATATGCGTTCCCAGGGTCAGCGTAGATATGGTGAACGTTGCGGTGTTGCCGGCGAGTGGCACGGTCCCATTCGGGAGGGCAGCACCGTTGTCAGTGAACGTTACCGTGCCGGTCGGCACGCCTGCCGAACTCGAAGGATCGCTGGAGACCGTGGTTGTGAACGTGATGGGACTCCCATATTGTGTATTATTGTCGGATGCATAGATGCTCAGGGACGTATCTGCCTTCCCGGTGGTAAACGACCAGGTCATATCCGGCATCACATTTCCTGAAAGGTCCACAATGCCGCTCACCCGGGCCGTGTACAACATGTTGTATCCCAAAGTAAGCGAATTTGACGGCTTGTAGGAGAGCATATTCGTGGTGTTGTCATAACCGTCCAAGACATACGGGACGAGGACGGGTGTCCCGGTGGCGGTGCTGAACAGCGTGATATTGGCGGTCGCCTCATTCACGGGTTCATTGAATGTAACCTGGAGGTAGGTGGTTGCAGATACACCCGAAGCCCCCGCCGTCGGTGTCGTTGCAGTCACAACGGGAGGTGTCGTATCGAACCCTGCGCCCGTGCTGAACGTCCAGGTATAATCGCTGACCATTTTGTTCCCTACCAGGTCCTTTAGCCCGGCCTTCACGGCGGCCTTATACACTGTGTTCCCGTCCAGACTGATTGCCGGCGGCGTAAACAGGGGCGTAAAAGTGGCGGTGGTCGCTCCATTATAATTCATGGTGCACGTGACGGCGGACATGGTGCTCTGATTGATGAGCTGAAATGTCAGCGTACTTGCAGTCACAGGCTCGGTGAACTCTACGTTGATGCTGCTGTTCACGGCCACACCCGTGCTCGTCGCCGACGGCGATGAGTAGAGAATACTCGGCGGCGTTGTGTCCGGCAGCGGTTGCGTGCTGAAAAAGAAGACGAAGGGGGTCCCCATCGAGATCCCGTAAGTATCCTGCACGCTGCCGTCTATCGTTACCGTATAGGTGGTGCCGGGGGTCAATTGTTGCGCCGGCGTGAAGGTGGCAGAACCGTTCGCGTAACCGACCGATCCTACGATCGGGCTCGTTCCGGTGCTAACGCTAACGACCTGAATCGTTTGGCCATTAATGGTAGACGGAGTCATTTCTTTGGTGAACGTGATCACGATCGAACCGTCGAGCGCGAACCCCAACGTCCCGTTGTTCCCGGTCCCGTCGGCAGGGATCGTGGATTTGATGGTGGGCGGCGTTTTATCGGCAGGAGGCATCGGGCCTTCACGGCCGCAGGTCATTAACACCAATGCCGCCGCCTGGATCAAAAATAGCAGCATAACGGGCAGCTTTTTCATATGTATTCTCCTTCACCTGTACCGGGCGGCAACTGATACCCCTACCTTCAGTCACGACGGGAAAGTAGCCGCGTCATATCAAAAACGCTTGGATAGATCCACGGAAACTCTGTTATCCCTGCTGTTTTGAGAGTAGATATCCGGCGAGTAGGCATAAGTGTAAGCGTAGTTCACTGCAAAAGTGAGGTCCTGCAGCATATTGCGTTCGAACCTCGTCGCGATTTGATAGACATACGTATCCGCGTCCAGCAAATAGTCATGAAGAACCGTATTGCTTATTTCGCCCGACACCGTCGAGCGGGGGGTGAGTACGTGTCGCATCCTGCCGGAAATTGCGTATGCGGTCGTCATGAGGTAGTCGGTCGGCGAATCTCGGTACTCGTACCAGCCCGCTACACCGCTGAGGGAAGTCCTCGTTGTTGCTTCCCTCGTAAGAGTGGCCTCAAGCTGGTCCACCCTTCTCAGAACATAAAAGGGATCAGGAACATAGTCCGTCTTGGTCTCAACCCTAAGCGTCATGGTGGAGTAACGATGGTTGAAACCGAGGTCCCAAAGAAGATGGTGTATATTCTCGTAGCCCGCGAACCGCACCCACGTTTCCCCGAGCGTGCAAAAAATGGAAGAGCCTGGTGCATAGGTATAGACGGGCCCGGTGACGATGTCCGTCTTAAAATAGCCGTTTAAGCTGTTGAGACCCCGCGTGTAACGCATGCCTCCCGTGATCGACAGATTCGATGAAAGAGACGAACTCATAACGAGATAACCCGTATGGTCAATAGTGTCGAAGGCTGTAGGGTCCTTATACCAGGAGCTCCCATACTGGTACCCGATCTGTACCGTATGTGAAGGCCCGGAGACCAGATTCAGATAAGGGTTCACTGTGAAGATATTCTGGTCGGACTGATTCAAGGACAGGCTTTCCTGGGAATAATTTCGCGTAATATCGAGTGAGACCCTCTGATAGACATCTGTCATATCCATAAAAAATAAATTGTTAATCAGGTTGGTATGTTCAAGGACATTGGCGCGGTATGTCGTGTCTCTTGGCACCGTATCTTTGGCGTAGTATCGATAATCATAGGCATAGTCTATGTTCCAGGTCCAAAACGACGTACTGTGGGCAAGAGTAAAGGCCGGTACTATTCTTGTTATAAAATCTCCTTGTAAGCCGGTCGGCGTCAGAAAAATATTATCGTCGTACTCCTCGCTCACCATGATGGATGGACGGATATCGAACTGTGCGGCCGCCGCATCATCAGGGCAAAGCGCGAACAGTGAAGCCAGTCCCGTGAGGAAGCAGAAGAGCGCGAAGTGTGCGGCAATGACGATTCCGGGGCTACGCATTCTCAGGGATCGGGCCATTATTTTCGTCATCTCTCCTGGCTGATTTATTTTCCGCGACGTCTGCGCTGTTGTCGGCGGCGCCCGCCGTGTCCACGGTCACGGTGCAGCCGGACCCATCAGCAGTGCCGGCTGATTTATTTCCCGCTGCCTCCGCGCCGCTTTCTGCGGCGTCCGCTCTGTTCACGGTCTCGGCAAAGCCAACTCCGTCGTCCATGCCGACTGGTCTTTTTCCCGTATCGTCCGAACCGTTCCCGCCAGCATCGCCTGTTTTCTCGGTCTCGGTGTACTTAGAGTTGTAATAGTAGGGATAAAGATTTTTTGCGAGGTGTTTCGGCACATCGTTGAATACCGTGCCGAGTACGTTATGCCCTTTTAAAAGAGAAGCGGCCTGCGTCGCCGCTTTCATGGACGTGCGGTCCGCCTGGACGACGAAGATAATGCCGTCCGTATATTCGCAGAGCGACAGGGCGTCTGCGGTCAGGAGCAGAGGCGATGAATCGATGATGATGTAGCGGTCACGGTACCGGAACTTGAGTTCCCGGATCAGGATTCTCATGCGCTCCGAGGAAATGAGTTCCGACGGGTTCTTCGGCGGATTTCCCGCGGGCAAGAGGACAAGCTTTCCGATCCCGGTCTTGATCATGACATCGGACAGCTCTGCGCGGGATTCCAGAAAATCGCTCAGTCCCGCCTCCGGTTTTATGCCGAGATAGGTGTGGATGCTCGATCTTCTGAGGTCGGCATCAACAAGAAGCACGGTATGATCGATCTCCTGGGCGATGGTGACGGCGAGATTGATCGCGGTCATGCTCTTCCCCTCGCCGGCCTGGCTGCTGGTCACCATGATCGTGTTCAGATAATTCGCCTCCGTGGCACGCATAATCTTTGCGCGGAGTTTCCGGTATTCTTCGGCGGCGGTGGAGTAGGGGTCTGTTATGCTGACCAGATGCCGGTTCACACCAGCGGGATCTATCCCCGCCTCGCCGACTTCGAAGACTGACGGATCGCACTTGCTATAGGTGGTGTGTCCGATGGTGGAGCGCCCGGGATCCATCGTGGGCCGCCTCATATTTAACGCCTTTTCAAGTGCTCGCTCTATTCTGCTCATGTAATCTCCCCGTGGATCAATGATTGCCTAGTATTCCCATCCGATAGAGTATCTCGGCGATAAGCACCACGCCGATAAGGGAAAGATAGGCTGCCGCTGCCTTAAACACTTTTTTGTCCATCAGTTTCTCGTTCTGGACGTCGGCGTCGATGACGATAGCGGGAACGGCCGCCAGGACCGGAAGATTCAATGCTCTCCGGAGAGAATCCTCATCCTTGAACGAATTGTTGAAATAATCGAAACCGATGGCGGTGCCCACGCCTGACGCTATCCCGACGAAAAGTCCGGCAAAGATCAGGAGGATCCTGTTCGGCTGGACGGGAATGCGCGGAACGAGCGGGGGATCTACCACATGATATTGTGTGCTTTTATCTGCGAGTTCCAGGTTCTTCGACAGCCGTGCATTTTCAAGCTTCTGCAGGAGATCATCGTATACTTTCTGGGTGACATTTCTGTCCCGCTGAAGTTTTGACCACTCTTCCTGTTCCTTCGGCATCCGTCCGAGAACCCGGCGACTTGAATTCTGCTGTGAAGAAAGTTCTTCCAGCCTCGCCTTCAGGGATTCAAGCTCCGTATCGGTCTTCTGCAGCTCTTCCTTGATTTGCCGGTATACGGGGTTCATTGCCTTCATCTCTCCGCGCGTAACATTGCCTTTTTCCGCGTTTGCCGGCTGCGCCATCTGCTTTTGCAGCTCGTCTATTTCGCTTTTTACCTTGACGACTTCGGGATAGTTTTCCGTATACTTGGACATCAGGACCATGAGTTGGCTGTTGAGGTAATTCAACCGCGCCTCCGGCGAATTCTCATTCGATACAAATGCAACGGTAAGTTCTTTTTCTCCGGAGAGCTGCTTCTGCAGACTTTCCCGTTTCCTGAGGAGCTCCTTCTTCCTGATTTCTCCGTCGCTTATGGCCGATTGAAAATTCTCCAATCTCCCGACGATGGTGTTTTCATTCTGCGGGATCATCTGAGGGTTCCTCTCCCGAAAATCCCGGATCGCCTTATCGGAAGCCTCCAGTTTTTCCTTATACTCCGTGATCTGGTCCTGAATGAACTCATATGCGCCTACGGCGTCGGAACGCTGGAATTCAACGCTGTTTTCGATGAATTCCTTTACGAGCGTATCGACCATCTTTTGCACCTTCTTGGGATCGCCTCCCCGGTACGCGACCGTAAACAGATCGCTTTCGCGCTCCCCGAAACTTTGCATCGTCACGGTGATGCTCTTCTGTATGGATGTCGCCAGCTCATCGTCCTGGCTGGGATATTTGAAGCCGGCGTCCAGGCCAAGTTTCTTAATGACCTGTTCTATAAGGCTCCTGCTGGTGATCCTGTTGCGGATATTCCGCTGCCGTTCTACTGTGGAAACGGAAACCCCCGTTCCTTGTATGAGCGGTTTGACGATGCCGGCGTTTTCAATGGCTACGGTGCAGCTTGCCTCAAAGGTCTTGGGTATCAGAAAGCTTCCCCACGTAAAGAGCGAAAGTACACCAATCGCTACCGCCAGGACTATATATCTTCTCCTGTGGATCAATCCGAGGTACCGCTTAATTTCGAAGTTGACGTTGGCTTGACTGTTTTCCTGCATGATGATCTCCCTAGAAAAATCCGGTTTGTACCATAACGATGTCGCCGGGCTTCAGAAGTACGTTTTTTGAATTTTTGCCGTTCATGACGTCCTTCAGCCTGACGTTGATTTTCGTGGCCTCTTTTCCCTCTTTTCTTACGACAAGCACGTCATTCTGACTCGCGAATTCCGTAAACCCTCCTGCGCTCAGTACGGCATCGAGCGCAGTCATGCCCTCGGCATAAGGAATCGAGCCCGGCGTTCTGACCGCGCCGGTGACCCGAATACGGTTCGTGTAGCCGCCTGGCAGGTAAATGACATCATTCGCTTGAAGTGCAACGTCCTGGGAATAATCGCCGCTTTTCATCAGTTGTTCAAAATTGACGGGAAGTTTCGTCCCGTCTCTCAGCAAATAGGCATTGCCGAGATCGATCTCACTGAGAGATCCGAGCTGTGCAAGGAGTTGAAGGAGCGTCGTATGTCTTCGCAGGGTGATTTGCCCTGATGACGATGTACCACCGGACGGGGCGGCGCCTCCCGGGGCACTCGCGGCGGGCAGGAGGACTTTCGATGCGCCGTCGCCAAAGATATAGACCTTGAAGCTGTTAATTGCCGTCACGATAACGCTGACAACCGGAGCTTTCACATAGCGACCAAGTTCTTTTTCCAGGCTCTTTTTTAGTTCCAGGGGAGTCAGGCCGGACGCTTTTATATCACCCACGAGGGGCATCGACAGCATACCGTCGGGCCTCACCGGGACCGTAACGCTGAGGTCAGCGTTTCCCCAGACAGAAATTTGGATCATGTCCTCTTCACCGATGACGTATCCTTCTGCCGAAGCCTTGGAGATCATCGTGATCGATAACAACAGCGCTCCGAAATACCACAGTATCTTTATCTTTCCCATAGCTCCTCCTACCGTGCCCCTCTGCCGAACAGCATGACCTTCATCGTTTCAAGCATGACAAGCATGTCGAGAAAGAGCGAAAGGTGTTTTATGTAATAGAGATCATACCGCAACTTTTCGACAGAGTCCTCTGTCGAGGCCCCGTAGGCGTATCTGATCTGGGCCCAGCCGGTCAGCCCGGGCTTCACGATATGCCGCTCCGAATAGTAGGGGATGATTTCCTTCAGCTTGCATACAAATTCCGGCCGCTCCGGCCGAGGACCGATGAAGCTCATATCTCCCCGGAGGATGTTGTAAAATTGCGGCAGCTCATCGAGCCTCGTTTTCCTCAGGAACCTGCCGATGGTTGTGACCCGGGGATCGTTCTTTTCCGCCCACACTGCGCCGGTGCTTTCTTCCGCGTCCTGACGCATGGTCCTGAATTTGTAGAGCATAAATTCCTTCTCCATCCCGCCGACCCGTTTCTGGCGGAAGAAAACGGGGCCGCGGGAACCCAGCTTGATCAGGACCGCGATGGGGGGTAAGAGGGGGATGGTGATCAGCATCCCGGCCAGCGAGCACAGAATGTCGAATATCCTTTTGAAAATCCGCTTAGTTTCGGTAATCCTGAAACCATCCGAAAAAAAGAACGAGCTGGGAGTGATATTTTCGATGAGGAGCTTTCCCGTCAATTCTTCGTAGAACGATGTGGCGTCAACCACTTCGATGCCGCTCATTTTGCATTTCAAGACAACCTGCAGCGGCAAAACGCCTCTCCGCTCGGACAGCGATATGACGAGCTTGTGCGCCTTTTGAAAGCGGATTGTCTCAAAAAGGCTGCTCCCCTTCCCCACGATGGCATACTCGGGGACGGTGACCGGTTCACCCGTCAGGTCCACGTACCCTTTGAGGACATGCTTATGATTTGTGGATTCTATAAGATCCCCAACCTTTTTTGCCAAAGGACCGGTCCCCAGTACCAGAACCCTTCGTGCGAGCTGTGAAGAATTCTGCAATGCCGAAAAGCACAGATGCCACAGAAACTGGAATGCCCATAAAAAAGCGAGAGAAATAGCAAATATACCGCGGCCGAACTTGACCGCAGGCATCATGTAATAAACAGATGTGAGCGTCATGAAAGACACTCCGATCGCGGCCAGAGATCTGAGCAGGACTTCCCGCTTTTTCATCTGTTTGTCGGGGTTATAGAGCTCAAAGAGATAGGAGAAAAACAGAGGCACCCCGATAAATGCAGCCATATGCGGCAGATCCATTAGTGAAGCAGGATCTCCCTCTCCGAATCGCAGGAGGAAGCCTATGTAGACTCCCGCGACGGCGAGAAGCCCATCCCCTATCAGTAAAACAAAGAAACTAAGCATGAGTGTCTGTCCTTTTGTGATGTTTTGCCTGCTGCATATTCCCCGATCCCCGCTCCTCTGCAATGCCTTCGGCTCAGAGCTGCCGGCTCCGGCTGTTGAATTTTCTGCGATCTCGTGTTTTTTGCGACTCAATGCTCTTTTCAGCATCGCCGCTTGGTCCGTACGCTTCTCTCAATGCTCCGCCCCTCCGGTTACAGACACATAACCAACAAAGGTCTCTCCGAGGCTTCGCGGACGCTTTGATGTCCCTGCACGTCGCAAGCGCCAGTGAATGGCACCGGGCAAGGATGGATGCTATGCCGATTCAATATCCTGAGCACAGATTTTTACCGTGATGCTCCTGCCGAGCAGTTCCACATTGACCGAGAAAAGATAATCGTTTCCCTTCTTGCTCAGGACGCCCTCCGCATTCAGGAGAGGCCCGTTCTTTACGCGCACCCGCGTCCCTTCCTTCAAATGGGGGTAAATTTCGACGTTTTCACTGCTTCCGATCAAAAGCCTGAGCGATGCGATTTCTTCGGGATCCACGGGCGTCGGCGTGGACGACTCCAGGGAGACGAACGCCACAACCCCCTGCGTCTTGAGCACATAAAGAAACGCGCCGGGATATGCCGGCACCTTGACAAAAACATATCCCGGGAACAAGGGATGTTCGATCATCTTTATCCGGTCTTTCCATTGGCTGCTCTTCCTGACGGACGGCAAAAAAGTCTCAATGCCCTTCCGTAGCAGTTCGTTATATACGACAAATTCATGGCGCGACTTTACGTAGACGACATACCACGGACAAGCAGAGGCCGTAGCTTCCTGCGCCCGCATTGCCGGTTCGTATTCTGCAATCGCATTATCGAGAACCTGGTATTCCACGTTTCCATCCTCCCCGTGGTCTTCGTCCGGCTGTTTCCGGCCTGGACTTGTCCGGCCCTGGGGTCTAAAGTGCTCCACCGCCTGCAATTGCGCTCTATGGTTCCGGCGTGTCCAGCGCATCCATGAGGGCGGCTGGGGAGATCTTATTCTTGAGCATCGACTTTTCGGAGCCCCAGTAGAGCCTGTTAAAATCGAGGTCCTTGGCGATCTCGTTGAGCATGGTGGTATCCACGGAGGTCGTTTCCTCGATAAAGGCCGTCAACAAAACGAAATCGCAAAGGATATTCACCAATCGGGGAATCCCCCTGCAATGCCGGAAAATACTATCCATGCAGCCGTCGGAGAACGTCACCGCATTGCGGTTGCCGGCGACCTCGAGGCGGTGAAAGATATACTCTTCGGTCTCTGCCCTCGTGAGGGGCTGGAGTCGGCAGCTGACGCTGATGCGCTGCCGCAGCTGTCTCATTTCAGGCGTTGCGAGGATATGCCGGAGTTCGGGCTGTCCGACCAGTACGATTTGCATCAATTTTGACGTATCGGTTTCCAGGTTCGACAGCATCCGGATTTCCTCAAGCAGTTCGGGTTTGAGGTTCTGCGCTTCATCTATGATCAGCACGGTATTGTATCCCCTGATGTGCTGGTCTATCAGAAAATCATTGAGCTCCTTCATCAGGATAATCTCATCCTTGCCCTTTACGTCCAAACCGAAGTCGTCATTGATCATCGCAAGCAGCTGATGGAACGTGACCTTGGTATTGAAAAGCCGCGCAAGCGTTACATTCGGATCGACCTGCTTAATGAGATCACTGACAATGGTCGTTTTCCCGGAACCAACCTCTCCGGTAAGCAAAATGAAGCCCGCCTTTTCCCTGATCCCGTAATAGAGATAATGCATCGCCTTTTTATGGCTCTTGCTCATATAGATAAAAGCCGGGTTGGGCACGAGTTCAAAAGGCTTTACCTTCAGATTGAAAAATGCTTCGTACATAATATCCTTGTTCTCTCCCGAGGTGGTTCTGCACGGGGCCCGCCGGACCGCCTGGTTCCGGATCCCCCTTTAATTCCAACTTCATGCCTACGGAAAGTAGGGGAACGTCGGCAATGCGGTGTTACTTCCCGATTGACTGTTCGACATCTCCGTACATGGTCTGGTTCACGAGTAATCTGAACTTGTCGTAATCAAGGGGCTTTATCATGCAGTGCGACAGCTTTTTGTCGAGATCGTCCAGCGTCAGCGATAGTTCCCTGCTCATTTGATCCAGCAGGATGATGGCGGGAATATTCCTGTTCTTCAGTTTTTTCAGGAGACCGGCGCCATAGGGGTAGCTCGTAATGACCAGTCCCAGATCATCACCGACCAGTCCCCGCTCAAACTGACGGACATCGGCGACTGTGATCGTCCGGTATCCTTCCTGTTCGAGGATCGCAGCGCAGATCCGGCAGAAGCCCGCTTCATCGGCGATTAGTATCTTTTTGTTGTTCATAGGTATTGTATTAAGCAATTTACATGCCTGCGAAATTTTGCCCGTTTTTATGGCTTTTGTGATGGAGAACAACGTTTTTCCAGAGTACGGTGTATCAGAAGTACACAACCTGCGTAATCTGCCGTTGTCCGCCCTGTATCCACAGGAAACAGTGTTCTCAACACCTTCAAAAATAAAGCTTATCAATAGGATGAATGTTTCTTTTAGAGTCAATTTTCTCCGCGTCCCCCCGTTCGGACAATGGAGTGAACTCCGAACGCCCTGTCTCCGGCTGTGCGGTACCGTCCGGCCACTGATTTTAGATGATGAACAATTTGGTTCAAAGGCGACAACTGCAGCAGCATTATCAAGCGGTTCTACGCTTTGACCATTTTTTCGCTGAATGTCCCGCGCATTATCTTCCCCAAAAACGGACTGACCGGGACTGCCGATGTATGAAGGTATAATTCTTGCTTATCCACTCAGTGTAAGATAAAAGGCGTACGCATGATTTGTCCCCGTTTCACACGGAATTGCAAAACAGGGCAAGCAAATGCTTCAGCGTATGGGCCGTTTGAGCCCGGCTATAAGTACTTCTGTATGCTCCAGTCGTTGTGGCGCACCCGTCATCGCGATCGTGATATATCCGCGATGAGCGGACAAGCGGTTCTGATATAGTCGTTATGCACAGGGTAGAGAACATTTGTAGACAATTTTATTCTTTACTTCGTAAAGACTCATCAGATTTGCCCCATCTGCTCCAGCGCAGAGTGCGACGTGCTCGCCAGCAGATCCGGGGAAATGCAATTGATTGAGGAAGCGGCATGTGCGCCACCTGTGCGTGTATCCATAAGTTTATAATTTAGAAAAGAAAGTCGAAAAGAAAAAAGCCAAGAGGTGCAAGCATGAAACATGAGTCAATCAGATCTCTCTGCCGGTTCTTTGCCGCCGCGTGCATCCTTGCGATATGCCTGCCGTTGACTGCGTTCGCCATGTCAACGGTGACGATCTCATCGGACGGTACCGGGGTTTTTTTGCTTCAAGGAATGGGGATCGAGGATGCGGCAGCGCTTGAGATCAACATTCTGTACGATGCGAATACACTCGCCAATCCCCGGGTCGTTGAAGGACCGCTCATTTCCGGAGCCATGACTGCAATCAACCAAAGCCTCCCGGGCATGGTGCGTATGGTCATTATCCGACTTTCGCCAATCAAAGGCAGCGGTGTCATTGCGACATTGTCCTTTGATCGGAAAGGCTCGTCTCCCGGGATCATCACTTCGATGAACGTCAGGCTGGCAGACATCAAAGGGTCACCTCTTTCGGCGGCGGCTCAGGTCAGCAATTCGCCGGACGCTGCAAATAATGCTGCAGCTTCGTCGCAGGACCAAAACATGGCCACAGGAACAACGACGTCCGTATTAACAGGAATGCCGGGGACCACGTCGAATCCGTACAGCATTCCTTCAACGATTGTCGTTGTCGGGCAGCCGTCCGGAACCGATGCAAGCAACAAAACGGCGGATACAACCCTTACGAGGGAACTGGACAACGGACAGCCCTCCGCACCGGACAGTGCCGGTTCCGTTGTGCACGAACCTGCTGCACGGGTGCAGAAAACCGATCCTGCCGCCGCTGCAGACGACTCGAAAATTCCCAAGGTCGTCAAGAAAACGATCTACACGCAAAAAAGCGTCCTCGATCGCTTCAAGGAATATCAAGGAGAGCGGACCATCGCTAGTCTGGTTTCCCTTTTCGAGAACGAAAGCATGATCGGCTGCCGCCAAGAGCCGCCCGTCTCGATCTCTGACGGCAAATCCATCACACGCGTTGTATTCGTGAGCACACCGGGGGCGGACCCTGCTTCCGACATAGCGGTCATGGGGGCCCGATTGATCGCCCTGAAACGAGATGCTGACAATACGAACACCTGGATCGCGGAGCTCGTGCCGGAAAAAGGCACGTTCCGGGCGAGTCTCGCCGTTTCGCAGGGCGGGCTGAAGATGATATTCCCCTTGACCGTTGCGCCGGAGATCAAGGTGGATCATATCCGTTCCAGATCATGGACGGATGCCGATTTTGCGTATTATCTCAAAAAACAACGTGCGGACCTGAACAGCGACGGCAAGCGCGATTACATCGATGATTACGTCTTTACGGCCAATTACCTTTACGCTGTCGGGAAAACACAGGGGCCAACGCAGAAACCCGTTGCCACCGTGGCCGGTCAGTAAGGTTTGCCGAGCATCGCGTCCTAAGTATTCCACGGCGGCGTGCTGTGCCGGAAAAAGATAGTCTGTTGAAAGGGAGGTCATTCACCATGTGCGGCATCGTCGGCTATATAGGGAAAAAAGGATCCGTCCAGATGATCATTGACGGTCTGAAAAGGCTGGAGTACCGGGGATACGATTCGGCAGGGATCGCAATCCGCAACGGCGGAGGGATTCAAGTTTACAAAACTGCAGGCAAACTCAAGGACCTGCAGCGGATACTCCCCGATACCGCATCCACGATACATGTGGGTCTCGGACATACCCGCTGGGCAACCCACGGCGGCCCGTCCTCGATAAATGCGCATCCGCACCAAGCAGAGGGCATAGCCGTCGTACACAACGGCATCATCGAAAATTATCGGGAGCTGAGATCGCACCTCGAAAAGGAAGGTCATACGTTTCTTTCAGAGACTGACACGGAGGTTGTGCCTCACCTTATATCACAATTTCTGAAGCAGGGTTTGCCCATCAGAAAGGCGATCCGTGCGGCCGTCAAACAACTACGAGGCACCTATGCTCTGGGGATCATGAGCGACAGCAGTCCAAACGCTCTCTTTGCCGTCAGGAAAGGCAGCCCGCTTGTTCTCGGGATCGGCGGGGATGAACTTTATTTTGCCTCGGACATTCCCGCAATCCTTCCCTACACACAAGATTTTATCTTTATTGAGGACGATCAGATCTGTACGCTTGCCGAAGGCAAAATGGAAATCCGCGATCTCGAATCAGACGCGGTGATCTCCTATCAGGGGAAAGTGGCCAAAGTCGACTGGACGCCCGACATGGCCGAAAAAGGCGGGCATGACCACTTCATGCATAAAGAGATCTATGAACAGCCTGAGGCAATCAGGGCGACCATCGGCGATCGTATCGACCATCCTCTCGGATGCCTCATGGATCTTGGCATTCACCTTAAGAGAAAGTCGGATGTGCAGAAGCTGCACATAGTCTCCTGCGGAACGTCCTATCATGCCGCACTGGTCGGCAAGTATATAATCGAAAGCATTGCACGGATACCGGTCAATGTTGAAATCGCCTCGGAATACCGGTATCGGAACCCTATCATAGAAAACAATACGCTCTTTGTTTCCATTACGCAGTCAGGTGAAACGGCCGATACGCTTGCGGCTCAGCGCGAAGCAAAGCGCAGGGGGGCGCGGACACTAACCATTTGCAATGTCAAAGGAAGCACGTCGACACGGGAGGCGGACATGGTTCTGCATACCCGTTCCGGCCCTGAAATAGGCGTGGCGTCTACAAAGACTTTTTCGGCGCAGTTGGCTGCGCTGTACCTCCTTGCACTCGGCATGGGGATAAGCCGCAATAGTCTGACTCAGAAGGAAGCCGAAACCCTGAAAGCAAACTTACAGGAAATCCCCTCCTTGATGGAAAAGACATTGAAGAAAGATGCGGAGATCAGGTCGCTTGCCGGGACGCTGACTCATGCGAAGGACTTTCTCTATCTGGCAAGGGGAATCAATTATCCCCTCGCCCTCGAAGGCGCGCTCAAATTAAAGGAAATTTCCTACATCCACGCGGAAGGATATCCTGCCGGTGAGATGAAACACGGGCCGATCGCCCTCATTGACAAGAAACTGCCAGTTGTAGTACTGGCGCCTTCGAATGATCTCTTTGAAAAGGTCTTTTCCAATATTGAAGAGGTAAAAGCGCGAGGAGGCAGGGTCATCGCAGTAACCGATTCTCCCGAGGCTCTGAGAGGCAAGGCCGATGATGTCATCGAAGTGCCAACCGTGCATCCGCTGCTTACGCCCTTTGTCAACATCATTCCCCTGCAGCTGCTTGCATACCATGCAGGCGTGCTCAGGAATTGCGATGTCGACCAGCCGCGGAACCTGGCAAAAAGCGTGACAGTCGAGTAAAACGGCTCCAAAGGGAGGACGCGTGGACGGCGTCTGGTATAAATTATGTCCTCAGTGCAGGAATTACATCAAGAAGACGGAGCCGCAAGACTCCGGCATATGCTGCACCTGCGGATGGAAAGAGTATCCTGTCATGTATTTTTGTGAGATCTTCGGCAAGTACTGTGTGTTCTATCCCTCGGACCTTAAGGACAAGCTGGCCGCGTAAGGACGGAAACCGTTATGTCAGCTTCCTCTTGATCCGGTCTTCGTACCCTCCTCGTGCCGCTGCTATTTTCTTGAGAGAGGTTCTGCAACCGTATCTGAACGACGACCAGGAAACCGGATAATAAGTAAAGGTTCGAGCGTCCAGCCTGTTCTTGTGGCTGCCTGAACGGCCTGCTCGCGCGCTGTAAATCTGATCAACCATGATAAGGACTAAGGAACAGTTTTTGCGGATGAGCATGCAGTACTTTGGAGGCAAGGTGCCGGATACGGATACAAAAGACAATTTGCAGAACCTCTTCAAGGACGAATCATGGTGGGATCATTTCGCATCCCTTTCTGAGAGTTTCGGATTCTCCCTGAGTATCTTTTCACATTCCGGAAAACCCATCTTCGTTCCGACCGGGACAATCCCTCCGTGCCAGGAATTTTGCTCATCTTCAGCAGAATTTAACTCGAAACACGAAGCATATTGTCATCCCCTCATCATGAACACCCTTGCAACGGGAAAACCAGATATCTTCAAATGCTATGCGAAAATCATGTGTTTCTCTCTGCCCATCAGATACATGGACGAAAAGGCAGTGATCCTGGGGCAGGGATCGTTTTCGTCGTACGAAGATTTTCGGGAATGTGTGAACCTCGTTCAAGCCGCCGGTAACGACAAAATTTCCGTTACCGTGCCGCTCTCCTTTACGAACTACCAGCAAGCCTGGAAGGTTTGCGGCTTCGTTGCAATCTCGGTGAACAAACTTTTGCAAAACACTCAGGAAAACACGTCGCTAAGAAGAAAGATCGAAAGCCTGAAAATGATCATCGGGATGTGGGGCGCCACCGCCGAGGAGCGGCCGGAATCGATGTATAGAACGATGATCGGAAAGCTGTCCTCGCTGCTCGATATCGATTGCATTACCATTCTTGCTTTTGATCATACGCAGAGAAAATATACGAGCCTCTACAGCCTTTTGAGGAGCAGCGGGACTCCTGAGGTCTACAGCATCAATGAGGATGATGCGGTGGCTCAGGACCTTGCGGCAGGGAAGGAGTTTCTCCTTTCGGCAGAGCCGATTGCAGACCCCCGGGCTGATTTCCTGCGCGGAATGGGTGCTCTCTATTTTTTCCCTGTCATGGTCAACAAAAAACTCGCTGCGATCCTCCGGATTGACGACAGGGGCCTCACTGAAGCCGACCGGCAGGTCATAACTGCATTCTGTCGGAATACCGCTCTTTCGATCGAAAACTACCAACTGCAACAGGAACTGTATAAAAAATTTGACCAGTTCGCAGCTATTTCTGAGCTGACGAAGTCGATAATACCCATCCATGATTATGAAAAGCTCCTTCAGGCGATCCTTGACATGTCGGCTGAACTGCTCAAGGCGGAACAGGGTTCACTGATGCTGATCGACTATGAAACTGATGCCTTGCTCCTGGAAGCAAAAAAAGGTATAATCGACGGCGTAGCCGGAAAACTCAGGATCAACCGGGGTGAAGGGATCGCCGGCAAAGTGGCCCAATCCGGCGAACCTATCCTCGTCGAGAACCTGGAAAACGATCCGAGAATACGCCAAATGAACAGACGACACTATAAAACGCGCTCGTTTGTCAGCATACCGCTTAAGATCGATGGCCGCACCATAGGTGTGCTCAACCTGTCGGACAAGTCCTCCGGCGAGGTGTTTAATAAAGAAGACTTGAAACTCATTCAATCCTTCGCCACCCATGCCGCTGTCATCATGGAGCGAAATGTATTTATTAATAAAACGGAAGAACTAAAAAAACTGACCATCACGGACTCTCTTACCGGTCTCCTGAACCGGAGGTACCTGCATGAACGGCTGAAGGACGAATTGGCCCGGTCCGCGCGTCATGGCCACACTTTCGGCCTTCTCATGCTGGACATCGACGGGTTCAAACATTGTAATGACACGCTGGGCCATCCTTTCGGCGACAAGGTCCTGAAAGCCATGGCAGACACCTTACTGAATGTTGTGCGGTCCATAGACATAGTGGCACGATACGGCGGCGATGAGTTCATGATAATTCTGCCCGAGACCGTTAAGTCAGTTGCCATAGAAATAGCGGAGCGGATATTGAGCAGTGTGTCAGAGAAAGTGGTTCGCGTTAACGATGACCCCGCTTCCCGATCGTATACCATGACGACCAGTATCGGTATTGCCTGCTATCCCGAACACGGGAAATCGGCTGAAGTGCTGCTTGAGAACGTTGACAAGGCACTGTACCGCGCTAAACACGAAGGGAAAAACCGCGTAGAGGTATTCACGAAACATGCCATTTAGCTCACTCAAGGACAGCGAATTTATTAATCGTCAGGAGGAGTTGTCCACCCTTTACAGAAGGGTTCTCAGGGCGGAGTGGGGCCATGCGCAAAGCGCAGTCCTGTCCGGTCATCGGGGCATCGGCAAGTCAGAGCTTCTCAAACAACTCTTCGGCCACCTGTTCTGGAAGCAGGATCGGGTAGTTCCCTTCTTATATACGGTCAACCCCGCACTCCTGTCTGTTGCGGCCTTTTCAAAGACCTATCTGACGGGGTTTCTTCGGCAACGACTTGCATTCTCGAAAAAAGAACAAGCATTGCTGTATCATGACGGGATATCAATTGATGATCTGTCCTTACTCATAGAAGAGTTGGAAGCCGGCTGGGCAAAGGAGATCCTTGACCAGTACGTCCAGTCAGCCCGTGATCCGCTCGATGCACTTCTCAACGCTCTTGCGGCCCCGCACCGTTCAGCGCTTGCCACAGGGATGCCTGTCGCCGTTCTGCTCGATGATTTTCATTGGACGAAGGGGCTCCATATCGATGACGTTCCCGATGCCCGGTTAGCTTCACTTTTTCAAGAGTCGATGTCGCATAAAAAAACGCCGCATATCATCACCGGGAACGCATCGGAACTCCAGGAGATGCCTGTCGTGAGCGGCCTTGAGCGCATACCGGTACAACCCTTGGGACCCGAGGCTGCCTCGTCGAGAGTGAGCGCACTTTTGAGCGCGAATGATGCTGCAGGAAATGTCCCTCCCCTTCTCCTGCGCCATCTCGGCGGGAACCCCTTTTACCTGGGTTGCGTCGTCACGAAAGCGAGCTCGCAGAACAATCTCGACGAAAAAGACTTCTGGAACGCATACATCCAAGAGATCATGGAAGGACAGCTTGCGTTTTCCTGGTCTACAGTCTTTAAGAGTTTATTCCCGGACTTGGGGATGAGGAGGGCGGCACTTGCAATAGCCTATAAGATCCATCACACCGCCGAACCTTTTTCCTGCCAGCGGATTGCAAAGTCCTTTGCGCTGTCGGACGAGCGTGCGCACGATATTGCGTATAACCTGTGTTTGGAGGGTATCATTCGGGGAGAGTTCGGCGTATTCAGGGCCACGGACGACCGGGTATTAAAGGACGTAATCGATTGCCTCTATCTGAGGGAGGTTCTGGCGAAGTCCACCCATGATCTGACAGACCACTTCCTTGCAGCGTTAGTCCCGCAAAAAGGCCATGTTGCCCGGTTTGACATGGCCCTGCCGATGGTCAAGGAGGCCGAACTGATTGCTGCGCAGGGACTCGAGCAAATAGGCAAGAACCTGAACCTGAACCCTGAGGCCATCGGACAGCTGCAGATAGCCGTTATCGAGGCTTGCATCAACGCTATTGAACACGGCAGGGGGAGTGGGGACAACATCTATATCAGCGTCATTGTGGATGAGGACCAACTGGAGGTTTCGGTAGAAAGTGCCGGGAAGGAGTTCATCATTCAGGAAACAGGTGAACCTTTTCGCGATCAGGAGGCTGTAAAAGCACCCGGGAGAGGATGGGGCATAAAATTAATAAGACGCTTTGTGGACGATGTAAAGTTCGAAAAAACTGCTCTTGGCACAAAAATAGTGCTCGTAAAAAAAATCGGAAAATCTGTGGGCAAACAAAAGGAGAATACGATAAACCATGAGTAATTTTTCTTTATCGTCAAAATCGGCCGGGGACATAGCCGTCATGATGCCCAAAGGCTATATTAATGACATCGCGGCGGAGAGCCTCGAACAGGAAAATGAGCAGTTTCTCGGACACGGTCTGAAAAAGCTCGTCGTTAATTTTTCCGATGTGCAATTTATCAATACCATCGGGCTCTCGGTTTTCTTGGGCATGATGCAGAAGACATTGGAGCACAACAGCATCCTCTGCTTCACGAATATGAAAAAAGACCACCAGGCTATTTTCGAGATCGCGGGCTTGATTAAACATGTAAAGGTCTTTAAAGATGAAAAGGACGCCTTCAATTATTTGGACGGCAGACATAAAGTATGAAAGATAAAAAACTACATCTTAAACGTCTGATGTTCAGCATTGCATCGTTGGTAGACCTGGGACAGGAGGCAACCTCCTCTAAAGATTTGTCGTCAAAAATGAAGGCGGCTCTCTATGTCATTACCGGGACGTTGTCCGTGCCGATGGCAGCCTTGTTTGTCTACCACCCGAAGCGCAAAGAACTAGATCTTATTGTTGCAAAGGGGCAGCGGGACATCGACGCGAAGGTTATCCGTCTGAGTGTTTCCGCAAAACAGGTCAAGCGTTTCAGCATGAATAACCCCCATACATCCCGTGACATGTCGGCGAACGCTTTTTTCAAGCAGAATAAAAACGTTTTGACGAAACTTGAAACAAGAATTTTTCTCCCGCTCTTTGCAAAAGGAGCATTTGTGGGCGCAATCACGCTTGGCAAAAAGATCGGCGGTGCACCTTACCGTCAGGGAGAAAAAGATGTTCTCAGGGTCATAGCGCATCAAATGGCGATCACGCTGCATAATGCGCAGTTGTTCCTGGAGCTTTCCAAAAAAGCCACGGAAAACCGGCGGCTCTACAAGAATATGCAGCGAATCTACCATGACACCATTCAGGCATTTGCGGCCGCGATCGACGCCAAGGACGGCTACACCAAAGACCATTCCTACCGCGTGGCAAGCTATGCTGTGGCGATCGCAAAAGAGCTGGGATGGAAGAAAAAAGACATTGAAGGGATCTATGTCGCCGGGCTGCTCCATGATATCGGGAAGATTATTATTGACACGGGCCTCATCAGAAAAGGGGAAAAACTGACTGCTGTTGAGATAAACGAAATACGAAAGCATCCCCAGATTTCCTACGACATCCTCTCCAAAGTCAAGTTCCCTTGGAAGAATATCGACTTTTTCGTCCGTCACCATCATGAGCGGATGGACGGTAAGGGATATCCCGATGCGCTCATGTCGCCGGAGTTGAGCGAAGGGGTCAAAATCCTCGCCCTTGCGGATGCCTTTGACGCGATGACAACCGACCGCCCTTACCGGCATAAACTGGGTCTCGATGAAACATTCCAGGAAGTCATCAGGTGCTGCGGCACGCAGTTTGACGAGAAAATCACCGGGACGTTTTTTAACCTGCTCCTCAGAGAATTAAGCGGAGAGGTCATGGACCTCCAGATACTCCCCCTTTTGAAACAAGGGGAGGCAGGCGACGTTGCAGTCACCGGATCGGTCACTGGGATGTAACTTCGGCCACCCATCCCAGGCAGTCTTCCTCAACTATCGCATTTACTACGACTGTTGCTGCACAACGTGCTAAAAATTTTTTTGCTCTTCCCGACGACAGAAGAATAAGGAGACAGGGATTCCGCCTTGCAATCACTGAATTTTATCCACCGCAGGGGTAAAATCACTTGCGATCCCCTCATCAGAGAGATGCGGTAGTGATGGCTGGCAGTGTAACTAGGAGAACTTTTTTATGAAGAACGTAATGACGTTTTTATTTTTGCTGGGGAGTTTACTCGGGATGACTTCATGTGCCGCGAATATACTAACAGCAGCGGACAGCGGAAACATGGGAGCGGTAGACAAGGCGATTTCACGCGGCGACGATGTCAACAAAAGAGACGGCAATGGCAACACACCCCTCATTTTAGCTTCTAAACATGGGGACTTTGCCATTGTGAAAAAATTAGTCATAAGGGGCGCCAATATAAAAACAAAAAATAATGACGGCTATAATGCGCTTTTAGCATTGTCAAATTATACAATGAAATATTCTCCTGTAGCGGAAAAAGGAAAGCAGAAGAGCGAACCAATTCCGATTGCCACGGAAGGCCACTTGAGGACGGCAGAGTATTTAATTCAAAACGGTGCGAACGTCAATGAAATGACGAATGATGGAAACACGGCATTGATTCTTGCGGCTGATTTAAACAAAGTAAAACTCGTCGAACTTTTGCTGAGTAAAGGCGCAGATGTGAATGCCAGAAATCAACAAGGAGACTCCGCTTTGATAGTTGCGTCTACCAAAGGATATAGAGAACTTGTTTGTCCCTTGATAAGAAAAGGCGCCAATACGGATATGCAAGACAATCAGGGCAAAACGGCTCTGCTGTACGCAAAACAGTATGACCGGCAGGAAATCATACAACTGCTGAGCACCCCCTGCCCGCCAGAGACCCCTGATAACGCCATCGCGCCGGTTGCGGAAAACAAGGTCGATGATCGGTTGGTAGATAAGTTTATTGAAGCTTTGACGGACAGGGAACCGTCTGTTCGATGGGAAGCTGCCAAGAGACTAGGTGATTTGAAGGATACTCGTGCAGTAGTCCCCTTGATCGGCGCACTGTCAGATGGCCATGCCTACGTAAGAAGGAGGGCGGCATTTGCGCTCGGCGAACTGCATGACCCCAGAGCGATAGATTCTTTAATAAAGGAACTGCAGGATGATGATGCATTCGCACGTAAATTTGCATCAGAAGCGCTTGAAAAAATAACAGGGCAGCAATTCGGAAGCGACTCAAAAAAATGGGCCGAGTGGTGGGCCTTGAAAATAAGGCAATATTAGGATTACCGCAACGCCGCTTTCAATCGCACAGCTCAAGCTGGATGATAAAAGGACCCGCTAGAGCATGCTTCAAGCGTTAATGATTTTCCCCTTTACGTGAACATGTGTTCCGATGTTCGAGGGAGGGAAAACCCTAAAATGACTTTCGTAAACGGAGTATGGATCAAAACCCCTCACAAGTCTAATTCCACTCATTTTAAATGATTCTCTCACCTTCCGCATGGTTTCGTAAGGGTGTTAAACCCCGGGTATCATAATGCAGACACGTCCAAGGTAGAATCCGGTAATTCTACATCACTAAGGAAGTTATACCAAAACATCGAGAAACTGAGGACGGCGATTTCGGCTTTTATCAAACTCCTCCACAAATACCGGCTGGTTAAAAAAACCGGATGCAAAAGCCTGCAGCAGACAGCAGGCACACAGTGAGCATCAGTTAAAAGCGCCCGCAAAACTTCTATCTTTTGTCCGGGATACCGGGTGCGCTACCATAATAAATGCCTACGATAAGTAGAGGGGCAAACAATATGTTGCCGACAAGTCTTTTCCAATTCCTACTCAATCTTCTGCTGAACAATCTTAATAATTTTAATTTACTTATATTAATTGCAGGCAATCAGAAGGGGCAAGCCATACTGAAGATAAACACAAGTATTTCGCTTTATCCAATTAACCGCACTTATCAGCGGGGCGGATAAACCATTCGGTTAAGAGTGGTCAGAGTAATGTATGTTTTTTTTCAGTTTAATTAGTGGTTTGGAATTTTTAAGGATCTTATCAGCGAATGCCGATAGGACATCCTTTTTTGCATGATTTGCCGGCTCCGCATCAAACATGCCGCCTAGCGATGCAACGAATCGTTTAAAATCTTTCTCGCTGAAAGTTTCAGATTGAAGTAATTCTATGAAGTGCGATATCTTGTTGCTCATTTGTAATGCAATAGTGTAGTCCTCTTCAGAAAAGGTCTCCGCAGTCTTCTTATTGTTCAGATTGAGCACTCCAACGACCTTGTTTCCGATTTTAAGGGGGAGCGTCATGAGCGATTTCGTGGTGTATTGCGAAACATTGGTTTTCGCGAAACGCGTGTCGGTTTCAATATCTTCTATGAATAACGGTTTTCCTTCCAGCGCAACCCAACCCGCGATTTTATCGCCGAGCTTGATCCTCGTCCTCTTAACGATATCTTCATCTAGGCCGACCGCGCTTTTGACGGTCAGTTCGTTCGTGAGTTCATCGCTGAGCATGACGGAGCAGATATCGATATCCAGTAAATCTGATATTAATTCCACAAATGAATCCATGCTTTGGTCCACGTAGACATCAATTGTCTGTTTAATACTTTTGGGGACCGTAAGAGTAATACAACAGCTCGTGTCGGTATTTGTGGCAGAAAGTTTCCAACGGTGCGTATCAAGAATGCTTCTGACAATGTGGAGTTTTAGCCGGTCTTCAGGTTGATCAATCTGAAATACATATCGTGTATCATGAAGGATGTCAACGGCAGAGGTCGGCAGCGGCCGTGGCAAAACGATACTGAAAGTCACGTACCGTGTTTCGGCAGCACTGATTTCAATCGTATCGCCCCGCTGAAGATAATGGCATAGCCCATCAATCAAGTTTGAAAAGAGCTGAAGGACTTTTATTTTGTCGCCGACAATATCGAAACGGTTATCTTGTGTAAGTACCGTGAGGCCGATGCCTTTACGCGACAGAACTGCCATAAGTGACTTGGATTCCTGAAGTTCTCGAAAGATAGACCCCACGTTAAGGACAGTCTTTTTGATAATCCTCGTCTCATCTTCCAGCCTGAGAAAGTCAAGCAGGTTCTCTACAATGGATACGAGCTTATCTATCTCACCCGAGATAATGCCCTCGAATTCCTGCCGTTCTTGTATTTCTATTTTTTCGGTCTTTTGTAAATAAAATATTGCTCCTTTGAGCGAATTCAACGGGGTCCGAAGCTCGTGGGAAACACGGGTAAGAAATTCGGTTTTCAGGATGTCTGTTTCCAGCAGCTTTTTATTAATTGCTTCGAGTTCTCCTGCTTTCGATTTCAGTTGGCCGATGAGGCTAGCATTTTCAAGAGCGATTGCCGCATGGTTCACAAGGGTCTTTAGCAATTCGAATTCGTCGTCATTAAACGGTGTCCCGTCCTTTTTATCATTGATATTCAGGAGGCCGAGCAACTTGTTGTTATTAATTATAATGGGACATGATATGAATGAATTGGTTTTGTAGCGGTCCCGCCGAACACGCCGAAAAGTTTCATCCGTTTCAATGTCATTGACACGAACTGGCAGCAGGCCCTTAGCCACGGTGCCGGCTATCCCCTCACCAATTTTAATCTTATGGTTCCTGTCGTATTGTGAATCAAGCCCCCTTGATGCAAGGATGGAAAGCTCATCTTCGTCGGTAACTAGCATCAGGGAGCCCATTTCAGCATTCGCATAGCTGATGGCATAGTCGAGCAACAGGTTGGCTATCGTATTGATGTTGTCGGAAATGACAATAGCGCTGGAAAGATCCTGGAGGATGGCGAATTTCTTTTTAAAGAGATCTACTTTGTCCATTCGTCTTCATTTTTGACGTGATGCGTCCTGCAGCTGAAATTGGGAGAGGAGTGTGGCAACAATGCTCTCACTTCGGCAAACTGCAATATTCATCAGATTCTTTCAGTCTTTTGTAGAACGTCTTTCGTGAGATGCCGAGTTCCCTTGCTGCTTTCGATATATTTCCGCCGTACAAATGGAGTGCATCACTGATGGCCTGGCGCTCCAAAACCTTGAGGGGTTTTACCGTTTCTTTATCACTACTTTTCAACTTCTGCAATCGTGAACGGAATTCTTCGGGAAGTTCACTTATGGTAATCCGACCGTCTTTGGCCAAAACAACGATGCTCTCGATCACATTTTTCAGCTGTCTTACATTTCCCGGCCACTCATAACGAATGAGGGATTCCAGAACATCATCGGATAGCGAAAATGGTCTGTTTTCCCGTATTGAAAAACTGTTTAAGAATTCTGCTACAAATAGAGGAATATCCTCTTTTCTCTCACGGAGAGGCGGAACTTCGATCTTGATTACATTAAGTCGGTAATAGAGATCCTCGCGGAACCTGCCCTCCTCCACTTCTCTTTTGAGGTCCCTGTTTGTCGACGACACAAGCCTGAAATTGACCTTGAACTTTTTGTTCGTTCCGAGCCGCTCGATCTCCCGTTCCTGCAAAACCCGGAGCAGCTTTGCCTGGACGGAAATATCGAGTTCACCGATCTCATCGAGAAATATCGTGCCATCCGTGGCCTCTTCGAATTTTCCCGTCCGAGAAGTTGCAGCTCCGGTAAAAGCGCCTTTTTCGTAGCCGAAGAGCTCCGCTTCGATGAGCTCTCGGGGTATCGCGGCGCAGTTTATGGCGACGAAAGGCTTGTTGAAGCGTTTACTACGGTAATGCAGGTTGGATGCGATTACCTCTTTCCCCGTACCGGTTTCCCCCTGGATGAGAACGCTGCTTTCCGAGTCTTTGACCGTTTCGATGGTTTTCATAATGCCGACCATCGTCAGGGCCTGTCCGACAAAGCGGTGCGAGCTGCACTGTTGGGACGATTTCTTTTTCAGGTCCTCAAGTTTCTTTAGAGCGGCATTATCTTCTATGGCCGTCGCGAGGACGTTCTTGAGCTTTGGATAATCCGGCGGCTTGATGAAGTAATAATAGGCGCCGCTGGTCATGGCATTGACCGCAGACTCAACGGAACCATAGGCGGTCAGAAAAAGGACCGGCGTATGGGGATGATACTGAGAAACGTAGTTGAAAAGCTGGAACCCGTCTTTGTCGGGCATTTTCAGATCGGTGATAACGGCATCGATATCTTCGCTGTGCATAAGCCCCAAGGCGTGGTCAACGCCCATTGATTCGCGAACGTGATAGCCTTCTTGCTGTAGTATTGCCGAAAGCACCCTAAGCGCATTAGGTTCATCATCAACAATGAGTACTTTCTTTCCCTCTGCCATAGTCATGGTGGTATCCCTCATGCCGTGTTCCGAGATGGAATGAAAAGCTTAATCGTTGTGCCGCAATTCATTTTGCTGTCTATCTCCAAGTGACCATGGTAATGCTTTAAAATTTCGTAGGTGATGAAAAGGCCAAAACCTTTTCCGTTGTTCCCTCCGTCTGCAGAAAGCTCACCGATGCGTTTATGCGCCATCCCCTGACCGGTATCGGCAATAGAAACGACGACATAAATCTTGCCGTCGCGTTCCTCGGCAGATGTGCCGATTTTCAACTGGCCGCCGTCGTCCATGGCATCTATAGCGTTATTTATGACATTGAGAACCGCCTGCTCCAGGTGAAACGAATTAATGACCACGGGAGGTATGTTCCCGAACTCAAACAGAGATTGGATATTCCGTGTATAAATTTGCAGTGAAATGAAGACCTCAATCTTTTTCAGCAAGGAATTGATGTCCGTTTCCTTGTCTTCTGTATCCGAAACAGATGAACTGAGAAATTTCGAGATAAAATTCTCAAGACGCGAGATTTCATCCTCCATGATCTTGGTAAATTCGACAAGTGGCGCTTCATGACTGTATTTTTCACTGAGATAGACGACAGCACCTTTTATAGCGTTCAATGGATTCCTGACGCCATGAGCCAGTGTGGATGCTATTTTCCCGATATCAATCAGTTTCTGCGATTGCTGCAGTCTCTTGGCCATCTCACATGTTGAAAAAGGGTAAATGGCAACTTCTACCGAATCGATGGAATCGGTAGAGGATTTCCTCGGCTTTATTTTTATGTCCGCTTGAAAACTGCCGGCAATACACGGGAACGAATACTTTTTCAATGTCACAGTCCTTTGCGTCTCTATGGCTTTGGCAATCGCGTCCTTCTCGTTCGTAATAATTCGTGGGAAAATCTCGTAATATTTATTCCCCATCGTTCGAGACGCAGGTCGGCCCGTAAATTCTGCAATCTCTTTTTCCCACGAACAAACGCGTAATTTTTTATCTGTTCTAAATGAAAGTTCTTTCATCGTGCGAATATCCCGCCAGGGTTGTATGATATCGTGAAGCATCCTTGCACAATATGATAACCACGAACGTCATCATATTGTATCCCGTTGTATCCAGGAACGCAAGTTGAGCAAGAACAAAACATATATCCCCCGGAACATATGCAACCAAGTCCTGCTTAGAAAGATGCTTGTAAAGCGATGTAATGTAATTACAGATTAGAATTAACGTCCCTACAATTTCAAATATCAGGATGACGAATATGCCCCTCCCTACAAAATACTCAATACCCAAGAGGAGCTCGTTACCAGAATATTCAAATATTGCTCAATTCTTCACCATAAACGTTATGATTTAAGGTGCCACATACTAGTAGGTTGCATATCCATTATCAATACCCCGCATGGGGTATTTTAAGGGTACTTCGACACGAATATGCATAGGAGGTACATAATGTTAAAATCATCAAAATACCATCCAATAGCTCAACGGGCACTACAATAATGCGTCATATACATTTACTAATAACGTTGTTTCGTTCCAAGATTGCAATATAAAGTTCTTATCCTCGTTTGACTTTCCAACGACATGTGTAATGAAAAAGAATTAATAATCAGATATAGTTTATCTCCGTCCGCCTCTTCTTGTCAAGGCAGCCTTCGCAATGTATATAAACTGGTTTATTCTGCTATATAGCAAAGAAATTGCAACAAGAAATTGTCTGCTATGGTCAACTTTTTTTCAACAATATCGAACTTCAGTTTCTAAGCTACCTATATCTATATGGAAAGATGAAGATCATGTCTAATAATAAAGGCTTTTCCAAAGTTTTTTTGTTGAGTTATCTTATGTTATTTAGAAAGAAAAGTCAACAACTCTAAAAGGGTATTTTTAGGGTATACATATAAAATTCTAATTTTAAATGTAATTATATATATATTGCAACTATTTAAAATATATAGACAAACTCGTAAAAGGCTGGATGATTATGAGGGAAATGCTACTATTCGTAGCGCATATTATTTTTCCACATTAGCAGCCTTGTTCAATCTGCTATGTTATAAGTGTCATGAGACAAAAATTCCTTAGTCTCTTTTTAAAGGGTTACAGTCAATTTGCTACAGGGCATACGAAGTTCGAGACCTGGAATACATTCTCAGGCGGTTTCCACACTTTATGGAGCAAGTGTATAATTAAATGACTGCATTCATGACTGGATTACGTTCCCCCCTGCTGAATTCGAGGCAATGCTGATAAAACAAAACCAAAAAAAACTCTGTCCGGTTAGCTAAGCTAACTGTCCAAACTCAGGGGTGCAGTTCAACAAGCGCCCCCCCCACAAACACATATTTAGTCGGTGGCGTCCAGATATTATTTATTGCCATAATATATCTCTCAACGAAATAGATTGTATTTCATTATGCAATAAATGGCTCTGAATCCGTCTTTCCAGCCGATTTTTTTCCCTTCACCATAAGTCCTGCCGTAGTACGATATTCCTACTTCGTAAATACGACAACCTCTCTTCGCAATCTTTGCCGTTATCTCGGGCTCAAACCCAAATCGGTCTTCCTCGATTTTAATTGACTGAATAATCTCACGCTTGAATGCTTTATAGCACGTTTCCATATCGGTGAGGTTGATGTTTGTAAACATGTTTGACAGGAGCGTAAGAAGCCAGTTTCCTACAGAGTGCCAATAATATACAACGCGATGCGGCCGGCCCCCCATGAATCGCGAGCCGTACACCACATCCGCATTGTTCTGGATAAGAGGCTCCAACAGCAGTGGGTATTCCTGCGGATCGTACTCAAGATCGGAGTCTTGGATAATGACAAAATCACCGGTTGCTGCGGCAATCCCGGTGCGCAAGGCCGCCCCTTTGCCCCGATTGCGTTCATGCATCATAACACGGACATCATCACCACGAGCAAGTTTGCGAATGATATCACGGGTGCCGTCCCTGGAGCAGTCATCAACGACAATGATCTCTTTATCCAGGTTAACATTCTTGACGCGGGTGATAAGCTGTTCGATGGTCGCCTTTTCGTTATAAACTGGAATAATGACTGACAATTTCATAGCCGCATCCTTTCCTTAATACGAATGAATCTCGCGCAGAGCACTGCGCATTCGTCCAGATCCGCTGCTAGACACAGGAACAGCTGATCACTGTCGAGGGTGACGTTACTCGCATAATCACCGCCGGCAATCCGCGCGGTATATGTTTTTTTGAGAGGCAAATAAATGCCCATTCCAAGGACATAAAGGTGTAGGCCAGAAGGCAAACGAAAATAATCATAGAGACGATATGAGCGCAAGTTTTAATATGCCGAAACAAATCGCCCTTGTGGCTGTTCGCGATGCTCAAGACTGTTTGTTTTAAAGAGTCACTGCTTTTGTTCTGCTAAAAGAAGACACTCAGAGTTTTTGACATCGTTACAGCAATAATAATAGTAAAAACATTAATTTTCGGTGTCTATAGATCCCATCACACCTCTTTTTTATGTACCGCGGCGGTTCTCTCTGAAGCACATTAACAAAAGTAAGACAATAGTGCAAGGGTAACGAAAAGAAGATGGAAAGCGGCGCTCCTCCCCATGGTCGAGATGCGTTTACGATAAATCATCAAGACAATAAGCTGTTTTCTCTTGCAAAAAATTAAAAAACTGCTATACATAAATGGGTATTTTTTAAAATAAATTGGGGATTGTTACGAATATGAGTCTCTTCGTCTTTGCCTTATTTTTTATTTCTGGGGCCTGTGGCCTCATCTATGAAGTTGTTTGGTCTCGAATGATGACGCTTATATTCGGGAGAAGCGTCCTGGCAGTGGGTACCGTCCTCGCTGCATTCATGTGGGGTCTCGCGATCGGGAGCTACCTGCTCGGAAAGTATGCCGACCGGAGCCGCAATCCGCTTCGTCTCTATGCCATCTACGAGATTGGAGTCGGGATTAGCGCATTTATTGCCTCGTTCCTCTTGATGCGCATAACCCCCATCTACGTATGGGTTCATGCAACCTTCGGGGACTATCCCGTGATGTTCATCGTGGTACGCTTTTTCATCGCCTTTGCGCTCCTTACACTGCCCACAGCCTTGATGGGAGCCACCCTCCCCCTCCTCTCCCGCGTCGTCGTTAAGCAGCTGTCGCGCGTCAGCCACGAGTTGGGCAGCCTCTACGCCATCAACACCGTGGGAGCGGTGGCCGGCAGTCTTCTCGCAGGCTTTTATCTTATCGGGCGCCTTGGTTTGCACGACACCGTAGCCGTAGCCGTTGTGGGTAACCTGGCTGTAGGCATAGTGGCGTGGTTTGCCTCATTTCGCACCGGCCCCGCAGGCGATAAAGTCGCGCAATCTTCGCCGGATACGTCGCCTGTGATACATATCGACATTGGTCGGTCCCGGAGCACCTTCCGGTTGGTTCTCCTTTCATTCGCCTTGTCGGGAGTGACGTCCTTTGCCTATGAAATTTTCTGGACGCGTTCGCTTGTCTTTTTGCTCGGCAACACGACCTATGCCTTTACGCTGATGCTCACGGCTTTTCTGCTGGGGATTGCGCTCGGAGGATACGGGATACGGTTCCTTGCAGACATGGTGAAAGCCCCTCTACGGCTGTTCGCTGTAATCGAGATCCTTATCGGAGTCTTTTCAGCCATTGCCTTGCCCCTGCTTTTTCTTATCGTCAAGTCGGATGCCATACACGCCTTAATCCTTCGCTACTCCGCTCAACTCGATTTGCTAGCTGCATCTAACTTCTTGCTCTCCCTATCCCTCATGCTCTTTCCAGCTACCCTGATCGGAGCGACGCTGCCCCTCATGGGCCGTATCTTCCTGTCTGATCTACAGCGTACCGGAACGACGGTTGGCAAGCTCTACGCCGTCAACACGATCGGCAACGTCATTGGTGCGCTCCTGCCAGGGCTTGTTATCATGCCGATCATGGGAATTCAGAAAGGCATCCTCCTAATGGCAGCCCTCAACGTGGGTCTGGGCATCGCACTTTTCTTTTCCCAAGGGAAGCGCGCCATGATCTTCCTGTCCGCAACGGCTGTGGCCTTCGTTTTTTTTGCGCTCTTCCTTGTGCGGCTCCCCATAGCATTCCAGTTCCCGTCAGAGTATCAAAGACCGCGGGATGAGGTGCTCTATTATAAGGAAGGCGGCCTCGTGACCACGAAGGTCTGGACCAGTGCCGACTCGGGCTATAAAGTTATCAGCGTCGACGGGATCAACATCGGCGGGACCAGCGATTCCGATTACAAGCAGCAGCTCCTTGCCCACTTGCCGAAGCTGCTCCTGAAATCCTACCGTTCGGAGCTGTCAATCGGACTCGGCTCCGGGATACTCGCTGGCGAAAGTGCCCGTCACTCCGCGTTGCGGAAAATTGTAAGCGTGGAAATATCGCAGGGTGTTGCTTCCGGAGCGGCATATTTCTCCGAAGCAAATTACAGCATTCTCCACGATCCTCGCGCGGTCATCGTCGTGGATGATGTGGTTGATTTTCTCGAAACGACGCCGGATCACTTCGACATCATATCGGCTGACGAAAAAACAACGGGGAAATACGCCACAAACTCTTTCTCGTACTCGAAGGAATACTATGCGATGCTGCAGAAACGGCTCGCCCCCGGAGGGCTTGTAATTCAATGGATGCCGACCGATCTTCCGCCGACGCAGTATGCCCTCGCTCTAAGGACGTTCCTGGATTCGTTCCCACATGTTCAACTCTGGTATTTCCCTCCTATTGGACGGTTCACCATGTCGAATACGATCCTTGTCGGCTCGAACGATCCCGTGGACATGGATCCGTTATGGATGCGCCAAGCAATGGAACGGGAACCAGAAGCGTTCATGGGGATACGCAAATACGGTCTGACAACCGCAGAGGCCGTCTTGGCACATTTCGTCGGGACCGAGGAAACGCTGCGCCGCGCACTCCCGCCCGGACCGGTGAATTCTTTTGATAAGCCTTATTACGAATTTTACTCTCCCCGCGACTATGCCGTCCCCCCCAATGAGAGAACGCTCGTAAATCATTCCATGCTGACAGCGGTTCGCGGACCAGACTTCAACCGAATTGTGATGAAAGGAATCATCGGCCCGGAGGCGGGACGTCTGCAAGCGGCCTTCCAGGCCGAGGGGACCTTTCTCGACGGACACACCGCCCAGCTCCGGGGAAATCCCTTTCCGGCGGTTATGGGACGCTATGACCAGGCCATCGGCCTTGCACCGTGGGACAGGAACCTGCGTAACGAAGTCGTCTCCTACCTCAATAGGGAATACCTCAGCTTATATTTAAACGGCGATTATCCAGATGCCGCGGGCATTCTCCGTCAGGCCGCCGACTTATTCCCTGAGAGCTCAGATGTTCACGAAGATTATGGATGGATACTCTGGAGGATAAACCAGTCCGATCTTGCGATGACGGAGCTTCAACGAGCCCTGGCGATGAACACGAAACTCATACCTCCGCGAAGAATTCTAGCCTCGATATATGCATCACGAGGACAATCGGAACAGGCTATTGCTCAGTGGAAGACCGCACTCGCCCTTGACCCGAATAATGTCCCGACGCTCGTCGGTTACGGAATCTATCTTGCTGATCTGCGATCGAGCTCGGATGCCCTTGACTATGTCCGGAAGGCATATCGACTCGACTCTGAAGATCCCGAGGTGATCAATGCGTACGCCATCGTCACCTACGCGACCGGCAATATCAGCGAGGCGAGGCACATTGTTTTGAAGGGCGGCAACTACTACCATGGCAATCGGGATTTCGAAAAGATCCGGGCCGCGATCCTGAGCGGATCATAGGTTGCAATGAGAAAACTGAACATCATCGACGAACTGAAACCTATTTGCCAGATCTTGTGATGTTCTTCCCTGCATAAGTTGCCGTGATCCGCATGTCTTCCTGGTGATATAAACTCATGAGATTATTGAGGTTGATCATGAACCGAAAGCAACATGTCAAATATTATATTGCAGCTATCATTGCATTTATAACATTCATCGTATACCTGTCATCGCTTCAGAATAACTTCATTAACTGGGATGATGACCTGTATGTCTTAAATAACGTTCACATACGTTCATTTGATCTTCATTTCCTTAAATGGCTGTTTTTTGATTTTTATGCATCCTACTGGGCACCCCTTACATGGACATCCCATGCTATGGATTATGCCATCTGGGGCCTGAATCCCTGGGGTCATCATCTCATGAACAATTTTTTCCATGCAGTAAATACCTTTTTTGTGGTAATTGTCGTAATAAAACTTCTCGAGGCATGGAATGAAAAAGGGATGACAAAAATCTTTTCCGAGCGGGAAATGCTGACAGCGGCAGGGACCGTCGGTGTTTTATTCGGTCTTCATCCCCTGCATGTAGAATCGGCTGTCTGGGTCGCAGAGCGCAAGGACCTCTTGTGCGCCCTGTTCTTCCTTCTCAGCATTATTTCTTACATAGCTTATGTCCGTGGTGAAGACAACAGCGCTACGCGCAAAGCGCTGTTCTCTCGGTTTTCTTTTAACAAATACTATCTCATCACAATCGGTTTTTTCATTCTTGCCCTCCTCAGTAAACCAATGGCGGTTTCCCTGCCAGCGGTGCTTCTGATCCTTGACTGGTATCCTTTCCAAAAAATAAAATCTTCCGCCTCATTTTGGAAAGCAGTTATCGAGAAAATTCCCTTTATTGCATTAAGTCTGGGGATGTCAGTCATCATCATACTCGCCCATAAAGCGGGAGGCGCCATCGCCCCCATAACCATGGTGCCCTTATCGACGCGGGCCATCGTCTCCGCCCATTCTCTCATCGCTTATATCGGAATGATGATATGGCCGCTGAATTTGCTCCCTGTGTATACATATCCGCCGGCATCAACTGTACTATCGTTGAAGTATCTTTCTTCAATCATATTCGTAATAGGAATTACCATCGCCTTTGTTGTTAAAGCGAAAAAAAATAGATTATGGCTGGCGGCCTGGTCATATTACACTATCACGCTCATTCCCGTACTCGGTATCGTGCAAGTAGGGCCACAAGCAATGGCAGACCGGTTTACGTATTTACCAAGCCTGGGTCCGTTTTTCCTCATCGGTTTGGCGGCAGCATGGATTGCAAAGCATGTATTTGCCGGTGCAGGGATGAACACTTTTGTCAAGGCTGTCATCATCGCGGCCGCATTTGTGATTTGTGCGGCTCTGTCATATGTAACCTACCAGCAGATCGGTATCTGGAAAAACGGAATTGAACTATGGACGTATGTTATTGACAGAGATCCGACAAGGGCATTCTTTGCATATAACAACCGCGGCGTTTGTTATGAAAATGCGGGCCAGATTGATAAGGCGGTCGAGGACTACCAGAAAACAATTGCTTTGAACCCAGGTGACGATCAGGCCTATTTCAATTTGGGAGTCATCTACCAAAAGGCCGGCGCACAGGATAAAGCGACAGAGTACTACAGTGATTCTCTCGCCATAAACCCGAATAGAGCGGAAGCTCTCCACAATCGAGGAGTAATCTATTCCCAAAACGGCCAACCTGATAAGGCTCTGGACGATTTCAATAGAGCCATCGCTTTGAATCCGGATATGGGCATTGCCTATTATAATCGTGCGACTCTTTATCTCAGGACAAACAGGCAGAATCTTGCCCTGTTGGACTTTCGAAAAGCCTGCGATTTGGGGAACAAAGATGCCTGTAGCACGCTGGCATCGGGAGAGTCTTCTTTCAAGTAGGGAGTTAGCTCGTAAGAAGCCCCATCATCGCAGGGGTCCCACTACGTATTATCCCGAGAGCCTTTTTCAGATCATTTTTTGTTGAAATAAACGTCATACTGTTTTACATTGGAACAGGAGAAAATGCAAAAGATTGACTTTCCCGCCAGGATCAGATTACTGGCATTAACAGCTCTCATGGTTTTTATCTGGATCGTTTTGGGCATGGTGTATCTGGAGCGGTTCCTGCCGCCTTTTGATCGCCTTGAGCTGCAGCTGATGCCGTGGAAATCCGCAACCCCGTCCAGGGCAACCATTGATATGCGCCTTGCCATCATGCAGGATCAGTTGGACGCATCCAACAAAATTTCGAATTACGCTCTAGTAACCATGATCATCTCCTTTACCGCATTCAGCATTTATCTGTCGGTCATATACCAGCAAAAACAGCGGAGGGCGCGGGAAAACATGGTCCTCCTGCTCAAGAATCAGGAAATAGCCCGGCGTAACGAATTTATTCGCTATATTTCAGCCACAATCGGTCATGAATTCAAAAATAATCTCGGAAGAATCAAGCGAAGGATCGATCTTCTCTCCAACTTTCCCCAGGAAGCTAAAGAACGAATTGACGGCAATTTGGACAAATTATTTGCTGATATCGACATCTTCAAAAAAATATCGGACGAGCGCGAGGCTGGCCTGGTTAATTTTCAAAAAACTGATCTCAAAGCCCTTCTGAACGATCTCACTGCTCAATACAGCGATCTGGCCGAAATAGCGATCAACGACACCGTCTCGCTGCCAATGATCTACGCCGCTCCGCCCCTCTTAAAGACAGTATTCGAAAACATTTTGGATAACGCAGTCAAGTACAGAAAACCAGGCACACTCCGGGCCCGCGTGTTCGTGTCCTGTTCCATGGATAAGGACGGCAGTAGGAGATATGCTACGGTTTCGATCCGGGACGAAGGGATGGGGATGGACGAACAGCAGGCGGATCAATGTTTTTACAAGGGAAAAGGATCGGGTGAGAGCTGGGGACAAGGCCTGTATTTTACAAAATATGTCATTGGCCTGCATGCCGGAAGGATCAGAATCGGCAAGGAATATACCACGCCGGGCAAAGGCACGGAAATCATTATAAATCTGCCCTACGTCGAGGAGGCGCTTGATGTTTAAAGTGCTGGTCGCCGACGATGATTTCGAAGACCGCGAGCTCGTTAAGCTCGAAATTCAACGCACGCTCAGAAAAGACGAGCCCGATCTCAGGTTTCATGAGGCAGTCAGCGTCCGGGACGCGGTCAACGCGCTGACGACCCAAATGTTCGACCTCATGACGCTCGACATTGAATTTGACCGCATGACCGAAGGCATTGATGCCTTGCCGGAGCTGTTTGAAACCCATCCATCGCTGAATATCATCGTCATCAGCGGTAAGCTTGACAAAAGCGAGGTTTCGGAGCGTCTTTTTCGTTTCACGAAAGACAACGTTCTGAAAGGAAAACGCTGGGCCCGGCATTTCGACGTTCTCGACAAGAAAGACGACAAAACCGAGGCAATCCAGCGCGCGTACACATTCGCCTTGCAACAGCGGGAAGGCAGGAACAACATCCGGGAACTCTTTCTCCTGGCCGAATCCTATCTTGAAAAGAATATGCTCGATAAATGCCTGGAGGTCTATCAAAAAATACAACTGCTTGCTCCCGGCGAGCGGGAGTCGCGGGAAAATATCGGCATTGTCAAGGGCGACGTGTCCGTCGAACAGGCATTGGATTATTTCCGGAACGGGGAAAAAGTCGTTGCCTCGCTTCTGCTCGGCTACCATATTGAAAACCGTCTGAGAGCTTTCACTACGCAGATACTCGGCCGGACGCTCCCAATCCTGTCCGATTGTCTGAAAGAGATGGAGCAGCAGCGCCGCATCAGTCACTTCAGGAAAGAGCTGTTCAGCGACCTGCTGGGGCTGCGTAACAGGGCCATTCATCAGCCGGCAAATATCTCCGAAGCGGAATTCAGGACCGCCTCGAAAAAACTGGGTCTCCTGGAGGAAGCCTCGGCATGAGTGGAAAATTTTTTTGGAAATATATGCCGCCGCTTGGCCCGATCCTTAGCCTGTTGCTTATCGGCTTGGTCCTCTTGAGCGCTATTCTCTACTACCGCGCAGTCAAGATACAGAGGTTTCTCGAGCCTGCACTGGCCCTTTCCCAGCCGCGGAATGATTTCGCGAAAAACATCAACGCCCTCTTTCAGAAAGAATTCGGGAAGGCCGGTGTAAGCGGCATCAACGTTCGGTCAAGTTCCATATTTATGGAAACGTCCGTGCTGTTTTCCCCGAATGGTGCTCCAAGAGCATCGGCTGAGGATTCCCTCAGGAAAATCGCCCGCATTTTTCATTCGCTGATGACAGACGAGCATGCACGGTCCGAGATCAATTTCATAATGATCATTGGCCACTACCCTTCTAATGGGGTCACGACGGCAACCGCAATGGATAGGCTGAAAGTTCAGCATCTGACCGGGATCATCGAGGACACGCTGTTTCATGTCGAGCCCGATCTTGCAAGGCCATATGCCTCATACTTTGCAGTTTCTGCACTGCCGGCAACATCAGCGGCTCAGGTTACTGCTGTGGAGTTTCGAATAGTACCTTCCGATTACCTCCACATAGAGGTTTTGGAGAAACTGGAAAAATATTCTTATTAATCACATCGCAGCGGTATATCGGCCCCGGAGAGCAGGCATTCCTCTGTGATCGAAGATGTTATAGCTCTCGAGATGAGCTATGTTTTAATGAGTGAGAAATTATGTTACGCATATTCAAAAACCATATCCTCCGCTTGAATAAAATACTTATATTTATTGTTGGATTCATAGCCGTTCTCGTCATCGCGATTATAACGATGGTACGGTTCAACATTACCGGAAATTATGAAGGCATTTTCCTGCTCAAGGCCGAGAACGGCGCCCTTTTCGAGGTGCAGGATGACCTTTATCTTGGTGAAGAACAGCGTTATATCTGGGGCATTGATTTGGATGATTGGAAACAGTCGTTCAATGATTCGGCCAGCGCTTTGGCGGCTGACAAGCCATCTCTCTACTATGAATGGAATGATAAAAAAGGAAATGGCTTCGTAAGAAATCACCTGCCCGGGGGAAAGCAGATACTTACCTGTTTCAGCAGGTTTGTTGACGACGGCGACGCGGAAGTCTCCGGCCTTTTCGTGGGAGGAGGGCTGCCTGAAGAGGTGCGGGAAAACGATATAGTAAAGAAGAACGCAACAGGGATGGCATATTACGATGGTGGGAGGTGGTATCATATCTGGTGCAATGTCAACGAGGCGTTATCGAATTCCCGCCTTACTGCAATACCCCCGTCTTCATGGAAGTTCCTCGGAAGCAGGGTGCTCCATCACAATGCCGAGGACTTGATATTAGAGAGTTCCCATGAAGTCATCATTGATGAAGTTCCTTTGCGTGTTAAAAGAATCGCGTATTTCAAGGCAGGAGAGCCTTATTTCATCCTTTCGATCAGGATTGAGAATGCTGGAGATCGACCTGCAATATATTACTATAATTACGGAGATGAACCATGGTTGGGAAACTACGGGACGTCGGGCGGCAATGTCGGCTGGGCCTCGGACGGTGTTTCAAGATATATATATAACTATAAGGGCCGACTCAATACAAAATTATTTCATACAGCTGGGTTATTCGATCTTGGAAATGATGCAATCGGCGAAGGACATGACTTCACATTCACTGCCAATTTTATAACCTGGTATAGTGATGTAGAGCCGTTTGTATACTTTTCTAACGGCCCCTATGATTTCCCGCAGATAAACGAAAATAAAATACCCCTTTCCAGCAATTCCAGATTTATAGGACTTCAGTGGGGGCCCCGAAAATTGCAACCAGGCCTGGCGGAAACATACACTCTTGCGATAGGGATGGCCGAACTTGATCCCAAAAGCGGTTTCCCCGTCGAACCAAAGATGGACTTGAAACATTTCCCCTAGCGTTTTTCATTTTCATTTAGAGCACACTGCTTTTTTTTGAGACCCGTTATCCCGCGGCAATTTTGGCACGAATATCCTTATTCGCGTTTGGCTGGCTCGTGAGAAAGAGTTTACAATCCGTTACGTATCCTCCGGCTCGTTTTGTTTTTCCTTAATACCGCTAAATCAGAGTGAGGCTGCATGATCCGGATTTGACTTTCTTTCTCGCTGGTAATAGCATTCGTCGCGATTAATAGCTCCTGGCATCAAAATGCTTCCCCCGAGACACCCAAAAACGAGAACCATAGCGGATCGATTGTGCCGCCTTTTCGCTTTCCTCCCGTTTTTCTAGCTTTGTTTCTCAGTAATTATGCCATCACGCTAGTCAGCGTTATCATTGGTACCTCTGGATGGCTATGCTTAAAAAAACTGTTAAAACAACCGTCATGAGCGAACAATCAGACCACGGACCGCCTCTACGCAAGTCTTACTGCCGCGGTTCTGAGTCTACCCCTGAATGCGTTCCTTCCTTTAGTAGTTATTTACTTTCCACTTCCCTCATGAAGATCTGGACGCGATTGTTGCCGCGATCGGCGATGAAAACATGACCCTTTCCATCAATACAAATATCAGCTGGATAGAAAAGTTCTCCTTCTTTCCATCCCATCTTCAGCTTATTTCCTTGAAAAGAGCCATCTCTGCCAAAAACGACGACCCCTCCACCGTTCTGATCAACAAGATAGATGTTTTTCCGATCTACGGCAAGAGCGGTTGGAAAGTTGACGTACGACTTCAATCCCGATACGAGCGGAGAAAAAACACCGGCATCGGGCGCTGCAGTATATAGCGAACCCGTCACGCTATTCAGAAGAAAAACCGTACCCTGTGGATCAACGGCCACGTCGGAGAAAAAGCCTCCAACCTGAGGATACTCTATCTGTTTCTGGAACTTCCCCTCCGGGCTCAGAATCAGTACCCGTGAGGATGCGATATCCAGAATATACAGATTATCTTTCGCATCGATTGCAAGACTTTTAGGAATCCACGATGGCCCGGGTCCAGGCAGGCCGAGCGCTTCGACATAACCCACGAACTCCCCTGTGGGTTTCAGGTGTACAATTCTATGCTGTCTTCCATCCAGCACGAAGATGTCCCCTTGGGTGTTTACTCGAATGCGCTGAGGATAGATGATTTGCGGAATTTTTATTTCCGTCCCCGCAACCATGACCTCGTCCTGCATGGTATATTGCTGGAGACGCCCGTGACCCGTATCGGCAACAGTGAGAACGGATTTATCGCTGCAGCCCACGCCCTCCGGCATGCTGATTCCCCCATCCTTTGCGTCTTTATAGAGGGACACTTCATGTCTTAATGTCATCAGCTCAACGGCCTGCGCAGTAAAAGGAATCAGGAAGAGTATTATCATTGTTAAGATTTTCATCATGGCATCACCTCTCATGTGATGTGTGGCATTGCACACACATTTCCGTAGCTGTTGGATAGAGGAGCATATGTTGATTCGTTGTGCCGTGGGGGTCGTGGCAGCTTCCGCACTGGACGTAGGAGTTCGGATTCCGCGGGTCAATGACGCTTGCTCCTACAGGATGCGTAGAATGTTTTTTGAAATCATGACACGTTCCGCACAGCTCGAGCATGGTTGGTTGCACGAAGAGAAATACATTGTCGGAAGCATGCGGCGAATGACATGCGGTGCAGTCGCCGTCATTAACCGGCTGATGTTTTGTCGGAGATCGCTTCTGGCGCTCGATTGAATCTGCGTGACATTCACCGCAGAGGTCGGCCAGTTTTTTTCTCAGAAGCGGTTTTTCTTTTGATGCATGCGGGTTATGACAATGGAGACATCCCGTCTTGTCCACGACAGGCCAATGGATCCGGTTCTTGTTGAGAACATCGTTGACCATATTGCTGTGGCACCCTTTGCACAACTCGATTCCGGCTTTTTTGGTTGCGAACGGTGTCGGCGAAGTTGGAGACTCATGGCACTGGCCGCACATCTTGCTGGCTACGGGCGGGTGAACGTTTGCATAGAGCACGCCCGCCCTGTCGGAACCGTGAGGATCATGGCAAGTCGTGCAACGTGCTTTTGCCACCGGATAGTTCATGTGCTGTCTTTTGAACGTCGGCACATCTGCCTTATGGCACGTAAGACAGAGCACCGGGACGGCTTTCTTCAACAAAGATACGGACTCTGCAGAGCCATGCGGGTTATGACAGTTAAGGCATCCTTTCTCGACAGGGCTATGCTTGAATTTTACGCTTTTTACCCTTTCAGCCATGTCCTTGTGGCACCCGAAACAGAGATCGTTCCCCGACGCCAAGAGGTTAAACCTGTATTTCGAAGCATGGGGATCGTGACACTTTACGCAATTCCCCTCCGACACGACTTTATGGGCACTAATAATTTTCTTGGGAATCACATTTTTATGGCACTTGAAACATATCTTGTTCGTGTCCGCTTCCAGCATCTTACCATAGGCAGACGCGTGGGGATTATGGCAGCCTGTGCATTCACCGGCCTTCACGGGCGTATGAACAAAAGGCTGCTTGAGCTTATCCTGAAAATCAACATGGCAAGTCAGGCAATTCTTACCTTGTGCCCCCGGCTTGAGCCGAAATTTATTTTGCTCGGCGCCCGCCGTCGCAGTGGCGCCAAAAACACATATTGCGATAAGCGCAAATAACTGCCAGTATCGCATCTTCACACCTTCTTTTTTCATCGTTTTTCTCCTATATGACAATCCTCACACGACCGTGCAGCAAAAGGAGGATGGATATTTTCTTTGAACAGATTTGGGTCCTTCGAGCCATGCGGATCATGACAGGTCCGGCAATCTATGACGGAAGCTTTGATGCCGATGTGGGCCTTCGCAAATGCACTGTCGTTCAGGTCATGGCAATCGCCGCATAATGCCGGGACCGGCTCGGTATTCAGTGCAGTTTCCTTTGAAAAATGCGGCAAATGGCATTGCAAACAATCGCCTGTTGCCGGGGGATGGGCCCGGCCGGCCTCAAGCTTTGACTTGATTTCTTTATGACAGACCAAGCACAGATCGGGGCTTTGTGCCAGGAGAAGTTTGGACAGCTTCGACTTATGGGGGTTGTGGCACTTCGTGCACTGACCCGCCATCACCGGAGCATGCTTGCTAATCCCGGACTGGAGTCCTGTGTTTAACTTATCATGACACTGCATGCAGAGTCTATCCTGCTTGTCCACGATCATTCCGTCGATATCACTTGCGTGGGGATCATGGCAGATAAGACACTCTTTACTGGCGAATGGGGGATGGTTGGAGCCACCGACGGCTTCCTTCATGAAATCCCCGTGACACTGCAAACACACCTCAGAACCCGGTGCTTTCAGAAGTTTTTCCTCAGACGACCCGTGAGGGTTGTGGCATTTGTTGCAGGCAGCCTGTTCAACGGGCTTATGGGTATTGGATTTAGCGAATTTCCGTTCCTCATCAGTATGGCATGAATAGCATATCTTGTCCATCCTGTCGTTCAGCATGCCGACGAAGTTCGTACCATGAGGGTTATGGCAAGACAAGCACATGTCCTGAGCAAACGGCGGATGGACATCTTTAGCCTTGGTCAGTTCCTTCGTTTTTACATGGCAGGTGAAGCAGAGCTCCGAGCCTGTGACATTCAGGAGGTTCTTATTCTTTGCTGCATGGGGTGCATGGCATGACAAACATCCTTTCCCCTCGTTGAGTGCGGGATGTTGAAAGATCGGTTTCCCTTCCTGATGGCAGCTGTAACAAAGCTTGTTGCCTTTCTCCAAGAGTAGTTTTGGATTCTCCGAGGTATGCGCGCTATGACAGGAAAGGCACATGCCGCTTTTGAAGGGCATATGTTCCTCACTGCCGCCGCCCTTGAGTGTCGTTGCATCATGGCACTGCATGCAGAGATCTCCGCCGCTCTGGGTCGTTCCGAACGGCGTCTGTGACGTTGCTGGGTTATGACATGCATCGCAACTCATGGATACAAGGGGGTTGTGAACACTCGTTTTCAGGAGCTTCGGCTCAGACGATGAATGAGGGCTGTGACAGATCGAACAGCGTTTGCTGTCTACAGGGTATCCGCCATGCGCTTTTTTAAATGATGAGGCGCCGCTGTTATGGCAATCCAGGCAGAGAGCCGGGTCAGCCTTGACGAGAAGGTTATCCTGGTCAGAACTGTGGGGCACATGGCAGGCTGTACAACCGTCGGTCTTCAATACTTTATGGATGACTTTACCCTCGTAATTCTCCTTAGCGTGGCACTGGGTACAGACCGCCGTACCTTCCTCTTTGAGAAGATGTTTCCACGGGGAGGCATGGGGGTTGTGGCAATTTGTACACAGCCCCTTCTGCACCGCTGTATGCACCTTTGCCTTGTCCAACCCTATTTTCCCTTTGTCGTGACATGTATAACAGAGAGCATTCCCGCGTTTCTTCAGGATCAACGCGGGTACTCTGCCGTGCCGAAGGTGACAAGCTTCGCATTTTTTTTCTTTCACGACAGTGTGGATCTCTTTCATGCCGAAGTATTTGTCAGAAAATTTTTTGTGGCAATCAAGACAGTCTTTCTGCGCAAATTTGAACTGAGCGGCCGCCGTACCAGCTAGAGCGATCGTGGCCAGCAGCAAAAATATGCCAAATAGAGAAATTTTCATCTTTGAATGTATGGTAGACATGGTCCTCAAAATGGTCCTCCCTATTGATTATTTTCAGAACCTGCAATATAAATCTTGATATCAGCAGATTTCCTCAATTTTTGTATCCACTCTTCCAGAGACTTGCTCAGTGCGGATTTGAATACAATCGCCCGAATGTCCGCCTGAACCTGCTCGAAGGGTCTCTGCGTTGGCGGGATCACTTGCTGAACATGCAAAACATAATAGTCGCCTTGCGGACTTTCAAAGAGCCGGAAGTCGTCAGATCGAGCATCTGAAACGGCCGCCCTGACACCCTCTTCCAGTGAATCGATCGGCACTGGATTTTCATCAAAAGTAAGTAAGTCCTCGGTATTTGCAGACAGCTGGCCTTCGGCATTGGTCTTGATCCAGGCAAAGTCTGCGCCCTTTTTCAGCCTATCCAAAGCGGAAACAGCATCGTCCTTCTTACCGAACACCAAGCTGCGTATCTTCAGCGATTTCGCGGTCATGTACTCTCCGGCATGGTCCCGATAGTAGGTCCTCATTTCGTCCTCAGTCACATTAACATTGGGGACAAGAACATTCCCGATGAAAGCCCCGAACAGGACGGATCGTTCATACTCCGTCATGATACTTTTATAGGCAGCCGTCTTGTCGAGCCCGCGTTTCAATGCCTCCGTATAAAACAGCTTTTTCTGCACGAGCTCCTCCAGCGTCTGCTGCTTAAGCGGGGCGAACTTATTGCGATCATAGTCCTTCACTCCATGGAACAGTTTATTCTCCAATGATTCGGACAGCTGCGCTACCAGGATCGGCTCCTCTCCCTTTATTTCAGCCACAATCCTTTGGTCTTTCATGAGTTTTTCGATACCGGGACCTTGTGGTCCGTAGTCCAGGCTCGTAAAAAGCTTTCCGTTCACTTTCGTATATTTTTTATACAATGCATTGTGATACTGTCTTAAGGCTTCTATCTTTTTATTTTCGAGTACCGACTGCCGGGCCTGCTCTTTCGCTTCGGAGCTTTCTTTAGTCTGTTTTTCCTCCAGCCGGAAGAAACCGAAGGCCGTTTTGCCACCCTTCGTAATCCTTCTGACAGAACTTACCTCACCGGCTTTTATCGTGGACATTTCATTTACGAGTGCAGGCTCAAGATCGATCAATTTTAAGAACGTTCCTCCCTCCGTCCCTGTCGCCGTCTTGGCCTTAAGTGCTCCCGCAACGACATTGTCAAAGCTCTCGCCTCTTCGAATCGCATCTGAGGCTCTTTTCGCTTCCTTTTCACTCTTGAACAGCACATAGGTGAATTTCACCTCCTGCACGGACGCTTGGTAAACCTTCTCTACTTCTTCGTCACTTGCTGTTACCGTTTTCGTAATCTCGTCCCGTAAGAGGCGTCTTAACGTAACATGTGAAAAATTATCAAGGTTGCTTTTTATTTCGGGAAGGTCGTGAAGACCGACAGCATTCGCCTCCTGAAGGATGAGCCTCGCATTGACCAGGTTCCCCAACAATTTCACCATATCCATTTTGGTTTTGGATGTGGCCGAGAGATCATCCTTCGATTCCACCATGTCTTTTTGATGGGTATCGGCAATGGCGTTTCTGAGATCTTCCAGGGTAATCGGCTCATTATTCACAACCGCGACCGCCACATCCGATCCAACAGAAGACAACAGAGGAATTTTCACCGAAACAAGGATTTTGCCTTCCTTTGTAACCGGCTTCAGTTCACTTCCTTTTTCTTCCCTGGGGGCCGTCTTCTGATCTGATGCAAAGCATGGCACAGCGGTCAGCAAAATGGCCAGCATGCTTGTTGATACGAGCAATCTCTTCTTCATTATTTCTCCTCACTTTTCATGCTCCCCGCAACTGAGCAAAGTAAATTATCTCGAACAAACCGGCTGTGCACAGGGATGTCCGGTCCGCCAATCACTCCTTACCAGGTAGTCATCATCTTGACCGTACTGCGTACCATCTCCGCAACCATCGCGCTTGCCGTCTTGATATTCCCCAATCCGAACAGGGTGACCCCATCGTCTCCTAGGCTTCGAGCTCTCTGAGGACCAGATGATCCTTTTACTGGTTTTTTCAATCAGCATCACGGAAAAAGTAACTTTCGGGCTCCTCCATTGTTCATCCCGATAGTCCAGGACTTTCCCCGTTAGGAATAGATCGGCATTGATATTTTCGATGAGGATATCGATATCGGAAAGTGAAGCTCCTTCCTCCATGATGGTCCTTACGCTGAGAAGTTCCTGCCTCACTATAGCCGGATCGATTACGACAAAATCCTTCCGTTGCGCCAATTCTTTCACGAATTGCAGCATGACGACCTCTCCGGCGCCAGGTGTCTTACTTTGGTTGAAAAAAGGTATGGCCGCTATGGTGCGCCGTTTATCTCTGTTGATTATGCTCAGACTGTGTACTTTGTAGCGCCCGAGGGAGGCATTGGCAGGGCTCGACAGTTTCACATCCATCGCCTCAGCGGCCTCGACACCGTCATCTCCTGGCATGAGAACAGTAATGATTGCACTTCGACTGCCCGCCTTGATTATAGCGGGATTCGGCGTGGCCGAGTAATCTAACGGTTTCTTCGTTGTACTACTGATCGTAAACGGAATAATCACATCCTTGCCCGACAATGCCGACGATTCAATAGCAATAATTGCCGTTTTCGCTTCCCTGATGACGCGCTGATTTTCGGAAAGAAAGGATATTGTGGGCATGGGCGTGGTATTCACGATGGTATAGGTATGTGTTGTGACGCTTCCCAACACACTGTCGGCAGACTTCAACAGGCTTACTTCGATGGTCTTGTTGTCATCGTAGATGCCGTGATTTACAATCTCAAGCTCGATGGTCTTTTCAGTCTCGCCCGGGGCGAAGGTCAGGCTGCTTCCCGCCATCGCGTAATCCTTCCCCTTGATTGCCGTCCCCCCGGTCACCGCGTACTCCACCGTCACCGGCTTGCCGCTCGCTGCGCCGAGCGCCACCTCGAACCGGGACTGCCCTACCTTGTCATCGCCCCGGGATTCCTTTCGGCTAAAGGACACCGTCGGCGCCGGATCGCTGTCGACGATGGTCACCGTGCTCTCTGTGCTCTTTCCCTGCGTCGCGTTCGTGGGGGCTCCCATGCTCACCACGACCGTCTTGTCGTCTTCGTTGATGCCGTTGTCCGTGACATCCACGGCAATCGTTGCGCTCTTTGTTCCCGCCTTGATCACGACCGGGCTCGCCGTAATCGTATAGTTGCCGGGAGTTTTCGCCGTTCCACTCACCTTGAACGGCACCGTCACGTCCTTGCCCGACAGGGCCGACAATTCGACAGCGATGGTCGCCGGTCCTCCGTTCTCCTTCGCCTGCTGGCTCGTTGACGTAAACGTCACTGCGGGCGCCGGGTCCGCATCAATGATGGCATAACTATGCATGGTCGTGCTTCCGAGAACGGCCCCTTTCGGATTTTTGAGGCCGACCTCAATGGTCCTGTTATCCGCATTCAGCCCGTCATCCCTGATCCCAAGCTCGATGGTCTTTACCGTTTCCCCCGGGGCAAAGGTCAGGGTCTGGGCACCGTCCTTCAGCGTGTAGTTCGTCTCGCGGACGGCGGTGCCACCCGTGACGGCATATTCTACCGTCGTCAACTTGCCGCTCGCTGCGCTTAGAGTCACCTCAAGCCGGGCGGGACTTACCTTCTCGTCCCCGTACGAACTGGGGAGCGTGAATGACACCGTGGGCATGGGCGTGGTATTCACGATGGTATAGGTATGTGTTGTGACGTTTCCCAACACACTGTCGGCAGACTTCAACAGGCTTACTTCGACGGTCTTGTTGTCATCGTAGATGCCGTGATTTACAATCTCAAGCTCGACGGTCTTTTCAGTCTCGCCCGGGGCGAAGGTCAGGCTGCTTCCCGCCACCGCGTAATCCTTCCCCTTGATTGCCGTCCCCCCGGTCACCGCGTACTCCACCGTCACCGGCTTGCCGCTCGCTGCGCCGAGCGCCACCTCGAACCGGGCCTGCCCTACCTTGTCATCGCCCCGGGATTCCTTTCGGCTAAAGGACACCGTCGGCGCCGGATCGCTGTCGACGATGGTCACCGTGCTCTCTGTGCTCTTTCCCTGCGTCGCGTTCGTGGGGGCTCCCATGCTCACCACGACCGTCTTGTCGTCTTCGTTGATGCCGTTGTCCGTGACATCCACGGCAATCGTTGCGCTCTTTGTTCCCGCCTTGATCACGACCGGGCTCGCCGTAATCGTATAGTTGCCGGGAGTTTTCGCCGTTCCACTCACCTTGAACGGCACCGTCACGTCCTTGCCCGACAGGGCCGACAATTCAACTGCGATGGTCGCCGCTCCTCCGTTCTCCTTCGTCTGCTGGCTCGTTGACGTAAACGTCACTGCGGGCACCGGATCGCTGTCGACGATGGTCACCGTGCTCTCTGTGCTCTTTCCCCGCGTCGCGTTCGTGGGGACTCCCATGGCCATCACTACCGTCCGGGCCTCTTCGTTGATCTTATTGTCGACCGGGCTTACCATAATCGCCGCGCTTTTCGTTCCCGCCTTGATCATGACCGGGCTCGCCGTAATCGTATAGTTTCCGGGAGTTTTCGCCGTCCCGCTTACCGTGAACGGCACCGTCACGTCCTTGCCCGACGGGGCCGACAATTCGACAGCGATGGTCGCCGGTCCACCGTTCTCCTTTGCCTGCTGGCTCGCTGCAGTGAAAGCCACAGAAGGCATGGGTGTCGTATTCATGATAGTATAGCTATGCGTGGTTATCGCGCCTATCACGGCATTCTTTGCACGTTTCAAGCTCACGACGACTATTTTATCGTCATTATTGATGCCATGATTAACAATACCCAGTTCTATGAATTTGTTCGTTTCGCCGGGGGCGAACGTCAGCGAATCTGTCTTGGCTGTATAATCTTTTCCGCTAATAGCCGTGCCACCTGTGAACGCGTACTCCACTGTTACCGGTTTTCCGCTCACTGCCCCGAGCGACACCTCCAGCCGGGCCGGGTTCGTCTTCTCATCCCCGCTCGAAACCGCGTGCATGAACGCCACCGCGGGCATGGGCGTGGTGTTCACGATAGTATGGCTGTGCGTCGTAGCTCCCCCCAGTATGGCGTTTTTTGCGCTCTTCAGGCTCACGTCCACCGTCTTATTGTCGTCGTAGATCCCATCGTTCTTGATGTCGAGCTCAATCTCCTGTTTTGTCTCGCCCGGGGCGAAGGTCAGGCTGCTTCCCGCCATCGCGTAATCCTTCCCCTTGATTGCCGTCCCCCCGGTCACCGCGTACTCCACCGTCACCGGCTTGCCGCTCGCTGCGCCGAGCGCCACCTCGAACCGGGCCTGCCCTACCTTGTCATCGCCCCGGGATTCCTTTCGGCTAAAGGACACCGTCGGCGCCGGATCGCTGTCGACGATGGTCACCGTGCTCTCTGTGCTCTTTCCCTGCGTCGCGTTCGTGGGGGCTCCCATGCTCACCACGACCGTCTTGTCGTCTTCGTTGATGCCGTTGTCCGTGACATCCACGGCAATCGTTGCGCTCTTTGTTCCCGCCTTGATCACGACCGGGCTCGCCGTAATCGTATAGTTGCCGGGAGTTTTCGCCGTTCCACTCACCTTGAACGGCACCGTCACGTCCTTGCCCGACAGGGCCGACAATTCGACAGCGATGGTCGCCGGTCCTCCGTTCTCCTTCGCCTGCTGGCTCGTTGACGTAAACGTCACTGCGGGCGCCGGGTCCGCATCAATGATGGCATAACTATGCATGGTCGTGCTTCCGAGAACGGCCCCTTTCGGATTTTTGAGGCCGACCTCAATGGTCCTGTTATCCGCATTCAGCCCGTCATCCCTGATCCCAAGCTCGATGGTCTTTACCGTTTCCCCCGGGGCAAAGGTCAGGGTCTGGGCACCGTCCTTCAGCGTGTAGTTCGTCTCGCGGACGGCGGTGCCACCCGTGACGGCATATTCTACCGTCGTCAACTTGCCGCTCGCTGCGCTTAGAGTCACCTCAAGCCGGGCGGGACTTACCTTCTCGTCCCCGTACGAACTGGGGAGCGTGAATGACACCGTGGGCATGGGCGTGGTATTCACGATGGTATAGGTATGTGTTGTGACGTTTCCCAACACACTGTCGGCAGACTTCAACAGGCTTACTTCGACGGTCTTGTTGTCATCGTAGATGCCGTGATTTACAATCTCAAGCTCGACGGTCTTTTCAGTCTCGCCCGGGGCGAAGGTCAGGCTGCTTCCCGCCATCGCGTAATCCTTCCCCTTGATTGCCGTCCCCCCGGTCACCGCGTACTCCACCGTCACCGGCTTGCCGCTCGCTGCGCCGAGCGCCACCTCGAACCGGGCCTGCCCTACCTTGTCATCGCCCTGGGATTCCTTTCGGCTAAAGGACACCGTCGGCGCCGGATCGCTGTCGACGATGGTCACCGTGCTCTCTGTGCTCTTTCCCTGCGTCGCGTTCGTGGGGGCTCCCATGCTCACCACGACCGTCTTGTCGTCTTCGTTGATGCCGTTGTCCGTGACATCCACGGCAATCGTTGCGCTCTTTGTTCCCGCCTTGATCACGACCGGACTCGCCGTAATCGTATAGTTGCCGGGAGTTTTCGCCGTTCCACTCACCTTGAACGGCACCGTCACGTCCTTGCCCGACAGGGCCGACAATTCAACTGCGATGGTCGCCGCTCCTCCGTTCTCCTTCGCCTGCTGGCTCGTTGACGTAAACGTCACTGCGGGCACCGGATTCGTATTAATAATGGTATAAGTATGCACCGCGGTACGCCCTAATAGCGCATTCGTCGGGTTCTTGAGGCTTACCTCGATAGTCTTGCTGTCCGCATTCAGACCGTCATTAAGGATGTCTATATTTATGTCCTTGACAGTCTCGCTGGGTGCAAATGTCAATGTCCCGTCCTGCAATTTATACTTGATGCCGCGGACGGCGGTACCGCCCGTTACAGCATACTCCACGGTCACTGGCCGAGCATTAACCGAACTGAGCGCTACCTCGAGTCTCGCAGGGCTTGTCTTATCAGTGCCGCTGGAACGCTTCAGAACAAAATTTACGATATTCTCACGAAAGTCCGTTCCCAGGCTCGGGGAGCGGTACACGGACCGCGGTTTGAAATCGATCCTTCCGCCCTCGCCATCGGCCGTTTTTCCCGCCGCAAACGTTTCCAGGGACCCTGAAAGCTGACGGACTGCTTTCTGCAACAGTACTTTGGGGTCATGAATCACGCCGAGTCCAAGAATCCCGGGAGAATCGTCACCTGCCAGGCCCACGCTATCGGCCCACAATACACGAGGATTATCTGTTGCGGCCAGGAGCCTGACTGCCATGGAAATCCGGGGAACGCCGTCTGCATTGTAGGACTCCACCGTGGCAAGGAGAATGGCGTCGGCCCCAACCTCTCTTTTGAATGCCTCAGCAGTAGCTGCATCCACCCCCATTGAAGGGCGAAAACGATGATTCGACAGGATCGATTTAATCGGCGCTTCATCGAGGACGTCGACCCGCTGCGATTTCAATTGTTGCGTCAGTGCTTGCCGGATATCTTCTTCAGGAATGGCCGAATTACTCCTGTTTTCAATAGGAAGGACGACGATGCGAAGTCTGGTTGCGTCGTCTGGCACGATCTTCCCTGCCGGTCCTTTCACCATCGAACACCCGGTCAGTAACACCAAACCGGTAAAAAAAACGGCTGCAATCGTTCTATTTAAAAAGCTTTTTGATAAGATCATCGACAGCCTTTTCCGTTATATCGTTCATAAGCGTTCCTCCTCCGCCGAAAAGCCGGTCCGTGACGCCTATGCCGCCCTGAGTTGAGGAAGCAGACCATATAATTCTGCCCGTCTGCGTTTCAATCATCTGCAGGTTCAAGGAAATAGCGTTCGAAGCGGCGGAGCCGGATCTCACTTCGCCATACTCTTTCACGACGCCCGTTATCACTGCATCCACCTTAACAACGCTTGAGAACTTTATTGCCTCATCGGTGGAGGGTGCCGTCGGATCGGCCAATCCCAGTCGCGTGATACCCCGCTTCACTTCACCGACAGGGATTACGTAGAAAGCGCCGGTAGCCAAAAGCCTGGTCATTAAAACTTCCCTCACCCGGTCACTAGCGCTCTGCTCCTTCGACTGGTTAGCAAGGGGCATAACCGCAACATTCTGGATCACCCCAAAGTCCATGTTCGGATCCCGAAAGACGCCGGCACTTTTGTGAGCGCATGCAGTCAGCGAAATAGCCATTAATAGCAGCACAATAGTTCTCTTGACATTCATTACTCCCCCCCCCTCTTCAGTTAAAAAAATAGCATCAACGAAGCGGTCGTGATCCTCGTCGTAGACTGCTGCACATCGGTGATGTCATCCTCCGTTACATAGGCAACTTGTGCATAGGACCGCCCTGCCATAAGCCATCGGATACTCGATGTCAGCACCCTGGTGGTAGAATTGCTTTCTGTCATCAGTCCCTCGTTGTAGGAGATGCCTAACTGGAGTTTCCCCCCTTGGAAAGGTGACCAACTCACCCCGTAACTCTTTGTCCTGTTGCGTCGGTATGCCGATGAAGTTGTCCCCATGGACCCGGCGAGGTACAGGGTATTGAACGGGGAATACGCCAGACTCATATCCTCCTGATCGACCGGCGTTGTCGAATCCGGTAATCCGCCGCCCGACTGTTCAATTACCGAATGGGAGGTCGAATAGGTAATCGTCATTGTTTTTAGAGGTGCCAAACTGGCTCCGAAAGTATAGAGCGAAGTGGTACTCTTCCTTTTGTCCTCAGGGACCTGAACACTAACCCCCCCGTTTAGATAGATAGAAAAATTCCGGTACAGATCCGCATTATTGTTCAGAAATACAGAATTTGTACTAGTACGACCGACAAATGATTCGTGGGTCGAGCCGCTGTATATAAGACTGTCTCTCAATGTGCTCAGAGGAACTGCTTGGAGTGATGTATTATATGCATAGGTGACCGCGTTCCCCTCCGTTGGATCGAAGGTATCCGACCGTTCAGCATGCGCCAGACCGGAGAAAATATTGTTGAATCGATGGGAGACTGACAGGCCATTCGTAATTGATGAATTCCTTGCCGTTGAATTCCCGTTATTTGTGCTTTGATTCAAATAGGTAAAATCGTAAAACAAGGCAGGACTGCTCAAAAGCATGACCCGGGTGCCTACGGCGGAATTCTCGATGGTCCCCGCACTCGTTCTTGTCATGCCTGTTGCGGTAGACTGATTCAGGAATGCCTTGAGTTCGGTCACATATATGCCCGGATAGAGCAACGCTTCTCCGACTGGAGAAAGAGGACTCACGACGACCTTTATGTATTGCGTCGTCACGTCCGGGATGGCCAGCTCAAATCGGCCGACTCCCAGCAGTGGGGCATAGGGCTCGTAGGTGGCCGGCATGACCGAAGTATACAAAACCCAGGTCTGGTTATCCGAGCTCGTGTAGATATCCATCTTAAAGGAGTTGGGCACTGTCGGATTATCGCTCAGATAGGCCGGGGAGCCGGTATTATTGACGGAATATACCCACAGCTCAAGATTGTTCAGCTCCGATGCAGTCCCGAACCTGATTCCGATATTGCGTGGTGCGGTGTCCAGCGGCCATGCTGAAGACCCGATATTGATTGCATTGTTCATGGTTCCTTGCACATCGTTGTCTATCAACCCCGGAAGCGAATGGAGCGAAATATTTTCGGGGACCGTGTTGCTGACAAAAAGGCCGTCAAAGGCGAACACAGGCGTAAGTATTTGTCCGGATGCCCCCGTTGTCATGAAGTCGGTCGAGACAAGGGAAGCATAATAGCTTGCCGAAAATGAAACCCGGCCGTCAAAAAAAGCATCACCATAAGCGACCCGCCCGCTGTTCGTTACCGTCTTCGTCTCCGTATCGTTGACCTTGTCCCGGGCATCAACGTAGTGCCCGTCATATGTCGTGGAGAGGTTTTTCCAGTCATACCGCAAACGCAGCCACCCGTCATCGGTTACTGTATTCTGACTCATATGCTCCTTATCGTAGGAAAGAGTTTGGATCGCTCTTAGGTCCAACGTCGGCAGAGATTCAGGCATCCATCGAAGGTAGCCGCTATAGCTCTCATTTATGGTCGTCGTTTTCGGCGAGCCTGCTACTCCCGTTTCGGTAATCATCGAATTATAGTTCCCTGATGCGGTGTACAAAGGGGTTTTCATCGTAAGATCGACATACGGTCTTTCTAGTGTAGTAGTGGATGAGATCTTTGACGCATCAGTTTTATCGGTGATATCGGTTCTGGTCCTCTGGAGAAGGCCGGAAGCATACAACCGGAGGTTTGGAGACAATAATTTATCAAGGATGAGATTGTATTCGTCAACGAATGAATTAATATCGGAGTTGGAAGCAGTGCCTGTGGAATCCTTGGAAGCGGTATCAAGATGAGTGTACGTCAACCCCACATGACCACTCAGTTCATCAGCCAGGGCCGGCCGAAGCACAATCCCCGGAAAAAGTACCGTCCATAAGCACCCTAGAAAACAACAGGCCATCCATCCGTTTTGGTTATGTTGTCCCGAGAACCCCATTCTCCTGTTCTATCCTATCGTTCACCCATCATGGCCACCCATGAAGGAGAACCACTGACATCAATATCGGAAATGCTTTTTCCGCTGATCAGATTGACGACCGTGAGGACCTTCCGGTCGGGAATAAGCATATAGAGATTATCATTATCGTTATCGATCGTCATGAAATTTACCCATCCCTTCGTCGGGATGTATTCTACAGGAGTAACCGCAAGTGGGTCATACACCGTGACCACTGAGTCATATTTTTTACCCACGTAAATGCGATCAGTCCGGGTATCCACCTTGATAGAGCTCACTCCCAGTCCTATAAAATCCCGACGCACCAGAGAGAAGGACTCGGGGTTGATCGTATAAAGGTACGGATAAGATGCGTGGATTACATAGAGCCGGTCCCCGTTGCGATTGAACTGTCCTCTCAAAGGTTCGGGCCCTGTCGCAATCGTTCCCATGACTGCCCTGCCGGCGATATCGATAACCGATATATTGTCGGAATGGTTGTTAAAGACATAAGCTTTCCTGCCGGTTTTTTCGATCAGAATGGAGCATGGCCGGTTACCTACGGGGATCCTGGTTACCTCCATCCGAAGTCCGGTGTCAATGATGCTTACCATATTGGAACCGGAATCCACCGCCAACAGTGTGCGTCCGTCCGGCGTGAGGACCAGTTCTTGGGGTTCATCTCCCCGGATCAGCACGATCCTGTCCAGGACAGTCCCGTCTGCGACGTCGATCACCTCAATTGCGTCTTCATCGCTCAATGCCGCATATGCCATCTGATGCGTTTGGTCAACAACCATGCCTCGGGGGCCGGCTCCCGTAGCGATTACCCCTATTGCCTCCATTTTCACCTTATCGAACACCGTGATCGTATTCAAACCAACGTTCGTAACATAGCCGGTAACTCCAGGGACGGGAGTCGGAGGGGTGTATATGAAAAACGCCGGACTGAAATGGTATCCGTCAGGTATGGATTCACTAAATTTTAATTTGAGGGAAAGCACATATGCCTTTTTCCGCTCCACCTTGAACATAAATTCCCTCTTGCTCGGCGCCTCAGGGACCAGGAGAGCGGCTTCGCCGTTCGCCGTTTCGAGCGAGGCTTTCTTGGTCTGGAAAAAGAATCCCTGGTAGGATCCCACCGGCAACCGGCCCTGTGCAATCAACCGCTGTCTTGCCATATCGTTTTTATTAAAATCGCTCACCAGGAGCGCAAGCGGGAATGCGACGCCGTCGTCCCGCACAGCCGAGATCCCTTCAAAAGAAAATTTGAGCCGCTCATCCGGCTTCTCAAATGGCTGGACATAGAGAAACACTTCCCCTTCATCCTCAAGCGCTGGCTCAGTTTTTAGCGGGAGCGATTGACATCCTGTAACTACCAGCAAGGCAACAAAAAGAATTTTTTTTATCCAGGCAGCCGTCTTCATGGGAGAACTCCTGTGTGACACTTATGGCAGAGCGTATCCTGATTGAGGGCGAATCGACTTTCTGTTATTCCGTCATAGGCCATTTGTGCTTCAAGTTCGGTGCGTCCCTGCCCATAGGGTTGATAGGGTTGGCCTTGCTGCGCATACAATCCGTTGGAAACGATGAAGTCCGTTGTCGTATTCCATCGCGTAGCCCCGTCCCAACCCGAAGCATGCGCCCGGTGGCACGTGAGACACATCACCTGGGCGTTTACGGAATCCGGTCCGACGAGATAGGAATCATCGTTCTTCGCATGGGATTTGAGCACGGCATAGCTGGCGGTTCCCTCTTCAAAGGGGACGAGGGAAAGGTACGACATGGTCGAGATCCCGGTGAGATCGCCCGTTTTAAGGTAAGCGTTATAGTTGCCGCTGTCCGTGAAACCGAGCTTGGCAATGCTTCCTACGGGATGAATTGTCGCTGTTGTCGATGTCGGGGAGCTGAAAATCTTGTGCATCGTCGTATGGCAGTTCTGACACCACTCGGACATTCCCGACCCATAAGCCACCCGGGTCTGCGTTACCGCCTCGGATCTGTTGTACACATCCGGCGCAACCGCAGCAGGCGGGTCGTACGTAAAAGGAATGCTGCCAGGAAGGGATTTAGGCTGATAATTTTCCCCACCCAACATCCGATAGACGCCTACGGAATAACCGATTTGCGGGTCGGGACTGCTTGCATAGGAACCCGAGCTTTGAATTGCGCTGCCGCTCGTGGTGATCGTACCATCGACATTTCTGCGATATTGGCCGTGGGGATCGTGACAGCTGATACAAGCGAGGCTCGTCGACGGATAGGTCCCCTCGGGAGCCGTTAAATTTGTCACATCGGCCATATAGGAATAATCGGCAGCCGTGATGTTGTGGCCGTGTCTTTCCCCGTGGCTGTAGAGCGGCGCCTGCGTTGCATCGGGGACCCAGAAATAGTCCTTTTTGAGCCATCCAAAATCACCGCCCGGGGTAATCTGCCGGGGCGGCAGACCGGGGAGCAAATCGGAGGAAGCGGTACTCACAAAGAAATAGGTCGGGCCGACGGCTCCCGCTCGCTCGTGGCAATTGAGGCAGACCGAACTGGCATCAGAGGCGATTAAGAGGCTTTTCGAGGACAGATCAGAACCATTATGCATGGAGTGGCAGGCATCGCAAGGACCAACGCCGCCATTGTGAAAAGCAAAGACTGCCCCTGCAAACGTAAGCATGACCGTGAGGAGCGTCAGTGCAACGAGTGCCGTTTTTCGGAACTTCATCAGTAGGTAAAAATTCCTCATAACCATCTGCGTGCCGCATACCAATCGCGAGCGCATTACTATACCATTGAATTGTTCACGAGAGAATAAAAAAATGCATGAGAATATATATTATAATGGCAGAAAAAAGGAGGGCCGGCAATCCTGTCGGCCCTCCCGGTTTAACATAAATCTACACACCTAGCAACCATTAGTCTTTTGCATGGCACTTGTTGCAGAGAGACCGCTGGTAGCTGGAAAAGGACGCCACGGTCCTGCCATAGTAGGCAGCCTGGGCTTCCGCGGCGGTCTGGCCGCGAGATACCTGCGCGAACGCGCTGTTGGTGACCATAAATTCGCTGTCGTTAAACCATCTCGTCATGTGATCGAAACCTGAGGCATGTGCACGATGGCAGCTGAGGCACATGACCTGCGAATTTGAATCCGCACCAGTATCGGGTGCGCCCAGAGCTTTGGCCTGGGTTCTAAGCGTCACCAGTGCATTCAGCTGGCCGCCTGTGCCGCCTACTTCGAACGGGACCAGTGAGTTGTATGCCGAAGCGACAATGCCGGTCATGTTGCCCGACATCTTATAGGCATTATAATTGTTGATCTGGTCGGTCGTGAACTTACCATCAGTGCTGACCGGGTGCGAATGCTTGGTGGAGGTGCCTGAAAGCATGTCAGGATGGCAGGTCGCGCACCACTCGGACATACCGGAGCCGTAGGCAACGCGAAGCTGCGTCGAGTCGGTTTCCGCAACGTTGTAGGTGCCCGGTGCAACGGCAACAGGCGGATTCGCCGAGAAGGTAACACCACGTGAGGCATCGCCGAGTCCGCGGAGCAGACGATACACACCGATTGCCTGGCCGGCAGCCGGCGTGGCGCTGGTGTTGTACGAGCCGGACCCGATGATCGGCGCCCCGCCCGTAGAAAAGGTCAAATTCGACATAATACGGTTACGGCCGTGGTTGTCATGGCAGCTGTTGCAGGCGAGATTCCCGGCTGAGAACGTGCCACCAGGCGCTGTCGTGTTGATCGTATCCGGGCCAAAACCAAAGTCGCCCGCAACGATGTTGTGACCATGTGTAGAGCCAAGGTCGCTGTTTGCGGCGTTGCGTACGACAAAGAAATAATCTTTCTTCAACCATGCGAAGTCGCCGCCGGGGGTATAGTTAAGAGGAGCGACGCCCGCGGCCGGTAAGGGCCACGTCAGTTCGTGATAGCTGCCTGTTGCCGCGTTTGCGTGGCAGGACAAGCAGGTGGAACTCGGATCCCCGCCAACCAGCAGCGCGTTCGTGGTTGCACCATCTTGGCCATCGTGAATATTGTGACAACCCGTACACTCGGCGACACCGCCGCTATGGAACGCAAAACTTACGGTGCAGAGGCCGAATATAAAGGCGACCGCAACAGCAATGACAAAGCTTAATTTAACAATCTTCATGAACATCCTCCTATTAAATGATGTGCTCCGGCAGCCCGGCCGTCCTGAGTTCAGGACCCGTAGACTTTGTGTCCCCACCTTGCGATGGGTTTACCCGTTCGGAGGATTGCATTGCATCGGCAATGCCGACAAATTGAGAAACTAACAGCTACCTCGTGCTTCTTAACGCTTTGTACTATTCTGTATTTCCTCTATCCGACGCCACCCCCTTTCTTTTTATAAGATAGTGTTTTCATTCGTAGGACATTCTGAAAACACTGACACCCCGCATGCCCGCCTGGATGACATAAAGATTATTGTTGCCGTCCATGGCCAGATCAGATGGGATCACTAAATTTTGCGGATTTTTCCCGCGATAGCCGAATTCCGTAACGAAATTTAAGTTGTTATCAAAGACGGAGACAACGCATCTCAATTTGTCGGACACTACATAGTTCCCCCGGTTGTCCGCTATGATCCCTGAAACAATGCCGAATTTCCCAGGTCCGCTGCCCGCCGCACCGAAACTCGCCATAGTACCGTCGGGAGAGAGTCGGTAGGCGCTGAAAAAAACGGGAATCGTGAACAGGATGTTTCCGTTCTTGTCCAGAGTGAAACCATCCATCTCGACGGATCCTTCGTCCTTCTTCTTAATTTCGAGCTTCGGTGTCAGATCGTAGTTTTTCAATACTAGACCCGTTGCATCGGCAACAATGATCTTCAGGGTCCAGAGTATCGGCAAAATAAAAACGCCCTTCCCGATAAAGCATGCGGGTCGGCAAAAAATCAGCAAAACCAGCGGGCAGGTTCTTAATCTCAAAACGCTCCAGTGGTTCCGCCCGGTAGGTAGAACGGATAATTTCATACGATTTGGAATCAACTCCGCTCTTATACGAAAGAGTCAGGATATGACCCTGTTCATCAACTGCGACATCGGCGATCAGGCCGAGTCTCATGTCATTATTAAAACGATCTATCTCGATCCCAACACTATTGAAAACGGTTAATACATTCGAGCACAAAACGTAAATCTCATTCCTTGTCGGGTCAGCGAATACCCGTCCGCCTTCAGACCGGATGGGACCGGTTACGTCGGCAAGGGGATAAAGGAAATGGGCAGCTATAGACGATCCGGTTGACGCTGTTGCGGAAAATGCCTGCATCAACAGACAGAGACAAACAAGAAGAGCAACCGATAACAGGTTATTTTTAAATATTCTGGTAGCCATATTCAGCCTCTTGCAGAAAGTTAATTTGCATAAGGGATGCCATTGTCGGGGCAGTTAGTAAGTTAATTAAAACAAGCCATTATGTTTGGGAGGAAATGCATGCGAGTGGGGATATTGGTGAATTTACTAAGACGGTTGGTGTTTTTTCTGATTCAAGCTGGCATCCTTTTCCCCGGGGAGAACGGAAAAAAGGATGCCACTAAACTCATATGTTAAGCCCTCACAAGAAATGACGGAAGAGCTCAGTAGCAGTCTTTTTAAAAACCTCTTGCACCCTTTGACAGGCTCAGGGCAAACGGGTGGAAACGTTGAAGATTGGCTTTTATCGGTTCGTAGTGAGCCTGCCGGAACACTTAAAACACTTTTTCAACAGCTTAGTAGGAATGGGATGCCCGGTCGGTTGGCGGGAATGTGTTGGCAAAGGCTGCTGAGGATTTATATCGTGCCTAGTCTACGTTAGACCGTAAGATACGGCAACTATTCTACTCTACCGATAAAGTTTGAGCCCTAGCGAGGACTGCTACTCTTGACCTCGCCCAGCTTTTTATAGGCACCCTCGAGGTAATGGCGCGCCCCGGCGTGTCCTGGTTCAATCTGCAATGCAGTCTGGAACTCTCTGATAGCGTCGTCCATGCGTCCCTCATACTGAAAAGCCAAACCAAGGTTTTTGTGCACTTCGGCGTTTCGGGGTCCCAATGCGAGGGCCTGCTGAAAAGCGCTGATGGCGTCATCAAAGCGGCCTTGTTTCGCATAAACAATCCCCAGGTTGTTATATGCCTCGGCACCCTGGGGCTGGCTTTTTATCGCTTCCTGGAATTCAGCAATGGCCTCCCGGAAAATCACCCTGTTCCCGTACAGGAGCCCCAGGTTGTTGTGGGCCTCGGCGTAGTCGGGCTTGGACCTGATTGCTGCCCGATATTCCCGCACTGCGTCTTCGAGCAGACCCTGCGCTTCAAAGGCGATGCCGAGATTGTAATGCGCAGCGGCATTCGCGGGGTCTGATTGCAGAGCACGCTGAAATTCACGGAGCGCCTCACTCACCTGCCCCTGCTTGACATAGATGATCCCCAGATTGGTGTGCGCTCCGGCATCTTCCGGGTCTTCACGGAGCACGGATTGAAACTCCCCAAACGCCTCTTCGAAGCGGCCCAGCTTTCCATAGATGCTTCCGAGATTGTTTTGCGCTCTAACCGCATTGGGGTCATTAAAGCCGGCCGGCACTGCCCTGATCGCGGTCTGGTATTCCCTGATCGCCTCTTCGTAACGCCCGGAACGGTCGTAATAGTGGCCCAGATTATAATGAGGCCGGGTTTTTGTCGGACTTTTCTCCACCGTATCAGACCACAGCCGCTGTTCATCCAGCCACGTTATATTCCTCACGAATGTCGCAGTAGTCAACAAAAGGAGTATCCCGGCGACGGTGGACATCCTCACGAGCGTGTTGACATTTCCCCCTTTGTCCCTGGTAGACCCCGGGCCTGGCGCCTCTTTTGCGCTCCCTCCCCCTGGCGGAAAGCACTCTGCTCTACGACCCATGATATGCCTGCACTTTCGCCCTAATGTCGTCCTGGATCCTTTCCATCGTAATTCCCTCAGCGGGGTACTCCTGCCCCTGACTGCGGCTCAATTCCGCTTGCCTGCGGTAGGTGGTTTGAATAACAAGGAATACGTCTTGTACGAATTTCCGTATTTGCGAGTTGAGGTCCGGACCGGAGAGATACGCCTGACCAAAAATCTTTTTCGCGGCATTGTCAACAAAGATGACGGCCGCCCTTTCTTCGCCTGCCCGCACGATCACGGCGGAAATTTCGATAACTACGTTCTCCCCGCCGGCGCTTCGCAGGGGAAACGGTATTTTTTGAAGCAGCGCCGGGACATGCGACTGCGCTTCGAGATATTCTTTATGAAGAAACCGTCCCGGCGCAAACTCCGGGTATTTTTTGTCCGATTCCGCCAGGTAAATCCTGAACTCCGGTTCGTCGTCGTGTCCCCCGATGAACAACGCTCGCGCGCGGTCTTCAATCATGGCGGCCGACGCGTTCGAGTTCCACTTTCTCATCTGCGCTTCTCGAAATTTTCCCTGCGCTTCAGGAACGAGATAGGGAAGAATGCTCTCCCGGTATCGGGCTATGACAGAGAGATTGTATCCCATGGTATTTATGCCGACGGAAGCGGGGGTGGAGAATTCGAGATATAAATTATCGTCGGTATTGATCACGCCGCCGGAACTGAACGCCGCCATTGCATTTGTCCCCATGACAAAGTAGCTGAGAAAGTCCGTCGCTGAACCCATGGATACCTGCTCAAGATCATTGAGAAGGGGAGGATAAGATATGCGTCGTTCCAGCTCTTTTTCATCTATGATGATCGGGGAATTGCTCCCGATGAGTTCCACATCATGCGCCGTCAGCCATGCCATCGTATATCTAAAATGCAGAGAGAACGTCCTCACAATGGATTTCAAGTCTTCTACTTTCAGCTCGTAGATCGGCAACCACTGGCACATAATGCCATCAGGCAGGAGATGCTCGGAAGCTATCCTAAAATACTCGTCAGTATAAAGATATCCCGACCCCTGGGTCCAGGGATGAATCGGGTCCGCAGTGATCACGTCGTACTTGTTCTTCGTGGTCATCAAAAAGTTCCGGCCGTCATTGAATATAATTTTGAGTTTCGGGTTGTCGAGAACGTAGTGGTTGTATTTGCCGAAGGTTCTGGCGCAGCCCGTAACGTTCGGTTCTATCTCCGCGAGGGTGAGGTCTTTCACGCTCGGATGGATCGAAACAGCTCCAGCGGTCATTCCGGTTCCGAGGCCGACGACAAGCACTTTTTGCGGATTTTTGTGGAGCAGCATCGGAAGATGACCAAGAGCCAACTGGCACTGCCGGTCGCCGAGTGATGCCGATGCAACGACCTTTCCGTTGACCAGTACCGCCTGGTTGCCTCCCTTTACTTTGATTGAGCTGATGGTCGAATTCACCCCTTCATGGTAATAGAGCACATCGGTGTTCGCGATGGCATCCTGTTTCTTTTCCGGTGTGTCATAAGCTGCCGGCAAGTTGTTCTGGAAAATGGCGAAAAACTTGGCATCCCATACTCTCAAGGTGTTGTGACTGGTCATAAGAAACAGGAGAGATGCCAGCGTCAGAACTCCGCAGGCAATGCTCATGACTTTGCTGTTCTTAGTACTGAGGATGATGAGAAGTCCGGCCCCGATATTAACGACGGTCAGAAATTGAAGGGACCGTTCAAGGCCCAAGAGGTAGATCAAGACAAAACCGCTCACGGCCGACCCCAAAATCGAACCAACAGTGTTGTATGCCAGAACATTCCCGACTGCATAGCCGATTCTTTTTCTGTAATGAGCGATGACCGTGCCCGCCAGGGGAAATGCCGACCCCATAAAAAAAGCCGGAACGAACATATAAGAAAAAGCAAGCGTCATATTTGCCCATTGACGGGCATCAAAAACGCTCATTCCCCGGGATAAATAAAATGAGTTTAACGAAAGGGCATGGACCGGAAGATCGCGGATATTAATCGTTACAAAAAGCGCTGTAACGCCTATAATGCACTGTACGATCCCGAAGCGAAGGGTCCGGCTTAATATCTCATTCTTGACCGAGGGGAATAATCTGTGGAAGAGTCCATAGGACCCGCTGCCGAAGGCGATGCCGGCCAGAAAGGCAACGAGCATGATCGTAAAACCGTACACGCTTGTGCCGATGGTCAGGGTAAGGATCCTGGTCCAAAGGACCTCATAGCCGAGGGCGCAGAAACCGCTGACACCGATACCCAAGAGAACCATTTTCACAGGATAAGCGTAAGTTAGTGTATTTTTTTCGTCCTCTTCCCTGACCACATTCTCCTCAGCATTTTTTTCGAAATTATCATTTCCCTGCATTGAATTGTCATGAATAGCTGATGCGCGTCCCGATAAGAGTACGGCGGCAAACCCGACCAGCATATTCATCACGATTGCCGTATGCAGGGTCATGCTGACCGAATAGAGCCGGAGCAGATAAAATCCGGCCGTCATCGTCCCTGCAACGGCCCCCAGGGTATTGAAGCCATACAGGAGGGACAGTTGCGTCCCCATTTTCACGGAGTTTCTTGAGACAAACCGCGTCAGGACCGGAAGGGTCCCGCCCATGAGTGTTGTGGGAACGAGCAATGCGAAGACGGAGAAGGCAGCTCGCACCAATGTGAGATACAAACGGTGATCCTCGTGTCCCTGGGCCAGGTAGATATAAACGGAAGGATAGATTTTCATCAAACCGCTAAATGCCAGCGCCGAAAGGGCAATGCCGATCTCAAGATACCCGTACAATCGCAGCGGTTTCTTTATCCGGTCAACGGATCTGCCGATGGCATAGCTGCCGAGTGCCAGCCCTGCCATGAAGACCGATAAGACGACGGTGACTGCCAGATGAGTGCCGCCGAAAATAAGGCTCAAAGAGCGCACCCATACGACTTCGTACATCAGCGATGCCGAGCCTGAAAGGAAAAAAAGAGCGTATACCAATCCTAACGTTAAATAAAAGTACATGGTTACCCTCTCCTCCCTGATGCCATCAAGTTGAGGAAACACTCATCGGTCGGACATATGGTAATGAGAAAACCTGATCGGAAACTGAAGCTTTGTGGACAGCATCCTGATGCGGACCTTGCCGTATGCAGGAGGAGTAATCAGCCGTCGAACTCCTGTTTATTTTTTTTAACATAGCAGAAAAATGCCATTCTGGACGAAGAAGGCTTCTAATAATGGGAATGTGGGCGTATATCTGGATACCGATATTCATTTTTTTTATTTCAAAGTTCAGTTCCTCACAGAGTTGTTTGAAATATGCAATTGTAAAATATTTTTCCGGCAAAGGAACGCCGTATCCCCAATTGCCGACGAAATCCATAATTTTAAGCATCCACCTCGAGTAACATGAATATTCAAAGCTATCCTTGATGATAACAATTTTCCCGATCCTGTGTGCTTCTTTCAATAAATGCACAGCATTTGAATTCGCATGGTGAAGCGCGTCGCAGAACAAGACTATATCTACGGAATCATCATCGAAAGGCAAGTCCTTGCCGTTAAATTTCCGATAGTTGCTCCACTTCGCACTCTGCCTAAGGTGCTCGGGCAAATCATAGATGTCCAAGCATTCCCAGACAGTTCCGGGGACATGTTCTGCAATTCGCTCCTGGATCCCGAGGTCTCCGCAGCCAACGTCCAAGCACCTGACATTTTTATTATCGCCTACCAGTTCTTTAAAATAGATCGTGAGTTGATCAGACAGGACGTCTATCCTTTTGGCATGAGATATTTTCCCATGAATAACATTGAGCGCCCTATGAACAAAGTTTAATTCGTGGCTGGTTTTAGCAATGGGAGAACTCATAAGGCCCCTTCTGAAGTACGATTGCTCTCGCTTCCCCTCGGTTATTTAAAGCTTATCAGGAATACAGTCAATTCAGCAGCATTTAGCCATTTTAAGACAGATGGTAATAATGTTATTTATTTCTTCAGGAGAATCCTGTACCGCTATGAGCATTTTCAACGACAGCGTCACTTGACAATTCATCAAGCATGCTCGGAACCTCACTCTTTATCAGACATGCGTGCTAAGGTGATGTTGTCCCCAGGTCAAACAGCGTCCACGTTTCTGTGGCAAGAAGCGTCCGCACTCCCGCCTGAGAAACCAATTGAGAGAATAGTTTGTCTGCCTTCGGTGAGCTGAAGCCGAGCACGTACCGTGCCCCAAAACGGCGTCGGATCAATTCAGCGGAGCCGTCAGGAGGCTCGTGGCATATTTGATACCAGAGACGGTAGCGTTCCGGGTCTTGTTTATATAAAAAAGTCGGGTCAAGACCCACAATAAAACGACGGTCTGGCAGTGTCAACATGTACAATCCGGTGAATTCCCAATCAGTGGTGAATACTTGTGCCCCCTTGGGAATTTGCTGCTGAAGAAAAGATGCGACATCCTGAGGCATAAAATTCTGGCGCTTTGACAGCCCCATAAAAAATCCAGAGCCGACCCAGATGAGGTAGATCATCGAAACGCAGAGAACCGCGTGTGGAAGGAAACGCCATTTTATCGAGCGCGATGCGAGTGCCATAGCTGCAACGGAAAAAGGAACATAATATTCAGAAAAACGCGCTGACCTTATGGTGAGAACACAAAAACCCAGTGCCGCGAGCGCAAATGCAAGGGTCACCCTGTCATTTCGTCTGTTTTTCCATGCAATGATGCTCGCCGTAATGGTCATAAGCACGCTGAAGAGCAGACCTTGGATCCACGCAGGAAAGGGGTAGGGTTTAAGCTCGTTAATCTGGTCAAATCCAACCTTGCTGCCCCAACTTTGCTGAAAGAGCAAATCGACCATTTCCATCCAGTTAATGCTTACTAGATTTGCGGCATTGGGGTGGATGGCTATGCCCGCGGCAATCCCTCCAGCTGCTACGGCTGCAGGCTTCCACTGAACCCGGCCCCCTGACAGGAAACGTGCCGCTTCTGCGGCCATAAGGAGCAAAAATGGGAGTTGCCAGTACGCAACATAGGCCCAGGGATAAATCATCGACACTGCAGCAAGGACCAAGAATCTGCCTTGCAACGCTGCCAACAGAAACAGGAGCCCCAAAGGAATAGACAGAAGATGAGGTCTCACAAGAACAAAGCGAAAGAGGAAAATGACCGAACCCGACAAACAAATCAGAGTCCACAGGCCGGGGTAACGCACATTTTCTGTGCGTAAGAGGTAATACACGGTCAAGAGCAATGTTGTGCCAGCCAGTGTGCCGACAATCTGTGACGCAGTAATCCAGTCGAGACCGGCAAAAGGAACGAAAAGCAGATGAAAGAGAAGTTCCTTATCTGCGTAATGGCTGGCCATCCAGCTAAAGGGGGTCCAGGGGAAAGCTTTGAGGAACCCATGACTCCTTATAAGCTGGCCTACGGCGGCATGGTAGGCAGTGTCGTCGTCCCAGGGATAGGCAATATTGAACTGAAGGCCAGCAGCAATCATCAAAAATAGAAAGGCCCAACCAACGATAGACCAGCGGCTCATCTGGAATTGTTTTGCATATCGCGCTCTTAGATCACCGATTAATTCTGCCATGGTATACAACAACCCCTAACATCTCCAGAAAAGGTCATTCTATGTTTCTCTGAATTAGTGCTTCATTGACTTTACTTCCTGCAGTGCTGCTGGTCTTGAGAAACAAAACCGAAAGCATGAAGCCGTTAAAAAGAGCCTGCCCTGATATCGTGATAAGAGAAAGCGCCGGAATAACCCGCCTCATGGTCACCCGATAATCGAGGTCAGGAAAACCGGCCCGGTACCAATCCCAGAAGGTCACAAAAAAGACAATGATTCCGACCAATCCAACTGCCAGGCCGACCGCGAGAAGTTTTTCAAGAGTGAGTTTTTTCAACTTCTCGACAAAAGCGGCATTGGTCGGAAGGATGCCAAAAAGATAGGCATATAATTTCGCGAAGAGTCCCGTGAAAACGGTCTGGATTCCGAGAACTGCCAGAAAAGCCATGGTGAGAAGCGTATGCACGTCGAGGTTGGCCCTGCCTACGCGTATCGGACCGTGAAGCAGCAGCATGACAAGAAAAAGGGCAGCCATTACGAGAGTAAGCCCGGGGTACATAAACAGCCAATTCGGAGCGTATAGGAGCATAAAACGAAGATGACGCCAGCCGTCACGTATGCGTCTGAGATGGGGAGGTCGGTTTCGACCATCCTTGTATAGAGTAATCGGGACCTCGGTCATTTTAAGGTTATTTAGCCTGCTCTTGATAACTTGCTCCGACGCCCACTCCATGCCGGTCGTGACCAGTCCGATGCCGAGGACTTTATCACGTCTGAACGATCGCATTCCGCAATGAAAATCACTCATCTGTATATCAAAAAAAAGTCTGCCGATAAAGGTGAGAACGGGGTTGCCGAGGTAACGGTTCAGCGCCGGCATCGCTTTCGGCATAATGGTCCCTTTTATACGCGTTCCCATGCAAACATCATAACCTTCCTCGAGTTTTTGCAACAAGGAATAAGCCTCGTCAAAGTGGTAGCTGTCGTCACTGTCCGCCATGATGATGTATTCACCCCTTGCCTGTTCAATTCCATATTGCAACGCCGCACCATAACCTCGTATCGGGCAATGGACAACTCTCGCACCGAGATTCTGAGCAATTTCTCGGCTGCCGTCCGTTGAACCGTTGTCCGACACTAATACTTCTCCTTCAATTTTGTATTTTTCAATGAGATTTTTAGCTCTTTGGATACACGTCGGCAATGTTACCGCTTCATTCAAGCAGGGCATGAGGATAGAAAGCTTCATAAAATAGCCACCTCGTTAGTTCGGCGATAAAAAACGGCTTTTCATTACCGGTCGGGCAGACGTTTCAAGTTGGATGGGCAGTGACATTGAAAAGCTCTGAATTATAAATCTCTATACGCAATATAAATGCCAAAATAAAAGACGGTTTCATAAACATAAATACAAGCATTTGTATATAAAGAATTTTATTGTTATGTTTCAAGTTGGTAAAATGACCGAACGCAACAGGGAATTTCACCATAAATACTCGTCAATTCTTGTCAAAAAAGATTCAGTATGCATAAATCAGTGGGAAAAAGAACATATTTAAAACATTAGTAAAATGGCATGGTTATTGCTTTTGTGGCAATTATAATAAAATATAATTAAAATTAATTTTTTTTTAAGGATGACAACAACCACGATCATATGAAAAAATATTTTTTAGTTGTTGACGACGAGGACTTAATTCGCCACTCACTTTCTGTGGCATTTCACGACAGCGAACGAGAAGTAATAACAGCGGCGGCCCGGGAATCGGCATTCAAGGCAATCAGCGAAAACCGATTCGACCTCTGTTTTCTGGACATGCATCTTCCGGACATCAACGGCCTCGAGATCATGAAAATGCTCCGCGATGTTTCTCCTCAGACGCGGATCATCATGATGACGGAAAGCGGAATCACTGACGCAATCATGAAAGAGGTCCGCGAAAACGCGCACTGTCTGATTTCCAAGCCCTTTGAACTGGAACAGGTGAAGGCCCTGGTCGGCCGTGTCCTTTCCATGGGAAAGAACCCGCACCAGGAGGATAGCATAGCGGCCGAAAGCGAAATGTCCTCGCTTCAATGGATCAGCGATGACAACCGAAAACACCGGCGGAAGCCGATCGCCAATAGCATCACCTGTTACGCGGTCGCGCCGCATGGCGACATGACCGCCACGCTCGTCACCGCCAACATTCTCGATATCAGTGAAACAGGTATGGGCATCGTTACCGACTGCAAGCTGCAGCCGGGGTACCTTATCCGATTGAGCGATGCGCCGGTACACGGCAGAGGTGTAGTCCGATGGAGTGAAGACGCCGGTGCCGTGGCCGCGTACCGGGCGGGAATTCAATTCGTATCGCCCGAAAACGTTCCGCAATAATTAATCAATATTGTACGGCCCGAACTCCATCAACGGGTACCAACGCGGGGGTACGCAGGTCTGATACACTCACGAGATAGGTACTGAATCAGCAGCGATATTATGCCGAGAGAGTCGCTTTCTGCGGGGACGGCCTAGGGCATCACGACGAACGTCCATCTCGTCAAGCCGGGACGCTTCATAAGGCTTAAGATACATGATAGTAAGCACATCCGGGGCACCGTGCTGTAGGGAACGTCCGCGAGCGACTGCTAGAGGCGGGGATTCAGTTCATATAGCCTGAATCGGACAAGCCGGTACCATTACTTCATCAACAGCCGATACGAGAGAGCGCGCAGACACACGGTTCAAGAAGGCATCTCTTCCATTCCCGAGCTTTCTGCCTGACCGGAAAAGCGCGGCGAGCGTTGTATGACGACACAGTCGAGCCCCCCCAGCTCCGCAAAAACTTTTGCCGGCCAGATCATTCCAAACCCAACTTTTTCACCTGATAACGGAAAGCGTCATAACTGAGACCCAGGAGTTTCGCCGCCTGTGTTTTATTTTTATTCGTTCGATCGAGCGCCTGAACGATGAGATCCTTTTCCAGATCGTCAAGAGATATGCCCTGCGCCGGGAGCGAGACCCGTCCCTCAGGGGAGTGCGTGGTAATCCCCGCGCTGCTGGTCAGCCAGTTCGGCAGATGCTCGGGCACGATCTCCTCCGCTCCTTCAAGAACTACGAGCCGCTCCAACAGGTTCCTCAGCTCCCTGATGTTCCCCGGCCATTCGTAGGAGGTAAGAATCTTCTCCGCCTCGGGAGAAATAGTAGTCATGGATTTTCGTTGATACCGCGTCGTGAACTGGGACAGGAAATGCTGCGCGATGCGCGGAATATCGTCCTGACGCTCCCGCAGCGGCGGTATGTGCAGGTAGAACGTGCTCAGCCGGAAAAACAAATCCATCCTGAACGTCCCCTGGTCCACTGCTTCCGCCAGGTTTCTGTTCGTCGTGGCGATCACGGTGACATCAATCGGGATTTCTTCGCTCCCGCCCACGGGCCGCACAGTCCGCTCTTCCAGCACCCGGAGCAGTTTGCCCTGAAGGGTGTGTTTCATGTCGCCGATTTCATCAAGAAGGATGGAGCCCCCCTGCGCCATCTCGAACAACCCCTTCTTGTCCGATTTTGCGTCGGTAAACGACCCTTTCTCATACCCGAACAATTCGCTCTCCAGGAGCGTTTCCGGGAGGGCTGCGCAGTTGACCTTGATGAACGGGGCAAAACCGCTCCCGGAGGCTTCATGAATCATGCGATGGGCATAACGCGCGAACAGCTCCTTCCCCGTCCCGCTCTCCCCGGTGATCAGCACCGTTGAGACGGAAGCCTCGGCCATTCTTGCGATTTTCGACTTCAGTTCCTGGACCACCTTCGACTCGCCGACAATCTCTTTCTCGAAGATCTCGGATTGCACCTTCCGCAGATAGACGACTTCCTTTTTCAACTTTCCTTTTTCAATGATGTTCTGAAGGACGATTTTCACCTCATCGACATTGAACGGCTTCGTGAGATAATCCGCGGCGCCCAGTTTCATGGCCTTCACCGCCGTCTCCGCCGTATCGTCGGCTGTCACCATGACCACCTGGGTGGGAAGCTCCTGCTTGACGATCTCCTGCAGGACATCGATGCCGCTCTGATCGACGATCCGGATATCGAGCAGGACTACGGCGGGCGACCAGGATTTTATCTTGCTCACGATGCCGTCGGCAGTGGTCGCGGTCCGCACCTCATACCCGTTGCTTTTAAGCAACCGGGAGAGCATCGAGACAATAAGCTCGTCATCATCGATGAGGTAAATTTTCGGCTGGTCCTTCATGGGGCCGTCATCCTTTCCGAAGTTATTGCCGGGAGACTGAGATGCACTGTGGCTCCCCGCTTGGGAAGTGGGGAGAGGGTTGCGAGAACAAGTACCGGTCTTCACCCTTTTTACCTTACCCGAATAACCCGAAACCTAAAAAACCTCGATATAATAACGTAAGACGGGAAGGCTGTCAACAAAATGCTGATTTGTGTCAACCCAACGCGCTGATTTGCGAAACAAAAATGAGGGAGAGGAGAACTGACAACTACAAATTCCTATTTTTTCGGATTTTGCGCAATGCAGCTAAACCATAATCTTTTCCATAATGAATGAACCAGCGGGAATATGTCCCCGAGATGATGGCAAAACGTTCGGCAAAATCGTGCATACTGGTGTCCGACCTGCTCCGGCGCATACCTCCATGTCTTTGCTAAATCCATCGGTATGTCCGGACCTGTCCGGGCGCCGAATTCCCCGGCCCTTTTTGCGTCAAGACAGATTGGCCCTGAGGATCCTTTTTTCGAGGGGACATATCCGGATTGACACAGGCACCGGCCGGTGGCATTGAACCAGGGCAACTTTGGCACCGATCTGCGACCGCTGCCTCCACAAGTCAAACAGTCCCTATGCCTATCATAACGATATTGTATATGGTTGCGGGTTGCGAAATTTTTCCCACAATCGCGATATCCAATGGGCCTTTCAGGATCGGCAATGGAGCCCCTTCCGGCAAGAGCGAAGGCTGTTTCCAATAACGAGACCTCCCGTCTGCACCTGACGTTTACGAGCGGTAACGCGAGTGTCGGGCGTGCAAATAGCGTACAGACATAAACGAGTGCAGGGCGCGGTTTACTAGGCATTATCCACCTAACAAGAGCCGGGCGGATGCAAGTCGTGGGATTCAATAATACGCAATTACAGTGAATAACCGGCGCCTCGGTGATTTCACCACATTTATTAAGCAAGTTTACCCATCAGAATAAAAAAGCGGAGAAAAAATATGCCCAATTGATTGATTAGTCAGGGGACTGGATTTTAAGGTGTAGATAGTGGAGAATGGCACGGTAATTGCTTTTTAAATCTAACTCAGAAGAGTGAGGATGGGATAACATTCATTGGTGAAAAAATAAAAACCGGTAATTGCTCATTATGAAATCAATATTGGTCGTTGATGACGAATATCTGTTGCGCTATTCACTCTCTTCGATATTCAAAAATGAAGAGACCGAAGTAACGACTGCCGCCGATGGGGCCTCGGCATTGCATGCGATCAATTCGGGCAGTTTCGATTTGTGCCTTCTCGATGTCCAGCTTCCCGACATGAGCGGTCTCGATATCATGAAAAAGCTCAGGCACATCTCGCCTCGGACCATCATCGTCATTATGACAGGAAGTGACCCTTCCCATGCAATGATGAAATCCATTCAAGACAATGCACACTGCCTGATATCCAAATCCTTCGATTTACTTCAAGTTAAAGCGCTTGTAGACTTGTTCGTCAGTAAGGAGCCTCTGAACCTGCATAAGAGCGCCGCGATCAAGGACCAGATTTCATTTATCACCTGGCTCGCCGATGACATAAGAAAACATATACGGAAACCGATTGCCGACAGCATAAGCTACTGGGCGCTCCCCCCGCAGAGCGATAAGCCCGCGGCACTGCTCACTGCCGATGTGCTTGATATCAGTGAAATGGGTATGTGCGTTCTGACGGATTACGAACTGATGCCGGGGCACATCCTGATGTTGAACGACCCTCCATCGCAAAACAGGGCAGTTGTCCGATGGAGTAAATTTTCCGGCACAACACGCTCATACCGAGCCGGACTTCAATTCGTCGCATCGGAGTTCGTTCCTGGCGACAAGAATGTATCGTAGCAACCCAAGCTCCGGTTATTTGCATCACAGCTGCGACAAGCACGCGCGTCAGGGGGACAGATGGGAAGGCATTTAGATGTAAACGCATATATCAGTTCCCTACTACGCGGCATCGCTGACGAGAAGAGAATCCATGACCGGCAGCCGTTTACCAATAAAGTCAATTACATAGTCCTCTCTGCAGAAACAGAATTCGATGGTCAGGGGCACTTCGCAGTTACAGTCGACCTCTGCAGGGATGGTATCGGTATCAGAACGAATGTACTGCTGGAGCCGGGACGTATCATACGGCTCAAAAACGACAGGGAAAACATTCATGGCATTGTCCGGTGGATAAGGCCTGACAAGAATCGCGGAGAACTTTATCGGGCAGGAATTCAATTCGTGGAACGCATGAACAACGTATCGTAAACGGAAAATTCTTCATGCCGGCTGTCATCCCGGCGTCGCCGACTTGCTCTCTATTGCTGGAAGGTTAATCCGCACCAGAGCGCCTCTCTCCACATTGTTTTCGATGCGGATGCTTCCTCCGTGATCTTCGACCAGCCGTTTGGTAATCGCAAGCCCCAGCCCCGTCCCTTTCGGTTTTGTTGTGAAGAATGGCTTGAACATCTGATTCGCCGTCGCAGTATCGAATCCCGCCCCCGTATCGGATATATCGATTTGGACAGTGTATAAGGCCTGGTTGAATGCTGTTTTAAAGGTAATCGTCCCGCCTTCCGGCATTGCATCAACAGCGTTCAGAATCAAGTTCATGAATATTTGATGCAGTTGCATCGGGTCGGCGAGGGTCAGAGGCAGATTTTCTTCAAGGTCCTTGACAATTTGGATCCCGTCCCGTAAGCAGGCCTGGCCATGCAGAGCGAGACTGGAGACGGTTTCCAGGACGACATTCACGTCGGTATCGGTCAACTGCGCTTGAGGCGGCTTGGCAAAATTCAGGAGGCCCTTCATCAGGAGCTCAATGCGCTTGATCTCATCAATCACCTTTTTCACAATGACTCTGTCGTCTGTTGACAGGCATTGCGCTTCCAAAAGCATCTGGATCGCCAGCTTAATGCCTGCAAGAGGGTTTTTTATTTCATGAGCCAGGCCGGTGGCCAGTTCTCCCGAAATTCGTATCTGTTGTGCTCTTTGAAGCGCCTCCTCCGCCAATTTTCTCTCGGTAATGTCACGGTCAATAGCGAGGATATATTTATTCTTGCAGATATCAAATACGCCGACTCCTATTTCCACAGGGAATATCGTGCCGTCTTTTTTGCGATGATTGATCTCTGATCGGACCCACTGCCCCCCCAATATTCGTTCAGTACGCATTGTGTATCCCAGCAAAGCATCCGGTGCGAGCAGTTCCGTAACATCCATCGTCTGGAGCTCTTCGACGGAATAGCCATGCATCGCTGCCGCGGCCGGGTTTGCCTGAAGGATCCTCCCAATACGGCCACCTTCTCTGTCGAGTACGAGAATGGCGTCTGCTGCGCTCTCGAACAAATGACGATAGCGCGCTTCACTCTCCTCCATTGCCCGCATATTGTCCCTGAGAGACAACGCCATCTCGTTAAAAGACACGGCAAGTTCGGAGAATTCGTCCTTAAGCCCGCTGACCCGGTAATCCAGTTCGCCCCCTTTTAATTTTCTTGTTGCATTGAGGAGCTTGGTAATCGGTTGCGTAAAACTCCTGGCTGCCAATATGCCGAATAGTGCAATGAAGAGCGGGCCGGCGGACACAATAAAAATAACAACGGCTCTTGTACGGTTTTCTTCCCGCAGGGCGTGTTCGGTCCGTCTTTCGAGGATCTCCTTGGTAAGGATAATCATTGATTCGACGTTATCGGTCAGTGATTCTCCGATCACACGGGCCCGGACCCGCTCCGTCTGGCGCTCGCTGTCGCCAATGCTTCGGTCCAACACCGTTCTTACAGCAGCGCTGTATTTATCGGTCTGGAGCTGCAAGTCCCGGAGCCGCATCAGCACATTTTCTTCATGGTGACACCCGGTACATAACTTGATCGAATCAGTCATTTTTTGCACATGTCTCTCAACACTAGCGCGAGACACCGGGAGCATTGTTCTTTGTGAAAACAAGTCCGCCTCGACTGACCGAATGTTCAGCAGGAGGTCTTCCCGAAGGCTTTCAACCCTATGCAGCATGACCAAGTGACGGAAACTCGACTCCATGTTGCTGATTTTGAAGAGCAGATAGGCCCCGCCGACAACAGCGAATATGCAAGCTATGCTCAAAAATATGATAATTTTCTTTTTCATCGTAGTATGAGAACTAAATCAGTTGCCAATATCGACATCGGGCACCAACGACGATGTATGTTCGGTACTGTAATCACGTGAGGAGTATTTATAGAATTCCGATACCCGGAACTCTCTCGGAATCGATATTGCCATCGATTGTTTTGCAGAGATAGTGGTTGGGTCAAGCGCCGGTAACTGCACAGTCAGTATACTTTTTCAAGGTAAAAGACTGAATTATCATAACTCAAGAGCTTGATACTGTCAACAAAATGCTAAACCATTTGTCAATTCTTTTCAACTGTGCCTCTTCCCCTTAAACAATTAATTGCATAAAAGTTAAAAAATCTATAGCGTTACATCCTGACAATGTTGTTAGGGGCGTCATTCTCAAAACTCGTCGTATTTTCTTGATATTAGACAGGAGGGGCTAAAAAAGGATCAGCTCAAAACTCAGGTAGAAGTTCTTGGACGTGCTTCTCTCAAGCAAGATTAGAATATTTCTTTTTCTAAGTTCAGACAGCACTCAAATGCTGCGCTATTTTGTCGGAAAGACTGTTCCTATACTCTCTGATCTTTGAAATCAGTTCTTCATAGTCAACAGGCTTTTCAAAGAATGCATCAGCGCCGGCAGCAAGAAATTCTCTTTCCTTCATTTCGCAGCTTAACCCAACGATAAATGAATCGGCGAAGCGGTAACGCATTAATTTCGCGAAATCAGCCCCGTTCATTACCGGCATGCTATAATCCGTCACAATTACGTCAAAGTGCCGTTTTCGAGAGATGAGTAATGCATCAGATGGATTGTTACAGTTTGATACGACATAACCTTCCTCTTCCAATAGCCGCTGCAGGATGGTACCGAAAAGTTCTTCATCATCTACTATCAATATCGATTTTCTAGTTTTCATATCTTTTATACGGGCACACATCTTTTATCCCGCAGCCTCCTTATTTTCCCAGACTTCTCAAGCTGCCTATGTAATATATCTCTTTTCAATCTCAGAGACTCTCTGTTACTGCCTGCAGAAGGCATTCCGGTGTAAATGGCTTCCTGAGATAACTAATGTCCTTTGAATGCATCCCCTGATGGACGATAAAATCATCGGGGTATCCTGACATGAAAATTATTTTAATTTTCGGGTGCCAGGATCGGATGACGCGAGCAAGTTCATTACCGTTCAATCTCGGCATGACGACATCAAGCAGCAGCACATCGATTGGATCAGACGAAGAGTCAATCAGCCTTAAGGCCTCTACTCCGTCACGCGCATGAAAAACGCGAAAGTCCATCGTTCCGAGGGCATGGTCTACATACTCACGAATCGTGGGATCATCATCCACAACGAGTATCTTCAGCCCTTCCTTTTCCATTAAAGAAGCTTTTTTTATTCCGTAATTGATAAGCACCTCCCTAATAATAAAATTTAATTTTGTTAATCCAAAATAAAGCATAAAATATGCCAATATTTTTTCGCAATTACCATTACTTGGAAAATTGAACGGTAACATTATGAAATATAAGGTTATTATTAATATTAGAGCTTTATTAATTGTCATAGTAAATATTATTTCATTCAAATTATCAAGAGCATATGTCAATAAATTGTCAATATAATCTGCATAAAATGAGCAAGTGGAGCCCCCTGGCAGGAGCCGGGGCATTGCACGCCGCAGGGGATTCGCAACAAGAGATGAGCAAAAAACGCAGTAAGCAGCCGTAGGCTTTACAAAAACGCCACAGCTTTTATTTTAAAGGTTGTGCTTCAAAATTCCGATAAGATCATTGTACTGCAGGGGGACAGAGCAGCCGTCGAAAAACTGGGAGAGCCATGATGAAACTGAACAATGTATCACTGCGTTGGCAAACCGCCCTTCCGATCATTTTCTTAGTTACCATCGGGATGGCAGTGACTATTGCCATAATGGGGTCCAAAACAAAGGACATTGTAATCGAAGAAATAAAGCACTCAGGTCTCGAGGGCTGCCGGGACACCGTACTGAATGCTTTGACCACAATGATGATTACGGGGGATTATGGGGCCTCGCTGGAGTCCTTCCTCGAACAGATGAAAAAAATAGCAGACGTTAAAGTCGTGCGGACAGACAATGTGGACAGGGACTTTCCGGCTGGACAGGGCAAATCATACAACTACCCTTCAGATGCAATCGAGAAGGAGGTCGTCTCCCAGGGCGTGGAACGGGTGGTGATAGAAGGAGATTATATTCGCGGCGTTTATCCCTATACGGCCAGAAGCAATTTCATGGGGAAGAACTGTCTTTCCTGCCACAAGGTGAAGGAAGGAGACGTCCTGGGAGGAGTGAGCATTAGAATCCCCATTTCGCGATCTTTGGGCAGAATACAGGCTCTTCAGCACACGTTCCTGATCTTCGGTCTTGCGGGTATCGGTGCCATGATCGTTCTCATCTTCGCGGTGGTGAATTACACGCTCAAACCGCTCGTAAAATTCATCGGTGACCTCGGCGAAGTAAGCCGTAAATATTCCGATATGGACATTTCGTACAAAGGGGGAAATGAAATATCCCATGTGTCCGACAACGTCTCAAAACTTGTCCGCCATTTAAGTACGATGGTCAACACGGTTTTGTTCACAACGAGCAAAACACTCCCCCTCGTCGATATTCTTAACAGTATAGTGAACAAAACTTCGCGGGGCGTTAAAAAACAGACAGAGCAGTCCGTTCAAATCGCAACCGCATCCGAAGAGATGAGCCAGAGCATCGGCGACATTTCACGAAACGCGGCAATTGCGGCCGATACCTCGACGAGGGCTCTCACGATCGCCACCAAAGGTAAAGAAATAACCGATCACGTCGTTACAAGCGTCCTCGAGGTGCACAAATCGTCTGTAGAACTTTCCAGGATGGTTGAAAAGCTCAATAACCGCGTAGAAGAAATCGGCGGCATTGCTATCCTGATCAAGAACATAGCTGATCAGACAAACCTGCTGGCCCTGAATGCAGCTATTGAAGCTGCACGTGCAGGAGAACAAGGCAGAGGATTTGCCGTCGTTGCCGACGAAGTAAGGAAACTCGCGGAGAGGACCATTAAGGCGACAGATGAAATCTCCGGGAAAATTGAGACCGTTCAGACGGAATCCCATCAGACGGCCGCGTTTATGGTGGATGCTACGACCAGATCGGCAGGGGCAGCGGAAAGCATAGGGAGCGTCGGCGATTCACTTAATTCGATACTCAACGAAATCCATAAAGTAAAGGATGAAGTAACAAAGATCGCGGTGGCTGTGGAAGAGCAGTCGGCAACGACAGAAGAAGTCACTAAAAATATTGAGGCGACTTCCTCAATCGCCCAGGAGATCGAAAAACTGGCGGACCATGTAGCCGCAGAGGTGACGAAGCTCGCCGCCGTTGCTGACGAACTGAGGGTCACCACAGCAGGCGTGAGGACGCAAGGCGGTGCGGCAATCATGCTCGAACTGGCAAAAAATGACCATCGGGGATTTGTCAAAAAAATCGCTTTCTGCCTGCAAGGAGAGCTATCTTTGGACCAGAACCAGTTGCCTGACCACCATACCTGTCGGTTCGGGAAATGGTACGACAAAGAAGGTTTGAAAATATGTGGACAGCTGGCAGGCTACAAAACACTTGAAGGGCCGCATGAAAAAATACATAACCTGGCAAAGCAAGCTGTTGCGGCTAATAATGCAGGCAACAAGGCACGAGCAGAGCAGCTGTACACGGAATTAGAATCAGTGTCTCAACACGTGATTTCTAATATTAACAATTTAAAAGATGAATGCATGGAAGACGCTGAAGCTGACCCACTGCTCGCAGATAAAAGGTAGCGACTCAATTAGCACATTTGCACTCGACTTTAAGTGCGGCCTCCGGCGGGTTTTCTGTAATTCACTCGAACCCGCCGGAGGTCGCATCCCGACGTTTGAGCCTACTTCGCCATCTCCCGGAGCGTGTCTTCCAACTCCTTCAGATACTTCCCGTACCCCGTCCAGTCCTCTTTCCGGATCGCCTCCCGAGCCTTGCGCAGTTGCTCCAAAGCCCTGGCGCTCAGCTCTTTGGGCTGCAGTACGACCGTTGTTGCTGCGCCTTTCTCAGCCATGCGCATGCTCGGCAGCGTGCCGGAGAATAATCGCTGTATCGCGGCCTCGAGCGTTTCTTCCATCACCACGTCGTCTCCATATGCAACGATGACCCGGCGGAGTTCCGGCAGGCCCCCCTTGTCGGTTGCCACAAGGTAGAGGGGCTGCACGTAGATGAGCGAGTCCTCGATCGGGAACGATGAGGAGGCTCCCGCGGATCACATCGGAGCCGTGCTGGCCCCAGAGTGTCAGCTGCTGCGAGATGTAGGCGTCCTGGTCGATTCGCGCGTCGATCTGCCGCGGCCCGAAGACCAGACGGTCGCGCGGGAAGGTATACACAATGACCTGGCCGTAGTTCTCTCCGTCGCAGCGCGCCGCCATCCACGCGGCCAGGTTGTCGCGCTTCGACGGCGTAAAGGGCAGGAGCAGGATGAACTCTTCCGCCTGATGGCCCGGGAGCTTCGTGATCTGGTAATAGGGGTCCATGACCTTCTGGCGGTATGACGGCACCTCCCAGAGGTCTTCCTTGTTGTAAAACACCGCGGGGTCCGTCATATGGAACGTCTTGAACATCTGGGCCTGGATCTGGAGCAGCGCCCGCGGATAGCGTATGTGCCTCCTCAGGTCAGCCGGCATCTCGGCGACGGGCTTAAAGAGCGTCGGGAAGACCGCGGCATAGGTCTTTGCCATGATGTCCTTCTGGTCCACAACATAGAACACGACGCTGCCGTCATAGGCGTCCACGACCACCTTGACCGAGTTGCGGAGATAGTTGACCCCATTCTGCAGCGGCTTTGAATAGGGCAGGTTGCTGCTCTGCGTGTACGCGTCGATGATCCAGGACAATTTTCCGTCGTCGCCAATGACCATGTAGGGATCGGGATCAAAGGACAGGAACGGCGCGATCTCCCTCACCCGCTTTATAATAGTGCGGTTATAGAGGATCCGGCTTTCGTTCGTCACTTCGCTGGACAGGAAGATATTGAAGTTTCCGAAGTAGACAGCATAGAGGAGCCGCGACAGGACCGACGTGAGCCGGACGCCCCCGTTGCCGGAGTAGACCGTGTAGACGTTCTCATTGGTAGTCGGGTAGCTGAACTCCTTCGTCTTGGTATTCACGATCACGTAGTCGTTCGGGCTCTCGCCGTAGTATATTTCGGGACGGGTCACCTGCGGCCCCGCACTGGTGGCCGGAGGGATGTCCTTGATGTAGAACTCGGGCAGGCCTTCCTTGGTGATGCCGCTCACCGGCCCCAGAGCCAGGCCGAAGCCGTGGGTGAAGACGAGTCGCTCGTTGATCCATGACTTTCCCGGAAGATCTGCGTAGGACAGTTCCCGCGGGGAGAGCGCAACCTGCCGGTAATCGCCGTTCACCGTATAGCGGTCGTTGTCCACATCGCGGAAATGGTAGTACGTCCGGATCTGCTGCAACTGGCTATAGGTCTTGAGAAGCGGCTCTTCGTCCCAGAGCCGGATGTTCTGGATCGAGGAAAGGTTCTTCCGAATGTCCGTAAAGGTCAGCTGTTTGTTCGCGGCAAAGGGCTGCATCTCTATATTCTCCAGGCCGTAGCCGAGGCGGGTGAACTTAATGTGGTTCGCAAGATACGGCTGTTCCAGCACACTCTCGTTCGGCGAGACCTGGAAGTTTTGTATCGCAGCGGGATAGACCTTCAGCCCCAGAAAGTATGCTGCTGCAAACACGACGAGGGTGATCAGCGGTACGGAGAGGGATCGGTGCGTGGCAAAGAGGGAGACCACGATTGCCGTTGCAATTGCGAGCACTGCCATGACAGCGAGCATCACGAGACGGACGTGCACGTCAGTGTACGAGGCTCCGTACAGGACGCCGTGTTCGCTGAAGAGCAGGCCGTACCGGTCAAGGAAAAAGCTGTAGGCGAGGCTCAAAAGGAACAGCGATACCAGGACACCGAGGTGCCGCTTCATGGAGGGGGCCGCGGAAATGAACCTGTTGGATATCACGAGGCCGCCCCGCAGCAGATAGACCGCCGCTACCAGGATAGCGGCGATAAGGAGGAGGCTGCGCACCATGGTGTTCATTGAGTCGATAAAAGGATATTGGAAGAGAAAAAACGAGATGTCCCTGCCGAAGAGCGGATCAGCGAGGCCCGCGGGCATACGGTTCAGAAACAGGAGCGCCTGGTCCCAGTACTGCATGCCGATGGAAAAGGCGATCAGGGACCCGGCGAGCGCCACGAGAAGCGAGACCCCGTTCAGCACACGGTTCAGATCAATGTGCTGCAACTGCGGTATGTTTTCCCATATCGGATTCACCATGCCGAGCGGGAGCCTGTGCTTCCCCGCAATGAGGAGATTGATGAAGAGGATGAGAAAGGTTATCGCCCCAAAAGCGAGCCCGATCAGCAGCTTTGCCTCGTAGGTCTTGGTGAAGATCGCTTCAAAGCCGACCTCGCGGAAGAACTGCCAGTCCACCAGGAAGGAAACGGCCTCCCGTGCACCGGCAAGAAGAATAAACGCCACACCAACAGCCGAGATGAGTAATATGTTCCTCGGTATTTTTTTGATCATTGCGCCCCCCTCTTTTCTTCTATCCGGAGACAATTTGCGACCGATTCGTTTCCTTTTTGCATCACCGATCTGTTTTGACCTCAAATAATGCAATGCCGGCAATAGCTTTAATGACCTCAAAATGCCGGTCCAGTGTCAGCATTGTTACTTTATTTTCCTTTGCCGCAACTGCCAGGTAACAATCGGAAAGTCCGATCGATTTGCCTTTTCGTAACAACGCATGAGACAATTCGCCGGCTGCCTGCCACAGATCGATTGACTCGTCGAGAAACTCAAAGACATGCCTGAAGTCACGCAGGATCGAAAGCTCCTTTTCCGACTTCGCACCCTGGATAAGTTCTGCCAAAACAATCCCGGCGCAGCAGACCCGCTTGTCATCCATAAGGCCGGAAACAGTGCTGTGCCAGGGCTCTTTCTTTTTGAAGAACTCGATCCATACGGATGTATCCACCAATACCTTATCCAAGTCTCTTATCTCCGTGCCTGAGCCGGTCCGCTGATTTCGTAAACTCCATGTTCCCGGCCATGGTCTTGATCCGTTCCTGCTTTTTCATCCTGATCTCGTCTCGGATAGCTGTAATAACGGCATCGGTCTTGCTCTTTGCCTTGATCTCGGACATTAACTCCTCCAGCAACATACTGGGCAATGTTATGGTTGTTCTTGACATATAAACCTCCACTATTTATATGCTATAAGTTATCATAAAAATACCTCTATTTCAAGCATAATACATACCTCCTGTCTGTATCGTTCCATCGTCCGCACATCTTCTGTAATCGGCGTAAGTTTCGATATCATCTTATGGATATCAAGAACAAAATCTCGAAATATTTTATGCCTCCCTCTCGACAGTCCGGCTTATGTTAGAATCAGAGCATGGAGATATCGGCCGGCAATAAAAGCGCCATTCTGAGGATCATATTCGCCGCCTCGTTCGCGAGTCTTTCCTATGAATTGGCGCTCATGCGCATCTTTTCCATCTCTCTCTGGTACCACTTCGCATTCATGGTCATCAGCATCGCCATGCTGGGTATCGGCGCGAGCGGGAGTGTACTTTCTGTCGTTCCCCGCCTTAAAGACAATCGCCTCCTCCCGCTCTACGCGTTCCTGCTCGCAATCAGCATTCCTGCTTCCTATCTTCTTGCCAATGTTGTCCCCTTCGATCCGGCGCGGCTTTCCTGGGACAGGTTGCAGCTCCTTGCCGTCAGTCTCTACTACGTCATCCTCTGCGTTCCCTTTTTCTGCTTCGGACTGATCGTCTCCACTGCCTATTCCACTCAATCGCACGCTGCAAACGCTATTTACGCATCGGACCTCCTGGGAGCCGGCGCCGGGGCCCTTGTCATGATCTGGCTTCTTTCCCTCGGCGGGCCCGAAGCGAGTGTACTCATCGTTTCCATACTCCTTGCCACTACGCTTCTCTACCGTCCCGTCGACTGGATGATCCGGTTGGTTTCCCTCCTGTTGATAGCCGTGAACATGGGCGTCCTTTTTCTCAACCCATCCTTTCTCCAGACCAGGATGTCTCCCTACAAGCCCTTTTCGCTTGCCCTGCAAACCCCCGGCGCTGAACACCTAAGCACGGTGTACGGCCCGTACTCGCGTGTCGATCTGTTTAAAAGCCCGTCGATACGGTTCGCACCGGGCCTGAGCTTTACCTATCTCGACCCGCTGCCCGAGCAGATCGGTATTGCCGTTGACGCAGGCGACATCTATGCCATGACCGATGATACAGACAAAAGCAGACTCGCCTTCATCCGGTCCCTTCCTTCCAGCCTGGCCTACCGGATGCAAAAAAACCAGGACGTTCTCATTATCGAGCCGAAGGCCGGCCTCGCGCTGCTCACGGCCCGGCAGTTCGGGGCCAGGACGATATCTGCCGTTGATTCGAATCCTCTTCTCCTTCGCGTGATGAAGGAATACGGTCGCACGCATGCTGCGCCTGTTTATGAGCACCAGGTGTGGGCCGGGCTGGCGCGGACGTGGCTTGCCGGATCAAACAGAGCCTTCGACCTGATCGACCTCTCGCTCATGGGCTCATGGCCTTCCGCAGCCTTTGGATTTGCAGAAGACTATCGGTTTACCATTGAGGCGTTCGAGCAGTATCTGGCCCACTTGAAACCCGAAGGGTTCCTCTCCCTTAATCTTTATATCATTCCGCCTCCGAGAACGGAACTTCGCCTCCTTGCGACCCTCGCCCGGTCTGCGGAATCGTCCGGCATCACCGATCTCTCCCGCAATGTGGCTGCCGTGCGAAGCTGGGACACCCTGACCGTACTCATGAAACGATCGCCGATGACCAGAGAAGACATTCGACGGATCAAGACCTTCGCGCACGAGAAAAGGTTCGACCTCGTTTACTATCCCGGCATGAGGCCGGAGGAAAGCAACGTCTATATCAAGCAGACGGGAAATGAGTATGCTGGGGCTTTCCAACTCCTGGTGAACAGGGAGACCCGGGACCGGTTCATGGCGGATTACCTCTTCGACATTCGGCCTGTCTCCGATGAACAGCCCTTCTTCCATTATTACCTGAAGATCGGGAATATGAAGGCGATCTATCGCGTCATGGGAAAGAAGTGGCAGTACTTCATCGAAGAGGGCTACCTCCTGCCCGTCCTCTTTGTTCAGGTGCTCGTTGTGAGCGCGATTTTGATCCTCCTGCCGCTCATCAAGCTGAGAAGGAAGGGGGCAGCAACCGCAAGAAATAATACCTTCAGCACACTCTCCTACTTCGCTCTGCTCGGCATAGCCTATCTGTTCGTCGAGATCGCATTCATCCAAAAAATGATACTCAGCCTCGAAAACCCGTCGTATGCGGCAAGCACGGTCATTGCGTCAATCCTGATCAGCTCCGGTATGGGAAGCGCATTGAGCGGCCGTATAAGGCTGCTGAGCAATCCCCGTATCCTTCTCGTTCTGGCAAGCATTACGTTTGCTTACAGCCTTCTCTTGCCCGCGATTATCGGGACCATGAACCATTATCCGCTGATGACAAAGATCGCCCTCTCTTTTATCATCGTCATGCCTGCGGGCATCCTCATGGGGATTCCCTTCCCGCTCGGCATTTCGGTCGTCGGTTCGTCTAATCCTGATCTCATCCCCTGGGCGTGGGCCGTGAACGGCTGCTTTTCGGTGATCGCCCCCGTCCTCGCTATCATGCTCGCCTTGTCTGCGGGATATCATACAGTTCTGCTTACGGGTGCAGCGGCTTATCTGACCGCTTTTTGGGTGGCCCGGCAGGAACCGGATGGCGACGGAGAGACGCGGAAAAAGTCCGGATCGGTGTTGACCCAACGCGCGAAAAGCAAAACTTTTTTCGGCAGGATTACAGGATAAATTCCGATGAAAGCCCAAAAGTTTTTAGCATCCAGTTCATCCTGTTATGCTGGCGAAGGTTTTGGTTTTGTTTCATCGGTCTGAGGCTGAGCCTCGCTAATCTTTATCCGGAAAGAACGGCATGTACGTATGGATATACACTATTTGGCGGATCGCCGAGAAGTAATATCGATTCTTGCTGCCTGGATATACAACGAGTGGTCATATCTGTATCCAGAGATGACGCAGCAGGATGTCGTAAACTTTTTACTGGAGAGGATTAATAAAGAGAAACTCCCCCTTACTCTCGTGGCCTTCGAAGCTGGAAAACCCGTAGGTACGGTGTCACTGAGGACATTTGAGATGGAAACGAGAAGAGACCTGCTGCACTGGCTTACCAGTCTCTACGTCATTAAACCCTGGAGGAGAAAGGGGGTTGGCTCAAGTTTGGTAAAGGCTGCGGAAAAAAAAGCCGTTGAATTAGAGATAAACAAACTGTTTCTCTTCACAACTGATATCGCTCTTCCCGAGCACTTCTATTCAAAATTAGGCTGGAACGTAAAAGAAAAAACAACCTATCACTCATATCCGGTTATCATTATGGAAAAAGACATTTACCGCAACCTGAGGAAGTAATCATAGTTTTACGAGAAGCTAAGTTTCATAAATTCACGGGAAAGATGGAACAAAAAGCCTCCAAGATTCTGGTCCGGGACATCATGCTTGAGTTTGCCGATCTGACCGGGCTGTCATCTACACGGGAAGCGCCTCGGCGCTACTTATGGACTGACGCTTTTGCCGTCTGCAACTTCCTCGAGCTTTATCGTCAAACGAATGATGAGCTCTACAAGCAGCTCGCTCTACGCCTCGTCGAGCAGGTCCAAAACGTACTCGGACGACACCGTGACGATGACCCGCGAACCGGCTGGATCAGCGGTCTCAATGAAAAAGAGGGCGCCATGCACCCCACGCGGGGCGGGTTACGGATCGGAAAGGGAATGAACGAACGCAAGCGCGATGATCCGTATGATGAACAACGGGAATGGGACCGGGACGGACAGTACTATCATTACCTGACGAAATGGATGCACGCTCTCAATCGGATAAGCCGGGTCACGGGAGATGCGACCTTCAACAGATGGGCGATAGAGCTTGCAAAAACGGCGCATGCCGGGTTTACCTACGCTCCAGCGTCCGGAGGCAGGAAACGCATGTACTGGAAGATGAGCATTGACCTCTCCTATCCTCTCATATCATCGATGGGGCATCACGATCCTCTCGACGGGCTCATCACCTACCTCCAACTTCAGGCGACTGCGGCAAAAGCTTCTGAAAAATCTGCACGGCTCGACCTCAGCGCAGAGATTACCGACATGGCCCCTATGTGTGAAGGGCTACGGTGGGAAACAGATGACCCCCTTGGCATCGGCGAGCTCTTGAGCACCGCATACAAACTGGCTCAATTGATACTCATCGAAGGTCTTGAGCGGACAGACCTTCTGGACGTTCTCCTGGGTTCTTCCCTGGTCAGCCTGCAGTCCTATGCGAGCAGTGCCCCCTTAAAGCTTCCTGCTCAATACCGGCTTGCATTTCGGGAGTTGGGATTGTCCATTGGATTACACGCAAATGAGAGGTTGCTGGGACTGATCAAACAAACACCACGCGATTTCAACGGGAAACATCGGCTGCAATCGCAATCCGAAAGCCTGATGCAGTATATGCCTCTCAGTGATGGGATCGAGACGTATTGGCTTGACCCCTCAAACAGACAAGCGAGCGGATGGACGGCGCATCGTGATATAAACATGGTAATGCTGGCAACCAGTCTGGCCCCGGACGGATATCTCTCACTGTAATAGGTCGTGCGAGAAAGAGTTCTATTTCTTCCGTATCTCTCCCGTCATCGGCACGAAGGCAACAGGGCACACCTGTTCAACGTCAAGCTCGTTGTTCCGTTTTGTCGCGAGGGTAAGCGTCTGGAAGTAGACCGTGCTGCCGAGCGGCACGATGAGCCTGCCGCCTTCTTTGAGCTGTCTGACAAGCGGCGGAGGGATATGGTTGGCCGCAGCCGTTATAATGATCGCATCGAAGGGCGCCTGACTTTCCCAGCCGAAGTACCCGTCACCGAATTTAATTGTAACGTTCCGATACCCGAGCTCAGCGAGGGTCTTTGTCGCCCTGTCAACAAGAGGCCGGCGTATCTCGATGGTATAGACCTCTTTCGCGATCAGAGCCAGCACCGCAGCCTGGTAGCCTGACCCTGTCCCGATCTCCAGCACCCGGTCAGCAGGTCTGAGCCGCAGGACTTCGGTCATGAGAGCAACGACATAAGGCTGTGAGATCGTCTGGCCTTCCCCGATCGGCAGGGGATGGTCTCCGTATGCCCGGCTTCGGTACGATGCATCCACGAACAAATGCCTCGGCACCTTCCCCATCACATTGAGAACTACCGGATCTTTTATGCCTCGCTCTCTGATGTCCTGCTCAACCATCTGCTGTCGCTTGCGTGCAAACTGGTCCCCGGCAAAGGAGGGGACAAAGGAAAGAAAGAGAATGATAAGGGAAAAGACCGGAATTTGTAAAGCGAGTTTCGAGGATACGGTCATAGACGCATCACCTCCCGTCTAATTATGGCATAATCGAAGGAAGAGGATTTTTTTCGGGTGCTCTAAAGCGATCTAACGAGGTGTGCGATGGACAGTGGAACATTTTCTCAACAGGAAGATGCACTATAGGGCTCTTTGTAAATGTATTATTGCAACTGCAGTGTATTGATGACTCTTTCGACCTTTAGATGGTTTTTTGTTATTATAGTGATAGAGGAATATGTTCGACGAATTGAAGCAGGACATGCCGGCAATCATTAAGAACGTCATTGACCGGCAGCCCGCGGTTGTGGCAGCGCATGTTCGCAAAAGATTTTTTCCTAGTGCAGGGGACAGAAGTGCGATGGATCGTTTACTCGATTTGCGGCGAGTTTTTAATTGTCCGAAAAAGAAAGGACAGAGAGACGGAAAATGGAAAACACATCTTTTTTCGACGATGAAGCCGGCGAAAAAGCCCGGAACAGATATCGTTTGGCCATCTTCCTGAAATTGCTGTGGACCTCGCTGACGCTCTTATCGTTGCTCGTTGTGCTGCTTTCCTTGGCTATCTTCCTGGGGTGGTGGGCGTTTATCCTTCCTTGCTTGATCGGCCTTCTGGCCGGCATCTCTATTACTGCAGGAGTTTTGACCTCACTCCAGAATAGGGCTTTGATCACACTTGTCTTGGGTGTGCTGACGCTGCCTGGCTTGGCCGTTTATTTAAGCATCATGGCCGTGAACAGTCCCCGGTCATTCGACGCCGCAAGCTCGGCGCTGCTGCCCTTTACGGTCTTTGCGCTGGCCGCTCTCATCGGAGGTCTCAGCATCGTGAAGATATGGCAGAACTTGCCGGTCAAGGAAAGAAATAAAGATGAGGAAAAAGAACCGGTCCCGGTTTTGACACAGGCAAAGAAGGAGCATGCGAGCCATGAAGAGTCTGATCTCGACAAAGCTGCTTAAGATCGTCGCCATTTGGTCGTTGATCCCCAGTTACATTGTGGCCGGTGGCGCCATCGGATATGGTCTGGACAAATGGCTCACCACCTTTCCTTATCTTACCGGAGCCGGCATCCTGGTCGCTTTTAGCTTTGCCGTCCGTGACATGATGCGGCTTAAGAAAGAATGGTAATTGGAGGCCGGAGGCGGATCCATGTCTGAGACCTTGCGGCATTTGATGCCCTATATCGTCATCTTCAATTTCGCTCTGGTGGCGCTGGTCTTGATCGCGCTGGCCTTCGTGGCGACCCGACGGAAACCGTCTGAAGTTCCCGATGCGATCCAGAACGTCGCAGAATATGTCCTGGAGTGGTTTGTGCAGCAGGCCCGGGACATGCGCCCCGACGGAGTATCGGTGATCGCACCGTTCCTCGCCAGTCTGTTCCTGTTCATCTTGTGCTCCAATCTTTTGTCAGTCCTGTCGTTCCCGATCATAAACATCCCGCCGACGTCGTATTACAGCGGGACATTGACGCTGGCCCTGATCGCCGTTATCGGGGTCTTGGTCATCAGCGCCCGATTCAAAGGCGTTTTCAGCGCTCTCAAGCATCTCTTCTGGCCCAATCCGCTCCAGATCATTTCCGAGGTCGGTCATACCCTTTCGCTCTCCCTCCGGCTGTTCGGCAATATCGGCGGGGAATTCATAGTCGCCCTGCTGGTCGTCAAGGCGGCTCCCTACGGTATACCCCTGATTATTCACGCCCTGGGCCTGATACCGGCCTTTATTCAGCCGCTGGTCTTCACCCTCCTGACGGCGAACTTTCTGGCTGAAGCCATCCATACCGAAGAGAATAAATTTCAAAAGGAAAAACGTCAGGAGGTTACATCAGTCAAAACGCCGTCTTCCGGGCCAACACGGTAAGAGACAAGAAGAGACCTTCAGAAAGGGGGAAGCTCAATGCAAGCAATCCTCATGATATTCGTCCCGACACTGACCATCGTCCCGGCAGCCATCGCCGCGGCATTTGCCATGAGAAAAATCTCTCATGCGGCCATCGAGGGCATGACGAGACAGCCGGAAATAGCACCCCAGCTGTTTACCGCCATGCTTGTCGCCATGGCTCTGGTCGAAGCCCTGGTGATCTACTGCCTGGTCATCGCGCTGATGGTGGCGGCAAAGATCTAGACTGACCGGGACCGAAGGAGCCGGTATATGAATCTCAATCCTTTGGAGCAACTGAATCTGATCACCATGGCGGCGATAGCGGCCATCTTTCTGGCGACCTTCTTTATCTTGAAAACGGTGCTTTTCACCCCCTTGATCGACGTGATGGAAAAAAGGGCCGGCAAGCTGGAGAGATCGCGCGCGAGGTATCAGGAAGCCGGCGTATTGACAGAGCAGGCACAGGAAGAAGCTGCGAGGATCGCGGCCGAGGCAGCGGAAACAGCAGCGCATCTTTCCGAAGAGGTCAAGGGAGAGTTCACCAGAATTCGGGAGTCAAAACGCGCTCTGGCCAATGCCGAGGCGGAAAGAATCCTTGCCAGCGGACGGGAAGAGGTTGCGCGTCTCAAGGGATTGGAGCAGGCCCGGCTGAAAGAGCATCTCCTGACGTGCAGCAAGCAGACACTGGTCAAGATGATCCCCACAGTGGATGAGGAAGCTCTCCGGCTGGTAGTCAACCGGGTTCTTACGGCCAGAGGAGCGGCAAAGCAATCATGAAAGAACTGATCCAGGAAGTGCTCCGCCAGATCACCGGGGAACCATTGATTTTTACGGTCGAGCTCGTGCAATTTATTCTGCTCGTCCTCATCATCCGGTTTCTCCTTCCCCGGATTGTGGGGACCGCTCTCAAAGAGAGGAGCAAACGCATTGCCGCTGAGGTGGAAAAGGCCGATCAAGCGGATGCGGCATATGCGAAAGCCGGACAACAGGCCGCTGCACTGATAGTTGCGGCCTGTGCGGAAGCCGGGAGGACCATCGAGGCAGCGAGGACAGCCTCGCAGGAAGAGCGCCGGGCCGGGCTGGACCGGGCGGAACAGGAAGCCAACGCGATCCTTCTCCAGGCCGGACAAGCCATCGAGACCGAAAAAGAACGGGTGGCCAGCGAGGCGTCCGAACAGCTGGTCACGCTCATCACGCTCGTCACCCGTCGCTTTATCGAAGAATCACTGACGGAAAGCGAGCGCCGGGCAGTGACGCAAAAGCTGATTCTCGCCAGCCTGGACGAGATGGAAGGCACCGCATCCCGTTAGTGAGCACCATACGACATAGTACAGGTGAAGGGCACTGCAACCATGGAACAGAACCGGCATAAGCGTGAAGAGTCCGCCCTGGGCTCCCTCTTAAAAGGCCTGCGCGAACCCGTTGTTCTCCTCGAAACCCAGATCCCCCTTGATCCCCTCCTCGTCGATCAACTCAAGTCAAAGCTGTCGGCTGTTGCAGGAAGAGAGCTCTCGATCGACGTAAAAGTAAATCCGCGTCTGGATGTCGGCGCCCGGCTGATTTTAGGAGGAGAGAAAAAACTCGACCTCGATCTCCGGCGGAAACTCCTGGAAGACCTGGAATCACAATTTGCGGCGCTAAAACGAGAGGGCCTGACGACAATCGAAGAGACGGCCGCGCACCTGACGAGGATCATCGAGAACACGGAGCCGAGGCTCCGTGTCGAAGAACTGACCGACATTGGGGAAGTCCTCCAGGTCGGCGATGGCATTGCGATCGTTTCCGGACTGCGGGGAGTAGGTTCTCAGGAACTCGTCCGTTTTCAGC